>NZ_OKRA01000001.1:1200000-2400000 GCF_900290265.1 Clostridium cagae
ATTGTGATGGAATAATCTCTGGATGCTCAATAGATGTAGTAGATGATTTCTTGATAATAAGAAAAGGGATAATTAAGTATGATGAAGTCATTTATATTTTGAAAGAAGATACAAAAATAAAATATGAATGTAACAATAAACTTACTATATTAAAACTGAGATTTATGGAGCAGGTAATAGATAAAGATTTTATAGAAAATTGCACAGAAATTTATTTGGATGATGAGCTTCAATTAAAGGAAAATGAGATGGAATTATGTAGATTTCAACTTAGAGAAGGAGCACATTTAAGAATAAATTATACTGGTTTTGAAGATTTGTCAACGGAGTATGACACTGTAAATTTAATTAATTCTTCTTATGCAACTAAAAATGAAGTAGGTTTATCACCAGTTATTTTAAGTATGTTTGGTAAGGAACTAATAAAGTGCAATATTAATGAAGCATGGGACATAACTTTTGCTACTATGTGCATTCAAAATAAAGATGCAATTGAAAAAGATATAATAATAAGCTACCTATCATATAAGTTAAATATTCAAGAAAAGGATTATTCAAATGAGGAATTGTATTTATATCTCTTAGAGGTATTAAAAAAACAAAGAGAAGATTCAGGAACAATTAATAATAAAAGGGGAAGATTTAAAAAAATATTGATAGATTAAGGGGAGGATGAGAAATATGGATAAAAGAGTAGATGAAAAGATATTAGATTTTATAAATGCAGCAGAAGAAAGGGAACTTAGAAAAGATATCACAAATGGGCCAGTAAAAATCGGAAAGAGATACTATGAATTTGAAGAAAGTGAATTCTTTGATGAAAAGTTAAAGATATATATTCCAAAAGATTTTACTGATATGTCACTGGCAGCAAGAAAACTTAAATATCCATCTGAAAGTAGACCAGAAATAATTAAATGTAATGAAAAAGGAAATATATGTATAACGTTAAAAAAGATTAATAATCCATTAGAAGAAGAAAATGTTGAAAAATTAAAAAATGGAATGAAAGTTATTATAAGAAAAACTAATCCAGCTAATGTATTTTATGAAGATGGAGTATTAGAGGTTGATTGTAAAAATATTGGATTCTTTGAATTTAAAAGCTATGCTATTGATGATTCATTATATAACATAATGTTTTTTCTTGAGTTTGAAGGAAAAACATTAATGGGAACATTTAGCTGTATATATAATGAATGTAAAGAGTGGAGAGAGATTGCTTTTCAAGTTATTAAAACTATAAGAATAATAAAATAAGATAAGGGGGATGGATTTTAATGTGTAATGGATATACGTATACTCAAGGAGATATTTTAATAGAACCATATAGGTTTCAAAAAATAACGAAATTAAAGATTATTAGAGAATTAAATGAACATGCGAAGCTTTATATAAGTGGAATAATTGATGATGAAAGTGCTGATAAGTATGTTGAAACAGCAGATGCTGAATCAAGTATTAAGATATCATTAAAAGATAATAACGGTACTGTAATTAATGTATTTGAAGGAATTGTTACTAATATCGGTATTAATGCAAGTAATTATGCAAGAACATTAAAAATAGAAGCATTAAGTAAGACATTTTTACTTGATATAAAGAAAAAGAATAGAACATTCCAAAATGAAAATTATACTTATAAAAATGTTTTTAGTGAAATTATTAGTGATTACAATGATGTACAAATATTAAATTATATTACTAATCAAACTAAAATTGATAAATTAATAGTTCAATATAGAGAAACAGATTGGGAACTTCTAAAAAGATTAGCATCTCATTTTAATGTTCCATTAGTTCCTGAATGCACTTTATCAGGAATAAAATATTTCATGGGGAATTCAGGATGTTCAACATTATACGAACTTGATGAATTTAATTATTCAATAAAGAAAGGTCTACAAGAATACAGACTTAAATCAGAAAATGATATTGATGATTTAAATGATATTAATTTAATAAGTTATGAAGTAGTAACTAATATAGTAATGAAGTTATATAATTTAGTTAATTTTAAAGGAAGAAGTCTTTATATATATAGAACAGAATTAGAACTTATAAATGGTGTAATTTCAAATAAGTATATTTTAAGAGATGAAAATGGAATGAAGGTAAGAAAAATTTATAATAACAAAATAGTTGGAATTTCCCTTCAAGGAAGAGTTACAGATACAGAAAAAGATAAAGTTAAGGTTTCTTTAGAGATTGATGGAAGTCCAACACAATGTGAAGGTTCAAAATGGTTTGAATACTCCACTATATTTTCATCACCAGATGGAACTGGATGGTATTGTATGCCTGAAGTTGGAGATGCAATAAGATTATATTTTCCAGATAATGTTGAAAGCAATGCCTATGCTATAAGTTCAGTTAACCTACAATCAAGTAATTCTTCTAAACGTAGCGATCCTTCACGAAAGAGTATTGGCACTAAATATGGAAAAGAAATTGTTATGAGTCCTGGAGCAGTTGAAATAATAGGAAATGGAAATTTACTTATGAGGCTTACTGATGATGGTGGAATAGAAGTTAATAGTGACAAAAGTATAGTGATGAGTGCTGGAGGAGATGTATCTATAAGTGGAGGCGGAAAGGTAACAATACAAGGTGATGCAGGAATTAATTTAACTCAAGCAGGAGCAAATATGACAATACAAGATGATGTAGTAATGAGTGGTGGAAAGGTAAATATCCAAAGTTAGGCACATTCAAAAAATAATAAGTCAATATGCTAGTCTATTTTGGACATGTTATTTTCGTTCATGTGTCTTAGGAAAAATTATAGGTGTTAAAGAAATGATAATACAAATTGATAAGGAAAAAGTATTAAAAGAATTTGAAGAAAAGTATGTACACAATAGATATATTACTGAATTTGAAAAAATAATAGAAAAATATAAAACTGACAGAGAGAGTATTAAGAAGAATTTGAGCTCAAAATTTAATTCTATATGTACAGAAGCTATTTTACTTCAGGAAAAAGAGCAAAAAGGAAAAATAAGATATATTTATTTTTCAATGCTTAGAACAAAGATTCTTGAAAATAAAGGACAATGGAGAATTGATTTTTATGATGAAAAGTGGTTTTTAGATAAAGAGGAATGTTCAATAAATATAGATTTAGATTTTGTTTATGAACCTTTGTTTAATCATATGAAAGAACTTTCAGAGAAGAAAAAAGAATATGGAAGAACTATTAAAGAAAAAGATATACAATTTATAAAATTGAGAGAGGCAAATATATATCATAGTTTAGCTCTAAATGTAATTAGAGATATGCTGCAAAGTTTTTTAGAATGTTTATCATATAAGAAAATGAAAAAGACAGAAGATATAGTTATTATGGCTGGAGAATATAAGGATAATGCAATTGCAGTGTATTCTCAAAAGACACGTTGATAAAAACAAATTTAAATGCCAGTTTATTATACTACAATATCAATACTGTTTTAAATATAGCAAAGTATTAGAATTTATTAATTTTATATAAGCATGGAAAGGAAAAGGATGGATTATTTTTTATTAAAGCAGGATGAAGAGTATACCAATGCACCAATGTTGATGGATGTATTTAATAATATTGATGTTAGAAATATTAATTTATTAAATGCTCATAAAATTGATGATATTGTTATTTTAAATGTCAAGTGCAATGATGAAACTGAGTTCTTAGATATCTTAGATAGAAATCTATTTCTTATTTCAAAAGAAATGAAAAAAATAATTGAAAAGTATGATTCAGAAATTTTATTTAAAACCATTCCTTTAATAGATTTACCTCATGAAAGACAAGAAAATTATTATATGCCAATATTTGAAGAAATAGAATGTTTGAGTGAAAAAGCAGAATTGAATTTAAATAAAACTGTAGTAAAAAAAATCATATTAGATAAAGAAAAGATTAGAAATAAGAAAATTTTTAAAATAAAAGAAAGTGAAAAAACTATAGTAGTAGTTAGATTAGATGTTGCTGAAAGTTTACTTAGAAGAGAATTTAAAGGAATGTGTTTAGAAAGATTAGAAATTGATAATTAAAATATAGTATTAATTAAAATATAGGAGATGATAAATGTGGCACAGGCATATGTAGTTAGGGGAGCTAAAATGAAATGTAATAAAGGAAGCCATAAAAAAAGAATAAATCTTCCTACAAGTCATGGAACATATTCAAATGGAAATCCAATGATGAATGAAAGTGACAATGTGGTAGGTAAAAACATAAGTTGCTTTGGAGTATGTAAAGGGAGTTGTCCTTCAAGTGAAAATGTTACTTTAACAAAAGAAAGAGGTGGTACAGTAACGGGAAAAAAGTGCAAAGTAAAGATATTAAAAGAGTGGATGAATACTAAAGAGGATACTTTAGTTGATGGAGAACCAGCATTGACTACGGATTCAACATTGATATGTGCATATGGAGGAATAATAAAATTTGTTACAGATGGACAATAGTAAAAAATTATAAAACTTAAGGGGAAAAGTATATGGGAGAAATTAATAGATTAAGGGTAAAATCGCCATATGAGCTAATGAAGATAGTAGATATAAAAATTGAAAATAAACCTAATGAACATGGATATTTATATTTAAAATGTTTAATAGATGACAGTATAAATTTTAATTCTGCTATAAAAGCTTCCACAGAAGATGAAATATGTGTTTATGAAGAAATAGAAGATATAGATAATGAGAGTACAAGCAGTGATGAAAATACAATGAACATAAATGAAGTTAATGAAAGAAATAGTAAAAGATTATTTAATGGAATAGTTCAAAATATTAAGACAACCAATATAAATGGAATATATTATTTAGAAATTCAAGCTTTAACTTCAAGTTTTAAATTAGATATAAAGGAAAAAAGCAGATCTTTTCAAAATGTTGATATGACTTATGATGCTCTTATAAATGAAATATTAAAAGATTATTCAGGTTACACTTTTACTCAAAATATAGGGAAAGGACAAAAAACAGGTAAGTCCTTATTTCAATATAAGGAAACAGATTGGAACTTTTTAAAGAGGATTGCAAGTGAGTTAAAATCAGAATTATATTGTGATATAATAAATTTGAATTATATGTTTAATTTTGGAACACCAAGTGAGCATAGTTATAAATTAAATGATTGTATGAATTATGAGGCTTTCAAAAATTTAAAAAGATTTCATGAAGCTGGTGGAGATGAAGTTTATCATGATACTGATTATTTTTATTATAAAATAAAGATGCGAAATATTCTTGAAATTGGATCTGAAATTTATTTTAAGCAGAAAGAATTATATGTTAGAGAGTATGAGGCTTATAGGAATAAAGAGGAGATAATCTATAAATATAAATTATGCAGAAAAAATGGTGTATGGCAAACAAAATTATATAATTCACTTTTAAGTGGAGCATCTATTGAAGGAAAAGTTCTAGCAGTAAAAGAAGAGTTAGTAAAGATTCATTTAAATACAGACGAAAATCAAAGTGAAGAAGAAGCTTTTTGGTTTAGATATGCACCACCAACAACAAACATAATGTATGCAATGCCTAGAATTGGAGAAAGTGTAAGACTATACTTTCCAAGTGCAGGTAATGAAGAACCCATTGTTACAGGATGCGTAAGAAAAAATGGAGACACTTGTGGACAAACATCTGATACAACCAATAGATACTTTCAAACAGAGCATGGGAGTGAAATAGCAATGCTTCCAGGAGCCTTAAATATAAAAGGTGGAAGTAAAGAACCATTAAGTATAAATTTTGAAGATGAAACAGGAGTAACTCTTACAAGTCCAACTGGATTAAACCTAAATGCAGGTGGAGAAATAGTAATAAGCACAAAAAATAACATAAATATAAGTGCACAAAGTCAAATACTCATGACAAAAGGAAATACAGAAAATGGAGTTTCAATAGAAGGTGAATTCCATATTAGAGCAAATAACGTAATAAAAAACGGAAACAGTAGAGAATCTTATGCTCCTTTTGCAGAAGGAGGGGTATAAGATGTCATTTTTTAATAGCGTAGTAAGTGCTGTTGTGGGAGCCGTGGCAGCAGTAGCAAATGCAGTAGTCAGTGCAGTGAAATCTATAGTATCTGCAGTTTCTGGAAAGGGTTCACAAGATGCGGGAGGAATGACTGCACTTGGAGCAATGGCAACAATTGCAGATGTCTTTGAAGATGGTGAGATTGATGAAGATGAGGAAGAACTGCTCGAAGAAGCATTTAAATTATTGGTTGGAGCTTTTATATTTCCATTTGATTCTGGTTCATCAGAGTGTAATTCAGCAGAAGAAAAATCCACCATTTTTGATTCAGTTGGTGCAGCGGTTAGCAAATCATGGAATTCTATAAAGGAAATAGGACATGATTTTTGGAGTGGAATGGATAATAGAGGACAAAAGGCTTTTGATTCAGGATATGATTTTGCTAATTGGTTAGGTTGTGGAGTACCGGATGTTGTTAAGGAAACTCTAAAATCAAATGCAGAAAGATCAGAAAAAGCATTTGATTCTGCTTATGATTTTTCTAATTGGATTAGTTCTGGAAGTGTAGATATGGTAAAGGAAACATTTAACCCAAAAGATCCTTTATCAAAAGAGCATTGGTTAAATAGTTTTGGAACAGCATCAGCTATTTTTGGAATTAAGGGGACTAAAAGTACTATGTCTTCAAAAGGTGGATTTGGAGTAAAAGAAGAGCTTGGAGTTGTAAATAAAGGGATAAGTAATTCTGAAATTAGTAGAGGAGAATATTTAAGAAATAAATTTGGAAAGATTAGTTCAGAAGATTTAAATAACTATATTAACTTAAAGCAAGAACTTAAAGATTGGATAAAAAATAATCCAGATGAACTTGATGGTGTAAGCATGACGTCTAAAGTATGGGATGTGCATAATCAAAAAATTAGTGATAGTTATACAGGACTTAGTGGAAAGTCAAATATGAATAAATTCTTAAATGATGTACAGTCAAGAGGAAAGTCAACATATATTCATGAAGATGTTATAAGTGGATTTAGAGAATTAGCTAATAAAAAAGGTATAGAGCTAAATGAAGATGTTCTTGCAAATGCTAACAAAGGATATCTATCGAACTCTGATAGGAAATATTTAACTACTATTTCTAAAGAGATATCAGAAGAAGAGTTTTGGAATGTTTTAAATTGCGGAGATATAAGAGCTGTAAATGAAGCTCTTATAAAAGGAGCAAACAAATCAGATTTAATGGGTGCTTCTTACAATGTAGGTAAACAAATGTTTGAAATGAGATGTAATAATTGTGAAATAACAACTAAAGGAACACAGTGGTATCTTCAACAAGCAGAACCATATAAGTAAAAGATGTATTAAGTGCTAAATAATATAAAAAATGGAATAATGCCAAGAATAAATTATTAGTAGGAGGAACAAATGCATAAAAAAGAGGATTTTAAAGATTTAAATATGTTAGAAGAGGTAGCATACAGTATAGCATGTCTAGAGAAATTATGTCTAGAGTGGAATATAAAGAGTAAAAAATTAGTTGCATGCATAGAAATTTTTTGGGGTTTTACAAAAAAAGATATTGATTGTTGGGAAGAAGATATTTATAGCATTAAACGTAATTTAAAAAATATTGAAAGATATGAATTAAACAATATTAATGAAGAAAAGAAACAGAGTATAGCTAATATTATTGATAAGATATTAAAAATTAGTTTAACTAATTTATATACAAGATATTCATATAAAAGTGCAGTAGAAGATATACTAAGCATTGAAAAGGAGTTAGAAAAAAGTAAAATAGATTGTCCAGATTTAAATGATTATATGAGGAATGAAAAACTAAGACAAAGTGATTTTATCAATTTAAGATATGATAAGTATAATTTGACCAATAGTATTTCATTTAAAGAAAAGTAGAAAGATGGTGAGAAAATGGAAAGCTTAGATTTTAATAATATATCTATAAGAGGAAGGTTTGTATTTTCAGTAGATTGTTTGCTTAAAGTAATTAATAAATTTCAACTAGTAAGTGGCCTGGATACATTTGTATTGAATTTGTTAGAATTTACAAGTTTCTCTAAATTGGAATTATGGGAAATGAAAGTAATAATATTATTGCCAGAATGTTTAGATAATAATACTCTTTCTCATAATTTTAAATATTATAAGGACATTACTGAAGAAAAACAAAATCTTTTAACAAGCGTATTTTTAGAAGTTTTAAGCGTTGGAAGAGCAAATTTATATAAGAATTTTGAAAATGATATAACATTGAAACATGTTAAGAATATAGTAAATTTACTAAATAAAAATAATATAGATTTACCAAGTATTGATAAAATAAAATTTTCAAAAGTCTCAGAAAATGATGGATGGGGAAATACATTTGATTGTGAAATTGGATATGATGATAATTATGAGTATGAAATGCATTATATTGTAGATGTTGTAAATAATTAGTGGGTTATTTTTTCTTAGAGTTAGTGAATGCATAATAATGAAAAAGTTAATTGAAAAAATAAATACCATAAGAATTGAATAAGCTAAATAAAATGTGAATATTAGCTAACTGCATAATATTAATAATGTAGTGAAAAGATGAAATGAACTAGCTGAAAGTTAAGTAGGCTGGTTCATTATTTTTTAGCAGTTAACATATATAAAGAGAGTATAGATGCGTAAGCTGATAAGCCAGGAAAACTCGTTAAGTAATCCAACTTAAAGTTGATGGAATTTATTATAGAAATATATGGATTTACATCAAGTTTTAAATTAGATATAAAGAAAAGGAGCAGATCTTTTCAAAATATTGATATGACTTATGATGCTCTTATAAATGAAATATTAAAAGATTATTCAGGTTACACTTTTACTCAAAATATAGGGAAAGGACAAAAAATAGATAAGCCATTATTTCAATATAAGGAAACAGATTGGAATTTTTTTAAGAGGATTGCAAGTGAGTTAAAATCAGAATTATATTGTGATATAATAAATTTGAATTATATGTTTAATTTTGGAATACCAAGTGATCATAGTTATAAATTAAATGATAATATGAATTATGGAGCTTTCAAAAATTTAAAAAGATTTCATGAAGCTGGTGGAGATGAAGTTTATCATGACACTGATTATTTTTATTATGAATTAAAGATGAGAACTATCCTTGAAATTGGATCTGAAATTTATTTTAAGCAGAAAGAATTATATGTTAGAGAGTATGAGGCTTATAGGAATAAAGAGGAGATAATCTATAAATATAAATTATGCAGAAAAAATGGGGTATGGCAAACAAAATTATATAATTCACTTTTGGGTGGAGCATCTATTGAAGGAAAAGTTCTAGCAGTAAAAGAAGAGTTAGTAAAGATTCATTTAAATATAGACGAAAATCAAAGTGAAGAAGAAGCTTTTTGGTTTAAATACGCACCTTCAACAACAAATATGATGTATGCAATGCCTAGTATTGGAGAAAGTGTAAGACTCTATTTTCCAAGTGAAGGTAATGAAGAACCCATTATTACAGGTTGCACAAGAAAAAATGGAGACACTTGCGGACAAACATCTGACACAAAAAATAGATACTTTCAAACAGAACACGGAAGTGAAATAGCGATGCTTCCAGGAGCTCTAAATATAAAAGGTGTAAGCAAGGAACCATTAAGTATAAATTTTGAAGATGAAACAGGAGTAACTCTTACAAGTCCAACTGGATTAAACCTAAATGCAGGTGGAGAAATAGTAATAAGGACACGAAACAACATAAACATAAGTGCTCAAAGCCAAATATTAATGACTAAAGGAAATACAGAAAATGGGGTCTCAATAGAAGGCGAATTTCATATTAGAGCAAATAACGTAATAAAAAACGGAAGCAGTAGAGAATCTTATGCTCCTTTTGTAGAAGGAGGGGTATAAGATGTCATTTTTTAATAGTGTAGTAAGTGCTGTTGTTGGAGCAGTAGCAGCAGTAGCAAATGCAGTAGTCAGTGCAGCGAAATCTATAGTATCTGCAGTTTCTGGAAAGGGTTCACAAGATGCGGGAGGAATGACTGCACTTGGAGCTATGGCAACAATTGCAGATGTCTTTGAAGATGGTGAGATTGATGAAGATGAGGAAGAACTGCTGGTAGAGGCATTTAAATTATTGGTTGGGGCTTTTATATTTCCATTTGGTTCAGGTTCATCAAGCGCAGAAATAGATAGTAATGAAAATACATGTAAAAATGAACCAACATTATGGTCTAAAACTTGTAATCTTGGAGCAGGTGTATTAGATGGAGCAAAAGGAACTTTGGATGGTTTGGCTAATATGGTAAAGCATCCTATTGATACTATAAATTCTGCTAGAAGCTTTGCTGAAAATCCACAATATGCAGCAAGAGTAGGAAAAGCTATATGGAAAGAAATTAAAGACGAATATAAACGTGATGTAATAGATGGAGATGCTAACTCTGAATCATATTTTACAGGAAAGGCATTGTTTGAGGCAGCTTTATTGTTCGGTCCTACAGTTACTAAACTTAATAAATCTGAAAAAATTGCTAAAACATCAGAAGTTATTAGTGAAGCTGAGAAGGTTAGTAAAGAATCAGAAGTTATTAGTGAAGTTGAGAAAATTACTGAGGGGATTACACAAGCTAAATTTAAATATAAAAATAATCCTATGGATAATCTAAAAGCCTCTAAGGATATAATTGAAAATTCAGATGCTGTGTATGGATTTTCTCCTAAAAAAGGTGGAAGATTAGACGATTTTGTAGATATGATAGATTGGAATGATGCAGAACAAGTTGCATCAGCTAGAGCACAAAGAATAGCATATCATAATAAAATGAGTACTAATTTAGAAAGTAAAGTAAAAAAACTTTTAGATGAGGGTTATTCTATGGAAGATATTGCGAAGAACATGATAAATGAAAGAAATCAAAATCGTATTAATACCTATATTAAAAATGGTAACTATGAGGGGTTAGAGGGAATGTATAAAAGTAATTTAAAAGAGTATGGTAACGCTGAAGGACCAACTTATGAATATATGTTGAAGAAATGTGGAGCTAATGAAGAAATAATAAATTCATCAATTAAAAGTAATTTAGGAATGGATGCATGTACAGGATTATATGATGAATATTTCAAAGGAGGTAACTAAATTGTTAATTGAAGAAAAAAGAGATGGAGATGTAATTTGGTATCGTGATAATGTATGTAAATATAGAATTAAATATGAAGATTCAAATTCAATTATATGGGTAAATTATGATGATTTTGATATAGGAATGGCTATGATGCTATGGGATTTTAAATACGATGTTGAAGAGGCTAGAATTAATATGAAGATTGATAAATCCTGGGATAATATAGGGTTTAAGATAGATAAAGAGAAAACTATGCAGTTTATAGGCGTTGTTGAATTCTTTCTTACGGAAAAAAGCCCACAGGATATGATTCTGAATAGGAGATTTATAAATGAGTGGTATAGCACTATCTAAATTACATGCAAAATAAAGAATTGATTAACTGCATAAAAATAAATAAAGAATAATAGAGTTAAATCAATAAAAGGAAGAAAATTTAATACTGCATAATTGTAATAATGCAGTGAAAAGATGAAATGAATCAGCTGAAATTAAGTAGGCTGGTTCATTATTTTTTTAGCAGTTAGGAGCTCCTAGCCAATCAACACTAGCACCTTTAGGAGTCAGTAAATCAAGCATAGAAGATATGTGTAACCTGATAAGCTAGGAAATCCTAGGCTCAATAATTCCACTTAAAAGTTAATGGAATTGTGAACATAATATATGTAGTAGAAAGCACTAAAGAATAAAAAGAAGAGTTAGTAAAGATTCATTTAGATATAGACGAAAATCAAAATGAAGAAGACGCTTATTGGTTTAGATATGCACCACCATCAGTAAACATAATATATTCAATGCCTAGAATTGGAGAAAGTGTAAGACTATATTTTTCAAGTGAAGGTAACGAAGAACCAATTATTACAGGCTGCAAAAGAAAAAATGGAGACATTTGTGGACAAACATCTGATACAATAAATAGATACTTTCAAACAGAGCATGGGAGCGAAATAGCAATTCTTCCAGGAGCCTTAAATATAAAAGGTGGAAGCAGAGAACCATTAAGTATAAATTTTGAAGATGAAAGTGGAATAACTCTTACAAGTCCAACTGGATTAAACCTAAATGCAGGTGGAGAAATAATAATAAGAACAAAAAATAACATAAACATAAGTGCTCAAAGCCAAATACTGATGACTAAGGCATATGAAAGAAAATAACAAGTCCAAAATGCGCTGTATATTTTGCGTCAGGCAAGGAAACATAATGGTTTAATAGCAAGTATTAGGCCATTATGCTGACGCAACATGACACGAAATATACTAGCATATTGACTTGTTATTATTTTGAATGTGCCTAAGGAAATACAGAAAATGGAGTATCAATAGAAGGCGAATTCCATATAAAAGGTAATAATGTAATAAAAAATGGAAGCTGTAGAGAAACTTATGCTCCTTTTGCAGAAGGAGGAGTATAAAATGGACTTTAGTGTTGGAAATTTAGTAAAAAGTGTTGTGGGAGCAGTTGCAAAGGTAGCAACAGCAGTAGTTAATAAATTATCACCAGTAGCTAAAGGAGGAGGAATTCTTGGGGGTATTGCTGGAGCAATAGTTGGAGTAGCAGAAGCAGTTCTTGGAGTTACAGCTGAATTTGCAAATGCTTGTGAAGATGGTGAGATTGATGATGAAGAAGCTGAAGAACTGCTTGAAGATGTATTTAAATTATTGGTTGGGGCTTTTATACTTTCATTTGGTTCTGATTCATCACACTGTGATTTTGGAGGAGAATATAAAGGAAATTATTATAATATGATGAAGCAATGTTATGGATTTAATGAAGAAGAAGCAGAATTAATTAGAAAGGCATATAAATCATCAGAAATAAATAAAAAAAAGAGCATGTCTAGGGAAGAAGAATTAAATAAGCTTTATGGTAATATGTCTGCATTATGCTTCAATTATGATGGAGAAGCTACATCGACTGGAGCCAAAATACTTTTGGGCGGAAGTAGGTGGAAGGCTACAGGAAATATACCATCAACTAAAGAGGCGATGAAGTATTTTCAAAGTGTTGGTATGTCAGAAGATGAAATTAGAGATTTGGTTATAGCAATTAATAGACAACATGGGAATACAAGTGATGACACTTTTGAAAAATATGGAATTGATATAACTAAAAGTAGTTTAAATAATTATGGCTATAATGAGCATCAAAAGAATATGCTAGAAGGGGAAGGAAAAGATTTTGCTCATGAGATAGTTCAATTAGCTATATTCTCAAATTCTGGTAATGTAAACCGAAAGGGTCTTAGAATAAAAGATATAATTGATGTTGCAAATGCAGGAAAAACTAATGAAATGTCAAGTTATAAAGGAGACATTTACTCAACTAGAATGGATAAGGGAGATGTTTTATCTGATTTAGATGGAAATAATATATACAATAGGATGATAAATAGTACTGATAACTTAATGAATGTATATAATAATTATAATGAATCTGTGCTTAATGGAGAAACAAATAGAGCAGAGGAATTTTATAAGCATTATGGTGATGGAGATATAGAAAAGGGGAAAGAAGAAGTACGCAATATTATAGATGGGTGGTCTATTGGAAGTGATTATATAACTGGGGATTTAATAGGGAATATTAAGGATGGATTAGCATTAAATGCTTATTCACAAAGTGATCCAGGTTTTAAACATACTCAAGACTATGTAGATGAAATATTTGATGAGAAAGAACTTAAAAAAAAATGAAGTTGATGATAAAAAGAAAGAATTTTTTGATATAGTAAAACAAGAATTAGACAAGGGAGTTAAATAGTATGAAAAAAGGATTTTTTGATATCAAAGTTATAATAATTTTAATTATAAGTTTTTATGTTGTTATAACAATTGCAGGATGTGATATTTCCAAATTAAATGAGGAGAGTAATATTGAACCATCAGATACTAAGGTATTGAGGTATATATCAGAAAATATTAATTATTATAATCAACAAATTCAAGAAAATAAAGAAATATGTGAAATAACTAGTAAAGAAAATTCAGAATTAGGACATAAGTATTTAAAATTTAATATAGATGATACAACTACTATACAATTTAATATAAATGCTGGAAGTGTTTCTATTGAAAAGAATACAAAGTATTGGAAGGAACAAGCAATAGTAAAAATACATTTAAAAGATATAAACGATAAATATGCATGTGTTCGTATAGATTATGAAACTGGAGGTACTTGGTGCAAATATAAAATAAATGATTTTGAGAATCCAATTCCAGATGACGGAGAGTACGAACAAGCTCATTATATAATTACGCAGAGTATAAAACCAGAAGAGTTAAAAGAATTATGTTTGAACGCACATTCAATATATGATAAATTAGAGGAAATATATAAGAAAAATAATTTATAGTAACCTCAATTCTTTAAATTTTATAAATACTACAGGAAAATAAAAATTTTAAGTAAAGTTAATTTAATAGAAAAATTATAGTAAGGAGCTGTAGCATTAGCAGATTAAAAATCTGTTTAGCAAGAGCTTCTTTTCTTTCTGAGAGATAGCAATGCTTCCAGGAGCTCTAAATATAAAAGGTGGAAGCAAGGAACCATTAAGTATAAATTTTGAAGATGAAGCAGGAGTAACTCTTACAAGTCCAACTGGATTAAACTTAAATGCAGGTGGAGAAATAGTAATAAAAACACGAAATAATATAAATATAAGCGCTCAAAGCCAAATACTTATGACTAAAGGAAATACAGAAAATGGAGTTTCAATAGAAGGCGAATTCCATATAAAAGGTAACAATGTAATAAAAAATGGAAGCTGTAGAGAAACTTATGCTCCTTTTGCAGAAGGAGGAGTATAAAATGGACTTTAGTGTTGGAAATTTAGTAAAAAGTGTTGTGGGAGCAGTTGCAAAAGTAGCAAATGCAGTAGTTAATATGGTAAAGTCTGCAATATAAGGGATTTCTGGAATGTTTTCATCAGCTGCTGGAACCATTGGATCGGCTCTTTCTGGAGCTATGGATGCACTTGGAGTTGTAGATGTTGACGAAGATGGTGATCTTGACATTGATGATGCTGAAGAGTTCTTAGAAGAGAAATTCAAATTATTAGTTGGGGATTTTATAGGAATGTTTGGTTCTGATTCATCACACTGTGATTCGAGGGAAGAAAAATCTACCACTTTTAATTCGATTGGTGCAGCATTTGATAAATCATGGAATTCTATAAAAGAAATAGGTCATGATTTTTGGAATGAAGCGGATAGTAGAGGACAAAAAGCTTTTAATTCTGGATATGATTTTGCTAATTGGTTGGGTTGCGGAGTACCTGATATTGTTATGGAAACGCTAAAATCAAATGCAGAAAGATCAGAAAAAGCATTTGATTCCGTTTATGATTTTTCTAATTGGATTATTTTCGGAAATGTAGATATGGTAAATGAGACATTTAATCTTAAAGATCCTTTATCAAAAGAACATTGGTTAAATAGTTTCGGAACAGCATCAGCTATTTTTGGAATTAAGGAAACCAAAGGTTCTGTGCCTAAAAAAAGCGGAGTTGGAGTACCAGAAGAGTTTGGTGGTATAAATAAGGGGGGAAGTAACCCTACAATAAGAACAGGTTCATATAATTTAGGTATTAATTCAACTGGAAGTGGGCTAGGTAAATTAGCAAATAAGGAACTAAATGTTAGCGAAAAGGGATTGAATATTGTAAAAAATCATATTAATCAATTCGAAACGTATCAGCCTAATGTAGATATGATAAACAGATTAGAAAATGCTATGAAAAATAGTGAAAAGATAACAAGAGCAGATGCAAGTTTTTATATGCATGAACTAGCAGAATCTCATATGATGAAAAAATTAACTAAAACAATGGATTTTGAAAGTGCTTATGATATTGCGCATAGTTCAGCACTAAGTAAGTATGAAGTATCTCAATTTTCAGTTTATCATCCAGAGGTTATTGCAAATAATTCATCGCAGTTTTCGCTTGCTTAGAAAAGATTCTGGGAGGGAAATAAATGATAACTTTAAATAATATAGGTGCAATGAAAAAATGTAATTTATGGATAAATGAAAAGCCTAATATAGAGTATGAGTGTATAAAAAAATTAGAGGAAGTAATTATTAAGAATGAATGGGTTAAGTGGGGCAATATATCTTATGTAATTGAATTAAATTTAAAACATAGACATTCTAGTAATTATGTTTTATTAGGTATAAGCTATAAGTATGAAGATACTAAAAAACTAGTAATAAGAGTTAATTCGAGCATAGAGGATGGAGAAATTGTTGGAAATACTTTAGTTTCTAACTCTGATGAAGTACATGCTGGAATTCCATTAGAATACTCAGAGGAAGTAATTAGGGTAGCTAATACTTATTTAAATAGTATAGATTGCTCATCTGGCACTATAACTTTTGATATAGGTGCACATGGATATATTGGGTCAAGTTCAGCAATTTTTGGTGTAGCAACAGAGGTATTGTTAAAAATATTAAGTACTGATAATAAAGGTGACACTCAAAGGATTGAGGAAACAGTATTCAATCAACTAACTGCAAAAAATCAATAGAATTAACTGCATAAAAAATAATAATAGTAGAATATAGTTAAATCAATAAGAACAATAAGATTTAAAACTGCATAATTGTAATAATGCAGTGAAAAGATGAAATGAACCAGCTGAAATTTGAGTAGGCTGGTTCATTATTTTTTTATTAGTTAATATATTCAAGTAACGGGTAAAGAATATGGAGACTATAGAATCTTAGGATATGAAGATGCGGGAAAGATAGTATTTGATTATTTTAGAAGAAGAATGCATTAGGATGTTATTATGAATTTAGAAGAATGGTTACTTAGGCATAATATAAACGATATGGCTATGAAAGATTATAATAATTATATTTATTATTATAAACAAGAAGAGCCAGAGGAATATAGTGTAATATTTGGAGATAAAAATTAAAATAATATTTCATAGTGTAGCATATGTTATAAATTCATGGCAAGAGTATGATACAGATGATGGAATATATAAATATATATCATCAAAGATAAGACTGGAGTATAGTGATGAAGAATTTGCCGAATATGAAGTAATATACGGCTTAGATGGTGAATATCATGATGATTATTTTAGATGTATATAATTTATCATATAACAAATAAGCTATTAAAATAAAGTAATTTTTTAATAGCTTCATAATAGAAAAAACAATATGTGTTAACTTATGAGCTACTGCTCCCACAGCAGTGAGGTGGTGCTTACCTTCACTACGTTTTTGATATAATAAGTATTAAGAGGACTTTCATGTAAAGTACACGTATAAGCAGCAAGGAACAAAGCTCTTCTAAGATAAGGAGAATCACGCTTAGACATGTTGTTATTATTAGATGTAAAATGCCCAGATTACTTAGCAGTAGGGTCAATTCCAGCATAAGCGACAAGGCTTGAAGAAATTCTTAAATCGTTTTATATCACCAATTTCACACAAGGCAACGATTATATACAGTACCAGGAGAAAGAAGTATTAAACATGTAAAGATTAATAGTAAGACTAGAGAAACGTATATAAGAGAAACTATATTTGATAAATATGGAAGAAGAATAGGTAATAATGATTATACTGATCATGGTAGATCTGATATTCCATCCCATACAAATCCTCATCATCATCCAAATCCTTATAACAATCCAGCACAACATGGTGACGGCGTTCCAGGATTACATCCTGATACACCATAAGAGAGGTGAGTAAATGACAATAGCAAATTATATATATATATAGCAGTAATAAGCGGTTATTATTCAAAATCAGATTGGCAAAAATGGGCTGATGAAGAAATACTAAATAATTATGAAGTTGAAGAATGGGTATATAATGTTTCATTAGCTAAAGATACAGAGGAATTATACGAAGCTATATATGAAAAAAGAATGGAAGAATCGTATTATCAAAACAATGAATTTTTAAAAGAGGATGTTGTAGTTGGATATTACTATATGTTATATGGAGAAAAAAGAATAAACTTATATGAATTAATTAGCAGGCTAAGTGATGAAGATGATATAAGTTCTAGTTCATCTATACATGAAATTCAAAACTTTTATACAATATTTAAAGAGATAAATGAAAACAATGGATTAATAGATAATTGTGAATTTATTGAAAAAATTGTAGCTTTGTTGGAGCCTTATAGAAAACTAGCAGAGGAACAAAAAATAAAGTTAGATGTACATTAAATTGTTGAATAGCTGAATGCAAAATTAGATATTAATTCAAGTCATAATAATTTTAATTAACGTAGTATAGTGATGTTAATAAAATATAAAGATTAAAAGGTTAATGCTTCAGTAATAGAAGCACTAATCTTTTTTCCCTGTAATGAAATATCTTTAAAAGTCAATATAATAAGGAATGTAAAGATACCTTTAGCTGAAAGCAAGGAAATCCTAGGCTTAATAATTTTATTTAAAAGTTAATGGAATCGGGAATACAAATGATAAAGTAATAAAAGAATGGGAGCGATGAGAATGATAAATAATTTAAAAAAATAGTAAAAAATAATGATATTGAGGACATATATTTAACTGGATTTGTTGATATTGAAAATGGAATAGCACAGTTTTATCCAGATTTAAGATTTATATATTTTGAAATTAATTCTAAATTTATAGAATTTGAGTCAATTAATCAATATTCTAAACTTAGAATTAAAATGGTGAATTCAGTAAATCATAACTTTGAAATAGATGAGGATATGATGAAAGGCAAATCATCTGCTAGTCAAATTATTTTAAATCAAAATGGTGCGATTGGTAATTATATAGATAGCATTAAATTTTATAATTTAGAAGAAAAAGAAGAAGAGTTGATTTGTGATGCTATTGAAATGAAATTAAAGAATGAGCAAGTTATATTTTTAGATCCATCTTTCTACTTTGGAATTAATATAGGTGGATGTGAGCAAAAGGAAATATGGAAATTAAATTTAAATAATAATGCTAAAATAAATGAAACCTATATAAAGATATCGGATGAATAGCAACATTGTTTAATAATTAAGGAAAATACTTCAGATGAAATTCAGAAGTATTTTTTCTTGAAAACTATAAGAAGTATTATGTAAATTACAATGAAATATTTGGTATTAATTTAATGTTAGGGATGTATTTATGGTATATGGTATATTTATTAGAATAACTGGAAAACCTTCTTTTAAAAATTTGAATAATATAGGAGCTAAGAAATAATGTTAGAAGAAAAAGTGAAAAAAATATTAACAAGAGCAGGATGGGTTGAAAATAGAAAGATAGATATAACAAATCAGGTAAAAATACTTGAAGGTGTAGGCTATAAAGTATTTGATGTTGCACGAAGGTTTATTGAAGAATTTGGTGAACTGGACATTATAGCTAAATATATAGATTTTCTTGGAGAAGAAGATTATGACGAACATACAACAAAAATTGATAAGATGGGATATTTGAAAAATAGTAAGAATGTAATGAAAAATTATTATGAAAAAGTTGGAGAACGAATAATTCCAATATGTAAATTATATAGTGGAGAATATATTGTATGTATATCTGAGTCTGGTAAATTTTTCATTAGTGAGGGGATGTGGGCAAAGGATACTGATGACTTTTGGAATAGTATCTTAGGAGAATATCAAGGTGTTTTTTTAGACTGGATAGATTATAAGGCAGGCAAAGAATTCCAGCCATCCAAATATAAAAATAAAGAATACTTCTAAATTATAATAAATAGAATAGTCATTGGGTAAACCGCTCCCTTTATAGTAGACGGTTAAATAATAAAACTGTTTCTACAAAGGGAGCATTCTTATTAAGGAAAATAAACAATAATTATTAAAATGCTAAGTGGTCTTATGTAAATATTTAGGACACAAAAACGCAAACTTTTAATCTTACAATCCTTGCTAAAATCACAATTAATAAGATATAATATAGATATATATAAATGGACTTTTTAAAGAAAGTGTGGTGAGTAAATTGCCCAAAAAACATGATTATGATGCGGCATGGAAAACAATACTTGAAGCCTTTGAAGTGGAAGTTGTAGAAGTGTTATTTCCTGAAATATTTGATGAAATTGCATGGGAGCTTGGCACTGAAAGTCTAGATTTAGAGCTTCAAGAAATTCAAAGAGAGATTTTTGATAAAGATAGTGCTGAAAAAATAATTTCAGATAAAATAATAAAGGTAAAACTTAAAGATAATAATAGCAAGATTTTATTTATCCATGTTGAAGTTCAAAGTTATAGTAGTGATGAAGATGTCTTTGGTGAAAGAATGTTTAGATATTTTTATAGGATTTGGGATAAGTTTAGATATAAGAATAAAGACAAAAGTGAAGTCATTGCAGCAGCAATATATACATATAAAGGGGAACGTGGAAAAGATACAAAGTATGTATATAAAGTACCTAAGCTTAATGATGAAATTCTAGTTTATAATTTTAGAACTATAGATGTTGAAAAAATAGAATTAGAAAACATAAGTTATGATAACCCATTAAAATTAGTATTTAAAATGGCAAAAACACTTCTTGAAACAAAACCAAAAGATGCGGATATTTATAAGGCAAAAATACAACTTGCAGAAGAGTTAGTTGAGTATGATAAAGTTAAAAATGAAGAACAAATTAAAGCATTAGCAGATTTTTTAGAATATTTATTCTTAATTAAAGATAAGGAACTTGAAAAGAAATTTGAAGAATATAAAAGAGAAAGAGGAGGTGCTGTAAGAATGACTGTTGATCAAATAAGACAGAAATATTATGAACAAAAAGGTAAAGAAGTTGGAATTCAAGAAGGAATGCAAAAGGGTATGCAAAAAGGAAAAGAGGAAGGTCTAAAAGAAGGAAAAATTGAAATTGCCAAAAATTTATTAGATGTTTTAGATGATGAAACAATATCATTAAAAACAGGCCTTAGTGTTGATGAAGTAAGAAAATTAAGATTAAATTAGGATATTTAAAAATTAAAGTAACAGCGATAACTTGAGATAGTGATATTGCTGTTATTTTTTTATCTTCAAGATATTAATATAAGTTACGATGAATTAATATATTTCTTTAAGTGTAAAATTTATAAAAAGCTAATAAGTTTAAAGTGAAATTTGATAATGTTAACTAAAGTAATTGTTCTGAAATTTATTTTAAGCAGAAAGAATTATATGTTAAAGAGTATGAAGCACATAGGAATAAAGAGGAAATAATCTATAAATATAAATTATGCAGAAAAATGGTGTAGGGCAAAATATAATTTATAATGAATTTTTAAATGGAGGAACCATTGAAGGAAAAGTTCTAGCAGTAAAAGAATGGTTAGTAAAGCTTCATTTAGATATAGACGAAAATCAAAGTGAAGAAGAAGCTTTTTGGTTTAAATATGCACCACCATCAGTAAATATAATGTATGCAATGCCCTTTAGTTGGAGAAAGTGTAAGACTCTATTTTCCAAGCGAAGGTAAGGATGAATCCATTATTACAGGATGCATAAGAAAAAATGGAGATACATGTATTGATGAGGGAGGCACTGAATACGAATTTAGAGATGGTCAGTGGGAAAAAAACTGGGCAATATTGCAATCCGTTTTGTGGTATGATTCCTAAGAAAAGCACAGAATATATTAAAATTTGGTGATAAAATTGCAAATAAAACTAAAAATACAGTAAATAAAATAGAGAAATTAAATAGATTAAAGAATATTAGGGGTTGGCTAAACCCGCAAGCATATTTGAATCTGGTGATACTGATTTTATCGAACCTTTAACAACAGATAGCTTATTATAATATGAACCACCTCATGTAAAGTGGCCAGGGCAAATAATAAAAAATTATAAAAGTGCTTTAAGAATAATTTTTTGTTATCTGAAAGAACCTTAATAAGTTATATTTGTGATAAAAATAATAATATCAAGAGTATAAAAGAGAGCAGAATATGTTATTACAATGTCAAGTAATAGTGAATTAGTTACTAAGGGAAATGTTCTTCAACCAATACCAAGTGGGCCACTTTCTCAAAGTATACAGAATATTAATGGTAAAATAAATGAAGTAAGAAGAAATAAAAATACTTTGTTAGATGAAGTAATTAAAAAGTGTGATTTATCATTTAGTGATTTAGAAGATTTATCAGCTGAAAGATTAGAAATGGAAGATGTTAATATTAAAGCGTCATCATTTTTAAACTCAGAATTATATAGTTGTAATTTAGAAAAATGTAATTTAGAAGAATGTGATTTTGAAAGAGCTGGTATTGGAGCAAGTTATTTTATCGACTGTAATTTTAATAACCCCAATATGAAATATGTTGTAATGAATGTTAGTTTTTGTACTGGTTCAAGTTTTGATGAAGTAGATTTTTCTAATGGAGAGCTAAGAGGAACATGTATAGATAATGCAAGTGTGAAAAATGCAAAAATAACTAATGTAGATGCTAAAATGTCATCATTTAATGGATCCGACTTAAGTGGAGCTGATTTGTCTAACAGTAATTTTGAAAAAGCGAGTTTCTTAAACTGCAAATTAGAAGGTGTAAAATGGAAGGGTGCTAATATTGACAATGCTAAATTTGATATAGGAATAAGAGAAAAAATAGAAAAGTTTATATAATTTAAGTAGAGCGAATATATATAGTATTTGCTCTATTTTAGTTTCTAATATTTAAAAACTTAGATAAAGTGATATATAATATAAATTGCGAAGAAAAAACGGAGATTATGGGAAGTAAGTTATAGTTTTTATGTATTACCTCAATTTTATATTATATGGAGGAAGAAGGATGAACATAATTAGTGACGAAGAATATGAAAAAATATTTAAGAATAGTATCTACTATACTGATTTAGAAGGCATAGAAGAAACAGAGTTTTTTTATGAATACAGAGGAAAACCATACTCTGGGATGGGTTTTGCTCAAAGTGAAGGTACAGAAATGTTAAGTAGATTTTTTATATATATAAATGGTATTGAGTATGGAATAAATAGAAAGTGGCATAATAATGGATTTATACGAGAAGAAAGATTAGTTCAAGAAAACTCAGATGGTTATAGAAGAGAATGGGATGAAATGGGAAATATAATTTATGAAGATATATATATAAGAGGAATAAACATTTATAAAAAGGAAGAAGATGAATTTATTAATACTGGAGGAATTGCTTCTTTTAGAAAAATGTATAATAGTGATCATGAATTTTATGCATCAGAAATTAAACCAAGAGAGGTTTTTTCTAAAAAAATAGAGAAAAATTTTAAGGACAGTTATTATATAAATGGGATTTTAGAAATATTTGAAAAGTATAAAGACGATACAAGTGAAAATGTAATTGATAAAATAGGTAGTGAAATATTAAAGTTTTCAGAAGAACAAAAAACGATGCGAGATAGTGACTATTGTATGTTTCATAGAGTAGTTAAGGAAGAAGAAGTTGAGGTTAAAGACAATATAGCTTTTTATAATAACGAGCCTTATACTGGAATGACATCAAAATTTATAGATGATGATAGTATACGTAGCATAGTATTAACTAAACTTACAGGGTATATTAATGGCAAGAAGGATGGTTTTGAACTATCATGGGAGCCTGAAGAAATAATTAATCCAGAAGGTGTAGAAAAGTATGGAATTCATGAAGGTGATTATTGCTGGTGGTCAAAAGCATTAATAAAAGAAATATCTTATTATAAAATGGGAAAATTAATTGACCACCAAGAATGGGATAATAGCTTTGCAAAGGAATAAAGATATAAGGTAGGAATAAATAAAATGAAAATAGATTTTATTCATGACTTTAATGTAAAAACTGAAGAAGAGTTTTCCAAAATTCAACTTGATTTTGCTAATAAAATTGTATTAGAAAACCGATTTAATATTAAAAATATAACAACATGTGCAGGTGTTGATCTTGCATATTGGATAAAAGATGAAGAAGAGTATGCTGCATGCTGCATAGTAATAATTGATTATAAAACTAAGGAAGTATTAGAGAAAGTATATAGTTACGGGAAGATAAATGAACCATATATACCAGGATACTTAGCATTTAGAGAGTTACCTTTAATTATCAAAGCTGTTGAAAAATTAAAGATAGAGCCTGATATATTTATATTTGATGGAAATGGATATTTACATTTTAATCATATGGGAAGTGCAACACATGCTTCATTTTTCTTAAATAAACCAACAATAGGTGTAGCAAAAAGTTATCTTAAAATAAAAGGAACAGATTTTAAAATGCCTAAAGAGGAAATAGGATTATATAATGATATAATCATAGACAATGAAGTTTATGGAAGAGTATTAAGAAGCAGAAGTAATGTTAAACCAATATTTATTTCATGTGGAAATTACATTGATTTAGATACAAGTACAGAGATAATAATAAATTTATTAAATAAAGAAAGTAGAATACCAATTCCCGTAAGATTAGCAGACTTAGAGACACATATTGTAAGAGAAAAATTAGAAAATATATAATACAAATATAAAAAATATAGACTAACATTGGATGTTAATTACTTTGTTAGTCTTTTTGTTATGTGAAAAATAATAAAGAGCAATGAAAATGAAATGTAATAAAGGAAGCCATAAAAAAAGAATAAATCTTCCTGTAAGTCATGGAACATATTCAAATGGAAATCCAATGATGAATGAAAGTGACAATGTGGTAGATAAAAACATAAGTTGCTTTGGAGTATGTAAAGGGAGCTGTCCTTCAAGTGAAAATGTTACTTTAACAAAAGAAAGAGGTGGTACAGTAACGGGAAAAAATGTAAGGTAAAGATATTAAAAGAGTGGATGAATACTAAAGAAGATACTTTAGTTGATGGAGCACCAGCATTAACTACGGATTCAACTTTGATATGTGCATATGGAGGAATAATAAAATTTGTTACAGATGGACAATAGTAAAAAATTATAAAACTTAAGGGGAAAAATATATGGGAGAAATTAATAGATTAAGGGTAAAATCGCCATATGAGCTAATGAAGATAGTAGATATAAAAATTGAAAATAAACCTAATGAACATGGATATTTATATTTAAAATGTTTAATAGATGACAGTATAAATTTTAATTCTGCTATAAAAGCTTCCACAGAAGATGAAATATGTGTTTATGAAGAACTAGAAGATATAGATAATGAGAACAAAAGTACAAGCAGTAATGAAAACACAATAAACATAAACGAAGTTAATGAAAGAAATAGTATATGAAGCTTATAGGAATAAAGAAGAAATAATCTATAAATATAAATTATGCAGAAAAAATGGTGTATGGCAAACAAATTTATATAATTCACTTTTAAATTGAGCATCTATTGAAGGAAAAGTTCTAGAAGTAAAAGAAGAGTTAGTAAAGCTTCATTTAAATATAGACGAAAATCAAAGTGAAGAAGAAGCTTTTTGGTTTAGATATGCACCTCCATCAGCAAACATAATGTACGCAATGCCAAGCATTGGAGAAAGTGTAAGATTATATTTCCCAAGTGCAGGTAATGATGAACCAATTATTACAGGTTGCGTAAGAAGAAATGGAGAAACATCTGACACAACTAGTAGATACTTTCAAACAGAACACGGAAGTGAAATAGCAATTCTTCCATGAGCTTTAAATATAAAAGGTGGAAGCAAAGAACCATTAAGTATAAATTTTGAAGATGAAAGTGGATTAACTCTTACAAGTTCAACAGGATTAAATTTAAATGCAGGTGGAGAAATAGTAATAAGAACACGAAACAATATAAATATAAGTGCTCAAAGCCAAATATTAATGACTAAGGCACATGAAAGAAAATAACAAGTCCAAAATGCGATGTATATTTTGCGTCAGGCAAGAAAACATAATGGTTTAATAGCGAGCTATTAGGCCATTATGCTGACGCAACATGACACGAAATAGACTAGCATATTGACTTGTTATTATTTTGAATGTGCCTAAGGAAATACAGAAAATGGAGTTTCAATAGAAGGCGAATTCCATATAAAAGGTAATAATGTAATAAAAAATGGAAGCTGTAGAGAAACTTATGCTCCTTTTGCAGAAGGAGGTGTGTAAGATGGCATTTAGTTTTAGTGGTTTAGTAAGTGCTGTTGTGGGAGCAGTTGCAAAGGTAGCAACAGCAGTAGTTAATGCATTATCACCAGTAGCTAAAGGAGGCGGAATTCTTGGGGGTATTGCTGGAGCAATAGTTGGAGTAGCAGAAGCAGTTCTTGGAGTTACAGCTGCACTTGGAGTTGTAGATGTTGACGAAGATGGAGAATTTGACATTGATAATGATGAAGATTTTTTAGATGAGAAATTTAAATTATTAGTTGGGGCTTCTATAGATAATTTTTCTTACCCACATAAAAAAGAAAATGAAAAAGAATGGGCTTTTAAATCGTACCAAATTTCAGAGGAAGATATGAAAGATTTACCTGAATATGATCCTGTAACTAGAAATAGAGATGGTATTAGAGTAAAGAAAAAAGCTTCAAATGGGCAATATTTTACTGGTAGAACTGATGAATTTGGAATGTTTGTACCAGATAATATAGATGCATATTTTGATGCTGATAGTTATGGAAATAGAAAATCTATTGATTCTACATTAAATAAAATTAGTAAGTATACTTATGTAGAAAGTAAATCTTCAAAAGACAAAAAAAGAGCAACTTTATGCAATAAAGAGAATTTCAAACTATATGTAGATGTGCTGCAATATGAAGGAAGTATGGGGGTAAAATTAAATTTATTTAATGGAAATGCTGAATTTTCACCAACTATTAAAGTTGGAATTGAAGGGAATGGGAAATTAATTGATTTTCCATATGAATTTAAAGAGATACAATTAGATGGAAGTAAGGTTAAGGTTGATGGATCTATTAGTTTGATGAAAGGAGATGTTGGTCTTATGTTCGATGATGGGGCATTGAAGGCTGATTTATTTGGGAGTTTTGGAGAGGGAACTATTATAATTCATAAAATACAAAATGGAATGGATACATCTGCTAAACTTGAAGGAGATATAGGTGGAATGGGCTTTAAGAGTAGCAAAAATATAGTGAATGGAGATGGTGGAGTTAAAGTTGTTGATGTAATTGGGGGTGGTTTTGAAGTGGAAACTAAGAAAGACACAAATTAAAAAATGTATGAATAAATACAAGAATAATAAGGTGGAAGTTTAATGAAAATGGTTAATTTATTAAAAATAAAATTATATAAAAAAAGAATTATTTTAAGTGTAGCTCTAATTGGTATAGCTTTTGTTTTAAATGGATGTGGTTTCAGAATAAATATTGGTAATCTTAAAGAAGATGATAAAAAAAACATAGTTACCACTCAACAAAGTGAGATAGACTATAATAAAGATGAATTGCTACCATTAGGAACAGTAGTATTATTAAAAGACTCTAATATACAGTTAATGATAACTGGAAGAATGAGAAAACTTGAAGGAAATTCGAGTGGGGAAATATGGGACTATTCTGGTTGCGCATATCCTAGAGGATTTATGAGTAGTAATGACAGTTATTTATTTAATTCCAATCAAATAGATAAAGTTTATTTTAAAGGATATGAAGATGAAGATGAAGTAAAGTATAATAAACAATTAGTAGAGTATAGAAATAAAATAAAAGGAATAGAAACAATCAATGCTGATAAATTAATAGTTAGTAATGATAAAACGGAAAACATACAGTGGAGTAATGAAGAATTATTACCATTAGGTTCAATAGTTACATTTGAAGGAACCAATAAAAAAGTTATAATAATAGGAAGAATCGAACATTTAAAGGGAGACACTTCTGATGATATATATGATTATGCAGCGTGTGTATATCCAGAGGGAAGTGTTAGTGCGGATAGTAATTATTTATTTGATGGAAATCTTATTAATAAGGTTTATTTTAAAGGATATCAAGATGATCAAGAAATAGAATATAATAAGAAATTAATAGAATATAGAAAATCATTAAGAGAGGAGTAGTTAAACTTAAAGTTATTAAAATTGCATTAAAAACAGGACTTAGCATTGATGAAATAAAGAAACTAAGATTAATTTAAAAAGTAAAGTAACACAGATAACATAATCAAGTGATATCTGTGTTGTTTTTTTATTCAGATATTTTAGACAATAAAACAATAGCAATAAAAACTTGATTAAATGAGAAAAAAGTAAATGTTATTAAGAAAAAAGAATGTTATTAGTAGTTTATAAAATCACTTAGGATTTAGTTATCTTAAGTGATTTTTATTTTAGTTTGGAAAACTTAATGTAAAGAAATATCTAATATTAACGAAGATATACTATGTATAGATTATATTTCTAAAAATGGAATTAATTATTATAGATTCGAAGTGAAATAAGAATTAAAAAAATATATGAAATAATTTAATTATATGGTTTGTAAAAATTATTAAAAAGGATATTGAATTATAAAATAAAAATTACTTTTAAAATCTTTAATAGAGGTAATTATAATAAAAAACATGAAATATAACATAAGAAAACTAGAATTTGTAATAAGAAGAAGAAAGAAAAACATGGGGATGAATAATGGCCATTATTGGGATTGATTTAGGAACTACTAATAGTTTGGTATCTCATTTTACAGAGGATGGACCTTCTATTATACCAAATAGATTCAATAGTTGAAGAAAACATTAAACCTAGTGATGGAATTATAAGTATTGTGTTTGGAATACCATTTATTTTAGTAGGATATTATCTTACAATTGGTAGAGTTATAAAGAGAAGACGTAATAATCAAAAAATACTATATGTTATAACAGATAAGCGAATATTAATATTTGAAATTGGAACAAATGAAAAAGTTATAAAAAAAGATATTAATCAAATAACTAACATAGATATGGACATTGACAAGAATGGAACAGGAACAATAATATTTGGAGAAAATAATTCATCAAATAAGTTTTATAATTTATGTGATGCAGAAAATGTATATGAATTGTTAAACAATTTAATAAATAAGTTATGATAAAAATGCAATATCTATATTAATAAATAGGAGGATAATTAATTTATTACCAATAGGATCAGTAGTGTTATTGAAAGATAGTGATAAAAAATTAATGATTATAGGTCGTTTGCAAAAACAAGTAGGAGATGAAAAAGAAATTGAGTGGGATTACTCAGCTTGTTTATATCCAGAAGGCAATTTAAGACCAGATAGTTTATTTTTGTTTAACAATGATGTTATTGAAAAAGTATATTTTATAGGTTATGAAGATGAGGATGAAGTTAAATATAGTGAAAAAATAAATGAATATAGAAATAATAAGAAATAGCCTGAGCAATATTAATAAGCATTTTAAAGCTAATACATTAATTGTGATGTATTAGCTTTGTTTAATTAAAGGCTAGTCCAGTCAACTGACGTTAACAGTAGTCATCAAAATGCGCATAAATCATTAGAATAATTTTGGATAAGTATAGAAAACATGGAGAGTTTAATGGATTAAATCCAAATATTGGAGAATATAACGTGGCATTAAATAAATTGGTTTGAAAATTGTGGTAAGAAAAACGCAATATCTAAATATAGTATAAGTTATGCAAAAGATATTAATAGTACTATAAAGCATTGTTCAAGTATTAGGTGGGAAAATATTGCTTTAGAGACCAGTCAAGATGTGCATTCATATCTTATAGCAAATCGAGTAAATACTCCATATACATGGAATGAAGTTGTTATAGAAATTAAAAAAAATATATTGCCACCAATTTTAGAAAAAGTAAAATGCAGTGGAGAAAAATATATGGAGAAGCAGGTGATATTATACGAACAATAGAATCAAATTTACTGGATTTTATAATTTTATCTGCATTTAGAGAATATAAACAAGATACATTTCATGAAGAGTTATTAAAAATATATGAGCAAGGATGTTTTCCTTGTGGATGGAAAGGAGCTTATCCTGAAGGAAAAATAGTAATATGGTAAAGGAGTTAATTAATGGAATATAGGAAAGTGATTTTTATTAAGGATTGTGAAATTATGTCTAATAAATTATTTGATGTAATGGAAATGAGCTTTGAGGATACTACTGAATTTGATAAACAAATATTATCCATTTTATCCTTTGGTATGATAAATGCTTATGCCATGGAAGAAAAAATTTCAGTAGATATTGTAAACATAACATCTGAATATGTGCTAATAAAAGTTTTTAAATATTCAAATGAACAAGCACATACATTTTTGGAAAAGATGATAGAAGGAACTAGAAAGGAAAAAAATCCTGTTTATTATCATATAATTCATCAAGGAATTGAGATGTTTTATGAATATGGTAAATATGAAAAAGATGCGATGTTTGATAGAATAATCAAAATATATTTATTATTAGGAAATTCTTAAAAATAAAAACGAGGTTATTATATTTATGCAAGATGATATATTTTTAAAAAAGAGTACAGAAGTAGCAGATAATTTATTAGAAATTTTAGAAGTAGAGTTAGAGGAATTAACATCTAAAGAAAAGGAACTGATAGCTGCATATTCTTTTGGAATTTTAGCTAAAATGGCACAAGAAAATTCAATTTCGGAAGAATTAAAAAACTCAGGTGTTAAGAAACTACTTATGGAAGTGTTAAAATGTACAACTAAAGAAGCCGATGAATTATTAAAAAGGTTATTTGGTAGTATTCAAGATAAGAGTGATGAAGGATTTCATATTATGATTTACCAGGGAAAATCTTCATATCATGATTATAATACAGAAAATTATAATGAAATATATAACAATCTTACAAATATGATTGATATAGTTGCAAGAAAAGAATATGAGTGCTATTAATTATAAAGATTAGTATGTTAAAAACAGGTGATTGAACTGCTTCCTTTATAGTAGACAGTAAAAATAATAAAACTGTTTCTATAAAGGGGGTATTTTTGTGTCAAGAAAAGAAATTATTGATTTATGATGAAGAAGGAAATTTAATTACACATATAATAGTGAAAAATTACTTAAAAGTAAGAGTGCATAAGGAAGAAATAAAAATAGAAACAAATGATGGTACAAAAATACGGTAGATGCAATTGCTAAAGATAAAAATGGTAACATAGTAATACAAGAATATAAAAGTTCTGAAACTGCAACATATACAAAAAATCAAGAGAAGGGGTTTCCAGAATTATATAAACATGGTGGAAAGGTGGTTGGAAAGGGAAAAGGAGAATTTATAGAAGAGGTCCAAATACCAAAGGGAACTCGCGTTGAGGTTGTAAGACCAAATGGAAAAAGTTATTTTGAATGAAGATAGGGTTTTTAATAAAAGAATAATACAGAATTTAAATTCAAAAATATGAGGTTATTATGAATAATAAAGACACTTTTTTAGATAAAGGTCAAGTTGAAAGAGTATTATCTAAAATTGATAATAATGGTAAGGTAAGTACTTATAGATTAAACAGCAAGGGTGAAATTATTGGAATTTGGCCATGATAAATTAAAGGAGGAGTAATTTATGGTAAGGGATAAATTAAAGTCTTTTGAGTATTTTAAAAATCAAATACTTAATAAAGAAAAATATGTACAAGAAGATAGAATTGAAATAATGGAATTAGAAGAAGATATAAAAAACGGAATAAATAGATTTCCCAAAGACAATCAAAGTATTATTTGTTCAACATATCAAACTAGTGCTATGCATGAAATGGAAAAAATATTAGCAATGTATTCTGCTGGAATGCCAGTAGAGCCTTTAAATGAAGAGTTTGAATATACAATAGTATGTATGGAAAACTATGGTGAACATAGAATTGGATATTTATATTTACTTTGGATGATATCACTTGGAATATTATTAGAAACTGATAAAAAGAATATAGAAAGATTGTCTAAGTTAGTAGAGAAAGAAAATATTAAAGATTTAGTAATTGATTATTTATTATATGTTAGTGATATTGGATGGAATAAAATTACAAGTATTTATTATAAAGAAAATCCATATTCAAAAATAAGAGAAATTATAGAACTTGCAGAAAAAGATAAAAGTGAAGCATCTAAAAGAATGCAAAAGTATATGGAGAAAGAATGGTTTAAAGGTTATTATGATTATGAATGGAAGAATGCACATAAAGAGCCTGGTTATGTAGGCATTTGGAGTTTGGAAACAGCAGCACTAGCAAAAATATTAGAACTTGACGATACAGAATTATTAGAAAATAATCACTACCCATACGATTTAACACATTATAAAAATACAATAAAATTTAAGCAAGTTTCTCTGACTGAATATAGTTATGATGATAGTGAAGAGATAGACGAAGGAAAAGAAGGGATTGAAAATAATCATTTATTGGAAAAAATAATTCCAATAAAGTGGCATGCATTGATTAATGAATTAATAAGTGATTATAATGTTTTGGATGACAGTAGTTTTTATGAAAAATATAAAAAACTTATTGGATTAGATCAAATATGGTTTTTATTACAAGAATATGCAAAGGAAAACAAGGAAAAAAATCTTTTAGGAACTTTAATTGTTTTTGCAATGACAGAAAAAGAATATATTTTTCAATTGGATTATAAGGAAGATGTGGCTGGATATTATTCAAGTATAAAAAATTACTGGGATAAACTAGAAGTTAAATTGGTTCAATTTTTATTAGATAATGATCAAAACTACTATGCATTAGTACCTAAAAATATAAATATCAGTAATATATATGAAATTACTATTATTGATGTAAAATAATAAAATATATTTTTATTATATGTATGAGTGGATATAATGAAAGCAAGTGAAGCATTTAATTATCTATGTATTTTAACATATGATAAATATAAGAATGATAATTCTAATTTTATAAAGTTTTATACTATATTTTAAACAAGTAAATAAAAACAGAGGAACTTATAAACTTACGATAATGTTAAAATGGCAAGGTGTCCACATTGTGAATATATAACAGATGGAGTTAATTATTTTCCAGAATCTTTGTGGTATTGTAAGAATCAAGGTAGAAAATATGGAGATTGTAGCAAATAATCACTAAAATTTGAGATATTTTAATATTATATAATAACGAGAATGGAGATATGAATATGATTAGTAAAGAAGAGTATGAAAAAATATTTAAGCATAGTATTAGTGATACACATTTAGACGCAACTGATGAATATGATGATTTTGTTGAATATAGAGGAGAACTTTATTCAGGAATAGGATTTTCAGATAGCATATTTACAGAAATATTAACTAAATTGGTTTTGTATAAAAATGGTTTAAAAGATGGAATATGTAGAGAATGGCATGATAATGGTTTTATAAAGCAAGAAGCATTAGAAATGGGAATGCCAAATGGATATAGAAGAAAATGGGATAAAAAAGGGAATTTGATTTTTGAAGGTATTTTTATAAATGGTTTATGTATTTATGAAAGAAAATTAAATGAAAATTGAAGAAGAGAAGAACTTATATATACAAGAAATATTAAGTTTTGTAGAGATATATATAATGAAAGGAATCTTAAAAGAGCGGAGATTGTTTCTGATAATATAGAAAAAAATTTTAAAGATAGTAAATATATAAATGGGATTTTAGAAATATTTGAAAAGTATAAAGACGATACAAGTGAAAATGTAATTGATAAAATAGGTAGTGAAATATTAAAGTTTTCAGAAGAACAAAAAACCACGAGAGATAGTGACTATTGTATGTTTCATAGAGTAGTTAAGGAAGAAGAAGTTAGGGTTAAAGACAATATAGCTTTTTATAATAACGAACCCTATACTGGAATTACATCAAAATTTATAGATGATGATAGTATAAGTAGCATAGTATTAACTAAACTTACAGGGTATATTAATGGCAAGAAGGATGGTTTTGAATTATCATGGGAGCCTGAAGAAATAATTAATCCAGAGGATGTAGAAAAGTATGGAATTCATGAAGGTGATTATTGCTGGTGGTCAAAAGCATTAATAAAAGAAATATCTTATTATAAAATGGGAAAATTAATTGACCACCAAGAATGGGATAATAGCTTTGCAAAAGAATAAAAATATAAGGTAGGAATAAATAAAATGAAAATGGATTTTATTAAGAAAAAAGAATGTTATTAGTAGTTTATAATATCACTTAGGATTTAGTTATCTTAAGTGATTTTTATTTTAGTTTGGAAAACTTAATGTAAAGAAATGTCTAATATTAACGAAGATATATTATGTATAGATTATATTTCTAAAAATGGAATTAATTATTGTAGATTGAAAGTGAAATAAAAATTAAAAAAATATATGAAATAACTTAATGATATGGTTTGTAAAAATTATTAAAGAAGATATTGGGTTATAGAATAAAAATCACTTTTAAAATCTTTAATATAGGTGATTATAATAAAAAACATGAAGTATAACATAAGAAAACTAGAATTTGTAATAAGAAGAAAGAAAAACAGGGGGATGAATAATGGCCATTATTGGGATTGATTTAGGAACTACTAATAGTTTGGTATCTCATTTTACAGAGGGTGGACCTACTATTATACCAAATAGATTAGGAGATTTATTAACTCCATCTGTAGTAAGTATAGATGAAAATGAGCAAATTTATATTGGAAAGATTGCAAGAGAAAGACAAAGTGTTTATCCAGATAATACTGTTTCTATATTTAAAAGAAGTATGGGAAGTGAAAAGGTATTTAAACTTGGCAGTAAGGAGTTTTTACCAGAGGAATTATCTTCTTTTGTGCTTCGTTCTTTAAAGGAAGATGCAGAATTCTATTTAAAAGAAGAAGTAGTTGAAGCAATTATTAGTGTACCAGCATATTTTAATGATGCTCAACGTAAAGCAACTAAAAGAGCAGGGGAGCTTGCAGGATTAAAGGTTGAAAGATTAATTAATGAACCAACGGCAGCCGCTATAGCTTATGGACTTAATCAAAAGAAAGATAATACAAAATTTTTAGTATTCGATCTTGGTGGAGGCACATTTGATGTTTCTATTTTAGAATTATATAAAAATATTATGGAGGTAAGAGCAGTAGCTGGTAATAATTATTTAGGTGGAGAAGACTTTACTGAGATAATTGAAAATATGTTTATTAATTCATATAAGCTTGATAAGCAAAATCTTGATAATAAAACTTTATCTAATATAAGAAGACAAGCTGAAATTACTAAATTAAGTTTTAGTAAAGAAAAAGATGTAATAATGAAATGTAAAGTTGAAGAGGAAGTATTACAATATAGCTTAAATTTAGATGATTATGAAAAGTCATGCCAGTTAATACTGAAAAAGCTTAGAAGACCTATTGAAAGAGCTTTAAGTGATGCATCTATAAAGATTAGAGAAATAGATAGTATTGTTCTTGTTGGAGGTGCAACCAAGTTACCTATTATAAGAAATTTTGTTGCTAAATTATTTGGAAGATTGCCTCTTGTGCATATTAATCCTGATGAAGCAGTAGCTTTAGGTGCTGCTATTCAAGGTGCTATGAAATCTAGAAATAAGGCTATTAGAGAAATAGTTTTAACAGATGTGTGTCCATATACGTTAGGTACAAGTATTTCAATTGAAAAAGCCAATGGGAATTATGAAAGTGGACATTTTTATCCAATAATTGAGAGAAATACTATAATTCCTGTTAGTAAAATTGATAGATTATATACCATATATGATAATCAAAATTTTATATCAGTAAAGGTGCTGCAAGGCGAAAGTAGATTATCTAAAGATAATATTTATCTTGGAGAAATCAATGTACCAGTTCCAAAAGGAAAAGGTGGAGAACAATCTATAGACATACGTTATACATATGATATTAACGGAATATTGGAAGTGGAAGTTACAGTAGTTAGTACTGAATTTAAGAAAAGAATAGTTATAAGAAATAATTCTAATTCTATGAGTGATGAAGAGGTTGAAAAAAGGTTAGAAGAACTTAAGGAACTTAAAATTCATCCAAGAGAAGAAGAAGAAATTAAACTTCTTTTATCTAGAGGTGAGAGGTTGTATGAAGAAAATATAGGGGAAAGAAGAGAATATATAGCTAAACTTCTTGAAGAATTTGAAAATATATTGGATAAACAAGATAAAAGAGAAGCTGAAAAAGCAGCAAAAGAACTTAAAGAAGTGTTAGAAAATATTGATGATGAATGGTTATAGGAGGATTTTATGGACACGTGGTTAGTACTAGGAATAAAAGAAACTAAAGATAAAAATTTAATAAAAGAAGCTTATATGGAAAGGTTAAGCATTTATAATCCTGAAGATGATGCAGAAGGATTTCAAAGGTTAAGGGCAGCTTATGAAGAGGCTTTGAAGATGGCAGATGAGTGTGATATAGATGAAGATAACTCTCCAGCAGGAATATGGATTAATAAGGTTAGAAAATTATATAATCAGTTTTCTTTAAGAATTAATGAAAAATATTGGAGAAAGTTATTAGAAGAAGATGTTTGTTTTCAATTGGATTCAGCAGAAGAAGTTAGTGATAAGTTACTTACATTTCTTATGGATGAATATTATATACCAAGTAAGATATTTAAGTTATTTGATGAAAGTTTTAATTGGAGTGAAAAAGAAGAAGAACTTAAACAAAGCTATCATGAAAACTTTGTTGATTTTTTGATGTATAAAATAGACAGCAATGATGACATAAGATATGAACTTTTTAACTGTGATGAAGATAGAAATTATGATGAATTTATATATCTTTTTTATGAATTAAGATCAGCATTAAAAAAGGATAAACTAGATGAATCAAAAAAAATATTGGATAGGATAGACGGTTTCAATATTGATCATCCAGATATGACTATATTAAAAATTAAGTATTATATTTATACTAAAGAATTTGAAAATGCTAAAAAATTAGGAGATAAACTAATAGAACAATATAAAGATCAATATTCTTATTTTATATTAGCACAAGTTGAATTTTATTTAGGTGGGGAACATATAAAAAAAGCTAAGGAATATTATGAAAAAGTTCTTGAGGAAGATGGCGGAAATATAGGTGCTATAAAGGGGCTTGCAGATTGTTGTTTTGAATTTGGCGAATACGAAGATGCAAAGGAATATTATATAAAAGTGCTAGATATTTATCCTTATAATGAATATATAATGACCTGTGCTCGTGATACAAATTTAAAGCTTATAGAAAAGTATAAAGAAGAAATTAATAGTTCAGAAGGTAATGAACTTAAATTTAAATTAGCTTGGCTACAATTTCAAGTATACGCTTATGAGGATACAAAAGAGACTGCTAAAAGCATAAAACCAGAAGAGGATGAAAAGTGCGAGTACTATGATTTATTAGGAAGAACTTATTCTGAATTAAATAGATATGAAGAAGCTCTTGTTTTATTTGAAAAGTGGTATGAGATAAATGATGATGAAAATAATACGCCGTATATTTGTGTTCAAAAGGGTAAACAACTTGAAAATTTAAATAAATTATACGAAAGTTTAGAATGGTATAATAAAGCTTTAGAATTAAGACATGACTATGGAGAAGCTAATTTTAGAAAGTGTAGAGTACTTAATAAATTAAATAGATATGAGGAAGCTGTAGATGCATGCAATATAGCATTAGAATTTGATGCTAATAATGCACATGTGTATTTATGCAAAGGGGAAGCTCTTTATAAATTAGAGAACTTTAGGGAATCACTAAAAAGCTTAGAAGAGTGTATAAGTATATATCCTTATTTTACAGATGCGTATAGTATTGAAATTAAAATATATTATACAGTAGGACAGTATGAAGATGCATTAAGTTTAATAAGGGAAACTGAAGATTATCATATAACAAATAGAGAAATTCAAATATACAAAGTTAGAATATTAAGAAAATTAGAAGAATATGATGAAGCTTTTGATTTAGCTAACAAACTTTTAGAAGAAGAAGGCCATAAAGATGAAATTTACTATGAGTTATCTTTATTAAGTTCTTATGAACAAGAGTATGATAAAGCAATTTCTTATGTTAATGAGTGTATAAAAATAGACGAAGATAAATTAAGCAATTATTATTTGCGTATGAGCATATATAAGGATTTAAAACAATATGATAATGCTTTAAAAGATGCGGATATAATTATAAGTAAAGGTAATAATCAAGATGCTGCTTATGAGAGAAAAGCAATGTTATATGATGAAATGGGCTTATATAAAAAATGCATAAAGTGTTATATAGAAGCTATAAAAATAGAACCTAACTATGATGAATATTACAATAGTCTTGGACTAGTTTACGAAAAATTGGAAAAGTTTAAAGAAGCTTTTAAGTGTTATGAAAAAGCTATAGAGGTAAATCCTAAACAAATGTATTCCTATTGTAATATAGCTAATTTGTATGGGAATTGGCGTGGAGATTATGAAAAGAAAATAGAGTATCTAGAGAAACAAATGGAATTTAATAATGACTATGAATATTTTTATAATACAATAGGTGTAACTTATGCTTATGATTTAAACGATTATGAAAATGCAATAAAGTATTTTAGTAAGACAGCAGCTATAGATAAGGAAAATGATTATGCTTTTGTAAATTTGGGATATTGCTATGGTTTATTAGAAGATTATACAAAAGCTATTGAATGTTATACAAGAGGATTAGAAATAACAGGTGGTAACGAATATATATATAATCAACTTGGAAACTTATATGAAAATGATTTGAATGATTATAATAAAGCAATTGAAAATTACAAGAATGTTATGAAGTTAAACCCTGAAGATAGAAATGGATATTCTGATATTGCAAATTGTTATAGAAAGTTAGAGTATTATAGCGAGGCGCTAACTTATTATCAAAAACAAATTGAAGCAACTGGTAAGACGGCTTATTTATATAATTGTATAGGTGTATTATATGAAATAAGATTTGAAAATTATGAAAAGGCAATTGAAAATTATAAAAAAGCAGTTGAACTTGATCCTGAACATAAGGATGCATATAAAAATATTGGAGATTGTTATGAAAAGGCATGGGATAATCATGAGGAAGCTATTAAATATTATAAAAAGCAAGAAAAATACTTAGATGATACAAGGAAGATTAGCCTTGAAATAGCGGATTCATATGATCAATTAGGTAAGACAGAAAGTGCTAAAAATTATTATAGAAAGGCATTAGAATATTACTTAGAATTAATTGAAGACGGTGAAGAGCATGCTTGTACGTATAAAAGTGTAGCACGTTGTTATAGTAAAACAGGTGATAATGATAAAGCTTATGAATTTTATATAAAAGCAATTAAAACAGCACCAATTAGTTGTGATTGTGATGAAAAACAATGCCATTCAGGATATTTTGGTATTGGTAAAATCCATAAGGAAAATAAAGAGTATGACAAGGCTTTAGAATGTTTTGATAAAGCTTTAGAAATAAAATCAGATGATGAGGAATACAAAGAAGAAAAAGATAAGGTTTTAGAATTAATTAAAAGATAATTATAAAAAGTAAAATGGATTCTCTATTAATGTGAATCCATTTTTATTTATCTTTCAATTAACTCTTTACAAATAAAACCATATAATGTATTATGAATACATAAAGTCAAATTGATAATATCTAAAAGATATTATCAGAAAAATCTCTTAGTTAAATAGTGTAGAGGTGAAAAAGTATGAATAAAGAAAAACTATATATAGATGAGAAAATATTTTTGAAAAACTATGATATTAATGAGTTTGAAAGACCTAGTGTCACAAATGATGTAATAATATTTACCACTGATGATGTGTTAGAAGAAAATTCACGCAAAGTTCCAAGAAAGGGTATGGAAGTGCTTTTAGTAAAAAGAGATGATCATCCGTCTAAAGGCAAATGGGCAATTCCGGGAGGTTTTGTAAAAATGGATGAAAGCTTAGAAGAAGGGGCTATAAGAAGATTAAGAGAAGAAACTGGAATAGATAATGTTTATATAGAACAATTATATACTTTTGGAGAAGTAGAGAGAGATCCAAGAACTAGGGTTATAAGTGTTGGAAATATAGCCTTAATAGCAAAAGAAAATATTAATTTTAATAAAACAAAAGATACTATGGAAACAAAATGGTTTTGGATAAAAAAAGACTTAATTGAATCTATTAGAGATGAAAAATATCTAATAAATAAATATATTTTAGAACTTAAAGCTGAGGATTGTGAAGAAACAAAAATTTCTTATGAAATCACTGAAAAGATAGAAAAAGGTATATTAAGAAGAAAAGTTTTAACTTATAACTTAATGAATAATTCAAATGAAGAATTAGCTTTTGATCATTATAAAATTTTAGATTATGCTCTTGATAGAGTAAGAAACAAAATAGAATATACACCAATTGCATTAAATTTATTACCAAGGTTATTTACAGTAAAAGAACTACAATTTGTATACGAAGCAATTATGGGAAGAGAAATCTTAAATTTTAGAAGAAAAATGGATGACATGATTATAGAAACTGATGAAAAAATAGAAGGTAAGCCTTTTAGACCGGCTAAGGTATTTAAGTTTAATGAAAATTTTGAACATAAATTTTAAGTTATTAAATGATACTTTTGATATTACAGAATAAAGCTTGTGAACAGAAAAATCTGCATTAAAAATTCTAAAGGTAAAATTAGATTTTTACCTATTGTATGTATCAATGCATATTTAAAACAGAACTTAAAATTTATATTGCGCAATATATATGGAGAGGTGGATTTGGAAATGCTATATTTAAATGGAAAAAAGGTTGAGATGAGAAAATTCCCAAATGGAGAATCATTAATTAGTAGCGAAAACTTAATTATAAATGAAAAAGTTAATGAGATAAAATTAAAATTTGAAAGTGATGAAGATATAACTAAATTAATATTTCTCAAAGGTCATTTAGACGAATTCAATTTAAGATGTAATTTAGTTATGGGATATATGCCATATAGCAGAATGGACAGAACTGAAGGTATAACAGTATTTACATTAAAACATGTTTGTAAATTGATAAATTCATTAGATTTTGAGAATGTATATATTTATGAACCCCATTCAGACGTAAGTGTTGCATTACTTGATAGGGTAAGAGTAATTAATATGTCTAAAGAATTAACAGAAAAAGCTTTAAATGAAGTTAAAGAAAGTGAAGAGGAGCCTATTTATTTAGTTTATCCAGATGCAGGAGCAGCTAAAAGGTATAGTAAGCAAATTGAATTTGGCAGGGTATTAACTGCAAATAAGGAAAGAGATTTTAAAAGTGGGTATATTAAAAGGCTTGATATAAATGGAACTTTAGATAATAACAGGTTTAAAGCGATTATTGTAGATGATTTATGCTCAAAAGGCGGAACATTTACACTTACAGCAGGTAAACTTAGAGAAATGGGAGCTACAGAAATATATTTAGTTGTAACTCATTGTGAAGATACTATATTTAAGGGAGATATTTTAAAAACGGATTTAATTAAAAAAGTTTATACAACAAATAGTATTTTAAATAGAGAGCATGAAAAAATAGATGTAACTAAATTAATATAAAAGAATATAATTCCTAAGAATTTAAGAATTTAAGAATTTAAGAATTTAAGAATTTAAGAATTTAAGAATTTAAGAATTTAAGAATTTAAGAAAATATGAGGTGTAATTTAAATGAGGAAGTGTGAAATTATGAGTCCGTTACTATTAACTGATTTTTATAAAACAATACACCATATGTGTTATGCAGAAGGATTGACAAAGCTTGTGAGCTATTGGACGCCTAGAATGTCTAGAAAAGAAAATATGGATAAGATTGTTATGTTTGGATTGCAATCTTTTTTGAAAAAATATATGATTGACTATTTTAATGAAAATTTTTTTAGTGTTTCTAAGGTGCAAATAGTAAATGAATATAAGAGAGTTATTTCAAAAACAATGGGGGAAATGGCAGCAGATACTACTCATATTGAAAAGCTTCATGATTTAGGATATTTGCCTATTCAAATTAAAACTGTTCCAGAGGGGATAAGAGTTAACATAAAGACTCCAATGATTGAAATAACTAATACTCATGATGATTTTGCATGGCTTGTAAATTATTTAGAGACATTTATGAGTTGTAATATATGGCAACCAATGACAAGCGCAACCATTGCTTATAGATATAGAGAAATTGTAGAAGAATATTTTAACTTAACAGTAGTGAATGGTGATGTAACTAAAGCTTGTGGAGATTTTAGTATGAGAGGTTTTAGTTCAATAGAAAGCGCACAAGTTAGTAGTGCTGGACACTTACTTTCTTTTACTGGAACAGCTACTATTTCTTCAATTCTTTATTTAGAAGATTATTATAATTGTAATATAGAAAATGAAATTATAGGCATTGGTACTCCATCAACAGAGCATAGTGTAATGTGTAGTTATGGTAGTGATGAACTTAAAGCTTACAAAAGATTAATTAATGAGGTATTTCCAAGTGGAATTTTAAGTATAGTTTCAGATACTTATGATTATTGGAATCTGATAACCAATATTCTTCCAATATTGAAAACTGATATTTTAAATAGGGAAGGAAAAATTGTTATAAGAGGTGATAGTGGGGATCCTGTTAAGATAATTTGTGGAGATAAGGATGCTCCTAAAGACAGTCCAGAATATAAGGGAACTGTTGAACTTTTATATGAGATATTTGGTGGACAAGTAAATAAAAAAGGATATAAAGTTTTAAATTCTCATATAGGAGCAATTTATGGAGATAGCATTACAGTAGAACGATGCAAAGAAATATGTAAGCGGTTGATGAATAAGGGTTTTGCAGTAAATAATTGTACTTTTGGAATCGGATCATACACTTATCAATATAACACTCGTGATACATTTGGATTTGCATTAAAAGCGACTCATGCAATTATAAATGGTAAGGAAAAATTTATATTTAAAGATCCTAAAACGGATAATGGAAATTTTAAAAAATCACAAAAAGGTATGTGTTATGTTTATAAAAATAATAATGATGTTCTTTACAAAGATGAATTAACAATACAAGAACAGGAAAGCTGCAAAGATAATTTACTACAAGTTGTATTTAAAGATGGAAAATTAATCAAAGAGTATTCATTAAAGGAAATAAGAGAAAGATTACATGGAAAATTTTAAGTTATATTAAAGAAAGAAGCGTGAAAATTGTGAGTAATTATGATATGAATAAGTTAATGGCTCCGTTGTGGATTAAGTATCCTAATATACCAAATGGAAGCATTGGTTGGAGAATGGGGTATGGTGAATCATATAGTGAAAAATTTTATAGATGGTTTTCGAAGCTAAGTGAAGAAAAGAAAAATCAATACAATGAGTTGTTTGAAAAGCCTAAAATGTGGGGAATTTCTACTTCGTTTAAAAATATTAAATTTTGGACCAAGAACGGAAAGCCAGAATATTCAAGGAAGCAATTAATAGAAGATTTTAGTAAAAGAAATAAAATTAAATATACTTTCTTTTGGGGACATCAACCTTCTAAGAATGGTGAGATTTCAACATCATGTTTTAGTCAATGGTATGAAAGTGATTTTAATATAGGACATATTAAATATTTTTGTATGGAGCAATATATGATGTCATATAAAGCAAAGCTTTTTAATGACAAGGAAATAGAAGAAAAAATAATGAATAGTAAGCACCCTAAAGAGATTAAAGCATTAGGAAGAAAAATCAAAAATTTTGATGAAGATACTTGGAATAAGTATAAAAATTCAATAATTTTAAATGGAAATTATACTAAATTTACTCAAAATGAAGAGCTAAGGAAATTCTTATTAAACACAAAAGATAGAATTTTAGTAGAGGCAAGTCCTTATGATAACATATGGGGAATTGGCATGAGTAAAGATAATCCCAATGTTGAAGATCCTACAGCGTGGAAAGGTGAAAATCTTTTGGGATTTGCTTTAACTGAGGTTAGATCTGAAATAAGCAGAGTATATAAAAATTATGATAAAATAAATTTATAGTTTATATAATAAAATAGTAGATAACTTTATGTGAAATAAGTTATCTACTATTTTTAGTTATTTATTTTGCTTAGTTTTTAGATTTTCATCTAAATTTTGTTTTAAGTTGTCTTTGATATTTTTTTGTTCTTTATCATCATTCACAACTTGTTTTTCTTTGTTAATTTTATCATCATTATAGTCAAGTTTTTTAGTAGCTATTTCAGTTTTATATTGTATCCTTTTAGCAGCATTATTAATTTTATTAATTTCTTTAGATACACTATGTTCTAAAGATGATATGCTTTTAGTGATTTGAGCTAGACGTTTGTCATTATAATTGTTTGGATTGGTATATCCATTTAAGTCGGTAACATGTTTAATATAGCCTTTTTCAACTAATTGTCTATTTTTACTATCTTTAAGCAAATGAATGTTATTTTTAGAATGACTGAACTTTATAAGTTCATTTAAACTTGCAGAGATTATTATATCATCTCTCACTTCATCTTCATTAGCTTTTAGCTCTTCTTCTTTAGCTTTTTTCTTTAACATCTCTTCTTGCTCTTTTTGAACTTCTTTTTCCTTTTCGTTCATGTTTAATTGTTGAATTTGAGCTTCTATATCTTGAAGGTTTTCATTTATTTCTTCAAGTTTATATTTCTTTTCTTTAGGATCCATAGTTGTTTCAATCAAAGATTGTTTTCTTTCTTTTAAAGCCTGTTTTTGTTTTTGAAGTTTTTCAAGTAAGTCATTCTTATTGTTATCTTGTTTTTGTATATTAAGACTTGATGTTTTTTTATCATCATTATTTTTTTTCAAATCTTTGTCATAATTATTGTTAATTTCACCTATTCTTTTAAAATTATTAGATCTAACTATATTTATATTATTCGAATTTATATTTAAACTCATAATGGAAAATAACCACCTTTCTTAAAATAATTTATACAATTTAATTATCGGACATATTTAGAAAAGTTTTACATTATAAGAAGATAAAGAGAAAAAATAATATTAATAAAGAAATTTTTATTAATATTTATACATAATAATAACTATAAGCAATATAGGAGAAAAATAAAATGAATTTAAGATTATGTTCAGGGTACTATTCTGGGGATTCACCTAATTTTTTAGTTGAATATAGAGGAGATTTTAAGAGTCAAATAGATAAGGTATCATATGCTTGTGGGGATGTATTAACAAATACCATAGGTATTATATCATTACCTTATGAATATTTAGAACAAGTATTAATAGATGTTCCTTCAATTAAATTTATTGATTTTAGAAGTATGTCTGTATTACAAGATATTTCGCCAAGTTCAATAGATCAGATATTAACAATAAAGAAAAATCCATATTTGAATTTAACAGGAAAGGGTGTACTCGTAGGAATTGTAGATACAGGAATTGATTATTTAAATAATGAATTTATTAGAGAAGATGGAACATCGAGAATAGCTGCAATATGGGATCAAAGTATAGAAAATGTTAAAGCTGAATCTGTGTATCTTGGTAACATTTATTCTAATGAAGAAATAAATAAAGCAATAAATGCCTATAAAAATAAAGAGGATCCATATGCTATTGTTCCATCAAAAGACGATATAGATCATGGAACTGAAATGGCTGGGATAATTGGAGCTAGGGGGTATAATGGCGAATTTCAGGGGGTTGCAAATGATTGTGAATTTGTAATTGTAAAACTACTGGAATCTTTAAATTTTCAAAAAATCTTACAGTCAAATAATGTTAAATATACGCCGGTGTATAATTCATCTGAAATAGTAGCAGCGATAGAATATTTAAAGAATTTTTCAATAAAAATGAATAAGCCAATGGTTATATATTTAGGGATTGGTACAACAGAGGGGAGTCATGATGGTAATAATTTAATTTCAAGATATTTAACTTCTATAGCAAGCGTAAGGGGTATAGCTTTAGTTGCAGGAGTTGGAAATGAAGGTGCAGCAGAAGGACATGCATCAGGATATATTAGAAATGTAGGCGAAACAGATAGTATAGAATTAAATATACCTAGAGAAATGAAAAATTTCTCATTTAATATATGGGTAAAAAAACCTAACAAAATGTCATTAAATGTAATCTCACCTACAGGAGAAGAGAGTAGTTTTATTCAAGCTAAAAGAAATAAAAAAGAAGAAATTAATTTTGTCTTTTCAAATGCTAATTTAAAGATTAATTATTATATGCCTGAGCATTTTTCAGGACATGAAGTTATTGAAGTGATTTTTAAAAACATAAATCCTGGTATATGGAAATTCATTTTAAGAGGGGACTATATAAGTGATGGTGAATATAATGTATGGCTTCAACCTAAAGTTACATTGCCAGAGAATACAAAATTTTTAGAGCCAGATCCATTTAGTACATTAACAATTCCAGCAACTGCAAGGAAAGTGATTACAGTTGCATATCATGGATTAATTAATGAGTCACTAGTTGCTACTTCAGGTAAAGGATTTAATACTAATAATTTGATTAACCCTGATATTGCCACAGTAGGAATAAATATTCTAACAACGAAAGTTTTAGGGGAAACTACTATTGTATCAGGTAGCTCAGCAGCCGCTGCTGTAGTTGCAGGGGGATGTGCACTTTTATTGCAATGGGGAGTAGTTGATGGAAATGATACTACTATGTATTCTACTAAAATTAGAAGTTACTTAATATATGGTGCTTATAGAAAACCAGAACTTACATATCCAAACAGAGAAACTGGGTATGGAAGCTTTGACATATTAGGGACATTTAATATTATAAGTAGAAAATATATACAAACTAGAGAGAATATGAATTTTAGAAATGACAACTTTATTCAATATCAAGCTGATAAATTATTTATAAGGATTCCAAAGGAGATGATGCCAGATGCTAAGATATAAGTCCAATATGCCTAGAGATATCTTTCATAATACAGATTATAAACACTATATTGTTCAATATCAAGGAAAAATAAATGATGAAGAATTGCAAAAGGAAGGATATTATATAGCAATAATTAATGACAAGTATGCTATAATTTCAACGCAAAAAGAAAGAAAAATCAATGTTGATGACCCTTTATTTTCGAATATAGTGTATATAAAGGGAACTGAAACTTATACTCTTGAAGAAATTAGTCCTATAGAAGCATCTCAAGTAAGGAATTTACAAATAAATTTACCACTTCAATTAACTGGGAAGGGAGTGGTTGTTGGGATTATTGATACTGGAATTGATTATTTAAGTGATGAATTTATGACTTTGCAGGGAGATACTAGAATAGACTGTATATGGGATCAGACAATAACATCAGACAAAGATGGTGAGATTGAACTTGTACCATATGGAGCTTTATATGTAAAAGATAAAATAAATGAAGCAATAAAGGCTTACAATGAAGGAAAATCACCATACGATATTGTACCTAGCATTGATGAAAATGGACATGGAACTAGCATGAGTGGAATAATTGGAGCTACTGGTAAAAATCCTGAACTTAAGGGAGTTGCGCCTGATTGTAAATTTGTAGTTGTGAAATTAATAGAAGACTATTCAAATAAAGCTCAATTTAACGCTCAAGTTCCAATTTTTAATATTACTGCAATATTTTCGGCTTTAGAATTTTTATATGAATACGCTTTAAGAAAGTCTGAACCTATGGTTATATATCTTCCACTTGGAAGTAATTCTGGAAACCATAGGGGAAATGGAATTTTGCCTGAATATATAGAATCAATTTCTAATAGTAGAGGTATAGCTGTAGTAACAGGTGCAGGAAATGAAAGGTCTAGAGCTGGGCATGCTTCAGGTGTGATTTCTAAAGCAGGTGAAACAAGAAATATAGAGCTAAACATATCACCAAATCAAAAATATTTATGGGTAGAGATTTGGGTTGAAGCACCTAATATAATGACGGTGGATATAGTTTCACCATCAGGAGAAAATACAGGAGTAATTCCAGCAATAATAAATCTTAGTGAAGATTATAATTTTATTTTTGAAAAAACATCAATAAAGATTGAATTTTATATTCCAGAAGAAAATACAGGGGATGAATTAATACGTATAGATTTTTTTGATTTACAACCTGGAATATGGAAAATAAAATTAATAGCAAATTTGGTATTAGATGGAGCATACAATATGTGGATACCACAGTATGGATTATCAATAGGGGACACTTCTTTAAGCCCATCAGATCCTTTTGGTACATTTACTAATCCAGGTGATTCAACTTCAATAATTACAGTAGCAGCTTATAATCAAAATAATAATAATATAGTGAATTATTCAGGAATGTCATTTTTAGATGATTATATAGATAGAGTTGATATTGCAGCAGGTGGTGTAAATGCAATAACTGTGGCGCCTAATAATTCTATTGCAACAGTAAATGGAACTAGTGTTTCGGCTGCTGTTGTTGCTGGAACTTGCGCTATATTATTTCAATGGGGAATTATAGAAGGAAATGATCCATATATGTATTCCCAAACAATGAAAACTTATTTAACTAGAGGGACTAAACAGAGACCAGGAGATTCATATCCTAATCCTCAGTGGGGATATGGAATATTAGATGTGCTTGGGATTTTTTCTAATATGACTTAAAAATAATATTATATTTTTAGTAAGCATTAATGAAATAATAGAAAATATAGGTATTCAATATTAAATAATTATATTAATATAAAAAAGGTATGTTACTATTTAAAAGTTTTTAGGTTAATATAAATTATATAATATATAATTTAAGGAGTATTAAATTAATGACATATAAAGAACTTAGTTTGAAAGACGTAGAAGTGATGCTTAAAAAACATAATGAGTTTTTTGAATGTAAAGAAACTAAAAGTATTGAATTCAGAATAAGACAACTCAAATTACTTAAAGTTGGAATAAAAAAATATGAAAATGAAATTTATGAAGCATTAAATTTAGATTTAGGAAAAAATGAATTTGAATCATATGCTACAGAAATCGGGTTCATATTATCAAGCATTGAATATTCAATAAAAAATTTAAAAAAGTGGTCAAAGTGTAAAAAAGTTAAAACTCCTATGTATTTATTATCATCTAAAGGATATATAATGTATGAACCTTATGGGACAGTACTTATAATGGGACCTTATAATTATCCATTTCAACTTTTAATTGAACCATTAATAGGTGCAATATCAGCAGGAAACTGTGCTGTATTAAAACCATCAGAACTTTCTCCTAATGTATCTAAAGTGGTTAGTAAAATAATTTCTGAAACTTATAATGAAAATTATATTACATGTATTGAGGGTGGGATAGAAACTAATACAGCTTTAATAAATTCTAAATTTGATTATATATTTTTTACTGGCAGTGTTAATGTTGGAAAAATAGTTATGAAAGCAGCAGCTGAAAATTTAATTCCTATTACTTTAGAATTAGGAGGGAAAAGTCCTGTTATAGTTGATAAAAGTACAAATGTAAAAGTTGTAGCTAAAAGAATTATATGGGGAAAAACATTAAATGCTGGTCAAACATGTGTAGCACCAGATTATGTTTTAGCTGAAAATTCTATTAAAGATAGTCTTATTGAAGAAATGAAAAAAGTTATACAAGAATTCTATGGTATGGATGCAGAGAAAAGTATAGATTTTGGAAGAATAATTAATGAAAAACACTTTGAACGTATAAATAATATTGTTCGCAGCGATAAAGAGTTTATAGTTTATGGTGGCAAAACTAATGATAAAATTAATTATATAGAACCAACACTTATTGATATTACATCCTCTGATTGCGCTTGTATGAAAGAAGAAATTTTTGGGCCTGTTTTACCTATAATTGGGTATAGTGATTTAGATGAAGCTATTAAAGAAATTAAAAGATTCCCCAAACCACTAGCTATGTATGTATTTACTAATGATAAAGTAGTAGAAAAAAAGATATTAAATGAAATTTCATCGGGTGGAGTATGTGTAAATGATGTTATAACACATTTAGTAAATCCTAACTTACCATTTGGAGGAGTTGGAAATTCAGGAATGGGTTCCTATCATGGATATAATAGTTTTCTAACATTTTCACATGAAAAAAGTGTACTTAAAAAAAGTGATAAAGCAGATATAGCTTTACTATTTCCACCTTATAATAAAAGAAAGTTAGATATAATAAAAAAGTTTATGAAATAAATATAGGAAGTTTTAACTCTAAATATTATAGACAAAATTCTTTTTAGAGAATATAATACACATAGATAATCATCTATGTGTATTACTATTTTAGAATGATATATTATATATAAATAAACACTATTATAAAACCTAAAATACCAGTAATGATTAGCATAGTATTTACTGTGTTAAGAATACCTATGAAACTTATTTTTATGAAAAAATTTAAACTTAATGAAGTTTGAATTAACATAGCATTATCTAGTATTTTAAAAGGTATAATTGAATATTTATTGTATATGTTAAAAGGAAGAAAGGAATTTAGAGATGTTAAAGTATATTAAGGAAAAGGTTACTATAAATCAATTACTAAAAGCAAATTATGGAATTGAAAGGGAAATGCTAAGAGTTAATGAAGAAGGAAAGATATCATTAAAGGAACATCCAAAAGTTTTTGGAGATAAGATAAATAATCCTTATATAACCACTGATTTTTCAGAAAGCCAAATAGAAATGATAACTCCAGTATTTGATACTGTAGAGGAGGTTCATAAATTTATAAGTTCACTTTATGATATTGTATCTCAAGAAATTGGAGATGAATATTTATGGCCACAATCTATGCCATGCTTAATTCCTGATGGAAGTGAAATACCTATTGCTAAATATAATGAAGACTCTAAAGGACAAGAAGCAAAACGATACAGAGAAAAATTAATACATAAATATGGAGGAAAAAAACAACTTATTTCTGGCATACATTATAATTTTTCATTTAATGAGGAACTAATAAAAGTCTTGTATAAAGAGTATGGGGTAAAAGGTACTTATAAAACTTTTAAAAATAATATTTATCTAAAAGTTGCAAGAAATTATCTTAGATACAGATGGCTAATAATATACCTTTTAGGAGCTAGTCCTGTTTTACATGATACATATATGGAAAATAATAAGAATGAATTTAAAGAAATAGGATCAGACACATTATCTAATGATAAAGCTACATCTTATAGAAATGGAAAATATGGATATAGAAACAATACAGAGTTATTTCCAAACTATCATAGTGTAAATGACTATATTGAAAGCTTAAAAGCATTTATAAATGATGAAGTTATTGATAGTTATAAGGAATTATATAGTCAAATAAGATTAAAGCCTAAGAATAATGATGATTTTTTTAATTCCCTATTAGATGATGGAATAAACTATTTGGAATATAGAACTATAGATGTAAATCCTTTTGAAAAGAGTGGCATAGCTTTAAATGATTTATATTTTCTTCAAATATTTAATATATTTTTATTATTAAAAGAAGAAAGTGACTATGAAACTTGGCAACAAGAAGCATTGGAAAATCAAAATATTATATCAAATTTTGGACAATGCAATGCTGAACTAAAAAGAGATGGAGTATCTATATCAAGAGATAAGTGGGCATTAAAATTATTAGAAGAGATTAAAAACTTAAATAGTGAACTTAAACTTGGAAAAGAAAATGTTATAGATTCTATGATTGATAAAGTTAATAATAGTAATCTTACATATTCATATAGGATACTTGAAAAAATAAAAAATCAAGGATATGTTAATGGCTTTTTAAACTTATCAAAGAAATATAAAAATGATGCATATAATAATAGATTTAAATTTAATATATATGAAGATTTAGAATTATCTACTCAAATTTTGATAAAAGAAGCAATAAAAAGAGGCATTAAATTTAATATTATAGATCGAAGAGATAATTTTATTTCACTTCAAAAAGGTGAAAAGGTAGAGTATATAAAACAAGCAACTAAAACATCAAAAGACAATTATATTAGTGTTTTAATAATGGAAAATAAAGTGGTTACAAAGAAAGTACTTGAAAATAATAGTATTAATGTACCAAGGGGATATGAATTTACATCATTGAATGAAGCTACAAGTATGGTAGGGGAGTTTATTAATAGACCAATAGTTGTAAAACCTAAATCTACTAATTTTGGTATAGGAATAAGTATATTCACAGAAAAATGCGATAAAGAAGATGTTATATGTGCATTAAAAATAGCATTTAAGCATGATGATACAGTCTTAGTGGAAGAATTTGTAAGAGGAAAAGAATATAGATTTCTAGTAATAAATGATGAAGTTGAAGGAATATTACATAGAGTGCCAGCTAATGTTATTGGTGATAGCGTAAGTAGTATAAGAACTTTAGTGGAAATAAAAAATCAAGATCCATTAAGAGGATATCATTATAGAACACCATTAGAAAAAATAAATTTAGATGAAAATGCAAGATTATTTCTTAAACAACAAAATAAAGACTTTGACTATGTCCCTAAAAAAGATGAAATAGTATATTTAAGAGAAAATTCTAATATAAGTACAGGTGGAGATAGTATAGATTATACTGATGATATACCAGAAAAATTTAAAAATATAGCAATACAATGTGCAAAAGCAGTAAATGCAAAAATATGTGGAGTTGATATGATTATAGAAGATTATAGAGATGAAAATTCACAATATGCAATAATTGAACTTAATTTTAATCCAGCAATACATATTCATTCTTATCCATATAAGGGCACAGAAAGAAATATAGCTGTAAAAATACTAGATCTATTAGGATTTATTTAAAGAAGAATTTGTAATAAAATAAGATATTCAGTAGCAGAAGAAGCCGTAAGATAATTTTATTATGGCTTCTTCTGCTATATTTTTTTCATATAGTTTGAAATTTCTTTTTTATACATTATAAAAAAGAAATGATATAATTTTAATGTATGAATAAAGTTTGACTGGAGTAGAAGTTAAAATAGAATATATAAAGTTGAAATTCATGATTGTTGATGGGAAATATGTGAATGAGTATTATATGGCTAAAATATTATAAATGGAGGAATCATGGTGGACGAGTTGTTAGATATATATGATAAGAATGGTAAAAAAACTGGAGTTATAAAAAAAAGGGGGGATAGGTTACAAGAAGGAGAATTTAATTTTGCAATTGAATTATGGGTTATAAATAGTAATAATGAAATATTAATTCAAAAAAGAGCTGCATGTAGAAAAGTATTACCCAATATTTGGGGTATGACAACTGGGTACATAAAAAGTGGAGAGGATACTCAAAGTGGATGTATAAGAGAGGCTAAAGAGGAAATAGATTTAGAAATACTGAAAGAAGATTTAAATCTTATCTGTAATTTAACACATGGAAATACTATGTGGGATGTGTTTGCAGTAAAAAAAAGTTATGATATATCAAGAGCAATTTTACAAAAAGAAGAAGTTAGCGAGATTAGATGGGTATCTATTAATGAATTTAAAGAAATGATAAACAATGGTAAAGCCTTTAAATACTCAGAAATATATGATATTTTAAATAAAATACAAGAAATACTAATGATATAAAATAGAATATTAAGCAACAAAAAGGTGTGTATAGTAAATAAAAATTATTAAACACACCTTTTTATCTTATAAATGTATTAGTTTTAGTTCTTAAATATAGGTTCTTTTTTATATATACGAATAAATAATAAAACTGAAATTATAGCGGATATTATCTCTGCAATAGGGAATGAAATCCATACGCCCATAAGTCCCATTGATTTTGATAATATATATGAAATAGGCAATATAACAATAAGTTGACGCATTAAGGATATAACTGAGCTATAAAGTCCATTTCCAACAGATTGAAATAATGTAGGAAATATAAAATTAAATGATGCTGCAACATAACTAATACTTATCACACGTAATGCAACAGTTCCAATAGAAAGCATTTCCTCAGACGCATTAAATAACATAAGTAGTTTATCTGGGAATACAGCAAATAATATATTACCAAGTATCATAATAATTATAGATACAATTAAACTTGATTTTAAAGTGCTAATTAAACGTTTCCTGTTATTAGCTCCGTAATTATATCCCATTATAGGCATTGCACCTTGAGTTAATCCTTTTATAGGCATAAATACAAAGGTCTGTAATTTGAAATAAATACCAAATAATGATACTGCTAAATTAGAGAAGTTAACTAGTATAGCATTTAAGCCCATAACTAAAATAGAGTCTAATGATAGCATTAATATTGAAGGAAATCCTACTGTGTATATTTCCTTAACAAGAGGGAAACTGAATTTAAAATTATTAGTTTTAATTTTCACATGATGTTTTTTAAATACTAAAATAATAACAGCTAAGGACATAGCACTAATTTGTGAAATTACAGTAGCTATAGCAGCACCTTTAATTCCTAATGCAGGAAATCCAAATAATCCAAAGATCATAATTGGATCAAGTATTATATTCATAGCAGCACCAAATATTTGTAGCATCATTGGATAAAGCATTTCACCAGTAGATTGTAATACTTTTTCTATTGCAATATGTATCAATGAACCAAAAGAAAAAATAACAACTACATATGAATAACTGCAACCTAAGTTGATTATATTTTCTGAATTTGTAAATAAATTAAAAAAAGGTTTTATTGCGAGAACACCTAAAAGCACAAATCCTATCCAACTTATGAAAGCAAGAATTAATCCATGGGTTACTGCATTATTAGCATCATCAAAACTTTCTTCTCCTAATTTACGAGAGATATAAGAATTTATACCTACGCCAGTACCAACAGCAACTGCTATAATAAAATTTTGAAGTGGAAAAGCTAGAGAAACTGCAGTTAATGCATCTTCACTTATTCTAGCAACAAACATACTATCAATAATATTATAGAGAGCTTGTACAAGCATTGAAATCATTGGTGGAAAAGACATTGACATCAATAGTGGGAATACAGGTTTTATTCCCATTTTATTTTTAGTTATTGTTTCCATTATTTTCGTTCCTTTCTTAAATAAAAAGTGTCTGTATCAAGTTCATTTTCAGGTTAATAAAATAATATAATGTCCTAAATAATAAAAGAACCCCACTTACTACTGTTTTGGTTCCAAGAAACAGTAAAAAGTGGGGTATATAATTCAATATACTAGACTAATGAATTGTATCATATTAATTAAGCTCTTTCAAGTAATAGATTATAGCAATTTATTGGATAAGTTTGAGATTGAGCTTAAATCTATATTACTTTTTGATGTTGAGGTATTATTTAAGACCTTTCGTCCATGTTCAGTTGACTCTAAAGATTCAACTAATGTATCTTTTAAATTTTCTTGAGTATGTGGATTTTCATATATTGTTTCTATGGCATTTGAAAAGTCATCTCCTAATACTGTATTTTCCATACTTTTATTTAAATTGGTTATAAAATCGGCATCGGTACTGCGTTTATAAACATCAGTTTTTAAAAAAGAAACATGGTTAACTTTATTGCTTTCTTTATTATTCATAAATTAAATCCTCCTAATATATTATGTAAAATGTATTCTAAATTAATTGTTATATTTGTCTGTATTTAAGTAATACATTTGAACCTAATTAAAACTTATAATTTTAGTATTACTATAAAGAAGATTTTAATTCTTAAATAAGTATAATTTAAATAACTGATTAGTATTATAATTCTATTAATAAAAGTGAATAATAAGATTATAGTATTTGTTAAAAGAAGAAAAAGGTTCGTAAAGTTTTTGGGCTTATTTGGAGTAAATTAATAAAAGATAATATACCTTAGATTAAATTATAATATATTAGGAGGAGTTTTATGAGCGTGTATATTGAAGAAGCACATTATGCATTATTTAATAAAATTTTATGGTTTGAAAGTTTAGAAGAAGATACAATTAATTTAGCTGAAGATGAAGGTTTAGATATTGAACTTTTAATTAAAGATATAAATGAAGAATATGGGCCAAAACTTCCCAATCTTCCATTAGAAGAAATGGTTGATATAAATAATGTTGATGGATGGTTACAAGAAAAGATTACTTCAGCAGAAGAAAGAACAGCAGCATGGATTACAAGAATTATAAACAACAATAGTACTGCAAAAAGCAAACTTGAAAGTCTTTATAAAAATCAAGGAAAGAAAGCTGCTGAAGAGTTATTAGAAAAATGTATTGAGTTAAATACAGCTACTCAAATATTTAATGGGATATATGAATATATATTAGATGGTATACCCAGTAATAAAGTAAACGAGATTATTTCATCAAGTGAAAATAAGATTGAGTGGAAAAGAATAATATGTGTCTATGAAACTATATGGAACAAAGAAAATGGAGACGTTAATTATTTTTATTATTTAAGAAGTAAGTGGATTGAAGAATTTGTACGTAGTGCAAACAATGAATTTGAATATATAAAATTAACAGATGGAACACAATCAATAGTAAAAAAAGATATTTAGAAGTAGTTAATCTAACTTTATAATTAAAAGTAAAGTTTGTAATTTTATATATAGTTTACTTTTAAATCAAAATTAATTTACATAAAAATTTATAGATAAAGTAAAAAAACAGTATGTATAGATTTTATATTCTTAATTATAGAAACAGTTTTATTATTTTAACCAATTACTATAAAGAGTGAGTATAATTAATACAGTTACTGTTTTTTTGTTATTGCTTAGAAGAAATGTTGTACACTAATGGTATATTTGCATATAGCATTATCAGCAGAGTTATATTAAATTAAGTTAAAGTTTATGGGTTAAAAAATAGTAAGGACATAATGTTAAGATTTTTTTAAGAAATAACTAATGTCTTTATAAGTTTTAGTTTATTATAATAAAAGTGTACTATATAAAGTAATACACTTAATACAAGGAGGTAAGTATATGAGAAAATCTAAAATAGTAGTTGCTTTAGGTGGATTTGTAGTTATGACAGCACTACTTTGCATAGGGTCTAGTGATAAGATATACAAAAAACAAGTACATTTTAATACTACAGATGAAATATTAAATCAATTAGAAAATAATAAAATTATAGTATTTAATGAAAAAAATAATTGGGTAGCAAGTAAGCAGTTTAGTGAATGTCTTTCATTAAGAAAAAGAATTGCAGGATCAGCTATGGATTATGAAACTATTCGTAATATAGAAAAACAAGAACTAGATGAAGAAGAAACAAATTCTATAAAGAAAGACTATATAGAGGGTACATCAAGATTATCTAATTATAAAGTACAAGATAATCTTGATGTGGTTAGGATTAAAGCTGACACACAATATCCTAGGGATAGGGGGGACTCTTTAAAGATGATAGATATAATATTAGTAGATGAAGGGGATGGGAAAGTAATAGATTATATTAGTATTTGGGATTTAGATGATAATGGAGAAATAATTAAGGAGAATCATAATGATAAAGGTTGATCCAAGGAGTAGTACTCCTATATATGAACAAGTTGAACTTAGAATTAAGGAGTTAATTTTAAAAGGAGCTTTAAATGAAGGTGAAAAATTGCCATCAGTTAGAGAATTATCATCTATATTAACTATAAATCCTAATACCATAAGTAAGGCTTATAAAGAGTTAGAAAGAGAAGGGATTATAGAAACATTGAGGGGAAAGGGAACATTTATAACTCATAATATAAAATCAACTACTGATTCAAAAAAAATAGAGAAAATTAGAGAAGAATTAAAGAATTTAATTTTAGAAGCAAGCTATGTTTCAATAGACAAAGAAAAATTTTTAAGTATAGTACAAGTGATATTTGATGAATTAGGGGGAAAAAATCGTGATTCAAGTAGATAAGTTATCTTTTAGTATAGATGAAAAAGAAATTTTAAAAGATATTAATTTGAATATAAACGAAGGAAAAATATTTGGAATAATTGGTCCTAATGGAGTAGGTAAATCTACTTTGCTTAGATGTTTAAGTGGAATTTATAAGACAAGTGAAGGAGAAGTTAGATACAATGATGAAAATGTGTATGATAATCCCAATATTAAAGAAAATATTGGATTTGTAGCAGATGAAAATACCTTCTTTTATAATTTTAAAGTTAAGGAAGTTTTGAAATATTATAAGTATGCATATAAAAACTTTGACATTGATAGATTTAATGAATTAAATGAGATATTTAAATTGCCGCTAAATAAATTTGTGTTTCAATTTTCAAAGGGAATGAAAATGAGATTATCTTTGGCATTAGCATTTTCAATTAAAGCAAAATATTTAATTTTAGACGAACCAACATCTGGACTTGATCCAATAGTGAAAAATAAGCTTTTAAAGATATTTATAGATGAAGTGGCTAATAATAATGCTACTATTATAATAAGTTCTCATCATCTTGGCGAATTAGAAAGAATATGTGATGAAGTGGCTATATTGGATGATGGAAAAGTTTCTTATAAAAATTCTATTGAAAATATGAAAAATAAAATAAAGAAAATACAAGTAGCATTTGATAAGCCAACATATGAAGAGGATTTAGAATTAAAAGGAGTATTTAAGATATCTAAAGTTGGACGAGTATTTACAATTATAACAGAACAATATGATGAAGAATTTATAAAAGCTTTAAATAAATTTAACCCATTGTTTATGGAAGAAATAGATTTAAGCTTAGAAGATATCTTTATTTACAAAGTAGATAAGGAGGAGAAAAATGAGAAGATATTTAAATAAGGCATTAATTTATCAATGGTTTAATTCAGCTAAGTTTGCAATAATTGCAGGAATACTTTTTTGGGGATTATATTCTAATGCTATGATCAGTGATATACACGTGGGTGTATTAAATGATATTTCTAGATTACATTCTAATGAATTTAGAACAGCAGGATTAGAACAATATTTTATATTAGGATTAATATTTTTAGTAATATATGTTTTGACTTTTGGAAATAACAAAAGAAATACTGAGATATTTTTATGTAGTGGTCCATATACAAGGAAACAAATAAAATTTAATGAATTATTTTGTTATATGATTACATTAGGATTTTTTATTCTGACATATTTATATATAGCAGCTACATTCTATATTAGGAATATGGATAGTTTTATAATAATTAATGGATATTCAACTATAATTATGATTGAAATTATAAGAATCTTATTATTCGGAATACTAGGAATAATAATAATGCTTACTGTAGAAGCTATGTTTTCTAATAATATGGTTGGCGTAATGTTTATGATTATAATACCATTTTCATTTGTATTTTCAATTATGAGAAAATTTTATGATTATTATTTCATGTGGATGAATAGAGTAATTGTAAAAGAATATACCAGTGAAGAGCTAAATAGATTTAAGTCATCTGGGCTTTTTGATGGATATACATTTGCCAATCAAATTAGAATGAAAAATTTATTTATAGCATCATGTATACTTATAATGATCATAGTAGTTTCTTTGTTTATATTAAACTATGTTCAAAGAAAAAATTCTTTAGAAACCAATGTGGGATTTTTTGGATCTACATGGAGTAAAAATGTAGTATTTGTATATCTATCAATAGCATTTGGAATAATTTTAAGCGATTTAATACTAGGAAACTATAAAGAACGATTTACAGACTCGTATTATTTTGTAGAAAAGATATCTATTAACAACTATTTTACAAGTTTTGGAATAGACTTAGGATTATCAGCTGTAGTAGGAATTATAATATATATGATAATTAAAAAAGTATCAAAGAAGTTAACTTAAATTTTATTAAAGTAAGGAGCTGTTGCAAGAGAAAATGCAAAGCTCCTTTTTTATGTAAAGGAGTGTATAAAACTTTTAAAGTTTGAAAAGTTGATAAAAGATAGCTTTTAGAAAATATTATTCTAAAAAAGACATGAAGTAACCACTTTATTCCTATTAATTTATTATAACTCCTAGAATCAAAAAGCCTAAGTCACTAGTATAAAAAATTATTTTCAAACAATAGAACACAAAATTTGAAGTTTGAATAATATATACTAAACGAAAGAATAGGAGTTGGTAAACATGTCAAAGAAATCTTGTGATTGTTGTAAATGCGAATGTTGTTGCAAACCATGTTGTTGCAAACCATGCTGCAATCAATGTTGCACTCAATGCTGTAACCCATGTTGCAATCCATGCTGCAATCCATGCTGTAATAATGGAGGCTTCGGAGGAGGCTGTGGTGGTAACGGATTTGGCGGAGGCTTCGGTGGATTCGCATGGATCTGGATAATATTACTTCTATTTGGATTTGGCGGATTTGGCGGAGGCGGATTTGGCGGAGGCTGTGGTGGCTTCGGCGGATGCTTCTGATAATATCTGAATTTTAGACAAATAGAATAATAGTGACTCGTATTACAATGTCACTTTATTGTGTGAATAGAGGCAAATATAGCCTCTATTTGCCTGTAATCTATTAAAATAATAAACCAGTTTCTTATGCTGATTTCTATTCTTATTGAGAGGGAAGTATTAAGAAACTTAGGTTTATTATTTTTATTTATTATAATGAAAATTTTAATATGAATTAAGATTAGAATTATGGTATATTTATTAATGCAATATAAAAAAATAATTTATATGCATTTAAGGTAATTTTACTTATTATAGATTTATTGAAAAATTAAGTATTACTTAAATAAATGTTTATTTTATGGAGTTGATTAGTATTATGGAAGAAAGATTACAAAAATATATGGCAAGTTGTGGCGTAGCTTCAAGAAGAAAATGTGAAGAGATAATATTAAATGGAGAAGTTAAAGTTAATGGAGTAGTTATAACGGAACTTGGAACTAGAGTGAATCCTGTAGAGGATAAGGTTGAATACAAAGGGAGTTTAATAACTAAAGAAGAAAATAAAGTTTATATAATTCTTAATAAACCTGAAGGATATATAACTTCTGCAAAGGATGAAAAGGGACGTAAAACTGTTTTAGACTTAGTTAAAGTTAATGAAAGAATATATCCTATTGGAAGATTAGATTATGATAGTTCAGGGCTTATTTTATTAACAAATGATGGAGATGTATATAATAAAATAATTCACCCAAGAGAAGAACTTAATAAGAAATATATAGCAGTAGTTAAAGGTAAAGTGTCAAAGAAGGACATAGATATTTTTAATAAAGGAATTGATATTGGAGGGTATATAACAGCACCAGCGAGTCTTGAGGTTTTAAGCTATGCAAATGAAAAATCTACAGTTGAAGTATGTATTCATGAAGGAAAAAATAGACAAATAAGAAAAATGTGTACAGCTATAAATCATGAAGTATTATCATTAAATAGAGTGTCAATAGGAGAAATACAATTAAAATATCTAAAAAAAGGTGAGTGGAGAGAATTAACTACTGAGGAGTTAGATTATATAAGAAGCTTATAAAATCATGTTATTTTAATAAATTTGCTAATATAAATGAATGATTTTGAGTAATAACTTGCAAATTAAGAGTTTTTATTCTTAATATTTCAATATTCCTTGAATATATGATTGTAAGATGATAGAATTTAAATGAATATTATTCAATATTGTGAACGATAGGGTGAGAAAAAAACATGAATGATATAAATAATGATAATAATGAAAATACTAAAGATTTAATGAGACTTATTCAGATTAAATTTTCAAGATTAAGCAAAGGTCAGAAACTAATTGCAGAATACATATTAAAGAACTATGATAAAGCTGCATTTATGACAGCAGCAAGACTTGGAACTTCAGTGGGTGTATCAGAATCAACTGTTGTAAGATTTGCAAATGAATTGGGTTTTTCAGGATATCCTAAGTTACAAAAGGCATTACAAGAACTTATAAAAAATAAACTTACAACTGTTCAAAGAATAGAACTTCAAAATGATTATTATAGTGATGGTGATGCATTAAAAGGTGTGCTTAAAGCTGATATGGAGAATATAAGAGCAACATTAGAAAAGATAAACCAAAATGTTTTTGAAAATGTTGTACAAAGTATATTTGAAGCAAAGAGGATATACATCATAGGTCTTAGAAGCTCAACTGCACTAGCAGAATTTTTAGGTTTTTATTTAAATGTAATTCTTCAAAATGTAAGAATTGTAAGCTATGGAATTTCAGATATTTTTGAACAAATGATAAATATAGGAGAAGATGACTTAGTTATTGGAATAGGATTCCCAAGATATGCTGCTAAAACTATAGATGTATTAGCTTTTGCACAAGACAGAAGTGCAAAAGTAGTGGCAATAACAGATAGTTTATTATCACCTTTAGCATCTAAAGCAGATTATGCTTTAATTGCTCAAAGTAATATGGCTTCATTTGTTGATTCTTTAGTAGCTCCTTTATCTGTAATAAATGCTTTGGTTATTGCAGTTGGAATGAGAGAAAAAGATCGTATTTCAACTACGTTTGGGAGTTTAGAACAAATATGGAAAGATTACAATGTGTATTCTTATAATAATAGAAATGTAGCTGATGACTAAGAATTATAACAAAAGCCTTAGAGGAATTATTAAAATTTATTTCCTTTAAGGCTTTTATTTTGTAAATTTTGATATTATAGGACTTAATGATAATATATAGTAGATACCACTTAAGAAAGGATTTTAAACATGAATTTTAACATTAATATTCCAAATGATGTTAGATTTATTCTTGATAGATTAAAGAATAATGGTCATGAAGCTTACATAGTTGGTGGATGTGTTCGAGACAGTATACTTAATAATATTCCTAAAGATTGGGATATAACAACTAAAGCAAGACCCGAAGAAGTTATAAAGTTGTTTGATAAAGTTATATTAACAGGGGTTAAACATGGCACAGTAACTGTACTTATAAATTCAGAAGGTTATGAAGTTACTACATATAGAATGGATGGGGAATATGAAGATAGTAGGCATCCTAAAAAAGTAAATTTTGTATCAAATTTAAAAGAAGATTTAGCAAGAAGAGATTTCACAATTAATGCTATGGCATATAATAAGGTAGATGGATTAATAGATTATTTTGAAGGAGTAAGTGATTTAAAGAAAAAAGTTATAAAAACAGTAGGTAATTCAGAAAAAAGATTTTCAGAAGATGCTTTAAGAATGCTAAGAGCTATAAGATTTTCATCACAATTAGATTTTAGTATTTCAAATGAGACACTAAATTCAATAAAAAACTTAAGAGAAAATATAAAAAATATATCAAAAGAAAGAATTAGAGAAGAATTTAATAAGATACTTATGAGCAATACAAAAGGTATTGATATTTTAAGAGAAACAGGTCTAATGGAGTATATTTTCCCAGAAATAATTAAGCTTTATGATTTTAAAATTGATAATATGTATTACAATGATAATTTATATACTCATACAATTAAGGCTACTGAAGAAATAGAAAATAAACTACACTTGAAATTAACTATGTTATTTCATAATTTGCTTAAAATGAATAATGAAGATATGGAGTACACTATCTTACAGATTAAAAAGTTTTTAAAAGAATTCAAATATGATAATGACACAGTAAATAAAGTTACAGATTTGACAAGGTATATGCATAATTCTTTAAATACAAAATTAGAGATAAAGCAAATGCTAAATTTAATTAACTTAGACTTGTTTGAAGATTTGTTAAAGGTAAAAGAATCTGAAATATTATCTCAAAATCCATTATATAAGGAAGAAAGGTTATCACATTTGTTATATATTAGAGAAAATCTTAAAGACGTAATTTTTAATAATGAATGTTTTAACTTAAAGAATTTAAATATAAGTGGTAAGGATTTGATAAGTTTAGGTCTTGAAAAAGGAAAGAATATTGGTGAAATGCTAAATGAATTGTTAGAATTAGTAATGAATAATCCAGGCTTAAATGATAAACAAGTCCTTATAGATATTGTAAAAGAAAAAATAAATTTATAAGGAAGACGTGAGAGTATTATGGATAAAGCAATGAATTATATGGAAATATGGGTAAAAGAGTGCATGGATAAGTTATTAATGGAAAATGATATGTGCAAATGTGATAAATGTAAAAAAGATATTTTTGCACTTGCACTTAATAATTTAAAACCATATTATGTGTCAACAAATAAAGGTGAAATAATGGCTAAAATAAGTGGAATGTATCAGCAATTTGAAACAGATATAGTAATAGAAGTTTCTAAAGCAATAGAAACAATAAAAAAATATCCTAAGCATTCAGAGGAAGCATTTTAGAATAATATATAACTAATTAAAGAGAATTTAAAAACAGATCCTTATAAAAAAGTAAAGCTCAATGTGAAAATAGAAATATAATTGTATTATTAACTAAAAATCTTATAAACTGACTTAAAATTATTTAGATTTAATTTTAAGTCAGTTTTTTCTTTCAAAATTCTTAAGAATTTCAACGAGGGTTTTGTAATATTTTACTTTTATTATAAAGATAAGGCATATTTAAAAGCCTAAAGGGATTAGATTTTCTATCAACTAATAAAATATGGTAAAATTAACATGAATTTTAAATCATTAAGGAGGATCAAATGAAAAATTACAATATTTTAGTTGTTGATGATGACAAAACAATAACTGAAGCAATAGAGGTATATTTAGTTAACGAAGGGTATAAAATTTTCAAAGCTTATGATGGTATACAAGCATTAAAAGTTATAGATGAAGAAGATATACACCTTGTTATATTAGATATAATGATGCCTAATATGAATGGTACTAGAACTACTATTAAGATAAGGGAAGAAAGACAGATTCCAATAATAATGCTTTCAGCTAAATCTGAAGATACTGATAAGATATTAGGTTTAAACTTAGGGGCAGATGATTATATAACTAAACCATTTAATCCACTAGAACTTATAGCAAGAGTTAACTCTCAAATAAGAAGGTATACTAAATTTTCTCCTTTAAAAGAAAATAATAATGTGATTACAGTAGGCGGGATAGAACTAAATAAGGAGAGTAAAGAAGTATTTGTAGATGGTGAGAATATAAGATTAACTCCATTAGAATTTAAGATTTTGACTCTTCTTATGGATAATCCAAATAGGGTTTTTTCTATTGAAGAAATTTATGAAAGAGTTTGGAACGAACCGGTCTTTAATAATGTGGATACAGTTACAGTTCATATAAGAAGGATAAGAGAAAAGATAGAAATAAATCCTAAAGAACCAAGATATTTAAAGGTGGTGTGGGGAATTGGATATAAAATTGAAAAATAACAAAAAAATTAGACATGCTAATTTATTAATTTTACTCTTATGTATTATGATTTTACCTATTTTTATGAGCTCATCCCATAAATTCATTAGATACCAAAGGAAGATGGATGTTGAAGAATTTTTAGCATATTCTATGAATGATGTATGTCTTTTAGCAAGGGATATGAATTATTATGTTAATGAATCAGATGGAAGTCTAAAAGAAGAGGCTATACAAAATCAAATAAAATACTTAGAGAATGTTGATAGAGATAGTTTAAAAGAAGTTGTAGATGAAATTCCAAATGAATATTTGGTTAACAATGAGGGAAATCATGATTCAATTGAAGGATACAATGAAAATTATAAGGAATTAATAGATAGACGTAATGAGCTAGAAGAAAAACTTAAACAAGGTGATGAAGCATATAGAGAAGAAGGGATAGAAAGTATACAAGATTATTTAGAAGATAAATATAAATATTTCGCAAAAAGCAGGAATGTAGAATATTATATAGAAAAAAATGATGGTGAAGAACCTATAACAAATATTAAAGGTAAATCAAAAGATGATATTATAAACGAAACTCAAAGCAACTATAAGTATTATATGATGTTTTTAGACATTAATTATAATAAAGTTCCAGAAGAAGTTAATGTTTCAAATAGTTTAAAAGAATCCTTTAACGAAGAAGTATATAATTATTATAGAAGACAGAATCTCTATAATAACAAACAAGTTATTGTTAGGATATCAAACCCATTAAAAAGTGGTGATGAAATAGCCAATAAAATTAATGAAAAAAATGAGGAAAATTTTAAGGCATATACTTTTTTAATTTTAACTTTATTAGATATTTTTATGATTATCATTTTAATATTAAAGTATAAAAAAACATTATATCAAATGTTAAAGGATAATTTTATAATAAGACTTTACAAGAATTTATTTATTGAAATAAGGTGTTCAATTTTTGTATTACTTATAATATGTTTAAGATTTTTATATGATATAGTATGTTGGAATGATGCAGTATATTGGAGTGATTTATATATCCTCATTGTAGTAGGGATTATATCAATATATTTAGTGGCATCAGACATAAAAAATTTATATTTATTAAATAAAGAAATAAATATAAAAAATTATATTTATGAAAAATCATTAATTTATAAAATACTTTTAAAAATGAAAGAGTTAATAAAAGAAAGCTTTTTAATAAAATCAACTTCTATAAGACTTATAATCTCAATAATAGTATTTATTACTTATGTTATTGTAGTATTTATACAAGCATATTGGATGGGATATATAAAATGGTGGCCTTACATGGAGCCATATGAGGTTATGAGATTAATACCTAGTATCATTTTTACCATATGTATAATAATATATTTTCTTTCTGTTGCAAGAAATATCAATAGAATAAAAATTGGTACAGATAATATCTTAAAGGGAAATTATAATAATAAAATTGATGTAAAAGGAGCAATAATCCTTAAGGATATAGCAAATAATGTTATGAATATAGAAGATGGGTTAGACAAAGCTATAGATAAGGCAGTTAAGAGTGAAAAAATGAAGGGAGAATTGATTACGAATGTATCTCATGATTTAAAGACTCCACTAACTTCTATAATTAATTATATAGATTTATTAGATAGAGAGAATATTTCAGAAGAAGATAAAAAAAGGTATTTAGAAATTCTGAAGGAAAGATCATTAAGACTAAAGGTTTTAATTGAAGATTTATTTGAAGCTTCAAAAGCATCATCTGGAACTTTAGAGCTAGATATGGAAAACTTAGATCCGGTAGCCCTTATTAGACAAACTATAGGGGAATTTGAAAATGAAATAGAAAAATCTAATTTACAATTTATAAAGAATATACCTGAAGGAAAACTTTCTATATACGCTGATGGAAAAAAGACTTTTAGGGTATTTCAAAATTTAATATCTAATATACTTAAGTATTCTATGAAGAACTCTAGGGTATATATTGAAGTATGTGAAGAAGATGAGTATATATCAATAGTATTTAAAAATATATCAGAATATCAAGTTGATTTTACTGAAGAAGAAATACTAGAGAGGTTTAAAAGAGGTGATAGTTCGAGAACAACAGAAGGATCAGGACTTGGATTATCAATAGCAAAAAGTTTAGTTGAATTACAAGGCGGACAATTTATTATTAGTATTGATGGAGATTTATTTAAGGTAGTAGTTAATTTGAAAAAGGCTTAAAATTTATAAGGTTAGTATTACTTAAAATATTAATTTTATATAGGTCTGTAGATTTAGGAATTTGATATATAAAAAGACTATCTCAAAAAATATATTTGTATATTTGAGATAGTCTTTTCTTCTTGTATTATATATTAATGGAATATTGATATTGTAGTATAAGGTGGAATTAGACTTTGATTTTTATAATCTTTATTTTCAGACAGTCTGTTGAAAATATGATAATATATAACTATATGATGAAAAAGTAAGAAATAAATGATTGTTTTAAGAGTATAGTTTATAGAATTTATATAAATTAAACAGTAGGAGATAAAGATAACAATGGAAGATAATATAATACTAATAATATGTATCGCAGTATTAATAATTATAATTTTACTTATATTTTCAGGAAACTATTTTTATAATTTTTCACTTAATCCTAAGATATCAAAAGATAAGGTATTTGATAGCAATAAAAACTCTGGAAGTGAAGTAGTAAAGAAAGATGAGACTAGCGGAGAGGATGGAGAAGAAGACAGAGATTGGCTTTTAAATACATTAAAGTATAATGACGTATATATAAAGTCATTTGATAATTTAAATCTTCATGGGTATCAAATATTAAATACTGATAATTCACAAAAATGGGCTATAATTGTTCATGGATATACTGGTGAAGGATTAAGAATGGGAAGTAGGGCAAGGGCATTTTATGAAATGGGATATAATGTTGTAATACCAGATTTGAGAGGTCATGGTAAAAGTGAGGGTAATTATATTGGTATGGGATGGCACGATAGAAAAGATATTATTGAATGGATTAATTATATAGTAATTGAAGATAAAGAATCTGAAATTTTATTATATGGTATTTCTATGGGGGCAAGTACTGTTATGATGGCATCAGGTGAAGACCTTCCTACCAATGTTAAGGCTATCATAGAAGATTGTGGTTATACATCAGCTTGGGATGAATTTTCATATCAATTAAAGAATATGTTTAAATTACCTAAATTTCCAATACTGTATGCAGCAAGCATTATTACTAAAATTAAATCAGGATATTTTTTAAAAGAAGCTTCAGCTATAAAGCAAGTAAGTAAATCCAAGACTCCTATATTATTTATTCATGGAGAGGAAGATAAATTTGTACCATATTTTATGTTAGATAAAGTATATAATGCAGCTAAATGTGAAAAACAAATATTAATAGTAAAAGAAGCGGGACATTGTAAGGCTCATAAAATTAATCCGGATTTATATTGGAATACTATAAAGAATTTCATTGAAAAATATATTTAATAAAAACTATAAGGTGATTGCGGTTTAAGGTTTTTTATGCATCTGGTTTTATAAGCGCATGTGATAAAAAGCTAGTAAGCTAATAAAAATAACCTCTACTAATATTATAAATAAAGTGTTTAAATTAGAAAAATTATGGGTAAAATGTTTAATAATTGATTAACAATTATCATTAATAATAATGTTTATTTAGTTTAAATTACAACAATATTATAATAGTAGAGGTATTTTTTATGAATTACGATAAAATTATTTATAGACCACCAATTGAAACAAATACTTTATTATTACAAGTAACATCAGGATGCTCACATAATAGTTGTGCATATTGTAATATGTATAAAAATATAAGGTTTCAAAAAGAAGACTTGGATCAAATAGAAAAGGATTTAAAAGAAGCAAGTAAATTACATAAAGATGATTTAAGAATCTATTTATTAAATGGAGATCCATTTATTCTAACTACAGAAGAACTAAAAAGTATAGCTATTTTAATAAAGAAACATTTACCTAAATGTAAAACAATAGCTATGTATGCTTCAATAAAAAGCATTAAATTAAAAACTATAGATGAATTAAAAGACTTACATGATTTGGGAATTGATGATTTATATATTGGATTAGAAAGTGGAAATGATGAAGTTCTTTTAAATATTAATAAAGGAAATACTTCAAAAGAAGCGTTAGATGAATTAACAAAATTAGATAAAGCAGGAATAGGATATTATTGTATGGTTATGACTGGTGTTGCTGGAACAGGTAAAGGAATAAGAAACGCTACTGATACAGCAAAATTATTAAATAAAGTAAATAGTAAGGGGATTTTCCCATTATCTTTAATATTAATGCCAGGAACAAAGTTAAATTCAGATTGCTTACTTGGAAAATTCAAAGAAGCAACAGAATTAGAAAGGTTAGTAGAATTAAGAACTTTAATAAAAAACTTAAATGTTAATGAAAATACATTATTTAGTTCAAAACATGAATCAAACTTTACAAAAATGTCAGGTAAATTACCAAGAGATAAAGAGGAATTTATTAAAAGATTAGATATAATACTTGAAAATTACGATGAAATGAGACTAAAGCTTGAATTTAACAGAAATTTAAGAAGTTTATAATATTCGTACCATTTATATTAAATCTGAATACTATAAGAGTATGAAATGATAGCGCTTAAGTAGGAGGATTTTAAATGAATGGTTATCAGTTAATAATGAAAGTCCAACAAAAAATGCAGGATCCAGTATTCGCTCAAAGATTTTATAAAACGGTGGGAGATCTTAAGGGGGTACCTGGACTTCAACAAGAAGTACTTAGAATTGCTCAAATACAAGATGAAAGAAAAAGAGAAAAAGCATTAGATAAATTACCTAGCAAGGTGAAAAAAGCAGTTCAGGATTTATTATCAATGATAGAAAATTAATAAATTTATAATAATTTAAATATTAGTTATAATTTAAGCTGATTAAATTTATTTAATTGTAATTTTAAATCGTTAAAGATTAAACTAATAAGCATCTAAAATAATTGATATTTTTAGATGCTTTTTTAGGTTACTTTTTAGTAAATTATAATTTTGTTAGCCAATAAATATGAATTTTATATCTAATTTTTTGGAAATATGGCGAATATGTAGTATAATAGCCAATATACTAATAGAAACCAAAGAAAAATTAGGAGAATAAAAATGAATTATAAAACTCATATAAATGGAGGTATTCTAGCGAGTTTTTATATAACTTCACAAATGAACAATATTGAATTATTACCAGTAACTATATTTGTTGGCGGTTCTATATTAGGAAGCCTTTTACCAGATATTGATCATAAGAGTAGTTATATTGGAAAAAAAGCAAAGCCGGTATCTAGAGTTATAAATAAATTAGCAGGTCATAGAAAGCTTTTTCATTCACCATTATTATACTTAATATTATATTTAGTAGTGACATATCCAGTTAAAGATACACTTCAACTGATTTTTATTAATGGATTATTTTTGGGAATAGCTTCTCACTTGATTTTAGATAGTTGTACAATTGGGGGATTACCTTGGTTTTATCCCTTAAGCAAAAAGAAAATATCCTTAGGTAAAATAAAAACTAATAGTCAATTGGAATTTACTTTTTGTGGAATAATAATATTTATTAATATAGTAATATTATTAGATTTATTAAGAATAACATCAATCTTTACATTTACACAACATTAAGTTTAGGTGATATGTTTATTCGTGGGATTTATATATGATGAATTGTCAAGTTAAATGTGATATCTAGTGTAAAAATAATGGGAAATAAAATAGATTGATAAATAAACAATTAAAGTAAAATGTTTATTGAGTTGAGGGCAGATAATAAAAGAATGTTAGAGCTTGCAATAAACATTAAGAATTTTAGAGGAGAATGCTGTTATGAATGGAACAAATAGATGTGATATAAAAATAGGTTCTAAAGTATTGGTCGTTAAGAAAGAGGATCAACGTACAGGGAAGTTAACTGAGGGCATAGTTAAGAGAATTCTTACTAATTCTTCTAATCATCATCGAGGAATTAAGGTTATGCTTGAAGATAACATAGTCGGAAGAGTTCAAAAAATTCTTTAAATTTAAGTAGGTTTAAGTGAGTAAGAATATTATCCAATGAGCTCATGATTTATAAAAATCTGTATTATCTATTGGATAGTGAACAAGAGATAATAATTTATAAGTTTTATAAAGAAACATAATGAAAGATATATACTAAAATTTATAGATCATAATTTCACATATAATTTTATGATATAATTAAATTATACGACGCAAAAATAGAGCTCTATTAAGATTTATATTATAAATTAGATTTTAATAGAGTTCTTTTGAGAGAGGAAGAAAACAATGAGTAAAATTCTTGTGTTAGCTGAAAAGCCATCAGTAGGAAGAGATTTAGCTAAAGTATTAAAATGTAATCAAAATAAAGGTTCTTATATAGAAGGAAATAATTATGTAGTAACTTGGGCATTGGGTCATTTAGTTACACTACTAGATCCAGAAGGATATGGAGATAAGTATAAAAAATGGAGTATGGAAACCCTTCCAATGCTTCCTAAAAATATGAAATTATGTGTTATAAAGAAAACTTCTAAGCAATTTTATGAAGTAAAAAAACAAATGCTTAGAAATGATATAACTGAGATAGTAATTGCAACAGATTCAGGAAGAGAAGGAGAATTAGTTGCTAGATGGATTATAGACAAGGCTGGAGTTAAAAAGCCAATAAAACGACTATGGATTTCATCTCAAACTGATAAAGCAATTTTAGATGGTTTTAGAAATTTAAAACCAGGTTCTGCTTATGAAAATTTATATAGAGCAGCCCAAGGAAGAGCAGAAGCAGATTGGATTGTAGGACTTAATGTTACTAGAGCTTTAACTTGCAAACATAATGCCCAATTATCAGCTGGAAGAGTTCAATCACCAACACTTGCTATGATAGTTCAAAGGGAAGAGGACATCAAAAATTTTAAGCCTAAGGACTATTACACTATAATAGCTAAAAATAATAACTTAGCTATGGAGTGGTCATCTAATGATAATAATAATAGAATATATGACAATGAGCTAGCAAAGAAGTTAATAGCAGGATTAAAGGGTAAGGAAGGCGAAGTTTCAGAAATAAGCGAAAGCAATAAAAAACAATATTCACCTGCTTTATATGATTTAACTGAACTTCAAAGAGATGCGAATAGAATATTTGGATATTCAGCTAAACAAACTTTATCCATAATGCAAAGACTTTATGAAAACTATAAGATATTAACTTATCCAAGAACAGATTCAAGATATATAACAAGAGATATAGTTCCAACACTTAAAGAAAGATTAAAAGCTATATCTGTTGGAAATTATTCATCATCTGCTAATCAAATATTAAAGGGAACTATACATTCTAGTAAGAGCTTTGTTGATGATTCAAAGGTAAGTGATCACCATGCTATAATACCAACAGAACAAAAGGTATCACTTGGAATGCTTAGTAAGGAAGAAAAAAATATTTATGATTTAGTTATAAAGAGATTTTTAAGTGTGTTATTACCACCTTTTGAATATATCCAGACTTCAATTAAAGTTAAGATTGGAAATGAAAGTTTTAAAGCTAAAGGTAAAGTCATAAAATCTAAAGGTTGGAAGATGGTTTATGACAAAAATGATGAACTTGAAGAAACAAGTGAAGACGGTGTATTAAAAGAACAAGTACTTCCTAATTTATCAAAGGGTGATAAGTTAAAGATAAATTCTATAGAAATAAAAAATCATCAAACTAAGCCACCAGCAAGATTTAATGAAGGTACACTTTTATCAGCTATGGAAAATCCTCAAAAATACATTCAGCTAGATAAGGAGTCAGCAAAGACTTTAGGTCAAACTGGAGGATTAGGTACTGTTGCTACAAGAGCAGACATTATAGAAAAATTATTTAACTCTTTTGTTATAGAAAAGAAAGGTAAAGATTTATATCCAACATCAAAAGGAAAGCAACTTATTGATTTAGTACCAAAAGATTTAAAATCACCTCTTCTTACAGCTAAGTGGGAAAAGACACTAGATGATATAAGTAAGGGAAAAGAAGATGTTCATAATTTTATTTCTAACATGAGAAATTATGCAACAGCTTTAGTTCAAGATGTTAAATTTAGTAATGATAAGTATATTCATGATAATATGACTGGTAAGAAATGTCCTGTATGCGGAAAGTATATGCTAGAAGTTAAGGGTAAAAATGGAGTAATGAATGTATGCCAAGACAGAGAATGTGGTCATAGAGAAGGTGTATCTAAAGTAACAAATGCTAGATGCCCTGAATGTAAGAAAAAATTAGAACTTAGAGGCCATGGTGAAGGTCAAATATACGTTTGCCCAAATACAAACTGTAACTTCAGAGAAAAAGCATCACAATTCAAAAAGAGATTTGATAAAAAAGGTAAGGTAGATAAAAGAGAAGTTAACAATTATATGAAAAAAATGAAGCAGGAGGCAGAAGAATTTAATGATAATCCTTTTGCTGCACTTTTAAAAGATTTTAAATAAATGCTCTGTTTTTAATAGGGTGTTGATATATATAAGTAAAGTGGACTGAGTAATTGAACTTAGGAATGCTAAAATGAGTATAGTCCCATTTTAGCTTGCTCCCAATATGAAATTGAGACAAGCAGTAAATGAGACAATACTCATTAAGGATTCTCAAAGTCCAATTACAACGCCACTTTACTTATTGTATATATCAACATATATTTAAAATAGAACTTTAAGTATGAAAAATAGTCTATTATATATTGAATATAATAGACTATTTTTTGTTTAGTAAATTCTAAAAATAAAATAATATTTAAATTTAAGAATTTAAGAATTTAAGAATCTGATTGTAAAATTCTAGAGGATAAGATTAAATTGTTAATAATAAAAATACTGAAATAATATATTTATAAAGTAAAACTATAATAATTAAAAATCTGTTTGCAATATTTTAAGTATATAAGAATATTTTATATTATTAGGAATAATGTTTAGCAATCTTCTTTAAAAATTTTGGAGGAAAATATATTGGAAGATAAGAGTAATATAAAAATAAGATATTTGCATTCTAATACTAGCAAAGATTTGAAAAACAGATGTACTGATGAATACAAAATTTATGCTCCTAAAATTGCAAAAAAATATAAGAAGACTTTTAAAATTTTGCTGAAACTTACTAAAAATAGAGATAAAACTTTATATATCATGTACGATAAAGTTAAGAAGTGGTATAAAGCTGAGAATATAAATATGAGCATGGAAAAGATATATGTTAAAACAAAGCTAGGTTCTTATTTAAGTGGAGGATGTGGAATTGAAGCTTCTCTTTTGACTAATTTAACTGCAAGTGCTGTTTTTGCTTATACTAGTCTGTATATAAAAAAACTTGGAACCATATCAATACTATGTTATATGTTAATTATATCTTTTTATGGACTTATTGTATTAAGCAAAGAAGATGATGAAGTAGAAATGTATAATTTATTTTTAGAAGTACTAAATGAATTAGAAACAAGCGGTGAATAAATCTTTTTTTTCTACACAATATATTAGTGGAGAAAGGAAGTGTTTAGGATGTATACACCTAAAAGATCTTGTAGTGAAGAAGAAAAAAATGTTAAGCGTTATAATGGAGACGGATATCATGACCTTGGAATGGTTACAGAAAATCAAATGTCAAATGTATCATCTAATCCTTTAACTGAACATTATCATGTTAAAGGATTTAATGACAGTGCAGGAGAAAAATGTACACCTACCAAATAAAATTAAATAGTAAATGGTGTTAATTTCTATAATGAAAAAAGCATAAAAACTTAATTTTTACACAAGCTATATGTGTAGAAAGGAAGTGTTTGTTATGAGTAATGAAAAAGGATGTTGTGATCATCATGATAACCATAAGACTTGTAATGGATGTTCATGCCATGAAAAGGAAACACCATTGATTCAAGAAAATAAAATACGGACAGATAATGATACATCAGGAAAAAGCGCCACTTGTAATAACTGGTCATCAGTACCTCAAAATTATGATATTAAAGAATCATGTGAAAAACATGAAAAAACTGCTACAAATAATCAATGGTGTTCTTGTTCAAAGTATTAAGAGAACATCTATATTACAAACATAAGTTTTAAACTTATTCCTTTCAACAATAATGAAGCTAAATTACATTAAATATTAAGAGTAAAGTTATACGTGATTATAACAATTATAAATATTTATTTATAATACTTGATGCAAAATGTGATTTGGCAAATTATTCAAAGAGTTCCAAATATAATAAATTTATTATATTTGGAACTTTTTCTATTGTAAAAAGAAACTATAAGAATTTGAAATACTGATAGTCTAATGGAATATATGTTAAAAACAACAAGTATAAGAATTTGCAAAAAGAAAATATGAAAAATAATCATGAAAAGAGTGTAGTCTAGTTTTAATTTGTTACATTGTATGAAAAAAGTATAGAATTTTTAAAACTTATAAAGATAATAATATTTAAGATTAGGAATAGATTTAGTAAAGAATTGTATTATGATATAATTTTATTAGATTTATTAAAACACACATATTTAAATTATTTAAATACTAGGAGTTAATAGTATATTATGGAACAATTAAAAAGCATTTTAGATAATGTTATATATCTAGACATTGAAACAACAGGATTAGATGAAAATAACTGTGAAATAATCGAAATTGGTGCAGTTAAAATAAAAAATTCAAATGTAACTACATATGAGGTACTGATAAGACCTAAGCGAAATGTTCCTATAAGCATTTATAAACTTTGTCAGGGGTTAAAAGAGGAAGAGTTGATGAACTCAAAGTACTTAGAAGATATAAAGAATGAGTTGTTAGTTTTTTTAGAAGATTTGCCACTGATCTGCCATAATGGAGGATTTGAAAGAAAATTTCTTTCTTGTCATATTCCTGAGATAAAAAATGAAATATTTGATTCTATGGAACTTTCAGCAATACTTGAACCTTGGAGAAAAGAGTATAATTTAGATTCTTTAATAAAGAGTATAACTATTTTAGATAAAGATGAATTTCATAGAGGTCTTGAAGATTCAATTGATACTTTAAAAGTGGTAAACTCACTTTTATGTAGAGAGTGGATTAGAGAAGAAAGTAAAAAGAAAAATAAATCATTATATAATATTATAGATAAAGACTATGAATTTCTAAAACATTGGGAATGGAAAGAATATTTATTAAAGCCAATATTATTTAATATAGAGGATTATCCTTATGTAAGCTATGAAGAAAATAAAAAGCAAGATGTTAAGCTAAAAAGAATACCAATAGATTATGAAAAGTATGAAAATCTATTAGTTAATGAAGAGATATGGAATAATGGAGGTGATTTTGGCTACCAGTATAGGGAAGATCAAAAGAACTTTTCAAACAAGATAAGAGAAAATATAGAAAATGAAAAAAGAATATTTATAGAAGCTCCAACTGGAAGTGGAAAAACATTTGCATATCTTCTTATAGCAGCAACTAAAGCCTATTTAAATAAAAAGAATAAAAAGATAGAAGATGCAAGTTATTTTATATCTACAAATACCAAAGAACTTCAAAATCAACTTATTGAAAAAGATATACCAATGATACTTAAAAAACTTGGATTAGACAAAAAATTGAACTATGGAGCTATGAAAGGAAAAGCAAATTATATTTGTATAGATAGATTAAATAAATGCGATGCACTTAATGAAAGTAAAGAAAGTAGTTTAACTCAATTGTTTTTAAGACGGTTATGTGATGGTGGTAAGCATGGAGATATAGAAAACATAAGCTATTGGGCATATATTCATTTTGAAATTGATAAATATTTAAAAGCAATAAATTGTGATAATGAATCTTGTGATTTGGATAGATGCATTAAACCATGTTATTTAAAAAATAGGTATAATGAACTTCCTAGTGAAAACATAACTGTTATTAATCATTCATTATTATCATGTTATCCATATTCTGAAAAGAAAAAGATAAACCACTTAATAATTGATGAGGCTCATAATTTAATGGATAAATGCTATGATTTCTTTTGTGAAGAGTTTATTTCTAATGAATTCATAGAATTGTTAAATCAAATAGAAAAAGGGCACCCAAATATTTATGCTCAACTTAGGACGTTAAATGCAGAATATGGGTATAGAGAAAATATAGATTTAAATAAATTGAGATTTTTAGTTGAAGAGATTAATAGTAATATAATTATATTGTTAAATGAGTTTAGAAATATAGAATTAGTAAATGGTAAGTATAATTTTACTACTGAATTCTTTTTACCTAAAGAGCAATTAAAAGATATAATGAAGGACTTAAGATTACCAATATCTAATATAAAAGAAAGTATATATGGAATATATAAGGTTTTAAATGATTATATAAGAAATATCACATTAGAAGATGAAACAAATGGAGATAAAGAGTTTAGAAGTTTGAATGATTATGTAGGGAAGTTAAAAGATAACTTTAATATAATAGATAAATTTTTAGAAGAAAGTACATTTTATGCAAAAGAATTAGAAATAGATATGGAATATAAGGGATTTACCTTTAGAAACATACCTTTAAATGTTGGCGAATTAGTAAATGAACATATGCTTAAAGAAGTAAAAAGTACAACTTTCTTATCAGCAACTTTAAGAATAGAAAATTCTTTCGAACAGATAAAGAAACATTTAGGTCAAGAAAATTCTGATGAGTTTATAATTCCACCTACATTTAATTTAAAGCAAAGAACAAAAATATTTGCTTTAAATGATATAGGCTCTTATGATAGTCCAAATTACACTAAGAATATGGCATATTTTATATTTAATACTGCTAAAAAGTTAAATGGGCATATACTTGTTTTATTTAATAGTAATAATAGAAAACAAGAGGTTTTTGATGAATTACAATTATTAACTAGTGGAACAAAGATAGAAGTTCATGTAAATAGAAAAGCTATTTCATCTCTAAATGATAAAAATAGAAATGTTATAGTATTAGGGGGAAAAGGATTCTTTGAAGGAATAGATATAGCTGGAGAAGGCCTTACATGTGTTATGTTAGATAAATTACCTAATTATAGTATAGATTACCCAATATTAAAAGCTATAACAACATATCAAAGTAAGAGATACCAAGAAGTTAATTATCCTCAACTATGTATAAAAATGAAACAGATATATGGAAGATTGATTAGAAGTGATTTAGACTATGGATATTTTGTTATATTAGATCCAGGGAAGAATTCTAATACAATAAGAAATATAGAAAGAGATCTTAGCGGCCCGGAAATTGAAATTCTTAATTCAGATAGAGTATTAGATAAAATTGATTATGACTATAAGTTTTGGAAAAAGTATAATTTAAATATTTTGTTAAGAGATATGAGAAAGAAAAATAAAAACATTGAACTTGAATTCAATAATGAAGCGAGAAAACATAAAATTTTTTGGGAACTTTTAGGCATAAAGGATGAGCAATGTTATTTTCGTAACATAGATTTCAATTTAAAAGCTAAATTATAATATTTAATATTATTTATGTTAATAATTATATTCCTTAACATTACGTACATATTGTAGTAATATTATGTATTAAGATGCTAAACATAGTTAGGGAATGTTTGGTCTAGATGATAATAGGAGTGGATAACATGGATAAAAATACAACAGATAAAATAACTACAGATTTAGGTAAAGATCCAATAGGAAAATTACTTTTTAGTTTAGCTCTTCCAGCTATTGTTGCTCAGCTTGTAAATATTTTGTATAACATAGTAGACAGAATATTTATAGGTAGAATTGCTAATGGAGACATAGCCATGGCGGGGGTCGGAGTTGCATTCCCAATAATTCTTATAATATCTGCATTTAGTGCATTAATAGGAATGGGTGGAGCGCCGATTGCAGCTATTAAAATGGGAGAAAAAGATAATGATGGTGCTGAAAAAATATTAAGTAATAGTTTTTCTACTTTAACAATATTAGGAATAGCTTTAACAATAGGATTTTTTATATTTAAAGAACCATTGCTTTGGGCATTTGGAGCTAGTGAAGCTACAATAGGATTTGCTAATGATTATTTAGGAATATATCTTGTAGGAACTATAGCAGTCCAAATAGCTCTTGGAATGAATCCATTTATTAATACTCAAGGATTTGCTAAAGTAGGGATGACTACTGTAATGATAGGAGCTGTTATAAATATAGTTCTTGATCCTATTTTAATTTTTGGATTTAATATGGGAGTAAAGGGGGCAGCTTTAGCTACAATACTATCTCAAACAGTATCAGCAGCATGGGTGCTGTATTTCTTATTTGGAAAAAAAAGCATACTTAAGATAAGAAATAAATATTTAGTTCCAGATGCAAAGATAGTATTATCAATAATGGCACTTGGGGTATCTCCATTTATAATGCAAGCTACTGAAAGTTTAGTTTTAATATCTCAAAATAACCAACTTTCACTTTATGGTGGGGATTTAGCTGTTGGAGCTATGACTATAATGAGTAGTGTTATGCAAATAATACTATTACCACTTATGGGGCTATCTCAAGGTGCTCAACCAATTATAAGTTATAACTATGGAGCAAAAAATGTTAATAGGGTAAAAAAAACATTTAAATTGCTTCTTATAAGTTGTTTATCGTACACAGTTATTATGTGGTTGCTTATAATGGTATTTCCACAAGGCTTTGTAAAGTTATTTAACAGTGATCCTAAATTAATAGAAATGACATCATGGAGTATGAGAATATTTTTTGCTGGAATTATAATTTTTGGTGCACAAATAGCATGCCAACAAACATTCCTTGCTTTAGGTAAAGCTAAAATATCACTTGTATTAGCTTTACTTAGAAAAATTATTTTATTAATACCGCTTATTTTTATATTTCCTATGTTTTTTGAAGATAAATTAAGAGGGGTACTAATGGCTGAACCTGTAGCTGATATATTGGCTGCACTTTCTACTGTAACATGTTTTATAATTTTATCTAAAAAGTTATTTAAAATTAAGGAATAGAGAATTTTAAAAAGCATAAGGAATTGAATTGATTTATAGTTTTAATTAATTCAATTCCTTTTTTCTTTATATGGAAAAATGAAAGTAAATATGTAAATATTATGTAAATACAAAAATGCTAAATAATGCCTAATAAGACACAGATAATGCAATAATCATATACATTTGTTTGTAAGCATACTGCTAAATTTAAGTTTTTCACAAGTTATAGAATAATTAAACTTTAATTAATAGGAATAGTAACAAATCAAAATTGACAAAATAAACGTACATAAGGAAAAGAAAGCTAGGTGTAAATAAATATGAAAAAAGTATCCAAGAGATATTTACTTGTGTTAAATCTAACTGTTATGTTTGCGTTTAATATGGCACATCCAGTTACTCCAAGATTAATTACGGAATTATCATTACCTTCTTTTATGTTTGGTATATTTTTTGCTTTTATGTCTGTTGCTACATTTGTTTCATCTCCAATATGGGGTAATTTATCAGATAAAAATGGTAGAAGGAGATATTTAATATATGGAATTTGTGGATATGGAATAAGTCAAATTGGTTTTGGATTTTCAAAGAGTATAATATTAATAGTAATCTTTAGAACTTTAGCAGGCGCATTTGCAGCTAGCTATATAACAGTTTCTATGGCGTATATAACAGATATAACAAGCAAGAAAAATAGAATTAAGTATTTGTCATACTATTCAGCATTTGGTTCTATAGGAAGTTCATTAGGATCACTTATTGGAGGGATAATAGGAAGCAATAAATATAAATTAACATTTCTATTTCAATTTGCTGTATGTTTATTAATATCTATATTAATAAATCTATTTATAGGAGAAAGTATAAGACCGCCTTCTTTAAGTATAAATAAAAAATTAAACATAAGAGAAGGCGAGAAGATTAAGGTAAATTTCAACTCTATATTAGGCATTATGATAATAGCAGTTGCATTAACTTCTTTTGCAATAACAAGTTATAATTCAACAATAAACTATTATGTGGAAGCAGTTTTAAATTTACCCCCAAGTATAATTGGTATAGTGATGTTTGTTTCAGGAATAATTGGGGTTATAATGAATTTTTTTGTAAATCCTTATTTAGCTGGGAAATTTAATGAAAAGAAGCTTTTTAAATCAGTGGTATTGTTTTCTGGAGTTTCTCTTATAACAGCATCATTAATAGAAAACTTAAGTATTGCAATAATATTTATAATAACTTTTTTATCATTTATTTCATTAATAATACCCATACAACAAAGTATAATATCAAAAGAATCCAGTAAAAATTATGGAATGATAATGGGGATACAGAATTCATCAAAAGCATTGGGAATGGTAATGGGGTCTTTATTTTCTGGTTTTATATTTGATTTTGGTAGCAAGTTACCTTTTATAATTGCAGGAATTACGTTAGTAAGCACATATTTTATGTTAATTTATGCAAAAAAATTTAAAGATGATGAATTTTCAGATTGTAAGAATTTCTAAAGAAAAATGATGAATTTTATAAAATATCAACTATATATTGAAAAGATCTTAATAAATTATAATGTGTTTGAATAAATAATTGTTATATGTTATAATTTCAACATTCATACGAAAGACTCGTATATTTCCGATATAATGGTTGGAAAGTTTCTACCTGCTATCCGTAAATTAGCAGACTACGAGGTATTGTTAAAATTCTTGATTTATTATCTAGAAATGCAACACCTCAAATTTTATGATTTGAGGTGTTTTTTTTATTAGATTTCTTTAAGCACATATTAGTTATTTACGTGTCTTTAAGTATGATTATTTTTACTAAGAGGGGGATAAATAACATGCAATTAGAATTAGAGCAAAAGAAAAGTCTTAAAATGCGAGAAGATGATTTATTAGAAAATCAAGATGATTTACAATTACTTTATGGTATTGATGATAAACCTAGCATAACTACTCAAATATTATTAGCATTTCAAAATATATTTGCAGCATTTGGAGGAATTATAGTGGTTCCATTAGTTATTTCAAGTGCATTAGGATTTGATACTGCAACTTCAACTGCTCTTATGAGTGCAACTATTTTAGCAGCTGGAATAGCTACAGTTATTCAATCTAGAGGCTTTGGACCTGTAGGTTCAAGAGTGGCTTGTATAATGGGAACAGATTTTACATTTGTCTCACCAGCTATAGCTGTTGGAAGTGTTTTTGGAATTCCAGGTATTATAGGTGCAACAATTTTAGGTTCATTTGTAGAAATAATTTTAAGTTTTATAATTAGACCACTAATGAAATTATTTCCACCATTAGTTACAGGTACAGTTGTATGTTTAATTGGTCTTACATTACTTCCAGTATCTATGGATTGGGCAGCTGGTGGTGTAGGTTCATCAAGTTATGGTAGTATAATGAATATTTCAATAGCTATGTTAGTAATGATTGTTACACTACTTTTAAATAGATATGGAAAAGGATTAGTGAGCAGTGCTTCAATTTTAATTGGTATGGTAATGGGTTATATAATATGTATACCACTTGGAATGATGGATTTTACTACTGTAAGAGAGGCAACCTTTTTATCATTTCCTAGAATATTTTCATATGGTGTAACTTTTGATTGGAAAGTAGTAATACCTTTTATCCCCGCATATTTTGTTACTACAATAGAAACAGTTGGATGTTTAAAAGCAATAGGTGAGGTTTCTAAAGTAGATATGGATGATAAAAGAGTTGGAGCAGGGGTATTGGCTGACGGAGTTGGAAGTATGTTAGCAGGAGTTGTTGGAACATTTCCTAATACTTCTTTCAGTCAAAATGTAGGATTAATTCCATTAACAAAAGTAGCTAGTAAATATGTTGCAATTATAGCTGGAATTATATTAATTATATTAGGTTTTTTCCCTAAATTTGCAGCTTTGATAAATATAATACCTTCACCAGTTTTAGGCGGTGTAGGAATAGTAATGTTTGGTACAGTTGCAGCATCTGGAATTAAGACTTTGAGTAGAGTAAAGTTAAACAATAGAAATTTATTAATAATAGCGACATCAATAGGTCTTGGAGTTGGAATTACATTTAGACCAGATTTTATAAGTCAATTACCAGAAGGATTAAAAATGATATTCTCATCTGGTATTTCAACTGGAACTATTGTAGCTTTAGTTTTAAACTTAATATTAAAAGATGAAAAAAGTGAGGTAAAATAAAAATGGAAAATTTACATAAGCGTATATTAGAAGAAGGACAGGCACTTTCAAATGATGTGTTAAAAGTAGATTCATTCTTAAATCATCAAGTAGATGCTGATTTAATGTATGAGATGGGTACATATTTTAAAAATTACTTTAAAGATCATAATATAACTAAAATATTTACAATTGAAAGTTCAGGAATTGCCCCAACTGTTATGACAGCTATGCAAATGAATTTGCCAATGGTAATATTAAAAAAACAAGGATCTAAAATATTAAAAGGTGATGTTTATCAAACAACAGTACATTCATTTACCAAAGGTACAGATTATGAACTTACACTTCAAAAGAAGTATATAAATGAAGATGATAATATATTAATTATAGATGATTTTTTAGCTAATGGAGAAGCAGCACTTGGAGCAGCAAGATTAGTAGAAGGAGCAGGAGCTAAAGTTGCTGGAATTGGAATTGTAATAGAAAAATCATTCCAACCAGGTCCAAAACTTTTAGAAGAAAAAGGATATGATGTATATTCTTTAGCTAGAATAGAAAAGCTTGAAAAAGGAATCATAAAAATTAAAAAATAATGCTTTTAAAATTGTATTTTAGAAATATTATATATATTTTCGTATAAAGCTCGTGAACTGAGAAATTAGCTTGAAGGATTCTAAAAAGCAAATTTCAATGTCACTAGGCTATTATAAGGAGATATATATAATTAACTAAAACTAGAATCGTAGTTAAATTACTATTAATTATGAATTCTAGTTTTTTATCGTTTTATATATTTAATTCCATAATAATTTTTAAATTTTAAGAGCTGATAAAACCTAAGATTTTGAATTAAAGCCTTTGATATTCTATTTACAATTAAACGTATAGTATAAATTACCTTATTGTAGAGTACTTGGTAAAATTATATATTTTATGTTAGTATTGTACGTGGAGTTTTTAGATGTTTTTAGTTATTTATATAGATAAAAGGGGGAAGAAATAGTGACAATAACAAAACAGTTAATGAACATAGCAGAAGATAAATCATTTCTTCGAAAAACTATAGCAATTGCTATTCCAGTGACAATACAAGCTTTGCTTAACACAACATTAAATCTCATAGACACTATGATGATAGGACAATTAGGTGAAACTACTATTGCAGCTGTAGGACTTGCAAACAAAGTCTTTTTTGTATTTACATTATTATTATTTGGAATTGTAAGTGGCTCATCAATATTAACTGCCCAATATTGGGGTAAAAAAGATATTAAAAATATAAGAAAAGTACTGGGAATATCTTTAATTATAGGTTTATTTGGTGCAATAATATTTGTTGTTCCAAGTTTAATATGTCCTAATATAGTTATGAGGATTTTTACACCGAATGAATCAACAATAGGTATTGGAGTTGCATACTTATCAATTGTCGCATTAAGTTATCCATTAACAGCAATTACTAATGCTTATATTTCTTTGTTAAGAGCTGTAAATGAAGTAAAAGCACCAGTTGTAATAAGCTTATTTTCAATTTTAATTAATGCAATTTTAAACTACACATTAATATTTGGGCACTTTGGTTTTCCAGCATTAGGTGTACAAGGTGCTGCCATTGGAACTTTAATTGCTAGAATAATTGAATGTATAAGTGTATTAAGTATAGTTTATTTAAAGAATGGACCAGCTGCTGCAAGGTTAAAGGAATTAGTTGCTTTTGATAAAACATTTATAAAAATGTTTTTTATTACAGTGTCTCCTGTTATTGCAAATGAGTTTATGTGGGGACTTGGAGTAACTATATATTCACTTGTGTATGGAAGAATGGGAGATGGAGCAGTTGCAGCTATCACTATAACTCAAACAGTTGAACAAATAGCAGTTGTAATATTCCAAGGTATTAGTGCAGCAACAGCTGTTATTTTAGGAAATGAGCTAGGGGCAAATAAACTTAAAAAAGCAGACATACATGCAAAATATCTTCTTATATTGCAATTTATAACTACTTTATTTATAGGAATTATATGTATTTTAACAAGATGGCCATTAATACATTTGTTTACTGTAACAGAAGCAGTGGCAGTAGATATAAGTAAATGTCTAATCGTATTTGTATTATACTTACCTTTTAAAATGTTCAATTTAGTTAATATTACAGGAGTACTTAGAAGTGGAGGCGATACTAAATCAGGACTTATTTTAGATACTACTGGAGTATGGCTTATAGGAATTCCTTTAGCTTATTTAGGTGGGATATTTTTATCATTACCTATTTATTGGGTTTATGTACTAGTATTAGCAGAAGAAATTTATAAATTTGTTCTAAGCTTTAAAAGATATAAACAAAAGAAATGGCTAAAGAATATTGTTGAAGTATAATGGTTTAAATAATTATAATATATAATTGAGTTAGATAATTTTATAGAAATAGATATTAGACTTATTAAAAAATAGCTGAGAGTATTTTTATTACACTCAGCTATTTTTGTTTAAAATGATATTTGAGTCAAAACTGTATTTAAAATAAGACTTGAGAGTAAGTAAAAATACATTAAATTCATTTTAGTAGGAGTGACTCTTCTAACTAAATATATAAATAAGTATATTTTTTATTATATGAAAGAAAATAATGTTGTTAATATTTTTTCAGGAAAATAGATAATGAAAAAGTGATTTTTTATTTAGATACAGGTATACTTATGAAAAATAAACAAATTAACATGGAATTCAAAGCTAATATAATTAGATGATAAACTATCAGTATAATGCAAATATTAAAGATATAATACGAACTTTATAAATTAAAAATAAGATGTAAAATTAAATAAATAATTCTACGATTTTTCAGATTTTTTAATTAAATTTTTTAATAAGAATGTAGATAAATTGTAGAGTTTTAGATTTAAATTAGTTTTATAAGCGAATTTTACAATACTATAGTTAAAAGAAAAATAATAACGAATATTAAGTGAAAATTTTAGGTAAATGTGCTATAATTTCTATAATATTATTAATTGAATTAATTAAATCAATCAAATGTACTTTAATAAAAGTATAAGAAAAGAATAAAGGAGTGTATTAATTGGGGAAGAAATTTAAAAGAGTATTAGTTGCAAATAGAGGGGAAATTGCAATAAGAATATTTAGAGCATGCCATGAACTTGGAATAAGAACTGTTGCTATATACTCAGAAGAAGATAAACGTTCTCTTTTCAGAACTAAAGCGCATGAAGCATATCAAATAGGCAAAAATAAGGGGCCGGTAGAAGCATACTTAAATATTGATGAGATTATAAAACTTGCATTAAAGAAGAATGTAGATGCTATACATCCAGGCTATGGATTCTTATCTGAAAATCCTGAATTTGCAAGAAGATGTGAAGAAGTAGGTATAGAATTTATAGGTCCAAAATCTGAAATGATGGATCAATTAGGCGATAAGATAAAATCAAAAATAGTTGCTAAAAATGTTGGAGTTCCTGTAATACCGGGAGTAGAAAAACCAATAACTTGTGAAAAAGAGGCAATTGAAATTGCTGGTATGTGCGGTTATCCAGTTATGATAAAAGCTGCTGCTGGTGGCGGTGGAAGAGGCATGAGAATAGTAAGACATGAAAATGAGCTTGTTGATTCATTTTTAAGTGCCAAAAATGAAGCTAAAAAGGCTTTTGGTATAGATGATATGTTTATTGAAAAATACATAGAAGGACCAAAACATATAGAAATTCAAATTTTAGGCGATAAATATGGAAATGTAGTTCATCTTTATGAAAGAGATTGTTCTATTCAAAGAAGACACCAAAAAGTTATTGAAATTAGTCCAGCTTTATCTTTAACTCAAGAAAAAAGACAAGAAATATGTACTGATGCATTAAAAATAGCTAAAGCTGTTGATTATAGAAATGCAGGGACTTTAGAATTTTTAGTAGATATGCACGGAAATCATTATTTTATAGAAATGAACCCAAGAATTCAAGTAGAACATACAATAACAGAAATGACTACAGGAATAGATTTAGTTCAAAGTCAAATTTTAATAGCACAAGGTTATGCATTAAATTCTAAAGAAATCGGGATATATTCTCAAGAAGATATAAATCCAAGAGGTTATGCGATTCAATGTAGAATAACTACTGAAGATCCATCAAACAATTTTGCACCCGATACAGGAAAGATAGATGTTTATAGAACTAGTTCAGGATTTGGTATAAGACTAGATGGAGGAAATGGCTTTGGTGGTGCAGTCATAAGTCCTTATTATGATAGTTTATTAGTCAAAACAACAGCGTATTCAAGAACTTTTGAAGATGCTGTTAGAAAATCAATACGTGCAATAAAAGAGTCAACAATTACAGGCATAAAAACAAATGTAGACTTTTTAATAAATGTATTAAATAATGAAACATTTAAAAAAGGTGAGTGTGATACTAACTTTATATCAGAAAATCCACAATTGTTTGATATATCACCACAAAACGATAGTGAATATAAATTACTTAATTTTATTGGTGAAAAGTTAGTAAATGAAACAAAAGGAATTAAGAAAGAATATGATGTTCCTGTAATTCCTATAGTAAATTCTTTAGATGGTTTGTCAGGAACTAAGCAAATATTAGATGCAGAAGGTCCAGAAGGGGTAGTTAAATGGATAAAAAATCAAAATAAATTATTACTTACAGATACTACAATGAGAGATGCTCAACAATCATTAATGGCTACTCGTGTTAGAAGTAAGGATATGAAAAATATAGCTAAAGCAACAGCATTATATGGAAATGATTTATTCTCACTTGAAATGTGGGGTGGAGCTACGTTTGATACTGCATATAGATTTTTAAAAGAATCTCCATGGAGAAGACTTGACTCGTTAAGAAAAAGAATTCCTAATGTTATGTTCCAAATGCTTATTAGAGGTGCAAATGGTGTTGGATATAAAAATTATCCTGATAATGTAATAAGAGAATTTATAAAAGAATCAGCTAATAGTGGAATAGATATATTTAGAATATTTGATTCACTAAATTGGTTGAAAGGAATAGAAGTATCTTTAGAAGAGGTACTTAAAGCCAATAAAGTTGCAGAAGTTGCACTGTGCTATACAGGTGATATTTTAGATGAAAATAGAGATAAGTATAGTTTGAAATATTATGTGGATAAGGCTAAAGAAATTGAAAAAATGGGTGCACATATACTTGCAATAAAAGATATGTCTGCATTGCTTAAACCTTATGCAGCTAAGAAACTTATAACTGCATTAAAAAATGAAGTTTCAATTCCAATTCATCTTCATACACATGATACAACAGGAAATGGTGTTGCAACTGTATTAATGGCTGCGGATGCAGGGGTTGATATTATTGATACAACTTTTAATAGTATGTCAGGACTTACAAGTCAACCAGCTTTAAATTCAATAGTTGCAGCTCTTAACAATACTGACAGAGACACAGGAATTGATATACGTGGAATTCAAAAATTATCTGATTATTGGGATGCAGTAAGACCTGTGTATGATCAATTTGAATCTGATTTAAAATCAGGTAGTGCAGAAATTTATAAATTTGAAATTCCAGGAGGACAATATTCAAATTTAAAGCCACAAGTTGAAAGTTTTGGAATGGGACATAGATTTAATGAAGTGAAGAAGATGTACAAAAAAGTAAATGATTTACTTGGTGATATAATAAAAGTTACACCATCTTCAAAAATGGTTGGAGATATGGCTATATTTATGGTACAAAACAATTTAACACCTGAAAACATATATGAAAAAGCAAAGAATATGGCTTTTCCAGATTCAGTAGTTTCATATTTTAAAGGAATGATGGGTCAACCAGAAGGAGGATTTCCTGAAGAATTACAAAAACTTGTTTTAAAGGGAGAGAAACCTATTACAGTTAGACCTGGAGAATTATTACCACCAGAAGATTTTGATAAAATTGAAAAATACTTAAAAGAAAAATATAAATTTAAACCATGTAAAAGAGATATACTAAGTTATGCTTTATATCCAGATGTATTTGAAGATTTTATAAAGTCAGTACTAAAATATGGAGATGTAAGTCTTATGGGAAGTGATGTATTCTTCCACGGTTTATCTGAAGGTGAAACAAGCGAAATCGAAGTTGCTGAAGGTAAAACAATGATTGTTCAATTAATTGAAATTGGAAAGTTAGATAATGAAGGATATAGAACTATTGATTTTGAAATAAATGGAAATAGAAGAGAGATAAAAATAAAAGATAAAACAGAAAGAGCTAAAAGTGCATTAAGTCTTGATAATCCAAATAAAATGGCTGATTCATCAAATAAACTTGAAATTGGTGCAAGTATTCCAGGTAATATAATAAATGTACTTGTAAAAGAAGGTCAAGAGGTTAAAGAAGGAGAAAGCTTAGTAGTAATAGAAGCAATGAAAATGGAAACCAATATAGTTGCTAGTTGTGATGGTGTTGTAGAATCTATTTTTGCAGAAGAAGGAAAACAAGTAAAAACTGGTGAACTTTTAGTAAAATTAAAATAGATTAAATAATTTCTAATATTAAATAAGCATTTTAGGTTTAATTATAACTTAAAATGCTTATTTTTTTTACAAGTATTTCCTTAATTAGAAAAGTGTGATATATTATTAATGTAAACATTTAATAGGGGGTAAGACTATGAGAAAAATTAAAAAGATATGGGCAATGATACTTATGATTACATTTATTTTTACGCTGGTACAAATACAAGCTGAAACTGTTAAAGCTACTGAAAAAAATGATGAAGTATATGTAAAAATAAGATATGATCGCTTAGATAAGAATTATCGTGATTGGGATATATGGGCATGGGAAAAAGGAAAGGATGGAGAAGCTGTAAACTTTATTGGTGAAGATAATGAAGGAAAATTTGCAGTTATAAAAGCCAATAAAGATCAAAAACAATTATTTTTTATTATTAGAAAATCAAATTGGAGTGAAAAAGCAACAGAAGATCAAGCTGTAGATTTAACAAGTGGAGATAAAGAGGTTATAATACATGAGAATAACAAAAAAATAAATAGAGAAGATAAAAATTTAAATAAAAATTTTAATAAAATTAAATTAAATTTACATTACTACAGATCTGATAACAATTATGATTCATGGGATGTTTGGTCTTGGTTTAATGAAAATGATGGTAATGAATATGAATTTAATAAAGAAGATGAATTTGGTAAAATTGCTGAAATTGATAAATTAAACCCAAATGGTAATAAAGAAATATCGTTTATTATAAGAAAAGGTAAAGATAAATGGGCAGAAAAAGATATAGATAAGGATAGGAGTATAAATTTAGCGTATGCAAATAATAATGGTGAAATAAATGCATATATTGCTGAAGGAGATGAAAAGGTTTATATGGATAACAGTAAACCAATAGGGAAAAGAATATCCTCTTTAAAAATTGATTCTATTGACGAAATTAATTTTGAGGTTAGTTCTAAAATTACTAATACTGATGAATTTATTTTAAAAGAAAATGAAAACGTTACCGGAAAGGATTTATATAAAATTAAACTTGAAAATAATGGTCTTAAAGGATGTATTAAATTTAATAAGAAATTAGATTTAAAGAGCACTTATTCTTTAGAAATTCCTAAATATGGAGTGAAAAATGCTGAATTTAGAAAAGTATATGGAAGTAAGGAATTTGAAGATTTATACTCATATGATGGCGAATTAGGAGCAATATATGATAAAGGAAATACACAATTTAAATTATGGGCACCAACTGCAACCAATGCTAAAGTAATTTTTTATGGAAAAAATGGTGAATTATATTCTTCAGAGGCTGAAAAACAATTAGATATGGTAAAAACAAATAATGGTGTTTGGACTGTTAAAGAATCTGGAGATTTAGATGGAGTTTATTATAATTACTTAGTAACTGTTAATGGAAAGCAAAATGAGGTTACAGATCCATATGCAAAAGCTGTTGGAGTTAATGGTAATAGGGGAATGATAGTAAATTTAGAAACTACAAATCCATTAGATTGGGAAAATGACAAAAGACCAGAACTTAAAAATCCAACAGATGCTGTTATATATGAAATGCACATTAGAGATTTTTCCATAGATCCTAATTCAGGTGTTAATTTAGAATACAGAGGTAAATTTAAAGGGGTATGGCAAAAGGATACAACTAATTTAGAAGGAAATATAAAGACAGGAGTTGCTCATTTAAAAGAATTAGGAGTAAATACAGTTCAATTATTACCAAGTTTTGATTATGGCTCTGTAGATGAAAGCAGATTGGATATGCCTCAATTTAATTGGGGATATGACCCTAAAAATTATAATGTTCCAGAGGGGTCATACTCATCTAATCCATATGATGGCAAAATGAGAATAAAAGAGTTTAAAGAGATGATAAATGAACTTCACAAACAAGGAATAAAAGTAGTTATGGATGTCGTTTATAACCATACGTATACAACTGGAAGCTCAAATTTTGATTTAGCTGTACCAAATTACTATTATCGTCAAGATGCAGAGGGAAATCATTCTAATGGTTCAGGATGTGAAAATGAAACAGCTTCAGATAGATCAATGGTTAGAAAGTTTATTTTAGATTCAGTTAAGTATTGGGTAGAAGAATATCATATTGATGGATTTAGATTTGATTTAATGGCTAATCATGACATTGATACAATGAAGTTAATAAGAGACGAGTTAGATAAAATAGATAGTAGTATATTAATTTATGGTGAAGGATGGGCAGGAGGTTCTTGTGCATTACCTAATGAAGAACAATCATTAAAAATTAACGTTCCTAAATTTGGAGATAAGCAAATAGGAGTATTTAGTGATGATATAAGAGATGGCTTAAAGGGTGATGTTTTTAATAATACTGCGCCTGCATTTATTAATGGAGAACCTGGATTTGAAGATTGGGTGAAGTTTGGTATAGTAGGTTCCACTAAACACGATGATATAGATTATAATAAAGTAAAATATTCTAAAAAACCATGGGCTAATGAACCTTATCAAACTATTAATTATGTGTCATGCCATGATAATTTGACTTTATGGGATAGACTTAAAACTGTTAACCCTAATAAGAATGATGAAGAATTGAAAGATATGAATAAAATGACGGCAGCAGTTGTATTTACATCACAAGGAATCCCATTTATTCAAGCTGGTGAAGAATTTGCAAGAACTAAAGTTAATGAAGATGGAACCTTTAATGAAAACAGTTATAATTCTCCAGATGATGTAAATAAATTAGATTGGAATAGAATCGAAAAATATGAGGATTTATATAATTATTATAAAGGGTTAATTAATTTAAGAAGTTCTCATAAGGCGTTTAGAATGACTAAAGCAATTGATATTGAAAATAATCTTAAATTTTTACAAAGTGTTAATAATAAAGATAATTTAATTGCATATACAATAAACGGTAAAGCAGTTGGAGATGAATGGAAAAATATAGTTGTAATATTTAATTCTAATAAGGAATCTATTGATATTACATTACCAAGTGATAATTGGACTATCGTAGTAAATAAAGATAAAGCTGGTATAGAGAGTTTAGGTAAAATTGAAGGCAATAAAGTTACTATTGAAGGCAATACATCTTATGTTCTTGTTGATACAGCAAGTTATGAAAAAAATTATAAATAATAATTATATTTATAATTTTATAAAGAGAGAGAAGCTTTAAAAGTTTCGCTCTCTTTACTATGCCAGTAATGATAATTAATTTTTGTTATTACTATTTAAAAAATGTAAATAGAGCACAAATTAAAATTAAATTTACTGTAATTTTTTCAATTAGTGAATATGTATAAGGTTTAACTTGATTTTTCAATTTTTTTAGATAAAAATGTTAAGTAGTATAATGTAGTAAAAAAATAATGCTTTTGCATAAAAATAATTCTTGAATATTTTAATTATTTTTGATATCATCATAAATTATAATAAGCAAATTTATAATACCCGCTACCGTAAACAAAAAAGAAATGGGGATGCTTATTATGTTATTTAAAAATATTACAATGATTGATGAAAACTTTGATACTATTGAAGGAACTAATATTTTAGTAGAGGACAATAAAATAGTATATATTGGAGAAAATATTCCGAAAAACTATGCTGGTGAAGTGTATGATGGTAAAAATAAGGTTGCAATGCCAGGATTTTTTAATACACATTGTCATGTACCAATGACTCTACTTAGAGGATATGGTGAAGGTCTACCTTTACAAAGATGGTTAACTGAAAGAATTTTCCCGTTTGAAGCTTTGCTTACAGATGAAGATTGTTATTGGGGTACTTTACTTGGAATATCTGAAATGATAAAAAGTGGGGTAGTATCTTTTACTGACATGTATTCTCATCTTGAATCTTTAGTACAAGCTATTGAAGAAACAGGAATGAAAGCAAATATTTCAAGCTCATATTTGAAAAATGATGAAAATAATGATTATTTTAAACATAATTCATATAAAGAAACAGAATATATTCGTAATTACGCTAAAAATTCTAAAAATGGAGCTATCAAAGGTGATGTGTCTATACATGCAGAATATACATCTTCAGAAGAATTAGTAAAGCAAATTTCTGATTACTGTAATTCTACAGAAATGAACATGCATATACATCTTTCAGAGACAGCACTTGAACAACAAGCCTGTAAGGAAAGACATGGGGGATTAACTCCAGCTGAATATTTTTATAAGTGCGGAACTTTTAATAGTAAAACAACAGCAGCACATTGTGTTTTTCTTGAAGGAGATGATTTTAACATTCTTAAGGAAAATAATGTTACAGTATCACATTGTCCAACTAGTAATTTAAAACTTGGTAGTGGAGTAGCTCCATTAAAGACTATGCTAGAACATGGAATCAATGTGAGCATTGGAACAGATGGCGCAGCAAGTAATAATAATCTTAATATGCTTGAAGAAGTTAATCTTGCAGCGTTATTACACAAAGGAGCTAATAAAGATCCATTATTCTTAAGTTCAAAAGAAATACTAAAAATATCATGTTTAAATGGTGCAATGTCACAAGGAAGAAATGATTGTGGTTGTATTAAAGTAGGAAATAAAGCGGATATTGTTGTTTATGATTTTAATAAACCTCATATGCAACCTGTATTTGATGTGCTAGCGAATATATTTTATTCTTCACAAGCAAGTGATATTTGTTTATCCATGATAGATGGAAAAGTTGTATATAAAAATGGAGTATTTACAACTATAGATATAGAAAAAGTTTATTACAATGTTAATAGGATTAAAAATGAAAAACTTTCTAAGTTAAAATAGAAAGCTATGTTTTATGAGTGGATTGATGATGTATATAGTCAACTTCACCTGTTGAATATATTAACATATGTTTTAAAATGAAACCTGAAATCCAAATAAAAAAGATTGATACTAGATTTAGTATTAATCTCTTTTATCTGTTTAATTAAAAAAGTTTATAAAAATTAAATTTATAGAGCAAATACAATGTTGACTTTGTATTTTCACTATGATATTATTTAATATAAATAATACGGTAGCGAAATTTATAATTTGCATTTAAATTAAATAATAAACAATCATTAATTAAATAATATTTTAGCTTATATAAGTTCATAATAGGTTGAACGTTTCTACCAACTACCATAATAGTTGATTATAAGTTAATCCTTTTACGGGGTTACTATATTCAAATTTTTATGAATGTTGGTTTTTTTGTACATAAAAATAGAATAAAGTGATAAAATATAGTGAATTCTCGTATAAATATTTTATTTAAAAATGGAAAGTGGTTACAAAAAGTAGAATTTATATTACTTGACAAATAAAAATTATTTATCTATAATTGTAAATAATTTAATATATACATAGCATAACGAAGATTTATATTTATTGTATTTCGGAGTATGAGATTTAAAGAAAAGCTGTGAAAAGAACAAGTAGAAATTAGATGAGCCAAACAGAAAATTGCCGGATGATGAGAGGCATATGGAATTCTAATTTTGAATACATCTTAGAGCTTCAAACTGAACAAAATTAAATTTTTAAGTAGGTTAGACGTATCCTTGCACACGTTATAGTGCTAAAGTATATCCATGAAAATGGCGTACTTGAAGAGGTTAATTATGTGAGTAATTAATAAATTAAGGTGGTAACACGAGATATACTCTCGTCCTTTATAAAATAAAGGATGAGAGTTTTTTTGTTGTCATATTTTCTAATTTATATTTGAAAATATTGATAATGTAAAAAATTACACACGTAAAAGCAACTTTAATAATGCTTATTAGCTTTTATAAATCTTATAGAACTTGCTTATATTAAAATTTAAAATATAAGGAGTTATGGTATATGAAAAAAACAATTGATGAACAAATTAAAATTATAGCAAAGGGAGCAGCAGATATTATAAGCATAGAAGAATTAAAAGAAAAGCTTATTAAATCTGAAAATGAAAATAAACCATTAACAATTAAATTAGGATTAGATCCAAGTGCACCAGATATACATTTAGGTCATGCAGTTGTTCTAAGAAAAATAAAACAAATGCAAGATTTAGGGCATAGGGCTGTTATTTTAATTGGAGATTTCACAGGCAAAATCGGAGATCCAACTGGTAAGTCAAAAACAAGAAAACCATTAACACAAGAACAAGTTATAGAAAATGCAATGACATACCAAAAACAAATTTTAAAAGTTTTAGATAAGGAAAAGACAGAAATTAGATTCAACAGTGAATGGTTATCTAAATTAAAATTTGAAGAAGTATTAAAATTAGCTGCAACGACTACAGTTGCAAGAATGCTTGAAAGAGATGATTTTAAAAATCGTTATAGTAATAATGCACCTATTGGTATCCATGAATTTTTTTACCCTTTGATGCAAGGATACGATTCAATTGTACTAAAAGCTGACATAGAGCTTGGTGGAACTGATCAAACATTTAATATTCTTATGGGCAGAACTCTACAAAAAGGCATGGGAATGGAGCAACAAATAGCAATATTCATGCCAATTTTAGAAGGACTCGATGGAGTGGAAAAGATGAGTAAAAGTCTTGGAAATTACATTGGAGTAGATGAACAGGCTGAAGTAATGTTTAAAAAGACTATGGAAGTACCAGATAATCTTATTATAAAGTACTTTGAATTAGCAACTGATGAACATCCAGATAGAATTGATGAGATAAAAAATGATCTTGAAAATGGAAAAAATCCTAGAGATATAAAGTTAGAACTTGCTAAAATTATTACAAGTTTATATCATTCAGAAGAAGAAACAAAGGCTGCTATTGAATATTATGAACAAGTATTTAAAAATGGATGTTTACCTAGTGAAGTGCCAGAAATAAATATACCAAAAGAATTTTTAAAGTTAAAAGAAATAAGTAGAATCCTTGTAGATGAAGGATTAGTACCTTCTAATAAGGAATTTAGAAGGCTAGTAGAGCAAGGTGGAGTACAAATAAATACTGAAAAAGTATTAGAGTTTGACAATGCTAAAATCAATGATAATGATATACTAAAAATAGGGAAAAAGAAATTTATTAAGATAAAAAGGATATAAGTATTTTACAATATTGACATTTGCGGTTAATATAGTAATATACAATAAATTTAACAATGGAGGAAATGATATGTACAATAAAATAATGGAATCAGTAAGTTACATTAATGAGAAAGTAAAAAGAAACCCTAAAATTGCAATAATACTTGGATCAGGATTAGGAGACTTAGTTAATGTTGTAGAAGATATGGAAAGTATATCTTATGAAGAAATACCTAATTTTCCAGTATCTACAGTTAAAGGACATGAAGGAAAATTAGCATTTGGAAAAATTAATGGTGTTGAAGTTCTATTAATGCAAGGAAGATTTCACTATTATGAAGGCTATAACATGAAAGAAGTTACATACCCAATATATGTAATGAAACAATTAGGAATAGAAAAAATAATAGTAACAAATGCTTGTGGTGGAATAAATACAAATTTTGAACCAGGAACATTAATGATTATAAATGACTTCATTAACTTATTTGGAACAAACCCATTAATTGGGGTTAATGATGAAAGATTAGGAACTAGATTCCCAGATATGTCAGAACCATATAAAATAGAACTTATGAATAAAGCTAAAAAAGTAGCTGATGAATTAGGAATAAAATATGATGAAGGCGTTTACGCTGGATTTATGGGACCATACTATGAAACAGCTGCGGAAGTTAGAATGATAGGAAAACATGGCGCTGATGCAGTAGGTATGTCAACGGTACCAGAAACAATAGTTGCTAACTATTTAGGAATGGATGTATTAGGAATAGCTTGTATTACTAATATGGCAACAGGAATACAAAAAGTTAAACATTCACATGAAAGAGTAGTAGAAACAGCTCAAAAAGCATCAGCTAACTTATGCAAATGGGTATCAAAAGTTATAGAAGTTATATAACTTAAACATAAAAAAGGATGGGGGATTGGCATTTAGTGAAAAATATATTTTTCTATAAAACAGTTCTTGGGAATATAGGAATAGCGGACAATGGAAGCGCTATCACAAATTTATATTTTAATAGAGATAGTGTTGCTGAAGATATGATTTTAATTGAAACTGATCTTATAAAAAAAGCTTTCACTCAGTTAGAAGAATATTTTTGTAAAAATAGAAAGCAGTTTGAAATTCCGTTAGAGCCATATGGTACTGATTTTATGAAATCTGTATGGAATGAATTGCAAGGTATTCCATACGGAAAAACTTGTACTTATGGAGATATAGCTGAAAAAATAGGAAATCCTAAAGCATCAAGGGCTGTTGGTCTTGCTAATAATAAGAATCCAATTCCTATCTTTATACCATGCCATAGGGTTATTGGGAAAAGTGGTAAGCTAGTTGGATATTCGGGTGGTTTAGACATAAAAGAAAAGCTTTTATATTTGGAAGGTTCAACTAATAAGACTGTGTTTTAAATATGTTTTATATATGTAATGTTAAAATTGAGTTGTAATTGGATTTTGAGAATCTTTATGTGAGAACCAAAAAAGCAAGTGTCCAAATTTTACATTTGGCTACACCAACTTTCATACTGTGGATTTTATATTTTGCATTTGGAATTTACTCAGCAAAGTGGAATTCCCTTTTAATAGTCCCATTTATGGCTTGTTCCAATTTTATATTGAGAGCAAGTTAAAATGGGACTATTCTCATTTTAACATTCCTAAGTTTAATTACTCAGTAAACATTATTTATACATATAGCAACTATTTTACTAAAACACAGTTTTATTTATTGTTTGCTTTAGTTAATAAGTTATATATTATTTTTGCAGATTCAGCATTTGTTACATTATTGTTTGGATTAAAATTATTATTTTCATCACCTGTAATTATGCCTAAGGAATGACAAATTGCAGCATAGCCTTTAACATCATCTTCAATTGAATCATTAAATGGATTATTAAAAATATAAAAATTTCTAGCAATCTTATCATATCCTAAATATCTAACTATTAATTTACTTATATCTTTATTTGTAAGCAATGAATTTGGTGATTTTTCTTCTATTTTTAAAATACCTTTTTCTATAATCATGTCATAAAATTTATCATCATCATTATTAAAGTCCCCAATTTGAGAATAAAGATATCTTAAAAAATTAATTTGAGTTATGTTATTATCAGGATTAAACTTATCACCTTTTAAATAATAACCATTTTCTAATAGCTCTTTAACTGTTTTCTCACACCAATGTCCATTTATATCAGAATATTTAGGAAGTGTATTTTCTGTATATTCTTCGCCATTAAACTTAATTCTTGTCCCATTAAAAGGATTAACAAGATAATTTTCACCTAAATCTATAAAGTTATATATTAAAGAAATATTTTTATCATTAGACATTGTATATTCTAATCCAAATTTATCGCCAATTTTATCAAAAATTGATTCAGATGTTAATGCTGAATCTATATCTGGAAAGTTAACATTATCATACCATTGGCGAGTATACTCACAAACTTTTCCGCTAGCTTTATTAATAGAAACCATAAAATAGTTATTTATGAAGTTAATTCCGTTTACTTGACGGATAAATTTAAAATTATAAAAGTTATCATTTTCATTTATATCTAAGACTTCTAATTTTGTTTCTTTAAACTTATTAGGAGAAACTTCATTTAGAAAATTAGCTGCTATATTTTTAGCATCGTCAATAGGTATCATATTGGTTTTATCATCAATATTTGAATAATGATAAAAAGATAATAGTTCACTTGATTTAGCGTCTATTTCTGCAGAAGCATTTTCAAAATTAATAGTCCAAATATAATTATTTGATATTAAATCTTTGTTTATATGAGAATTAGAAATTTTACTTTCAAAAGAGTCTAAATCACTATATTTTTTTATTATATCTGTAGCTGTGTCTTTGTTTATAAGTCCAGATACATTTTTTATTGCATCGTCTTCTTCTTTTGTTAAATTTTTTAAGGAATCTAAGCTTTCATTAGTATTTTCATATCCATTTTTACCTAAATATATATTGTCATTATTTATAGAAATCTTTTCTCCAGAATGTGCATCTATAGCTACATCAGGAGTACTATTTATGCAGTATGCTGGGAAAATATTTAGCTTATTATTTTTATAATCATAATAAGAATAATAATTTAACTTTAAACCAATTTTATCAATATATGATTTTTTAGCTTTAAATTTTTCAATTATATTATCATTAGAAGGATAAGAAAGAGAGTTTGTATTTAAGTTATTTGTATTAAAAGTAATTATTTCACCAGTATGTTTATCTACAGAAATATTTACATATAAAAAGTTTAATGGAATATTATTAAAATAACATTTATATTTAAATGTATAAGCATTATCTGTTGGATCATTGTAAGTACTTGCTTCCTTTAAAGAGCTATAATGATTTTTAAGTGCTTTTTTTATAAAATCTTCACAAGCTTGTCTTGCTTCATCCTTAGTGACAGATGCAAGTAACTTTGAAGTATTTTCATTACTATATTTATAAAAATCATACATATGTCCATCTTCATCTATAGATACCGATATGTTGCCATATTTTCCTTGCACTTCTGACCAATTAAGTTCAAATAAATTTACTTGTCCAAGAATTGTTTTTTGCTCTCTACCAGAATGAGTAAAATCAGTATAAGTATCAGGAATTGTTATTATATCTTTGGTTTTTGTAATAGCATTTTCTAATGATTTACTATAATTTTCATCTGCAAATACTGGATATTGAATACTTAGAATAAGCGAAAAGAATAGTAAAATACTTAAAAAGTAATTCTTTTTCATTAATAATCCCTCCAATTAAATTATAAAAAACTAATGAGTAACAGAAAATATAATATAACTATATGGTAACATTAAATAAAATTTCCATCTACTATATAGTATATTTATTAAGCTTAATTTAAGAAAGGATTATTTATATAAAAAAGACTATATTTTTTGTAATGATTGACATATGAATAAGTTAAGATAGTGAAAACTTAAAAGCTTTTTAGAGTATATCTTGATTATTTCATATAGTAACATACTTAAAATATAGTCTTATAAAAACATTAGATTATAAATTTTCTATATATTTTAGAATATAAGGTGCTTCAATTAGAAAATTATAATTATAATTTAATCAAAATGAAAATTAATTTGAAAAATCACGTTCTAATATTTCTATTTTTTTAGGATCCTTAAAATCATCCATTGAATTTATACCAATCTTTGATAATACATCATCTAAAATCCTACTGTGAACAGGAACTTTTATAGGTGAATCATAAGCAAATTTATCGACTGCAATTCTGGATTTAGTTGGTGGTACAATAGCTTTTGGACCTCCGACACATCCACCAGGACACCCCATACCTTCTATAAAATTAGCATTTACTTCTTTTTTTAGAGCTTTATCAAGTATTGATTTACAATCTTTAATTCCATCAACTTTAACACTTTTAAAATCTTTAAATTTTTCTGGATAGAGTTCTTCTATTGTTTCAGAAACAGCAATTGAAACACCACCAGTTCTAGCGTATAAACGTCCAGCCTTTGATGTATATTCAATAGATGGAACTCCATTTAAGTCTATTGGATTTATCTTTAAAGCTCTAAAGATTTGTTCTACTTCTTGGAATGTTAATACAAAATCAATAGCTCCAATTAAATCTTTTTCCTTTGCCTCAGCTTTTTTTGCAATACATGGGCCTATGAAGACTACTTTAGTATCTTTATTTAGTTTTTTTAATATTCTTCCAGCTGCAATCATGGGAGAAACTGATGGCGATAAATCAGGGACAAGTTCTTTATACACTTTTTTTAACATTCCCACCCACATTGGACAACAACAAGAGGTTATCATTAAATCATCAGGTTTATTAACATGCTTATTAAATTCAACAGCTTCTTTTACTGTTAGTATATCAGCAGCAAATGCAACTTCAACCATATCAGTAAAACCTGCTTTGATAAAAGCTTCTCTTAATTGATCCATTGTTACATTTTCTCCAAATTGTCCAGCAATTGCAGGTGCTACAGCAGCAATAACAGTTTTATTTTCTTTTATTAGATTAATTATAGGTAAAAATTCGACCTTATCTAATATTCGTCCATTCTTGCATGAATCAATGCATATACCACAATTAATACACATATCTTTGTTTATAGCAGTAGAGTTTTTTTCACTATCATAATATATAGCATTAAAAGGACATGCTAATTCACAAGTGTATTTTTTTTCTTTGTTAGGTGTACAATTAGCGCCACAACATTCAAGTTTTTCAACTATTCTCTTATTTACAGTGTATTCTGTAATTGCTTTTTTTATATTGTATACATAATTATTATCAAATTTAAGTTTTACTCCACAAAGTGATGTTATTATTTCAAATGTTTCTTGTGGAGATACTTCATGACATACCATGATGCGATTAAGGGTTTCGTCAAAATTACCATCATAATATGACTTGACTAATGTATCAAACAAGTCTAAGTATTTATTGTTCATAAATATATAACCTCCAAGTTAATGAATAATATCAAATTTTCTATTTTAATATTAGTATGTATTAATATGCTGTATTTTATTAAATTATATATAAATTTAATTGCTTAAAAGTTATAATGATTTTAAAAGATTGATTTTTACAATGAATATGTTAACATATTCATTGTAGATGTTTATTTAGTATACTAAAGGGGGATGACATAATTATGAACGACTTAAGAGAGAGTGATAAAATATTTTTTGATTGTGGAAATGTAACCATATCAACTGAAAACGTAGAGGAAAAACTAGATGAAGTTCAAGAAATTTTAATGATATATAGTTCTGCTATAAAAGAAATTAAAACTAAATTAGATATTTTAGATTTTGAATTTAAAATAAGAAGAAAAAGAAATCCTATAGAATATATGAAATCTAGAGTTAAATCACCTAGAAGCATATTAGAAAAGCTTAAGCGAAGAGGCTTTGATATTAGTATTAAATCAGCGAGAGAAAATTTAAATGATATAGCTGGAGTAAGGGTTGTATGTTCATTTGTAAGTGATATATATGAAATTGCTAATATGTTAAAAAGTCAAAATGACATAAGATTAGTGGAAGAAAAAGATTATATAAAAAATCCAAAGGAAAATGGATATAGAAGTTTACATATGGTATTAGAAGTTCCAATTTATTTTTCAGATCATATAGAAAATGTAAAAGTAGAAGTTCAGATAAGAACTATTGCAATGGATTTTTGGGCAAGCTTAGAACATAAACTTTATTATAAAAAAGGAGAAGATACGCCAAAACATATAAGAGCAGATTTAAAGGAATGTGCAGATATAATTTCAGCAACAGATTTAAAAATGCAAAAAATACAAGAAGAAGTTGAAAAATTATAAAATGCTTAATAAAATATTATGTTTTAGAGGATGATTTTACAATTAAAAAGTAATATAATATAAATTATAGATTTAACATATTATGTATAAGAGTTAAGGACTTAAATATATAATTTTAAAATAAATATATTTAGTGATTTATAGAAGTGAGGTTAATAATGAGTATTTTAGTTTTAGGTGGAGCAGGCTATATTGGTTCTCATGCAGTAAGCCAATTAATAGATAATGATTATGATGTTGTGGTTGTAGATAATTTACTAACTGGGCATAAGGAAGCAATAAATGAAAAGGCTAAATTTTACAAGGGTGATATAAGAGATAAGGAATTTTTAAAGGATGTTTTTGAAAAAGAATCTTTTGAAGCAGTAATTCATTTTGCAGCAAATTCTTTAGTTGGAGAATCTATGGTAGATCCTCTTAAATACTTCAATAACAATGTTCAAGGAACTCAAGTTTTATTAGAAGTTATGAATGAATTTAATGTGAAAAATATAGTATTTTCTTCAACAGCAGCAACTTATGGTGAACCAAAACAAATTCCAATAACTGAAGAAATGGAAACTTGTCCCACAAATCCATATGGTGAAACAAAACTTACAATGGAAAAAATAATGAAATGGTGTGATAAGGCTTATGGAATAAAATATGTATCACTTCGTTATTTTAATGTTGCTGGAGCAAGAGAAGGTGGAGTTATTGGAGAAGATCATAATCCAGAAACACATTTAATTCCAATAGTACTTCAAGTAGCACTTGGAAAAAGAGATTTTATAACAATATATGGTGAAGATTATGACACTGAAGATGGTACTTGTGTAAGAGATTACATTCATGTTGAAGATTTAATAGAAGCACATATTTTAGCAATGAAATATCTATTAAATGGAGGAAATAGTAATATATTTAATCTTGGAAGTAGTCAAGGATTTTCAGTTAAAGAAATAATTGAATCTGCAAGAAAAGTTACTAAGCATTTAATTCCAGCACAAATAGGTGAAAGAAGAGCAGGGGATCCAAGTAAGTTAGTTGCGTCTTCAGATAAAGCAAAAAAAATATTAGGATGGAATCCAAGCAGAACTAATATAACAAAGATTATAGAAGATGCTTGGGTATGGCATACAAATAATAAGGATGGATATAACAAATAATATTACGTTGTAATAATTCTAAAGATTTGTTATAATTTAATATAGTCAGTTCGGAAGCCTCCTGACTTTAAACAAAACTACGGTTAACTTTTAGTAATAATAAACTTTTATATATTTATAAGGGTTTATTAGATTATTGAATTTTTATCGTAGGATGTAATGTCCTACGATTTTTTTATTCTTTATATAATGATAAAGGCATTAAATTTAAGTGTTATTTATGATTTAACTTATTAATAAAGATAGAAAAATAAAGAGTAAACAAAGAATATATTCGCCTAGTAGATGTATATAAATATATGCATTTTAAGAAGTATATTTATATATCAATGGCTTATCGTCATCTTAGCGATTTTGTTCTGGCTTTAATCATACTTACAGTTACTCGTTTTGTTTAAATTGTCCATATATTTTAGTGAAATTTTTATACTAAAATATAAATTAAAACTTAGTGTAAAGTTTAGGAGGTTGTTAAACTAATTTTTTAGGAGGATATTTAATGAAAAGTAGTAAAACAACAAAACGATTAGTTAGAACAGCACTTATAGCTGCTATTTATGCAGTGCTAACACTTGTATTAGCGCCTATAAGTTATGGAAACATTCAATTTAGGATTTCAGAAATAATGGTATTATTAGCTTTTGTAGATCCATTTTATATAGGAGGACTTACATTAGGTTGCTTTATAGCAAATATGCTTGGACCTAACGGTATGTTAGATATATTTTTAGGAACATTAGCTACATTGATTAGTGTTACAGCTATATCATTTACAGCGAAATATATTAAAAATAATAAAAAAGCATTATTTATAGCATCATTGTGGCCAACAATATTTAACGCTTTAATTATAGGATGGATGCTTAATTATTTATTTAAAATTCCACTTATATTATCCATGGGAGAAATAGCAGTAGGTGAATTTGTTGTTGTAACTTTAGTAGGATTACCTATACTTAAGTTAGTACAACATAAATATAAAAAATTAATTTTAGTACAAGATATTTAAATAAAATAAGTTAATAAAAGACATAAAAAAGAGAAAAAAATCTTTTTTGTGTCTTTTTTATAAATTTAATTATTTTATAATGAAAAATTGCATATATTATATTAAAGAATATTATTTTAGGAAAAGTAAAATGAATAAAATTATATATCTATCTTTGCTAATAATTATTTTATTCTCTTTAATATTAGATATAATATGTATGTTAAGGGAAGAACAACATAAAATACCTAAATATTTTTTATATAAAATTTTACTTATAATTACATTGATATTTGAAAAAGTAATGGGTTGTTCTATTTTCAAGTAACTTATAGCATTAAATTTATTATCATATGTAAGTATTTATGAATATCATAAATAATGAATCAATAAAATTATGAGGTGATATTATGCACATATCAACAAAAAAAAGGTTTAATAAGATAGGAGATAAATTTATAAAAATTGATTATGATTTATCTACTATAAGATGGGTAATTAGCGAAGTTAGAAATACTATTTGGGATATGAATCAAACAGAATTTAAAAAACTTATTAGTATACCAAGTAATATCTTAAAAGAAGATGCGTACATTAAAGATTATGAAATGTGGCAAAAAGAAAATAAAGGATATTTACTATCAAATTTAAGTGATTTCAAAGAAAAATATTTTATAGAATTAAAAGAAAAAATTTATTCAGATAAATATTCTATTAATGATATGTTAGAAACAATAGATTATATGGTAGATAACTTTGAAAATTTGCAAGAAAATCATAGTGGAAAAATGGAAATGCCCTTAAGAAATATTGAACTTGGGTTTAGAAATTTAGACATTTCTAATAAAAAAGCATTAACATCAAAGGGAGAGTTATTTTCTAAATATATAGAAAATGCAGTAAATGGAGCTTTGTAAATCTATAAAAATGAATAAGAAATAAGAGAAATAAGTTACTATTATTTTAAGTGACTTATTTTTTATTTTCAGTATAAATATATAAAAAACTATATATATATAAATAGATATTATATTAAATTTACAAAAATTCAAATTTAAAAATAAGTAGTAAAAATTTTATTACTAAATATAATGATTTTCACATAAATATATTTAAAAATGCAAATCTATAAGAATAAGCTGGATTTTAGTATGAAATTTTACTAAGTTTCGCAAGATAAGGTTAGTGATAATTTAATTACAGTTTTATTTATTAGATATAAAACTAAGATAATTTTATAAAAGAAGGTGAATAATATAGGGAATGTTAACACATCTAATCATAAATATAATAACATTTTAAAGCTAGATAAGATTAACTATCCTCTTTTGGCATCTTTTCTTGTATTAATTATAGGAAGTTTGACATTATTTATACATCCTATTATAGGAATGGCTGACAATGGGGATTTTTATAGAGTGATAAATAAGAGCGGTGCATATCATTTGAACAAAAATTCTAATGATATATTCTTAGGATATTTTATAAAAGACTATGGAATTTATAAATATAACAATGATTATGCTAACATTCTAATATCAACTCAATCTATATTTGTAAAGTCAGCTATTTTTTTAGATAGTTTTTTTACGAAAGACTATGTTTTAGATATAAGATTTATGTCTATTATGTTTTTGATAATTGAAGCTATAGGAGTTTATTTTTTTATAAAAGCACTAATAAATAAAGTAGATAATTCTAAATATAAACTAATAATAACTTTATTAACTATTTTAATATTTTGTGATACAGGGTATTTAGCGTATTACAATTCTTTTTATGGAGAAAGTGTTAATATATGCTGTTTTCTAATGAGTATAGGTTTACTAATTTATATGATAGAATTTGATAAGTTTACGTGGTATAACTTAATAGCTTTTGGAATAAGTTCGTTTCTGTTTTTCGGATCTAAACAACAATTAGCACCAGTTGGTATATTAATATCATTTATTTTTATAATAATAGGAGTTTACACAACAAATAAACCATTAACTAAAATATTAACTTATATTTTAGCTATAATTTTTATAATAAGCTCAATGGTATTTTATAAGTCAATCACAGGAGATTTTAAATACATAAATATATATCATTCTATGAACAGAGGTATTTTATTGAATGAAGATGATCCAGACAGCATATTAGAAGATTTTAATATAAGTACACAATATTCTTTGTTGCAAGAAACAGATTTTTTTGAAGAAATTAAGTTGTTAGATCCATATGAAGAAAAATTAATAGACGACTATTATAAAAAATTCTCATTAGGAAAAATTTTAGAATATTATATAACACATCCTAAGGCATTTATTAAAGTATTAAAAATAAGTTTTAATAATGGATATTCAATCAGACCAAAAGTAATTGGAAATTATGAACAAAGTGAACACAAAGAATTTGGAGCTAAATCATACTTCTTTGCAACATGGAGTACATTTAAAGAAAAAGTTATACCAAAGAACATGTTGTTTACTGTAGCTACAATAGTTATTTATTTATATTTATCTACATCTAGATTTTTAAAGGCCATAAAGAACAATAATAAAAAAATTCAACTTAAAGAAATTACGTATTTTTATGTATTTCTAGTTGGAATATCACAAATTATCATTTCTGTAATAGGGGCTGGTGATGCAGATTTATCTAAACATGTATTTATGTACAACATGGCATTTGATTTGATATTTATATATATAATTAGTTTGATTTTTGAAAATAAAACAATAAAATCGTAGGGTGGTTTTAAATTATGAATGAGATAAACATTAGAAAAAAGGTTGATATTCTAATAACGTTTTTAATAACGTATTTTTTTATTATATCTATTAGCTTTAATATTTTTAACTTTCAACAATCCTTTGAAAATTACTTTATGCTGACACTTATAATGATAATTGCAGTTATAAGTTACTATACTAATGTGACATTTTCATTAATTGTTACGTTGATAGTTGATTTTATTTATATGAGTATAAAATTATACTTGAATTTTACTGGAAATCTTACTGCTGAATTTAACACATATTATTGGATTGTAATAATACCTATTACTGCTTTAATAGTTTCATTTATGTCAAAGAATATAGTGTTGCTGCAAGAAAAAGTGATATCTTTGGAAGAAGAGAATTCAAGACTTATAATGATTGATGAATCTACAGGAATAAGAAATGATAAAGCAATTATTATGGAATTACCAATATATATGAATATAAGCAAAAGACATAATTTACCTTTAACTTTAATAATTGTAAAAGTTAAATTTGCAGATAAATTAAAAAGAATTCTTGGAAGAAAAAAGTACTTAGAATTACTGGTTCAAACATGTGATATTTTTAAAAAAGCTTTAAGAGAAGAAGATGTAAAGTACATATTAGATGAAAGTACATTGGCATTTATAACAATCACCAATGAAGATGGTGCTAAGGTAGTAAAAAATAGGTTTAGGGAAAACATTAATAATGCTGATTTAATACAATATTCATTATATAAAAATATAAAGTTAGATATTCAAATGGGATCATGTACATTTGATAAATCAATAAAGGATTCTATGGAATTCTTAATAAAAGCTGAAAAGGAAATTGAATATGACATTCAAGAATAAACTGTTTAAAGTTAAAAAATTAATTATAGTAGTATTAATTTTTATACTGATAAATAGTTTATGTTTCACTAAAAATGTATATGGTGTTGAACCAAAAGAAAAAGTGTTGGTCTTATATGATTCTTATAAAGAATATGGAGAAAAAAGAAATACTTTAAATGATTTAAATAGAATATGTTTAGAATTTGCTGATGACATTGAAATAATGAGATTCTCAGCTTATGAGGGATCAGATTTATCACAGTATAAAACTATTTTTATATTAAATTTAAGTGACAATACTTTAAGTGAGACTTTAAAGCAAAATCTAATTAAATATAAGAATGAAATATTTTGGATTGGAAAAGAATCTTATAATGATTTTTTAAATACAGATAAAGTAATATACATAGACGGTCTGTATTTTGATAATTATAACTATAAGAAGATATATGATGTTCTTTATAAATATTTTAATAAAGAGTATGAGAAAAATACATATCTTTATTTTGATAAAGTTACTCCAGTTAATGACCTTAATGTTTTAATTGAAGAGATAGACTATTTAAAAAAGAATGGAATACGCTTTTTTATTGAAGTATCACCCGTATTTAAAAATGAAAATTTATCTGCTATGAACAGATTCGCAGAGGTATTGAGATATGCACAAGCTAATGGAGGAGAAATAGTATTAACACTTCCACCATTAGTAAGCTTAGATGTTAAAGGAAAAAATATAGAAGAGAAATTTAATTTGGGATTTAAAAATTATATTAATTATTGGATTTATCCAACTGCGATAAGTATAAGTGATTATTGGCTGTATAGAGATGATTTAAAGGAATTGCTTAAAAAGACGGATACTATTTTTATAGATTCTAATATAGATATGGGGATTTTAGATTTTGATAAATATAATCTATCATCTTATAAGAATATAATTGAAAAAGTTAATTTGGATAATAGCAGTAATTTATATAATAATGTAGCGATAAACATAAGTAGTAAATTATCTGTTAAGGAATTTAAGAATAAGGTTAAAGAGTTATTAGATAAAGATATATATTTTAAAGATACTCATGATATCAATAGCAGTATTACTATTGATAACTTAAATATCAAGAGTAATAAAAATGGAATATTTTTAAATGATAAAAATGTTGAACAGGTACAGTTTGTTGATAGTGAAAAATATAAAACTGTAATGAATGGATATGAAAATCAGAGACATGATGATGTTAATATAAGTTTAGATAAAACAAATAAAATACTTGTGATTATTAGTACCGTAGTTGTAATTCTTTTTATAATAATTGTTTTGATAAATTTTAATATTGATAAAAGAAAATTTTTAAAATAGGAGAAAATGTTATGAATGTATTTGACTACATGGCATTATATTCCCTGGGGATAATTTGGATAATAATATTTGTTAATATTATTTTAGTTGTATTTGGATATATATACTATTCTAAAGTACATAATAAAATAATGAAAGAAAAATTAAAGTACTATCCATTTGTATCAGTCATGGTTCCAGCACATAATGAAGCTATTGTTATAAGAAAAACAGTAGAGTCATTACTAGAATTAGATTATCCTCATGACAGATATGAAATTATAATAATAAATGATAATTCAAATGATAATTCAGCAGAAATACTGCAAGCAGTTAAAGAAAAAGTTTTAGATAGAAATCTAATAATAATAAACACTGATAATATAACTGGCGGAAAGGGAAAATCCAATGCACTTAATATAGGGCTTGAAAAAAGTAAGGGAGAAATTTTAGCTGTTTATGATGCTGACAATACTCCAGATTCTAAAGCATTAAAATATTTAGTTCAAACATTGTTAGAGGATGATAAGTTAGGTGCAGTTATTGGAAAATTTAGATGCAGAAATAAAGATAAAAACTTATTAACTAATTTTATAAATATAGAAACATTAACGTATCAATGGATGGCTCAAGCAGGACGATGGGAAATGTTTAAGCTTTGTACTATTCCAGGTACTAACTTTGTAGTAAGAAGAAGTATCATGGAAGAAATGAATGGATGGGATACAAAAGCTATAACAGAAGATACTGAAGTGAGTTTTAGAATTTATATGATGGGATATAAAATAAAATTTATGCCTCTCGCTGTAACATATGAACAAGAGCCTCAAACATTAAATGTATGGTTTAAGCAAAGAATAAGATGGGCAAAGGGGAATACTTATGTTGTTATAAAAAATTTCAAATACTTATTTAAACCAGGGTTTGGAGTAACTAAATTTGATATATTGTATTACACTATGATTTATTTTTTCTTTTTATCAGCTAGTGTTATTTCAGATATGTTATTTTTATTAGGATTTGGAGATATAATTCAAATAAATATTACTGGATATGGATTAATATTATGGGTTATGGCGTATTCAGTATTTAATCTTTCTATAATGATAGCAATTTCAACAGAAAAGGGAGAATTAAATATAAAAAATATTATGGTTATATCTATAATGTATTTTACTTATTGTAAATTATGGGCTATTGTAGCGGCAATAGGATTTTATAATTACATAAAAGATTCATTGTTAAAAAGAGAAACTAAATGGTATAAAACTGAAAGGTTTTAAACCTGGAGGAGGTATTTATATATGAGTAAGGAGAATGTAATTTTATATAAATTAAAACTTTTTTTATTTTTTACTTTTGTAATTATAATTTTAGGAAATATGTTGCCTATTAAAGCAAATGCAGAGCCAATTAAGAATTTTACAAATGTAGAAAATACAATTAATACAAAGACATATAAAATGGGAAATGATTTAAGTTTTAAAGGTGTATTTTCAGGTCACAGTTGGTATTTTAACATTAATAAGTGGTGGAATGTTAACTTTGTTGAAGCACATATACAATTTTCAATAAATCAATTAGTAGATAGTAAAAAAGATGCATATATAGTACTGTCTATTAATAATGTTAATTTTTATTCTAAAAAAATATATTATGATGAAAAGACAGAAATTCAAGATATTAAATTAACCATCCCCAAGGATTTACTTTTAAATGGAAGTAATGAATTGAAAGTCGAAACATATTCAAGAATTTCTGATTTACCGTGTATAGATGATGTTAATATTGCAAATTGGATTACTTTAAAAGGTGATTCAAATGTAAAAGTTAATTTTAATAATGTTATAGCTGACAATAAAATATGTAATTTTCCATATCCTTATTTAAATGAAGATGATGAAGATAATGTATATACAAATATAGTAATTCCAAATGAATATAGTGATGGAGAATTAAGTGCTGCATTATTATTAAATTCTTACTTGGGAAAGATGTATGAAAATGGAGACTATCATGGAGAAATATTAAAATATGATGACTTTTCTAAGAAAAAATCTCAAAATGTAATTTATATTGGAAACTATGATATTCTTCCTAAAGAAATAAGTATATTAAATAATGTGGAAAATGAAGACTGTGTTATAAAAGTGTTGAATTCACCATATAGTACTGATGAAAATAGAAAGATGTTACTTCTTTTAAGCAACAATAATGAAAGTCTTTTAAAAGGTGTAAAAACACTTATGAATAACGATATTGTCTTTCAATTAGACAAAGATACATTTATAGTAGATAAAAATTTAAAAGAAAATATGAAAAGCAAAGAGGAGAATGGACGAATAACTTTCAAGGATATAGGAAGTAATGAAATTAACTTAAAAGGTCAATTTAGAAGAAGTGCTACTTTAAATTATAGTTTACCTAAAAATAGGGTATTAAGTTCTGGTGATAAAATAAAATTATTTATGAGGTATTCTGAAAACTTAGATTTTAATAAAAGTTTAGTAACTATATATATGAATAATACTCCTATTGGAAGCAAAAAATTAGAAAAAGATAAAGCAAATGGTGATGAATTGGAATTAGCAATACCTAATGATGTCAAATTAAGCAGTTATATGGAACTTACTATAGCTTTTGATTTAGAAATGGAAAATTCATATTGTGAAAAAAGGCAAGAAGAAATGCCCTGGGCTTTAGTGAGTGGAGACTCGTATATATATACTGGATTAACTGATATAGATAATTACTACTTTTCCACATATGGAGCACCTTTTATTAAAGATAGATCTTATAATGATACATTAGTAGTTTTGCCTGATAATTTGACATCACAAGATTTAACTTATATAGGAAGAGTTTTTGCTTATTTAGGTAAAGATTTATATTATAATACTGGAAGTTTAAAAGCAATTAGAAGTTCAAAAATAAATGGAGAGGAAAAAGATAGTAATATAGTTGTATATGGAACTCCTGAAAATAATAAGCTTATTAAAAAATTAAATGATAATCTTTGGTTTAAATATGATGAAGAATATTCAAAATTTTTATCAAATGAAAAGTTATTTTTAACAGAACCATTTTCAAGTGAAATTTCTACTTTTCAACTTGATATATCTCCATATAACCTTCAAAAAGCAATGCTTGTAATCACATCACCAAATGAGGAGATATTAAGAAATTCATTAGAGTATTTAAGTTCATCAAAAAAAATATATGAACTTAGTGGTGATTGTGCTGTAATAGATCAATATGGCAATATAAAAACATATAAAATGAAAAAAGAGGTGTCTAAGCCGATTTATCAAAAAATAAATTCATTAGATTCTAGGGTAAAAGGTTTATTAGGAATTGCAACATTATTTTTGATATTTATTATCATATCTATAATAATGTATTTCTTAAAAAATAACTCAATGGAAAGAGGGAATTCAATTTTAACCTCAAAATTAAAAAAAATTGGTAGAAAATATTCTAAAGGCATAAGAGAAAAAGAAAATGATAAATCTAAAGATAAATAATTTTCAAGTATTGCATTCAAATAGGTAAAATATGAAATAAATTAATAAATATATTAAAATTGACAAATTATAATAGAAAATATAGAATTAAAGTATTATTTGAAAATATTTGTACTCAATAAAAAATTAATTTATGAAATGGGGAAGATAAGCATGAAAGCAATATTAACAGTAATTGGGGAAGATAAAGTTGGTATTATTGCAGGGGTTAGCAATAAATTACAAGAATTTAATATTAACATATTAGATGTTAACCAAACAATAATGCAAGGATTTTTTACGATGATGATGGTATTAGATTGTAAAAATATGAATACACAATTTGAAGACGTACACAAAGCATTAAATGCTAAAGGTATAGAACTTGGTGTTGAAGTAAAGATTCAAAGAGAAGAAATTTTTAAGTCTATGCATTCATTATAATTGGGGGGAAACTTATGAATACAAATAAAATACTTGAGACAATAAAGATGATTGAAGAGGAAAAGCTAGATATAAGAACGATAACAATGGGGATTTCATTATTAGATTGTATAGATCCAGATGGAGAAAAAGCCAGAATAAAGATATATGATAAGATTACAAAATCAGCAGAACATTTAGTAGAAGTTGGAAGACAAATAGAATCAGAATTTGGAATTCCAATAGTAAATAAAAGAGTTTCAGTAACACCTATATCTATAATTGCAGGGGCCACCAATGAAGAAAGTTATGTAAAATTTGCTCAAACTCTAGATAAAGCAGCAGATACGTTAGGAATAGATTTCTTAGGAGGATTTTCAGCTTTAGTACAAAAAGGATGTACTAAGGGAGATAAAATTTTAATAAATTCTATTCCAGAAGCACTAGCAATTACACAAAAAGTTTGTGCTTCTGTAAATGTTGGATGTACAAAATCAGGAATAAATATGAATGCTGTTAGAGATATGGGAGAAATTATAAAGAAAACAGCAGAACTTACAAAAGATAAAAAAGGATTTGGATGTGCAAAGTTAGTTGTATTTGCTAATGCAGTAGAAGACAATCCGTTTATGGCTGGAGCATTTCATGGAGTGGGAGAAGCAGAAAAAATAATAAATGTTGGAGTAAGTGGACCAGGAGTTGTTAAAAGAGCTTTAGAAAAAGTCAGAGGACAATCTTTTGATGTTGTTGCAGAAACAATAAAGAAAACTGCTTTTAAGGTTACAAGAATGGGTGAATTAGTTGCCAATGAAGCTTCAAGAAGATTAGGAGTTCCTTTTGGAATAGTTGATTTATCTTTAGCACCAACTCCAGCAGTAGGTGATTCAGTAGCAGAAATATTGGAAGAAATAGGACTTGAAACAGTAGGAACACATGGAACGATAGCTGCTCTTGCAATGCTTAATGATGCCGTTAAAAAAGGTGGAGTTATGGCATGCAGCCATGTAGGCGGATTAAGTGGTGCATTTATCCCTGTATCTGAAGATGCAGGAATGATTGAAGCTGTAATTAAGGGATCATTAAACTTGGAAAAATTAGAAGGAATGACTTGTGTATGTTCAGTAGGACTTGATATGATTGCAATTCCAGGTAATACACCAGCATCTACAATATCTGCAATGATTGCTGATGAGGCTGCAATTGGTGTTATAAATAATAAAACAACAGCAGTTAGAATAATACCAGCACCGGGATGTTGTGTTGGAGATATGGTTGAATTTGGTGGTCTTTTAGGTAGAGCACCTGTAATGAAAGTGAATGAAAATTCATCAGAATTATTTGCCCAAAGAGGTGGAAGAATTCCAGCTCCGATACATTCATTTAAGAATTAAAATAAAAAGCAATTATTTTTTATTAAATATTTAAACTACTCAACAATTATTGTTGAGTAGCTTTTTATTTTGCTCATTTTTTAATGAATTTAACAGTAAGTTTAAGAATTTTATTCTTAAATTAATAATAAAATCGTTTAATAGATGTAATTTTATTATTTTAAAATATTTGACGAGATATTTTAAAAGTGTTAAATTTGTAAGGTTGCATTGGAATAAATAACATTTGGAGGAATAAATATGAAGAATAATAAAAGTATAAAAAATGATTTACTAAAAAAATTAGTGTTAGGTTTTATAGTTGTATTTGGATTAGCATTTTTTTCTACATTTATTATAGTAAAAGAAAACTTGGTAAATATTAAACAAAATAGTATAGAAAAAATGATAAGTGATGCTGCAAAAATAGAAGAACAAAAACTAAATACCAAAATTAATGTGGCAAAATCAATAGCAGCTGATTATGAAATTTCTGATATGAATATGTCACAAGAAGAAAAAAATAAAATATTGATTAAATATGCTAATGATTTAGAGTTAAGATCTATAGGCATTATTGATCTTAATGGAAATTTAACTTCAACAGATGGTTACTCAAATAATGTAGCTGATAGAGAATACTTTAAATCAATAGTAAGCAATAAAGAAATTTATATAAGTTCGCCATCATTTGTAAAAGGAACTGATGAACAAATAATATTTTTAGCAGTACCTATAACTAATGGTTGTGATGTTGTTGGAGGATTAACGTGTACTTTTGATAGTAGCTTTTTATCTAAAGACATAGAAAGTTTAAGATATTTTAACATGGGAACTTCATACATATTAGATAAAACAGGAACGGTAATTGCATCTGAGTTTATAGAAGATGTTAAAAATAAGAAAAATCTTTTAAAATCTGATGATATTTCAGATGAAGCACATAATGTTTATAAAAAGGTTATAGAGGGAAATTCAAATATTTTAAAAGAAAATGACAAATATATTGCATATGCTCCTGTTAATTTAACAGAAGGATGGACAATGGCATTAGAAGTTGATGCAAAGTATGTAGATAAAGAATTAAATTCAATAATAAAACTATTTATTACTATTGCAACTATTGGAACAATAATACTAATAATAATCATTATAATTATTGGAGAAATATTAGGTAAAAGGTTAAAGATATTAAAAAATAGTATAGAAGTATTATCAAAGGGGATATTTAATGAAGAATTAAATACAAAAGAAATGCAAAAAGAAGATGAAATTGGAGACATAAATAGGGCTTTAAAAATCACTAAAAAGTCTATTATAAATATAGTGCACGCAGTAAAACATAGTGTTGATGTATTAAAATATCAATCTGATATGCTTGAAGGTACTTCAAATCAGATAACAGCTGGATCTAAAAATATTTCTATTGCAATGCATGAATCAGCAGAAGCTAATACAAATCAATCAACAGAAATTTTAAAGGTTCATACGCAAATGAAAGAATTTGGTAATAATATTGAGTTTATGAATGAAAACGTAAATGATCTTGCAAAAATTTCTTTGAGTGTTGAAGTTAAAGTTGATGATGGGAACAATAGTATTTCAGAATTAGACATTTCATTAAATAGTTTTGATGAAACATTAAAGTCATTTAATGAGGTAATAAGTGGTATGAATAATAAGATTGCATCTATAAAGAATATTACAAGCACTATCAATGGATTGTCTGAACAAACAAATCTTCTTGCTTTAAATGCAGCTATTGAAGCTGCTAGAGCAGGAGATGCAGGTAGAGGGTTCAGTGTGGTAGCTGATGAGATAAGGAAACTTGCTGAACAAAGTCAAACATCAGTTGGGGAAATAGGAACAATAATTAATAATGTACTTGTAGAAAGTAAGAATATCATTGATTCTACAGAAAGTATAAATTTAGAAGTTTCATCTCAAAAGCAAAAGATAAACTTAACGGTAGATACATTTAGTAATATTGCAGAACTTTTAAAAGAAGTTAGTCCTAAGATACAACAAATATTAAATATATCTAATAGTAATGATGAAAGAAAAAATGATGTATTACATGCACTTGAAAATCTTACAGCTATTTCAGAAGAGTTGGCTGCAACAACAGAAGAAGTTGATGCAACTGCTGAAGAGTTTAATGAATCAAGTGGAGATATAAGAATAGTTTCTGATAAGTTAGTAGATTCAATCAGGGAATTAAATGAAGAAATTAATAAATTTATAATATAAGGGTATTAAGTTAAAACTCTTTTTGTGTGCTCAGCATGGGCACGTATTAATTGGTATAAACTTGTAGCCGGTGCTGATAATGCTAATGCTAATGGTAAGAGGGTTCATTGTAAGATAGAATTTTAAGGAAGACTAAGGCAAAACCTTGGCTTGAAGTACCACGAATCACATTTAAGTCATAAATACAAATTAGTTCAATTTGTCAAAATAAAACTATATAGAATTTTACAAGGTAAAAAGAAGAACTTAGTAATTTTTCTTTTTACCTTAAATTTTATATATAGATAATAATTATATTTATATTGTTATGTTATCATTGTCTTAAATTATAGGATTTATTTGTAAATTGTTTATAATATGAAATTATAATTTTTGATAGAGATTACAAAATATGGTATTATTAAAATAAGTAACCTACTTATTGATTTTAGAGTATATTAATACATTTGAGGTGAATATAAATGGATACATGCGACAATTCAAAAGGTGAAAAGTGGATTAAGATAAAAGGTAAAAGGAAAATTCAATCCTTTCAGGATTTATATGCAGATTTATTTAATATAAGTTTAGGAATAATATCATTAGAAGGGAAAGCTTTAACTGTATGGTCTAATTCTTCTCTGTTTTGTAATTATATTATAAAAAATAATTCTGAAAGGTGTAAGCAAGAAAAACAAAAGATAATAGATTATGTTATGAAGAACGGTCAGGTCATAAAATATACTTGTTATATGAAAATAACATATTTTGCATGCCCTATCTTTTATGGTGATGATTTAGTAGCCATATGTTTAGGGGGAGGAGTTTACTTAGAAGAAGATAAAGAAAGTTTAAATGAAAATATGGTTAAAGGCATACAAATATTAGAGCGAAGCAAGTTAAACGATATCATAACACTACTAGAGAATGTATTTAATTTAATAGATAATGAGAAAGAAATAAATCAATTAAAAAAAGATAAAAAGGAAAATTTTGATGAAGATCTATTTTTTTTAGAAAATAAATTGACACTTAGAGAAATGGAAGTTGTTAAATTAATAAATTTAGGAATGACTAATAAAGAAATTTGTATGAAATTAAATATAAGTGAAAAGACAGTTAAAACACATGTTACTAATATATTAAGAAAATTAAAAATGAAAGATAGATTAGAGGTGGTTATATTTTGCAAAAGTAATAGTATTAAATACTAGGGGGATTTAAATGTCTATTAGAAAAAAATGCATTATCTTTGTATCTATAGTTGTAATTGTACCAATGATATTAATATTAATGCTATCAAATGTTATTTTAAATAATCAAATAGATAAATCAGCACAAGGATATTTAGAAAATGCTTTTATAATTGCAAAAAATCAAATGTTAAATCAATTAGATGAAATGGAAAAAATCTCAATAAAGACTACTAACTCATCTGATTTTAAAAGAGAACTTAAAGAAAAAAATATAAGTATGATAGATGAAAATATTGATGAGCTAAAAGAGGTTTATGATTATATAGATTTATATTTTGTATTTAGTGATGATAAGAGATTAATATTAAATCATCCATCAATAAAAGGAACTAATTTAGATAGGTTAAATGAATTATTGGACAAAGCTAAAGAAGCTCATAAAACTATTATTTCAGAAGAAATATTTAATTTAGATGATTTATTTTACTATGATTCTAAAGAATATAATAAATTAAAAGTAAAAATAGATAATGCAGATGAAAATGAATATTTAAATAAAAGTTTAGTAGCTATTACTATTTCACCAGTTTATGATAAAAAAGAGGACAGACTTCTAGGTTTTTTAGCTTTGGGATCAACAATAAATAATAATGATTATTTTCCTAAAATATACTCAAAAAATGTTGAAAATTCATACTTATCAATTTCTATTGATAAAATTAGAATATCATCTAATATTAGAAGTCCAAAAAAAGAAAATTATGTTGGAAGTTTAAATTCTATTTCAATAAAAGATTTAAATAGATCAGAAAAAGCTTATTTTGGAAAACAGAATATTGGTGGAGAAATTCATATGTTTTTAGATAAACCTATATCAAATTGTGATGGAGAATGTGTAGCTGTATTAGGTGTAGGTATTCCAGAAAATAAGTTCTCTATTATTATGCATATGCAAAGAAATATAATTGTTTTTGTTTGTGCTTTTTTCTTAATAATAATGTTGTTTATTTGTAGGTATGTTTCTAGAAAATTAACTACACCAATTATTAAAGCAACAGAATTAGCAAATCAGATATCAAAAGGAAATAATGAAGTAATTATAGATAAAAAATTTTTAGAGGATAATAAGGATGAAACAATAATTTTACTTAAGGCATTTAAAAAAATGGCAGATGATTTAAAATGTGCAGAAAATGAACAAAAAATTTATTTAAAGAATATAAAAGATGAACAAATAGAACAAAAGAAATTATCTAGGCAATTATTTTTATTAAATGAAAGTTTAGAAGAAAAAGTTAAACTACGAACAGAAGATTTAAGAGAAGCTATAAAAGGCTTGAAGGAAGCAGATAAAATTAAATCATTGTTTTTAGCTAATATGAGTCATGAATTAAGAACTCCATTAAGTGCGATTATTACATGCTCTGAGATTTTAAAGGAAGAGATATTTGGAGAATTAAATTCAAAACAACTTAAACATATAACTAATATTTTAAATAGTGGAAATCATTTATTACAATTAATTAATAATGTTTTAGATATATCCAAAATAGAAGCAGGAAAAATGAAACTTACTATAGGAGAATACTCCATTTCAGATATTGCAATGGAGAGCTTTTCAGTACTTAAAAGTTTAGCTTATCGTAAAAACATTGAAATTAATTTAAATATAGAACCTAGTGATTTTATTATTAAAATTGATGCAAATAAGTTAAAACAAATATTATATAATTTGCTTTCTAATTCAATTAAATTTACAGAAGAAGGTGGGAAAGTACAGATAAATATTACTAAAAATTTAGCCTATATGAAGTTAGTTGTTGAAGATAATGGCATTGGGATAAAGAAAGAAGATCAAAAGAGGATATTTAATGAATTCGAACAAGTAGATAATTCTTATGAAAGAAAATATGAAGGTACTGGACTTGGGTTGCCTTTAACTAAAAAATTAGTTGAAATGCATGGAGGGGAAATCTTTTTGATAAGCAATATAGATATTGGAACAAAGGTTATAGTTACCATACCAGTTCAACAAGAAGATAATACTTATAACATAGTACCTAGTATAAATTAAAATATCAATAACATGGAGTGAAAAAAGAATGGGTAAAGTATTGATTATAGATGACAACAAGCAAAATTGCGAAATAATTAAGGATTTACTATATACATGGGGTTATTGTGTATATTTAGCGTTTGATGGATTTGATGGATTTGAATTAGCTAAAAGTGTTAAGCCAGATGTGATTCTTTTAGATGTTATGTTACCAGGAATGAACGGGTTTGAAGCATGTAAAAAATTGAAAGAAACCGAAGAAACTCAAAATATTCCTATTATAATGTTAACGGTATTAAGTGAGGTGGAAGATAGAATACGTGGATTTAATGTTGGAGCAGATGTGTTTTTATCAAAGCCTATTGTTTATCAAGAATTAAAAAATAGAATTAATTGGGCTATAAAGTCTAAAAGGGTATTTGATAATATGGAAGAAATAGATAATGTAACCATGAGTTTATTAAATATTATAAGGTTAAAAGATGAAGGTTTATATTTACATTGTAAAAATGTAAAAAACTACTGTGAAAAAGTTGGCAATATATTGTTTTTGAATGACGAGGAAATGAAACAACTAATAATAGGTGCATATTTACATGATATAGGTAAAATTTTTTCTAATACATCGTTGGAACATGTGGAGATTGGTGAAAATATTATTTCAGACTTAAATATGTATAAATGGTTAAAAGTATTGGTAAGAAACCATCATGAAAAGATGAATGGTAAGGGGTTTCCTGATGGATTAACATCCAGTGAAATGTCACAAAACTTAAAGATACTAATTACAGTAAATAGATTTATTGAGCTATTAGATGAACTAAAAGATAGTGAAGCTAGTATATTTAAATTAAGTAATGAATGTGAAAAAGGAGAGTTTAATACGGATGTTATTAAAGCTATAAGTCAAGTATTAGAAGATGAAAGATTTATTAAAAGTATAAATTATAATTAATATATAGTAAGTGGCTTAAACTAAGAATATGATTTTTAGTCTGATTGGATCACTTTTTTGCAAAATAAAACAATATACAACCTAGGTTGTATATTGTTTTATTTTTGTAGGTATTTATTACAACTTTAGTTTAATTATAAGAATTGTATTGTTCACATAGAATTTAAATATAAAGGAAAATAAAAAATAGATTTATAAGTTGTAGGTGAAGTTTTAATTTCGTCTAATATAGAAGCTTTTATCCTAAATTTAAAATCCGTTATATTATAAAATTATTAGGAGTATTATGGATGCTAATGTTTGAGATAAAAAGTAACTATTATGCATATAAAAAGGGAGGAGTATTATGATATGAATAAGAAAACTAAGCTAGCAGACATTTTAGCTGAAAAGGGTCTGCCAATAAATTTTCAATTTGGTGGAGAAGCTCCACAGGAAATGACAACACGTGAAATAAATAAAGAGCCAGCACCTAGAGCTAAAAGATTAAGAGAAATTTATTATGACACTTTATCCACTGCAAATACTGAATTTCCATATTGGTATAACAGAAGATGGAATGAATTAGAAGGTGAAGTAGATGTAGTAAGAAGAGCTGAATCTCTTAAATGCGCTTACTCTCATTTAACACCTAACATTATACCTGGTGAAAAATTAGTTATGCAAAAAACTAATTATTATAGAGGATCATTCCCAATGCCTTGGCTTTCAGAAGGATTTTTTGTAGCTAAAGAAGATGAATTATATAAGGAAGCTTTAAATAGAGGTAGTGCTAGTGCTGGAGAATTAAGCAAATTTGGTACTGGTGGAGGAAATGTTACAAAGAGTTTTGGAAACGTAGTTTCTATAGCAGGTAAATTTGGAATGAGACAAGAAGAAATTCCGGCTTTAGTTAAACTTGCTAAAGAATGGGTTGATAGATCAGTAGATGATTTAGGGCATAAATATGAACAAATGGTACCAGGCTATGAAATAAAAGAAAACATCATGAAATCTTTGATTTGTATGTTTGATTCAGGATTTACATTACCTCAAGGAAGAGAAGTTGTAAATTATTACTATCCATTACAATATGGCTTCGATGGATTAATTGACATGGCTATAGAGTGTAAGAAAAAAGTTGCAGGTAATGCTGATGGAGACGGACTTGTAGGTATGGACCGTTTATATTTTTATGAAGCTGTTAAAATAACTTTAGAAGGTATTCAAAATTGGATATTGAACTATGAAAAACATGCTAGAGATTTAGCTTTAATTGAAAAGAATGAAGTTCAAAAAGAAGAATATCTTGAAATTGCTGACTGCTTAGGCTGGATCGCTCATAAACAACCACGCACATTTAGAGAAGCACTTCAATTAACTTATATTATTCATATAGCAGTAATTAATGAAGATGCTATTTCTGGATTATCACCAGGAAGAGTGGGACAAGTATTATATCCTTGGTTTAAACAAGATATAGAAAATGGAAGAATAACAGAAAAAGAAGTATTAGAACTTTTAGAACTTCATAGGGTTAAATTTACATGTATAGATTGTTTCGCATCAACAGGAGTTGTTGGGGGAGTACTTTCAGGTAATACATTTAATAATTTAACTTTAGGTGGACTTAAAAAAGATGGAAGTTCAGCCGCAAATAGATTAGAATATTTGATAGTTGAGGCAGGTATAACATGTGCAACACCTCAACCTACATTATCATGTTTTTATGATGAAAAATTGCCAGAAGAATTTTTATTAAAGTGTATTGAATGCGATAAAACAGGTTCAGGTTATCCAGCATGGATGAATAATCGTGGTGCAATAGAATTTATGATGAATCAATATTCTGATGAAGGAATGACAATTGAAGAAGCAAGGTCAGTTGCTATAGGTGGATGTCTTGAAACTTCACCTTGTACCTGGAAAGAACTTACTTTAAATGGAGAAAAATTTGATATTCCAGGTGGCGCAGGTCAACCTACTTCTGTTGGAGTACACTTTATTGCTAACCCAAAGGTATTAGAACTTGTATTAACTAATGGAAAAGATTATAGAACTAACTTGCAAGTATATCCTCCTCATAATAAAAAGCTAGAAACATTTGAAGAAGTGGTTAATCAATTTAAAGAATATTATGAGCTAACTTGTGATGTACTTGCTAAGACTAATAATATTCAACATGATATTTGGCGTAAAAAGAATATGTCAATTGTAAACTCATTATTAAAACCAAATTGTCTAGATGCTGGTAAGCATATAGGAAATTTAGGTTATAGATTTAATGCAACTTACAATGTAGAGAGTTGTGGAACCATTAATACAATAAATAGTTTAGCTTCATTAAAAAAACTTGTGTATGATGATAAAAAATATACTCTTGATGAAATGAGAGAAGCTATGCTTCATAACTTTGGATTCAAGACAGCAGAAGAAATCGGAAGTTATTCATTAGCTGATCAAGAGAAAGCAGATATTAGTTCTAAATATGATGATATTTATGGAGATTGTTTATTAGCACCTAAGTATGGAAACGATGATTCATATGTTGATAGTATATTAAAGGATTATGAAGATTGGTTCTGTGATGTATGTCATAATTATGAATCATTATATGGTAAGAAGATGTATGCTTGTCAAATTTCTGTTTCAACTCATGGAGCACAAGGTGCAGCAACACTTGCAACTACAGATGGACGTTTAGCAGGTACAACTTATGCTGATGGATCTATGTCAGCTTATCCAGGAACAGATAAAAATGGTCCTTATGCATTATTTACATCTGCTACAGTCTGGGATCATAGCAGGTCTCAAAATTCACAAATGAACTTAAAGATTCATCCAAGTGCAATTAAGGGAATAGAGGGATCTAAAAAATTATTAGATTTAACACGTTCTTATATGAGAAAAGGTGGATATCACATTCAATATAATGTTGTAGATTCAAAAGTTTTAAAAGAAGCACAAGTAAAACCAGAAAATTATAGAGATTTAATGGTGCGTGTTGCAGGATTTACACAATATTGGTGTGAAATTGGTAAGCCAATACAAGATGAAGTTATTTCAAGAACTGAGTATGAAGGGGTGTAATAAAAAATGGCTAATGAAAATATGAAACACAATGATTGCTTAAATTTTTCATCAATAGATGCAGCAAAGGGTATTTGTAGATTATCTAATCAAATGATATTTATAGATACACCAGTTTGTAATAATTTCAATGAAACTCATAAGTGTAGAAATTGTGCAAATTTTAAGAATCCGGATAAAGATAATATGGGCACTTGTACAGGATTAAAAATCGAAGCTTGGACATTTGGAGATTTAAATGCTATTACTTGTGAAGGATATAAAACTAATAAATAAGATAGTTAGAAATAATCAATTAAAAATAATCAAATATATTTAAGAATTAGGTTTTTATTTATGTGAATATATGTAAAAAGAAACTAAAAATTAAAAAGGGTATGTTAATGTCTTAGCATATCCTTTTATTACTTTAAAAGGGGATAATTATATGGAACAAAAAAATGCTAATCATTTAGGTCATATGGTTGTACTAGCCTCATGGCTAGCTGTTTTTTGCTTATTTGGTTTTAGATCTACCTTCTCTGTATTACAGGTACCAATGTCACAAAATTTAGGGTGGCAATCTTCACAACTCACTTTAGGATATTCTTTAATGATGACAGTTTATGCAATTACTGCATATTTTAGTGGCATGATAATTGACAAATGGGGTACAAAGCCTGCATATGCAATAGGATCAGTATGTGCTTGCTTAGGCTTTTTTGTAACAAGTTTTGCTCAAAGCTATTTAGGATACTTAATTCCATATGCTATTTTTGCTGGAATTGGAACAGGTATGCTTTGGGTTTCATCAACTGTTTCTGTACGTAAATGGTATGTTGGTAAATCTTATGCTAGTATGTGGGGAATTGCATTTATGGGTGCTCCAGTAGCTCAAGTTGTGTTAAGTCTTCTTGTTAAACAAGTACTTAATTTTACAGACTGGAGAACAGCAATGAGGGGTCTAGCAGTAGTTGTTCTTATTGCACTTATAATTGCAGCAGCTGTAGCAAAGAAGAATCCAGAAGATTATGACCTTGAACCTTTTGGATTAAATTCTATTAAGTCTAGTGGTAAAAAAGATGCAGCAAGAACTTGGACTGTAAAAGAAGCTTTCAGTATATTTCCAATTTGGGGAGCTATTTTAACTTTCCTCGGAAGTATGCTTGGAGAATTTTTAATTTGGACTCAAGTGGTTAAATTTTGGAATGTCGATGTAAAGATGTCATTAAGTACTGCAACTAATCTTTATATAATAATTGGAATTGCAGGAATATTCACTATGCCTATTATGGGAAGAATAGCGGATAAAATGGTTGGAAAATACAATAACAACGAAGCTAAAGCTAGAAAAGTTATGTTAATATTTGCACCTATAATTGGACTACTAGCTTGTGGTTTTTTACTTATGACTAAAAAATCTATTGTATTTGGAATACTATCCTGTATTCTTTTTGCTATGTATTGGGCAATAGAACCAGGTGGTGTAGCAGGATATGCAGGATCTATATATGGAAATAAATCATTAGGTAAAATCTGGGGACTTGCAACATTGATAGTAATGGCTATAGGACCAGCAGTTGGTAGTTTTATGGGAGCATACTTATATGATTTATCTGGAAGCTATTTTAATTCTATAATATTTGCTGCTTGTGCATTTATTTTTTCAGCAATTATTGCAATAATGTTACCACTTTCAGATAAGAACAATAAGTAAATCATTAATTAAAAATATTATGATAAGAAGGGGGCACTTATGGATAAAAATAAAGGTTTGATTTTTGATATTCAAAGTTATTCTGTACATGATGGGCCTGGATGCAGAACTACGTGTTTTTTTAGTGGATGCTTTTTAAAGTGTGAATGGTGTGCTAATCCAGAAAGTTGGACAAAAAAAGAAAAAATAATGTTTGCTGAAGGAAAGTGCAAACATGATCAAGGATGTAATAGATGTGAAAAAGCTTGTGAAAAAAAAGCAATATCGTTTAAGGATGATAACTTATTAAATGTTAATTGGAAGGTATGTGAAAATTGTACTAGCTTTGAATGTGCTAAAGTATGTTATAATGAAGCATTAAGGATTTGTGGAAAATATTACACCGTAGATTCTCTGTTGAAAATTTTAAATAGAGATAGGCAATTTTGGGGATCGAATGGAGGCGTTACATTTAGTGGAGGCGAACCTTTTTATCAAAGTGAATTTCTAATATCTACTTTAAAAAAATGCAAAGAAATGTACATTAATACAGCAGTTGAAACAACAGCCTTTGTGGATACAGATATATTTTTAGAAGGAATGAAATATGTAGATTTTGCGTTTATAGACATTAAGCATATGGATAGAGAAAAACATAAAGAAAAAACAGGAGCATATAATGATTTAATTCTCAAAAATATAAAAGAATTAATAAATTGTAATTGGCAAGGTCGATTAGTTATTAGAATGCCAGTTATTCATGATTTTAATGATACTGTAGAAAATGCAATGGCAACAGCTGATTTTATGAATGACTTAGGAATTTACGAAATAAATTTACTACCATTTCATAGAATGGGAGATTCCAAATGGACTCAACTTGGGAAAAAATATAGCTACAGAAATGATGAACCAACTAGTGAAGAAAAATTAGATGAGCTTCAAGATGTATACTTAGATAGAAAAATAGCATGTTACGTTGGAAGTGAAACAAATTTTTAAATAATAACATTAAAATTAAAAAATTAAGTTTTATTATTATATTTTGATAAGAGTATTTGTAGTATAATATTATTAAGTAAAAATACAATTAAAGGAGATTAATTGTAAACTCCTTTAATTGTATTTTTTATTTTTAAAATGGATATATAGAAAATAAAGGGCAAGAGATTGTTTTTGAAAATCTTTTAATCTACGGTTATTAAATGAGAAATATAAAGATATCCATGGAATTAAAGTTATATTAGAAATATTATTTTATTTTAAAGTATAGTTGCTAAAAAATGATAAATATTAATGGTATATGTATTTTTTTATAAAAGTGTATATAAAAAATACATAAATATAAAACAGTGAATCTTTCACTGGAAAGTATTATTTTATAATACATGGTTTAATAAAGTTATGATATAATTTACATAACTAGAATTTCATTATAAAATGAAATATTTATAATAAAAATTATTTTATAATATATAGTATGAAATTAAATATATAGTAAGGATGTAGGTTTTATGAAAAAGTTTATTATAACAACAGACACAACAGCAGATTTACCAAAAGAATATTTTGATGAAAATAACATAGGATTATTAACAATGTCATTTCAAATGGACGGCAAAGAATACGTAGGAGATGAAGTTTTAGATATAAAGGATTTTTACGATAAAATGCGCTCAGGATCAATGCCAACAACCGCGCAAGTGAATCCAGAACAAGCAAAGATACAATTTGAAAAATATTTAAAAGAAGGATATGATGTATTGCATATTTGCTTTTCTTCAGGGCTTAGTGGAAGCTTTAATAGTACGAGGATTGCATCTATTGAACTAGAAGAAACATATCCTGATAATAAAGTTATAGTTATAGATTCGTTAAGTGTTTCATCTGGTGAAGGTCTTTTAGTTTATAAAGCAGTAGAATTAAAGAAAAGTGGTAAAAACATAGAAGAAATAGCTGATTGGCTTGAAGAAAACAAACTTAATGTTTGTCAATATTTCACAGTAGATGATTTGAATCATTTATATAGAGGTGGACGTGTATCAAAAACTACTGCCATTCTTGGAACTGTAATAGGAGTAAAACCAATTATTCATGTAGATAATGAAGGTAAACTTATACCTATTTCTAAAACAAGAGGTCGTAAGCAGTCGTTAGCAAAGTTACTTGATAATATGGAAAAACTAATGGGTAGTTATAAATGTGAAAATGATATTATATTTGTAAGTCATGGTGATGCAGAGAAAGATGCGGAATTTGTAGCAAATAAAATTAGAGAAAGATTTGGAATAGAATCTATTATGATTAATAATATAGGTCCGATTATTGGAACACATTCAGGACCAGGAACAGTTGCTGTATTCTTTATGGGAGAAAATAGATAATTAAAAATATAGTGAAAAAATAAGGTACAATTAAAGTAAATGGATTTCACACTTTAATTGTATTTTTTATTCTTTAAGAAATTAAAAAATACTAAATCTATAGATAACTTTTAAAATGCCATGATTTAAAGAAATGATGAGTCTCCATTAAAGAATAAAAAATAATCATATGCTACATCATTATTCCTGAATTGTGATTTTAATGGGTGCAAGGTTAAAAAATCTATGAATCTAAAGTTACCTTGGGATTTTATTCTAAATAATTATGAGAAGTTATATATAAAAGGAGGAGAAGTTTGTGAGTCAAAAATCATTTGTTGGAATCGTTGCAATTATTTTTGGAGGAATCTTATTATCATTAGAATTATATTGTTTAAAATTTATTCAATTATTTGAAAGTATGGTGTTTGGAAGTTGTTATACTAATGCATGTGAATATATAAAGACAGTACCTATTTTATTAGCATTGATAATAACAATCACTATTATTGTTTTTGGCATTATATTAATTAATAAATCTAAAAAAGGAATTTAAGAATAAAAATAATTAATAATACTGTAGCTTGTAAATCTTGACTATATAAGCTTTAAATTATACACTAATATGGTAATTGTAGAATTATATTAATTTAAGTAGGTGAAAAGATGACAACAAATGAAAAAAAATTTTTACCCATAAATAAAAAAGATATGAAAGAGAGAGGCTGGGAGCAATTAGATTTTATAATTGTTACAGCTGATGCTTATATAGATCATCATAGCTTTGGAACTGCTATTATTTCAAGAGTATTAGAAAAAGAAGGTTATAAAGTTGGTATAATAGCACAACCTAAGTGGAAAGAAATTGATGACTTTAAAAAATTAGGGGAACCTAAATATGGATTTTTAGTCAATGGTGGAAATATGGACTCTATGGTTAATCATTATACTGTTAGTAAAAAGCTTAGAGATAAAGATTTTTATTCTCCAGGGGGGGAGATGGGATTAAGACCAGATAGAGCTACAATAGTTTATTGTAATAAAATAAGAGAAGCATATAAAGGTGTTAATATAGTCATAGGTGGTATAGAAGCAAGTTTAAGGCGTTTTGCTCATTATGATTATTGGAGTGATAAAGTAAGAAAGTCAATGCTTATTGATAGTGGTGCAGATTTACTTGTTTATGGAATGAGTGAAAAGCAAATAGTCAAAGTTGCAGAAAAATTAAGATTAGGAATATTAGCTAAAGATATTCATGATATCCAAGGAACATGCTATGTTGTTGAACAAATAAATAATTTAAATGATTATATAGAAATTCCATCATATAAAGAAGTTTGTAATGATAAACTTAAATATGCAGATGCAAGCAGAGTGCAATATCTAGAGCAGGATCCTGTAAGAGGAAAAATAATTATACAAAAACATGCTAATAAGTATTTGGTTCAAAATATACCTGAAATGCCATTAAATAGGGAGGAATTGGATAGTGTATATGATCTTCCTTATATGAAAAATTATCATCCAATTTATGAAGGAATGGGTGGTATTTCAGCAATTGAAGAAGTAAAATTTAGTACAGTAAGTTCTAGAGGATGTTTTGGGAATTGTAATTTCTGTGCAATAACATTTCATCAAGGAAGAATAGTTCAAAGTCGAAGTAAAGAATCAATATTAAATGAAGTTGAAGAAATAACTAAATTACCTGATTTTAAAGGATACATACATGATGTTGGAGGACCAACAGCTAATTTTAGAAAGCCAGCTTGTAATAAACAGCTAACTTTAGGTGCATGTAAAGCTAAAGAATGTTTATATCCAAGTCCTTGTAAAAATATGGAGGTCGATCATAGTGAATACTTAGACTTACTTAGAGCTATTAGAAAAGTTCCAAAAGTAAAGAAAGCTTTTGTGAGATCAGGCCTTAGATATGATTACATAATGGCAGATAAAGACGATACATTTTTTAAAGAATTGGTTGAATATCATGTTAGTGGAAAGTTAAAAGTTGCACCAGAACATGTTTCAAAAAATACTTTAAAATATATGGGGAAACCATCAGGAAAAACATATGATAAATTTACAGAAAAATTTTATTCAATAAATAAAAAATTAGGCAAAAAGCAATTTATAGTTCCATATTTAATGTCAAGTCATCCAGGAAGTACACTTGAAAATGCAATTGAGCTAGCAGAGTATTTAAGAGATATAAATTATCAACCAGAGCAAGTTCAAGATTTTTATCCAACGCCAGGAACGTTATCTACAACTATGTATTATACTGGTGTAGATCCATTAACTATGAAAGAAGTTTATGTTCCTAAAACTAAACATGACAAAGCTATGCAAAGGGCGCTACTTCAATATAAAAATCCAAAGTATTATACATTAGTATATGAAGCTTTAGTTGAAGGTGGAAGAGAAGATCTTATAGGAAATGGTAGTAAATGTTTAATAAAAGATAAAAGACAAACTAAGAAATTCAAAGAAGATAAAACTCGTAATGTAAATAGAGTAGGAAATAAAAGTTATTGTGGTAAATCAAGTAAATTAAAAAAAGAAAAGAATGAAAGACAATCTAAAAAACAGAATGTTAAGCTAAGTAAAAGAAGCACTACTAGAAATAAGAGAAAATAGGTATAGATAAATATTGGATGGCTTATATTTTATAAAACTTACGAATATATTGTCGATGAATTAATACAATATATTCGTAAGTTAAATTTGTAATAATTGAAATATAATGGTATTATATAATTATATAGGAAACCGCTTACATATTTAAAATGTTAGTTATTAGTTATAAATATATTAATAATACTATTTTTATTAGATAATTTTTATACAAATGCTTTAATGAATCAAATAATGTAAATTAAAAATTTAATTAAGGGTGGTAAATCATGAAGAGTAACAAGAGTATAAAAGCAAATTTAATTAAAAAATTATCATTGGGATTTGTACTGGTATTTGGGATAGCATTTTTAGGGACATTCTTTGTAGTGCAAAAGACTTTATCGGAAGTAAAACTTTCTTGTATGAAAAAGATGATAAATGATTCTACAACTATTGTACAAGACAAAATAACTGGAAAAATTAATGTGGTGAAAACCATTGCTTGTGATGGTTTTGTATCTAATATGAATTTTACAATTGATGAAAAAAGAGAGCTATTAAGTAATTATCAAATGAATTTAAACATACGTTCTATAGGAATAGCAGGATTAGATGGTAAACTAGAATCAACTGATAATTATAAAGAGGATATTTCAAAAGTGGAATATTTTAAAAGAGCTCTTAATAATGAAATTTATATAAGTTCTCCAACGATTATAGATGGAACCAATGAACAAATAGTATTTGTTGCAACACCATTAAAAAATGGACAAGATATAGTTGGAGTTATGACCTGTACATTTGACAGTGCATTTTTATCAAGAGACATAAATAATTTAAAGTATTTAAGAATGACAGGAATGTCTTATATATTAGATGGTACAGGAACTATAATAGCATCTGAAACAACAGAGGATGTTATTAATGGTAAAAATATGATGAGTGAAGGTAAAAACAATCCTACATTAAAAGAAATTGCCTTAATTCATGAAAAAATGGTTAATGGTGAAAGTAATATAGAAAAATACATGGAAGATGAAAAAAAATATATAGCTTACGCAAGCATTCCAGGAACACCAGGATGGTCCATAGCTTTAGAGGTAAATGCTACTGATGTTGATAGAGAAGAGTCTATTATAATAAGTTTATTCATTGGGGTAACTTTAGTAGGAATTTTAGTACTTGTAATTATAATATATATAATTGGTCAAGCTCTTGGAAAAAGACTAAAAAGATTAAAAGATGATATAGAAGTTTTAGAAAATGGAGTATTTAATAAAGAATTAGATGAAAAAGAATTAGTAAAAAATGATGAGATTGGTGAAATTAATAGATCATTAAGGAAAACTAAAGAATCAATTAGGGGAATACTTAAAGGTGTGAAGAGTGATTTAATAATATTAAATGAACAATCTGATGTATTAGAAAACACATCAATGCAAATATCATCCGGTTCAGAAAATATAACAATATCAATGCATGAATCAGCAAAAGCTAATACGAGTCAAACAAGTGAAATAATGAAAATCAATGATGAAATGAGGAGTTTTGGAGAAAACATTGATTATATGGACAGCAATATAGACAAAGTAGCTGAGATTTCTTCTAATATAGAATCAAAACTTATAGAAAGCAATAAAACCATAAATGAATTAAATAATTCTTTAACTAATTTTGATGGGAGTTTTAGTAAGTTTAATGATGATATAGTAGTTATGAATAAGAAGATAGCATCAATTAAAGGTATAACCTATACTATAAATGAAATAGCAGAACAAACTAATCTTTTAGCATTAAATGCAGCGATTGAAGCGGCTCGTGCAGGAGAAGTTGGAAAAGGATTTAGTGTAGTAGCAGATGAAATAAGAAAGCTTGCAGAACAAAGTAAAGAATCTGTAAATCAAATTGGAAATATAATTGTTAATGTTCTTGAAGAATGTAATAATATGATACAATCAAGCACTGATATAAATTCAGAAGTTGATAATCAAAAAATAAGTATTAATAATACTATAAATTCATTTAATAATATTACAGATTTACTAAATGAAATTACACCTAAAATACAGGAAGTATCTAATATTTCTAATAACAATAATAAGAAAAAAGATATAATTTTAGAAGTTATAGAATCTGTAACTGCAATTTCAGAAGAACTAGCTGCAAGTACAGAAGAAATTGATGCAACTGCTCAAGAATTTAATGTTTCAAGTAAAGATATCAGTACTGTTTCAGAAAAATTAGCTCAATTAATAGAAGAACTAAATGAAGAAGTAAACAAATTTATAATATAAGATAATATGATAGCCACGAAAAATGATTAAACAACTTATTTTTCGTGGCTATTTCATAGTATTTTAAAGAAATATGGCTTTAAATTAAAATATGGAATAAATGAAATTTTAGATGTAATTTTAAATGGTATATTAAGAAAATAAATTTATATGATATAATTATACTAGGATATGTTTTAAAGTAATGTTTATATTTTAATATAATGGAGTATTGACAGTGAAGTTTGATTTTTAGAATTGTTAATTCCTTTGTTCACTGGATTTATACTAAAATAACAACACTAACTTTAAATCAGAAAATTATATTAAAAGGGGATGAAAACTATGAAAATTGAATTTTGTCTTGCAGAAAGTGGAGAAATTATATTTACTAAAGAATCTAGAGATTTAAAGGATATAATAGAGGTTATTACTAGAGTAGGAACTGAAATCAATTTAACCTTTAACAAAGATGATTTCATCCATGGATATGTTCAAAATATTTTGTATCAAGCTAATGCAGAAGAAAATGATGAAAGCATTAGGATATATATTTCAAATGATTGCAAAAATTTAAAAAATACAGCAAGAATATCTGCTGAACATTTAAGCAGTGCAAAACTTAAAAGTTAATTAGAAATGTTGATTAACTAGAACAAAATCGCTAAGGCGACTTTGGAGCCGTCGATTTTTTTAGCTATGCGCCCTTTCCAAACGCAGTGCAGGAATAATGGCGCGGCATATGATTATTTTTTATTCTTTAGGGGTACTCATAATACCTTTAAAACACATTATTTTAAAAGTTATCTACAAATTTTTTAATAATATAAATTCCTAAAGAATAAAAAAACCTTAAATTAAGGAGTGTACAATTTTGTTTTGAACACTCCTTAATTTTAATTAAAAATAATATTTTAATATAGATAGCTATCAAATAAGTAATAGAATGAAACTTAAGGTAAAATGTGTATTTGTAAAAGTTATAGTTTACTTTAAAATTTATATAAAAAGTGATAAAATACTTAAATTTATTAAGAGGTTTTTTTATGTAATTAATATAATATCTATGTTATTATATCTATATTAGTTAAAATAATATTAATATTTATAAGGAGAAATCGTATGAAAAAATTAATTTCATGGAATGTAAATGGGTTAAGAGCTTGTGTAAAAAAAGGATTTATAGATATCTTGAAAGAAAGTAATGCAGATATATTTTGTGTTCAAGAAAGTAAATTACAAGAAGGCCAAATAGACTTAAATTTAGAGGGATATTATGATTATTGGAATTATGCTGAAAAAAAAGGATACTCAGGAACTGCTGTTTTTTCTAAAGAAAAGCCTTTAAACATTTCATTAGGAATAGGAATTGAGGAACATGATAAAGAAGGCAGAGTTCTAACATTAGAATTTGAAGAATTTTATTTAGTTAATGTGTATACTCCTAATTCACAACAAAAATTAGCTAGAATAGATTATAGAATGGCTTGGGAAAATGATTTCAGAAGCTATTTAAATGAATTAAATAAAGCTAAACCTGTTATAGTGTGTGGAGATTTAAATGTTGCTCATAAAGAAATAGATTTAAAAAATCCTAAGAACAATAGAAATAATGCCGGATTTAGTGATGAGGAAAGAGAAAAGTTTGGTGAACTTTTAAAATCAGGTTTTATAGATACATATAGATACTTTTATCCAGATAAAGAAGGTGCATATTCTTGGTGGTCTTATAGATTTAATGCTAGAGCTAACAATGCAGGATGGAGAATAGATTATTTTTTAGTTTCTAAAGATTTTGAAGATAGGTTGGTAGATGCTAAAATACATACACAAATTGAAGGTTCTGATCATTGTCCAGTTGAATTAATAATAAAATAAATAATATTAATATGTAAGGAGATTTTTAAATTATGAAGGAACTTTTTAAAATAAAAGATTTAATATTTTACAAGGAAGATTTTTTAGATGACATAAGTGAATTTGAAGATATATTACCTATAATAAGAGAGTTTAGTGATAATCTTAATTATGAAAAAATAAAGGTAGCTGGTTCAAATGAATGTTGTGAAAAAACTAAAGAAAATTATTTCATTGAAATACATGGATATATAAACCAAGATGATGACTTTATAACAAAAGAAGAATTAGACAAAATGCCAATAGCTATTGATAGAAGTGAATTAGATTTGTTTGTTATTAGAATTTATAAATGTACTAAGTGTAATAAATGGCTTATAGATATATTGGAATAACAGTGTATCTATAATTTCATATATTACAAATGAAGAGGTGAATAAATAATATGAATTTGTTAAATTATAAAAGAAATATAAATTATAAGGTATTATTATTTTTATTAATGTTTACTCTAAATATAATATTTGGAGCAAATCAAATTGCTTATGCTGATGAAAATGAAAAAACAGCAATTAATAATCTAGTAATAGAAGAAGATGATTATGAGGAGTCTATGAAAGGAACAGTAGAACCTTATATTGCAAGTAAAAGAGTAGAAGGATATTTTAAAGTAAACGATGATATTAATCTTTATTATCAAAAATATAAAGTTGAGAATTCTAAGGGTACTATTGTAATTAGCCATGGATTCACTGAAACATTAGAAAAATATAAAGAAGTGATTTATTATTTTTTAAATAAAGGATACTCTGTTTATGGAATTGAACATAGAGGGCATGGACGTTCGGGTTCATTGGGAGTAGTTGATGAAAGTCAAATTCATATAGAAGATTTTAATTTATATATTTCGGATTTTAAAGCGTTTATAGATGATATTGTTAAACCCGAAATTGGTGATGAAAAATTATTCTTATTTGCACATTCTATGGGTGGTGCAATTGGAACTAAATTTTTAGAAGAATATCCAGGATATTTTGATGCCGCTATTTTAAGTGCACCAATGCTTGAGATTGACACTGGGAGTGTTCCTAGCTTTATAGCAAAATCTATATCTTGGATATATACAACATTACCATTTGGTTATAAATATGCGCCTACACAAAAACCATATAGTAATGAATATAGTTTAGAGAATTCTTGTACAAACTCTGAACCAAGATACAAGTATTATTATGATATACAATCCAATAACAAGGAGTTTCAAAGAGGTGGATCTTCTTTTAGTTGGTTAAAATCATCTTTAGATATAACAGAAGAAATTACTAAAAAAGAAAATGCTTCAAAAGTAGAAATCCCAGTACTGTTATTTCAAGCAGAAAAGGATACCTATGTAAAACCAAAAGGACAAAATGAATTTTCTCAGTATGCACCTAAGTGTAAGCTTGTATTAATGGCTGGTTCTAAACATGAAATATATAGAGAAAAAGATGGAATATTGAAAGCATATTTAAATCAAATATTTGATTTTTATAATGATAATTTATTGGATAATTAACAAGGATAGCATTTTCATAAGAAAGGGTTGTTGAACATATAAAGTCAATACACCTTATAAAGCACATTATATATTAAAAAAGATTCCTTTGAGTGTATTTTTAACAATACATTTGAATGAGTCTTTTATTTTGTCTTAATGTCATATATAAACTTAATTATTTATATATGACATAGTATATGTTGTATGATAAAGTAAGTTATAAAATATTATATGATATAATTTTAATATGTAAATAGGAGCATTTTAAAGGAGATTTAAATATGAAAAAAACAATAGGCATATTAGCTCATGTAGATGCAGGAAAAACAACTTTTGCTGAGCAGATACTTTATCATACAAAGAGTATAAGAAAATTAGGAAGAGTAGATCATAAAAATTCATTTTTAGATAAACATGATATAGAAAAACAAAGAGGTATTACTGTATTTTCTGAGCAAGCTTTATTTAAGTATAATGATAATGAATATTATCTTATAGATACTCCAGGGCATATAGATTTCTCAACAGAAATGGAAAGAGCACTAGAAATAATGGACTATGCAATACTTATAATAAGTGGAGTAGATGGAATTCAGGCTCATACTGAAACTGTATGGGAGCTCTTAAGAAAAAATGATATACCAACATTCTTTTTTATAAATAAAATTGACAGAGAAATTGCAAACATAGAAAATGTAATAAATGATATTAAGGTTAAATTAACCAGTAATTTATGCTTAATTGATAGAACTTTGAGTAATAAAAAAATGGAAACCGAATTAATAGAATTTATTGCAGAAAGAGATGAAAAATTATTAGAAGTATATTTAGATAGTGGCTATGATGAAGCTTTATGGATAAATTATATGAAGAGACAAATAAAAGAGGGGAAAGTCTTTCCTTGTTTAAGTGGCTCAGCATTGTTAGACATGAATATAGATGATTTCATAGAAAAATTAGATTTATTAACTTATACAAATTATGAAGAAAACGATGAAAAATTCAAGGGTAAGGTATACAAAATACGTTATGATGAAAAAGGAAGTAAAGTAACTTATATAAAAGCTCTAAGTGGATGCTTAAAAGTAAAAGATAGTTTACTTTATACAGAAAATGAAATAGAATTTAATGAAAAAATAAATCAAATAAGAATATATAATGGTGATAAATTTACATTAGAAGACACTGCATATGCTGGAGATGTATTTGGTGTTACTGGATTAACTAAGTTTAAAATAGGTCATGGTATTGGAGAAACAAATTTAAAAACTAATTATAATATAGTGCCTACATTAAAATCGAAAGTTATATTTAATGAATCAGTTAATACTAAAGAAATGCTTTCATATTTTAAAATTTTGGAAGAAGAGGATCCAGGACTAAATGTATTATGGGATGAGAACTTACAAGAAATAAACATACATATTATGGGAAAAATACAGCTAGAAGTTTTAAAGGAAGTAGTCAAAGAAAGATTTAAGCTTAATATTGAATTTGGAGATTGTGAAGTTTTATACAAAGAGACAATAGGAAATAAAGTTAATGGATATGGACATTTTGAACCTTTAAGACATTATGCTGAAGTATATTTGCAACTAGAACCTGGAGAAAGAAATAGTGGAATAACATTTGAAAGTAAATGTCATGTTGATAATTTAAACATAGGTTATCAAAGATTAATTCAATCTCATATTTTTGAAAAAGAACATAAAGGAATTTTAACGGGTTCTAAAATATGTGATTTGAAAATAATATTGCTTAATGGGAGGTCTCATTTGAAACACACAAGTGGCGGTGATTTTAGAGAAGCAACATATAGAGCAATCAGACAAGGATTAGAGCAAGGAAATAACATTTTATTAGAACCTTATTATAAATTAAAAATAACAGTGGAAAATGAGTATGTTGGAAGAGTTTTATCAGATATTCAAAGACTATCAGGAAGTTTTAATGAACAAGAAACTTTAGAAAATAAAACAATAATTTTTGGAAGAGGTCCTGTAGCAACTTTTATGAATTATAGTATGGAATTAATATCTTTTACTAAAGGAAAAGGTATTATTGCTTTGAGTTTTGATGGATATGATGAATGCCATAATAGCAATGCAGTTATAGAGAAAATAAAATATAAAAAAGAAGGAGATAGAGAATATACTTCAAGTTCAGTATTTTGTTCTAAAGGTCAGGGTTATGTGGTAAAGTGGGATAAGGTTGAAGAACATATGCACTGCTTGCAGTAATTTATAGTCATATATTTTGGTATGATATAAATTTTTAGAATAAGTGAGTATTTAATTATATGCTATTTCATATATAATTAAATGCCAGTTTTAAAATTAATTTATAAGAAAAACGTTATATATAAAGATAGAAGTATTGAAATGGCAATGTTTCTTTTTTTATCATATAAGTAATGTTAAATTATATGATAAATCTTAAATTAATTCAAATAAATGAGTTTAGTTAAGTTTTTTAGCAGTTTTAAGTATATGAAATTTTACTGATTTATTATATAATAAAAATACAATACATAATAAATTATTGGAGGAACTATTATGAGAAGTGTTTATAAGAATCCATCAGAATTAGCAACATGTTTAAAAGATTTTGTTGATACATACTTAGAGGGTTTACTAACTTATGAGAAAATGGAAGGTAAAATATCTAAGATATTGGTAGCAAATAATGTATATAAGAATGGATTTGTATCTGTTAAGTTATCAAATGTCCTTGGAGAAGAAAGAATGGAAATTATCGATAAGATATATAAAGATATGCAAACAATTTAAAAAAATTAAATTAAAGCGATACTAATCAAGTTAGTATCGCTTGTTTTATATAGAAATTTATTTGTATTGGAATAATTAACTCTATTAAATATCTTTATCGTCTTAATAATGTTTATGCATTCATAGGTAAAAATAGCTAACATTCAATTATTACTAAACTCCATTTAAAACTAAGAACATAATATATATTATAATATTAAGATTAATTAAAAATGGGGTTCAATATTTGAATTAGAATAAATTTAAAATTAATGTGAATTATAATTATAAAATAAAATCTGAAATTGCCTATTTGACATATTAAAATATGGGATGATACTTATAAAAATAAAGCATAGAAAACATACTTATGTATAAACTATATTGACATAAGTATGTTTTCTAGGTATTATATAAATCATACTAAACTTATAGGAATAATATACAAAGGATGGAATACTAGAATGAACAGTACGTTTTTAACAGATTTTTTAATGGTAACAAATTTAAAAACTATATTATTTATAGGCATTTTAATAGGAATGTTTTATTTAATAAAAGTTCTTGAAAGAAAAAAAGTGAACTTTTCTAAGCGAATGATTTTATCAACGGTTTTAGGATTGCTACTTGGGAGTGTAATACAGGTAGCAGCAGGATTACCAGAAACAACAGATAATATAACATGGATAAATGAAGTTACAAAGTGGTACGGATTATTTGGCTATGGATTTATGGATTTATTAAAAATGTTAGTTGTACCATTAGTTTTTCTTTCAATAATAAGAGTAATTATTAATATGAAAGAAGGAGAAAACTTAGGGAAACTTACATTTAGATCATTATTTGTTTTACTTAGCACAACTACAATTGCCGCTATAGTGGGGATTTTTGTAGGAAATTTATTTAAATTAGGAGTAGGATTTGAAGTTATTAAAAATAACTCTGAAATAAAGGAAATAAGCTCTGTAGTTGATACACTAAGAGCACTACTACCGTCAAATCCAGTTAAAGCTATGGCTGATTCAAATGTAGTTGGCATAGTTATTTTTGCAGGATTTATTGGAGTTGCAATGAATAGACTTAAAAAGAAATACTCTGACGTAATAAAACCTGCTAAGGATCTAGTAGAAGCAGCTTATAAAATCACCACAAGTGTAGCCATGACGGTGATTAAATTTATGCCTTATGCTGTAATAGCATTACTTGCAAATACAATTGCAGCAAGAGGGATACCAGCACTTATGAGTGTATTAGATTTCATAATAGCTTTATATGTTAGTATAGCTATAGTGTTTGTAATACATTTAGTAATAATAGCTCTTAATGGTTTAAATCCTATAAAATATTTAAAAAATACAATGGAACCTTTAATACTAGCTTTTACTTCAAGATCTAGCTTAGGAACATTACCTGTAACTATTGAAACATTAACAGAAAAAGTTGGAGTAGATGAAGGAATCGCAAGCTTTGTTGGGAGTTTAGGATCTAATGCGGGAATGAATGGATGTGCAGCTATATATCCAGCATTGATGGCAGTTACAATTGCTAACATGTCAGGAACACCTATGGATTTTAGCTTTTATGGAATGCTACTTGTAATAATAGTAATAAGTTCTCTTGGAATTGCAGGACTTCCAGGCAGCGCTACCATGGCAGTATCTGTAGTAATATCAGGTATGGGAATGGGAAATTATTTTTCTTTGGCAGGAGGCATTCTTGCAATAGATCCAATTCTTGATATGGGACGTACAATGCTTAATGTAAATGGAACAATGGTAACAACAGTTACCGTTGCAAATAGTTTTGATAAAATAGATAAAGAAAAAAATATTAATAATAAGTAAAAAGACCCCCTTAGAATATAGTATAGTGTATATTTTAAGGGGAATTCTAATCAATAGATATAATAGTACTATTTATATTATTGCTTACTTTTTAATCGAATATATGTAATACATTTAACATATTAATTGTTAAAATCAATATAGATTTCACCATTTCCAATTATAGAGACAAGAGAACCGTTGTTAATTAAAATTAAATTTAAAATAAAAATATTGAAATATAAAATCTTCTTTATTAAAAAATGAAGCTATTATATTCAATGTTGAAATTTTTTATGCAATAATTTATAATTAAAATCTAATTAGTAATAAAGTTAATAATAATGTATCAGATAACTTAGAAAATTTAAGATATATTAAAAAGAGGTGTAAAAATGGCAAAAAGAAATAGTAGAAATAATGATTTATTAAAAGAGACAAAAAATACAACAACTCCTAAAGTATATTCTTTATTGGTTAGTTTAGTTAACGAAGATAAAGAAAACTTAGCAGAAGATGTTTTGAAAATAGATTATTTATTAACATATACTAATAATTGCATTAAAGATAAAGATTTTAAAGAGGCAAAATATACATTACAAATATTAGATAGAAGAATTGAAAATCTAAAAAAACAAAGTGTAGATATAGATCATTTAAGTAATCTTTACGATAAATTAAATTCTCAAATAAAGAAATAAAAAGAGCTTAAGGAAGTACAATTTTATTAAAAATTATAAAATATAGATTAATAGAAAAGCAAAGAATATACAAATTCATATGCGCCCTTTATAGTAGGTGGTTAAAATAATAAAACTGTAACTATAAATGGCGTATTTTATTATTGGAAGAAAATTTGAGATATTGCTGGAATTTAAGATTAAGTTTCTATAAGGCTATTTATATGGAAATTAGACTAAATTAAATAGAAAAAGATTTAAAAGTTAATCTAAGTTCTGTTACAGTATAGATAGGCAAAAGTTAAAAAATTAACATAATTGAAGGGCAAAAATCTTTAAAAACTATTATACAAATTTTCAGAATTTTGTTTTAATTAATTAAATATAACAAAAGAACCATATAATATATTATTATAAGAATAAAACGTGTTAAAATCATGAAAATTAAAAATATTTTTTAATTTTATAAAAAATTACTTGAAATTTATGTTTAATATGGTAAAATCAAATTAATTAGGAATGTTATTAAATTAACAAGCTATATATTCTCCAAAAATAAAATGGGGGTATTAAGTAGATGAAAAGTTTTAAGGTTCCAGCACAAATATTGTATGAAGATAATGCTGTGCAACATTTAAGAGAATTAAAGTCAAAAGGAATATTTATAGTTACTGATAAAGTTATGTCCAAGCTTGGTGTAATCGATCCAGTAATAAGTATATTAAAAGAAAATGGAATAAATTATGAAGTATTTACAGAGGTAGAACCAGAACCAACAATGGAAGTAGTTACCCATGGATTTAAAAAATTTTTAGATTATGGTGCAGATACTATAATAGCTATAGGTGGTGGATCTGTAATTGATGCTTCAAAAGCTATGATTTATTTTTTAGATGCACTAAAGCAAAAATTACCTTCTTCAAACCAAGAAAAACCATATTTTATAGCGATTCCTACTACAAGTGGAACTGGATCAGAAGTAACATCTTATGCAGTTATAACTGATTCATCAACGCATACTAAAATACCACTAAAAAGTGATGTTATGTACGCAGATGTTGCATTGTTAGATTGGAATTTTACAAAAAGTGTTCCTCCAACAGTAACTGCTGATACAGCATTAGATGTATTAACTCATGCTCTTGAAGCATATGTATCAGTGGGTGCATCAGAATATACTGATGCATTAGCCAAAGAAGCTATTTCTACAATATTTGATTATACAGAAAAAGTATTTAAAAATGGAGCGGATCAAGAAGCAAGAATGAAAATTCATAATGCATCTTGTATGGCTGGAATAGCATTTGAAAATGCCGGACTTGGAATAAATCACAGTCTAGCTCATGCTTTAGGTGCAACATTTGGAATAACCCATGGTAGATCTAATGCGGTTCTTTTACCGTACGTTGTAGAATATAATTCATCATTATTTGATGAAAATCATTGCTATGATTTTAAGGCAGCTAAGAGATATACAGAGATAGCTAGATTACTAGGGTTACCACATACTGATTTTAAAGAAGGTGTAGTAATGTTTGTAAAAGCTTTAAAAGCTTTATTACAATCTGTAAATATACCAATAAGAATAAAAGATTTTGGAATTGATGAAAGTTCATTTAATTCAGCTATAGAATCAATGTGTGGTAGAGCAATGCAGGATATTTGCACTGGAGGAAATCCAAGAACTGCTGATGAAAAAGGTTTAAGAGATATTTTAATTAAAGCTTATAATGGAAATTAAAAAGGTATAATTTTTTTTGAAAATATTTGTTAAATAATTAACAGCAAAAAGTAATTACAATGCCATGTTAATTATCACAGAGTATTAATTCATAAAATCTGTATGCTATAGTTGATTATTGTTATAAAAAACATAAACAAATATATGATTATAACAAAATAAATATTTTTCAAAAAAATTTATATAAAAAATCAAAAAAATACTTGTAAATTTTTTAACAAAGTTTTTAATATTTGATGTAGTATTAAATTATACAATTAAAGAGAATTCAATTAGCTGTTAATTTACAGTAATTCCTAGTTTAATAAAATGTATAAAACTTAAAATACTAAATTCACAGGAGGAGATTGATTGTGCAGGAGCAATTAATGAGAAATATTATATCTGAGGTTTTGAAAAATATAGAAAATACAATTGATATGAATGAAAATAAAGAAGAATTAAAAAATATCCAAAATTTTCAGAATAATAAGATTAGTCTTGAAAATGATATTCCTGAGTTTGTTGGAAGTGCAATTGGAGATACAGTAGGTCTTGTTATAGCAAATGTAAATGAATTACTACTTAATAAGATGAATGTTTCTAAAAAATATAGATCTATTGGAATAATAGGAGCACGTACTGGTGCAAGTGCACAGATAATTTCTGCTGATGAGGCTGTAAAAGGAACTAATTCAGAAATTATAAAAGTTGAGCTTGCAAGAGATACAAAGGGTAATGCAGGTCATGGAGTATTAATAATTTTTGGAGCAGCTGATGTATCAGATGTAAGACAAGCTGTAGAAATTACTCTAAATGATTTAAATAGAACATTTGGTAATCTATACATTAATGAATGTGGACATCTAGAAATTCAATATACCCCAAGAGCTAGTTACGCTTGTAATAAGGCGTTTAATGCACCTATAGGAACCGCATTTGGAGTTATAGTAGGAGCACCAGCAGCAATAGGACTTCTAATGGCAGATAGTGCGTTAAAAGCATCAAATGTTAATATAATAGATCACTGGTCACCAGCTTATAAAACTAGCTATAGCAATGAATGTGTAACGACAATTTATGGTGATTCAGAAGCTGTTAAACAAGCTTTAATTACAGCAAGAGAAGTAGGTACAAATGTTTTATCTAAAATAGGAAGTACTCCTACTTCACAAAGTACTCCTTACATTTAATTTTAGAATTTATTATTTTAAATTTGTATATAGCTTATTTTTAAATAAAAATAATTTAAGGGGGTGGTTAAACTGGAGAGCTTTGCTTTAGGACTTATCGAAACAATTGGCCTTGTAGCTGGAATAGAAGCAGCTGATGCTGCTGTGAAATCATCTAATGTAGAGGTTATAGGATATGAAAATTCAAAAGGTGGAACAGTTGTAGTTAAAATAAAGGGGGATGTTGGTGCTGTAAAAGCTGCTATTCAATCAGCATCTGCTTCAGCAGCTTTAGTTAATAAAGTAATGTCTACATCTATTATACCTAGACCTAATTCTGAATTAAAAAATATTATATTTGCTAAGAACAAAGCTACTACATCCTTAGAAAGTAAAAAAAAAGTTAATAAAGTAGAAAATGAACATAAATCTAATGAAGAAATAAAAAGAGTAAGTAATAAAAAAGATATTGAGACAGTTGAAGAAAAAAATATAACATGTAATTTATGTATGGACTTGATGTGTTCAAGAAAAAAAGGTGAACCTAGAAATTCTTGTATACATTTTAATGAAATAAAAAAATAAGAGGAGGATATTATTATGCATGATGCATTAGGAATGGTAGAAACAAAGGGATTAATAGGGGCTATAGAGGCAGCAGATGCTATGGTTAAAAGTGCCAATGTAATATTAGTAGGATATGAAAAAATAGGATCGGGATTAGTAACTGTAATGGTAAGAGGAGATGTAGGAGCAGTTAAAGCAGCAACAGATGCAGGAGCAGCAGCAGCACAAAAAGTAGGAGAAGTTGTATCAATACATGTAATACCAAGGCCACATATGGATACTGAAAAATTAATACCAAAAGTTGAAAATTAATAAATAAGACTAAGTTAAATAATATTATTAAGGAATTTGTTTTAAAAAATATATTCTGAATATTGGGAATATTATTAAAGTTTAATTTTAAGGAGGATATTGTTATGAAAGATGCATTAGGAATGGTAGAAACAAAAGGGTTAATAGGAGCTATAGAAGCTGCAGATGCTATGGTTAAAAGTGCTAATGTAACATTAGTAGGATATGAAAAAATAGGATCAGGATTAGTAACTGTAATGGTAAGAGGAGATGTAGGAGCTGTTAAAGCAGCAACAGATGCAGGAGCAGCAGCAGCACAAAAAGTAGGAGAAGTTGTATCAATACATGTAATACCAAGACCTCATATAGATACTGAAAAAATATTGCCACAATCTAATCTTTAATATAAGAAAGGGGTAGAAATTTCATATGGTTCAAGTAGATATAGAGAAAATAATATTAACTGTTACAAAAGCAGTTATAGAAGAATTGAATAAGTATAATGAAAGTTTAATACCCGTAGGAATATCTAATAAGCATATTCATCTTGGATTAAGAGAACTTGAGGGCTTATTTGGAGAAAACTATAAACCTAATATAAAAAAAGAGTTGAGACAGCCAGGACAATATGCATATGATGAAACAGTTGAAGCTAGAGGTCCGAAAGGATATTTTGAAAGAATAAGAGTACTTGGACCATTGAGAGAATCTACTCAATTAGAAGTTTCAATATCAGATGAAATGAAATTAGGTATAAATGCACCTATAAGACAATCAGGAAAACTTAGTGGTACTCCAGGAATATTACTGAAGGGACCTAAGGGAGAAATAAAAATAGATCAGGGTGTAATAATTGCTTCGAGACATATTCATTTATCTACAGATTTTGCAAAAAAATATGGATATAGAAATGGAGAACTAGTTGATGTAACTAGTTATGGTCCAAGAAAAGTAACTTTTCACAATGTAATTATTAGGGTTTCAGATGATTTTGTACCAGAAATGCATATTGATACAGATGAAGCTAATGCTTCAGGACTAAAAAATGGTGATAAGATAAGAATTACTAAAGTTGAAGGAGTTTAGCTATGGAGTTAAATGATGCAAATAAAGGGTTGGATATTTTTTATGATTTAATAAAAGAAGAAAAGTTCAATAAAGTTAGTGATAACTTAAAAGTTGGAGTAGACCTAGGTACAGCGAATATAGTTATTTCAGTAGTTGACGAAAATAACAATCCAGTAGCTGGAGCATCATATCCAGCATCAGTTGTGAAAGATGGACTAGTCGTAGATTTTATTGGTGCTATAGAAATAGTAAAAAAGTTAAAAGCTAAAGTAGAGAAGGTTTTAGGCACAACTATAAGTTATGGATCAACAGCAATTCCACCTGGAATTTTAGAGGGAAATGTAAAAGCAATTGGAAACGTACTAGAAGCAGCTGATATAGAATTAGTCAGTATTATTGATGAACCAACTGCTGCTGCTGCAGTACTTGGAATAAAAGATGGAGCAGTTGTTGATGTCGGTGGTGGCACAACTGGAGTGAGTATTTTAAAAGATGGAAAAGTATTGTATACAGCAGATGAACCAACAGGTGGTACTCATATGAGTTTAGTTTTATCGGGAAATTACAATATATCTTTTGAGGAAGCAGAAAAATTAAAAAAAGATCCTAAAAAAGAAAAAGATAATTTTATCCTTATCAAACCGGTTATAGAAAAGATGGCTTATATCGTAAAAAAACACTTACAAGGCTATGATGTAAATAAAATTTATGTTGTTGGCGGAGCATGTAGTTTCAGTGAATTTACAGCTGTTTTTGAAAAGATTATTGGTATAGAAACTATAAAACCAAACCATCCATTGCTAGTTACGCCTCTAGGTATTGCTGTTAGTTGCATTAAGTGAGGTGGTTAATTTGAATTTTGATGAGATTGTCCAAGTTGTTTTAAAAGAGGTTATGTTTCAACTAGAAAATAAAGCATTTAGAACTAAAAAAGCTGTGGTTTTTTTTACAGGAAGTACAGTTGGATTAAAAGAGAGCATCACGGAATTAAAAAAATTAAAAACTCAAGGTATAAAATTAAAAGCAGTTTTATCAAAACATGCATCACAAATGATAGATTCAAATATTATAAATGAAATTTTTAATATGGAAGATATTTATATAGATGATGATTTAGAAGATAGTAATCATATATATGATGAAGAATTTGATTTATTAATAGGCGCGACTTTAAGTATAAATTCTTTAGCTAAAGTTGCAAATGGAATAAGTGATACCATGCCAACTGCACTTATATCAAAATGTATTTTAAATGGTACAAAAGTAATAATTTCTAAAGAGGGTGTTGATTTTAGAGAATCAAATATAAGAAAAAATCAATACAAAAATATTCCTGTTTCATATATGAATATGATTAAGGGATATTTAGATAGATTAGAATCTTATGGAATAAATTTCATTAATTCAGAAAATATATTTGATTATATAATAAAAAAAGATTTTAATGAAGATATTTTACCTAAAGTTAAATCTAAAATAGATGATAGTAATATAAATGAAATCGTATCAAGTAATTTTAAAAATGAATTTAATGAAAATGACAGAACTTTAGAATTCAAAATAAATAAAAAAGTAATTTCAAGTGAAGATATTTCTAATAATAGTGAGAATAAAAAAATTATAATTCCAAGTAATTCTATAATTACATCTCTTGCAAAAGATTTATCAGAAGATCTTGGAATACAAATTATAAAAAGGTAGGGCAAAAATATGTATTTAGCAAAAGTGGTTGGAGTAGTGGTTGCAACAACCAAAAGCGAAGGACTAGTAGGAAAGAAAATGCTTATGGTACAACCATTAACTCCAGAATATAATCCAGCAGGAAATATTGAAGTAGCTATAGATTCTGTAGGAGCAGGTAATGGTGAACTTGTATTAGTAGCAACTGGTTATGCAGCACATCAACAATTTAATGCTAAGGATGCACCTATAGATAGAGCCATTGTTGCTATAGTAGATAGCGTTGAAGTAAGTAAAGAATGAAATTAGGAGGAGAATAGAATGAATGATTTCAATATGATAGATATAGAAAGTATAGTTAAGAATATTGTTAAAGAGCTTACAGGAAATGAGAAAGAACAAGGGGCTATAATTACTGCCACTGCTCCAAAAGAAGTAAATCCATTAGTAGATATTGAAAAGAAAATAATGGGATTTATGAATACTCCTACAATGCAAGCTGGTGAATATGGAGTATTTGAAGATATAAATGATGCTATAGAACAAGCATGGTTGGCAGAACAAGAATATAGAAAAGTTGGATTGGATAAAAGAACTGAAATAATTGAAGCATTTAAAGCAGAAGTTAGAAAAAATGTAGAAGAAATATCTCGTAGAACTTTTGAAGAAACTGGAATGGGAAGATATGAAGATAAAATACTTAAAAATAACCTTGCTTTAGATAAAACTCCAGGTGTAGAAGACCTTGAAGCTGGAGTTAAAACTGGAGATGGTGGATTAACTCTTTATGAAATGTCACCATTTGGAGTTATAGGAGCAATTGCACCATCAACTAATCCAACTGAAACAATAATAAACAATGGAATATCAATGCTTGCAGGAGGTAACACAGTTGTATTTTCACCTCATCCAGGAGCAAAAGATGTTTCAGTATTTATAATACAACTTATTAATAAAGCAATAGAAAGAGTAAATGGACCTAAGAATCTTATAGTTACTGTTAGAAATCCAAATATTGAAAGTACTAATATAATGCTATCTCATCCAAAAGTTAATATGATTTGCGCAACAGGTGGTCCAGGAATTGTTAAAGTAGCATTATCAAGTGGAAAAAAAGCAGTAGGAGCTGGAGCTGGAAATCCACCAGTAGTTGTTGATGAAACTGCTGATATTGAAAAAGCTGCAGTTGATATTATAGATGGTTGTAGCTTTGATAATAATTTACCATGTATTTGTGAAAAAGAGGTAATAGTAGTAGATAAAGTTACTGATTACTTAAAGACTTGTATGTCAAAATATTGTGCTTTAGAAATAACTGATAAAAATATGCTTGCACAATTAGAAAAACTTGTTTTAACAGAGAATGGAACTATAAACAAGAAATTTGTTGGAAAAAATGCTGATTATATAATGAGTAAGTTAGGAATTAATATAGATCCAAGTATAAGAGTTATATTTGCTGAAGTTGGAGCAAATCATCCATTTGCAGTTGAAGAACTTATGATGCCAATTTTACCTATTATAAGAGTTAGAAATGTAGATGAAGCTATTGAGCTTGGTGTTGAACTTGAACATGGAAATAGACACACTGCTATAATGCACTCAAAACATATAGATAATTTAAGTAAATTTGCGAAAGCAGTACAAACAACTATATTTGTTAAAAATGCTCCATCATATGCTGGAATTGGATATGGTGCAGAAGGACATGGAACATTTACTATTGCAGGCCCAACTGGAGAAGGTTTAACATCTGCAAGAACATTTACAAGAAAAAGAAGATGTGTAATGGTAGATAATTTCTCTATTAAATAGAATTGGAGATGAGATTAGTGGAAAAAAACTTTTTAGATTTAATAAAAGATGGTGGGTTAATTGGTGCTGGTGGCGCTGGGTTTCCAACTCATGTAAAATTAAATGCAAAAGTTGAATATGTTATTGTAAATGGTGCTGAATGTGAACCACTTCTAAAAGTAGATCAACAATTGATGGCAGAAAAATCTTCTGAACTTTTATATGCATTAAACAAAATAGTAGAGCAAACTGAAGCAACTAAAGGTGTTATTGCATTAAAGGGTAAATACAAATCAGCAATGAAAAATTTAAATGAAAAATTAGGAGAATATCCAAAACTAGAATTATTCGAACTTGGAAATTTTTATCCAGCAGGAGATGAACAAATTACTGTTTATGAAGTAACTAAAAGAGTTGTTCCAGAAGGTGGGATTCCTTTAAATGTTGGGGTTATAGTTATTAACGTTGAAACATTATTAAATGTATATAATGCTTTAGAAGGAAAACCAGTTACTGAAAAATTTTTAACTATTACAGGTGAAGTTAAAAATCCTATTACTGTTAAAGTTCCCATTGGAATATCAGTAAGACAAGCTCTTGAATTAGCAGGTGGAACATTGATTGATGAGTTTGAAATCATTGATGGTGGTCCTATGATGGGTAAATTAATAGAAGATATTAATAGACCTATAAAGAAAAATACTAAAGGATTAATAGTTATATCTAAGAATCATAATATAGTTGTTTCAAAGAAAAGAAACATACAATCTATGTTAAAACAAGCAAGAGCAGCATGCTGTCATTGTTCAATGTGTACTGAGGTATGCCCAAGACATTTATTAGGACATAAGTTAGAACCCGATAAGATGATGAGAATAGCAAGTTATGGTGGAACTTGCAGTAAAGAAATATTACCAGCAGCTTCATTTCTATGCAGTGAATGTGGACTTTGTGAACAAGTTTGTGTGATGGGACTTCAACCTTGGAAGTTAAATAGTTTCTTTAAAGGTGAATTAGCTAAAAATGGCATTAAAAATCCTAATCATAATGCTCCAGAAAAAGCAGATGATTTCAGAGAATATAGAAAATTCCCAGTTCATAAGCTTAAGCAAAGATTAAATATAGAAAAATACGATGTTGAAGCACCACTTCAAAATGAGGAATATGATTTTTCAGAAGTTGTAATATTAAGATCTCAACATATAGGAGCTAAAGCAGAACCAATAGTTAATATTGGGGATGTAGTTCAAAAGGGTGATCTTATAGGAGATATACCTAATGATAAATTAGGTGCAAAGATTCATGCAAGTATAGATGGAGTTATAAAAGAAATAAATGATGATAGCATTATTATTAGTAAATAAGATAACTAGAAAGGAGAGAGTGAAATGAGAAAATCTATTGGATTACTAGAGTTTAAAAGTATTGCAAAAGGAATTCAAGCAGCAGATGAAATGGTTAAATCTGCTAATGTAGAAATTATATTAGCAACTCCAATGTGTCCAGGTAAGTATATAGTAATATTAGCAGGAGATGTAGGAGATGTCACAAATGCAGTTAGCGTTGGTAAGGAAGTTGGACTTAGCTATCTTATAAGCGAATATACAATAGCTAGTGTGCATGAAAAAGTATTTCCAGCAATAACGGCAACTTGTGATTTTGATAATATTTCATCTATTGGTGTTATTGAAACAATGTCAGCTGTTGCTTCTGTAATTGCAGGTGATACAGCGTTAAAAGCAGCCAATGTAGAACTATTAGAAATAAGAATAGCAAGGGGACTTGGTGGAAAAGGATACGTTATTCTTACAGGAGAAGTATCAGCTGTCAAAGCAGCCATAGAAGCAGCAGAAGCTAAGCTTGAAGAGGGCGGAGATATTATAGGAACTGTAGTATTACCTTCACCAAGCAAAGAATTAGTCCAAACATTATTATAGTAATATATTTAAAATTTGTAATATATTAAAGTAAAAAAATCAACCTTTAGAGTACTAGAGATTTCGGTTGATTTTTTATTATTTATAAAATGCGAACTCTCAAATCTTATTTAGTTAGTTGAAATTAATAAATACTGAAGTAGCAACTTATTCTTGATAAGTTTTAATTTTTAATAAAATTATTAAGTATTCGATAAATTTTATAACATATTTTTAAGCTTATTAAAAGCATAGTCTAAGGTATTCTCTAAGTTTAATAAATTCTTACCAGCACCTTGAGCAAGGGTTTGATTTCCACCGCCACGTCCATCTATAAGAACTATTGCATCTTTTAATAATTCATTCATATTAACATTTTTTATATTTTTAGAACATGAAAATATAAGGTTTATTTTATCATCATTTACTAGTGCAATTAGAGCAATTTTATTATCTTTTTCTGTTATTTGTGAAACAATTGTATTAACAAATTTTAAGGTTTTATTATTATATACATATTTAATAATGTTTATATTATTAATTTGAGCTGATTTTTCTATAATTTCTTTAATTTCATAATTTGAAAGTTCAATACTCATACTTTTATTTTCATTCAGTACATTTTTTAACTCTAAGTTTAAATTTTCTATTCCATTTAAAGCTTCTTTTTCATTGCAATTTAAGTATTTACACATAGAATTTGCAAATAAATCTTTTTCTAAAGAATCAGTTACAGCTTTTGATCCAGTTATAAATTCAATTCTAGATCCTTTTTTATGTTTTTCATATTTTTTTATTTTTATAAGTCTTAAATCTAATGTTGATTTAGGGTGAACACCACAACAAGCATTAAGGTCTAAATCATCAATTTTAACAATACGTATTTGTTCGTTAGTATCTGGAAGATCTCTTCTAAGTTTCATACTTTTAAGTTCTCTTTTAGTTGGAGTTAGAAATTCTACATCTAAAGATTTTTCAATAATATTGTTAGCATATTTTTCACAAGAACGTACCTGTTCTTCTGTAAGTATAGAACTAAAGTCAATGGTACTAAATTCATTTCCATGATGAACTGCAATTGTATTTATATTAAAGAGTCTAAAGAAACATGAAGATAGTACATGTTGAGCTAAATGATGATTCATTCCATCTAATCGTCTTAACCAATCTATTGAACATTTAACATTATGTATTCTCAAAGGTTTTCTATCTAGTACATGATAAATTAAATTATCTTTTTCATAGACATTTAACACTTCAATTTCATCAATTTTGCCCAAATCATGTCTTTGCCCTCCTCCCCCTGGGAAAAATGCAGTTTTATTTAAAACTATATGAAACTCATTACCTACTTCCTTGACTTGTTCTATTTCAGCAGTGAATTTCTTTAAATATTGATCTTCGTAGTAAAGTTTTTGCATAATATATTCTCCTTGTATTAAACGATATTTTATATAACTATAAGAACATTATAACAAGTAATTGCAAAAAATCATTTAATTAATAAATAAATATATTGAGTTATGCAAATATTAACCTTAAGGAAGGTGATAAACTCAATGAATTTAATTAATTATACATTATTTAATTTTATTATTTATTCTTTTATCGGGTGGATTATTGAAGAAGTATATTGTTTTTGTATAACTGGAAAATTTAAAGAAGATGGTTTTCTAATAGGTCCATTTAAACCTATGTATGGAATAACTGTAAGCATTCTTATAATATTAAAGAATTATTTTTCTGATTATACAACATTAATATTAATATTTTGCTTTTTTACACCATCTATAATAGAATACATAAGTGGATATTTATTAAAGGAAATTTTTAATAAAGTTTATTGGGACTACTCTAATTTAAAGTATAATTTTAAGGGATTAGTTAGTTTAAAATTCTCTATAGCTTGGACTTTAATGACGTTTTTGGGATTAAAATATATAGAGCCAAGTTTTCTTAATATGTTTATAAGAAGTGAAACAATGTTTGCGAAACTAACAGCATTCTTACTTATTTATTTATTAGTAGATTTTTATATGACAGTGCATAACTTATTAAAAATAAATCATATGAATAATATATAAGTTTTAGTATAGTTTTATAGAGAAGTGTAAGATGATGAGAAATATATAGGAATTTACGGTTAATTCTTTTTATGATTTTAAAGATAAATAGATAATGTATGTAAATATTAAAATAATATTTACATAAAAACCAAGAACTTTAAAATTATTAAGGCATTAATGTAAATTCCTATAAATTATATGTGTGTTAAAATTCTATTAGAAGAAAATTATTAAAATCCTCTTTTTTTAGCCTCAATACCACTTTCGTTTAAAGCTGGTTCTTCTATAGTGGTATTAAAACTACTTTTAGCATATTGATTTTGAGATTTAGTTCCATTTCTTAGAACGTTATCCTTATTAAATGTTTTTTTATTATCATTTTTCAACATAACCATCTCCTTACTATGTTATTACAGTTATAGTATTAACAAAATAATAGAAATTTAAAGTGGTAATTATATCAACAACTTAATTAAAAAGTAATTTTACTTATATAGGTGAATATACTAGTCATATATTTTATATATAATTATTAAAAATTAGGGGGAATATAACGAATGAAAAAACAAATTTACATTAAAATAGCACATTATTTTGAAGCTGCTTTAGCCATAGTAGTTATGCTATTAGTATTGTTATCTACTATTGATGTTATAAAACACATTGTAGAAATTTTTATAGTTAATAGTAATACAATAGTAGAATATGAAGAAATAAATGATTTACTTGCACAAATATTTCTACTAATAATAGGAATTGAGCTTGTAATAATGCTTTCATTACATACTCCAGATACTATTGTGGAAGTTTTACTTTATGCAATAGCAAGAAAACTTTTATTAATACCTAAAGAGGGTGCAATGACTGAATTATTATTAGGAGTTATTGCAATTGCAGGATTATTTATGGTAAGAAAATATTTGATAAATAAAAATATATCTAGTGAAATCAAAGACTAATATATAAGAAAGTGTTCACTAGATATAATGTACAAAATATAATATAATAAAAAATATTTTATTATAATTTGTGAGCAATTAATAGGAGGTAATTTGAACGAAGATAATTTTGATAAAAAAGACCTAGTCATAAAGAAACTATATAAAATCTTAGGACATGCTAGAATTTTAGAGAATATAAGTATTCAGACTAATTCAAATGATGAGTTATCTAAAAAAATAACGGTTTTTAAAATAGCTTTAAATAATGCTAGCAAAATAACAGTACAATATTATATAAAGTATTGTATTGATGAAATAATAAAGGAATATGACAAAGTGGAGCTTTTAAAGTTCAATAATTTAATAGATAAAGTTTTAAAGTGATTTTTAATATTACTTTTTAATATAGTGTAAATGCATAGTGTGTTATTTTTTACATACTATGCATTTTATTTTTATGCTATGTTCTAAATAAATGTTGATATTTTAGTGTCAGTTAACAAGAATTATATTATGAGATGAACTATTTTATTTTTAAAAACATTTTTTATGTTTCTTTAGAAAATCTTTAGTTTTTATAGAAGCTTATCTTTATTTATTAAATATATAATTTAGTTATAATTTGAAAGAGGGGTGTGCTCATGAATGATTAAAAGTAAAAAGATAAAAGCTAATTCTATATCTTATGTTATTATATAATTGCAATGATTTTTATTCTTTACACCAATTATAAAAATCTTAAATTTTAAAATAAATCCTAGAACACTATATTTAAAAATTATAATTAGTATCCATAAAGAATAAAAATTAATCATATTGTCGCACCAGTATTCCTGCACTGCGTTTGGAAAGGGTGCATGGCTAAAAAAATCGATGGTTCTAAAGTTGCCTTGGCGATTTTGGTCTGTAAAGGTGAGGGTTAATATTATGAAATTATATAATGTTTTAATAGTTGAAGATGAAAAAGAAATATGTGATGCAATTGCAATATATTTAAATAACCAAGGATACAATGTTTTTAAAGCTCATAATGGAATTGAAGGCCTAGATGTAATAAAAAATGAAACTATACATTTAGCTATAGTAGATATAATGATGCCTAAAATGGATGGAATTCAAATGACTATGAAACTTAGAGGTGAATTTGATTTTCCTGTCATAATGTTATCTGCTAAATCAGAAGAAATGGATAAAATAATGGGCCTTAATATTGGAGCTGATGATTATATTACTAAGCCATTTAATCCTATGGAACTTCTAGCAAGAGTTAATTCTCAACTTAGAAGATATTCTAAGTATTTAAATGTTATAAATAATTTAGAAGAGAAAAATAATAATTTTATAATAGATGGTTTAGAATTAAATGCAGAAACTAAAGAGGTATTTGTAGATGAGGAGCCAGTAAAATTAACACCTATAGAATTTAAAATATTACACTTATTAATTAAAAATCCTGGTAGAGTGTTTTCAGCAGATGAAATATATGAAAAAGTATGGAATGAAAATGCAGTAAACACAGACACTGTAATGGTACACGTAAGGAATATAAGAGAGAAAATAGAAATTGACCCGAAAAATCCTAAGTATTTGAAGGTCGTGTGGGGAGTTGGATATAAAATTGAAAAGTATAAATAAGAGTCCATATATTATAAATATAATAGCAATATTAATAGTAATAATGACGTCAATTGGAATAATAAGCTTTTATCCTACAATAGAAAAAGTATCTCAAAAAGCAGAACCTTCATCACCATATGAAGAGTATAATATGTTAAAAGAAATTTATGATAGTAGTTATGTTTTATATAAAGATCTTTTAGAAAAGGAACAAGATAAGAGTTTGAATTTTTCAGAAGTTTATATAAATGAAATAGGTGATGATCCACATACAGAAGAAATTATAGATGAGCATGAAAATAACTATAATGCTCAAAGAAAAAATTATATAAAGGGTATTGATGAACAATTTAATTCACAACTTAGAAGTTGGGAAGGAAATTTATCTAGGAATTTAAAAAATCTTGAATATTTAGTAATCAATAAAAATGGAGATATAACAAAAACTAATAGTGAAAATTCATTACAATCATTAATGTTAGAAGACAATGCTAATGAACTTCAAAATCTACAAGATATCTACGGATTTTATGTGGTTATGCAATTTGATGAGGATGGCAAGCTTAAAGTAAATAATGTTCATGGTGCAGATGAATTTAATGTTAGGAACAATTTTATAAATTTTGATTTTGAAAATTTAGTTCATGTTTATGATGATAATGTTAAATTAAATAAAATAAAAGATACTACATTTGTGTATGCTATTCCTAAAGAATTAAAATACGATGATAGTATAAGCTCAATGATAGAAAGATCTAGCGTAAATATAAATTATGATGTAGTAGTATCAACAGTACTAATAATATTATCAACTATTTTAATAGTATCATTATTGATTCCTTATAAAACAGGAAAAGAAGTACTTGGAATTAAGTATATATTTAAAGTTCCATTTGAAGTTCTTGTATTTATATTTGGATGTGCAGCGATGATGTGTGGTATATCATCATGTGCAGCAATATTAGAGACTATACAAGGAACGTTTGGAAATGGATTTGTTGGATTTGGAATAACACAAGAAACGGATTGGATACTAAGGATAATTATAAATACGATTTTATGGAGTGTAATAACTTTTGCAATATTAAGTGGAGCTATGTTCTTAAAGCATATATTTAAGACTGGATTTATTAAATACTTTAAAGAAAATTTACTTATCGCTAAAGTATTCAGATTATCAAAGAAATGGGTAAATAATCTAATTGATTATATGTCAAATATTGATTTAACTGATAAATCTAATAAGTTTATTATTAAAATATTAGCTATAAACTTTGTTGCGCTTGTGATTATTTGCAGTATATGGTTTTTCGGAATCATGGCAGCACTTTTATATACAATAGTGTTGTTTATAATTTCAAGAAAATATTTGGATGATATTAAAGGTAAATATCAAATTCTGCTTAATGCTACAAATAAGATTGCAGAGGGAAACTTAGATGTTGAAATAAATGAAGACTTAGGTCTTTTTAATAGCTTTAAGGATGAAATTAAAAAGATACAACAAGGCTTTAAAAAAGCAGTTAATGAAGAAGTTAAGAGCCAAAAGATGAAGACAGAACTTATTTCAAATGTATCACATGATTTAAAAACTCCACTTACATCTATAATAACTTATGTTGACTTATTAAAAGATGAGAATATTAGTGAAGAGGATCGTAAATCATATATAGATACAATAGATAAAAAGTCACAAAGATTAAAATTTTTAATTGAAGATTTATTTGAAGTAAGTAAAGCAACAAGTGGGAATGTTCAATTAAATTTAGTTAAAGTTGATATAGTTGAACTTATGAGACAAACACAAATAGAATTAAGTGATAAAATTAATAATTCTGGTTTAATATTAAAAAACAATTTTCCAGAAAATAAAATTATCTTAAATTTAGACAGTCAAAAAACATTTAGAATTTTTGAAAATTTAATCAATAATATAGCTAAATATGCAATGAAAAATTCAAGAGTGTATATAGATATTTTAGAAGAGGATGAATATATAGAAATACTATTGAAGAACATGTCGGCAGTAGAAATTGACTTTAATCCTAATGAAATAGTTGAAAGATTTGCTAGGGGAGATTCATCACGTAACACAGAAGGATCAGGTTTAGGTCTTGCAATTTCTAAAAGTTTTGTAGAGCTTCAAGGTGGAAGCTTTAGTATTGAGGTTGATGGAGATCTTTTTAAAGTAATAATTAAATTTAAAAGATAACTATTAATTAAAGAAATAATAAGTTAAGTAACAAAAAAGAATCTATTTTTATAGGTTCTTTTTTGTTACTTAAAGATACTATAGAATTATTAGTGTTTAGATAGATAAACAAATAGAAAAAGCCAATTAATAATTGAGATGGGGGGTGAAGCTAAGAAAAAATTAAGTAATGTAATTTTATAAAATTTAAGAAAACAGCCTTAATATTAAAGCATAAAACGTTAACGATACATACCTTTAAAAATACAACACAATAAAAATAGCAAAAACATAAAATAACCAAAACATAAAAATAATAAAATATGAAAAATATTATTTATATTAAAATTAGAAATTGTTACAAAATAAACAATATTTTTTGAAAGAAAGCTTATTAAATATAAAGATAATATGTAAAATTGTAAATTTAATAATAGTTTTATTGATATTTAGTATTGACATATACTAATTATATTGTTAAAATAACATTTGAAAAAGAGAATACTTATCAAGAGTGGTGGAGGGACTGGCCCTATGAAACCCAGCAACCTACTTTTAAGATTTAATCAAAAGTTATTAAATTTTTATCTTAAAGGTGTGGTGCCAAATCCCGTTAGATAAGAAGTCTAATATAGTATGAGAATATTTAAAGCTTCACTATTGGGTGAAGCTTTTATTTTTTAATTCTTTAATAAATTATAAAATAAACTTAAACATTTGTAAAAAATCAATTAAAGAATAAAAAAGAATGTATTTCCATAAATTGCCTAAGTATTTCTTTGACAAAAAGTTTGAAATGACAAAAGGAGGAAACATTTTAATGAAGAAAAAAACAAGTATAAAATCATTATTACCACTATTAGTATTTCTAATAGTATATGTGGGGGTATCAGTACTTGCAGGTGATATGTATGCAGTATCTGTAATTATTCCATTTTCAGTAGCAGCGGTAACAGCTCTAGCTATGAATAGAGATAAAAGTTTAAATGAAAAATTAGAAATATTTTGTAAGGGATCAGGAGATAATAATGTCATTTTAATGATATTAATATTTATATTAGCTGGAGCATTTGCTCAAGTAGCTAAAGATATGGGTGCAGTAGATTCAACTGTAAATTTAGGATTATCAATTTTACCAAGTAGCTTGTTAACTGTAGGCTTATTTTTAATAGCATGCTTTATAGCTCTTTCTGTAGGTACTTCAATGGGAACAATAGTAGCATTAGTGCCAATAGCTGTTGGAATAGCTGATAAAACTGGAGTATTAGTTGCAATATCAGTTGGGGCAGTTGTTAGTGGTGCTATGTTTGGAGATAACTTATCAATAATTTCGGATACAACTATAGCAGCAACAAGAACACAAGGGTGTGAAATGAGAGATAAATTTAAAATGAACTTTAAGATAGTTCTTCCAGCGGCAATAATAACTACAATTATATTTGGAATATTAACAAGAAATGCAGCTACAACAGGTATAGAAGAATTACAATACAGCTTAGTTAAAATAATTCCATACATTGCAGTAATAGCATCATCATTAATGGGATTAAATGTTGTGGTAGTTTTATTTTCAGGAATAATCATTGCTGCAGGAATTGGGTTTATTTATGGCAGCTTTGATGTTATTGGCTTATGTAGCTCAATATCTACTGGAATATCAGGAATGAGCGAGTTAATAATTATATCATTATTAATAGCAGGAACAATTTCATTAATTAAAGAAAATGGTGGAATAGAGTACATATTAAATAAAGGATTAAAGAAGTTTAAGAATAAGAGAAATGCTGAACTTGGAATAGCCACTTTAGTAAGCTTAGTAGATGTATGTACTGCTAACAATACTATAGCAATAGTTACAGTAGGTCCAATAGCTAAAAATATTTCAGATGAATTTGATTTAGAACCTAAAAGAGTTGCAGGGATAATGGATATGTTTTCTTGTGTTTTCCAAGGAGTAATTCCATACGGAGCTCAATTAATTTCAGCAGCTGGTTTGGCCGCAATATCACCTTTTGTTATAATGAAATATTTATTCTACCCATACTTAATGGGAGTATGTGCATTAATATCAATTTTTATATATCATAGTAATAAGATGCAAGCATTAAGAAATAAAAAAGTTGCATAAATAAACTGTAATTTATACAGAAGCAGATGGTATTCATCTGCTTTTTTTACTTTAACCTAAAAATAACATAAGTAATAATATGATACAATTAACTTATAATATATTATTTGGGATATATTTTATTGAAAGGAGTAAAAGATAAAAAACAAGTATGTTTTAGAAATTTTAAATAAGGATGGGTTTTTAATAATGATTGGATTAATGATAACTTTTATAATATCAATTGTATTAATTGGTATTATGTATATAGATATAACTAAAAAAACATTTTTATTAAGTAAAAATTTTATTAGTATATATTTAATTTTTGCTCCACATATTATTTTTATGTGGTATTTTCTTTGTACTCAAACTAAATTTGCTCAGATAAATGAAACATATAAGTGGTTAGTTTTAGTTGAAATACTAATTGTTATTTTTTATATTTGGATAAAATTAAATATAGTGGTAAATGTAAAGAAAAAAGTAGTGAATACTAGACTAAAAATAATGGTAGATGGACGTAGCCTTATACGTTATGGATTATATATTATAATAATTCAAAGCATACTATACATAACAATATATAAAACAATATATATAAATTCTATTCCTAATAATATTTTTATAATGGATATTATTATTACTGTAATATGTATTATTTCATTAATTACAAATGGAATTTTACGAATTTTGTGTACTTCAAAAAGGTTAAATATAATAAAAAGAATTATAATTGCTTTTTGGATTTGGATTCCCGTTGTAGATATTTTTATATTGCTTTATATTTGTAATATTGCAAAAAACGAATATGATCATGAATGCTATAAAGTACTTAGGAATGATATGCGTGTAGACTCAGATATATGTAAAACTAAATATCCTATTGTATTAGTCCATGGCGTTGGATTTAGAGATTTAAAATATATTAATTACTGGGGAAGAATACCTAAAGAATTAATTCGAAATGGAGCAACAATTTATTATGGAAATCAAGAAGCATGGGGAACTGTTGCATATAATGCGCAAGATATTAAAAATAAGATTCTTCAAATTGTAAAAGATAAAAAAAATGAAAAAGTGAATATTATTGCACATTCAAAAGGTGGACTAGATGCACGTTATATGATTAGTAAATTAAATATGGGAGAATATGTCGCATCTTTAACAATGATTTCATCACCACATAGAGGATGCAAATTTGTAGATATAGCATGTAAAATACCAGATAATATTTATAAATTTATTGCAAAATTTTTTAATAAATATTATAGATTTCTAGGTGATAAAAATCCAGATTTTTATACAACAAGTAAACAGTTTTCAACTTATCATAGTAAAAAATTTAATGAAGAAGTTAAAGATGTGGAGAATATTTATTATCAAAGTTATGCAAGTATAGTAAGTAATATATTTAGTGATTATGTAGTAGCCATTCCATATATTTTAGTAAAGTTAACTGAAGGTGAAAATGATGGATTAGTATCAGTAGATTCTGCTAAATGGGGTGAATTTAAAGGTATATTGAAAAATAAATATAGGCGTGGGATTTCTCATGGAGATATTATAGATTTAAGACGGGATGATTACAAAGGATTTGATGTAATAGAGAAATATGTAGAGATAGTGTCAGATCTTAAAAATAAAGGGTTTTAATTAAAAAAAGACAGTATATAATTTTGTTTTCACACAAAACTATATACTGTCTCTATTCTTTTCTTAACCATCCTGCAGGTTCTCTTTTGCCACCAACATAATATTTATTTTCTATGAAAGTTAGTTCAAATTTATCACGAGATTCTTGTCCCATATTTTGTTGAACCACCTCTATGTAATTATCACCTACTTCTGAAATTATTACTACATGTCCATAATTTGTATCTGTAAAAACTAAAAGATCATCTTTCATAGGTTTTTCATTAGCACCATTTTTATATTGATATAATCCTCTTTTTTCATTTAATGCACCTTGTTCCAATTCCTGGTCAAAAAAATCTTTTGCATTTCCATATACATCTGGCATTTTGTGGGCTTTTGCTTCATAAAAAAATCTCTTTATATATTCTACGCATTGCCATTTATAACCGTAATAGTATCCATCATTACTATAGCTTTTACCATGATTTTTACCATAGTCGCTACCATTATAATAGACATCAACACCTTCATATGTGTCTAAAATAAGGCCTATTCCATTTTTCTTATCTTCAATTTCTCTATAAATTTTAAGTGATGCAAAGAGCCCAATACCAACTATGATTAGTAGGGTAAAAATTATAATTAGATTACGATATAACTTTTTCATAATAAACGCCTTCTATGATAATATTTTAATTCTAATTTTATCTATTCATAAATTGTAAGTTTAAATTATTTATGAATCTAATTATTTTACCATAAAACAGTAAATATAACAATATTATGGTTGCATTGTGTTGGATAGTAATGTATATAATGAATTTTATTTATATAAGTAATAATTTATAGAAATATGTTATGCTATAATAGCAATATATTGTAAAAATAAAGAGTTTCTTATTTAAAACAAATAAATATAATTAAGGGGAATATTTGGATATGAAAAATTTAGAGAGCAATAGATTAATTTTAAGACCTTGGAAAATTAACGATTTAGATGATTTGCATGAATTTACATCTGATAAAAAAGTGGCAAAGCTTGCAGGATTTAATGTAAGAAAAACTAAAAAAGAAACATTAAACATTCTAAATCAATTTATTATAGATTCATCAAAGTCACTATGGGCGATTGAATTAAAAGAATGCAATAAAGCAATTGGATGGATTGAATTACATAATCTTTATGAAGAAACATATATAAATTCCAAAGAAATAGGATTTGTTTTATCTCAAGAATATTGGGGAAGAGGATTAATGCCAGAAGCAATTAATCTGGTTCTTAACTATGCGTTTAATGAAGAAAAAGTAAATTATATTATCTGTACTCATTTTGTGGGTAATATTCAATCAAAACGAGTAATTTCCAAATGTGGTTTTGAATTTGTTATGGAAAATAACGATAAAGTTTATTATTGCTTAAATAAATATTAAAGAATGATTAATAATGAAGAATATTAGGACTAGTAAGAAAAATTTAATACTATGTTTAGCTTTAGTTTGTACAGTATTATTAATGGATTCTAGATTTTATATAGATTATATTTTACATCAAAAAAGCTATACAGTTGAAGATGCAGTTATTACCAATATAGATTATTATCCTAATGGAAAATCTGGATCATATCAAAGTAGTGTGGAATACAAGATAGAAAATCAATCATTAACAAGCAATATTAGAACTTCAATTGGAGATTATGTCGGAAAAGAAATTACTATTGGAGTAAATAAAGATAATTCATATAAAATACTTCCTGATAAATTTACTTTTCAAAGAAAGACAATTGTACATTATATTTTTATAATAAGTATTATTATATATTCAATATACTTAATTATTAATTTGCTTAGAAAAAGGAGTATTAAGAAGTGAAAATGGGTAATCAGTGTTTTATTGAATTTATTAGTGAGGATATAGATAAAGTTAATAGAATAAATAAGTTATTTTCATATATTGCATTGTTGAATGATCAATATAATTAATAGGTAGGAGGTATATAATTTTGAAAAAAGAATTTATTGGTGAATGGTATTATTCTGACAATGAAGATAAAAAATTTAATGGAAGATTAACTATAGATGATAATAATAAAATATTATTGTCCATAGTAGGTAGAATGTGCAAACATAATGAAATCGAAATAGAAAAAACTATAAATGGTATAACAAATGAGGGCAAATATATAACACTATTAAATTGTTTAGTTAGAAAGTATAGTCTATTAGGAGCCGCTGAAATGGTGTATTCAGCAAAGATGATTATTATTGGAGTATGTTATAAATGTAGTGAAGATATTAAAATTTCTAAAATTAATTGTAACTATACCGATTTAAACAAATGGCTTTTTATAAATTCATTTGATGTTGATAATAATGATAATGAGTTAAACATTAAATATGTGGAACCTGAAATCAATGAATATGATATTGGAGATTTTAAGTTTAGAATTAATAATAAGAGAACTTGTAAGGGGAATTTCTATGAGAAAATATCAGTAATTATAAATTCTAGTATCGAATTTGAGTTTGAAAAGCAAATTGGACTATTAGATGCTATTGACAAAATCAATCATTTTAGAAATCTACTGACTATATTCACAAGTAACAAAATAGAAAGTTATGATATTAATTTTATAGATAAAGATAATAAGAGTGTATCATTAATTTTTAATAAAATGGCAACAAGGGAATCTACGAATATAGACCCCTATGAAATATTTGTTAAATATAATAATATTAAAGATAATTTCGAAAACATATTAACAAAATGGTATCAGTATAAAGAGAAAATACAACCAATAATTGATTATTTAGTATATGTTATTGAAGAGGATAAATTTGTGGTACCACTTACATTTATAACAATAATACAAGCTGTTGAAGCGTTTTCTAGAAGGACAAGAAATAATTGTAAATACAATGTGGATGAACATACTGCTAGAGTTAATAGAATTTTAAACGATATTAATGATGAAGAAGACATAAAATGGTTGGGGGATATATTGAAATATACAAATGAACCATCATTACCACAAAGATTAAAAAGTATGTTAAATGAAATGGATTTTTTAATTAAAATAAATACAAAAAAGAAGAAAAGTTTATGTTGTAAAATAAGTACTACAAGAAATTACTATACTCATTTTAGTGAAGATAAGAAAAATGATATTATGAATATAGATGAGATGTTTAGGTTGACAGAGTATTTTAGATTAGTATTACGAATTCTTATATTCAAAGATTTGGGAATAAGTGAAGAAGTAATTACTTGTAACTTAGAGTATGCTAGAAGGGAAGACTTTACTATTAAATATTTTAAAAAACAATTTATGATAGAGTAGAGGTAAAAAATACTATAAACGATTGTTATTTACAGATATAAATATTGAGTATAAAGGAAAAACAATATTAGTTAAATATGTGGTAATGAATACTGGAGCAGCACATACTATAATTGCTCCAGATACTGTCAGTAATATAGGAATTAAAGCAGAGCTAAGTGATAATTTTATTACTATGTATGGCATTATTGAAAAATTAAAATTAAAAAGCTAGTAAGCAAGGGCAAGTCCCAAGTTTACTAGCTTTCTTTAGTGGAGGCACCACCCAGATTTGAACTGGGGAATAAAGGTTTTGCAGACCTCTGCCTTACCGCTTGGCTATAGTGCCATAGATTTTTATTTATCCATCTAATAATATATATGCAAGATTTATTATTTTTGTGATTTAAAATGCATATTTTAAAATTTATTTAGGAAGTAATTGCCCTCCAGCTGCTTTCTTAATATAATGTATGATAAAAGTTATATAAAAAGAACATATTTTATAATTAATAATAAACGATGTAATAATATTTGTTATAAATTGATAGTTTGAATAGAAATTTTATTTATATTAAAGTTATAAAGTTGAATTAATGTTAATTACAGTATAAAATTAAATTCACTAGAACATGTATTAATGAGGTAATAAATGATTAAAAAACTTATAATTGTTAACGGAACAATGGGAGTGGGTAAGAGTACCGTGTGTGAGAATCTTCATAAAGCTTTGCTTAATTCAGCATGGCTTGATGGAGATTGGTGTGCTATGATTAATCCTTTTATTCCTAGTGATGAAAATAAAAAAATTGTTATAAATAATATTACTAATATATTAAACAACTTTTTAGAAAATTCATCAATTGAGTATGTAATATTTAATTGGCTTATTGAAAGTGATGAAATTATGGATTCAATACTAGATAATATAAATTTGAAGAGTTTTAAACTCTATAAAATAACATTGACTTGTAGAAAAGAAGAACTTTTAAAAAGAGTTGGTAGGGATATTTTATCTGGAAAAAGGGATAGAAATTCTTTAAATAGGAGTTTAGAACGCTTGGTGTTGTATGATAAAATGGATACTTTAAAAATAGATACTACAAATAAAGAAACAAAAGCAATAGTATATGAAATAATGAGTAGAATTTTAAATATTAAATAAACAGCTATAGTATTATTACATTATAATTTATACTCACTTTCTTATAACTTAAATTAAAACTAGTTTTTAATGTTTAAATCTAAATATTTCTTATATGAGTAAGTTTGATTTTTTAATACACAACCTATATTTATAGTAAAAAAACTCACATCAATTAATTGAATTATAAATATTGATAAACATCATTTTAATATATTTGTAACTGTTAAGATATATTGAAATGATATAATAATACTATTATTGTAAAATTACGGAGGTTATGTTATATGAGGAATATTTATGACATTTTATTAGGTTGCATATTAATTATATATGTATTTATAGTTAATATTCTCAGTAGTTCAAAAATTGCATTTAGTTTACCTATTTTTATTTTAGGTATCATACTTGTTTTATATCATTTTATAAAACAAAAATTACTTTTTAATAGATGTTTCATAAAAATTAATAAAGTAATTAAATTTTTTATATGTATAGGGATTGTATTATTTATTGCTGTAGAGATAGTAATAATCTCATGTCCAAAAAGTAATAAAGAAAACACTGATTATATAGTAGTATTAGGTGCAGGTTTAAATAATGGAGATCAACTTAGCTATATTTTAAAATCTAGACTAGATAGTGCTTTACAATGTATAAATGAATTTAATAATAATAGTTATATTGTTGTTTCTGGCGGTAAAGGGAATGATGAAAGAATTTCTGAAGCAATGGCTATGAAAAAGTATTTATTAGAACAAGGAATTTCTGAAGATGAAATATTAATGGAAGATAAGTCGAAAAATACATTTGAGAACTTTAAATATTCTAAAAAAATAATTGAAGAACATAGTAATAAAAATATAGATGATTTAAGTGTTAAGATAGTTACAACTGATTTTCATGGATTTAGAAGTAAAATGTTAGCTAAAAGAAATGGATATAATGAAGTGAAATTATATACTAATAAAACCATATATTATCTTATACCAATATGCTATACTAGAGAAGCCTTTGCAGTAGTTAAGAGTATAATATTTGATAGATAATTAAATGTTATTTATTTGTTTAAAAACAAATAAAATATCATGGGAAGGCTATGATGCTTAGGTTAATAAACATTATAATGCCTCAGAAGTTTTAATTATAAATATTGATAAATGCGATTATGTAAATAATGAAAATGAAGTAATAAAATTTATAGAGGATAAACTAAAAGAAGTTAGAAGTAAATAATAAAAAATAGGACCTGCATAAATCATATTACCTTTATGCAGGTCTGTTTCTTATATAATTTCCTTACCAAAAGGCATTAAAGATAATTTGGCTAGTTTTAATGATTGAATTGCAAAAGGTATTCCAACTATAGTAATGCATAATAATAATGCACTTAAAAGGTTAGAGATGCAAAGCCCTAATCCACCAAATATAATCCATAATATATTTAAAAGAAAGCTTGTGCCACTAGAATCAGTCTCTACAACTTCTTTTCCGAAAGGAGCAAGTTGTAATCCTGCCATTTTAAAACATTGAAGACCAATAGGAATACCAATTATAGTTATGCACCAAAAGATTCCTGTAAAAAACCAACCAATTGCATTAACAAATCCTCCAAAAATAAACCAAATAATATTTCCTAAACAGCTCATTAATAATACCTCAAATCTACTAATATTTTTTACTAATATATTATACTAGAATTTTAAAATTAAAGTGTAGTAAATCATATTATTTAAGCTTAAATTAAGGTTTTAATTACTTATTATTTGTTTTAGCATAGATTTAATTTAATACTTGTATCAATATGAAAATTTATATAAAATATAAGATATAAATTTAAAATAAGGGAGAAAAAGTAGTATGTTTACAAGGGATGAACTTTTAGTAATTGAAAATGCATTAAAGATAGCTGATGATGAATACATAAAATTACTTGATAAAAATAAAAATAATAAAAATATGATGGTATCCTATAATAGGAAGCAAAAAAAGTTATGGCTTGTTCAAAATAAATTAAATAAGTTATTACAAGATACTAAATAATATTAATTGTCTATATTTTGAAATTGTAAAATATAGACTAATAAATATATATAAAGTAGATATATTTAAAATATATCTACTTTTTGTTAAAAACAATAAATTTAATATACAACTATATAAATTAGTATATAATGAAATTAATAAGAGATTTAAGGGGTTGAAAATATGGGTGAAAAAGTAAAAACATATAAAGAAAATTTTAAAAAAGTAGATTTATCTGAAGAATTCTATGATTCAAGATTACAAATCAAAGAACTATATGAAAATTCCTTGAAGTTACATGAGTATATTGAGAAAAAATATATGTCTGCAGAAAACTTGTTTACAGTAAATAATATTTTAAGTGGTATTGAAATAAGTAAAGATGGAATTATAACAGGTTGGAGTGAAATAAGCTGGAGCAAAGATGTAATCAATAACATTAATAATATTATTGAGAAATTAGTATTTATTAAACGTGAATTAAAGAATCAGTCTTGTTTTAGTGAAAAAGAAAACGTTTTGATAAAACTTAGTAATAAAATTATAGATTTATTTTGCAATAATCAAGAAACTTTTAAAGAATTGAATGAGAAATTAAAATTATGTGCTATTTGTGATATAAATAATTTAGATGGATTGATTTTTGATTTAAGTAAAATGAGTAAGGAATCAGCTAAAGATAGTTTAGACATATTTGAAAAGTATAATTATAATATTAGTAAACTTAAATCTATGATAATTTTATAGATAAGTGCATCTTAAGATTTCAATATATAATAATTAATATTTTTAAAAATTAATTATTATATAATAAAACATTTGAATTAAGATATAAACATGGTATAATAATATAAAATATTCCTTATATATAATATATTAGTGTATAAATTATATATTTGAATTTTTTACTATTATAAAATCAATATTAGTCACAAATACTATTTATAAAAATAAAATATTTAATTTAAGGAGAGATATGTATGTTTAATAAAATTGAATTACCATATAATTATGATGCTTTGGAACCATATATAGACAAGGAAACAGTAGATATACATTATAATAAACACCTTCAAACTTATGTAAATAATTTAAACAATATTTTAAAAGGTCATGAAGAATTTGTGAATGGAAAATCACTAGGAAAAATATTATCTGATGTAAATTCCATACCTGAAGAAATTAGACAAGGAGTTATAAATCAAGGTGGTGGAGTATTTAATCATAATTTATATTTTTCTATTCTTTCACCAACACCTAAAAAGGCTCCAGAAGGAAAATTATTAGATGAAATAAATAATAGTTTTGGAAATTTAGAAGATTTAAAAGATAAAATAAGTAATGCTGCAATAGGACAATTTGGATCTGGATATGGATTTTTAGTTAAAGATGAAAATGGTAAATTATCTGTAACAAGTGTATTAAATCAAAATAATCCTCTTAGCAACAATCTTATTCCTATATTATGTATAGATGTTTGGGAACACGCATATTATTTAAAATATAAAAATCTAAGAGCTGATTATGTTAAAAATATTTGGAATATAATTGATTGGGCAAAGGTCGAAGATTTATATATGAATTATTCAATTTAGTATGTAAGTAGATAAAAAGAACTGTATAATTTAATATGAAATTAACTTGAGATACTCATTAAATACTGCAATTTATGTATTTAATGAGTATTTTTTTGTTCTTTATTTTAGAGTTAAAGAAAAGTGGAATTTTAATAAATAAACCTTAATTAAATTATTTAAGGTCTATTTAAGGTTAGCATTATATTCAAATAAGATTCAAATATTAATATATAGACATAGCCAAAGGGAACAAATATAAAAAAGAAAAAATGGAGGAGAAAAATGATAAAGTGGGAATTTAAAAAATTAATTAAATCTAAAGGGATGATAATCTCATTAGCAGTTTTAATTTTTACATTACTTATTACATCTTTTATTAAGCCAGTATTAGAAACTGAAAATTCATACTTAGATGATAAAGAAGGCTATGTACAAGATACTAGAGATACATTAGAAATAGCAAATGAAAAATTCCATATGAAAATATCAGTTTTAGAAGAATTAAGTGAGCAAAAAATTACTGAAGATAATTTCTCTAAAACAATAGCTTCAATGTCAAAAGAAAAGATAAGTAATTTAAAAAATTCAAAATACGAGGATGTAGGATTTTGGCAAGTTTTTAACTATAGAGCAACCAATCCACTTATAAATATATCAATGCTTGTAATTATAATGATAATTATATCTAACCTTTATACTGATGAAATAATCTCTTCAGTAAAAGATATTATACTTTCATCAAAGAAAAGAAATAAAGCATTAAATTCTAAAATAATAATGTCACTTTTAATCCCCATAGTAGTTTATAGTGTTTATTTATTAGGAATATTTACTATAACTTATATTCAAAAAGGGGCACCTATTAATGGAGAATTAGAAGCATTTAGAATCGTTGATAATATAACAATATTAAATGGGAATCCAACTATAATGACGTACATATTAAGCAACATTAAAATTGCATTTTTAATGTTTGAAGGATGGGCCGTTGCATCGATGTTATTTTCATTTATAAGTGTTTCATCTATAAGTTCAATAAGTATGCTTGGAGTATTTATCGTACTAAGTAAAGTGGTATCAATACTAAAATTTATGCCAGGCGCTATACTTTCAGTATTTTCATATGGCAATTACTATGATTTAATATTTAACTTTAATAATTTGATTGGAAGCTATATGGGAAGTGTTAATATATTGGGAACTGATTTTGGTGTTATAACCTTAGTAAAATTGATACTAGTTATAACTTTTACAGTATTAACAGCACTATGTTTTGTAATTAGCAGAACAAAATACATTAATAGATAATTGGAGGAATTAATAATGAATAAATTAGAAATAAAAGATTTAACAAAGATATATGGTAGAAAAAGAGCAAATGATGGTATTACAGTTACATTAGAAAATGGTGTCTATGGATTATTGGGACCAAATGGAGCAGGAAAAACAACTTTAATGAAACAAATAACTACACTTATAAAACCAGATAAAGGTGAGATATTATATAACGGTGAGGATATATTTAATATGGATGATAAGTATAGGGACCTTATAGGATATCTTCCACAAGAATTTGGAGTATACAAGAATTTTACTGCAAAACATTTTTTACAATACGTTGGTGCATTAAAAGGAATGAATGGTAAAATTTTAAATTCTAAAGTTGATGAATTATTAGAATTAGTTGGTCTTTATGATGTTAGAAATAAAGCAATAGGAAAATTTTCAGGTGGAATGAAAAGAAGGGTAGGTATAGCTCAAGTTTTATTAAATGATCCTAAAATAATAGTTTTAGATGAACCAACAGCAGGTCTTGATCCACAAGAAAGAACTAGATTTAGAAATCTAATAGCTAAAATATCAAGAGATAAGGTGATAATACTTTCAACTCACATAATATCAGATATAGAGTCAGTAGCAAAAGAAACTATAATGATAAAAAAAGGTAAGCTTCTTATGAAAGGAACCCATAGAGAAATACTATCTGATATGAATAACAAGGTTTATAACATAAGTGTTAATGATGAAAGTGAAATTAATAGAATTCAAGATAAATACAAGGTTGTAAGTATTCAAAGTGATATTAATTCAACTATTTTAAGAGTAGTTTCAGATACAATACCAAAGGAAATAAATGTGGAACCAACATCTGCAAGATTTGAAGATGTATATATGTTTTATTTTGACTTAGAAAATTCAAAAGAGGTGTAATTAAGATGATGAATTTAGTAAAATCAGAAGTAAGAAAAATATTAGGTAAGAAGAGCATTCTAGTGCTTTGGGCATTACTTTTAGGATTTGGATTTATTTTAATTGGAGATTTTGAAATACTAGAAACATATGCAGATATATTTTATAAAATTGAAGGAACTATTCCGCTTATAGGATTAGTTATGTTTATAGCAATTTCAGGAAATTATACAAAAGAATACGAGTCTAATATGGTGGGACTAATAAATACCACTAAAAATGGGAAAAAATATATAACAATAGCAAAAGCTATAGCAGCTGGAATATCATTATCATTAATTAATGTTTCATTTGCTTTACTTGTTGGATTAAAAGGTTTTGCACTTGAAGGATTTAAAAATTTAAATGATCCTATTAAAAAACTATGGTATTTTGGAAATAGTGGATCAGAAATTACAGTATTACAAATGTATATAATTGTTTTAGTATCTGTTACTTTAGGTTCATTTTTATTTGCACAAATAGGATTAACTTTATCATCAGCATTTAAATCAGCAACAATACCATTTATATTAGGTGGTGCTATTATGGCAATCCCATTTTTGGCACAAGGTTTTGTATCAAAATCAATACTTAATTTTGTAGCATTAACTCCTAATTGGGTTATGATGAGTCAGTTAATGGTTAGATATCAAATTCCATTTTTATATAGAGGGCTAGCTGTATTAATATCCATATCATTAATAATTCTATTGCCTTTAGTTGCATATAAGAATTTTACAAATAGTAAACGACTTTAATTATAAATTTCTTTTATAATAGCTACTATTAATGTAAAATTAAGTTATAAAAAAATTGTCGAACAATAAAAATAAATGAAAGAGAGGACAATATTGTGAATAATAAGATATTAATAGTAGACGATGAAATTGAAATATTGAAGTTGTTAGAAACTGTATTAAAAAAAGAAGGATTTAATAGTGTATATACAGCTAAAACTTTAAAGGAAGGTTTAGCAGAGTTTAATAGGGTAAAACCTGAGCTAGTTATACTTGATATAATGTTGCCTGATGGTGATGGATATGAAATATGTAAAGATATAAGAAGTAAATCTAATGTTCCAATATTGTTTTTATCAGCTAAAACAGAAGAACTAGATAAGATACTAGGTTTTGCAATTGGTGGAGATGATTATATAACTAAACCATTTAGTCCTAAAGAAGTTGCATTTAGAGTTAAAGCTCATTTAAGAAGAGTTAATTATAATAATGAAAATTTAAATGAAAATAATACTGAAGAGAAAATAATAAAATTTGGACCATATGTTTTAAATGAAAGCAGAGCGGAACTAATAAAAAATGGCAAAATAATAGAATTAACAGCTAAGGAACTTAAAATTTTATCTTTATTAGCTCATAATCAAAATCAAATAATAAGTAAGGAAAAACTATGGGATAAAGTATGGGGAGAAGATTACTTTGGATTTGATAATACAATAATGGTTCATATAAGAAAGCTAAGAGAAAAAATAGAAGATGACTCATCTAATCCCAAATATATTCTTACAGTTAGAGGACTTGGATATAAATTATCTGTAAAGGAAGATTAGAATGAAAACCAAATGGAAAATTACAGGAAATTTCATAATAACCATTGTTGCAGTTGTTATATTAGTAGTTATAATAAATATTTTAACTATATTGGGTATGTATGTATTTCAATTAGCTACAAATCAAGATAATATAGCATTAAAAGATAGTCCAGAAACATTTGTAAGAAACTTTGAACAATATATGTATGAGGAAGAGGGCACTTTAGCTTTATCAAAAGAAGGTAATGAACTTTTAGAAAAATCTGGTGCTTGGATACAAGTTTTAAATGATTATGGGGAAGAGATAAGTAGTATAAATATGCCAAAAGGAGTACCTAAAAAATACACTCCTTTTAATATAGTAAACAATTATAAGTATAGAGAGATATCATATGTAAATTTTATGTTAGAAAAGGATTTAAGTACAGGTCATGTTAATATAATATTTGCACTTCCTAATAACAAAGTAGAGAGAATAACTGTAAGTTATTCTATGGATACAATTATAAATCAAATTAAAATATTAGTGATTTTAACACTTATTATAGATGCAATAATAGCTTTAATTTTTGGATACTTATTTAGTAGAAAATTAACCAAACCTATGGGGGAAATAATAAATAATGTAGATGTATTAGCTAAAGGTAATTATGGTTTATGCACTAAGGAAAGAGGAATTTATAAAGATGTTTTTGCAAATATAAATGATTTAGCAAATGTATTAAAAAGAAATGAAATAGAACGAAAAGAACTAGATTCAATGAGAGAAGAGTGGCTTGCAAACATTACTCATGATATTAAAACTCCATTAGCGTCTATTCAAGGATATGCTGAAATCATTAGTGATAAAGAATATGAATTTTCAAAAGAAGAAATTCAAGATTATACTGAAATAATATATAGTAAGTCTAAATATATAAAAGAGCTTGTAGATGAACTTAATTTATCTACAAGGTTAAAGAATAATGCATTAACTTTAAATAAACATAACACTAACTTGGTATCATTACTTAGAAACATAATAATTGATATATTAAATGATAGTAGGTATGAAAATAGAGATATAGAATTTACTAGTAATATAGATGTTATTGAAAAGGAAGTAGATACTATACTTTTAAAAAGAGCATTAACCAATTTAATTTTTAATGCAGTAGTACACAATAAAGAAGATGTTTCAATAAAGGTGGAGTTAAAAAAAGTAGATAGAATAACAGTAATAATAAAAGATAATGGAAATGGAATAAGTACAGAAGATTTAAAGCATATTTTTGACAGATATTATAGAGGAACTAATACTGGTGAAGCTCATAAGGGGTCAGGGCTTGGAATGGCTATATCAAAAGAAATAATAAATAATCATGGTGGAGACATTAAAATTAATAGTAAATTAGGACATGGAACTGAAATTACAATAATATTATAAATTTATAATTATAAAGACAAATGATGAATTAACATTTAAATAGTAAATTGCAAGAATATCTTGTATGACATTGTAAATAAAAAAAGATTAGGAGAATTATTTATGGAATATATAAAAAAAGGAATTGATGGATTTACTATCAAAATATTAGCACTTATATTAATGACATTTGATCATATAGGAGAATTTATGCCTTATTCAATGAATATTCCTGTATGGTTTCATTGGCTAGGAAGAATAGTAGCACCCCTATTTATATTTATGGTTGTAGAAGGATTTTATCATACTCATGATAGAAAAAAATATATTAGAAGATTATATATTTGGTCTGTTATTATGACACTAGGAAATACTCTTATCCAAAAGATTATGCCACATCCAAATGAAATAGCTATAATTAATAACATATTTGCAACAATGTTTTTGATTACGATTTTTTTACAAGGAATAGAATTTATAAAGAAATCTAAAGTTGAAAAAAATACAAAATATATGCTTTTAGGAGTATCATTCATTGTAGGACCATTATTAATAGGAATTATTGTTGCATTAACTTTAGCATTTTTACCAATGACTTTAATACAAATAATTATCATATTAATACCAACACCATTTTTAGTGGAGGGTGGAATTGCTTGGATAGTTTTAGGAATAATATTATATTTATGTAGAGGTAAAAAGATAGCATTAAGTATCTCATACATAGTATTCACTGTATTTATATTTGTATCTGGAGCTCATGGAGATTATAGTTTAAGTAATAGCTTTTTAATTAATTATCAATGGATTATGATAGGAGCATTACCATTCATGTTATTATATAATGATCAAAAGGGTAGAGGGATGAAATATTTATTTTATGTATATTATCCTATACATGTGTACCTGCTATACATATTAGGAATTTTATTAATAAAATAGAGTATAAAAAAAGATATATCAAATTTGTTATTACTAACATTTTGATATATCTTTTTATGCATATTTATATTTTAAAATTACTAACAGTGTCAATTAATTTATTAGTATTAATAGTTACATCTTTAACTGTTTTAACCACATTATCTGAATTGTTAGAAATAATATGCATATTTTCAGTAATATTATTTGTACCACTAGCTAGTTCTGTACTAGATGCACTTATATCATCTATTGATTTAACAACATCATTCATAGAAATAGTTATTTTATTAGATATATTGCTAAAATCAGTTGTAATATTATTAATTTTTATTGCATCTTCACTGTATTGTTCACCAGTTTTAACAATCATTTCATAATCATTTATAACATTAGTATTTATAAATTCTAATATTTCTTTTGAAGTATTAGCTAAGTTTTCTACTGCATTTATAATAACATCATTAATAGTTTTAATTTCTGATGCCGTACTTTTTGAGTCTTCAGCAAGTTTTCGTATTTCTTCAGCAACCACTGAAAAGCCTTTTCCTGCTTCTCCAGCGCGTGCAGCTTCAATGGCTGCATTTAATGCTAAAAGATTAGTTTGAGATGTGATTTGCAAAATAGATTCTGATAATACATTAATTTTTTCCACTTCTTTAGATTTTTTAATAGCATCTAAGACCCTTTGCTGAGTTTGTATATTAATCTTTTCTGCTGTTTCTTTAGATGATATAGCTATATCTTTTAGATTATTTGCTCGTTCTTTTATTAATAATGAATCTTCAGCCTCATCTTTGGCTTTTACTGCAATTGCTTCAATATTTGAATTAATTTCAGTAACAACGGCATTGATTTCTTCAGTAGAGGCTGAAGTTTCTTCAATACCACTGGCAAGTTGCTCTGTAGTTGCATATACATCATCTATTAAAGTAGATAAAGTTTTAATAGATGAACTGGTTTCACTTACTTTGATTTCAACATTATTAGATTCTTCAACAATTATTTTTATTATATTTCTAAAAGAACCTTGCATTAAATTAAAATTATTAGCTAATTGACCAATCTCATCATTACTAACAAAATCAATACTTTGAGTTAAATCTCCACTGTTATTAGCTATTGATTTCAATTTAGATAATATTTTATTTATTGGATTAACAATATTTTTAGTTATATAGATAGATGAAAATACTATTATAGCTATTAAAATTACAACTGCAACTGCAATTAACACCAATGTTTTTTCAATTGATTTTTGTATATTTTGAATTGATACTTGTACATTTTCATATGAAGCAATTTTAAACTTATCAACTTTATCATTTATGGATTCAGCAGTTTTATCAAAACTTTCCATATAATTATTTCCTTCATTAGGACCACTAGTAATATAAGCATTGGCCATTGTTTTACCAGATTCATAATATGGTTTAAAATCTGTGTTTATAGCTTCAATTTCTTGTATATTTTTAGAGTTTAATTCTTTAAGATCATCTATAAGTAACTGAACATTTTTAGCATATTTTTCAGCTTCATCAAATCCATCATCAAATCCTTCAGAAGCTCTTGTAGCACTTATATCAGTAAGCCATTGCTGAACTTGTACCACATTAAGTTTTAATTCATCTGCCTTTAATGCTGTAGTAAAATACTTAGATTCCATTTCATTCACTAGACTTAAGTTGCTTTTTATTTCAGTAAATTCAATAAACATAAAACTTAAGAAAAATATTGAAATTAAAAAAATTGGTATTAATATTTTTGTCTTTATACTTTTCATTGAAAATCCTTCCTCTCTTTTGTTTTTTGGTTTTATTTACAAAATTATAAAATAATTAAAATATATACTATTATATTCTTAGTATATCATAATTATCATTAATCAAATAAAATATTTGTATGAAAATGTTAACATGTGTAAGAAAATGATTATATATGTTATTAAGACATATAGTAAAATATAAAAATAAATAATATAAAATATTTAGTAAAGTGTAAAGTATATTTTTATATTAAATCTTTAAATAAAAAGAAAATTTAAAATTAATCCTTAACTAATATCTGCTAAAAATACTATAAAACAATTTAGTTATTGACTATATTCTAGCATCGCGCTGATATATACATAAGTAATTTAGACTTAGTAATTGAACTTAAGAAAAAGTAAAATAAGCATAGTCCTATTCCAGCTTGTCTCAATATAAAGTTGAGACAAGCTGGAAATGTGACTATACTTATTAAGAGTTTTAAAAGTTTAATTACAATAATACTTCACATATTGTATATATCAACACACATTTAGAGCCTAATTATTATATAAAATATTTAAGCGAGTCCAAGCAGTCTAACTATCGATGTAACAATAAAACATATAGTGATTCCAGTAATAGTTGGAACTAAAAATGAAATAGCTGTCCATTTTAAACTTTGAGTTTCTTTTTTTATTGTTAAACATGTGGTACTGCAAGGCCAATGCATTAAAGAAAAAAGCATTACACACACAGCAGTAAGCCAAGTCCATCCATTTTCAACAAGCAAGCTATGAAGCTGTGCTGTACTACTCAATTCAATTATGCTTCCTGTTGCCATATAGCTCATAATGATTATTGGAATTACAATTTCATTGGCAGGAAACCCTAATATAAATGCCATAAGTATATATCCATCCAATCCTATAAGGTGAGCAAATGGATTAAGAAAATTAGCACAGTGAGTTAATATACTAAGTCCATTAACATTTAAGTTTGCCATTAACCAGATAACTAAACCAGCTGGTGCGGCAACAACGATAGCTCTTCCAAGAACGAATAAGGTTCTATCAAAAATTGATCTAACTATTATCTTACCAACTTGTGGTTTACGATAAGGTGGTAATTCTAAAGTAAATGAAGAAGGAATTCCTTTCAAAATAGTTTTTGATAATATTTTAGAAATTGTAAGTGTCATAAATACCCCTAAAAGTATTACACAAGTTAAGATTAGGGTAGATGCTATTGATTGAAATGGTCCTACAAACATGCCTGCAAAAAACATTGTAATAATAGCAATTAAAGTAGGGAATCGTCCGTTACATGGAACAAAGTTATTTGTTATAATAGCAATTAATCTTTCTCTTGGGGAATCTATTATTCTACATCCAATTATTCCTGCTGCATTACAACCAAATCCCATACACATTGTAAGAGCTTGTTTTCCACAAGCACATGATTTTTTAAAGAAATTATCTAAATTATAAGCAATCCTAGGCAAGTAGCCTAAGTCTTCAAGCAAAGTAAAGAGTGGAAAAAATATTGCCATAGGAGGTAACATTACAGAAACAACCCAAGCAAGAGTTCTATACACACCTTGAATTAATACACCCTCTAACCATACAGGAGCCCCTAAAGAAAATAGGAAAGCTGAAAGCTTATCTTGAATCCAAAACAATCCAGTAGCAAGCATTTCAGATGGTACATTAGCTCCTGTTATAGTTATCCAAAATATTATAGCTAAAAGTAATATCATTATAGGAATACCAAATTTTTTAGAAGTTAAAACTTTATCTATTTTTCTATCGAAATCATTATATTTTTCAAGACTAAAAGCCACTACATCTTTGCTTACTTTCTCAGCGATACGTACTAATGTTGTTACAATATCATCTCTAAGCATATTTTCATCTAATCCATTAATTTTTAAATATTCTTTAGCATTATAAATAGCCTTTGAAATACCAGTATCATCTAACAAATTAAATCCAATATAATTATCTATTGAAGACAATAATGTTAAATCACCCTCTAATAGTTTTAAAGAAAGCCATCTAGTATTTATTTTATCTTTCAAGTTATCTGGAAGTGATTTTTCAATTAATAATATAGACTCTTCTATAAATGAATTATATTTAATACTAATAGTGTTTTTATTTATACTATTAAAAGATAAATTATAAATTTCATCTTTTAACTCTTTAAGCCCTTTGCCAATATTTGCACTTGTGCCTACTACTGGAACACCTAATAAAGACGAAAGTTTTTCTAAATTTATCACTATACCTTTTCGTTTAGCTTCATTCATTAAATTAACACAAACTAAAACATTTTCAGTTATCTCAAGTGTTTGCAGTACTAGATTTAAGTTTCTTTCAAGGCATGTAGCATCAACAATAACAACAGTAGCATCAGGGTTTCCAAAACATATAAAATCTCTAGCTACCTCTTCTTCAACTGAATTGGCCATAAGAGAATATGTGCCAGGAATATCAACTAAAATAAAATCTTTTTTATTATGAATATACTTCCCAGTAGCATTAGTTACTGTTTTTCCAGGCCAGTTACCTGTATGTTGATTTAATCCAGTTAAATTATTAAAAACTGTACTTTTACCAACATTAGGATTACCAGCAAGTGCAATTACTTTATCATCTTTAGAGGTTCTAACAATATTTAAATCTTTATCTAAAGCATTAGTGCCAGTAGACTGTTTAGTTAACCCCATTAAAAAGCTCCTTTATACATTACTTAAAATTTTATCTATAAAATTAATAGATTAGATAGAAATAAGCTTAAATATTAAAGTGTTTCCACTAAAATTTTAGAAGCATCTTCAGATCTAATTGCTATAACGGCTCCTCTTATTAAATATGCAATAGGATCTCCAGATGGACTTTGTCCTAAAGATTCAACTTCAGTACCATTTATTAATCCAAGATCTAAAAATCTTCGCCTAATTATTCCATCGGCCTCCAATTTATTTACTTTGCATTTATTCCCTAAAGGGAGTTTATTAAGTGAAATTATATTACTTAAAGAATGATCATCCATAAATCGTATATCTCCTTTTTATATAAAATTTTTAGTTTAAAGAAAGAGTTTTTCTTAAGGCTAAAAATCTTTCTCTAAACTAAGATATGAGAAATAATTTAAAAGTGATACACATAAAGTAAAAATATATAAATAAATATTGGTGGTGATAAAGTGAAAGAAAATTTTCATACAGTAAGAGGATATGAAAATATAAATTCAACTAGGAAATTATTAACTCCTGCTATGGAAGATTACTTAGAAATGATATACAGATGCAGTCTTGAAGAAAAATCAATTAGATTAAATAGAATAGCCCAAATGTTAAATGTTAGGGATTCATCAGCATCTAAAATGATGAAAAAATTAGGAGATTTAGCACTTATAAATTATGAAAAGTATGGAGTTATTGAACTCACTGAAAATGGTACAACTTTAGGTAAGTATCTTTTAGATAGACATATAATAATAGAAAAATTTTTAAAATATCTAGGTGGAAGAGAAGAAGTACTTATAGAAACTGAATTAATAGAACATGTTATAAGTGGTGAAACCGTAGAGAACATAAAGATGTTAAATATGTTTTTAGAAAATAATTCTGATGTACTAAAAAAGTATAATAAATTTAAAACTTTTAACAAAACACTGAAATAAAATGTGTCTATTATTGTCCTCATTGTAGAAAAGAATTTAAATAATAGTTATATACAAGAAAATTTAGTTTTATTTGTAAAATAAATACTAAAAGCATATAATTAAATAAAAGTGTATTTTTAGGAGGAAGATAAGTGATAAAGTTTTAAAAAATATTTGCGGGACTATTAGTATCTATAACCATATTAACTATAAGCCCAATAGAAGCAAATGCAGAATGGAAGAAAAATTCTATTGGTTGGTGGTATACAGAAGGAAATTCCTATTTAACTGGGTGGCAATTAATAAATAATAATTGGTATTATTTTGATTTTAGTGGTTATATGAAGACTGGTTAGCAATTAATAGATGGTTCATGGTATTATTTAAATAATGATGGAGCTATGGTTACAAATGGATTAATAGATGGATTTAATCTAGGAAATGATGGAAAAATGATATCTCCAAGTTATTACAATACAATGATGAAGCTAGCAGAGGAAGAATCTTTAAAAGACTATTATTCTCAAAAACAACCAGTAATTGTAGAAGAAATTAAACATGATGACTCAAATGATTATACTACAGAGGAAATTATACAACGTATTGATGATTATATGGATCAAATGTCTGAATCAGATGAGGATGAATCACCATTATATAATTAAGCTTATTAATCATTTAGGATCTTGTAATTAAGATCCTTTTTATTTTTTCTTTATTCCTTGTTTAAAATTATTTAGTATATGATGATTGCAATACTATTTATGATATTTCAAAAGAAAAAGGTAAGGCCATTGAAAGAAATGAGGATATATCAATAACTTATTGGGACTTGCAAAAGACAAATGCTAACTCGTATATAAGTAATTATCAAATAGAAAAATGTCCTTACTGCAATGAACATTTAGAAAAAAATTTCAAATATTGTCCTCATTGCGGAAAAGAAATAAAACAATAAAATACTCATAAGCAGGATTCTAAATGCTTTTTTACTTAAGAGTGTAACGCTCTAAAATTAAGTTCATAATATATAGTTGTAAGTAATTATAAGGATTAGTGTTATATGAAATTTAATCATTGGACCATATTAAAATCTAGAGGAGAAACTAACAAAACCTCATTTACTGTTGAGGAAGCAAAAAAAATAGCTAATGCTTTAAACATTGATTTTTCAAAAGAAAAATTTGATTTACAACAATTTGCAATGGGAATAAATGTAGAACTAGAACATGGAACAAGGTTTCCTAATGCTAATGTTACAAATAATGATCCTATTTTAACTGGAAAAATAGCATTAGCTCATTTAATGGAAATACCTGATTACTATACACGATTAAAAAAACTAGAAGATGAAGCTAAGAGTTATTGGAGTAAAATTTTATAGATTAATTTAATACGTATATAGGTGATTTTTTATATCTAAAATTATGGTTAGTTGAAAACGTAAAATGTATATTTAATTACTGAATTTTTTAGTTTATTTAGAAAGTTAAATAGAACTTTATATAGTTTTTATTGATGAGGGGAAAGTCATCTTACAAGGTGAAGAAGTTCACTATGTTGAACCTAGAAGCATTAATCCAATGATAACTTCCATATCAGTAATTGTATTAGTAATAGCTCTTACTTTTATATCTTATTTTGTCACAGCTAATCTATATTTTAAAAAAGATATAAACTAATAACTTAAAATTATTCTAGGAAATGTATAGAATGTATATATATTAAATAAACAAAGTGCTTAAAAGTGATTTAAAGTCATTTTTAGGCACTTTGTTTTTATGAATTAGTTTATAATTTTGAAATGTGAGATTATTTAACTAAGAACATTATTATTATGTACATTTTACATTTATTGATACAAAAAATGTAAAACTAATTAAAATATTTATTAATTTTTAATATTAGAAATAGAATTTGATGCATTCTCTAATCTTTTCATAACATCCTCAATTTCATTTCTATCTTTTTTGTCTACAAGTGAATGAGCTTCTGTAATACATGTTTCAGCATAATCAAGTTTTGATTGAGCTTCATTTAAACAAGTTTTTAAATTTTTCTTTTTCATAAGTTACCTCCTAATTATAATAATATTATTATGTGCACATTAAATTTATTAATTCTTTTAATAAATTCACATACTATTTGTGTGAAAATAATACTTGCAAAGGTCCAGTTAATAATTAGATCTTAATTTATAATAATATTTTAATATTATAAGTTATATAAAATATATTTTAATTTATGTTGTAAGTTAATAATTTTTTACAAAATAATATATATATCTTAGTATATGTTATAATATAAATCGCTAAAAATTTTAAGTTAAAGAGATTGGAGTTAATTATGAAAGTAAATACTTTTATACCTAAATACATGGAAAAATTTAAATGTATAGGACGTAAGTGTACTGATACATGTTGTGCAGGATGGGATATAAATATAGATGAAGATACATACAGTAAATATATTAACAGTAAATGTGAGCTTAAAGAGTTAGTACAAGGAAAGTTTAGTGAAAATAATAATGAACACGATACTTTTAACCATGGATTTATGATACTTAAAGAGGGGGATAGATGCCCTTTTTTAAATTCAAATATGCTTTGTGATATACATGGAAATATAGGCGAAGAAAATCTTTGTATAACTTGTAAGAGATATCCTAGAGTATTTAATATTGTAGATGAAGTATATGAGAAAAGTGGATTGCCTTCATGCGAAGAAATATGTTTTAAAGCATTTTTAAATAAAGACAAAATGGAATTTATTGAAGTAGAAGAGGATCTAGATGAAGATAGCATTGAAATAAGAAGAATAGTTGATAGTCAATCATTTGATGGAACAGAAAGTCTTCTTCAATATTTTTGGGATATAAGAGTAATCTCTATAAATATTATGCAATTAAGAAGTTTTTCAATAGATGAAAGATTAAATATACTTACTAAATTTTATACAGAATTACAAAGGTTCACTGTTTTAAATGATTATGATGCATTAGAAGAACTTTTAGAGGAGTTTAATGATGAATCTATAAATTATGATTGTTTAAAGGGTACAGAATTTAAGGAAAACAATAAGTTTTTTACCATGTTAGCTGATGAACAACTTATAAATAATATAAGAAGTTTTAAACTTAAGGAGTGCGTAGCAGAATATAAAAATGGTATTTTAAAAGTGAAAGATATATCTAAATATTTAGAAAATAATACTGATTTTGTTAATTATATAAAAGAGTACAATTATATTTTTGAAAATTATATAGTAAATCAGATTTTTAAAGATTTAATTCCTTTTAACAAAGGACAAAATTTATTACAAAGTATTAATATATTGAATAATAGTTATAAAATAATACAAGCATATATAATTGGTATTTCACTAAATTCTAATAATAAGATAACAGAAAAAGATATTATACGAGTTATTCAGGCTTTGAGTAAAGATATAGAACATAATAAGGTGTTTAAAGAATTATTAGAAAGTTAAAAATATAAGTTAATGATATGGCATGGCTTTGTGATGATTGTTATATGCAAGTTGCAAGTCCATGCATTATGTAATAATAAATAATTATTTAAAGTATACTAAAAACAAGTTCCTAGTAAAAGGGATAAAGTAAAAAAATCTCGGAATATAAGAAAAAAGAAAAAAATATAGAAAATTTCTCTTGAAATTTTCTATATTTTTGTATATTATTAATTTATAGTAAAATATAGAAGCGATAGTTAAAATAAATAAAAGTAAAATTTGAAACTAATAACATATTTTTTTGGAACTCTTCGCAAACGTTTGCATGAAACTTTTAAAAAACAAGGTAATCGTTTGCTAAATGGAGGGATTAAATATATTTTAACTATAAAATAACTATATTTTATCAATACTACTTATATTAAAAAACGAGGGGGGATAAAAGTTTAATTAACTAATCTGACTATTATATATAAACATTTAAAAGGGGAGAATTAAAAAATGAAATGTATAAATAAAAATTTCAAAAAATATTTAGGATTTATGTTAGCAGTAATGATAGCGTTTATGTTATTTTTATCTTCTAATACTTGTGCATATGCATCATCTATTAATAAAAATTATAAAGCCTATGTAATGGCTCCGTTAGAAAAAATAGAGGATTGGAATAAATTTAAAAATCAATTAATAACTCTAAAAAATAAAGGTGTATACGCCCTTACAACAGATATTTGGTGGGGAGAGGTTGAAAGTAAAGGTGATAATCAATTTGATTGGAACTATTATAAAACATATGCCAATATTGTTCGTGAATCTGGATTAAAATGGGTTCCTATATTATCTACACATCAATGTGGTGGTAGTGTAAATAATACAGATTCAAAGAAGAAAGAAATAAAAATACCGTTACCTTCATGGTTGTGGTCACAAGATACTGCTGATAATATGCAAATTAAAGATGAGATAGGTCAATGGGATAAAGAAACTCTTAGCCCTTGGTGGTCTGGAACTGAAAATCAATATGCTGAACTTTATTCTTCATTTGCATCAAATTTTAGTGATTATAAAGATATTATAGCTAAAATTTATCTTTCAGGTGGAGCATCAGGTGAGTTAAGATTTCCTTCTTATTCTTTTAAGGGGTATCCAACACGTGGATATCTACAATGTTATAGTGGTGCAGCCATAGCAGATTTTCAAAATTCAATAAAAAATAAGTATACAACTATTTCTTCTGTAAATGATGCTTGGAACACAAATTTAACAAGTTTTGAAGAAATAACTCCTCCTACTGATGGAGATAATTTTTTTGAAAATGGTTATAAGACAACTTATGGTAAAGACTTTTTTAAATGGTATCAAGGAGTTCTTGAAAAACATTTGAATAAAATAGCTTCAATAGCACATGAAAATTTCGATCCAGTTTTCGATGTTAGAATAGGCGCTAAAGTAGCAGGAATTCATTGGCTTATGAATAGTCCAAATATGCCACATTCAGCAGAATATTGCGCAGGATATTGTAATTATAACTCTTTACTTGATGAATTTAAAGAATCAAATCTTGATTTAACTTTTACATGCCTTGAGATGAATGATTCAAAGGCATATGATCCTGAGTGTTATTCAACACCAAAAAGCCTTGTTATAAATATTGCAAATTTAGCTAAAGAAAAAGGTTTGAGAATGTTTGGAGAAAATGGATTAGTGATTGAAAATAATAACCAATCATATGAAAATTGTGCTGAAATGTTATATAATTATGATTTTTCAGGATTTACCATTTTAAGATTGGCAAATCTTTTTAATGATGATGGTACAGCAAAAGCTGAACTTGATTCTTTTGCAAATATTGTTGTAAACAAACCCGTTCCAGTAACATTTACAATAGATAATGTTAATTTAAACAATGGAGAAAATTTATATCTAACAGGAGATGGATGGGAAATGTCTAACTGGACTACTGGATTATATCCATCACAATTTAATTATAAAGATGGAAAAGCAACAGTAACTGTAAATCTTGCTGAAGGTAATAATTATGAATTTAAAGCTATAAAGAAGGATAGCAACGGAAAAGTAATTTGGGAAAATGGAGGTAATCATTCTTATACTGTTCCAACAAATGGAGGAGAATGTAATTTTAGTTGGAATAATTAAAATTTATCATACACTAAAGGCTGTTGCAAAAGCAACAGCCTAATATTTATCTACTTATTAAAATTTTAATTATTGGTTTATCATAGTTGCTACTTGATTTCCAAAGGTAACTGGATTATCAGGAACCCATGCTTCTATATTTTTATCATCCTTCATCTTCTTAAAAGTAAATGTATTTTCTAGAGTGTCACTTGATGCCTCAGTATTATTGCAAACCTCTGTAAACTTTGCAATATAAAGTTCTAATGCCTTAGCTAATGCTACGTTAGTATCGGTAATATTCATATTTTGTACTTCTTTAATGGTATCATTAGCAGCCGATTCACCAATACCTTGTATGTTTATATGAGTTGTTTTTATTTTAACGACTGCAGTTTTCTCATCACTTGTTATTGTTTCTATAGTACAAGTTGCTTTCTTTTGTGCAGTTAATTGAGCATCATAAAGTAAATTCACTTGCTCATCTGTACATTGAAGACCATTTGATATTAAATCATTTCTAATTTTACCCTTAAGTGCTTTTTCATATTCTGCTTTTACTGTGTTTGCTTCATCAACACTCATTCCTAAAGATGTTATAGCATCTAAATTTACATATACTGCTAAATCATAAAACGCTTTAGCAAAATCCTCTGGTGGAGCAACTTTTTTATTGCATCCTGTTATCATAGTTACAAGCATTAAAGTAGATAAAAGTACTGTGGTTAGTTTTTTGAAATTTTTCATTATTAATCCCCCTATGTAATTAAAATAATCTGTTAAGTTATATGTAAAATAAAGAGAGTTTTTTATAATAGCTTAACAAATTCTACTTAGTTATTATCGTAAATACATTACATAACTTTACTTTTTATATATATTTATTATATTTTAGTATAAAATGTTATGTAATATTAGAAGCAAATATAAGTTATTTAGTAGAAAAATAGCTTTTAAATCTATTAAAAAGTAGAAATTAACTATTCTATTAGATTTAAGTAAATATAGTTATGCTTTAATAATTTGAATTTGAATAAAATAATTAATGTATAGTAAAATATGATTATAGGAGATCGCAATAATTATATTTTCACTAAAATTTAGATTTAGATGGGGAACAATTAAAAATTATGAAAGTTAAACTGCTCAAAAACAAAGGAGGAGTAATATGGAAATATACACAATAGGACATTCTAACTACTCTGTAGAAAGATTAATTGATATGTTAAAGCATTATGATATTGATACTGTTGTTGATATAAGAGGAACGCCATACTCCAAGTATAATATTCAATTTAATAAAGAAACAATACAAAGAACTTTAACTCAATCTGGATTTATATATATTTATATGGCAGAAGAATTTGCTGCTAACCGAGGCACAAAAATATCTTATACAGGAGAAGGATACTCAGATTTTGAAAGAGTAGTAAATGAATCATCTTTTTTAAAAGGTGTGGATAGATTAAAAAATGGAATAAACAAAGGTTATAAAATAGCATTACTTGGAGCTATGCAAGACCCAATAAGATGCCATAGGAGTATACTTGTTGGCAGGTTTTTAAGAAATAAAGGATTTAATGTTAAACATATACTAGATAACTATTCTATAGGAACACAAGAAGATATGGAAAAAAATCTTTTAGATAAATATTTTAGTAAGAGGGCTCAACTTACAATGGATAGCTTATTAGGAAATGAATTCAGTGAAGAAGAAATGATAAGAGAAAGCTACAGGATTGCTAATAGAGAAATTGGATTTAGAGTTGAAAGGTTAGACAAACCAACAAAAAGTATTTTTAAATTATAGGCTGACTTTTAATAAAATAGTCAGCCTATAATTTTATAGTAATAAAAATCACTATAATTAAATTAGTTTAACAACAATCAGAACAATCAAAAACAGGTATTAGTAAAATATTAAAATTATAAATAGAATTATTATTAATAGTTAGAACATTAGATAATCCTGTGCATAAATCAAAATTAGAGTTACTGGTATCTTGTGCTAATTCATAATTATCATTTGTAATAACTCTAATTTTATATTTTCCTGATGAAAGATTATTGAAGCAATACTTCCCACATGAATCAGTTATAAGCCTTTTTAAAAATACATTATCACAAGTATATAATTCTACTATAGAGCAAGATAAATTTCCTGCTGGAGAAGCATTATAATAATTTTTTATATAGACAGTTCCACTTATTAAATAGTCAGAATTTTTTTTAGTGCAATCATCATCAAAATTATACTTATTCATAATCTCAAGTTCTCCTCTCTTTTATCTTACAGAGTTAAGGATATAAACCTTCTCTAGTTATTTTATGTTTTTATGAAATGTGGTGTGACAATAATTAATTTAATACATATTCATGTATTATAGTAGGAATTTTAATAACTGTATTTAAGTACTAAATTAAGGAGATAAATCATGAATATAGATTTCCATGTACACGGTATTCTTAGTAAAAAACTTAATTTTGACCCTAAATTATTTTTATTAGGAATAGAATATGCAAAAGAAAATGGTTTAGATGGTTTTATATTGTGTGAACACTTTAATGCAGTAGATTTATTAACATCATATTCTTATTTGGAAAACAATTACGAATATGATGGCGATAGATATATTGTCAATGATTTTTCTGTTTTTATTGGTATGGAAGTAGATATAAGATATGGAGGTCATGTCATAGTATCAGGAAATAGAGATTCTATATTAAAAATTAGAAAGGCTCTTGAACCTTATGTTAAAAAGATTAATTTTATTCCTTTTGGAAAATTACTGGATTTAGGTGAAAAATATGAATGCTTAATTATAGGGAGTCATCCTTATAGAGAAAATCACAAATTATACTTACAGCCTAAAAAGTATTTAGAAAGATTGGATGCACTAGATTTAAATACAAAAGATATTTATAAAAGAGGTCTTGAAATTGTAGAGAATGAAGTAGCAAATTTATCAAAAATTTTAAATATACCCTATGTAACAGGAAGTGATAGTCATTATCCAGTACAACTTGGTACTGTAAAGACATGCTTTGAAAGTGAATGTCATACAATAAAAGAATTAAAAGAATGTATTAAAAATAAAAAATATAAAATAGAGATATCTAAAGCTCTAAAATTAAAAGTATACACTTCTAAAATAACAAAAAATTATTTAAAAAAACAAATAAAACTATCAAAACAAAGCTGTAAATAAGATTAATATAAGCATTAACTGGGATTTATACATTTTTTTAAATCATTCATATACTATCTTAAGAATAATTGTTAAGGATAATGGTAATGAAGGATTTTTTTAATAAACTTTTAATATACAATAGAAAGAATTTTATTGATGGTACAGGAGCAAATTATGAAACTGTTGTTACTGATTATGTTAATCTAAATAATTTTTCAAGTAAAACTCAATATTTTATATGGGTAGATTTAAAAAATTTCAAAGTAAATATATTTAATGGTAGCAAGAATAACTGGAAAATAGTTCATAATTATTTATGCACAATTGGTAAAAAAGAAACACCTACACCTACTGGAACTTTTACAATTGGAGTAAAAGGCTTATATTTTGGAGTGAATAAGGGGTATAAGTGTTGGTATTATACACAATTTAAGGGAAACTATTTATTTCACTCTATAATATATAATTTAGATGGATCAATTAGAGATGGCAGATTAGGAAAGGCTTTATCTGATGGTTGCATTAGGCTGAATAAAATAAATGCAAAGTGGATTTGGGATAACATTCCTGAAGCAACTAAAGTTGTTATCAGTTAAATATAATTTTATCTAATTTATTTCAAAAGCATGGATCTTAATAAATATAGTTTTATCCATGCTTCTGTTTTTATTGATAAGGAAAAAATAGATATAAATATATTATTTATATTATAGTTTAAAATAAATTTTAACATAAAATTATTTTTGTTTTAAATTTATGTAATTAGAATTAATTGCATATAATTAAAATATAATTATTTTTATTAAAATTAATATTAAAAATGGAGAATAAATATGAATATAAATAAAATAACAAATAGAATTGAAAATTTAAGTCCTTATATAAATGGATGGGAAAAAGACAAAAGAGCTTCTGTAATAATACCTTTAGTAGAAATTGAAGGAGAAGTACATATATTATTTGAAGTAAGATCAAAAAAATTAAATGCTCAACCAGGAGACATATGTTTTCCAGGCGGAAGAATAGATAATAATGAAACACCAAAAGAAGCAGGATTGAGAGAATTTTATGAAGAACTAGGAAGTAAAGACATTAAAATAATAAATGAATTAGACATTACTGTAAGGCACGATGGAATGATAATTCACACTTTTCTAGGAATAGTAAATAATATTAATGAACTATCTATAAATGAAAGTGAAGTAGATCATGTATTTTATGTACCACTTCAATATTTACTTTCATATAATCCATTAAAGTCAATAGGTAAATTAACTGTGACTAGATCTGATGATTTTCCATACGATTTAATTTTTAATGGGAAAGATTATAGATTTAAAGAAGGGAAATATATTTCTCTTTTTTATAGATATAGAGAATATGTTATATGGGGAATTACAGCAAATATTTTAAAAAATTTTTTAGATAAACTGTGCTGAATTTTCCAATATAAGAAGTATACTTAAATCATGAATAGTCTAATAAGTATTGATTAAAATAGAGTATTGTGAATAAAGCTTAGTCCTTTTATTTTATAAAATAGAGAAGTTTAGAATTAAGATAATTGGATGTAGATTATTTGAGGTTAAACTATAATTAAATATTAAAGAAGGATATATTTTATATTTTAAGTACATACTATTTTTATAGATTTTTGTATTTGTATTAAAATTTTTTCACAAATGCAATACTGTTAAATAAATTGAAAAATGGTGGCTTTAAAAATAGCCATAATAATTTTTATATAAGGAGAATTTAGTATGGAAAGAGAACATTATATTATTCAAGGTTTATCAAATTCTAACATGAAAACGCAAGTTAAGAATGCATTAATAAAAATAGACGGTGTAAATCAAGTGTGTATTGATGTCGCAAGAGAAAGTGTTGAAATAATATACAATAGTCCTGCAACACCATCAAAAATTAGAAATTGTATTTATCATACAGGACATAATATAGAATAATAAAAATTTAAATTTAATTCTTTAAAAAAAGTATTGTAATCAATTACAGAGTGTTGTATAATGAATTCAAGATAAAGGTTAAATAATTTATCTTAAGTGAACTGACACTTAAATCCGGCAGAGGAGCATATCAGAAATAGGTATGCAGTTGTGATGGGCAACGTAAAAATCCCTGAAGCAATGTACGACGTACGGCGTACCCAGTTGGCGGACAACTTAAAAATCAGTTACTAGGAAAGAGCAAACATTGATAAAATGTTTGCTCTTTTTGCTGTGTAGAAAATCATAATATTTTTATAGTTAATATAGTAAGTTTGTTAATATTAAATTTAATTTTTAAAAGTATATATGTTATTTATTGGATGAAATATTATGATTGAGTTACAATATGTATGTAAGCTAAAATTTATTAAAATAGATAATATACTATAAATCAATAGTGTGGAGGTAAGATTACATGTTTGAAGAAAATACATACCAAGAAATATTAAATAGATCACATGAAAGATGTATTAGATATGGTGTGGGAAACAATATTCAGCATCCTTCAAGAATGCTTAAAAATAAAGAACTTGATATATTGATAAGAAAAAACTGTGAGTTAATAAATATAGCTAGACCATTTATGGAAATACTTTATGATTTTTTAAGAGGATCAGGATTTTCATTATATCTTACAGATAAAAATGGAGTTGTTCTTACTATTATAGGTGATGAAGATATAATAATAGATCAGATTAAAGTTGGAATTGTGGAAGGAACAGATATGAGTGAAAGAAGTGCAGGAACTAATGGTATAGGAACTGCCCTTTATGAAAATTCCTCAATTCAGATTTTGGGCGAAGAACATTTTATAAAAGCTTTTCACATTTGGACATGTTCTTCTGCTGTTATTCATAATGAAAAAAAAGATATAATTGGTTGTTTAAATTTAACTGGACGACGTCAACTAGCTCATCCTCATACTTTAGGGCTTGTAGTGGCAGCTGTAAAATCAATTGAAAATCATTTGAAGGTTGAAAAGACTCAAAAAGAGTTATTTAAAGCACATCAATATTTAAATAGGGTTATGAATTCGTTAAATTTAGGGATTTTTGCTGTAGACATAGAAGGTATAGTGAAAGCTATAAACAACAGTGCATGTGACATGTTAAATATAAAAGAAAAAGATGTTATAAATAAGAATGCAAATTCAGTTTTAGATAATTGGGAAGGAATATTTGATCATCTTAAAAGTGGAAGAACATATGAAGATATAGAAATTATATATTCAAATAAAAAGAAAAGGTTTAATTTGAATGTATATCCAATAAAAGATAAAGAAAAAAATATAAGTGGTATTGTATGTATATTTAAAGATATGAAAAATGTATATAATTTAGTTAATAAGTATACAGGTAGAATAGCCAAATACACGTTTGATGATATAATTGGCAAAAGTGAGCAAATCCTAAAGTTAAAAGAACAATCAAAAAATATAGCTAGTAGTCCTTCTACAGTACTTATTCAAGGAGAAAGTGGAACAGGAAAAGAACTTATAGCCCAATCCATTCACAATAATAGTGATAGAAGAGACTGTAGTTTTGTTGCAATAAATTGTGGAGCAATACCTAAAAGTTTAATAGAAAGTGAGCTATTTGGATATGAAGAAGGGGCTTTTACTGGTGCTAAAAGAGGAGGATGCGCAGGAAAATTTGAACTTGCAAATGGAGGAACACTATTTTTAGATGAAATAGGAGAAATGCCATTGGATATGCAGATAAGTCTTTTGCGGGTATTGCAAGAAGGATGTATTACTAGAATAGGAGGAAACAAATGTATTAATGTAAATGTAAGAATTATTGCTGCAACTAATAAAAACTTAAAAAATGAAGTGGAAAAAGGAACGTTTAGAGAAGATTTATATTATAGATTACGTGTGATACCAATATATGTTCCATCATTAAAAGAACGAGTTGGTGATATAGAAATTCTTATAGAACATTTTTTGCAAATAAAGTCTATTAAATTAGGGAAGTGTATTCCAATAATTGAGAAAAGTTTATATCAAAATCTATTAAATTATGATTGGCCAGGAAATATTAGAGAATTAGAAAATTGTATTGAGAATATTATAAATATGGACGGAAATATTTCTTTTAGTTTTGAAAATAAAAAATTAGTTGAAAAAGAGGATAATTGTAGCAATATAGATTTGCAATGTAATATGTGCTCATTAGAGGAATTAGAAGAAAGAGCAATAAGAGCTTGCTTAAATAATTGTTATGGGAATATTACTAAGTCCTGCAAAATTTTAGGTATAAATAGGAGTACATTATATGCAAAAATCAAAAAATATAATATTAAGTTTAGGTAAAATTAATGTGTATATTACTTTTACTGAAAAGCAAATTGCAATATATATTTTTATATTGTATAAAAAAACAACAGTGTTGCAAAATACAACAATATTTATTAAAAAAGTGTTGTATTTTGCAACACTTTTTTATTTTAAATTTTATAGAATACAGTATAAGCTTTAAATTCAAAAGATATTTATTAGAAAAATGGCCTTATACATAAGTTTTTATAGAAAACTTATGTATAATGAAATTTAAAAATTAAAATTGGCACGATCATTGCTAATAATATATTATGATAAAACCTAAAATGAATTATAAATATATTTTTGTAGTTATAAATGATATTTTTAAACCGCATTTTAGTGAAAATTGAACTAGGAGGGATTTAGTTATGAAAGGTTTTGCAATGTTGGGTATTAATAAAGTTGGATGGATTGAAAAGGAAAGGCCAGCGGCAGGTCCATATGATGCCATTGTACGTCCATTAGCTGTGTCACCATGTACATCAGATATTCATACTGTTTTTGAAGGTGCACTTGGAAATAGACATAATATGATTTTAGGTCATGAAGCTGTGGGAGAAATCGTTGAAATCGGAAATGAAGTTAAGGAATTCAAAGTTGGAGATAGGGTTATAGTACCTTGTACAACTCCTGATTGGAGATCTTTAGAAGTTCAGGCTGGTTTTCAACAACATTCAAATGGTATGCTTGCTGGATGGAAATTTTCAAACTTTAAAGATGGAGTTTTTGCAGAATATTTTCATGTAAATGATGCAGATATGAATCTAGCACTTTTACCATCAGAAATATCTTTAGAAAGTGCTGTTATGATAACAGATATGATGACTACTGGTTTTCATGGTGCAGAATTAGCTGATATACAAATGGGATCTAGTGTTGTAGTTATAGGAATTGGAGCAGTGGGATTAATGGGTATAGCAGGTGCTAAAATACGTGGAGCTGGTAGGATTATTGGTGTAGGAAGTAGACCAATTTGCGTTGAAACTGCTAAATTTTATGGAGCAACAGATATTGTAAATTACAAAAACGGTGATATAGTTAAACAAATCATGAATTTAACCAATGGAAAAGGTGTCGATCGTGTCATTATGGCAGGCGGTGGACCTGAAACATTAGGACAAGCGATATCTATGCTTAAACCTGGTGGAGTAGTTTCAAATGTTAATTATCATGGAAGTGGAGATACTTTACCAGTACCACGTGTTGATTGGGGATGTGGAATGGCTCATAAGACTATAAGAGGAGGTCTTTGCCCAGGTGGACGTCTTAGAGCAGAAATGTTAAGAGATTTAGTAATATATAATCGTGTTGATTTAAGTAAATTAGTTACACATGTATATAATGGTTTTGAACATATAGAAGATGCTCTTTTATTAATGAAGGACAAGCCAAAAGACTTTATTAAAGCAGTAGTTATATTATAAATAGATTACTATTAAAATATTACTGGAGATTTTAATTTCCGGTAATATTTTTTATTTAGAAAATTAGTGTTATTACTTAAATTAAGTGTATTATTTATATCAGTAATTAATATATTAAAATTATGATAATATTTTTTAATCACTTTTTATGGAGGAGAAACATGTGTGATTTAAATAATAGTGAATTACTACTATTATCTAATTTAATATATCTTAAATTAAATGTATTTAATGAGAATAGGGTTGGTGACCTTATTAAGTCTATGTTATATAAAAACAACTTAAATAAAGCAATTTTAACTAGACTCGAATGTAAAGAAGTTGTAAAAAAAAATGAATGGTTAGTTGTTTTAAAACAAATACAAGAAAATGATAAACTAAATAACTTAAAGATCGAAAATATAGAAGTTGATACTAATGGGGTAAAAGCTGCATGTTTTATTGATAAACAAGATAAGGCTTCGGTCGTATTCAGAGGTACTAAAACCATAGAAGAGTGGGGCGACAATGGTGAAGGATCTTATATGTCTGATACAACTGAACAAATGAAAGCATTAAATTATATAAATAATCTTAAATATAAAAATATTACAGTAACAGGTCACTCAAAAGGTGGAAATAAAGCTAAATACGTTGCTCTTTTATCAGATAAAGTAAATAGATGCATATCTTTTGATGGACAAGGTTTTTCAAATGAATTCATCAACAAATATCATAACGAAATAAATGCCAATAAAGATAAGGTGTTATCTATTAGTGCTAAATATGATTATGTAAATTGCCTTCTTAATTCTATAAATGAAGAAAAAATATATGTAAATACATCATTTCAAAAAAATCCATTATATTATCATAAATCTAATATAATGTTAGATGGTAATGGTAATCTTAGAGAAGAGACTGATCCATGTTCATTTATGAAAATAATATATAAATTTTCTACATCACTAATATCTGAATTGCCAGAACCTCATAAAAGTTTTGTTATAAATAGTTTAACTGACATTATTGAACTTATTTTATGTGATAAAGATTTAGAAAGTAGTATATTACAAATTGCAAAAGGAATATTAATGATGTTAGGCTATACAAAGCACTATAATTTAAAAGCAGAAATAAATTTAGCATACAATCTTCTTCAAAGCTTAAGTATACCTCTTGTATTTTGGAATGATTTTATCCGAAGTGAAGAAAATAATTCTAAATTAATATTAAATGAAACATTATTAAAGTTTAAAACTTATCAAGAAAATATAATTTTTAAACTTAGGAATTTAGGAATAGAAGGCAAAAGAATAGCTATCATTATTGATAATGCAACTAATAATTTAATAGAAGATTTTCAAAACGCTAATTAAACAAAAAGATACTCTATGTTGTTTATTACATAATATGGAGTATTTTTTATTATTTAAATTAAATTGTTTATTTTACTATTTAATACAAATTTATTATGATATAATGTTAAGCGACTTTGCGTTAAAAAGAAAGGGGAATATTTTATGCGAATACGATACAAAATTTACAAGGGAAGTGTACGAGCTAATGTGCTTTCAGTATTAGGTGCAATGCTTAAGGCTGTAGGAGCAGTATTTATTATTGGAATATTAGGATCATTTTTTATTGAAACTTCTTCAAATAATTTAAAAGTTTCAGATATTATATTATTTGGCGTTATATCACTTTTTTGTTTTGGTTTTGGGATGCTTCTTGCAAAGAAGGCAGATAAATTTGGAATAATAGATTTTGATAAAAAAATTAGAGAAGATCTTAAGTTTGCAATAGAAATGGGAAACGAAAATCCCGAATCTATAGACTTATATATGGAATTAAATTCTCAATACAAGGAACAAATTCAATTAGGACTAATACATACAAACGATCCCAATGATTTAAAGAAGAAAAAAGACAATGCTAAAAAGAAATATGTTATATTTTTAATTTTACTTTTTGCAATAACTATTCCTATCATGGCTTTGTGTAGTAATGGAGAAAATACAGTAACAAAAGAGGAAAAATATCAAGAATATGTAAAATTAAATAATAATATATTGTGGAGATTTGATGCATCAGTTACTCCTTATGTTGAACAGTTTGGAAATGGTGATGAAATTATAATTCCAAGTAACGGTATTTCAGGAATCACACCAGTAATAGATAGTTTTTTCAATGAGTTAGATATACTAAAAGACGAAGCTATACAAAAGCCAAAAACAGATACTGATGAAAGTGCTATAACACTAATTGATGAAACACGAAATATGTATAATATAATTAATGAAGTTTATGCATATTACAATGAGGAAGAATACAAAAATGATAATTTATCAAGGGCGCAAGAAATTCATGATAGATATATGAATGAAATAGAAATGTGGTATTATAGATATATGCAGTTTTCAGAAAAACTAAATCCTATGGCAATTGAAATCATGGGTAAGAACTTAGATACATATAAGAAAAATGGACAAGATTTTGAATATTATACTTTGAAATTACTAATTGATGGAGAGGCTATTATAAATTATATGTCAGATAATAAGATTGATGATACCAACATATTATCTAGTGATATTACAAAGTATAAAACTTTATTAGATACATTAAATAAAACTTATGAACAGTATAAAGTGTATTCAAAAGATAAAAATGGTTCTATTCATTTAGAAGCTTTACAAAAGAATTTAAGTTGCTTTATTGAAAGTGCTAATAGAATAGTTGAAGTTGTAGAAAAACAAGATTTAAGTGCTGGGATTGTATATACTCCAGGAATTGTATATGCTAAATCTGAACCGTCACCAGTCGAAGATTTAAGTTATTATTTAGATCGTATGATATCAGAATACAATAGTTCTATAAATTAGATAGATAATATTAATTTTAACATATAAAACTTAATAATAGGGGAGCTTACGCATGTATGCTGAGAGGAAGTTAAATGCAACTTTGACCCTTAACCTGATTTGGATAATGCCAACGTAGGGAATACACATTAAATGTTTTTAATGGGATATATCTTTATTGGTATATCCCATATTTTATTTTTAGGAGGAATTTGTTATGAACAAGAAAAAAAATTTATTAAACAATGGCTTACTATGGTTTGGAGCATCTATATCAATTGCAGAAATACTAACAGGTGGTTTAATAGCCCCACTTGGTTTTAAAAAAGGTATTTTAGCAATAATTTTAGGACATGTTATAGGATGTACACTTTTATATTTTGCAGGACTTATAGGAACTAAAAGTGGTTTATCTTCAATGGAATCATCTAGAATGTCTTTTGGAAAATATGGATCATATGTTTTTTCTTCATTAAATATTTTACAGTTAGTTGGATGGACAGCTATAATGATCATTGGTGGAGCTAATGTATTAAATGCAGTATCTTATACTTTATTTGGATTTGCAAATAAAGTATTATGGTGCATGTTAATATCAATATTAATTATTATATGGATATTAATAGGATTTGAAAATCTTGGCAGACTAAATGTTATTGCTGTTGGAGGTCTTTTTATATTAACTATTATTCTTGGAATTGTTATTTTTAAAGGAGCAAATTTTAAATTAAGTACTATTAGTGATAATATTTTAAGTTTTGGAATGGCGGTTGAATTATCAGTTGCAATGCCACTTTCGTGGTTACCACTTATAGCTGATTACACTAGAAATAATCAAAATAATCAATTGATAACACCGATAAGTGTTTTTAGTTATTTCTTAGGAAGTGTTTGGATGTACATAATAGGTCTTGGTGGTAGTTTATATGCAGGAACTTCAGATATTGCACAAATTTTGATGCAGGCAGGACTTGGAATTATAGCTATGATAATTGTCTTAATGTCAACTGTTACCACTACATTCCTAGATGTATATTCAGCAGGTGTTAGTTGTACAAATATAAGTAAAAAAATTAGTACAAAACATCTAGCTGTTATTGTTTGCATAGTTGGAATGTTAATTGCTATGTTTACTCCAATAGAGCAGTTTGAAAACTTTTTGTATTTAATAGGTTCTGTATTTGCACCAATGATATCAATAGTTATAACTGATTACTTTATACTAAAAAACAGAGAGCTAAATTCAAAACTTAATGTGTTGAATTTAATTATATGGATAATTGGCTTTATTGTTTATAGAACATTTATGCAAATAAATATAATAGTAGGAAATACATTACCAGTTATGATAATAATAAGTTTTATATGTTTAATTTTAAATCTCATAAAAAAGCAGTTACATAGATTTAGTATTAAATAATTATATAATATGAAAACAAATAAAGTAGACTGAAAGGCATTTTGCTTTATTTGTTTTTTATGTGAAACTATAATATACAAAGTAATTATTTAAAGTTTTATACTTATGCTAGAAATATGATAATATAAGTATAAAACAATATTTTATAAGAAAAATGAGGAATAATGATGTCTATTTTAAATAAATTACTAAAACCTAAGTTATTAAGTGTTCTAGAGGATGATATAAATATTGAAGATGAACTAATTAATGAAAAAGATCTTTCAAATAATTTGATTCAAGATTTTAAATTAGATTATATAAATGAAGAAAGAGTAGAAATAAACGGATGTAGATTTATAAATGTTATATTTAATGAATGTTCTTTTAGAAATATAAGTTTGCTAGACGTTATATTTGAAAATTGCGATCTATCTAATATAGATTTTTCTGATGGAAGCATACATAGAGTGGAGTTTAAAAATTGCAAATTAACAGGGAGTAATTTTGGTGGAGCTAATATGCAAAATGTACTTTTTAAAGAATGTCTAGGTAAGTATTCTAATTTTTCATATTCAAAGATGAAATTAATAAATTTTGATGAATGTAATATGGAAAATGGAATATTCTTAGAATGTAATTTTAACAAAGTAGCTTTTAACAGTTCTAATTTAATATTCGGTGAATTTACTAATACCCATCTAAAAGGAATAGATTTTACTAATAGTGATATATCATCAATTATATTGACGGGAAAAGAACTAAAGGATGTTATAGTATCACCTCTTCAAGCTTTAGAATTATCTAGAATACTTGGAATTATCATTAAGTAGAACTAAAAAATATGTGAGTAATAGAAATACTTTCTATTATATTTATAAGGAGAATTATAATGAGAGAATTTAAAACTGGAATATACAGACACTTTAAAGGAAGAGAATATGAAGTTATTGATATTGCAATTCATAGTGAAACAAGAGAAAAATTCGTAGTATATAAAGCGCTATATGGAGATTTTAAAACTTTCATTAGGCCTTATGATATGTTTATGAGCAAAGTTGATAAAGAAAAATATCCAGATATAAAACAAAAATATAGATTTGAATATATAGATGGCTAAAATAGTGGTTAATTATAGCTATATATTAAATTCATGATATATTGTATAATTAAAATTAGACGAATTTTGAATTAAATTAACAAGATTAATACTATAATAAGATATTTATAAATATTATTTAATTAAGGAGCTGATTTTTTTAATGAGCAAAGTTATTGTTATTGGAGCAGGCCCAGCAGGAATGATGGCTGCAATAACAGCTGCAAAAGAACATAAAGTAACATTATTAGATGGTAATGAAAGACTAGGAAAAAAGCTGTTTATTACTGGTAAAGGTAGATGTAATGTTACAAATGCTAAGGATATTTCAGAATTTTTTGATTACATACCTGGTAACCCGCATTTTTTATATAGTGCATTATATACATTTACTAATGAAGATACTATGAATTTCTTTTCTAATGAAGGAATTAAATTAAAAGTAGAACGTGGAGATAGAGTATTTCCTGAATCTGATAAATCTTCTGATATAATTAGAGGTTTATCAAATGCATTAAGTAGAACTGATGTTGAAATAAAATTAAATTCAAAGGTTACTAATATAAAATATAAGAATAACAGCATAACTGGTATTGAAATAAATAATGATGAGATTTTAAAAGCAGATCATTATATTATAGCAACTGGTGGAGCTTCTTATCCTCTTACTGGTTCAAGAGGGGAAGGACAAGAATTTTCTAAAAAATTAGGACATAAAATAATTCCATTAAAGCCAGCGCTTGTACCCATGGTTGTAAAAGATGCAAAAACTAAAGAACTTATGGGATTATCATTAAAAAATGTAGAAGTTACAATAAAAGAAAATGATAAGAAAGTTGTATATAAAAATTTTGGTGAAATGTTATTCACACATTTTGGTGTATCAGGTCCACTTATTTTAAGTGGAAGTAGATTTATAGAGAACAATAAAAACTATAAATTACATATAGATCTTAAACCTTCATTAAACTTAGGTGAATTAGATAAGAGGATACAAAGAGATTTTAATAAATATTTAAATAAGGATTTTAAAAATTCACTAAATGAATTATTACCACAAAAACTAATCCCAATGATAATAGAAATGTCTAATATACCTGAAGAAAAGAAAGTTAATGAAATCACTAAAGAAGAGAGAAGAAATTTAGTTAACATTCTTAAAGATTTTTCATTTGATTTAAATGGGTTAAGGCCACTTGCTGAAGGAATTGTAACAAAAGGCGGAATAGATGTTAAAGAAATTGATCCATCTACTATGAAATCTAAGATTATAGATAATCTTTCTTTTTGCGGTGAAGTTATGGATGTAGATGCTTTTACTGGTGGTTATAATGTACAAATTGCATTTGCAACTGGAGTAATTGCTGGAAGTCATATTGAATAAGAACTAAATATTTTCTTGTTTGAAGTAATAAAAAATTATATAATCTTATTAAAGGTTTTTAACTAATTTAAGATTTTTAGAAAAGAGGAATAAGTTTTGAAAATAGCAGTAGCAATAGATGGCCCAGCAGGTGCTGGAAAAAGTACAATAGCAAAATTAGTAGGTAAAGAGTTTAATCTTATGTATATAAATACTGGTGCTATGTATAGAGCTGTAGCATTGAAGTGTAAAGAAAATAATATATCTGAAAATAATATAGAAAAGATATGTTCATTAATAGATACTATGGAAATGCATTTTGAAAATGATGATTTAATTTTAAATAATGAAAATATTCAAGATAAAATAACTCTTCCAGAAATAAGTAGTATAGTATCTTCTTATGCATCTATATCTGAAGTAAGAAGTAAATTGGTTAAACTTCAAAGAGATATGTCAAATAAATTTGATGTTATAATGGATGGAAGAGATATAGGGACAGTTGTACTTAAAGATGCTAAATTTAAGTTTTTCTTAACAGCTACACCAGAGGAAAGAGCAAATAGAAGATTTAAAGAACTTAAGGATAGGGAAATTGAGTGTTCGTATGATAACATATTAAAAGATATTATAGACAGAGATTATAAAGATACTCATAGAGAGATAGATCCATTGAGAAAAGCTGATGATGCTATTGAAATAGATACTACTGGGTTAAATATATCTGCAGTTACAGAAAAAATTAATTCTTATATAAGAGAGTCAATTTAAAATATTTAAAACTTTAGGAGAAAAGCAAATGAAAGAAGTTATTTTGGCACAAAATGCAGGCTTTTGCTTTGGTGTAAAAAGAGCAGTTGATGAAGCTATAAAAATACAAAAGCAAGCGGAAAAGAAAATATATACTTTAGGTCCATTGATACATAATAATGATGTTGTAAAATTTTTAGAAAAAAATAACATATATTCTATAGAATTAGAAAATATAACTACTTTAAACAAAGATGATGTTATTGTTATAAGATCTCATGGAGTATCAGAAGAAGTACTAAATCTTTTACAAAAAAATGAGTTAAAGGTTAAGGATGCTACTTGTCCTTTTGTAACCAATATACAAAAAAAGGTAAATAAATACTACAAATTAGGATATAATATAGTAATACTTGGCGACTCTAATCACCCAGAAGTAATAGGCATAAATGGTTGGTGTAACAATGAGGCTATAATTTCTAAAAATGGAGAATTTGATGATGATGTACCTGCTAAGGTATGTGTAGTATCTCAAACAACAGAAAAAGTAGCCAATTGGGAAACTTTAATCAAAAACGTTTCTTCAAAAGCTAAAGAAGTGTTAGCTTTTAATACAATATGTGCAGCTACAGATGTAAGACAAAGAAGCACTAGTAAATTATCAAAAGAAGTAGAAGCTATGGTAGTAATTGGTGGGAAAAATAGTTCTAATACAACTAAGTTATATCAAATTGCTAAACAAAATTGTGATAATACTATACACATAGAAAATGTTAATGAGTTACCTAAAGATTTTATAAATAATAATATAAATAAAGTAGGAATTACAGCTGGTGCATCTACACCAGATTGGATTATTAGGGAGGTAATTGGAATTATGAGTAATACAGAAAATATTAAAAACGATGATCAATTATCATTAATGAATCAACTTGATAGAAGATTTGTGATTGGTGATGAGGTAGAAGGAGAAATACTTTCTAAAACAAGAGATGCTATTATAGTTTCACTTGTAGGATATAAAATGGATGGGGTTATTCCTTTCAATGAATTAACTTCAAATGAAGAAACTGAAAGTATGGTAGAAAGTCTTAGTATAGGTGATAGAATAAAATCTAAAGTCATAAAATTACAAAATTCTGATGGATATGTTGTTTTATCAAGACTTGAATATGAAAAAGAAGAGGCATATAAAGAACTTGATACATTGTTTAATGAAGGTAAAACTTTTGAAGTTAAAATTAAAGAAGCTTCAGAAAATGGACTAGTTGCTTATTATAAGGGAATAAGAATATTTATTCCAGCTTCTCAAATAGATATTAAATTTACTAAAGATAAATCTAAATATATTAATCAAATATTAGAAGTTAAATTAATTAATTATTCTGCTGAAGAACATAAAAAAGTTATTGCATCTCGAAGAGTTTTGTTAGAAGTTCTTAAAGAAACAGAAGAAGAAAAAATTTGGGAGAGTTTAAACGTTGGGGATGTACTTGAAGCTGAGGTTAAGAGATTTACTAATTTTGGTGCATTCTTAGATGTTAATGGAATAGATGGGTTATTACATTTATCTCAAATTTCATGGAATCATGTTAAGAATATAGAAGATATATTGAAAAAAGGTGAAATGATTGAAGTTAAGATTATAGCTCTAGATAAAGAAAATAAAAAATTATCTTTATCTAGAAAAGAGCTGCTTCCAAAACCATGGGAAAATGTAAAAGAAAAATATCCAGAAGGTTCAATAGTTTTAGGCAAAGTTGTAAGAATAAATGATTTCGGTGCATTTATAGAATTAGAACCTGGAGTTGATGGATTAGTCCATATTTCGAAAATTTCATTTAATAGGATCTCACATCCGTCAGAAGTACTTAGTGTTGGAGAAGAAGTTAAGGCAAAAATATTAGAAGTTGATGAAGAAAATAAAAGAGTAAGTTTAAGTATAAAAGATATTTAATAAAATATGTATAAATAAAAAGAACCTCAATATAATTTATATAGGGGTTCTTTTTATTTTGAAAAAATCAGCCTCTGTTGATTACACTTAATTGACTAAGTATTTTTTTAATACTATACTTTATTTATTAGAAGTGAGGAGTTTTATGTTTATAATAGAAAAATTATCATTAAAAAATTTAAAATATTTTAAGACACTACAAGAAGAAGCTAATGATAAGTATATTAATAACAAAGATTTTTTTGAAATATATAATGAACAATCATTTATTGCTAAGTATATTAAAAGAAGAGAAATCAGGCTATTTAAATATGGAAACAAATATATAGGTTATTTATGGATTCAATATCCATTAGCAGAGGTTATAAAAATTTTATCTTTATATGTAAGTGAATCTTATATTGACTTTGTTTCAAAAGAATTAATTAATACATTTAAAAATAAAACTTTAAATTTTGATGTAGTAGATAGTAACATAACTTATGATATAATGACTAAATTAAATTTTAGTCCAATAAGGGTTACATCATTAATGAAAATGAGGACATTTAATTGTAAATTTGATTTTAAGAAAAACACAAACTTTAAAGTTTTTACTCAAAAAGAAGATGAGAGTTTAAGATGCTTCATTCAAAATTCTGTGTTTAAAGATAATGATAGAATTCCCCTAGTGCCTTATGATATAAAGCTAGAAGAAGAGGAAGACTATTATATAAATGATTTGTGTGTTTTTATAATGATTGGAAATGTTGCAATAGGATATGGACAAGTTATTTCAAAGAAAGATCTTTATACAATTGTTAATGTAGGCATATTAGATGATTATAGAAAAAAAGGTTATGGAGAAATACTTATAAAATATTTAATATACTTATGCTATAAAAGACATGTTTCACAAGTTACAATAAATGTTGATATAAATAATTATAAAGCTTTGAATTTATATAAAAAAATTGGGTTTGAGGAATATGGAAGAATAACAACTTGGAGCAATAGGTTATGAATTTGAAATACAAGTAATTTTTAAATTTATGGGGGATGATTTAAATGGGTAACAAATTAATTTGGAATTATGATAAGAAAATAGTCTATGGAAGAAAAAGTGACTTTAAAAGTAAATTAGATTTTATTAATGCAGTTAAATACGAACATAAGCAAATGACTAAATATGATTGCTATATAGATAATATAACATTGAAAGTTTATATTATCACTGAAGAGGGACTAGAAAAAAATACTTTTATTCCAATTTCAAATACTGATATAGACATAGCAACAATATATTGCTGTAATTTTTACACTATGGAGGGGCTGAGTGGTAATTAAGTAAGCGCATGTTGCCATTATGTCTATGGGAGGCGTATATGCCGAAAACAGCTTTGGAAAATGTATCTTGTGTTAAGAACAGTATAAGCTAATCTGTTGAAACAATAGGACAAGTAGCTTAAGACAACTCAAGAACAATCTGAATTAGCATTAAAATTTGATAGAATAATTTCAAAGTTTAATTTATATTATCGTAAAATCTACATTAAAAATAAATACTGTATAATAAAAGACTTATAGGATTATAAATCTTTTATTATACAGTAAGATTAATAGATCATAGAAAAATAAATTTTCATGTTGCCTATACATTATTATGATTGATATAATATTATAAGGTAATAATATTTACTTATAAGTTTTAGTATTAAGAATCATATTAATCAATACATATATATGATTGTTTAATATTTGTTAAATGAATTTACTTAAAGTGGAGGTTTAATATTAATGATAAAATTTGATGATAAACAGCTTAATAATATTGTTGAGCAAGATGGAGATAAACACTTCTTTATTGAAACATGGGGTTGTCAAATGAATGAAGAAGATTCTGAGAAACTTTCTGGAATGCTTAAGTCTCAAGGTTATGAAGAAACAGAAAATAGAGATGAAGCTTCAATTGTAATTTTCAATACATGTTGTGTAAGAGAAAATGCTGAAAATAAAGTTTTTGGAAATCTTGGAAGATTAAAAAATCAAAAAGAAAAAAATCCCAATTTAATAATAGCGCTATGTGGTTGTATGATGCAACAAAAGGGGATGGCAGATGAGATTTTAAGTAGATTCCCCTACGTTGACATAATATTTGGAACTCATAATGCATACAAGTTCCCTGAATATTTGCATAGAGTTCAAGTTGAGGGAGTTCAAGTTAAAGAAATTTTTGATAAAGAAACTGAAATTGTAGAAGGTGTTCCGATAGATAGAAAAAGCAATGTAAAAGCTTTTGTTACTATAATGTATGGATGTAATAATTTTTGCACGTATTGTGTTGTTCCTTATGTAAGAGGAAGAGAAAGAAGTAGAAGACCAGAAGATATAGAAAATGAAATAAAAGAATTAGTTTCTAGTGGATATAAGGAAATTACTTTACTTGGGCAAAACGTAAATTCTTATGGTAAAGGTCTTGAAGAAGAAATTACATTTGCACAACTTTTAAGAAGAATTAATGAAATAGATGGACTTGAAAGATTAAGATTTATGACATCTCATCCTAAAGATTTAACTTTAGATGTAGTTTATGCTATAAGAGATTGCGATAAACTTTGTGAACAAATACATTTACCTGTACAAAGTGGTAGTAATGAAATATTACAAAAAATGAATAGACATTATAATAAAGAACAATATTTAGAATTAGCTAAAAAAATAAGAGAAGAAATTCCAGATGTAACATTCTCAACAGATATAATAGTTGGATTCCCTGGAGAAACTGAAGAAGATTTTGAGGAAACAATTAACCTAGTAAAAGAAGTCAGATATGATGCTGCGTTTACTTTCATATATTCAAGAAGAAATCACACGCCAGCAGATAAAATGGAAAATCAAATTCCTGATGATGTTAAACATGATAGATTTAATAGGCTTGTGGCAGCTGTTAATGAAGGAATTGTTGTTGGAAATAAAGCTGCTGAAGGAAAGATATATGAAGTTTTAGTTGAAGGAACTAGTAAGAATAATGAAAATAAATTAACTGGTAGAACAAGAAATGCTAAGCTTGTAAACTTTGATGGCTGTAAAGAAATGATAGGAAAACTTGTTAAGGTGAAAATAATTGAAGCTAAATCATTTTCTTTAGTAGGAGAAGTTGTAGAGTAGGAGAGTATAGGATTATTAGACAAACTGTATTAGGATTAATAACTAATAATCTTAATGCAGTTTATTATTTGGAATGCAATAATTTAATGGATGTTATAATCATTCAGAAAACAATAAAAAAAGTATATAATTACTTATTGGGATTTTTCTACATAAGATCAAAATATAGAGATGTAAAAGATATATTTTGATAGTAATCTTTTTATGAAAGTGCCATTTTTGCGTATATAGAACATATGTTCTATATACGCAAAAATGGCACTTTCTAAGTTTGTTTACACCAAATAAATATCAATAGCATTAAATACAGATAATTATCAAAATATAATTGAATTATTTATCAGCTACTAATATAATCTATTTGACTATATCTACAAAAGTACAATCTAGTATATTTTCTAATTGCTTTGGGTTCATTTCGATTTGAGATCCGATTTTACCACCACTAAATACTATTGTTTTATAATTCAAAGCAGTGTTATGAAAAAAAGTTTTAAATGCTTTCTTCATTCCGATAGGAGAGCATCCACCTCTTATATATCCTGTTATTTTATTAATGTCTTTAACATGAATCATTTCAATACTTTTTTCAGATGCAGCTTTTGCAGCTTTTTTCATATCTAGTTCTTGTGCAACTGGAACAACATATACATAAAAGTCTTTTGAGTGTCCCTGAGTTACCAAAGTTTTAAAAACTTCCTGTTCATTTTTATTTATTTTATGAGCAACAGCTACACCATCTATTTTTCCATCTTTATTTTGATAATTATAAGTGGTATATTCTATTTTACTCCTATCTAAAATTCTCATAGCATTAGTCTTACTTTCTTTTGCCATAATTTTTTCCTCCTGTTATATAAATGAAATATTAACGATTTTTAAAATTCATCTACTTGTTAATTTCATGTGAAAAATTGTAGATAAATATATATTAATTATATATTATAATGTATTTTTGTCCAATTTTTCATTCTACCTCTGTTTTAAAAATAAAATTTGAAAAATAATAAAAAGTAGAATTGCTAGTGCGGTCAGAGATTCAAATTCGAATTTTCATACAAATGCAATACTATAATATATGTAAAATTTTATATTTTAAGTAAAACAAACAAAGATTTTAATAATTGATTTGCTAAAAAACAATTATTTGAAATTAATTATTTTTTACAATTTAAGGAATAAAATTATTGGTGGATAATAATTCTTATCTAAGCAAAAATATAAGATTGATAGAAGCCTCTAAAATTAAATGTATATAATTTAGTTTATTGGTTAATAATTTAAGTTAAATAGACATTAAAAACTAAAAATATAATTTGAATTCAATAATTAATTAAAGCGTGAAAACTAAAACCAAGGTTAAAATTTTAAATTAATCAATTTTAATGCTAAAAATCGCTTAATTTTATTTCGGGAAATATACATTTCCCGAAATAATTGATTAAAAATTCATTTATTGGTATAATATATTTAAATCTTATAAAAATAGATTTAAATTATATGAATAATGGTGATAAAATATATGAATTATGATATTGAATTTTTCAATAACAATGACTTACCAAATTCGGTAATAGATTTTTTGAATTATTTAGAAACAATAAAAAATAAATCTACAAATACAATAGCTGCATACAAAAAAGATTTAACTATATTCTTTAGATTCATGAAATTATATCGAGGACTTATTAAGGAAAAAAATACAGAATTCGAAGAAATAGATATTAGAGATATTGATGATGACTTTTTAAAAAGTATAAAGCTTAGAGATTTATATGCTTTTATGTCGTTTATAGAAAAATATAGAAATAATAGTGCTTATGCTAGAGCTAGAAAAGTCGCTACTTTAAAATCTTTCTTTAAGTTCTTACAAGGAAAAGCTAAAATAATTGTGGACAACCCTACAATTGAATTAGAATCCCCTAAGATAAATAAAAGGCAGCCAGTATATCTTACTTTAGATCAAAGTATACACTTATTAAATTCATTAGATCAAAGTAATAAAAATTATGCTAGAGACTATTGCATATTAATTTTATTTTTAAATTGTGGAATGCGTCTTTCTGAATTATGTGGTATATCCATCGAAAAAATTAGAGATGATATTTTAACTATTATAGGTAAAGGTAATAAAGAACGTACAGTTTATTTAAATGCAGCTTGTTTAAAAGCAATTGAAAATTACATGAGAATTAGAGATGATTCCAAAGCTTTACCAGAAAATAAAAAATTTTTATTTTTATCTTCTCATAATAAACCAATAAATCAAAGAACAGTTGAAATAATGATAAAAAAACATATAAAAAATGCCGGTTTAACAGATGGAAAATATACTCCTCATAAGCTAAGGCACACTGCTGCTACGCTTATGTATAAGTATGGAGAAGTAGATATAAGAAGTTTACAAAATATATTAGGTCATGAAAACATTTCTACTACTCAAATTTACACCCATGTAGATGATGATACATTAAGAGATGCTGTAAAATCAAATCCACTATCAAAATTATAAAGTCTACTCTCCTACTAAAAAATCTCTATTATTATATTTTTAGTTTATAATAATAGAGATTTTAAAATGACAAGCAAATTGCTTTACATAATACTTATACTGTAATTAACACTCATTATTTTATAGGTTCACCTAAAGTTTCTTTAAATTGATTAACGTATGTAGGATCATTACCTTCATATACAACTAAGGTATTGCCTTTTTTATAATAATAAGGTTTTGCAGTATAATCTACGCTTGCCCCTTCTATTGTCATTCCATCATCAGATATTCTTTTTATATCTTCATCAATTTTATTAGAATCATCATATTCATAAACTCTAACATAATCATTTCCGACCATATAGTCAGTTTCTGTTCCACTAAAATAATCTTTTTTACTTCCATTTACTGCATCTTTAACTTCATGGCCAGCATTTACTACATCATCTTTAAAGTTTATTGCTGTATATTTTATGGTTTCTCCAGCATCCTTTGTTGCATCTTTAACATCATTACCTAAATCTTTAACATCTTCTTTAACATTTTCTCCTGCTTCTTTCATGTTTGTTTTAGAATCATCAGAAGTATTTTTATATCCACATCCTATAAACATTGAACATGCTAACAATGTAGCCAATAGTAAGGCTAAAATTGATTTTCTTTTCATAAATCTTACACCTCATTTCTAATTAATATTTCTAATTTAGTTTGCCAAAAAAAACTTAATATATTCACATTCAGCAAAACTGTATTTTTTTAAACATAATAAACATTATGTAAACTAATATAAAAAAGATGAAATAACTCATAAAACAAAGCTATTTCATCCAATACATTTTAAATGAATAAATTTCCAAACGATTTATCAAAGTGACTTAAATTTTCAGAATTAGTTCCCTCATATCTTATAAGCAGTTTACCTTGTTTATAATAATGAGATACATTAGAAAATTCATCATTTATCCCATTCTTTTTCAATTCTGCAAGTGTCATGATGTCTTGATGTAAATCATTACGTGTATTGTATTGATATACATATACTTTATCATTACCAAGACTATATGAAGTTGCAACAGCTGATCCAGGTAAATTTTCTTCTACAGAATAATTAGTAATATCATATCCTGAACCCTTTATATTATCTACAAATGTAGCTGTATCAAAGTGAAATTCTTGCCCAACTTCATTGATTCCTTGATTTATTTTACTTGTAGCATTATTAGCTCTGTTACCTGTTGCTCCATTATTTGAGCCACTACATCCAATCATAAAAATCGATGTAGACATTAGAGTCATTAATGCTAATGCTAAAATTGATTTCTTTTTCATAAAAGTTACACCTCTTTTCCACAACTATTTCAATAATAGTTTGTGTTAAAAAAGGATATATATACATTTTTATGCTTTGTTTTTGAATTTTCTTACACCTGGATATACTTCTTCAGTAAGATCTTCTATATTTTCATCATCAAACAATTCGTTGTCATCTAAATATTCAATATGATCAAATGCATCTTCATATTCTTCTTCTTTTGAAATAGAAAATTCAGAAGAATTCAATCCCTTAGATTCAATAAACTTAGAATACGCATCTTTTAAGTTTAAATTATTTTCCTCTAATTCTTCTATTTGTTCTTCGTTAAGAGATGATTTTAAGTTGTTTAGGAATTCTTCCTCCAACATTTTATTTTCATCTTTATTTTTTGCAATTTCTTCTATTTTTATAGCTTTAATATCCACTCCATCTATTTCTAAGCATTTACCACAATTATCACAGATTTTATTTTCATATATATCGCAATAATCATCATCAGTATATTTATTTTTCATTATCAAGCACCCTCATTTCTATTATGAAATCGTCATTACATTATATCAAAACCGTAAATTTAAATCAAATATTAAATTTAATCTTCCAAACATACAGAACATAAGTTTGTTATATTGTAAAAGCTATGTTATAATAACACTAAGATAGAGAGGTGTAATATTAATGATAGAGAGTAAGGACAGACAAACGGAGATTTATGAATTTTTAAAATTATATATAGAAAATAAGGGCTATCCACCTTCAGTAAGAGAAATATGTGAAGCTGTTTCATTAAGATCTACCTCTACTGTACATGGTCACTTGAAAAGATTAGAAAAAAAGGGGTTAATCAGAAGAGATCCAACAAAACCAAGAGCATTAGAAATAGTTAGAAGTAATAGAGATAAAAAAGAAATGATAAACATACCTATAGTTGGCAAAATTACAGCTGGTATGCCTATATTAGCAACTGAAAATATAGAAGATTCATTTCCTATACCTCTTGATTATATAAAACACGATAATGAATTATTTATGTTAAGAGTATCTGGTGAAAGTATGGTTAATGCGGGAATAAGAAATAATGATTTAGCAATTATTGAAAGCTGTCAAACTGCATTGAACGGAGATATTGTTGTTGCATTAATAGATGAAGAAGCAACAATTAAACGATTTTTTAAAGAAAAAGATCATATAAGATTACAACCTGAAAATGATTCTATGAATCCAATAATAGTTGATAATTGTTCTGTTTTAGGTAAATTAGTTGGAATATTTAGATCTTACTAACTTAATCGATTAAATTTAAAACATTACAATTTAGTCTTTATTAAATTAAAATTAGTGAGTTAAATCAATTTTTATACTTTAATTAGTTCTAAAAAGTTATGAGCTGAAATACTAAGTTATAATGTAGTATTTCAGCTTTTTTATGTTCAGTATTAATTAAATTAATAAAATTTTTAGTTATTTTACTTCAAGTACTTTACTTAATCCTATTAAAATTCCTATTTTACCGTGATCAAAATTTAAACCACCTTGCATATAAGCTATATAAGGTTCTCTTATTGGACCATCTGCAGATAATTCAATTGTTGATCCAGATATAAATGCACCAGCTGCCATTATTATTTCACTATCATATCCTGGCATTGCCCATGGTTCACACACAGCAAATGCATCAATTGGTGAAGCCGCTTGAATTCCGTTACAAAATTGAATTAATTTTGTAGGATCACCAAATTGTATAGCTTGTATTATATCAGTTCTTTTATCAGTGGATGATGGGAATCCTTTAAATCCAGCAAGCTCCATTGTTTTAGCACAGAATATTGCTGTTTTTACAGCCTCCATAGAAACATGTGGTGCTGAAAATAATCCTTGATATAAACTTCTCATAAGTCCGTAAGTTGCACCATACTCTCCTCCTATTCCAGGAACAGTAAATCTATAAGATGCTTGTTCAACATACTCTTTTTTACCAACTATGTATCCACCACCTGGAGCAATACCTCCACCTATGTTTTTCATAAGAGATCCTGCCATAAGATCTGCTCCAACTTCTGTCGGTTCAATTTCTTCTATAAATTCCCCATAACAGTTATCTACAAATATTACAACATCTTCTCTTACTTCCTTTATGCATTTTATTACTTCTTCAATTTCTGAAACTAAGAAAGATTTTCTAGAAGCATATCCTGTGCTTCTTTGTATATGTATTAGCTTTATAGCTTTATCACTTTTTAATGTTTCTTTAATTTTATCAAATTTAAATTTTCCATTCTCATCTAATTCAATAACATCTGTTTTTATATTATATTCATCTAATGAACCTTTAGTTTTTTTATCAGCAAGTCCTAATACTCCTAAAAGTGTATCATAAGGCATTCCTGAAACACACAGTATTTTATCACCAGGTCTTACATTCCCCATCATAGCAGCGCCTATAGCATGAGTTCCACTTACAAAGTTTGGTCTAACTAATCCTAATTCTGCTTTAAATATTCTAGCATAAACTCTATCTAAAGTATCTCTTCCGAAATCATCAAGTCCATATCCTGTTGTATTAGTAAAATGTGATTCACTTATTCTCTCTTCTTGAAAAGCTTTTAATACTTTAAGTTGATTAAATTCTCTTATTTCATCGTACTCTTCAAAGATATCTTTTGTTTCTTTTAGAGCTTGTTTGTATAATTTAAATGCTTCCTCACTAACATTGTACTTATTAATAAGAAATTCTTCTGTTTTCTTTAACATTTCAGTCTATTCTCCTCCTAGGTATTATAAATATATTTTCTCAAAAATAAATAGGCAATTAATTGCCTATTTATTTTAGCTTTCATTATTTACAAATAAAATTGGTTTTTCTGGAGTTACAGTGGTTATTGCATGTTTATATATAAGCATTTGTTTACCCTCAGAATCTAAAATAACAGTAAAACTATCAAAGCCCTTTACAGTTCCATTTATTTGAAACCCAGTTGAAAGATATATTGTTACAGGCATTTTGTTTTTTCTTGCACTGTTTAAAAATATGTCTTGTAGATTATTTTGTTGCTTATTCATAAAACCATATTACCTCCATTTTATTAATTCTCTTTATACCATTATAAACCTAGTTATTTGTTATGTCATCAACAATTTTACTTAATATTTCCTTATCAGATAAAACATCCTTATCTAAAAAAGTACATCTAGGATCTCTTCTAAACCAAGTCAATTGTCTCTTAGCATAATTTCTTGAACCTTGCTTTATCAAATTAATAGCTTCATCTAATGATATTTTTTTATCTAAATAATAAAGTATTTCTTTATACCCGATTCCTTGCATAGACTGCATACTTGAAGTATATCCAAGTTTTTTTAATTCTATGCACTCATCAATAAGCCCATTTTCAATCATAATATCCACTCTTTTATTAATCCTATCATATAATTTTTCTCTATCCATAGTTAATACATAATAAAACACATCGTAATCTGTTTTATAGAAATCATTACCTGCATTATATGAACTAAATGGCTTTCCTGAAATTTTATAAACTTCAAGAGCTCTTATTACTCTTTTTCTATTATTAGGATGTATATCTCTATAACTTATTTCATCTATTTCTTTAAGCATTTCATGAACATAGTTATTTCCATTAGCTTCTGCCAATGATTCTAAATAAGATCTATACTCATCATCTTTTTCAGATTCTGTAAAAGTAACATTACAAGTTAAAGAATTTATATAAAGACCTGTTCCCCCAACTATCATAGGAAGCTTTTCCTTAGTTGTAATTTCTTTTATTGCTTTTTCACCTATATTTTTAAAATCTGCAACTGAAAATTCCTCTTCTGGAGAAACGATGTCTATCATATGATGCTTAATATCTCTCATCTCTTCTTTTGTAACTTTAGCTGAACCTATATCCATCTTCCTGTATATTTGCATTGAATCTGCTGATAGTATCTCTCCATTTAATTTTTCTGCAAGTCTTATTGAAAGTTCTGTTTTCCCAACAGCTGTAGGACCTCCAAGGACTAAAATCTTTTGTTTCATTATTTAAACAATCCTCCTAAATTTTTTATCTATATCTGTACTAGTAAATTGAATAATAGTTGGCCTTCCATGAGGACAATGGAAAGGATCATCTATATATCGTAATTCCTCTATTAATTTAACCATCTCTAACTCATCTAAAGAATCATTACCTTTTACTGCTGATTTACATGCTTTAGTTGCTATAGCATTATATTTAACTTCAATAGTTTTACCTGATCCTAAATTTTTAAGATTATCTAATATTTCTAAAAATAAATTCTTAGGTTTTAGTTTACCTAGAAAATAAGGTACTTCTTTTAATGCTATAGATGTGCCACCAAACTCTTCAATAGTAAAACCAGCCTCTTTAAATACATCTTTGTTTTCTTCAAAATACGAATAATCATCCATGCTTAAATCAATTACTGTTGGTATCATAAGTGGCTGTATTATTATATCTCCACAATTTATATCATTTAAATACTTTTCAAACATTATTTTTTCATGAGCTGCGTGTTGATCTATCATATAAAGAGTTCCTGCATACTCCCCTAATATATAAGTTTTATTATATTGACCAATAATTTTTATAGCAGGAAACTTAGGAATTTTTTCTTTTAATAATTCTGATGTGCCTATTGTTTTTGATTTACTTTCATTAGCTTTTTCATCTTTACAACTATTTTTATATTGATTACAGTCAGATGTATAAGATGCTTCATTATTATCACAAATCACTTCTTTATTAGAATTATTATTATCTTCTTCTAATTTAAGGTGATTACTTTTTAAATCAACTGGAATATTAACATTTAAAGGAATATTATTATGAATATTAGTGTCTATTTTGTGTTTTTCATCATAAATATGCTTATTTATGCTATTATTCTCCTGTGTAGAACGTATGTTCTTTTGTGACAAATGATTAGTATTAAACTTAACTTTTTCTTGTTCTTCTTCAATTTTAAAGGTTATTTCTTCAATATTTAAGTTAGCATTCTTACTAATACCTTCATTTACTTCTTCAGGTATTGAAAATGTACTAAAAACTTCTTCCTTTAAAGATGTATGAACAGCACCAAATATCTTTTTAAAAATAAAACGTTCATCATTGAATTTTACTTCTGATTTAGTTGGGTGAATATTCACATCTATATATTCAGGATATATTTCTATAAATAATATAAAGAAAGGAAACTTACTTACAGTAGAAAATGATTTAAATGCCTGCTCTACTGCAATTCCTAAACTTCTATTCTTTATATATCTGCTATTTACAAAAATACTTTGATTATTTCTAGAACCTCTAGCAATTACCTCTTTCCCTACATACCCATAAATAGTAGCGATATCAGATGTATCTTCAAAATATAACACATTTTCAACTATACTTTTACCATAGATAGTTCTTATAACATCTTTCATATTGCCATTGCCATATGTATGAATAATTTTTTTCCCATTATTAAATAGTTTAAAACTAATATTAGGGTTAGATAAAGCTATTCTAGTTATGATATCATTAATTAAAGAAGATTCTTTAGAAGTTGTTTTAAGGAACTTTTTTCTTGCTGGAACATTGAAAAATAAATCTCTTACTTCCATTATAGTTCCTTTATTAACCCCACATTCTGTAACTTCTGAAAATTTTCCACCTTCTATTGTAATTTCATATCCACATTCTTCAGTTTCTTGTTTTGTTTTCAAATTAACTCTAGCTACTGATGCGATGGATGGGAGAGCTTCTCCCCTAAAACCTAATGTGTTAATACTATATATATCTTCAGACTCTTTTATCTTACTTGTGGCATGAGGTAAAAAGGCTTTCTCTATATCTTCTTTGTAAATCCCATCTCCATCATCAATAATTCTTATTAAAGAACTTCCACCCTCTTCTATTTCTATTAATATATTTTTAGAATTTGCATCTATGGCATTTTCAACTAATTCCTTTACTACTGATGCTGGTCTTTCTACTACTTCACCTGCTGCAATTTTATTAGCTGTATCTTCATTTAATATATTAATTCTTTTCATATTGTGCACCCCCTTTGTAAGTCTCTACTTTATAAGTAAATCTAATATAACATATTGTATGTATATTTAGATATTTAATTTCTATTTATAAGTTTCTTCAAATGTATTATATCCAATTTAATTGCTAATAACAAATCTAAATTATATTTATAAATACAAATTAAAAACTCCTAGGTTATATTTCTGAAAATAACACCTAAGAGCTTTTAATTACTTAATAAATCATTTTAAATTACTTATTTACGTCTTCTTGCAAAATCTACAAATTTAAACTTATCTGGTCTATGTCTAGATTCCGTATATTGAAATAGACTTGTATCATCTAAGTAAGTATAACTTTTTACAACAACAATCATATTAAAATTTTTCATATCTAAATACTTTTTATCTTCTTCTGTTGCAAATTGAACAGTTATTTCCTTTTTAGCATAAGCTATTTTTAATCCAAGTTCATCCTCAATGTACTTATAAATAGACTCTTCACATATTTCTTCAGTAATATTTTCAACATATTTTTTTACTAAATAATCCTTATCTAAGATTATTCTTTCATCTGCAATACTTCTAGATCTTATTATCTTCCAAACTTTATCATCAAAATTTAATTCTAGTTTTTTACGCATACTTTCATTTGGATGAATACATTCTAAAATTTCAACTTTAGTTTTAGAATTAGGTCCTAGTTTATCTGCAATTTCTTTAAAGCTAACTACACCTGACACAGGAAAATCAAATTTATTTATGTCTAAAACGAAAGAACGACGTCCTTTTATTTTTTGTATATAACCATTTTCCTTAAGTAATATTAATGCCTTCCTTGCAGTATCTCTAGAAACTTTATATTCTTTCATAAGATCACTTTCTGAAGAAATTTCATCATTTGCTTTAAATATTCCATTTTCTATTTTATTTGCAATTTCACTATATATATTAAAATATTTGCTAGCCATCATTTATCACCATTAATATTTTAACATAATATATACTTAATTCTCAACAATATAAACAATAGATTCATATGGTCTAAGTAAAATTTTATCATTTAAATCCATACTATCTTTATAATTTGAAATTAATATTCTACCATTACCACATAAAAGATCATGTGGTAATAATACCTCAGTCTCTTCATCATAGAAGTTATTTAAAACTATTAAATTCTCATTATTATATTCTCTAGTATATGCTAAAACTTTTTCATGCTCTTCAAGTATCATATTGAAAGACCCATTTGAAACAACATCATATTCTTTTCTAATATCTATAAGTTTTTTATAATGATAGAATATAGAATCATTATCTTTTAATGCATTTTTAGCATTTATTTCTTTATAAGATTTACCTACTGGTATCCAAGGCTCATTGTTAGAAAAACCACTATTTTTTTCATCATTCCATTGCATAGGTGTTCTTGAATTATCTCTTGATTTTGAGGCTAATATCTTATATATTTCTTCCTCTTCAACATGATTTTCTTTTAAAATATCATAATAATTCTTAGATTCAATATCTCTATATTCATCTATTGAATTAAAATTAGGATTTGTCATTCCAAATTCTTCACCCTGATAAATATATGGTGTTCCTCTCATCATGTGAATACAAGTCCCAAGCATCTTTCCACTTTCTTTATGATACTTATCAGTGTTTCCAAATCTAGAAATTATTCTTGGCTGATCATGGTTACACCAAAATACTGCATTCCAACCATTTCCTTGTTCCATACCTTCCTGCCATTCTTTAAAGATAGATTTTAGTAATTTAAAATCAAAGTTCATAAGTGTCCATTTATCACCATTGTCATAATCTACTTTTAAATGATGGAAATTAAATACCATAGATAGCTCTTTTTCATTTGGATTTGAATACTTAATACAGTTATCTATAGTTGTAGAAGACATTTCTCCAACTGTTATTATATCGTCATACTTACCAAACGTATTTTCATTTAATTCCTTTAAATATTTATGTATATTAGGTCCATCTGTATAAAATCTTCTTCCATCACCAATAACATCATCTTCAAATTTTTCCGGCTTTGAAATTAGATTTATAACATCAAACCTAAATCCTTTAACACCTTTGTTTATCCAATGGTTTACTATTTTATATATTTCGTTTTTAACATCTAAATTGGTCCAGTCTAAATCTCCTTGTGTTTTATCAAATAGATGCAAATAGTATTCATCAAAGTTATCTATATATTCCCAAGCATTTCCTCCAAATTTTGATTGCCAATTAGTTGGTGGATTGCTGTCTTTACCTTTTTTAAAGATATAAAAGTCTTTGAATTTTTCATCTCCATTTAGGGCATTTTTAAACCATTGATGCTCCGTTGAAGTATGATTAAATACCATATCAAGCATTATATTAATATTTCTTTTTTCAGCTTCTTTAACAAGTTTATCAAAATCCTCATTAGTTCCAAACAAAGGATCTATATTATAATAATCAGCTACATCATAGCCATTATCATTTTGTGGTGATACATAAAAAGGAGTAAGCCAAATATAATCAATCCCTAATTCCTCTAAATAATCTAGTTTGTCTATTACTCCATTTAAATCGCCTATTCCATCTCCATTTGAATCATTAAATGATTTAGGATATATTTGATAAACAGTACTTTTTTTAAAGTCTTTCATACTGCTAGTCCTCCAATTTAAAATTATTATTTATTTTATACTAATTTTTTCTTTCCAATTATTAAAGTTAGCATAAATGGTACTACTATAGCAGCAACCATTGCTATTGCAAACATAAACATGTGTTGTGGTTTAATTGATAATATACCAGGCAATCCACCAATCCCTACAGAATTTGCCATTACACCTGTTGAAACAGATATTATAGCAGCTATAGCTGATCCTACCATTCCGCACACAAATGGGAATCTATATTTTATATTTATACCAAATAATGCTGGTTCAGTTACTCCAAGGTAAGCTGATATACATGCTGGAATTGCTATTTGTTTTTCTTCTTCATTCTTTCTTTGAAGATAAATTATAGCTAAAACAGCTGACCCTTGAGCTATATTTGATAAAGCTATCATTGGCCATAAAGCTGTACCATTAAATTCAGCCATTAATTGTAAGTCTATTGCATTAGTCATATGATGTAATCCAGTTATAACAAGTGGTGCATAAAGGAATCCAAAGATTGCAGCAAATATACTTCCAAATGCTGAAGTTAATCCGCCATAAACTACTGTTGAAACCCAAGAACCAATTACCCAACCTATAGGACCAAGAACAGTATGTGCTATTAAAACAGTAGGCACTAATGCAAAAAATGGTACAAATATCATTGAAATTGAAGAAGGAACTATTTTTCTAACCCCTTTTTCAAGATATGCTAGTACAAAACCAGCTAAAATAGCAGGTATAACTTGTGATTGATAACCTATCATATTGATTTTTGTAAAGCCAAAATCCCAAAATGGAATTGACTCTGCTGTAGCTACAGAATATGCATTTAAAAGTTGAGGAGAGACCAATGTAATACCAAGTACTATACCAAGTATTTGAGTTGTCCCCATTTTTTTAGTTACAGTCCATGTGATTCCAACAGGTAAGAAATGGAATATCGCTTCACCTATTAGCCACAAAAAGCTATGTGTTCCTGCCCAAAATTGTGATATTTCAATAAGAGTTTTTGTACCATTTTCAAACATCTTAATATCACCTATGATATTTCTAAAACCAAGTATAAGACCTCCTACTATAATTGCAGGTATTAAAGGTGAAAATATTTCTGCTATATTAGCCATCATTCTTTGAACAATATTCATATTTGATTTAGCTGAACTTTTTAAATTATCTTTACTTACTCCATCAATTCCAGCTAATGCAGTAAACTCATTGTAAAATTCCGCTACATCGTTTCCAATAATGACTTGAAATTGCCCAGCTTGAGTAAATGTACCCTTAACAAATTTAATTTTTTTAATTTTTTCTTCATCTGCAATAGATGTATCATTTAAAACAAATCTCATTCTTGTTGCACAATGTGATACAGCATTTACATTTTCTTCTCCACCAATGTATTCTAATAATTCTTTAACTTCCTTACTATACTTAGACATTATTTTTCCCTCCCTCTTAAAACATATACGTACATGTTATATTTAAATAATAACTTATACGTACATGTTTTGTCAATGTTTACATTGAAAGTTTTTTTATTTTTAAATTATAAACTGTAGTAATATTTACCATTATATAAAACATGTATAAGCTTATCTATCTTGTGTTTTATTTTAAAAATCAAACAGATACAAATATCTAATTCAATAAAATATTAATTTTTATAAAAAAGAGTACTTAAATTCAACTGATTATGTCAGAAGAATTTAAGTACTCTCATAATAAACTATTATATTTTAATTTACATCATCATTAAAAATTTTAGCTTCTCTAATTATATAATCACATTGGGAATTTTGACAAACTCTTTCTATTATTATATATGCTCCCTCTATTTTACGCTTTCTATATAGCTTTTCTTTGCATTTTGGACATTCTAAAGGAATACCACAACCACAATTCATAAATTTATCTCCTATTTATCATTTTTATTGAAGTTTTTTTGCATCTGTCACTAATCTATATAAAGTATTCATAGCTTCCATAGGGTTAAGGTTTAATATATCTACTTCACTAAGCTCTTTTATAAAATTTTCTTTTTCCATAACTTCAAAGTTAATTTGCATATTGTCATTACAAACATCTTTATGCTTTTTATTGTGTTTCTTATTTGATTCTTGTAACTTTGTTATTTCAGATTTTAAAGATTTTATAGTCTCTTCATACTCTGCATTTTGAGTTTCAACTCTTAAAATTTTCTCTTTAGTAGTATCCTTACAACTAGTTTCATTTACATCTATATTTTGTGCATTAGAAATAACTTTATCCTCTTCATTTTTAGTAGAATCAACAGCAATTTCTTTTGTGTTATTTGAAACCATTGAACATGATGATACTTTATTTATATCAAAGGTATTTTTACATTCTAAATCCTCAAGAATTTCTCTAGCACGATTAATAACATTCTCAGGAAGTCCTGCAAGCTTTGCAACTTCTATACCGTAAGATTCATCTGCACCGCCCTCTACTATTTTTCTTAAAAAGACTACGCTATCTTTTAATTTTTTAACTGCTACAGAGTAATTTTTAACTCCAGGTAAAATCCCTTCAAGTTTAACAAGTTCATGATAGTGAGTTGCAAATAAAGTTTTGCATCTTAAATCCTTATTTTTAGTTATATATTCAATAACAGACCAAGCAATTGAAAGTCCATCATAAGTTGAAGTTCCTCTTCCTACTTCATCAAGTAAAACTAAACTATTACTTGTAGCATTTTTTAAAATATTAGAAACTTCCCACATTTCAACCATAAATGTAGACTTTCCACCTGCTAAATCATCAGATGCTCCTATTCTTGTAAAGATCTTATCACAAATAGATATGTTTGCACTAGTTGCAGGTACAAATGAACCCATTTGAGCCATCAATGTTATAAGAGCTACCTGTCTCATATACGTAGATTTACCAGCCATATTAGGTCCAGTAATCAATAATAATTCCTTATCAGTTTGATTTAATGCAGTATTATTTGATACAAAGTCGCCCTTTCCAATGACTTTTTCAACTACAGGGTGTCTTCCATCAATTATTTTAATTAATCCATCTGTATTTATTTCAGGTTTAATATAATCATTTTCTAAAGCAACTAAAGCTAAAGTTGAAATACCATCTAAATCTGATATTATCCTAGCACTCTTTTTTAATCTGCTTATTTCTTCTTCAATTTTATCTCTTATTTCAACAAATATAGAATATTCTAAGTTAATAAGTTTTTCTTCAGAACCTAAAATTTTATCTTCCATAACTTTAAGTTCTTCAGTTATAAATCTTTCAGCATTAGCTAATGTTTGCTTTCTTATATATCTACCTTCTGGGATAGAGTTATAATTTGATTTACTTATTTCTATATAGTATCCAAATACCTTGTTATAACCAACTTTTAAAGACTTAATACCTGTAAATTCACGTTCTCTATTTTCAAGAGCAGCAATCCATTCTTTTCCGTGAAGTTTACTTTCACGTAATTCATCTACTAAATTATTATATCCATCTTTTATTATGTTTCCTTCTTTTAATCCTAAACCAGGATCTTCTTTAATAGAATCATTTAATAAATCTCTTACATCAATCAATTCATCTAAGTTTTCATAGTATCCTTTTAACAATTTAGAACTAGTATTTTTTAAAAGTTCCTTAATGCATGGAAGTTTATCTAAAGACGATTTAAGAGACAACAAATCCTTAGCATTAACATTTTTATTTGATATCTTTCCTACAATTCTTTCAATATCATAAATTTCTTTTAATGCACTTCTTAAGTCTTCATTGAAACCTATTGAATTAAATACTTCTTCAACTCCACTTAATCTTTTTTCTATTTCATCTTTAACTATAAGAGGTTCATCTATCCATTTTCTTAAAGTTCTTCCCCCCATAGATGTTGCACTTTTATCAATAACCCAAAGAAGAGATCCTTTTTTAGTTTTTTCTCTTATACTTTCTGTAAGCTCTAAGTTTCTTCTTGAATTTCCATCTATAGTCATATAATTTATAATTTCATATTGTTCTAATAGATTGATATTTGTTAAACTCATCTTTTGAGTTTCGTTTATATATTTAAGAAGTACTTTACTTGGGATTTCTCTTTCTATAGTTAATCCACTCACTTCTAAGTCTGAAAACTGCTCTATAAGTTCTTCTTTTGAAACTAAAAACTCATTAAAATCTTTTTTAGTTATAAGAACAGGAAGTACATTGTTTATTTCAGTTAATAATTCTTCATTTATATTTATATCAACTAGTATTTCTTTTGGAGAAACCTTTGAAATTTCATCTAATAAACTCATCTTAATATTATTAAAGGATGTTGTTTTAAATTCACCAGTACTTATATCAGACATTGCTATCCCAAATTTATCTTCATATTCAGATATTACCATTAAATATGTATTATCATTTTCTAAATTAGAATTACTATCTATAAATGTTCCTGGAGTTATTACTTTTACAACTCCTCTTTTTACTATTCCTTTACTTTGCTTAGGATCCTCAAGTTGTTCACAGATAGCAACCTTGTACCCTTTAGTAACAAGTCTTGGAATATATGCAGCTGCTGCATGATGTGGAATACCACACATTGGTGCTCTTTCTTCAAGTCCACAATTTTTCCCTGTTAAAACAAGTTCAAGTTCTCTAGATACAGTTAGTGCATCATCAAAGAACATCTCATAAAAGTCACCTAATCTATAAAATAGAATACAATCATTATATTCTTCTTTTGTTTTCATGTACTCTACCATCATTGGCGTTAAAGCCATAATAATTTCCTCCTTTTAATTAGGTATAATAACATTAAATATTTTTACCTAATTTTAAAACTTAAAATCAAGTCTTATTTTATCACAGGGGGAACCAGTAATCAAAATTAACTTAAAAATTACTTTATTTAAATAATAAAAATTCTAAACATAAAGATTAAAAAAGCCTTCCAAAATAAAATGGAAGACTTTCTTTTAAATAATATACTTTATAACACTATTTTTAAACAATTCATTTATTTTAATTGTAAAAAATGATTTAACCTCTTCTAGCTGTTCTTTAGTATAAACATATTTTCCATATCCAAATTGACCGTACTTATATTTACGTTCTTCATCATTCATTGGTAAAGTATTATCTGGAAATACTTCATTTATAACATTTTTTGCTCTTGTAGTATATCTATGGGTTATAACTTCAAATGATAATGGATATTTTAAATCCTTAGGCATCTTATCATGTAATCTTATCAGAAGTTCATTGTAATCTTCTTTCCAATTTTCATATAAAAATACTGGAGCTATTATAAATCCAATTGGATACTGTGCTTTTGCAACTTTTTCACAGGCTTCAAGTCTTAAATCATAAGAAGATGTTCTATTTTCAAAATCATTTATTACTTTATTCGTATTTAGGGTAAATCTAATTTCTGTCTTTCCTTTATGATCTATATTCAAAAGCGTATTTACATCATTATATTTAGTTACAAATCTAAATTTACCCTTTTCTTCATTTGCAAAAAATTCAATAGCTTTTTGTAAAGAGTGAGTATAGGGTTCTACTGGTATAGGATCTGATGTAGCTGCACCTTCAAACATTGTTATTTCAGGACTTCTCTCAATAATATGTTTCTTTGCTTGATTTAATATATCATCTATGTTCACATTAACTTTGACAAAAGGTTTAGTGCTTAAGTTAGTATTAAGATAGCAATACTCACAATACCCTGTACATCCAGAAAGAAGAGGCAATTGATAGTGCGCTGAAGGCTTACATGACTGGAACTTAAAACTCTTTTTAATTCCAACTACCAACGTATTTTTACCTTCTCTGTAATAACTATAAGTATCATCTCCTGGAATATGCTGCTTTACCCTATTTCCACTTATATTTATAATATCAACATTTTTATTATCTTTAAATGTATTATATATTCTTTGACCAATTTCATAATCTAAACTTCCCTTTTCAAATAATATTCTTTTAGGAATAAACATATATAATTTTCTCCTCTCAAAAAGTTGATTTTATAGATTTTATTTTATAAAATTACCATTAAATCAATAATTAACATTTTTCAAACATATTTTTAATATTTGAAAATCTTAAGTATAGAAATCTAACTATAATCTAATTTATATTTTTAGTTAAAGTTAGATATTTATACATATTGAAAATTATTTTATGTGTATAAACACTAACTATGATCTTTTAATGCATATAATTAACCACATACTATTAATGCACATATGGTTACTAAGTAAAAATAACTGCTTATTTAATAAAACAAGCAGTTATAGTGGTTAATTATTCATATAAATTACAGGCGGTTTTAAGACCTATTATATATTTTGAATTTATATATTATTTTATTCATTAGATTCATAATTTGTGATTTCTTCAATTCAAGTTAAACAAATTATATTTTATATATTATCTTATACAAAAATATCAAAAACCATTAAAAATGTTTTTATGTAAAATAGATATTCTATTATTATATTATCTCTTCTACACAGCATACATCTTCAATATTATGAAGTTGAAGAGTATAATCTGAATGATTGCATTTTTGAGATAACTTTAATGTCATTGTTAAAGCTATTATACGGTCATCTTTATTTGTAGTGGCCTTTTTTACTTCAATATTAGATATTTTAGTTCCATCAGCTTGTACAGTTTTCATAAAATTAGCAACACCTTTAATATCTCTAAGTTCTGTATAAACATCCATAACTCTAGAGTGCGTTCTTGAATATAAATCTAATTTATGAAGTCCTGTAACTACAATAAGCATAAATACACATGCTATAATTGCACCTTCGTAAAAACCTATTCCAATAGCTAATCCCATGCATGCACATGCCCAAAGACCAGCTGCAGTTGTAAGACCTGTAACTTGATTTTTTCCAACTACTATAATTGTACCTGCACCTAAAAATCCTATGCCACTAATAACTTGTGCACCCAATCTAGTTATATCTCCAGTACTATGAAGAACATCCCTCATATATTGACTTGTTATCATAATGAGTGTGGCACCAATACATACCAAAATATGTGTCCTAAATCCTGCAGGTCTATTTTTTCTTCCTCTTTCTGCACCAATAATTCCTGCACAAAGTGTTGCTAAAGTAAGTCTTAGAATTATTGAAGCTATATTAACTTCTCTTAAGTATAACATTAAATCATTCATATGCTATTAATCAACCCATTCTTATATTGGCTGATTCTCAATCACCTACCTCTGTATATTTAATAAAGTTATAATATTACCTTTTTATATTATGTGTAAACTTTTTCCTTCAATTCATAGTATACCATCATCATCTTCTTTTCAATCATAAAATAAATAATTCTTTTAATACATTTGGATAGTTTGTTATGATCGCATCTACACCTAAATCCATCATTCTTTTCATATCGTCTTTATCATTAACTGTATAAACATTAACTTCCAAATTATTATCATGTGCTTTTTCAACAATTTCTTTATTTACACTATGATATTCTGGATGAAGAGCATTTCCACCAACCATTTGTACATAATTATAAGGTTCAAATATACAATCATAGTATAATACTCCTGTTTTTATGGTTCTATCTAGTCTTATACATCTTCTTACAGAGTAATGATTAAATGTAGATATTATGACGCTTTCTTCTAGCTTATATTTTTTGATTAAATCATAAGTTGTTTTTTCTATATTTTCATAATCAATTATGCTATTTTTAATTTCTATATTTATAATAATATTCTTATCACTAACATACTTTAAGAATTCTTCTAATGTTGGAATTTTTAATCCTTTAAATTCTTCACCAAATTTTATTCCAGCATCAAAATTCATTAATTCTTTTAATGTAAAATCTTTAATTAATCCTATACCTGTTGTAGTTCTATCAAGTTGTTCATCATGGCATATTACTACATATCCGTCCTTAGTTAATTGAACGTCAGTTTCTATTCCATCACACCCAACTTCTATAGCTTTTTCAAAAGCAAGCATTGTATTTTCTGGATATACTCCACTAAAACCTCTATGAGCAATATTTAATGTTTTTTTCATTTATAATTTCCCCCTAAGTCAATATACTTCCTTTTAATTATATAAAAAATAATGTTTATTTTTAAGCATTATTTAGTTTTTTTAAATTATTAAGGGAAAATTTTAAAAAATTAAATTCTCCCTTGATTTAAAAAAATCTATATCATTTCTTCAACCATGCAAACCCCTTCTATATGATGAAGTTGTAAAAGATAGTCCATATGATCACAGCTTTGATTAAGCTTTAATGTCATGGCTAGTGCAATAACTTTTACATCACTATTTTTGTTCTTAATTTCAACATTAAATATTTGAGTTCCATCTTTTTTGACGCAGGTCATAAAGTTCATAACCCCTTTAATATCCTCAAGTTCAACATAAATATCAATAGTTTTAGAATGTGTTTGCATATATTCATCAAGTTTATGAAGCCCAGTGACTACCCCCATTAAAAATATACATGTTATAATAGCACCTTCATAAAAACCTATTCCAATAGCTAGTCCCATACAAGCACATGCCCAAAGTCCAGCTGCTGTTGTAAGTCCCTTAACTTGATTTTTACCTACTACAATTATTGTGCCTGCTCCTAAAAATCCTATGCCGCTAATAACCTGCGCACCCATCCTACTTGCATCACCTGGTAAATTTAATACATCAGTCATATACTGATTTGTAATCATTATAATTGTAGCTCCAATACACACTAAAATATGTGTTCTAAATCCTGCAGGTCTGTTTCTTCTTCCTCTTTCAGCTCCAATAATTCCAGCACAAATAGTTGCTAAAGTAAGCCTAACTATTATTGATACTGTATTAACTTCTCTTAAATAATTTATTAAATCTAAACTTTGCATATCATCACCTACTTTTAAACTCTTAATAAAAATCTTTTGTATTTCTAATTTAAATAACAGAGATTTTATAAATGCCTAATCTTATTTAAAGTTCTATATAAGAAGAGAGACAATGTAACCAAAATTTTGACTACATTGCCTCAATAGACATTGTATGTTTTAATTTATTCTATTTAAGTTTAAAGATATGTTTTGCAAAAAGTTTATATATTCATAAACAAAGCTGGAGTAACAATTGAACTTACGTTTAAAACATAATTTTATAGATATTAATTGAATAAATTAATAATTTGTTCTTCATTTAAAGTATTTATAAATGAACCTATGTTTAAATCATCACCTAAGATTGTATCTATAAGCTTTCGTTTACTATCTTGAAGTTCTACTATCTTTTCTTCTATAGTACCTTGTGCTATAAGTTTAATTACTTCAACAGTGTTTTCTTGACCAATTCTATGTGCTCTGTCAGTTGCTTGATCTTCTACTGCTGGATTCCACCATGGATCGAAATGTATTACTATATCTGCACTAGTTAAATTAAGACCAGTTCCTCCAGCCTTTAAAGATACCAAAAATACATTATTCTCTCCATCATTAAAATCATCAACCATTCTCATTCTATTAATAGATGATACTGAACCATCCAAATAAGAAAATAATATGTTATTTTCTTTAAGTAAGTTACCTATATTTTTAAGCACAGATGTAAATTGAGAAAACACTAATATTTTATGTCCTGAGCTTATGCTATGATCTAGTATCTCTAAAAGTGCATCTATTTTCCCACTTGTACCTAAATAATTTTCCATAATAACTGATGGATCCAAGCAAATCTGTCTTAACTTTGTTATATATGATAAAATTTCTATTTTACTGTTCTTAAATTCATCATCTTCAACTTTCTTTTGTATTAAATCTTTAGCATATTCAGAATAAGTTTTATATACTAATTTTTGCTCATCACTTAAAGGAATAACTAATCTTTTTTCAATTTTATCAGGTAATTCTTTAATTACATTTTTCTTATATCGTCTTAATATAAACGGCTTTACAAGTCTATTTATTTCTTCTAATATTTCTTTTTCTTCTTCAAGCCTTCTATAATATCTACTTGTAAATCTTTTTTCATCATAAAGATACCCAGGCATTATGAAGTCAAAAATAGACCAAAGTTCCATTAATGAATTTTCTATAGGTGTACCTGTTAATGCAAATCTTGATTTTGATTTAATACTTTTAACAGCTTTTGCATTTTGTGATGAAGCATTCTTTATATTTTGAGCTTCATCTAAAATACAATAATCAAATACCATGTCATATAAATCTAAATCTCTTCTCAAAAGATTATATGTTGTTATAATAACATCATAGTTATTATATGCTTTAATAAGCTCTTCACGTTCCTCTTTATTCGAATTTACTATACATACTTTAATTGAAGGCGCAAATTTTTTAAATTCATTAAACCAATTATATATAAGAGAAGTTGGTGCTACTATAAGTGAATGTGAATTTTCTTTTGATAATAAAAATACTATGGTTTGAAGTGTTTTCCCAAGGCCCATTTCATCACCTAATATTCCACCAAACCCCAAATAATCTAATGTTCTAAACCAATTATAACCATCTCTTTGATATTCTCTAAGTTCTGCTTGAATACCATATGGCGGTTGAAATGATTTATTTTTAATATTTTTAAGTTTATCTCTTATATCCATGATTTTTTCTCTACCAGTTATAAATCTAAAATCTTTATCTTCTAGATATTGTTCTAAGTAAATCCCTTTATTTTTATATAAAGCAATTGTATTATTATTTAAAGTCTCTTCTAAAAGTAAATTATCTAAAAGCGTTAGTATTTCTTTTAGGTCTTTATCTTCTAAATCTAAGAACTCACCATTTTCTAATTTATAGTACTTTAAATTACTTCTAAAGCTTCTTAATATATTAGTGGTTTCTTCTTTAGATAGATCTGATAATATAAATTCAAATTCAAAATAATCAAATTTACCTTTTCTAACATCACCTTTAAAATCAGATTTTGATATATTTCTTATTCCTTTAAAATTTTCTGAATAAAAAACTTCACCATAATCTTGAAATCTTTCTATATCATATTTGAAAAATCTAAATATATAATCATCATCTTTTAAAAAGATAAATTTATTATTTACATCTTCAAATCCAAATTTTTTCACCAATTTATATACTTCTTTTTCTTTTTGAGAATCTCTATATATAACTTTTTCTTTGAATTCTTCAAAGTAATTAAATTCATAACCACCATATGAAACCTTTAATGTTAAATAAACATTTTCCCTGTCTTTATCAAAGTAAAATTTGAAAATAACAGGTGCTATTACTACCTTATTTTTAAGTTTTTTAGATAAATTTAATCCATTACTTACATTTTGTATTGATGGTATAAGCTCTTTTAACACTCTTTTTTCATCATTTTGTCCAAAGGCTATACTCTGTGTATTATTAAACACTTTAAGATAAGGAACTAATCTTTCACTTTGTTCTGTAGATGGAACATATATTGAAGTACCATAAAGAAATACATCTTCATCTTGTGTAAGTGCTTCTGGCATACCATTAGGAACTTCTAATATTATATTATTTCCACTGTCACATAAAGAAAAAGGAATTGGTATATCTTCATAAAGTATTTCTGAATCGATTATCCTGCAGAAAAATCCATCTCCTAAATATACTCTATGATTCTTTATTATATCTAAAAAAGTTTTTACTAATATATCAGGTATAGTTAAAGTTTTTCCATTTATAATTTTATCTTGACTTCTTCTAAATGAGCTTTGTAAATTCTCTTTTTCACTCAATCTATAAATAAACTTAATAAGTTTTCTATCATCAAATGATAAATTTTGTTTCCTTATATCAAAAATGAAGTCTTTTCCATATTTGATAGGTATTTTATTATACATACATGTTAAAAATTGATTTATATCCTTTAACACATACATTTTATTATTACAACTTTTTAAACCGATTTTAAACTCAGCTTGAAGTTTTGAAGACCATGTATTTCTATTTAAGGTTATCTCAAATTTAACATTTTCTTTATTATCTTCTAATAGCGAACTTAATAAATCTTGAGATTTTGCTGCTTTAGAAAAAACACTCTGATTATCATCTTTATTCTTTTGCAAAAATAATAAATTTTCTTTTAAATTTTCATCATTATCTAAACTATTTAAAAAATAGTAAAAAGATGCTATTAAATGCTTACAGCAGTAATTATCCTTTGAGAATTCTTTTCTCTCAAAATCTGTACAACTACAATATGTACCTATAACCTCTTTTGTTTTACTATCAATTTCTATTTTACAGGAATATTCATTAAAAAGACTTTCTGATATTACAGAAGAGATAATGTCTATCATATGATTATCTACATTAACTTTTATATCTTTTACTAAATCATTTTTAAGTATTACCTCAGCTTTAACTCTATTTCGTCCGCTTATACTATTATTGAATCCTTCCATTAACACTTGTTTTATCATAAATTATCACCATTTATAAATTACTTATTTATTTCTCTCATTCTTGTTATTAAAGAAGATTCTATATACTCAGATTTAGAAAATCCTTTTCTAAAATATCTTATTTGCTTATACTTTTTTCCTTGAAGCTCCATATCTAAAACATCGATTCTATCACCTTTAAATATTAGAGGTTCTTTCTTTCCTTTTAAGTAAACTTGTAGTTCCACTATAAATCCTCCATTATTGTTTTTTCTTTGAATTATATTCTTCTATTGAAGCTGCAATTTCATTTAAATATTCCCATCTCTCATACTTCTGTTCTAATTCTTGTTCAAGAAATTCTTTTTCCTTCATCAATTCATTAAGCTTTCCATAATTAGTAGCATTTTTCTCTAAATCTTTATCAAGATGTTCTATCTTACTTTCTAAAGTAGATATATCTCCATCTATAGTTTCAAATTCTTTTTGTTCCTTAAAAGTAAACTTGGGTTTATCTTCTTTATTTTTAACTCTTTCTTTTTTCACTTTATTAGTAGACTTTTCATTTTCTAAAGATTTATTATTTTTTTCTATCTCTTTTGCTATTAAGAAATCACTATAATTACCATTATATTCTTTAATTAATCCATCGCCTTCATAAGAGAATATTTTATTACAGATTCTATCTAAAAAGTATCTATCATGTGATACAACAATTACAATACCCATAAATTCATCTAAAAATGATTCTAGAATTTTTAAAGTTTCAATGTCCAAATCATTTGTAGGCTCATCTAATATCAAGAAATTAGGCGATTCCATTAATACTCTTAAAAGATGTAATCTTCTTTTTTCTCCACCAGATAATTTTTCAATTGGAGTATATTGCATTGTGCTATCAAATAAAAATCTTTCACACATAGAAGAGGCTGTTATTTTAGTTCCATCTTCAGTTGGAATATACTCTCCACCTTCTTTTACATAATCTATAACTCTTAAATTATGATCAATATGAGCATTGTCTTGTGCAAAGCAACCTATCTTTACAGTGTCACCTATTTCAATTCTACCACTATCTAGTGGTATTAAACCTCTAATTAAGTTAACTAAAGTTGTTTTTCCTGCTCCATTTTCTCCAACTATACCTATTCTGTCATCTCTTAAAAATAGATAATTAAAATCTTTTATAATTTGTTTTTTATCAAAAGATTTATTTACATCATATAATTCAACTATTTTTTTACCTAATCTACTTCCTACAAAAGATATATCAACATTATCTTTTATTTCAATAGATTTTGTATTTACTAATTCATCAAACCTTTGTAATCTTGCTTTTTGTTTAGTTGTTCTAGCTTTAGCACCTCTTCTTACCCATTTTAATTCATTTCTAATTAATGCATCTCTCTTTTCTTCTTTAACTTGTTCTGTTTCAAGTCTTTCAACCTTCTTTTCTAGAAATGCAGTATAATTTCCAGGGTATGTATAAAGGTTTCCTCTATCTAATTCAATTATTCTATTAGTAACTCTATCAAGAAAATATCTATCATGAGTAATCATTAAAAGTGCACCTTTTCTTGTATTTAAAAATTCTTCAAGCCATTCTATAGATTCAGCGTCAAGATGATTTGTAGGCTCATCTAATATAAGTAATTCACAAGGTGTTATAAGAGCTGATGCAAGGGCAACTCTCTTTTTTTGTCCACCAGATAAATTATCCATTATTTCATTATAGTTAGATATTCCAAGCTTATTTAAAATACTTTTAGCTTCACTTTCTAAGTCCCATAAATTAAAAGAATCAATTTGACCTTGAAGTTTTATGAGTTTGTCATTTAATTTATTAAATTCTTCACCGTTGCAAGTATTTATTTTTACTAATATATCTTCATATTCCATAAGAAGTTTCATTTCTTTAGTGTCACCTCTAAATATCTGTTCTAAAACTGTGGCGCCACTTTTAAAATCAGGATTTTGAGAAAGATATTCTATTCTAACATTTTTTCCTTTTGTTATAGAGCCATCAAAAAATTCATCTCTTCCCCCTACAACTTTTAAAAATGTTGATTTTCCAGCTCCATTAATGCCTATAAGTCCAATTTTATCACCATCGTTAATTCCTAACGATATATTGTTTAATAATATTTTTTCACTGTAACTTTTATATATATTTTCTAAAGTAATTATATTCATTAAAATTAAAACTCCTTTATGTATTTATTAGCTAGTGTATTTCAGTTTTTATTCTTTATATGCTCTATTTTAACTAAATTCTAAATTTATATATAAATAAACTATACATTTTTATAATATTTTAAAGAATAAAAATAATAATCCACATATAATTGTAACACATTTTTTAATTTCTACCTAAAAGATTTATTGAATGAAAAAAACACCCAACATTTATATTAATGTTAGATGTTTTTATATTAAACATTATATTTTAATGAGTTCCAAATCCAGTTATGATTAATGTAGACCAATCTGTTGCTAAATCATCACTCCACTCACATTCAATATCAAGAAATTTAAGCCAAGCATTAATACCATGACTCTTTTTGCTAACATTAGGAGATTTTCTTCCATGAGCTTCTTTTATGAACTCTAATAGTTGTATTTGTTCAGTTTTTTCAAGCTTTTGATCTAGTAGATCTCTTATCTTTTCACAACATTTATCGTAAGCCACTCTATCTTCTAAATATAATTCATCTGAATATACTTGTCTTTCCTTATTTAAAAGGTCAGAAATTTCATTAATTTCATCTATGTTTGATAGATAGTGTTTAACTCTTCTTAATGCCTCAATATCAGCATCTAGTTTATTTATTGTTTTTTCTAGTTTTTCAAATTTCATTTAATCTTCTCACTTTTCTTTTTTTATTTGCTATGTTTTAAAATATCAATTATAAAACATAGCTTTGTTTCATAACTATGATACCTCATTATAACACTATTTTTCATTCCTTCAAATTAATTAATAATTTTATTTTAATTAACTTGTATTATGCTTTATCGATGACCTTTTCAGTGTGTATAATTTTACCAAGATTATTTGTCGATTATTTGACAATAATAACAATAAAATTAAAGAATAAATCAATAAAATATTGGTTTTTCTACTCATTTAATTTTTGTATGAGGTATTAGATATGAATAAAAAAATCATAGTAATTGGAAGCGGTATTGGTGGACTCTCTGTAGCTGCACGCCTTTTATCAAGGGGGTTTAATGTTACAGTATTAGAAAAAAATTCAACAATAGGAGGGAAAACTAACTTTTTTGAAATTAATGGATTTAAATTTAATTTAACAGCATCATTAATCATGTTTTTTAGAGACTATATTGAGGTTTTTGAGTATTGTAATAAAAATTATAAGGATTATTTTTCTCTTATTCCTATAGAAACACTCTATAGAGTGTTTTATTCTGATAATAGTATTTATGATTTTTCAAATAAATTTTCATCACTTTCTTCAAATATCAACCAAATTACAAATGGAGATATAGAAGATATATACGGTTATTTCAACTTTTTATCTTCTAATTATGAAAAATATCAGATTGCAAACAAGTATTTTTTAAACCAAAATTTTTCTAATAATAATAATTTTTTTAAATCTATAATTAGTAATACAAATCTTGATTTGAAAATACTTCATTCATCGTATAAAGATTGTAAGAAATATATTAAAAATGAAAAGCTTATAAATTATCTTATGTTTCAAACTATGTATATAGGAGGATCACCATACACTTTATCAAACATATATAATTTAATTCCAGCTGTAACTCAAATAGAAGGGTTATATCATATGCAAGGAGGAATATATTCTTACATAAAAGCATTAGAAAGATTAATATTAAATCAAGGTGGAATTATAAATACTAATTGTGAAGTAAAGAAAATATTATTTGAAGATAAGAAAGCTATAGGGGTAATGGTTAATAATAAAAAATTAAATGCAGATGCAGTAATTTGCAGTAGTGATTATTCTTATACAATTGATAATCTTATACAGGATGAGGATATAAAAGATTCAGTTAAATCAGTAGAACAATTAAAATATTCTTGTTCAACATTTATTTTATATTTAGGCTTAGATAAGAAATATCCTATGCTTAACGTAAATAATATCTATATAAATAAAAATTTCAAGAAAAATTTAAAAGCTCCTTTTAAAGGAATACTTTCAAAAGATCCATCAATATATATTTATTGCCCTAGTTCAATAGATACAACTCTTTGTCCAAATGGATATGAATGCATTAATGTTATGATTAGAGTTCCTAATTTACTTTACAATAATATTACTTGGGATTTAAAAACCAAAAATATGATAAAGAAAGAACTTTTAGATATATTATCATCAATAGATACCCTTAGTGATATAAAGGAACATATAATACTTGAAAAATATTTAACGCCACTTGATTTTAAGTACTCATTCAATACATATGGTGGAACTGCATTTGGTTTAAGTCATACACTAAATCAGACTAATATATTTAGACCTCAATGTGAAATCAAAAATATTAATAATCTATTCTTTACAGGTGCTTCTACTCATCCAGGTAATGGAGTGTCCATGGTTATTAAATCTTCTAAAATTTGTAGTGATAGAATCTGTGATTTATATAAATAGAATGAAAATATATCTTAAGTCTATTTATATAAGTTTATAATATTATAGTTTTACTTTAAATATTAAGATAAATAGAATTTCTTTAACACATAAACATACTCTTATTTGGATAAACTAAATTTATATTAGTTTTAAATGGTGGTGAAAAATATGAGAAGATTGAGCATTTTTTTTGTATGCTTTATTATGCTTTTTAATATACCTATAATTTCAAAGTCTGAAGAAATTAGAAATTATGAAGTACAAATGAAGCAAGATTTATTGATTTTAATGTTATCATATCCTAACGAAATTATAGGAATTGAAAAAAGCAATGATAAAGTTTATATTATTATGAAATCTGGAAAAAAAATCTTATATGATGATAAAATTCAAAAAAATCATGAAGAAAAATTAGCAAATCCAGACCTTCAAGATATGTTAGAACAGTATTATCCACTTGATAAAAATGATTTAATTGTGGATAAAAGTATCGATCCTGGAAGAGGTAGGAATTATGAATTATTAAATGAAGTATATGGTAATTCAAGAAATGCCATAGAAAAAAATCTAAAGAACTTAAAATATGGTTATACAAATTACCAATTTAATAAACAAAACAATGCTAATATCTCTTTGGATAACACATTAAAAGAACTTGTTCCTTTGTGTAAAACTAGAAGTGATATAGCTAGTATACTTTATCCTGCTAGTGGAACTTACAATTATAGAGTAATATCTGGTACTGGTAGATTAAGTCCTCATTCTTATGGAATAGCAATTGATTTAAAAAGTGATAAAAGAGATTATTGGAAATGGGGGTCTGAAAAAGATGCACAAAAAAGGCTTTGTGAATATCCTAAAGATTTAGTAGAAACATTTGAAAATAATAACTTTGTTTGGGGTGGAAAATGGGGACATTTCGATATATTACATTTTGAATATAGACCTGAAATTATTTTAAAAGCTAAGTATTTTACTAACTGGAATAATGAAGAAAATTGGTTTTATGGGGTCCCTTTAGAAGATGAAACTATAAAAAATTATATTGATATTATTGAAAAAGCATTAACTTAAAATACTATTTAGAAAGAGGTAGTAATATATGTACATATTTAGATTAACTAAATTATCTCTAAAAAAAGGAATTATCTTATTTACTATGATTTCAACCTTATTTAATATAGTTTCATTTAAAAATGCTTTTGCTAGCGATACAGAAGATGAATTAAAGAAACATGTAGAAAATATTTTTATAATAAAGAGTAAAGCTGTACTAACGGAGGATTTAGATTGTCTAAGAGGTTTATATTGTGACAATACGAAGATTGGTCAATGGGCTTATGAATATGAAGAGAAAAAAGTTGAATATATAAATAATTGGGCAGAAAAACAAGGAGTTAGGTTTTTAGATATAACTCCTAAAATAAAAGTTACTAGATGTACAGTTAATGATAAAACAGCTTCTTTTTATGTTTTATGTGATACTGAATATAAATATGAATATTTAGACCAACCCAATATAATTAATAGTTCTAGAATTGGAACTTCACATTCTATGAGGCTAACTAAATCTAATGATGAATGGATAATAACAAAAGAGTGGTATAATGATCCTTTTGCTGATTCTTTAAGCTTAGAAAACATTAAAATAGATAACATTAAAGAACATATTAAAAATCAAACTTCAAGGGATTTTTCTTCTTTAGATGAAAGAAGAAAAAACGCATTAGAATATGCTGAAAAATATTGCGGTGTATCTTCATTGGATGAACACAAGTTTAAATATAATAAGAAATATAAAAATTTTAATTGTGAAGGTGGCGATTGTGCAAATTTTGCTTCTCAAGTGCTTTATGAATGTGGTAAATTTAAGAAAAATTCTGTTTGGAATTATGATAAAGGTAGTGCCACTGGACCATGGATAAATGCTGATAAATTTACTCATTATATGTTAAATAGCGGTAGAGCTTCTGTTATAGCTACTGGTAATTATGAAAAAGTTTATAAAGCTTCTTATAAGTTATTGCCTGGAGACTTTATAGCTTATGAAAAAAAAGGTGATATAACACATATATCAGTTGTTAGCGGTGCTGATTCTAAAGGTTATAGTTTAGTTACTTGTCACAATACTGATAGGAATAATGTACCTTGGGATTTAGGTTGGAGTGATAAAAAAATGAAATTTTGGTTAATTAGAGTTCATTATTAAATATAAAAGAATAGGCTATGTTATAAAACATAGCCTATTCTTTTATATAACGTAATTTTCGTATAATCCTTGAACTTTGCTCCAATCAATTACGTTCCAAATATTTTTAACATAATCTGCTCTTAAATTTTTATATTTTAAATAATAAGCATGTTCCCAAACATCTATGCATAGAATTGGAGTCAAGCCATTACTAATGGGACTATTTTGATTTAAGGTTTTTACAAGTGATAAATTTCCTCTACTATCTTTTACTAAAAATCCATAACCCGATCCAAACTGGCTAATAGCAAGATTAGTTAATTGAATTTTTAAATTCTCTATATCTCCAAATTTATTATTAATTTCATATAGTAAAATTCCTTCAGGGTTTTTTTTAGGATTTGGAGATAATATATAAAAATACAAATTATGATTTGCAACTCCTCCACCTTGATTTATTAAATCTTGTCTAATTTCTTTTGGAAAATCATCTACATTAGCTAATATTTGCTCTAATGTTTTTCCATCTATAAGTTCTTCATATCCTTCTAATAGCTTATTTAAGTTATTTACATACGTTTGAAGATGCTTATTATAATGTATATTTATTGTTTCACCATCTATATACGGTTCTAAATCATTATACCCATATTGTAGTTCTATTTTATCAAACATTTTATATTTTCTCCTTATAGTAAAAATATTTTAATCATATAATATTAGTATTCTAATTTTTACTTTTAGTTAAGAAATAATTTTAACTTTATTTATTTTTATTATTTAAATTTAGAAAAAGTAGATAAATTTAATATTATTATTTACTTTCAAACATATAATTCATATAATTATTTTTTTAAAAGAAATTATGTGAAAAATAAGAATAATATAAAGTGTACTATACATCATATTTTTAATATATAGTACACTTTTCTTTAATAAAGTTTTTTTATTTTTTCATTAAATTTATTATAAAGTTCAATCATGTCAGGTTCATTTGAATATAAATGAATTTCATTTATAGGAATCCATTTAACTCCACTATTTTCATCTTCTTTTATTATAAGTTCTTCATTTTCATTACACTCTAAAACATAAGCTACTGATAAATGTAAATGTGCAGATATATAGTTTCCTTTTTTAAAATGTCCTTTAACTGGTAATACATCTAATGATAATATTTTATTAGTAACAGCGTTGAAATGTTTAACGCCAGTTTCCTCTTGAGCTTCTTTTATTGCAACATGCAGAAAGTCACTATCACCATCAGTATGGCCACCAGTCCAGGCCCAAGTATTGTATATATTATGATGAATCATTAATACCTTATCTCTGTTTTTATTTACTATGTATCCAGAGCTAGTCATATGAGCCAATGGATTTTCTCTAGTAAGCAAATTATCATATTGCTTTATACAGTTCAATATAAATTTTTTATCACTAGCTTCCTGTTCATTATATGGATTATAATCCTCTATTTCTTTAATCCAATTCATTAAAATCTCCCCTTTTATATATTATTTTGGTCTATACTTATAGATTCTCCATCTGTTTTTATTGTAACATCTCCATCTTTAGTAAGAAATGTTTTTGATTTTATTGATGACAATATAGAAACAATTTCATTATCTGGCATTTCCTCTTCTGAACATGTAATTACACTATATATTGGAGAAACTGATTTTAAGAATTTCTCACTTAAACCATTATATCTACCATGATGAGGTAACTTTAAAACTGTATAATTTTCATTGTTATTACTTAAAAATTCTGCTAATCGTTCTTCCTCAGCATCACCTGCAAATAAGAAACTATATTTTCCATATTCTATACTAACTATAATAGAATAATCATTTGATTTTTCGTATTTATATTTTAAAGCAGGAGATATTTTTATTTTAGCATCTCCTATTTGTACATGAATATCTTCATGAGGCATTGTTGGAGCCATGTTATTTGTATTTATTGCATTTACATATTGATTATACTGTTTACTGTCTTTAACATAGTCAGATTGTATTAAGTTATTAACTTTTATATTATTTAATACAGCATCAGCACCACCTATATGATCTTTATCTAAATGAGTTATTATAAGATATTCTAATGTATCTATATTATTTTCTTTTAATAAATCACAAATCTGTTTACCATTTTTATTTAATCCAGTGTCAATCATAATTGCTTTATCATTAATTTTAATTAAAATACAATCTGATTTTCCTGTATTTAATACCTTTACTGCAAATGGAGCATTTTCCAATTCTTTTTCATCAACTATGTTTATTCCATCTGTAGGTTTACTTGTTGAATTTAAGTTATTGCATCCTATAAGCCATAATGTACTTATAAATATAGATGTTAATAGTACTAGATTTTTTAAAATAATATTTTTCATTTTACATTCTCACTTTCTTAAATCCTTAACGTATTTATACACTAAATAATTAATTTTTATTATAACAAATTTATGTGATAATAATGTGTAAAAACCACATTTCATTCATAATAAAAATTACCAGTATATATAACTCTTTTATTTATACGACTAATTATAAAAAAATAACTAGAAGGATATAACATTGCAGATATAAATCAAAAAGAATTTTAGACTATAAAGAAAGCTGAAAAATTAATAAAATACGAGACTGGAAAAGACTTTTTAATTATTGCATGGGAAAAGAATATGAAATAAGCATTGATTAATATTCTAATCTATTGATTTAAGTGTATAATATTAGATTTTACTCAATAATAAAAAGATGATTCAAAATTTAATTTTGAATCATCTTTTTATTTTTAAGCAGCTATTTTTTCTAAAACCACTTTATTTATTATTCTATTATTATTAGAATTAGGAATCGTATTTTTACCATTAGCATCTTTATTAGCTCTACACCAATCAATAAACGCATCTCTTATTACAATATGAGTATCATTAGATGGATCAGATCCTCCACACTTTGTAAAAGCTTTAAATCCATCCCCACCTGTAGCTAAAAAGTCCGGTGCTCCTGCAGTTAATACTTCAGTATCACTTATTGAAGCTTCATTATCTCTAGTTATATCAATAACTCTATTTCCTGATGGTCTGCTTGAATCATAGGTGAATTTTATACCTGAAATTTGTAGTCCTTTTCCACCTTCACCTACTGCTTGTTCCAATACTTCTTTAATGTCAGACTTTTTCATATTTAATTTATAAACTGTATTATCAAAAGGCATGAATTTCCACATAGTACCTACTGTAATTTCACCTTTTGGTATATCAATTCTTAAACCACCATTATTTTGCAACCCAACTTCAGTACCTGCTGTATCTTTAGTAATATCAGCTGCCCAATTTCCTAAAACAGATGAACCATATGGAGAAGCTTGTTGAATTCTAGTAAGTTCTTTTTCAGTATTTAGTCCAATAACTTCTTGAGTTATTGGATTTGTAGTTTCATCAGCTTTTTTAACCATTTGTTCTATTTCTGAACTTACTTTTGGATTAATAGATTTATAACCGATTTCATTATCTAAAGCCACATAAGAATTTTCATAAGTTGGTTTTTCAAATTCAATTTTTTTATCTTTAGTTATTGTAACTTTAGTGTTTATATAACCTTTTCCATAAGAATTTCCGATGTATACTGGAATTTTTGTATTGGCAGCACTTCCACAAACTTTATAATGAGTATGTCCACCAAAAATTGCATCTACATTATTTAATTGATTTGCCATATCAAAAATTGGTCCTGTAGCATTATCTCTGTTATCACCTTCATGAACTAATACTAATACTACATCTGCTAAATTATTTTGTTTAATTTCTTTTGCAACTGAATTTATTTCATTTGTTAAATCTCTGAATTCATAATCTTTTATGTTATCAGGTAAAACAATTGATGGTGTTTCAGTTGTAATTCCACCTATTATAGCTATTTTTATTCCATCCTTAGTCACAACTTTATAAGGATCAAATACTCTTTTCCCAGTATTCTTATTATAAAGATTGCTACAAACTATTGAGTATCCTGCCCCCTTCATTGTAGTATCTATTATTGTGTTTAGCCCCCAGTCAAATTCGTGATTTCCAAGCGCTGTTACTTCTAATCCAATTTTAGTCATAACTTCTTGTACTGGAACCCCTTTCATAATATTAGATGTTGCTGATCCTTGATATAAATCTCCACCACTCATAATTAAAGTTCTTTCTGGGTTAGATTGTTTTATTTCATTTAATCTATCAGCTAGAACTGCTGCAACTGGATTTCCAGATGAATCAGTTAGAGCACCATGGAAATCTGTAATTTCAACTAAGTTAAATACTTTATCAGATTCCTGTGCATAAGCGGCTACTGGAAAACCTGTTATTAATGTAAATACTAAACTTAGTGTAGTCAATAATGAGATTATTTTCTTAGATTTAAATAATCTTTTCACAGTACTAATTCCCCCTTTATTATATTTTATATTTCAAATAAAATTACTCGATAAAGTAATTATATACCAAATATGTAATGCTTTCCATTTTAAATTTATATACTTAATTTATTTTTTTATATTTTTCTATATATTTACTTTGATAAATTAAATATTTTTATATTTAACAACATATTATTAATAAACAACTTGTTAAATAATAATTATTTTATCAAAATATCAATTGTATACATTTACTTTAAATCGTAATTTAAAGTAAATGTTTTTTGTATCATTTTTTAAATTAGAAGTTAAATATCAAATACATAATTTTTAATTTAAAATTCTTTATTTAACTTCATTTTTCACTTTTTCTAAATAATCTTTTTGACTCACTATATTTTCCTCAAAATCTTTAACTGCATTTTTAGTAAAATGTCCAATTTTAGCTATATTGGAAAATTGATTATTATTAATTTTGTTCACTGTAATTCATCTCCTTAAAAGAATTCTTTATAGTTATTATTCCAATAATACAATGATTTATAAAAGCATAGGACTATCTTAAAAGAATTCTTTTAAGATAGTCCTATTATATCAAATTAAATGGGGTTAATTGGCTCCAATGTTACATGTTAATCCTATATCTTCAACAATTTTTTTGAAATTTAACATTACTTCTTCACTTGGTGTATTAATATCATTTTTCATTAAATATTCTTTACCTAAGCAATCATATTTATTTAAACCTAATTTATGATAAGGTAATAAATGAATCTCTGTTATATTATTTAAGCTTTTTGTAAATTTAGCAATATCTTGTATGCTTTTTTCATCACAATTAAATTGAGGTATAACAGGAACCCTAATAATAGTACTAGTTACTAATTCTGATATTGACTTTGCATTTTCTAGTATTATCTTATTACTGGCTCCAACATATTTTATATGCTTATCTTCATTAAGCGTCTTAATATCTAAAAGTACTAAATCAACCCAAGGTGCTATTTTTTTAAAAATCTCTTTATCTACATACCCTGTGGTTTCTATAGTTGTGTGAATTCCTATGCTTTTACATCCTTTTAATATTTCTAGCGCAAACTCATGTTGCAATAATGGCTCTCCACCTGAAAGTGTAACTCCACCATTAGATCTTCTAAATTGAGAGGAATCTTTATTTAACTCATCTAATACTTCTTTAACGCTCATTTCTTTCCCAGAAACAACAAGAGCTCCTGGATAACAGTTTTCTGCACATTTTCCGCAACTAATACATTTATCTCTATTTATTCTATTAAGATTATTAAAATCAATAGCATCATATTCACATATAGTTTCGCACTTATGGCATCCTGTGCAATTCTTTGTATTAAAAAGTAATTGTTTATTTACATTTTGAGATTCAGGATTGCTACACCACTGGCAAGATAATGGACATCCTTTTAAAAATACTATAGTACGTATGCCTGGTCCATCATTTACTGAAAATCTTTGTATATTAAAAACAGTACCCATTTTATTTAAATCCACTTCGTTTTTTAGCATAGCTTTTTCCTTTCATAAGAATATTTATATTTCTATATTTAAACTTATAGTAACTTATTTATAAATTTTGTTCTGTTCTCTTTATAATATCATCTTGTACGCCTTTATCTAAACAAATAAATTGAGCACTATAACCAGCAACACGTACTATTAAATCTCTATATTGTTCAGGATGTTTTTGAGCTTCAACAAGAACTTTTTTATCTATTACATTAAATTGTATATGCATACCTTTTCTATCAAAATAACTTCTTATTAAAGATCCTAAGTTTTTTAATCCATTATCTCCTTGTAGAGAATTTGGATTGAACTTTTGATTGAATAAAGTTCCACTTGGAGCTGCAAAATGTTCTAATTTAGATACTGAATTTGCAGCAGCTGTTGGTCCATTAACATCTGCACCTCTAGTTGGAGATACTCCATCTGCTAAAGGTTTAAATGCACTTCTACCATCAGGTGTTGCACCAACAAGACTTCCTAAATATACATTATTTGAAACTGGGTATAATCCTGGAATGAATTTTCCTCCACGTTGATTTGTATATTTTAATACTTCCTTACAATAAATAAGTGCACCATCACGTGTAAATTCATCTACTTCATCTATATCATTACCAAACTTAGGAACTCTATTTAAAATTAATTGCTTTATATCTTCATATTCTGCTTTTTTAATTGGATCATCTTCATTTTCACCAAAGTTACTATCAACAGCAGATTTTAATTTTAATAAAGTAATTTTGTTTTCATCAAATATAAGCTTCTTTATAGCCATAAATGAATCACCAACATTTGCAATTCCAACACCTAGAGGTCCTGAAAAACGATAGTGTCCTCCCCCTTCTTGAATTGACTTTCCTGTGCCAATACAATCATCAAGCATAGATGATAAAAATGGAAGTGGTGCCCTTTCAGCATGTGCTATATCAACACAATTATCTGCTGCAACCATATGGAATACAAAATATTCTATTTGTTTTTTATATGCATTTATAAAATCATCTATATTTTTAAATGAAGTAAATTCACCAGTTTCAGGTCCAACTTGTTTATCATTAAGTCTACCATTATTCATAGATAGTTCTAATATCTTTGCTAAGTTAAAGAATGCAGCATCATACCAGCCATCAGTTTTTCCAGGCTTTTGAGGTTCAACACATCCTACAATTGCATAATCTCTAGCATCTTCTATTGTTAAACCTTGATTAATCAAGGTTGGAATAACCACTTCATCATTGTAAAATGCTGGCAATCCAGTTCCTAAACGAGTTAATTCACAAGTTCTAATTAAAAATTCATCAGGAGTTTTGCTCCATATTCTAACACAAAGAGATGGTTGTGGTAATTTTAAACTTCCTGTAGCTTCAAGACACATATAAGATAATTCGTTTGTTGCATCTTTTCCATCTGGAGTTTGTCCACCTACAATTAAGTTTTGAAACATAGAATAACCACTAAAAGCTTTAGTTGTTGTTTCATCACGAACTTTAGTAAGGTCATTAAATTTAACCCACAAACAGTGAAGAATTTCTGTGTTTACTTCTTTAGTTGCAAATTTATTGTCAATATCATTCTTATAATAAGGATACATATATTGGTCAAAACGTGCTGGAGATATAGCATGTCCGTTAGATTCTAAGCTAATTATAGCTTGTACAAACCAAAATGATTGACATGCTTCATAAAAGGTTTCTGCTGGATTAGCTGGAACTTTACTACAGATTTCAGCAATTTTTAATAATTCATTTTTTCTATTTATATCTAGTGTTTCGCCTGCTAATTTTTTAGCTAATTCACTATACCTATTTGCATATTTTATTGCTGCCTTACATGAAATTATTATAGAATCCCAGAATACTTTCTTTTTAACATATTCAGGATTGCTTTTATCAGCATTAATTATAGCATTCTCTGTTTCTTTTATAATGCCTAAAAATCCTTTTTCTAGTACTTTAGGATAATCAACAGAAATATGACCTAAACCATTAAAATGATAATTAGCAACTGTAAATACTTTTGTATTCATAGCATCTTTAGTTTCATTAGACATATAAGATGTAGCTAATTCGCTTACTGTTTTTCCTTGCCAATACTTAAAAACTTCTTTAAGCTTAGATTTTGTTTCTTCTGGAATTTTGAATAAATCTGACGTTCTTTTCTCAAATTTATCAAATTCATCAACTAACCATTGATTTGAAAATTCAGGAAAAACTTGACATGATCTAGGATTCTTAGTTAAGCTTCCTACAATAAGTTCATTATCTCTAATTACTACAGGTATTTCACTTAGTATCTTCTCAAGAGATTTAGCCTTTCGAATAATTATAGGTTCATTTTCTGTTTCTTTAAATGATTCAGTTAATATTATTGCTCTATCAGCTTCAATACATGGAATTGCTGAAAATATTTCTTCTTTTAATTTTTCTACCCTTTTAGTAGGATTTATAAATCCTTTTGCTAATATATCCATAGTTCTCCCCCTCTTATTACAAGATATTTTATTTGTAAGCTAAGTAATGTGATTTTTCATAAGAATACGTTTACTTGATTTAGCTCAAATAATCTATTTCTTATATACTATAATACAGGTTGACTTAGATATTTTTTAATACTTATGTGTCCAATTGATTATAATATTTTTCCAGTAAATATTATAATCGCTGTTTTTTTATTAAATTTAAGTAATTATTTAACTGTAAACTATATTTTTATGTCATACTTTTTCTCTATATTCAGATGGCGTAATGCCTTCTTCTTTTTTAAATACTTTGCAAAAATAATTAGGCTCATTGTACCCCATATCAAATGCCAAATCATTTATGCTAATATTAGTTTCTCTTAATACACGTTTTGCTTCTTGTACTCTTATTTGTGTTATGTACTTATTAAAATTAACACCTACATATTTTTTAAAGCTCTTACTAAAATATGTTGTACTATAATTCATATACTCTGCTACTTCTTTCAATGTTATGTTTTTTTTGAAGTTTTTTTCTATATAATTTAAAGTTTGATTTAATTTATACTCATTAGATAGGTTTTCATCTAAAAGCATATACTCATTATTTTTCAGATAATCGCTTAGTATCTCTATAACCTTTTCTGGTTTGATTGGTTTTAATAAATAGTCATCTGCTTTTACTTTTAAAGCTCTTTGTAAAGATTCAAAGTTATCATAAATACTCATTAATACAATTATTTTTTCTTTATAATTTTTCTTTATAATTTTAGTTACTTCAAACCCATCTTTACCTGGAAGCATAGTATCTAAAAAAATTATATCGGGATTTAAATTAGTATTCATGCTAATTACTTCATCACCATTACAAGCTAATCCAACAATACTAACATTTTTTATCTTTTTATATATAATTATTTTTAAAGCTTCAAGTTCTAAAGCGTCATCAGAAGCTATTAATACTTTACACATACTAATGCTATCCCCCTTTACATTTTGCCTCATTTTTTAATTTTAAAATCTATTTTTAAATGTGTGTTGACATACAAAGCAAGTAAAATTTGCCTATACATTTTAATGCTTATAATTTTAACTATTAAGTCCATATTTTGCATATACACTTATAAATATATCAACTTTTTACTAAAAAAATCTATAATGGTAGTTTAAAGCTAACAATAGTCCCTATATTTAGTTCGCTTTTTATATTAACTTTATATTCTTTTCCATAATATTTAACAAGAACATTATTAGCATTATATATACCTGAACCTAAAGAACCTTTTTTGCATTTACCATTTAATATTGAAAATAATTCATCTTCAGAAATTCCTATGCCATTGTCTTGAATTAAAATAATAGCATTATTTCCACAGCATTTTCCTTTAATAAAAATAGTTCCTCCATCTTTCTTAGGACATAGTCCATTTAATATTGAATATTCTATAAATGGTAAAAAAATCATAGTTGGTATTTTAATATCGTTAATTTTCTCATCTATATTAATCTCATATCTTATTCTATCACCAAATCTAGTTGATTGTATCTTTAAGTATGTTTTGATATTTTCTATAGCTTTTCCTATAGAAACTAAGTTACCAATATTTTTAAAGTTATATCTAAATAGTTTTGTTAAAGAATATATCATGTCTTGAGTTTTAGGAGCATCTTCTATTAATGCAAGACTAGATATTGTGTTTAATGTATTAAGAATAAATTCAAAACTTATAGGTGTCTCCAAAGAATCCAATTCATAAAACTTAAGTTTTTCTTCTAATTTTTTTCTCTCCTGTTTTTCTCTAATAAGCTTTATATTATTAAAACTTAATTCTTCCTGAATTGAACTAAGTTCAGATTTTTCAACCAATAAATTTACGATTATATTAACTAAAGAATATATTGATTCAATCTTAGAATAATCTATAAATTTTGTGTTATTAAAGTCGTTTAATAATTTATCATCATTTCTACACATTTTAGAATAATAATTTGATTTTCTAATTGGCTCAAGCTTATCTTTATTAGTTCTAACTTGTCCAAAAAAAACTGCGCCAAGATAATTGCCATTTACAATAATTGGAATAGCAACATCTACTAAACCTGCTGGACATTTAAAAACATATGGTTTTTGTCTTATAGCTGCTTCTAATCCTGCATGCGCATTTGTGTCATAACATATTTTCGTACCTTCTTTAGTATTTCTAACTTTACTACAAAAATCACAAAAGTTTGAATAATTATTAATTGGATTACCCTTAAAATCAACTATATTATACGCAAGTCCAGTAATTTCAGCTAATCTATCTTGTATTGATTTTAATAAATCAATATCAATTATATCATTTAAATTCCTATTACCAATCATTTAAATTAACCACCTTTTGTTTAGTGTATTTTTTACATTTAATCTTTTTTATTCCACAGTTAATTCTAATAATATTATCCCATATTAAATTATACTGTCAAGGATTTGATGATTTTTTAATTTTTTGTGTTTTTTTTGTTTTTTTATATTATATTTTATTGTGGGGTTATATTTTAAACGTATGTTGCATTAACGTTTTAATATATAAATTATAGATTAGTTTTATTTAATAAAAAGCAAAAAAAATAAATTAGCGTTAATATACTAATTTATTTTTTCTACTATTTAATTATTTATGACCTTGTGAATAAATACTATCTGGATGTGATCCACATCTAATGTTTTCATCTAATTTAATTATTTTTTTCATATCTTCCTCTGTTAACTCAAAATCAAATATTTCTGCATTTTCCTTTATCCTAAATGGTGTTGTAGATTTAGGGATAGTTACTACTCCCATTTGTATATCCCATCTTAAAACAATTTGAGATACTGTCTTTTTATACTTTTCAGCAATCTCTTTTAATACTTCAATTTCAAAAATTTTTCCTCGCATTAAAGGAGACCATGCTTCTAATTGTATATTATTATCATTGCAAAATTTAATTAAATCTTTTTGTACAAGTTTTGGATGAAATTCAACTTGATTTACCATTGGAATAATTTCTGCATAATTTATTAAATCTTTTAAGTGATTAACTGTAAAATTACTTACTCCGATGGCTCTAACTTTCTTTTCTTTATAAAGTTCTTCTAGTGCTTTCCAAGTTTCTTTATTCAAAGGTTGTGGCCAATGAATCAAAAATAAATCAAGATAATCAGTTTGTAAGTTTTTTATTGAATTTTCAAAAGATTTCAATGTTTTTTCATATCCTTGTTCTGTATTCCATACTTTGCTTACTAAAAATATATCTTCTCTTTTTATTCCACTTTCTTTTATAGCAATTCCAACACCCTCTTCATTTTTATAGAAAGCAGCTGTATCAATATGTCTATATCCTAATTTCAAAGCTTCTTTAACTGAGTTAATAACTTCTTTACCATCATTAACTTTATAAGTTCCAAATCCAAGTAAGGGCATTTTAATATTATTACTCAAAATAACACTTTTAGTTAATTCATTCATTCTCCCACCCCTTTTGTAAACATTTTCCTGGAGCTTGACTATATTTTAAACATGCGTTGATATATGCAATAGATAAAATAACACATATCAACGTACTAATAAAATATAGCCTAGCATTCTAAATATTGTTTTATTAACTTACAGATAATATTAAAATTATAATCTGTAAGTTATTTTTCTTATAAATTAATTATACTACATAAATTAATATTACTCATACCTATCCTATTAATATTTTAGCTTCTGGATATTTATATAAAGTCCTTTTTCTTCTCTTAGTTAATGCTAATGCAACTGTTAAAGGTCCTACTCTTCCTAAATACATCATTATAATTATCATAATTTTACCCATACTACTTAGCCTTTGCGTAACTCCCGTAGTTAACCCCACTGTACCAAAAGCTGATGTAGCTTCATACAAAAGCGAAATAAGAGACTCATTAGGATCAGTTATTGTTAATACCATAGTAACAACCATAACTAAAGTCATACCAATAAATAACAATGAAAAGGCCTTATATACCAATTCTTTTGGAAATCGTCTACCAAAAAGTTCAGTGTCTTCTTTACCTTTTATAACACAAACAACAGTAAGAATTATTATTCCAAAAGTAGTGGTCTTAAGTCCTCCCGCAGTTGATCCTGGAGATCCACCAATAAACATCAGTATGATGGTAAAAAACTTACTTGCAGTATGCATTTCATCTATAGGTATACTGTTAACTCCTGCTGTTCTTGGTGATACTGATGCTAACAATGAATTAAATATTTTATCTCTTAAATTCATATTACCAATTGTGCTTAAATTAGTATATTCTAGTGCAAATATGAAAACACTGCCAAATAATATTAACGCAACTGTAACTAAAAGAACTAACTTAGTGTGACTAGATAATTTTTTTATACCTTTGAAATTATATATTTCAAGTAAAACAGTAAATCCTAATCCACCAATAATAATTAAACTACTAACAGTTAATAATACAACAGGCTTATTATAATATCTTGTTAAGCTTTCAAAATTCCCTATTACATCAAATCCAGCATTACAAAAAAAAGATACTGAATGAAAAATGCTATAAAAGCTACCCTTTTTTAATCCAAATTCGGGTACAAACTGTGTTGATAAAATGCTTGCGCCTAATATCTGTATCGAGAAAGTAATTCCCATAACATATCTTAACATCTTTACAAGACCTTGTATGCTTAATGTATTCATCGCTTCTTGCATAACTAATCTATTTTTCAGTGTAATTTTTTTACCAAATAGCATAGCTATAAATGTAGCAAACGACATAAATCCTAATCCACCAATTTCAATAAGTATTAAAATTATTACTTGTCCAGTAGTGCTCCAATATGTACCTGTATCTTTTACAACTAAACCAGTTACACAACTTGCAGATGTAGACGTAAATAATGCATCTAAAAAGTTAGTTGATTCTCCCGAAGCTGATGACATTGGTAAAGATAATAATAATCCTCCTACAAAAATTAGTATGATAAAACCTATTGCAAGTATCTGCACAGGATTTAATTTAAATTTATTATTTATCATTGACATAACAATCACTCCACATAATATAGTATTCATATATTATAATATATTTTTTATAGTTAATGGCTAATTAATATATTATTTAACATAAATATAACGCTATTTTACTATAAAATTTGAACTTTGTAGTAAAATAGCGTTATAAATGTTATACTTCTATGATTAATATTTATAAATTATATGCTCAATTTGTCAATAGTTAACTTTATTGTACATATAATTTACAATACTTTACTGCTAAGTTTCATAAACTCTTCTATGTCTTCTACTATTATCTTTAAAGAATTTCCCCAAAATTTCTTATCATGTATATCTATACCCATAACTTTTGTTACATCTGCTATTTTATTTTTACCTGTAATTGAAAGTAATTTTTCATATTCATTAGAAAATGACTCACCTCTTTTTAAGTATTCAGCATACAGCCCTTTAGCAAATAATAACCCAAACGCATATGGGAAATTATAAAAATTACTATCTGCATAATAATAATGTGGCTTCCAAGTCCACATATATGGATGTAAGTAATTTTTGTCTAATCCATCACCATAAGCTTCTATTTGAGAAGCTAACATTAACTCTTTAATTTCTTCTACACTTAAAGCACTTTCTTTTCTTGCTTCAAAAAATGATTTTTCAAATAGAAATCTTGAATATATATCAACTATAACTTGAGTACAATCACTTATTTCAGTTTCTAGTATTGATAATGCTTCATCTTTAGTTGCTTCTTTTATAGCTGCTTTTTTTATTATAGTTTCACAAAAAGTTGATGCTGTTTCTGCTATTGGCATAGGATAGTCAGAGTTTAATGTGGTTTCATTATTTAAACATTCACCATGAAATCCATGACCTAATTCATGAGCAAGTGTTACAACATCACCAAAACTTTCACCATAATTAAGTAAAAATCTACTTTCACCTATAAAATGTAGATTTTCACAAAATGCTCCTCCTACCTTACCGGACTTAGGCATTACATCTATCCATGAATTATCTATAGCTTTCTTAGCAAAATTAGCTAAGTTATTACTAAAAGTATTAAAATTTTTAACAACGAATTTAGTTCCTTCTTCATAATTAAATTTCATATCAGCATCGTTAATAGGAGCATATAATTCATAAAATGGCAATCCATTCTTATATCCTAAAACTTCAGCTTTTCTTCTTAAATACTTTCTAAAGATAGGTAAACTTTCTTTCATTGCAGAAATCATAGCATCTAAAGATTCCTCATCCATTCTTGAATCTTTAAGTGTTTGTTCTAACGGAGATTTATACCCTCTTAAATCACAGACAGTTAAAACTTCTCCTTTTATTCCATTAAGAGCTGCAGCTACCCCTTCTTCAACCTTTTTATAAGAAGCTATTTCAGCCTCATATGCTTTTTTTCTAACAGTTGAGTCTTTATCATATGCCATATTTAAGACTAAGGTTAGTGGTAAAGATTTAATTTCTCCATTTTCTTCTATATCTACTTTTAAGTTAGAAATTAATTTATCCTTAAGCTTAAGCCAAGCATTAGATCCTGTATTTTTCATACTAGCAATTATATTTTCCTCTTTATCACTAAGTAAATATTTACTATTTTCAATTATATTTTTTAATATAAACTCATGGTCTTTAAGTAATCTTGACTTACTTATAACTTCATCTATATTTTCTATACTACTAATCCATCTTTCTAGTTTAGTACTGCTTTCAACAATTTCTGTTAACTTTTTCTCTATAACATCTGAATATTTTAAACCTTCTTTATCTGTAGTGTCAACACTTAAAACCAAATTTATATATATTGATAATTTACTTGCTAAATCAGTAAATTTAGTAAACTTCTTTATATATTCTTCTAACTTAAATACTAAGTTTTCTTTATCTATAGTTACCTCATTGCTCCATTCATTAATGAGCTCTATAGTATATTTAAGTGATTCTAAGTCACTTTTAAATTCTTCACTATCAAACGATGGATATATTTCTTTTAAACTCCAATTCAATTCCATTATTTTCTCCTCTACGCTTTAATATTGATTATATAAATTAATGACACATAACCACTATATATTATATCATGTAAATAATGGTTATGAATTTTTATAATAATTAATAAATTCTTGTTTATTTTTTTATTATACTATTTTTAAGAGTAAGTAACTCCTTTGTATCCTCGCCAAATAAAGTTCAATCTACAATATACTCTTTATTTAGTAAATATTGTTCCCAAAATGTTATTTTATATAATGTTTTTGCTTCTATTATTACAATGCTGTGCAAATACTTTAATTATGCAAAGACCCTATTTTATGTCTTCTAAAAAATATCTTTAATTTAAATCAGGTATATATCAATGCTTATGTATAATAATATCTATTAAATTAATATTATGGAAAAATATATGTTTTCAATGTACAATTAGGATATATTATTTATTTAAAGAAAGTTGAGGTTTATTATAAATGTATGAAATGAAAGAAGAGTTTAAAACAGGGATTGAATTTCTTGATGAGCAACATAAGAAATTATTTGAGATAGCTGATAAAGCATATAATTTGCTAACAAATAATTTCACATTAGATAAATATGATTCTGTTGTATATATTATTGAAGAATTAAAAAATTATACAACATTTCATTTTAAATCTGAGGAAGAATACATGGATAGCATAAACTATAAACGAAGATTATCTCAAAAAATCGCACATGGACAATTCATAGAAAAACTTAATAATATTGATCTAAAGATTGTAGACGAAAACCAAGATGAAAGCATAAAAGAAATACTAGAATTTTTAAATACTTGGCTAACTGAACACATATTATATTGTGATAAAATTATAGGAAAATAAAAAATAATACTATAAAGATAATTAAGAATCTTTATAGTATTATTTTTTATTTACTTTTTATACTTTATCTTAATACAAATTATCTCTAATTTAAAATTTTTCTATAATTCTATTTAAATCTTCTGCTTGCATACTTAGTGCTTCACTAGCTGCAACACTTTGTTCAGCTAGTGTTGAATTTGACTATATTATATCTAAAATTTGAATTATTACAGTATTTATTTCTTGTATTGCTTTAGTTGGTTCTTCAGATGAAGCACCTATATTTTGACTAATCCAAAGTTCTGCTTTACTTTATTACATTAATTTTATTAATATATTTTTAAGCTAAATATTTACTTCTTTATATTTAGTTTTTAAAGCAATTACAGCTTTTCTTAATCCTTGATTTGCAGCTTTTTGATACCATATATAAGCTGCTTTACGATCTTGAGTTATCCCATTTCCTAAATAATACATAGTTGCTAAATTATATTCAGCATATGAATATTCTTGATATGCTGCTTTTTTATAATACTTAACAGCCTCTTCATAATTTTTTTCCATTCCAAGACCTTGTTCATACATATATCCCAAAGTATTTTGAGACTTCTCATATCCTAAAATTGAAGCTTTCATATGCCATTTAAATGCCTTTTTGTAATCTATGTCAACACCTTTTCCATACATATATAAATTTCCTAAGTTATATTGTGCATAAAAATCTTCTTGTAATGCAGCTTTTTCATACCACTTAATAGCTTCTTCATAGTTTACTTCAGTTCCTAAACCCTCTTCATACATACATGCCAAATTACATTGTGCATCTGGGTTTCCTTGGTTAGCTGAGTACTCGAAATACTCCTTAGCTTTTTCATAATCCTGCTCTACCCCATTTCCACAATAGTACATATCACCTAAATTATATTGTGCAACATCATAGCCTTGTTCTGCAGACTTTATATACCATTTAACAGCTTCTTCATAATCCTGAGCAATGTCATCACCAATATAATATTTATCACCCAAAGCATTTTGTGCTTTTTTATTTTCTCTATCTGCATATTTTTTTAATTTTTCTAAACTTAGACTTTCAAAATTTATATCTGCATTTTTATAATTATTTATAATATTCTTTATTGTTATTATTCCGCCCAATATTTCATCCCCCATTTATTACAAATTAAAATTTGATTTGCATATAAATTTGATTCAATATTATTATACACTATTTAAAAACAATATGTTTTTCCATTTTATACATTTTAATTTCAACATTTCCTAATAAGAATTCAATTTTATACTATAATTTATCAAAAAGCTTAAGTATCGTGTCAATAAAGTAATATAGTCATATAATATTATAAATCAATATATAGTAGTGATAAAATGAGATACCTTCTAAATGTTAAACAATGTGAATTTTTAGGTAAAGGACATGAAGGAAAAGTTTATTTAACTCCCGAAGGATTTGCTTTAAAAATATTCTATAATAAAAAGAAGGCAGAGAAAGAAGTAGAAATTTTAGAAAAAACAAAAAAGAGTAGATTTTTTCCTAATGTGCTATTTATGGCTGAAAATATGGTATTACGAGAATTCATAGACGGTGATAATCTATATGAATTTTTGCGTAAAAATGGATTAACCTCTTCTTTGTCTATAGAGATTATAGATTTAATTGAAGACTTTAAAATCTTAGATTTCAAAAGATTAAATATTAGAAATGCACATATATTTGTAAATAAAAATAGTAAAATCAAAGTAATAGACCCTCGAAATCCTTATAGTAAATTTACACCTTATCCTAAGGACATTATAAAAACTTTAGTAAAATTAAACTTATTTGATGATTTTTTAAAGAACCTTTTAGATTATAAACCTGATCTTCTTAGTTATTGGATTCACGGTTATGATTATTTTACCCTTATGTCTGAAAAGAAATTACATTGTAGATGCTACGCATGTTAAAAAAGAAATAAAAATACAAGAAGTACACATGTATGTTCTTGTATTTTTATTCTAATTTATTATATTACCATCTTATTTAAAAAAACTATTTGTTTTTCTCTTAAATTCAAAATATTATCCATAATAAATGAGATACTAATTAACGCTATTGCTGTTTTTGTAAAATAATTTATAAGCATATATAAAGCTATAATCTCCATTAAAATTATTGAAAATTTAGACTTTGTTAATGTATAAATCATCCTATTTATATACTTATAACTATCTTGTAATAAAAAGTATATAACTATATATTTTATTGAATTAAATATTATATTTAAATGAACAAATTTACTTATTTCTATATTTAAATACAATATATACATACTTAACAAATACACTATCCCAATGTTTATGATTTTCTTAGAACAACAAATTACTATTCCATACTTTTTAAAATTTCTTATAACTAAAAATTTCTTATTTGACACACAATTTAGTAGATTTAATTTTTTTCCTAAAAATAATGATGCAATATATGTTATAAATGTAGTTCCTATTGGAAGTGATATTATTAAAATGTAATATGAAACATTTTTCAATGTTGGATTTAAAAATAATAATTTATCCACATATATTTGAGATTCTTTAAGTAAGCTATATCCTAATATATTAGAAAAGTTTATATCAATTATAACCATAACAACACATGACAGTATTGAACAATAAAATAAATCATCTAAAATTGTTTCTTTCTTTTCAACAAATATTCCACATATAAATCCTAATACCATACTTTGACTTATACAAATTCCTGAAACCACATCTCCTATAGTTAATGCTATTATTAGAATTGAAGATACACTAGATAATAATGTATATTTAAAACCACATCTTAGGTATATAAGCGTAGTAATTATTGGAACCATAAAATCTAAATAGCCCAAATATCCAACTCCTGTACCAATTGCTATAATGCTTATTATTACAAATACAGCTGTAAGAACTCCTGCTTCTGTCATTTTTTTTGTTTCCAATTTATTCACCTTATTCATTTAATCTAATATTGTTAATTACTATTATATATCAACTATGCATAAATATTAAAGTGAAATTATATTATACTTAATTTACTAATATAATTTCACTTTAATATAGTTTACAAAAACATAATTAGCAAATTCTATAAGTAAAATAAATAGTTTTCTTATAGAAAATATATGTCTGAAAATTCTATATTACATTTTTTTATACTACTTTCTAAAATCTTATTATTATTAGTAGTATCACCCCGTGTTAATTTCACTGGAATTGAAAAAATGAACTCTGCTCCTTTAAGTTGATTATTTTTAGCAATTATCTTACCGCCATGCATTTCCACTAAAGATTTTACAAGTGATAAACCTACTCCTGTACCCTCACATCTTCTATTAAGTATATTATTAGAATATTTAAATCTTTTAAAAATATTATTTATATCATTACTATCTATTCCTATTCCATTATCTTTTATACTAATAAGTATATTTTTTCTATCTTTACTGTATTTTATACTTACTTCTATTATTCCATCATCATTTGTATATTTTATAGCGTTAGAAAGTAAATTTAATATTATAGTTTCAATTTTATTTTCATCCAAAGCCGTTATTATTTCTTCTTCACTTGTATCAAAAATTATATCTCTAGTGTTTTCTTTTATATATTCTCTTACTGCCATTACTATATCTTCAATTATTTCAACCGCATTGTAATTTTGCAGTTGTAAATTATAATGTCCTGAATCTATTTTAGTTATATCTATTAGATTATTTATAAGTCTTAATAGCCTATAAGAATTTCTCTTAATTCCATCTATGTACTTAATTAAATCTATTTCATGAGTTTTTAAATCATTGCTATTTTTATCTATAAGCTGTAAAGTAGAAAGTATTACATTTAAAGGTGTCTTAAATTCATGTGATATATTAGCAAGAAACTTATTTTTGAAATTTTCAATCATAATGGCTTCTTCTAGTTCTTTTTTTTGTTGCTGTAATTTTCTTTGTTCTGTAATATCTTTTGCAGCTAAAAATACATATTTTCCTTCTTCAATACAGCTCCAATTCCATTGAAATATCTTACATTCACCATTTGCACACAGTACTTTAGCAATAGAATTTTCACCTTTTGCATCTTTTATAAATTTTATATATTTTCTTGCTCTTTCTCTATCATCTGGATGTACCATATCAAATACATTCATTATTGATATTTTTTCATTACTCCATCCTGTAACATCAATAACACTTGGAGATACACACTTAAAATGTTGTTTATAATCCATTATTGCCCACAAATCAGTTGCAATTTCCAAAAAAGATTTTAGCTTACTTTCACTTAATGTTCTTTTTATAAGTTCTTCTCTTAATTTATTGGTTAAAATTTTATTTTTAATTAATAATTCTAATTTCTCACATTCGTAATCTATAACATTGTTATTTATCTTATCCAAATCAATATTTTTATCATAAAAAATACTTAAAACACCTATTAATCTATTTGTATCTTTTATTGAATACATTCTTATATATCCATAGTTTTTATTTATATTAATATTATTGTTTTCTATATATTTTTTAAACAAATATGTTTCTTTTATATCTATAGTTTTGTGAACATATTTATTGGTAATTAAATTTGCCTTAGATTCTTCACATAATTTTATTGTATAATTATCTTCTATCACTGATGCATTTCCTAACTTAAATTTTAATTTTAACATGTTTTCTTTTTCATCGTATAAAAATAAAGTAATTCCTTCTGCATTTGTTTCTCTATTTAAATTTATTAATGTATTTTTAAAATTCTCAGATTCCTCTCTAACACACTCATTAATATATTTATTGTTTACAATTTCTTTTGCAGGTTGTGATTTTAACATGTCCTTTAAGTTTTTAAATACATATACCTGATTTTCTTCTTTACCCATTATATTATCCCCTTATTATAGTAACCATGACACTCTAATATACATCCGAAAATTCTATATTATATTTTTCAAACCTTGAATCAAGTTTTGTCATAAAAAATACAAACTTCTTTATGGTTCATTTTATTTATAGGAATAAAAAATATAAATTCAGCCCCTCTCTTTTATCTCATTATTAACTTTTATTTTTCTACCATTTATCTATTACAATTGCTAATATCCAATTATTTTGGTACTAGTGTGTCATACTATTTTATAAACTGAAAAGTACCTCTTACTCTCATTAAATTCTACTTATTTTATTCAGTTACTAATGCACATTTACCATTATAATTACATGGAGTATATATCAGAAAATTCTATATCAAATACTTCTATCTTTGAAGAAATTTTTTTATTATTATATTCAGCTAGTTTTTCTTCATCAATCTTTTTAATAGGCAAAGTGAATATTATTTCGGTTCCTTCATCCTCTTCACTATTTATCCATATCTTTCCTTCGTGCATTTCAACAATTGATTTTACAAGGGATAAACCTATTCCACTTCCCTCATAATTTTTATGCAAAGAATTCTCAACTTGTTTAAATCTTTCAAATATTTTTTCTTTGTATTCCTTTGGAATTCCTATTCCATTATCTTTTACTGATATTGTTACTTCATTATCATGTAAATTAGTAGAAATATTTACTTTTATTATTCCATCTTTTTCGGTATATTTTAATGCATTAGATACTAAATTTAAAATTATCCGCTCTATTTTTTCTGGATCACAGGCAAGTATTATTTCTTCTTCATCCGTATCGAATATAATGTTTCGTTCTTTATTTTTAGTGTATTCTGCTACCGATAAAACAATTTCTTCAATAACATTAACTATATTTTTATTTACCATATTAACTTTATAGTGCCCACCATCTATTTTAGTTATATCTATTAAATTGTTTACAAGTTTTAATAACCTATATGAATTTTGTTTTAATCCCCTTACATATTTACTCATGCTTTGTTTTTCTAACATATCATCAAATTTCTTTATATATGATTCCATAAGTTGAGCTGTAGTTAAAATTATATTTAACGGTGTCTTAAATTCATGAGATAAATTCGCAAAAAATTGTGTCTTTAAACTTTCTAATGCAATTGCATTCTCTAATCTCTTATTCTCTAATGCTAGTTTATTATAATTTGTTATATCTTTTCCTGTCATTATAAAAGTCTTTCCACCATTTATATAACTCCAATTCCATTCTATAATTCTATACTCTCCATTTTTACAAAGACATTTATCTATAAAACCAACATATTTCCATTTACTATAACCCCGTGCTAATTTTATTAATTTATATATTCTAGGTAAATCATCTTTGTGTATTAAATCAGTACATTTCATATTTATAAGCTCTTCTTTAGACCAACCTAATACTTTTGTCCAATTATCAGTTACCTTTGCAAAATAGCCATCCTCTCTTGCTATAGCACACAAATCTGTAGCTGTCTCTAAAAACAATTCTAGTTCTTTTTCACTTTCTGAACGTTTATTAAGTTCTGTTTTCAAAGTTGCATATAAACATTTATTCTTAATTATTATTCCTATAACATCACACATTGATTTTATAATGTCTTCATTATTATTTTTATAGTCAATATATTTATCACTATATTGAACTTCTAAGACTCCAATCAATTCATATCCATATCTTATACAATAAAATTTGTCTAATTCAGTATTATTAATACTTTCTTTTGATATTGTTTCACTACAATTATTTAAAAATCCGCTTCTCACATAATTTTCAAAAAAATCCTTTTCAGAGTTATATATATATACACTCATTCCTTCTGCATCTAATATTTTTTTAAAATCACTTATTATTTGTTTTAATCTCTCTTTATTTTTTAATTCATTATGTTTATTTCTATTATAAATATTAATTGATGTGTCTTCTATATTAGACTGTATACTTTTTTTAGATTTAATTTCTCTTGAAAATTCACCTATTACATTTATCTTATTGCTACTTAAAAATGGTACACTATAAGTTTCAAGATTCATATTTTCTTCTGTAATTTTAACTTCTCTTTTGGAATAGATCTTCATCTTTTTATTTAATATTCTTTTATTATTAGATAATTTATTCAATTCTACTTTATCTTTAAAATCTAAAATCTTTTTTTCTAAACCTAATTTTTCACTTGCTAATTTATTAGTATACTTATATCTACCATTTTCGTCCTTAATAGATACCATATACGGAATATTATCCAACAAATTCTCTAAATCCTCTATTGTGTATTCTCTCTTCTCTTTCACATATCTATTAACCATATCTCTTCTCCTAATTTATAATTAAATTATAATAACCCTTTATAGATTATTTTACCATATTTGTCTTATATAGCGAAATTTTATTTTGTTTTTATCGTGTTTTTTATTATAAATAGAAAATTTATGTTTTAAAATGTAATTTTTATAAAATATATGTATTTTTTATAGAAAACTTATATTTTTCATCACAAAATATAATATAATTATTTTAATCTATTGTAAAAATTCAACAATATATATTAATAAAATTTAAATACTTAGATGACTATTTTAGCATATAATGATATGTTATCATGTTAATTATAATTATTTAAAAAATCATTTTTTACTATAGAAAAATATGATAATATAAATGATGGTAAAATATTTTAAAGGGGGGTAACTAGAATGACATGTGCATCAAAATATCTTAATGAAGGTTATAACTGTGCTGAATCATTAATTAAATTTTACAATGATGAATATAATGAAAATATTCCACTTGGATTAGGTAGTGGAATGGGGGCAGGTGCTGGAATCGGAAGTCTTTGTGGTGCTATAAATGCAGGAATTGTAATTATAGGTTTCTTAAAAGGACGACATAATAATAACGAAATCAATATGGCTAGGGATTATTCTAGGGAATTCGTAACAAAAATCAAAGAAAAATATTCTACAGAAATGTGTAGAGAATTAAAAGCAAATAAAATCAGTTGTGGTGAAATAGTAGATTTTTCCTATGATACATTAATTAATGTATTACAAGATTAATATTTTATCATAAAAAATGTGCTATAAACTAAGTTATTAGTTTATAGCACATTTTTATATTCTTATAATCCTTGTTGATTATTTTTTTTAGCAAGATAAGGCATTATAACACCTAATCCAATTAATATAAACGGTGTTACTATATTAAGTATTAATTTAAATATATCTGTAGAATACATACCACTAATACATGCAAAAGCGGTAAATGCAAAGCACCAAGCTCCAAAAATAATACCAACAGTATTATTTTTAACAAAGTAGTACTCTCTATTAAACTTTTCTCCAGCTTTCTTTAAAGCAATATAAGCTATAAATACCCATAAATAACGAAGTGGCATACAAACTGCATTTAGTTTTACTAACCACTTAACTAAATCATCAACATTTTTAATCCCAATAGCTGGAACTATTATTAATATTGATACTATTACTAATATTAATTTGTGCCCATTTTTATAAGCCCCATTTTTATTTTTTATAAACATTTTTTCTGGAATGAAATTCTTATCAGCACTATCAAGTAACATACGTAATGGTGCATCAATTGATATAATTAATACTGCAAATTGTCCAATAAGGTTTGTAATAGCATATATAATTACGAATAAATTTCCAAGATGATAATATTCACCAAGCTTTTGAAAAGCATAATATGCACCATTTGTCATTAAATCATTAGGTACATTATTTGAATCAAACATCATACCAAGTGAAACTGTTCCTAAAATTGCACATACAGCTACCATCATTGCAAGAGCAATCATTCCTTTAGAAAATCCTTTTTCTGGATCTTTCATTTCATTAACATAAGGTGAAATCTTTTCGCATCCACCAACTGCAAATACTAGAATAGCTAAATTAGTAAAAAATTTAGTATCAAATGTAGGCATAAATGTTTTAAAAGACCAATCAATAGTGTTTAGCTTTGCATCTGTAATTGCTGGTGCTGCTACCATTAGCACTATAAATAGAATTGACATTACAAACATTGATGTACCAGCAAGCGCAGATAATTTTTTTAATGGATTTAATCCCTTAGATGCAATATAAAGTCCAAATAAAAAGATTATCAAGCAAATTATTTGCATAATTTTAGGGCTCATAGCACTAATTCTTTTATCTTGAAAAATAGCCCAACTTGTTGCAATCATAACATTAGATGGCTTTTGAGAAATATAAGGCATGTGTACTACCCAGTATGTCCATCCTGCATAATATGCAAGTTTAGGTCCTATAGTTTCGTTAATCCATGAACTAACTCCGCCACCATAGTCTTTAAATGCTGAACCTAACTCCCCTACCATTAAAGCATATGGTATGAAATAAATAGCAAAAATTATGATCCAAGATACAATTGCTTTAAGACCATCATATTCTGAAAATCCATTTATAACATTTCCAAATCCCCACACAGCTGAGAATGCCATAAATGCTAATGTGTACCACATTATCTGTTTATCTTTATTTTTTGACATAACGTTCCCCTTACTTTTATTATTTTTTAAGATTTACATTAATTTAAGATTTACATTAAAATAATAGCTTAAATTTCAATGTTTGTATATGTGTTCGACAAAAGTAGATTTTATTTTTTATAAAATTATATTTATATAATATTATTTCATTTAACTCAATTCTAGTTATCTTTATTTATAATTTAATAACTAATTTTGTTATTAGAGTGTACTATTTTTTATTATTTGTATGTTTTTTCTAAAGATAGATTTAAAAATGACGATAATTAAATTATATTTATTCACTGTTAAGTAATATAACTATTCAATATTTCTTCTTAATTAGACATATCTTTTTTCACTAATAGATATAGTTTTTTCATTAACTTATAAAAGAATTTTAATAGTTCTTAACAGATATTAAAAACATGTTGGGAGGGGTAATTAAATTATGAAAACAAAACTTAAATTCACAGGTATTCGTTTTAAGCTTATTTTCAGCTTTATATTAATTTGTTTAATACCTATTTTATTCTTAGGAATTTCGTCTTATTCTAAAGCTAAATCAATTTTAGAAAAGAATTTTGAAGTTACCAGTGCTCAAACTCTTCAACAAGTTGATAAATCTCTTGACACTCAACTTAAGGTTTTTATAAATCCAATTGAGATGATGTCTAATAATACGAGTTTTAAGGAAAGTGATTTGTCAGATGAGAAAATCACTTTTTCACAAGAAATTCTTAGTGATGTTGCAAAAAGTGATAGTAATATTTTCAGTGCTTATTACGGTACAGAAAGTGGAAAATTCATCATTTATCCTGAAGGAGACATGGGAGAAAATTTTAATCCAAAAGAAAGATCGTGGTATAAAAAAGCATTAGAAAACAAAGGTAATGTTGTGATATCAGAACCTTTTAATGATGTCAGAACTGGAAAATTAATTGTTTCTGTTTCTAAAACAGTCGAAAGAGATTCTAGTGTTATTGGGGTTGTATCAATGAATATCTCTCTTGAAAATATTTCTAAATCTTTATCAGAAATTACTATAGGGAAATCTGGGTATGTATATGTTTGTGATTCCAATGGTCTAATACTATTCCATCCAAATAATGAACTTATAGGTTCTGATAATATTTCTAAATTAGATTTTTGGAATACAGTTAAAAATAATGATAATGGTTTTACAAGTTATTTGTTTGAAGATAGCACTAAATTTTCAAGTTTCACTTCTAATCACATTACTAAGTGGAAACTTATAGCTACTATGGATGATAGAGAAATAAATGATGATGTTAGTGCAATAAGGAATTTAATTTTTATTGTTTCATTTATAGCATTTGCTTTATCAATTATTGTTGCCTATATTCTAAGCAAATCTATATCAGATAATGCTAACAAATTAAATGTTGCATTTAGCCAAGCATCAGATGGTGATTTAACTGCTAAAGTTAATATAAAAAGCAAAGATGAATTTGGAAGTCTTGGAGACAATTTTAATTCTATGTTAACAAATATATCAGAACTTATGCTAGAAGTAGAAAATTCATCTAAAGTTATCTTTGAAACATCTTCAACGCTTTCAATAATGGCACAAGAAACAACCTCCTCAGTAGAGCAAGTTTCCCATGCTATAGATGAAATTGCTCAAGGTGCTACACATACTGCTCAAAGTTCTCAAGATGGATCAGTAGAAATTATTGATTTATCTGATGGAATAAATAAAATAACGGATGCTAATAATCATATTGGAAATATTTCTGAAGGAGCTGAAGATTTGAGTTCACAAGGTTTAGATATGGTTAAAATCTTAGTTGAAAAGTCTAATAAAACTAAAACTTCAACTTCACAAATTAGTGAAATTGTTAATGACATGAATTTAAGTACTGAAAAAATCAATACTATATCTGATTCTATAGCTGAAATTACAGAACAAACTAATTTATTAGCTTTAAATGCTTCTATAGAAGCTGCCAGGGCTGGTGAAGCTGGAAAAGGATTTGCTGTTGTTGCTGAAGAAATAAAAAAACTTGCAGAACAATCAAAGAATTCAACAGAAGAAATCAAAAAAATAATAGATGCAATAAAAAGCAAAGCTTCGACTGCTGTATCAGCTATGAAAGAAACAGAAATAACAGTAAATGATCAGGAAAAAGTGGTAAATGATACTCATAAAGTATTTATGTCCATTATTGATAATATTAAAATTCTTGCTGAAAAAATCAATGATGTAAAAAAAGATACCTCAATTATTGACTCTAAAAAAGATAAGGTTGTTCTTCAAATAGAAAGCATATCTTCTATTTCCGAGGAAACAGCATCTGCTACAGAAGAAGTATCTGCTTCTGCTGAAGAAATAAATGCAACAATGCAAGAAATGGAGAATTACGTAAACAACTTAAGAAAACTTTCTGAAACTCTTGAAGATGGCATTAGTAGATTTAAGATTAAATAAGGTTATTTAAGAACATACTCTAAATAGATTAATAGTATGTTCTTAAATATTTATTATATCTTACTCTTTAATTATAACTCAGTATACTTTTTGCTACTTCCTTTACACTTTTCTACTGGATATTTCTTTTCATTTTTATCCATTTTATTATTTATTATTTCTATTAAATTAACATTTAAACAATCACTCATATGTATACAATAAATTATAACATCTGCTAATTCTTCAAGAACATGTTCTTTATCATAGTTTTTTTCGTTCCATAAAAAATTTTCTAATAGTTCTCCTGCTTCTATTGAAATGGCTTTTGAAAGATTAGCTGGTGTATGAAACTGATCCCACTCTCTATCATTTCTAAATTTTTTTATTCTTTGTAATGTACTTTTCATTAAAATCACACTCCATATCTTTGTTTTTAATTACAATTTAATATTGTATTTTTTCAATATTCTATCACCATAGATTGCTAAACTTTTAACAATTGCATTTAATTTTTCGGTATATTCTATATTACTTTTTATTATAACTTATAATCAGAAATTATTTATAGTTTTTACAATAGAACTACTAATGTAATCTAAATTACATAATAAAATATTCATTTTAAGGATGATGTTTCACTGTTAAACAATGTGCATTACTTATAAAACTCAATAATTGCATCTTTTAAAAATTCAGCTGCACCACACCCAACATTTTCAGTATAAAATTTGTTAAATCGTTCATCATACACATACATTTCTCCTAATCCTATATGTGCTTCTTTCGAATAATTTCCATAATAACTTAGCCATTTTTTATGAAGTCTAACTACTTCCATAGCAATTTCAGAAGTTGAATCCCCAATTTTTAAAGCTTTATTTAATTTTTCATTTATTTCTTTTCCTATTTTTTCAACTTCATAAAACTCTTCTTTTGATAATTTCAATAAATTTTCGTTACTTTTTTCTATTACTTCTTCCCCATATTTTTTTCTCAATTCCTTACCATATTTTTTATCATTTTCTTTTACTAGCTCTTCTTTAAATCCAATAAATTTTTCTTCATCTTTCATAATTTGTTCTCCCTCTATTGTTTCTATAGTCTTTTCAATATTTTCTAATATTATTTTAAACCTTTGTTGTTTTCTTATAATATTTTCTTTATGCTCGTATAAAGCTTTTTTGTAGTCAAAATTATCCTTTGAAATAATTTCTTTAATTTTATTTAAAGGCAAATCCAATTCTCTATAAAATAATATTTGCTGAAGTAAGTCAACCTCATTTCCACTGTATATTCTATATCCAGATGAATTCACTCTACAAGGTTTTAATAAATCAATCTCATCATAGTATCTCAATGTTCTACTGCTTACACCAGTAATTTTGCTTAATTCCTTTATTGTATAATCCATTTTTATCACCCCTTTATCTCAAGTATATATGTTTACGTGGCGTTAATGTCAATATATATATTATAATAAAAACACTATTAATACTTCTCCTTCCCATTAAACTTAATAATTATGAATTTTTAATTTTTTTGTAGAACAAAAGAGCCATATATTAGAATACTCTAAGATATAGCTCTTTTATAAATTATATAAATAAATTTAATCCTGAATCTTCAGTAGCACCTAAATATGATGCAACTCCCCCTATTTCAACTCCATCAATGAATTCTTCTTTTTTTATTCCCATAAGATCCATACTCATAGCACATGCAACAACCTTAACTCCCATATTTATTGCGTTAGTTATCAAACTTTCTAAATCGTCAACGTTATGCTTTTTCATTATTTGTTTTATCATTGCAGGTCCCATTCCCATCATATTCATTTTAGATAATGGTAACTTTTCTGGATGTCCTGGCAACATAATATCAAACATCTTCTCCATAGTATCCTTATTTACTTTGGGCTTATTTTTGCTTTTTAATATATTAAGTCCCCAAAAAGTAAAGAACATAGTAACTTCTTTTCCCATAGAAGCTGCTCCTGTGGCTATTATAAATGATGCTATAGCTTTATCAAACTCTCCACTAAACACTACCAAAGTTGCTCCATTTTTATCTACAGTTGAACTTAAAGATATCGCTTCATCTTTCTTTGTTCCTTTTTGTATATAAGCTACAAAAGCATTTTTACTTTTATCAAATTCTGATTTAAGTAAAGTATTATTAGTTTTTTCACACCATGCTTTTATATCCTTACTAAATCCAACATCACTTGCTTTTGCCTCTAAAATTTGACCTTCTTCCATTTTATTAATTTCTTCAAATACTCTTCTTATCGGTCCTGGACATTGAAGTCCACAAGCATCTAACGTAACTTTTGCATTTATTTCTGTTATATCTAAATCCTCTAAACTCATAGCTGCTACCTCTTCTTTTATCTCATTAAGTTTTTCATATTGATTTTTCAAACTTTCTTCTGCTCTTTTTACATACATGTAAGTCTTTAAACCACCATCTATGTTAGTGCACTTTATTCCTTTTTGTTTTAATATTCTACAAGCTACATATCCACGTAACCCAACTTGACATGTAACATATATATGTTTATCTTTTGGTATCTCATTTAATCTATTTCTCAAATCACCAAGGGGAATGTTAATTGAATTATCAAATTTCCCAGTAACTAATTCAAATTCTTCCCTTATATCTAAAATTATAGAATTATTTTTATCTATATTATCTATTTCATCCCACTGTATTGTATCCACTATTCCTTCTATAATATTTGCTGCATAGTAACCTAACATATTAACTGGATCTTTTGCTGAATTGTATGGTGGTGCATAACACACTTCAATATCTTGTAAATCAAAAACAGTAAAATTCCCCTTAATAGCTGTAGCTAATATATCTATACGTTTTTCAACACCACTCATTCCTACAGCTTGAGCTCCAAATATTCTTCCATCATCAGGACTAAATAACATCTTAATTGCTATTGGAAAAGATCCTGGATAATATCCTGCATTAGAACCTGGATGTATATGAATTGCTTTATAGTCAATACCTAGTCTTTTAAGCATTTTTTCATTATTGCCAGTTGCAGCTACTGTATAGTCAAATACTTTGGCTACTGATGAACCAAGGCTTCCTTTATACTCTTCATTTCTTCCAATTATATTATTAGCAACTAATCTACCTTGACGATTTGCAGGCCAAGCTAGAGGAATCATTGTAGGCTTTTTATTTACAAAATCCATAACTTCAATTGCATCTCCTAGTGCAAAAATGTTTGAATCAGAAGTTTTCATATATTTATCTACTATAATAGCTCCTCTTTCATTTAATTTAATGCCTGCTTCCTTAGCTATTCTAGTTTCTGGTTTAACACCTATTGATAAAATTATCATATCAGTATTAATTTTTCTTCCACTTTTCAAAACGATTTTCTTTCCTTTATCTTCAAAAGAATCTACACCATCTTTTAATATTAATTCTACATTTTTATCAATTAAATGGTCATGTACTATACTTGCCATTTCTATATCAATTGGAGCCATCACTTGATCACTAGCTTCTACTAACGCTACATCAATGCCTCTTTCCTTTAGATTTTCAGCCATTTCAAGTCCTATAAATCCCCCACCTATTACAACTGCTTTTTTAGGATTTTTATTATCAACAAATTCTTTTATTTTATCTGTATCTGGTATATTTCTAAGTGTAAATAAATTATCACATTTATCAATTCCTGATATTTCAGGTTTTAAAGGACTTGCTCCTGGAGATAATACTAAAATATCATAGTCTTCTTCATAAACTTTATTTTTTCTGTAATCTTTTATACTGACTTTTTTATTTTCCTTGTCTATTTTTATAACTTCACTTAAATTTCTTATATCTAAATTGAATTTCTTACTCATTTCTTCTACAGTTTGAACTATAAGTTTTTCTCTATCATTAATTGCCCCTCCTATATAATATGGAAGTCCGCAATTAGCAAATGATATATATTCTCCTTTTTCAAACATAATTATATCTAAATTTTCATCTAACCTTCTAAGTCTAGCTGCAGTAGATGCTCCACCTGCAACCCCACCAACAATAATAATTTTTTTAGCCATGTTATCTCTCCTTACTTTATTATTTCTAACATAAACATTTATATAAAGTAGTATTCTCTAATATTGCTTTCTGTATTTATTCAAATGCTACAAGTCTTTATTTCTTATATTTTAATAAGGTTATACCATAATAAGCTTATTAAAATCTGTGACTTTATCACACAAACATAAAATCAGTTTTAATATTGTTTAGTATATTTCCTTTATTTTTAAATTTTATATGCCTTTTCACTTCAAAACAAAGCAATTGCAATAAGTCCACATACTCATTTATACTTTTTTTATTACAATCTAATCATAGAAAATATGATATTTTAAATCTATCATGTCTTTAATCTTATATAATAAAAAATATTATTTAAAATAACTATTATAAATTCTTCTTAACAATATAACTTTTCTTATATTAAAATTAGACTTTAACATTTCAATTTGATATTATACTAAATATATAGAAATGTATTCTAATAAAGGTAAATAATAAAGATGTTACATAAGGAGAAAAGATGAAAAAAATACTAATAGTAGAAGATGATATTATCTTAAATTCTGGACTATGCTATAATCTCCAATTAGATGGCTATGTTGTTACACCAAAATATAACATAAATTCAACATTAAAAATTTTAAATATAGAAAATTTTGATTTAATCATTCTAGATGTAAACTTACCTGATGGTAATGGTTTTGATTTATGTAAAAGCATAAAACAAATTCAGGATACTCCTATAATTTTTTTAACTGCTTGTGATTTAGAAGATGATATACTTTCTGGATTTAAACTTGGCGCTGATGATTACATAACAAAACCCTTTAATATAAATATATTTAGGCAAAAAATAGCTGCAATACTTCGTAGATGTACTAAAAATTTATTTTCTTGTATTTATAAAGATTCTAATCTTACAATAGATTTCAATGAAATGACAGCAACTGTTAATGATAATGTTATTTCATTTACTCCAACAGAATTTAAAATGCTAAAGATCTTAATTTCCAATAAAGGACAAGTTCTTACTAGACAAGTTCTTCTTGAAAAGCTTTGGGATTGTGATAGAAACTTTGTAGATGAACATACTTTAACTGTTAATATAAATCGTCTAAGAAATAAAATTGAAACTGAAAATGTTAAATACATAAAAACCATCTATGGTATGGGGTATATGTGGGTAGGTGGAAAATACAATGAAATTTAATTTATCATTCAATAAAATTTATAAATTAACTATATCACTGTTAATTTTGCTTTTTATAAGTTTTACAGCTTTTGTTTTTATCAAAATAGAAAATTTTAACGTGAAAATTCTAACTCTTTTATTTGCATTATCTTATATTTTTCTTGGATTAATTTTTATTATTTTAATAAGAAAAAGAATTATCTATACATTTAAAACTATAGATAATTACATAGATGATATGATCTCTGGAAAGGATAATATTGCTTTTAATCTTGAAGATGAAACTTTGGTATCTAAATTTCAAAATAAATTAAAAAAATTATATAACATAATGCTTGAGAGTAAAAATAAAAGTGAAATAGAGAAAATAGAAATTCAAAGTTTAATTTCTGATATTTCTCATCAAGTTAAAACTCCTATTGCAAATTTAAAATTATATAATTCTACCTTAATTGAAAGAGAACTTTCTAAAGAAAAAGTTAATGAATTTTTATTATTAATAAACAATCAATTAAATAAATTAGACTTTTTAATTCAGTCAATAATAAAAATGTCTAGACTTGAAACTGGTTTAATATCTCTAAATATAAAGTCCTCTCTCCTTTGTAATACAATTGCATCTTCTTTAGGCAATATAATATTTACAGCAGAAAAGAAAAATTTAAATATTACTGTATCTTGTGATTCTTCATTAATTGTAAAACATGATTCCAAATGGACAAGTGAAGCTATTTTTAATATTTTAGATAATGCAGTAAAATATACTCATTGTAAAGGTAATATTTCTATAAATGTTACTCCCTTAGAGATTTTTACTAAAATAGATATAATCGATGATGGCATTGGTATAAATTCTAAGAACATATGTAAAATTTTTAATCGTTTTTATCGAGAAGAAGATGTTTATGACATTTCTGGCATTGGCATCGGTCTTTATCTTTCTCGTGAAATCATTTCAAAAGAAGGTGGCTATATTAAAGTAAGTTCAAGTAAAGGTAACGGATCTACTTTTTCAATATTCTTATTAAATCAATAGCTATTTTTTGATTTAGGCGATTTTTTATCAGAATGTTGATATATACATAAGTAAAACTGTATAAAGATGTGATTTAAAAGTAGTATTTATATTTTAATATAATTCAATAAGCAAATTATCTCAACTTTGTAACATTACATTTTTAAACTGTGAGATTTTTGTTACATTTAGTTTCTAAAATGTATATTGAAAATACATTTTAGAAAGAGGTAATTATATGAGTAATGAAAATTCATCTAAATCTAATAAAAAATCAAAAACTAAATTAATTTTTTTAATTTTAGTAATGTTTTCAGTTATAATATTGACTAGTATATGGTATCTTCATAGTAATAATATGATAATTTTTAAAGAAAGTAAAATACATGAGGTATATGTTGATTTAGGAGAATTTACTGTTGGTTTAAATGATACTTCTAAAAATAGATATTTTAAAGGTAAACTTTCTGTAGGTTATAATAAAAAAGATAGTATCGCTAAAAAGCAATTAGCAAAAGAGAATAAACTTCCTGTTATAAAAGATATAGTAAATAATTATTTTAGAAATAGAGATTATGATTTTTTTAATGATTTAAATAATGAAAAGAAAATTAAACAAGAATTACTTGATGTAATAAATAAAAATCTTCAAGACTTTAAAATTATAGACATAAGATTTTCTCAATATTTATTGCAATAAATATAATAAACTTAATAAGGGGTTTTAATATGTCATTATTAGAAACTATTAATTTAAGTAAGCAATATGGACAAGGTCTAAATATTGTTAAAGCTTTAAACAATATAAATTTAAAAATAGAGAAAGGAAACTTTATTGCTATAGTAGGTACATCTGGCAGTGGAAAATCTACTTTACTTCATATGTTAAGTGGTCTTGATAGACCTACTTCTGGGCAAGTTTTTGTTAATAATAAAGATATTTCTAAGTTTACTGAGGATGCTCTTACTATTTTTCGCCGTCGCAATATTGGTTTTATATTTCAAAATTATAATTTAATTCCTATGTTGAGCGTTTGTGAAAATATATTACTTCCTCTTCAACTTGATGGAAATGATATTGATACTTATTTTTTCAACAAAATTGTTACTATGTTAAAGTTAAAGGAAAAGCTTTCTTGTCTTCCTAACCAGCTATCAGGTGGACAACAACAAAAAGTTGCCATTGCACGAGCATTAATTACTAAACCAACAATTATACTTGCTGATGAACCTACAGGAAATCTTGATAGTAAAACAAGTCAAGAAGTTTTAGGATTACTAAAAATTTCAAGTGAACTTTTTCATCAAACGATTGTTATGATTACACATAATGAAGAAATAGCTCAACTTGCTAATTCTATAATTCGCCTTGAAGATGGAAAAATACTGAATTAGAACTCTAGTCCAAATATTAAAATTTTATTAAAACATAGACTAAATAAAAAAGGAGGGTTAATTATATTTGAAAATAACAATAAAAAAGTTATTTTTATGCTTTGTAAAAAAAGCTTTAAAGCTAATAAAATCAGAACTATACTTACAATTTTCTCTATAATATTAACTACTGTGTTATTTACAAGTTTATTTACTCTAGCTTTCAGTATATGCAAATCTGCTGAAATTTCAACAATGCTTGAACAAGGTAATTCATCAAATTTCACTTTACAATATCTAACAAAATATGATTTTAATAAAATGAAAGAGCATCCTTTAGTAAAAGATATAGGTATTTCTATACCTATATCTAAAATTACAAATAAAGAGTTTATTAATTCAAATATTCAAATGTTATATTGTAATGAAATTTATGCTAGGTGCAATTTTTCGTATCCTAAAATTGGAACTTTTCCCATAAAATCAAATGAAATAATGACTAGTACAAAAGTTTTAGATATGTTTAATATTCCTCATAATATAGGTGCATGTTTATCTTTAAATGGTAAGAATTTTGTATTAACAGGATTTTATGATAATCCTTATACTGAAAGTAATAATAAAATTTATGTTTCAGAAGAGTTCTTAAAAAATAATTTCATACATTACAATGAATTAAATTCTGATAAAATAATTGTTGCTGATATAATATTAAAAAATAATTTTAATGTTAACAAAAAAATTAATAGAATATTAAAGGATTGTAATATAGACTCTGATATAAATCTAAGTATTAATTGGTCATATGATTTTATTTGTAGTCCAGAAATAATTTTTTCTTTATCTCTTGTAATTTTATTTATAACTTTTACAGGATATTTAATTATTTATAATATTTTTCATATATCAATAGTTAAAGATATTCAATTTTGGGGTCTTTTAAAAACTCTAGGTACAACATCAAAACAAATAAAGAAAATTCTTTTTATACAAGCTCTTTTTCTTTCAATTATAGGTATACCCATAGGTATATTTTTAGGTTATATAATTAGTATTATTCTTTTACCTATAATTAATAAAACTTTAATGAATAATTTACTTGCTTATCAAAACATTCATTTTTCCTTGCACCCAAATATATTTATTTTAACAACAATTTTTTCTCTTATTACAGTTTTTATCGCTTGTATTAAACCTAGTAAAGTCGCTGCACACATAACACCTATTGAAGCTATAAATTATTGTCATGTTAGTAAAAATAATATTTTCTTTAGAAAAAACATAAATACAAAGGGTAAAATATACAAAATGGCTTTTTTAAATTTATTTAGAGATATAAAAAAATCTATAATTATAGTAATTTCATTATCCCTTAGTTTAATATTGTTTAATGCTGTATTCAACATTGTAAATAATTATAATGTAAATATATATTTACAAGAAAATTCATTATGTGATTTTCAAGTTAGTAATAAGAACTTTTTTAGCTATTTTACCTTTCAATATAATAATGAGGATATGCTTCCAAATAGCCTTATAAGTTTAATAAATCGTAATGATTATATTAAAGAAAGAGGTTATTTATATTTTGATGGTGTTCCTCATACCGTAAGTATAGACGCATTAAATAATATTAATAATACACTAAATTTAACTTATCCTAAAAGTGAATATTACTTAAATGAAAAATTTGATGAATTTAAAAAAACTGGAAAATGCAATATTAAATTATATGGAATGAATGATTTTCTTTTAGAAAAATTACTAATAATTCAAGGAGATCTTAATTTAGAAAAATTTAAAGAAGGTAATTATATTCTTATTTGTCCTACTGCATCTAATTATAATAATACGATAAGTTACTATAAAATAGGAGACAGAATTACTATAAAATATGATGATTTTAAAACTAAAACTTATGAAGTTATGGGATTTTGTACTATACCTGATCAATTGCATTCAAATTCTAATGGATTTCATGGAGATAAAAATTCAGATTTTAATATTGAATGTATTTTACCAGATAATGAATTCAAAAATCAATTTGATAATCCTTTGTTAGCAAGTTATTACTTTAATGTGGATAATAATAAAATAAATGAAATGCAAAATTTTCTTGAAAATTATACTATGAATATTGATTCTAACATAAAATATAAATCTACTGCTACATATATTTGTGAACTAAAATCATTCCAACGCTCATACAGTATAGTTGGATATGTTTTAGTACTTATTATTGGTTTAATTGGAATACTCAATTTTATAAATTCTTTTGTTACAGAAATAATTTCTTATGAAAAAGAATTTGCAATTCTTGAAAGTATAGGAATGACCAAAAAACAAATATTAAAACTTTTAACATATGAGGGATTATATTATGCAATTTTAACTATACTATTTGAAATCACTATAGGTATATATTTTTCTTCTACTATAATTAAATCATTAACTAATAATATCACTTATATTAATTATTGTTTTAAACTCACCCCTATTTTCATATCATCTTCAATTTTAATTGTTATTTCAATTATACTTCCAAGATTTATATACAAAAATACCCATAAAAAAAGTCTTATTGATAGACTAGAAAATTTTTAATAACAGAAAACCTTGTAATTCTAAAACTACAAGGTTTTATATTTTTTATTTAATATCTGAAAGTTCAATAAGTATTTTACTATCAATTTCATCTTTTTTATGCAAATTGAATTCAATATCATCTAACTCATCCTCTATCTTTACATTAGGTAAATTAATTATAAATTCACAACCTTTTTCTTCATTATCTTTTAGATTAATCTCTCCATTATGAGAATTTACTATATATTTAACTAAAGATAAGCCTATTCCACTTCCTTCTACATTTCTTCTAAAAGACTTATCAACTTGTACAAATCTTTCAAAAACGCTTTTTCTAAAATCTTTTGGAATTCCTATTCCATCATCTTTTATAGTTATGCTTAAACACTCATCATTATTTTGACTTTCAATACTCACAAATATATTTCCATTATCACTTGTAAATTTAATAGCATTAGAAAGAAGATTTAAAATTGCTCTTTCCATATTTTCTGGATCACACTTTATTTCAAGGAACTCACAATCTGTATCAAAAATTATATTCCTTTTTCTAGCTTTCTCATATTCTGCTATTGATAAAGTTATATTTTCAACCAAACTAATAATTTCACAATTAACAAAATTCATTTTGAAACATCCAGCATCAAACTTAGTAACATCAATAATATTATTAATAAGTCTTAACATCCTAGAACAATTTTGTGAAATTGTGTTTTCATATTTATTGTAGTATTTTAAAAATTCTTCTTCATTATAATTGTACATTCTTAGAAGTTGAAAAGATGAAATAATTATATTAAGAGGTGTTCTAAGTTCATGAGATATGTTTGCAAAAAATTGACTCCTCATTTCCTCTTCTTCCTTCAATTTATACATTTCATTTTTTTGATTAACCACTTCATAACTTAACTCTTTATTTTCTTTAGACTTAGTTATTATTTCTATAAATACACTGATTATTATTATAAAAAAACCTAATGCCAATAGACAGCGATTTAATATGTACATCATCTTTTGATCATTATATAAACTTTTAACTAGTAAAATTCTACTCAAAAACATAACACTTAAACTAGCAAAAGTTATAAAATAATTAAATTCTTTTTCTTTAAAATATTTTATACACACTTCTAATATTAATAAGTACGTCGCTAAATTTATTATATTCTTAATAATCATAAGAACATCTATATTAATTACATGTGAATAGTACTTCATTATATTTAAATCCATTAATATAAATAATACATTAGAAATCAAAACAAATATTACTGTAGCAAATCTATTTTTACAAATACCTTTGGTTACTTTATTTTGATTGAATATAGTTAAATATAATAATAGCGTTCTAAATATTGATGCAAAACCTACAAATGATGAGTTAGAATGCATAAGAGCACTTATATTTATATGCTTTGTTAGAAAATCAACTATTAAAAATTCAGAATAGATAGATAGATAGATTAGTGAAAACATAAAAAAATAATTTTCTTCGTATAAATAATAATATAAAAAACAACAAAACACTGATATAAATCCTATTATATAATTTATACCTTTTATATCCTTAACAAGAGTTAATTCAGCCAAGTCTACATTATTAGCCATAAAAATATTCAATCTAAATATAATATAAAAGCTAATTACATTTGTTATTATAAGTAATATTAACTTTTTGTTAATCCCCTTTTTCCCTTCCGTCAGCACTTTAAAAGTCCCCCCTACTAAATAAGTTAAGTATTTTCTTTCCATTCATATAAAACACATATTAATGGATTTAAAATATTAATTTAGTCCACATATATTACAATAAATACCATTTATATGTATGTTTATATAAAATATCCTATTAATTCCTGTCCGTATTATAGCATTAATTTAAATTAATTAAAATAGTATTCGTATCTTTTTAATATAATTAAGTCTAATCTTACTTTTCTTTATATTAATAAAAAAATAAAAAAGTACTCTATATCTTATTGAATACTTTTTCATTAAATAATCATTTAATATATACTTATTTAGAAAGTTTAATTATAAACTCTGTCCCTTTATTCAGTTCACTCTTAACTATAATTTCCCCATTATGAGCATTTATTATACTTTGAGCTATGGTAAGTCCAACCCCTATTCCACCTGTCTTTTTATTTCTAGATCTATCAACTCTATAAAACCTTTGAAATATATTCTTTATATCTTCCTTAGGAATTCCACATCCTGTATCTTTAATACTTATATTTACATTATCGATGTCTTCATACATATTTAATTCAACTCTACCACCTATATTAGTATACTTAATTGCATTAGATAAAATATTTATTAAAACTTGCGAAAATTGATTTTTATCTACATTTATAAATATATCTTTAAGGTTACTCTCTATAGTAATTTGTTTCTCTAAAGCCTTACTTTCATAATTATAAATTATATTTTGTATAAGCTCTTTTAAATTAACCTCAGTCTTATTTAAAATGTTCTTTTCAATATCAAATTTTGAAAGTTTTCTTAACTCACCTACTAGGTCACCTAATCTTGACACTTCTTCTCTAATGCTTATAAGTCTTTCAGAAGTCGGTTCCCAAACGCCATCAATTAATGTATCTAAATGTCCTTGAATGCTTGTAAGAGGTGTTCTTAACTCATGTGCTATATCTGTAGTTAATCTTTTTCTTAGAATCTCTTCATCATTCAATTTGACTGACAAGCTATTTATAGCAAGTATAAGATCATCTACTTCTTTTATATTACTTTTATAATCTAAATTGCTTTTATATTTCCCCTTCTCTATTACCTTTGCCATTTTAGATACTTTCTCCATAGAATTAGATAATACTTTAGATATTAAGATTGATATTAAGATAATGCTACCAATTGAAATTATGCTTGTTATACCCATAAACTTATTAATTATACTTAAAAACTCCATGTCATTTTCCATGTAATAAACTGATTCATAGTGAATTATATTCTCATACCCTACTATATTTTCATTTTCATCATATATATTTATCTTATAATCTTTTAAATTACTATTCCAATTTTCCTCAATACTCATCATATTTTCCCTAATGCTACTTAATATTTCATTAGATAAAATTTGTTCATCATTAAAAACACTCCATACTGAAGTATTATCATAACTATATATTTCTAATGCAATACCCTTCTTTATAGCATCTTGGCCTAATTGTTCAATTAATTCTACATCCCAATTATTATCTTTATATATATTTTTTAAGTCGAAAACTAAATGTTCAACTTCTGTTTTATTGCTATCATCAACATACTTGCCAAACTCTGTTTGAAATGTTTTTTTAACAAATATTGATATTGTAAAAATGGTTAAAGTCATGATTATAGTAAATGATATTAAAATTGTATTTCTTAATGATATACTTTTAATCTTGTAATTCAAATCTATATCCTACCCCATAAATAGTTTTTATTATCTTGCAATCCCTTGAATTAACTTCAATTTTTTGCCTTAAATTTTTTATATGACTATCAATTACTCTATCCATTTTTTCATAATATTCTTCTATCACACTTTCTAAAAGTTCTTCTCTACTATATATTTTTTGAGGATTTGATGCCATCAATAATAATATCTTGTATTCTGTATTAGTTAATAATATCTTTTTTCCTCTTACAGTAACCTCATGTGATGATGTATTTATTTCTATTCCTTGTTTAAATTTCATAATATCTCTAAAATCTATTTTGCCACTTCTCTTTAAAATAGATTTTACTCTAAATATAAGTTCTTTAATATTAAAAGGCTTACATAAGTAATCGTCACACCCTAGTTTAAATCCACCTAATCTATCTTCTTCATCTACTTTTGCAGTTAACATTATTATAGGTACATCAGATTTATTTCTAATATGATTGCACACTTCTTCTCCACTTATATCAGGTAACATTCTATCTAAAATCACAAGATCATATCTATTTAAATCAAAGTATCTTATTGCAGTACATCCATCATTAGCTTCATCCGTTACAAAACCTTCTTTATCTAAATATGCTTTTACAAATTCACATATCTTTTTTTCATCATCTACAAGCAATATATTAATCATAGTATAATTCTCCTCTAAACTTATTTAGAAACATAGAACTTTATATTCCTAAAAATAATTTGGCTAAGGTAAAGTAAATTATAAGAGCACATGTATCTACAACAGTTGTTATTAATGGACTTGCCATTATTGCTGGATCAAGCTTTAATTTCTTTGCTATTATTGGTAATGCTCCACCGATAACTTTAGCAATTATCACTGTAAAGAACAAACTTCCACACACAGTTAATGAAATCATTAAACTAGTTTTTTCTAAGAAATATATTCTTAAAAAATTCACACTTGAAAGTGCCAATGCAACTATAATACTTACTTCAAACTCTTTAAGTATTACTTTTCCATAATCTTTAATATTTATATCACCTAACGCTAATCCTCTAATTATTAAAGTAGATGATTGTGATCCAGCATTTCCGCCCGTATCCATAAGCATAGGGATGAATGCCGCAAGTATTACAACTGATTGAAGTACATCTTCAAAATTTTTTATTATCGATCCAGTGAATGTTGCAGAAATCATCAAAACTAAAAGCCAAACAATTCTATGCTTTGCAAGCTTTATAGCAGAAGTTTTTAAATATGGTTCTTCGTTAGGTTCCATAGCCGCCATCTTTTGAAAATCTTCTGTATTTTCTTGCTCAATAATATCAATAATATCATCAACTGTAATTATTCCAACTAGTCTATTTTCTTTGTCAACTACAGGCATACAAGTTAAATCATATTCTTTAAATATTAATGCCACTTTTTCTTGATCTTCTATAGTTTTAGTATAAACTATATTTTTATCCATTATATCTTTGATTTTTGTGTCTTCAGAATTTAAAATTAGATCTTTCAAAAATAAAGTTCCTTGTAGTTTTCTATCATTATCGATTACAAAACAAGTTTCTACAACCTCTTTGCTATTGCTTTTATATCTTACATTGTTTGTGGCTTCTTTAACAGTCATATCAGCTTTTAAATCCAAAAATTCAATTGTCATTATTGCACCTGCTGAAGATTCATCATATCTTAAAAATTGATTTATAAGCTCTCTCTTTTCTGTAGATGTATTTTTTAAAACTCTTTTTACCACAGATGCTGGTAATTCTTCTATGAAATCTACTGTGTCATCTAAAAACAACTTTTCTACTATATCTTTTATTTCATTATCGGTTATAGATTGAATTAATTTTCTTTGTATTTCTTTATCAAGATATGAAAATACTTCTACTGATTTGTCTTTTGGGAGAATTCTAAAAACTATAACTAGCTTGCTATCTTTTAGCTCTGACATTATTTTAGCTATATCTACTGAATTCATATCTTTAAAATAACTTATTAATTTTTGTAATTTATTCTCGTTAATCAATGCTTTTATTTCTTTATTCATGATATTTCCCCCTTTACATAGAGTTCATATCATTTAACATATTACTTAAAATTCATATGTTATATTCTAAGTCTGTGATATATATGAACTCTTTTTAAAATTTCCTTTTATAGTTAATTTCTGTATAGAATCACCATCCATATAAAGTCGCTTCCTTTCTATTATTTCAAATTTATTATATAAAATACTTGTGTAGAAAATATGGAGATATAAAAATAACTACCTATAAAACGACCTTAAATTAAGTTCATTTTATAGATAGATACTTATACTATTATACTATTTAGTTATACATTTACTGTGTTGATTTCTTTTTTAAACCTATAAATATTATTATAAAATAAATAAAGCCATGGATATCTCCACGGCTAAAAAATCAACATTAATAAAAGATATAGTTATTTATATCTTTTAAATTAAAGTTATTTCATGACTCGTAGTGCATCTATAATAATTAATTTTTCCATTAACAAATAAAGGTTCTATAACCTATTTTTTGATGAATATTAAATTAGTTATAATTAAATACTTACTACACTCACAAAAATACCTTCCTTTTTTTCTGAAATTTATATATTTTCATATTATTTTAAAACTTATAGTTTGTCAATAATAAACTTTAAAATAATAATCTTTAATTCTATTCTAACCAAAATATTTACATAAATTAAATATATCTATTTTTCTTATAGTATCTACCCTAACATCAGCTTTCGATAAATCTTGATTACCTGAATTTACGTTATCAAAACCTATACATTTCATTCCAGCACTTTTAGCAGCTTGTACACCATTATGAGAATCTTCAACCACTATGCACTTTTCTGGATTTATGCCCAACTTTTTGCTTACTTCTATGTAAACATCAGGATATGGTTTACTTCTTTCAACTTCTTCTCCACTTACTATACAATCAAAAGCACCGTGTAGATTAAACTTATCTATAACAGCCTCTATTAAACTTCTAGGAGATGATGATCCTATAGCTGTCTTTATATTATTTTTTCTTAAAGCATTTAACAATTCCCTAATTCCATTTATAGGTTCTAGTGACTCTTCTTTTACTTTGTTGATAATAAGTTTAGATTTATAATCCATAAGTTCACTAACAGATTTCTTTATTCCATATCTTTCTTTTAATTTTGTAAAAATATATTCATTTGTAGCTCCTGCATATAATGCTAATTCTCCCTTAGATATATTTATTCCTAAAGTATTCATAATTTCTCCATGCACCTGACGATGTATTGGTTCACTATCTATTATTACACCGTCCATATCAAATATAAATGCTCTCACAGCTTAACACACCCTTTATTCTATTTGTTTCATCAATTATAACACAACTGGAAATTATTACGCATTTATATTTCAAAATTATTCTTGTTTATCTCCCTCAAGCACTATTAATTGCTAATTTTAGCTTTTTATCTTATGATTTAGTCCTTATTGTATTTTAAGTAGAATATTATAATCATTCGTATTAAAATAAGAATTATTTTAATACTTATTTTATTAAAACAATCCTTATTTTTAATTATTACAATTCTTAAAAACTCATACTATGCTTTCATAATTAAATACCTTACAATTATACTCCTTGTTGCAAACAAGTCTTTAAATCATCATCAGGTTCACTTATTAATTTCAAATTAAATGTATCAACCAAATATTGAAGTACATTAGGACTGAAGAATGCTGGTAAAGTTGGTCCAACAAATATTCCCTTTATACCTAATGAAAGCAATGCTAAAAGGTCAGCAACTGCTTTTTGTTCATACCAAGATAAAATTATTGAAAGTGGTAATCCATTTACATCTGTGTCAAAAGCGTCTGCAAGTGCTGTTGCAATTCTAACTGCTGAATATGCATCATTACATTGACCAACGTCTAATAACCTTGGAAGTCCTGCAACTTCTCCAAATTCTAACTTATTAAATCTATATTTTCCACATGCAAGAGTAAGAATTATACAATCCATTGGAACTTTCTTTGCAAACTCTGTATAATAATTTCTTCCTGGCCTTGCCCCATCACATCCACCAATTAAGAAGAAATGCCTAACTTCCCCCTCCTTAACTGCATTTACTATTGTTTCTGCATTACTTAAAGTTGCATGATGGCCAAAGCCTACTAATATTTCATGTGGCTCTTCTGACTCTTTAAATCCTCCAAGTTCTAATGCCTTTTCTATTATCTCTGTAAAATCTTTATATCCATCCTTATCTGCCTTTATATACTTTAATCCATCCCATCCAACTACACTTGTAGTAAATATTCTATCTTTATATGTTTCTCTAGGTCTCATAAGACAATTCGTAGTCATAAGAATACATCCTGGAATACCATCAAACTCCTTTTGTTGATCTTGCCAAGCTCCTCCATAATTACCAACAAGGTGCTTATACTTTTTAAGTCCTGGATATCCATGACTAGGTATCATTTCCCCATGAGTATATATATTAATTCCTTTGCCTTCTGTTTGCTTAAGCAACATTTCTAAGTCCCTTAAATCATGACCAGAAACTATTATAAATGGACCTTTTTTAATATGTACATTAACCTTATGTGGGGTTGGATTTTTATAAGTTTCGCTATTAGCTTCATCTAATTTTTTCATAACTGCTACACTCATATCACCAGTCCTCATTGTCATTCTAATAAGTTCTTCAACACTTAAATTATCATTTGTTGTACATTCTAGTCCCCTAAAATAAAAATTATCAACTTGATCGTCATAATATCCTAAAAATCTAGCTTGATGGCCATAAGCACTTATACCTTTTAATCCATAAATAATTGTTTGTCTAAGTGATCTTACGTCTGCATCTATAGTTTGATCAAACATTATTCCAGCTTTCTTTGAATCTTTAAGCATTTCATCTTTAGTCTCGCTTAGGTTATAGCTTGCTTGTTCTGGATACTCTTTATTATTTCCTATTTTCTTTCTCAATTCTTCTTTGATTTTTTGAGATTCCTTAAGCATTTCAACATGAACTTCTGCATCGAAATTAACATTAGTAAGTGTTGTAAATAATGAATTTTCTACAAACTTAACAATATCTTTATCTATATTTTCTCCTTTTTCTATAAGTTCCATTGCATAAACACTTATACCCTTACATTGATATATAAGCAAATCTTGAAGATTAGCTACTTCTGGTGTCTTTCCACATACACCTAGTTTAGTACAGCCTTTTCCCCCTGCAGTTTGTTCACATTGATAACAAAACATTGGATTTTCTTCCATAAATATCACTCCTATTAAAATTTAGTATATATTAATTATTTCACTTACATAGATTTAATATGTATTTTTTCTTTATTCTATAAAAAAGCCTCAATAATACTTAAATAAGTATTATTGAGGCTTTTAATCTTTACATCTTAAATTTTCTTTATAAAAATATATCTTCTATTTAAAATTCTATTACATCAGCTATTATACCCTGTTCTTTCATCTCTTCTATTGCACCCTTATATTCTTGTATTTCCGGTGCAACTTTAGCTGCTTCTTCATAACAATATAAAGCCTTTTTCTCATCATCAAAATGATGATAACAAGCTGCTAATTTATTAAGTAACAAGTGATTATTTTTGTTTATTCTAAGTGACATCTTATAATATTTAATAGCCAATTTATAGTTTAATCTAAATTTATCATTTTCTTCAAATTCTAAAATGTTCTCCCTATTCATATATATGTTTCCCATACATTCATATACTATATACATTAATGAACTGTATTTATTCTTTTCATCTTCTGTAAATTCTTGTTCTCCTTTTCTAAAGAACTCTAATGCATTATCACTATCATTTAGTTCTGCATAACAAAATCCCATATGAATAAGGCTTAATGAGTCTTTGCTAAGGTCGTAATATTCTTCAAAAGTTTTAATAGCTTTATTGAAATTTTTTGAATATCTATAAATAAGACCTTTTATAAATAAAGCATAATAATTTTTAGAATCAAATTCTAATGCTTTACTTACAAAATATAATGACTTTTGAAACTTTCCTTTTTTCAAGTCACTCATAGCAATATTATTTAAAACTAGTGAAAGTTCCTCTTCTGTTTTTATGGTACCACCTGTTATATTTATCTTATTTTCATTTAAAAAATTATCTATTTTATCTTTTAAGTTTTCTTTCATCCCATCTACACCTACTTTGGTATTTAATTTTTAATTACATTTTAACACAAAAGTAAATTATTTAGTAAAAATATTAGAAATAAAAGAAAATGAATAATGTTTTACTTTTTAGTAAAACTATACTTGGAGGTGTTCTTATGGTAAATCTAAGTATGAAAGAACGAATATTATTGCAAGACGAAAAAAGTCATGAAGAATTATGTGTTGAAAAATACAATAAGTATTCTAATAGAGCTTGCGATGTAGAATTAAAAAATCTATTTTCAACATTAGCACAAAAGGAACAACAACATTTGGATTCTATTAATCAAATGTTAAGTGGAACTGTTCCAAATGTAAATCAAGGCCAACAAGCTAATCAAAACCAAAACGCTAACCAAAATCAAAATTCTATGCAAAATATGAATAATACAGCTAATTCTCAATTAACCCAAAATGATATTAGTAATGATAAAATGTTATGTCAAGATTCATTATCCACTGAAAAGTATGTATCTTCTACCTATAATACAGCTATATTTGAGTTTAAAGATAAAAATATGAGGCAAGTATTAAATCATATTCAAAAGGAAGAACAAGAACACGGTGAACAAATATATAACTATATGAATCAACATGGAATGTATAACTAACTAAAAATCAGGCATAAATAAAATCATACAAAAAATGGATTCAAATTATTTGAATCCATTTGTTATTTAAAACTTAATTAATATTCTAAAATAATTTCTTTATTCTAATTTAGATTTTTTACTTCTATTATACTATTTTGTTCATGCTCAATTTCTTTTAAAGCTTCAATACATATAATATAATACTTATGTTCATATTTCTCTTTATTAAGCATTACTTTTGTATGTATATTTGAAAAAGACTTTACTACTATAATAATAAATGCAAGCAATATAGCCAATGTCATAATTGGCCTATTAAAATATTGTGTGGAAATTCCTCCTAAGAAAGCAGCTAAAGATATCATAAGTACATTAAAGTAATCTTTTCCTATGTCTACTTTATAGGATATAAATCTCTCATTTAAATATGCTTTTTCTAAATCTATGTCCAAATTTTCATTTTTTAAGTAATCATTCTTTACCCTTTCATACATTTGTCTAACATCTTTATCACTATCTTTATATCTAATATAATCTAAATGTATATTACCAAATGGTCTATTTCCAATTGCATGTTTTCCTCTCATCTTATCATCTCCTATATATAACACTTTTACTATATTATGTATTATTTTTGCAAAAAAATAAAGAGGTAAACATAGAAAATTAATTTCTATAAATACATCTTAGGTAATATCCCCTTCACTTTCATGGAAAATATTGATATATTTTGATTTCAAACAAAAATATATCAATATTATAAAGATAATAAAATGGTTAGTAAATTAAAGGTATTAATTATTTATTTAAATTCATTTTATTTCTATTCTCCATATTTTTTGCTATATTTGACCTCAACTTTTATATTAGGATACTTTTTACAAAACTGACTAATTACGTAATAACAGCTTGGGCATGGCTCTAATTTAGTATACAAAATAAGATTACCTTCGTCTTTCAAGGCTTTCTTCTCTATTTGTCTATGTATTTCTTCAAATATCTTTTTTTCACTATCATTAATTCTGTTATATCCTATTCCTAAATTACCAAGCTTATTAACTTTACTACTTTTAAAAGTTGCATTTTCTAATGGAGTTATCTTGCAATAGTTTTTTATATCATTACTTCCACTTATTGCTTTAAACTCCTTATTATCATATGTTGCTACAGCTATATTTATAGAATCCTGCAAAGCCTTACTTTGATTTATTTTAAAAGTTGATTTTTCTTTTTCATCAACTTTCATATATTTATGTATGTTCTTTATTAAACGTTGCATTCTTGGTATATTACTACTTAAATAATCATGATATTCTACAGAACCTTTCTTCGCTACAATGTGCTCATAATTTATTTTTTTAGGTATTTCTATAGATATTGTTTTAGTCTTAGACTCAACATTATACTTTTCTTTCACATTTTCATTTTTAATAAGAACCATTTTTTTTAATAATTCAATATCTTTTGCATAAAGATATTCCTTATTTATTTCTTTTTCTAAATTCTCTAATCTGATCTTACCTTCTATACTTATGATTCCAGATATATCATCTTTTATTTCTTCTATAGCCTTTATTATATCTTCAACATTATCTTGAAGACTAAATTCTCGTTCATATTCAATTCTATCTATGTTTAATTTCTTTATTGCACTTATTTTTTCACATAACCTATTATGCTCATTTTTAAATAATATCATCTTTTTTATATAATCAATTAAATCGCTAGTATCATAAACTTTATAAGTAATTTCAGGATTATTAATATATGTATGTAGAATCTCTATTACACTATTATCTACTTGAAAAATTTTCACAATATCTGCTTTAAATTTTTCTTCATCAAACTTATTTATCTCATATCCTTCTTTTTTCAATGCATCTTTAAATTCATCTAAATTATTTATCTTAATCCGACTTTTTTTTGTCTTCTTTGATAAAGTATTTATTGGAATCTCTTCTTCAACACTTTGAGTATTGCCTCTTAAAGAATTAAAAGTTTTCTTTTCCTGCACAATAACTCCTCCAAATTAACATTTTTAGTACATATTTTTTATCTTATGAATAAAATTTCAGGGAATATACTAACTTATATTATACATTTTATTTTACAGTATGCAATTACAACTAAAATACTTAAACATATCATGTGGGATTTTATATTTTCACTCTAGTTTATACTTAGTTATTGATTGCATAAAAATACTCTCCTTTCAAAGTTATAGATTTTTAATCTTTCTACTTTAAGGAGAGCATATATTTTTTAATAATACAATCTTAGTATATTATCAAGTTCTCATTTATAAATTTAAATCCATTAATTTAATTTGAATTTTAAAAATAATCTGAAAAATATGGTGACTGCTGTTCTATTGCATCTTCCAACATATCTACAGTCATAGAGCTACATACAATTCGTCCAATTCTATGTAGATAATCTGGACGTTTATATCCTAATAACATAGTTGTCATAGTTTGAATATCAATTCTATCTGTAGTCTTTTCTACTGAATGAACTACCTTACCTTTTCCATCATTTGAAATTTTCAATGTAAATGTACCTTGATTCCAAGCAAGTAATGGATCACTAAGTGTAAATGTCCATTCACGCTCTATAGTATCAGGCTTAAAAGGATATTCTCCAATAAAATGTTCAAAATCAACAATTCTAGCCATAAAATATGGTGAAATAGTTTCTTTTATATCAGCATCTTCCAATAAAAATGCTAATGGTTCATCTGTAAATGTATTTCCTACAACTTTTGAAATCATAGAAAAATGAGCACTTACAAAATTCCATAAACCTATTCTAGCATCCTCATTAACAAATATCATGTCTTTAATATGAAAAATATCATCAGCTATCCAATATATTACATATCCATCTGGTTCATCATCTTCATTGTAATATACTGCAGCCATTATATCATCTATATCCCATAACCAATATTCATTCCATGCCAAATCATCTCTTAATAGTGCACCATGTGTTGAATAAGCAAATCTACTATAAGCTTTTTTAACTTGGTCACTCTCTATAGGAACACGTCTCACATCTCCAGCTACTTGCCGATTTTTTGGCAACTGATAATCCTGAATTTCGTATGTGATTTTATCAGATATTATTTCCCATCCCTTCCTGCGATAATAAGGGATAGAATATGGATATAAGTAAGATATAAATTGTTTACGTTCTTTCATATTATATAATGCTTGATACAACAGTTTATGCATTAGCCCTTGATTTGAGTACTCCGGATAAGTTCCAACACCAGTAAGACCACCCATATCATATGTGCAATTAAAAATACGAACTTTCATAGGATAAACAGCCACCTGTGAAATTAAACTATCTCCATCAAACCACCCTAATACATCTGCTTGTTTCAATGTTGGTGATTTAGCACGAATAATTTCTTTATCTTGCCAACCAATTTGATTTAGTTCGTGTTCAGTAACTTGAAAAACATATCTTAATAACTGATTATATTGCTCAAGATGTTCTATTCCAATACTTTTTAACTTTAATTGTTTTTTATTCATATAATATTACTCCTTTAAACAAATTCCGTTTATCTTACTATTGATTATAACATATCTATGAATATCAAATTATTAAGAATCCCTAAAGCACATCTTTTAATTATTTCGTACATTTATGATATATCAAGATAATAGGCATAAAAATTTTAATTTTATTATTTAACATTTTTTATTATATAGTCTCAATTAATTTAACTCATATTCTTTATATTATTTAAAAATTTTATTATTTTTGTAAATTTAAACTCTTATTTGATAACTTTTTAGTGTTTGATTGTACATCTTTTTGTATTTCATCATTTTCTATATCTTCATTATATACAGGTAATTTTCTTGCCAAAATCACTGCAAAAACAGGCATTACCATTAAAGTACATAATGCTGTGTGTATACCATAGTTATCTGAAACCCATCCAAGTATTGGTGATACAACACCACCCATAGTAACTCCTAATCCCATTGTAACCCCTGAAGCTAGTCCAACATGATTAGGCAAGTACTTTTGTCCAAGTGCTATCATTGGGCTATAGGGCATATATAAGAAAAATCCTAATGGAATCAGTATTATTGTAACTATTATTGGATTTTTTATACTTAAAAAACATATTAATAATGGTACTAAACAAGAATAACCCAGTATTATTACCTTCTTATTTCCAACCTTATCAGCAAGTTTTCCTGAAAATAATGTTCCAACTGCTCCAACAACAATTAATGTAGATAACGCTATACTTCCATGTACTTCTGATTGATTTAATACATGTACAAAATAAAGTGCTAAAAATGTATTAAGTCCAAAAAATACTGTAGATCTACAAAGAAGTGTAAGTGTTAATCTTCCAAAAGCACCCCACTGATCTGCTTTTACTTCTCCTTTATTCCTTATACACTCTCTCTCATTAACTAATTCATTTTCATTTTTAGAAAAATATCTTGCTTCATATAAAAGAATTAATCCCATTATTATTGCAGGAATACACAATACCATAGTTCCCTTTAAACCCAAGATTGACAAAATTACTGTTGTTATTATTGGTCCTACTGCAAAACCAATATTTCCGCCTGCTGCAAATTGACTCACAGCAGTTGTTTTATTTTCACCTGAAAATTTATTTGTAAGCCTAGCACCTTCTGGATGATATAATGCTATTCCTACTCCACTTAAAGCTACTAACGCAAATATCATATTATAACTACTTGTAACTCCTGATGCACCAATTCCTATTCCACCTAGTAATACACCTGTTCCAAGTGCCCACGAAAGCGAAATTTTATCTGCATAAATTCCAAATAGAGGTTGTATTATTGATGAGCTTGCATTGGCTGCAAAAATTAAGAATGCTGCTGCTGCATAACTTAAGTTTTTCTCTGATATAAGAAATGGTAGCATTGCTGGTAATGCTCCTTGATAAATGTCTGTTACTAAATGTCCAACTGCAAATAGTCTTATAAATTTTTTGTTCATATTAAACCTTCTTTTCATATAAGTTTATATTTTTAAGTAATTTTGTATTATTTATCTTTACTTGTAAAAATATAATTTATTCTTTATTATTATATCAAGAGAAAATCTATATTTAAAATACATATTAAGAATGGATCTATATCTAAAAGATATGAATAGATAGGTGAATAATAATGGATATAAGACAACTTAGATATTTTTTAACCATAGCTGAAGAAGGCCATATAACAGCAGCAGCTAAAAAGCTAAATATTTCTCAACCCCCTTTAAGTAAACAACTTAAATTGTTGGAAGAAGAACTTGGAGTAACATTATTCAATAGAACGAGCAGAAGTTTAGAATTAACAGATGCTGGTATTTTGCTTCAAAATAAATCTTCTCAACTCCTTGAATTGTATAAATCAACTGTAAATGAAATGAAAAATTTTAATAATGGAATAGAGGGAACACTAGGTATAGGAACAGTTTGTTCTTCAGGAATTAATGTTTTACCACAAAAAATAAAAGAATTTTGTAAACAATATCCTAAAATAGATTATGAAATATATGAGGGCAATAGTTTTAAAATAATGGAACTATTAAATAATGGAGTAATTGATGTTGGATTTGTGAGAGAACCATTTAATCTATCACTATATAATTCATTTGTAATTAAAGATAATCTTAAAAATAATTTAAATGACTATTTTGTTGTAATGGCAAAATCCAAATTCTATAATTCTATAGAAAGTAACACTATTCTCATTAACGAATTAAAAGATAAGCCTTTAATAATTAATCGAAGATACGATGATGTTATAAAAATTGCTTGTAATAAGGCAGGCTTTGAACCACATATAATATGTAAAAATGATGATATTATTACATCTTTAAGTTGGGCTGAAGCTGGAATTGGAATTTCTATTTTACCACTTACAGCTTCTAATATCTTACCCAATGTTAATCTAAAAATAAAAAAGATAATAGAACCATCAATTGAGTCATATCTAAGATTAATATGGACTAAAAATAAGCCTCTATCAAATATTTCACGTAATTTTATAGAAATGTTTGATAAAAATATTTTTAATTAATGTTTTATTCTATTTAGAAATATTCAGCCCAACCTAAAATTTAGGTTGGGCTTATTTTTCATAAGTAACTATGTTAATATGCGTTTATTCATGTGTATTATTACTAATATTTGTAAACAATTTTAGTATAAGAAAAAGATAACCTTAAATCTCTGTTATCTTTTTCTTTGTAATTTCTTCTTAAACTTGTATCACATATAAAAAAGACAGTGCATAGAACTTAATCTACATACTTCCCTAATTTTTTTACTTATATTTCAGTTTATTTTTAAAATCACACTTTATTTAAAATTTAGCACATTTTCTTTTCAGGTACTTCAGTTGGATCTTGAATCAAAGTCACAAAATAATAATCATGATAATGTCCATCAGCAATAGTTGTTTCACCTTTTACTAAATGAATGTGTTTTCCATTTGAAAGGTAAATAGCTGGACCAGTAGTATCGCAAATTTCATGAAAGTGATCACCGAATGTATCTGTAAATACTTCTATTTTGTGAACATGAGATTTACCATGCTTAATTGCAGGTCCAGTTACACCACTAATACGGTGATTGTGTTCTACACACTCATCATCTTTTGCATAACTTGTACTTGATTCAAATTCATGATTATGATTTTGTATTTTGTATCTATTATTTTCTTCAGAATTATTACAATTATCATAATATCCCATTAAACATTTCTCCTTTGTTAATTAAGATACTATATACTATGTTCTTTTGTGTATTTATGTGCGTTAGATGAAAATATTGTATTATTTTCTTTTAATAAATATTTAAATAATACGATATTTAAATAATACTAATTTATTTTAATAATAACTTATACCATTATATATATTCCTATATAATGTATTTTCTAATAATCCAAAATGATGTAATAAAAAATTTTTAATAATTTTATAAAAATAAAGAGCAGCATATAATGTATCTTTTTATAGAAATCCTTATTTTCTTCTTATAGATTTTACACCATTATTTTCTTCTAAATAATCAAATTCATTATTTATTTCATTTACAAAAGCTTTAATCCATAAACTCCTTAAAAAATAAAAGTACTCCACGTCTCCACTTTCTTTATCCCAAATTTCTTTATGTACACAAATTCTTCTAGTCCATTCCACATAATTTTCATTGCTATTTATGATTTCATTCACTCTATCGCATGGCATTCCATCTAAAATATAATCATTAACTTTATTAAATATATTTTCTGCACTGTCTAATCTAACGCCCTCTTCTTTTACTTCTTTTGCTGCTATAATTCCTTGATTAATATATATTTCTTCTAATTTTGTCTTAGCTTCTCTCTTATTATCTATTATTACAGTAGTCCAAGCTGCTATTCTTCCTTCTGATGAGTATATTTTTTCTTGTAACCATCCATGAATATTGCTTGTATCTATAATCTCATCAAGAGGCTTATTAGGTAGCTTCGCTCCATACTTATTCTCAATTTCTTTTTGCAAATTTAAAATATCTAATCCTTCACTTTTTGCAACATCAATTATTTCATTTTCTAACCCTTCAAACCATAAAATTTTATTAAATAGCCAAAAATGTATCTTACCTAAAAATAAACTCATATCTTTTCCTCCTAATTTAATTCATCTAAAAACCTTGAATTTACACCGTTTTAAATAATTATAATATGTACAAAATATTATAAAATATCTTAATAATTTTTGACGAATTAATGTTTTATTGTATTTGTATTATACATTTTTTATTCAATTAATTATGTAACAAATGTTACTATTGATGAATTTATTTTTATTTAAAATAAGACAAAGATAAATAACCTCTTAATCTCTTATATTAAATAAAAAAGAGCAACTTTTATGATTGCTCCTCTTTAAAATATATTAATGTCTTCCATATTTAATATCTAATTTTTTTATATTTTTATATAACAACTCTAAATTAAGTTGTTTCTTATTAGATTGATATCTTTTACTTATCACTATTTATTAAACGATAAAAAAAGAGCTTAATTTTTTAATTGGTCTTCTTCAAAATATATTATATCCTCTATTTTAATACCTAATTTTTTTGATATTTTATACAATATTTCTAAATTGGGCTGTTTTTTATTAGATTCATATCTACTATATTGTTGATTATTAATTTCTAAGTAATCGGAAAATTTTTTTGCATATTTATATCCATTATTTAATCTTATTTCTAAAAGTTTATTCTTTATTGCCACTAGCACCACCTCTAAAAATAATTTTACCATATAATGTTAATATTTTCTAGAGATGATAACATTTTAAAAAAGTTTTATTAAAATAGATTTATGTATTAACTTATCATTATTTGTATTTTAATTGTATTAATAGCTTGTATATAAATGATAAGTTAACTTTTTTAGTTATCATATGTTTATAAACAAATAAGTTAGATGGCACATATATGTTAAAAATATATTGAGGGGTTGGTTCTTTTATGTCTTTTACTAGTCATTTAGAAACATAAGTATATATTTTAGTGAGCATTAAGTTTAATTAAATAAGAGTAAAGCAGTACGTAAAATTATTTTTTTATCTATTACTTTTTTAATTTAGCTTAAATGATTTAATATTATTACAATTTAAGGTAACTATGCTATAATTAAAAAGATTTAATTTATTCTAAGGAGGAAAAATAATGATAGATTTTAATAATGGAGCTTTGTTTAAATTGAAAAAAACTTCAAATGATGATATAAGCAAACAAATTGAACCATTGCTTATATCTGGTGAAATTATAATAAGCACTTATAAAACAATTCGTGACTATGTAGTATTTACATCTAAAAGAGTGATTGCTATTAATGTACAAGGAATTACCGGTGCAAAGAAAGATTATACTTCTTTACCATATTCAAAAATACAAGCATATTCTGTGGAAACTGCAGGTACATTTGACTTAGACAGCGAATTAGAAATGTACTTTAGCGGATTAGGTAAAGTTAAATTTGATTTTAAAGGAAGTTCAGATATAATAAAAATAGGACAAATAATAAGTGAATTTGTTTTATAAAAAATCTTAAGACTACGAAACAACTATATTTAGATATTTTTAATACATTTCAATAAAATTTTTGCATAAAAATAAGGGTAGTCTATAAAAATCACTCTACATACTGCCCTTAAAATTTTATGAGTCTGTCAATAGTTTTGTGTAAACTAAATAATTTATTTGATACAGTTCATTTAACTACCTACTATAAAGAAAGCATATCAAAGATGCTTATCTATTTAATTCAATTTTATAGTATATATTTACTCTTTTATACTTTTTTATTGCAATCATTAAGCAAAGAAAAATCAATATATGGATAATTATCAATAGTGCTATCCATAATTTTTTTATTTAAATTAATCCAGCTTTTACATTTATCAAGAATAATTGCATCACTTGTTATAACATTATCTAAAGTTTCTAATACTGAATCAACATTGTTGATATTTTCAACTTGTAAATCAAAATTATATTCACTTAATAATTCTAATAGTTTCTCTTTTAATTTTCCAGAATTAGATACAGGCGCATCTAAATAAAAAACAGCTTTTCTTATTTTATTTTCTTCTAATATTTTTCCAATTATTATAATTGCCATTTCAGTTTTATCTATTATACGATACGTACCTCTTAGTCCTGCTAAATCTCTAATTGTTTCATCCATACACTTCAATAAAGTTGAATTAGATAAAGCAACTTCTAATGTAATTATAGTATTAAATCCATCTATATTTACAATTGCGCCATCTAAATTAGCTTTAATTTCTTTAGCTTTTCTCATTAAGAGTCTATCTTTTGGAGAAACAGATCTTACCACTGCTAATCTTTGACGTTCAGATAATAAATAATGATTTCCTACAAATACAGAAGCACTTTTTATGTTATATCCTTGATTTAAAAGATAATACAAATCCTGTCCAGCATTATGTAATTTTAAAAGTGATTTTTTATTAAATTCTTTTTCATCAGTAGCAATATATCCTCTTTTAACAACTTTACTCATATGTTAATATCTCCTTATTTTTAAATATCTAAATTACACACTCTACTTCTTTATTAAATATATTATAAATTAGCATTCCTTATAATTATTATTTTAAAATCAATTTAGTATAAATTATTAAACTTATAGCACCCTAAACATAAAAACAACACTTATAATTTTAAATTATAAGTGTCTGTAAAACAATTTGTTACCTAACTGTATAATTGTATTTTTCTTTATTTAAATTAAAAGTTATTACTAATGGATTTTGACTTTCTGCAACTTCTTGTGGACAATTAATTATATATCTCATACCTTTAGTTTCTAATGGAGTTATACTTGTAATATTAGCATAAGTAAATCCTGTTGATGCATCCTCTACTATTGGTTGACCTTTGTATTCATATCCATCATTGTAATTAGCTTCTACATTAATTATTTTATCACATGGCAAATCTTGTTTTTGAATATTTTTTACATCAACATCTATATTAATATAAACCTTTCCTGATTCTGCTGCATAATGTGTGTAAAATGAGCTTGTATCATCTGGTAAAACATCATAAGAAAATTCAACTTTATTAACAATGATTTCTGCTGACTCACTACTGATTGTATTTCCTATTTCCACTGTTTTTACTTCTTCTTTCTTTTCTTGTTTTTGTTGATTACCTTTATCATTATTAGTATTTTCTACCTTAGTTTCTGAAGATCCACTACTTTGGTTTTTAGTGCTCTCTCCACATGCTATTAAACCAGTCATTAATACTGCTATTAATGATAAAATTGCTAGTTTTTTCATTATTATCCCCCCGTTATAATGTACATTACGATTTATATTATACTATATTTTCTATTTTTATTCTATATTTTTACTATACTGGATTTATTTTTACATAACATTTGTTTCTTATTATCAAATATTTCATAATGGTTAAAATAACAATAAAAGACTACTAGATTTAATCTAATAGTCTTTTAATATTCAATATTTACTATAAAAATATTCCATACCTATTTTACTTATTTTAAATGAAGGTATTTTTCTAAACTTATCTTTATAATATGATGTATTGTGTATCTTTACATACGTATTATATATATTTTTAACTTCTATTTCACCTTCTTGAACTATTTTATTAAAAAACGGTTCAAAAGATATTATATTTAGTTCTCTCATAAATTTTCTTTCATAATTATAAATAACATTATCTATAATTTTAACTAACAATGGATTTTCTTCATATTCAACAACACTACGCCTTATATTGCTTTTTGATCTAGTATAAGTATAATCAGCTATAAAATCATATTTTCTTATTTGTGCTTCTTCTGATGCTTTTTTCATATCAGCCATTGATATTTTTTGAACTGAATTTTCATAATTTTCTTCTGAATCTTTTTCTAAAATTATATATGGTTTGTAATAATAATCTATTTTCTTTCCATCTTCTAAAGTATATGTTCCAATAAGCACTGTATAATTAAGATTCACTTTCTTAATGTTATAACTATTTTTTATAAATTTCTCTATAAATTCTGTTGGTTTAAAGTTAACATTTATGTCTCCTATATTTACCGCGTCACAATATTCCCCATATCTATTGTCATCTTTAAAGACATAAGCATCATTCATAAGCTTCTCCTCCTAAGATTTTATATTATATAATATGAATTTGAAATTCCTTTTATTACTACATAATTTAATATATATGGTAACACTGATAATATTGTTGTTGATTATAAAAATAAAATTAATTATAATCTATAAAGTATGATGTTAACATTTACCTTAAAAACATAATCTTTAATTGATCTTATCAAAATCAAAAAGGGGGACTTTTTTTGAACACTTATAAAGGAATATCGTATGCTATTTTGTCATCTGTAGCATTTGGACTTATGCCTATATTTGCATCTATAGCCTACGAGAATGGATCTAATCCTACAACAGTCATAATATTTAGATTTTTATTATCAGCAATAAGTCTATTTATATATCTTTTATACAAAAAAGTTAAAATTAAAATTGAAAGAAAACCCATGCTAATTTTATTAGGAATTGGTATTATTGCATACACTATTACAACACAAACTTTATTTATGTCTTATAATTATTTAGGAGCTGGACTAGCTACCACTCTTCATTTTATATATCCAGCTATTGTATGTATTATTGGCTTTGTATTTCTTAAAGAGAAGATTAGTCAAAGAAAATTAATCTCCTTATTACTTTCAGGAATAGGTGTTTATTCTCTTGTTGCTTTTGAAAGTAAATCATTAAGTACAATAGGAATATTTCTAGCATTATTTTCAGGAGTAGCTTATGCAATTAATTTAGTTATACTTGGACTTGATTGTATAAAATCAGTAGATAACAAAATATCAACTTTATATATGTGTGTAGGGGCTACTCTAGGTATGATTACATATGGTCTATTTACAAACTCAATAGTATTAACTTTTAATATTAAAATGGTAGGATCATACATAGGAATATCATTAATTTCCACCATAGTATCTATAATTTTATTACTCAAAGCCATTGAATTAATCGGACCTTCATCAACATCTATTTTAGGAACTTTTGAGCCAATAGTCAGCATAATTTTTGGTGTACTAATTTTAGGTGAAAAATTATCTTTTGAATTAGTAATTGGAGCTGCATTAATATTAACTGCAACTATTGTACTGGCTAAAGATACAAAAAGTGAATAAAAATAACAGTAGGTAAATTTGTATTTTTACAAAACTATCTACTGTTATTTTTATTTAATATTTATCTCAGCCATCAAAGGATAATGATCTGATGGATATTTACCATTAACGTTGTACTTTACTATTTCCACATCAATTATTTCAAATTCTTCTGATACAAATATATAATCTATATGTGATCCCTTTTCTTTATTTTTAAAGTGTCCCATAGTAGCTTTAGTGTATAATTCCTTATTCATATCTTGAACTGCTACAAGTCTTTTATTAAAGATATTTCCACTTGTAAAATTCTTAATTAATTTACTATTAGGATTAGAGTTAAAATCCCCCATAATTATTAATGGAAGATCTTCTTTTTCTTGTTCTTTCTTTATAAATTCTGAAAGTTTTTTAAGTTCATATGCTCTTGCTTGTGGCAAAAGAAAATCTAAATGAGAATTACAAATCCGTATTCTTTTACTATTTTCTAATTCAATTATAGCCGTTGTGCAAATCCTTGGAAACATAGAATACCATTTTGATCTGCCTATCTTATCATAATTATCACGTAACCAAAATGTCCTGTAACCATTTACCTTATGTTTTTTAGAAATTAAAATATCATTTCTTTCTGAAAATAATTTTTTACTTCTAGGATTTCCTATAATATTAAAAGCATCAATGTTATTTGATATATCATTAAACATCTTCTCAGTTGCTTCTTGAGTCCCGATAATATCACAATCATATTTGTTTACTATATCAAAGACTAAATTTCTCCTTTCATCCCATCTATTTTTAAAATCCATAAAAAAATCACATCTTAAATTAAAAGTCATTACTTTCATTGTAATATCCTCTTTTCAACTTGCCTTAAAAATTTAAAATTAATATAAAAAATCATACTTTGTTCCAAAATAAAATTAATATAAGTTTTTATATTAATTTTATGTTCCATTATAAGTATTTATCTTATAGAATACTTTTATTTATATATTTCTTTATTTGAATTCAACTTAATTTTCTTATTTTTTCTAAAATATCTCCCATTCTTATTCTAGTCAGTTCAATTAAACTATTGTCTAATAATATTTCTGGTTCATTAGACAATACATAATAAAAACATACACCCAATTTTCTTTTTATAAATAGTATTGAATCCTTAGTATTTAAACTCTTATAATTTTTTAATACAGATAACGTTATTTCATTAACTTCATCTATACTTAAAAAACCTATCTTTATAAGCTCTTCAAAAACAAATAATGTGAATAATCTACTTTGTTCATATATTTCTTCATTAACATTAATAATTAGCTCAAATCTTTCTATAATATTTAATGGTATAATATTATTTTTAGTTAAATATGTTCTTTTTATTTTTATATTATTAACATTATAAGAAAATTGGTTTGCAAGATCATCAAGAGATATCTCATCTTTGAGTTCAAGTATTTTATTTATTCTATTTATTATTTTATTTCTTGGAAAAAATGTTTCTTGTCCTGTAGATACACTCTTTTTAATAAACCATTCCTCTGGTATTAATTTTTTTCTTTTCCATCTATATAATTGTCCATATGATATTTTCATTTCCTCTAACAATTCTTTTTTAGATATTAGTTCTTCAAACATACCTTTTCCCCCACTATACTATTATTAGCTATATTTAATTTTCCTGTATATTCTATTTTGCATCCACCTAATACTTTTATATTTATTTATAAAAACACTATTTCTAAAGTTCTTATTTGCAACAAAAAGGACTATCTATTACCCATATTTATTATTCTCTTTTCAAGTTTTCATTTATTTATCTATTAAAATCAGCTTTATCTTTAGTAAAATTATTTCTATATCTTAATTGAATATCATATTTTACTTCCCATATATGAACATACTTTCGTTTAAAACACAAAAAGACCATCTTTATTGTAAAAATAAAAGATAGCCTCTTTACAACTACATATATTTCTTGCTAACAATTCTTATATTCGGTTGTGACACTTCAGCGTAGCACTAATACTGTCACATAACCGAAGGATCGATTTTTAATGTGCACAGTATTAGTAGCGTAGCGAATTGCGCGCAACCTAATGATGTATGTATGACAAATCTCCACCATGGCGCAACACCACAGTATAAAGGCCAAGAAATCCATGTGTTTCATTCAATTTTTATATTGATAAAATTATATCATATATATATATATAATTCAATATTTTATATTTATTACTATATATTTTATATATGCTTTTATTAACCTAATGCACTCTAAACCACTTATTCATATTATTTTTATATAAATCTATAATTAATATAATATATTATAAGTTAATTATAGATCTTCTTTTTAATACAAATTTATAACTAACTATTAATCAACTCCATTGCAGAATCAATGATAGCTTTGTATCTTTTTTCATTAACACTTTTTATCCATGATGTCATTCCTGATATTTCATTTATAACTTTACTAGATAATACTTCACCACTATTTCTAGCTTTATTAGCATTGTAAATAGCAGCCCTTAATTTTTTAACCCATTTTTTAGGCACTCCAATTTCTTCATTGTTTATTACAATACCTGTTATACATTGACAATTATTCTTTTTTAAGAATTTTGTTTTATCCTTGTTTATATTAAAGCCCTCTTCTTTAACAATCTTTGAAACTAATCCTATAAATCTGCCAATGTTTAATTCATAATCATCCCCATTAAAGCTAAAACTCATATCATCTGCATATCTTGTATAAGTAAAATTATATTTAGAAGAAAGTCCTTTTAATCTTTTGTCTAATTTTATACAAATTATATTTGTAATCATCGGACTTGCTGGTGAACCTTGTGGGAGAATTCTATTTGATGTCTTTATATATTTTTCTTCTCCTCTAATTTCTATCTTCATACGTTCGCAATATGTACAAATCATTGCTAACATAGATGCTATATATCCAGAATATCCAAAGGATTTAAATAATCCTCTTACCCTTTCAAATGTAATTGTTGGAAAGAAATCTTCAAGATCTATATTAATAAGCAATTCTGGCTGTTTAAAATGACTTTCTGCAGCCGAAACCACAGATTTTCCCTTTAAAAATCCATGAGCCTCATCACTAGTAGGAATTTTCAATAAAATGTCATCTAAAATTTTTCTTTGTGAATTCTTTAATACTGATTTTGGAGCTGCAATATTACGAACTCCTCCTCTTTTTTTAGGAATAGTGTATCTATAATAATGATCAACAGATACTACATCTCTATGATAAACTAAAAACCTCAACTTCTTATATTCTATCCCTAGAAAACTAGCTAGTTCTTTGTCATCATTTATAATAGGTAAATCTTGTGCTAATAGCTTTTCTTTATGAGTTTCTTTATCTTTAAGTAAACTAGAATATCCTTTTCCTATAAATACAATTTTATCTTCTTTTTCTTTTTTCCATTCCTCTGAGCGCTGTCTTTTTTCAAGTTCCCTTTGTTTTTTTCTTTCGGCACGCCTTGCAATAGATTCCTCCATAATAGTCTTAGATACATCTAATCTTATTTTCTCATAATCCCATGTTTCATCGTACTTTTTTTGAAGTTCTATTAACTTTGAATTTATTTTATCTTTTTCTTCATATAAATTAGCAATTTCATCAATTACTTTTTCATATTTTTCTAATAGATTTTTTCTATTCTCATACTGTTCACTTGTTTCATTTTCTTGTCTTTCATAAGGGGTAGGTAGATTCTGTGGCCAAAACCCATATTCCTGCATCTTTATAAGGGTAAATTCCTTTTTACCCATTGCATTTACAGCTTCTCTATAATCTTTTCTATTATTTTCTTGGTTCTCCATCATAGTACCGTCTCCATAATATCATTAATTTTATATTCTTTATTTGGTTCTAATTTTAGCTTTAAAAATTTTGTAGAAGTTAAATATAAAGCTAAAATGTGTGAACAAGGAGCTGAAATATTTCTAGGTCCTTTATTAAAATCTCTACAATCACATTTAACTTTTGAAAGTTGCCCTTCTTGATCTATTTTTATTAAAGTTTCTGTAAAATCAAATTCTCTATTAAAATCATCTGTCCTGTAATATTTCCACTTTTTATATTTAGGATTTGGCGTCTTTAGCGAATGTTTAAATATAAACTCATTATCTTCTGTCATTATCATCCTAAAGTTATCCATTCCTTCATCTATATGTTCTTGGACCTTTAATTCAATAGGTGTTGTTTCATATACTTCTTTTGGAATTTCTTCATTGCATAATCGTCTAAATCTTACAGAGTCATTTATTGCATCATAATAACCTTCTCCACGTCTTAAAAGCATACCTATTCCTGCTTTATTTTCACTCTTTGAACTTTCAGTTAAATCTTCATAAATTTTATCTATTGAAGCAAAACGTTTTTCTTTTAATAATTCATAAACTTTATGGTAATTTCCTTCTCCAATAAATCCACCTAATATGTTAAATGCTGTCCCTTTTACCCAATCGTTAGAAGACCATGATGAGAAACCTATAGTCATCTTCATCATTCCCATATCTCCTATAATAAATTGTGGCATTCCAAATCCAAGAAGTCTTACTTTAAAAGACTTAACTAAAGGAATTATCTTTTCTAAAACAAGCCAACGTCTTCTTCCCCATATTTTTTCTTCTCTTTTCTTTTCTCCATTATAAATTGAATTAAGAGTAAGAGTCTTTCCAAAAGGTTCAAAAATAATTTTAATTGGCTTACCAGGTTCTAATATCCACTTCATATATCTTGGACTTTCTTTCGCTTTATGTCTTCTTAAAAATGAACATATATCATACATATCTATCGGTGATAACTCAACATCCACTCCACCCAAACTGGCAGCTGAAGAAACTTGATTAAACCCCTTTATCCATGTCTCAGGAAGCTCTATTTTCTTTTCCATATGTTCAGGCATTACTCCACTATCTACTCCAAAACCCTCTGGATTAACAGATAGATTTACATCACTATAGGTTCTAAATCTATCAATTTCTTTAGCTAATTTAGCTGAAAAATCTATATTAGTTGTTCCTAAAGATGGTTTTTGTAATAATTCAAATTCTTCCATATCAATTGATAAACATCCATATGTAGACTCATCTACAGAAAATGCTTCAAAAGATACTTGATCAGGATGAACTGTTATTACAGGATCTAAAACAAACCAAAGGTCCATATCTCTATCTTTTATAAATTTCCAAAAGTCTTTTTCAATCTTATAATAATCTTTCCATATATCATGTTTATCAATTTCTTTTTTTAGATTGTTTTTAATATCAATTAAATTAAATATTTCTTTATTTTTATCCTCAATGGAATTTAATAATGTATTCATATCATTATTAAGACTATTTCTTATTTCTGGCAAATACTCATCATGTTTTAATATTCTTCTTTCAATTTCTTTGTCAAGCCACTCAAAGAATTCAACTCTTTCTTTCTTTTTTTGACTCATATCAGAAATAACAATTTCACGAAGCATAAGCATTGCATCTCTAAAAATAAGTGGATGCTTTAACTTCCCTAAAAAAGATACTTTTTCATTTCTTGAAAGATCTGGACTAAGTCCCAAAACTGTTTCATTCCCTTTATTTAGACACATAGATGGACTTGCATATTGATACTTAACCTTCAAGATACATCGCCCCCTTTCTTATTTTAGCTAATGCCATAAGTGCACGTTCTGAATCTACTATAATATTTGAACCTCCGATATCTAGTAACATATCTTCGATTTCATTTAATTTATTTTTATATTTAGTTGCAAATTTAGGTATAACCTCATATATACTGTCTTTGCTCTTAGAAATTCTATTAGGAAGAAATATCAATGTTTTTACATAATACATAAAAAGTTCCTCATCTCCATCACCTAAGTTTGCAAGTACCTCAGTTGTTTTATTAGAAATATATTCTTTTACTTCACTTGAAGTATGCTCTAACATTTGAATTATAAATTCTTTAGGAATTAAGTCGCCATATATCTCTTTTAGCCTTTTAATTCCAAATATATAAACTTTTTTTACTGGAGAATCAATTATTATTCCATGTAATTTCTTTTGTTCCTCATTAATCATATTCTCAAAAATTTCTTCTGCTTTTTTATTAAGTATAGTTATATCAGATTCAAACATAATTAATAGGGTAGAAAATCTTTTACTTAATGTTTCACTATTTCTTTCAATAATACCAAACAATATCTTAATCATTTGAGCTGTAGCAGATTCTAATATACTTACTAATTGAGAATCCTTAGGTATCTCATTATTTTTTATTGATTCTAATAGAGAAACAACTTGTCTATTTCTTTCTGAAATTACTTTTTTCGTATATTTTATATTAACTCCATTAAGTAGGTTCTCTAATTCCTCATATGAAAGTGAAAAAATTGCTTCCTCTACAAATATCTCAGCCCACTCTGGCATACTAGATTTTTCAAAAATTGATGAAATAACATATGATATTAAATTCATCTTTTCATCACTAGATATGCCTTTAAGTTTATTAACTGAAAGTGAAAGCAAGTCTCTAATTTCTTTAGATAAAGTAACATTATTCTTTCTAAATTTATCAGAATTATCTATAATTTCCTTTACAAAGTTTAAATACTCTTTTTCATTTAACGATAAAATGCTTTCCTTAAATAAGTTTATCCAATTATCAAGATCATTTAAGAACATGAAATTCACTATATCACTAGATTTAAATTTTCCATTAGTCCTTTCAAAAAAACTAATAGCAAGTTCATGAACATTTTCATTTTTACTATTAATTAAATCTATCATTAATTTTAAATCAAATTTATCTAACTTATTTAATTTTTCTGTAAGAATGCTCATAAACATGTTTGCAAGTGGTTCATAAGAAACTGATGTTAAATCACTTAACTCTTTATATGACATATTATTTATAAGTTCATTAGTTCTTTCTGAATCTTTTAAAATATAATAACATGCCTTAAATATTGGATTAATATTTGAATTTATAGCTATGTATAATACATCATCCAAATGGTTGTCCCATATTTCTTTCATAAATTCATATCGCCCTTGAAGTTTCATTAATTGATCATTTTGCATCCACTCACTTCTAGCTTGCCAATTATCCCAGCCTATCGGAGGTTTTTCTTTAAAATCATTATATAAATAATATTTTATAAAATCATTGAATTGAAAATTCCCTTTAAATTTACATACATAATCATGCTTTGTATAACTTGTTAGAAGCGATTTCATAGCTATTATAAATTTTTCTTCATCATTTTTTGCATAAGAATCCATAATCTTTCTTACATATCGCTTAAAGTATTTTAGTTCTTTTCCTTTGCTAGTACCTTTAAAATAGTATGTTAATCTTGGTGCATCTAAATAATAAGCTATTTTACCAATAACATCTGCTAATCCATATGCTTCTGCTTCTTGAATTGTATTTTTAAATTCAATTGTATTTAACATTACTCCATCAGTATAAAATCCTACTTTATAACGCTGAGGGCTTCTGTATTGTATCCACTCACCTTTTTCATAGTCATACCTTCCATAGTATTCTTTTAAAAGCTCTTGAGCTGCATACTTTCTATAATGTGATCCTTCAAGTATTTTATTAGAATGAATATCTTTACCATCAATATGAATAAGATGTAAATCCATTTCTGATAAATGTGTATGTATAAAGCTTTCTCTTTTTTGTCTTAATTCTTCTGTTATTGTATTTACATAGATTGTTACACATCGCTTTACGCCTTTTGTATAATTTTCGCCGCCCCAATTTATGTCTGATTTTAAAATATTTTTTGCTTCTTCTATTAATAATGAATTATTATATCTTGCAAACTCTAAGAATAAACCTGATATCATTTCAGTACTTCCAAGTTTTAAAAGTAAGTTATAAATTTCCTTTGGTGGATTGCTTTCAATTAATTGAGATAATCTTTTTTTTCTCATATAAATATTTTTATTGCTAAACATATCATAAATAACTGAATAGTATTCATGATATTCTTCATCCAAATTTAAAACTTCATTTGGATGATTAGCTAATCTAAAATTAGGAAAACTTATATTTTTAGATTGTACATTTTTCACGCAGTCTTCATATGATATTTCTTTAAAGTAAGGTAATACTATTTTATTTTCCTCTTCTAAGTTTTTGAACTCCTTAACTAAATAATTTTCATCCCTTTTCCAATACCAACTATAATCAATTCCAGTTTTATAATACATTTTAGGAAATTCTTCATCTTTATTCCTATTATAGTATCCATCTTCTTCTATAATCTTTACCGATTCAAAAGATGGTAAATGTCCTTCACTTCCGCTAAATATAGCATAACTAGCATATTTAATGTCATCCTCAAGGATACTAGTTATAGACTCCCCATCACTTTGAGTATTTTTAAATTCATGTTTCCCATAAAGCATAAGAAAACTTGGATTATTATTGTCATCCCATCCCCATAAAACTATACTTCTCAAAGGCTTATAATCTTTTTTCCATAATCTATTTAAAGCTTTTGTATTTTTTATAGGACAATTTATACTATCAACAATATCTTTTAATTCTGTTTGATCAACTTTATCTTCTTTTGACTTTAAGAAAGAAAAAACTGTATTTAAAAAGTTGTTTTCTTTAAACTTTGACATAACAGTAAACCACCTTAATCTTTTAATATTTAAAACTTGAATATGAAACTTTTATTCCATATAATTCTTTTCAAACTATTTTATCACAGTTGTGCCTAATATTAAATATTAATAATTAGGATAACAACCTAATGCTTTAAGTAAATATATCTATATCCATTATCATATAATTATTAAGAGATATGGACGATAACTATTCCCTTATCTTATATAACAAATCATTACTAGTAATTAATATCAACGTTCTCCTTAAGTAAAATTTTCTAATGTCTGCACTGTTTTAAAACATATCATAAATAAAAAAATAACCTAACACATTTAAATTTTTATAAATGCATTAGATTATTTTACTTGAGAATATATTTTAAGTTATTTAGTTAGCCTAATTTTTTAAACACATCTTAAATCGTTTACAGAGAGATTACATTTTAATATTCATATATTTTTCATTGTCTACCCTAATATTTTCTAGTTCATTAGTTATAGCCTTATCCATTGATTCTATATATTTTTCTATTTTCTTAGCCTTTTCTATATCTTTTATATTATTTATGCAAAAACTTAATATCTTTTTATATGCATCTCTTTGCACTTTAATTAGTTTTCTATATTGTTTGTTATTTAAATCAACTACATCTATTTCATTCATAATACCTCACCCTCCTAAAAATATAATTCTACAAAAAAGTTGTATATCCTTTTTTTGTAAATAAATATTATAGGTGTAATAAATAATAAAAAACATAATAAACAAAAACACAACTAGAAAATATATAAATATTTTCCTGTGTTTTCTCTATTATGTCTCAACAGGTAAAAATCTTACTATATAATTTTTACTAATATGTCACTATTATACAACATTAGTCATATAATTCGATATGCTAAAACTTCATTAGCATTATGTGTTACTTAATTCTCTTTTATTTTACTATATACTTCATAATATTTCAACATATTTTTTGAAAAAATATTCTTTTTCAGAAAATAAATAAACATTTTTGTGATTTAATTCATCAATAAAATGCCTATTATTCTTTGTTGTTTAATTTTTTCATCAAATTACGACTGTTATTTTATATTATGATTACAAAAAACTTCCTTTTAACTTTAAATAGTTAAAGGGAAGTTTTTTTAATTTATTAATTATTAAATTAAGAATTTCATTACAAATACTAATCCTATTACTACTGTAGCTACGCTTATATCTTTTACTTTTCCAGTAAAAAGTTTTAACAATATGTACGAAATAACTCCAAATACTATACCATCTGATATGCTATAAGATAATGGCATCATAATTATAGTTAAAAATGCTGGTATAGCTTCTGTAAAATCAGATATATCTATTTCTTTTATTGGTTCAATCATAAACAGTCCAACCAATACTAATGCAGAACACGTAACTGCTGGAGTAATTGTTGCAAATATAGGTGAGAAAAATAATGCTAATCCAAACATTATTGCAGTAGAAACAGCTGTTAACCCTGTTCTTCCACCCTCTGCAACTCCTGATGCACTTTCTACAAATGTACTAACTGTACTCGTACCAACACATGCTCCAAATGTAGTTCCTATTGCATCTGCAAAAAGAGCTTTTTTTATGTTTGGAACTTTTCCATTCTCATCTAACATCTTTGCTTTAGTTGTTACTCCAACTAAAGTTCCTATGGTATCAAACATATCCATAAAAAGTAATGTGAATAATACAACTACCATATCTAAAGAAAATATATTGTGCCATTCAAATTTAAATAATACAGAACTAATTGATGGCGGTGCACTCATTATGCTAGTAGGAATTGGTGTAATTCCAAAAGGAATTCCTATAATAGCTGTAGCAAGCATTCCTATAAATAATGCTCCTTTTATATTCTTTGCTAAAAGAATACCTGTAATTATAATACCTATTATAGCAAGTAGTGCTGTTCCACTTGTTATATTTCCAAGTGAAAGAATTGTAGAATTATCTTTAGGATGAGTTATGATCCCTGCTCCTTCAAGTCCTATTAAAGCAATAAGTAAACCAATACCAACTGAAATTGCCTTTTTAATGTTCTCTGGTATTGAATCAACAATAGCTTCACGCACATTGAATAAAGTTAACAATATAAATATAATACCTTCTAAAAGTACTGCTGTTAATGCAAATTGATATGAATATCCCATGTTAAGTACTATCGTAAATGCAAAAAATGCATTTAATCCCATACCTGGTGCTTGTGCAAATGGCAGTTTAGCATATAATCCCATAACTAAAGTTGCAACTACAGCTGATAATGCTGTTGCTGTAAACACTGCGCCTGTATCCATTCCAGCAGCAGATAATATAGATGGATTTACTATTAATATGTACGCCATCGTCATAAATGTAGTAATACCAGCTACGATTTCTGTCTTAACATTTGTGTTGTTTCTAGTAAGTCCGAAATAATTATCTAACATTCCGTTCTTTTCAAATATTTTTTTCATAAAACCACTCTTTCGTAAATCTTTTTTCCACCTGAACTATAATAAGATATTTTTCGATATATTGCAACACTTTTATGAATATTTTGCGAAAATTCAGCATCTATTTTCGGTTTTTGCACCAGCAATGCGAACATTTCCACTTGTTATTCCCCTGTATGATTCGTGTTATATGTTGAAATAATTATCATTTTTTCTAGTTTATACATAAAATATTTTAAATCAAATAACCAACTTATATTTTTATAATTCAATCTTAAATTCCCAATACAGGTTGCTCAATATTTCTTTTATAAATACCCTTTATACCTCTTAATGTATAATAAGATGAAACAAGACCTATTACATTTCCTATATTCAAATCTATATTAGGTCTAAGAGAATATGTTATTTCACCATTAATATACTTTTTATATAATTTATCATATTTTAAAAAACCAATTTCAGTAATCATTGATCGTGCAATAATTCCAAGATAAACTGATTGTAACGCTGGAATATCTGGATTTGGTAGTCTATTCACATCTACTCCCTTTTGATATTTACCGTAAATCAAATCAATACCTTCTAAGGTTGATATATATGCAAGAATATCTGCATATATAGCTATTGTCTGCGCACCTTTTTGTATATCTAGTAATCTTAATAGTTCCATATCTTCTTCTGTAATTTTTTCTGTATTATTAGCTTTTGTATCTTCATTATATGTTTTACTATTATTAAAATTATTATGTTTATAATTTGAATTTTCTTTCAACTCCCTTCAACTCCTTTACTTTATTATCTTTAATGTAATACAAAATTTTATTTTAATGGAAATTTATTATTACATTAAAGATTCCAATTATATTAGCATATAATTATATCTGAATATTTCCCCATGTATATATTTAGATATGGGGGCTATAGTAATTATATGAACTTCAAAATAATTTAATGATACATCTTATAAGATTGTAAATACACATAATTTAATACCATATTAATTTTTAATATGGATTCCATTTATAATATGATTTTAATAGTTAAAGAGCACTAAAATAAGTATAATATTTTCTTAAATTATTACTCTCAAAATAATTTAACTTAAAAATATTATACTTATCATCATCTTATATGTTTACAAGAACTTAATTTTATAATATATATTTATACAAATTTAAATTTACAAAGTGTTACTATATAATTGTATAATAATTAATCTATAGGTTTAGAATTAACAAATTCTTCTGCTATTTTATCTGGATTATCAATTTCATTAAATAAAGCAATCGAATAACAAACATCATTTTCTTTCCAAATATATACTAAACAATAATTATACTCATTGCTTTCTTCGTATTTAAATACCTCGTTATTATTAATATTTAATTTTTGTACATTAATCTTTTTAGGTACATTATCCTCTGTATTTTCATTAATAAAATATCCATTTTTCTTTATATTATTGTAAAACTTTAAATCCTTTTTAGCTGTAAAAGTCATTCTCAAATTCTTACCAGAATAAAAATTATTCATTTCGTAATTTATAATATTGTTTTCTATGTCAGAATCTCCTGTTATCCCAACTCCTGACCCAGTTATTTTTATATCTTCATCTACTTTTAATGGAAATTTAGGATTAAATCCAAGAAATTTTTTAGCTTTCTCTAAATCTCCTTTATCATATATACTCATTACTCCTATTTCTGTTGAAACTTCTCTTATTGGAGAGTAATTTACGTTTTTTATATCCTCTGAATACTTCAAAGATTTTGCTATTTTAAATATATTCTCTTTGTCAATACTTGTCCATTGATTAATTTCATCTTGATCTTTACGTTGCCTATTATAATCTAAGATATACCATGTACCTGAATCTTTCCACACAAAATATTTATTTATTTCCTTCATTTCTTTGATCACAATATCAATATCTTCTATTCTTCTTTCTGGAGAAGTAATTGTAACAGTAACCTCTTCTCCATGAATTCCATTAAAATCCACTAAATTTCTTTCACTTTCTACTTTAAAATCTTCTTCTAGTGCATGATGTGCACTTGCTGATTTTTTTATTATTTCTATTGGATCTGATACTCCTGTGATTAATGAAAATCCATTGTTTCTTTCATTGTTATTATAAAAAAACATTTGTACTGCATTTTCTTTATCCGACACTTTTATTACTTGAAATCCAGCTCCAACTTCATTTCCATCTAAAATATAATCTGGCACTTTGAATTTAAATCCTGATATTTCTTGTGCTTTTTTAATATCATCATAAGCTTTTAAAGGTGCATCAATCAAAAATTTAGAATTTTCTTCTTTATTATTAGAATTTTCTTCTTTATTAGATGTTATTTCTGAAACATTATCATTATCAAATCCTTTTACTTGAATACTATTTGTAAATATTGCTATTGTAGCTACTAAACAACTTAATATAACAACTGTTGATATTTTATATGAACCTTTTTTAAAGTCTTTTATCATTTTAATTCTCCTTTTTATTTGGTTATTATTTTCAAAACAAATTAGTAATCTAGATTGCTCTTTTTTATAAAAAAACATTCTTGAAAATTCTATAAGCGTCATACCATAATCTATTCTTTGTTTTTCTTCAAGGCATTCTAAAACACATGCATCACAAGCATATTCTCTATACAACTTCATTTTATTTATAGCAATCCATACTAAAGGATTAAACCAATGTATACAAAGAGCTACTATACTAAGAAAGTTATAATATAAGTCTTTTCTTTTATAGTGCATAAGCTCATGTAATAGACTATAGGATAGTTTATTATAATCTTCCATTTTCAAAACATATTGTGGTATATAAATTTTAGGCTTTAAAATTCCAAATATTCCAGGACTTTTTATTCCATCATATATAAAAATTTGAATTTTTGAATTTATATTTAACTTATCTTTTAAATTGTTGATTATAGATTTAATTTTAAAATCTTCATATATTTCTAAAGGTATAATTTTTCTTTTAAATCTCATTAAAGATAATATGAATGTTAAGCTTAAAACGATTATCCCTATAATCCAAATTAAAGAAGCTATCTTTATAAAATTAGAAATCCATATTTGTTTATTTATAGATTCTTCTTTATTTTTTTCATAATCATTAACTTTTTCCATATTATTTGTATCATTATTGTAATTATTATATCCTATGGAAATTTCTCTATTTTTACCTGATGTATCTAATATCATTTCTTGTAAACTATTTGTATATTTATCACTAAAAATATCAAATAAATTTATATTTACCTCTGGAATTACAGGCACAACAAGTCTTAACATTACTAAAATCCACAATCCATGTTTAATCCGCACACTAATATGATTATTAAACATTTTTAAAATCAGAATTATTATTAAAATAATGATAGCTGCTGTTAAAGATGTTTGAAAAAACCATAAAAAAACCTTTTCTAAACTCCCCATAAAAATATACCCCTTCTCGTTATATAGTTAAAAATCTTTTATATTGATTTTTTCCTTTTTTTCTTTAAGAATTTTCTCTAATTCTTCAATTTCATCAATAGATAGATCCTCCTCTTCTAAGAAGCTACTAAAAAGAATATTTAAAGCTCCATCATATACTTTTTTAATAAAAGATTTATTTTCAAACTTCATACAATCTCCCTCAGAAATTAAAGGATAGTAATTATATACCCTACCATCTTTTTTAAAACCTATAACCCCTTTTTTTATAAGTCTTGTTATAAAAGTTTTTATAGTTTGTTTTGACCAACTCATTTTCAAACTCAATGTATCTATTATTTCTTCAGAGGTTAATGGATTTGTCTTCCATAAAGTTTTCATAACTTCCCATTCCGATTCTGAGATTTTAGGAATATCACTCATAAAATTCAGCTCCTTTCTTTTTAATCTACAATTGTAAATCTTAAAGTTAAGTTTACACTTGTAGATTAATTACGTCAAGAATATTTTTACATTTATTCCAGTTTAATTACAGTAATTCTTCACTTTGTAATTTTTTAATATTATTTTAAATATAATAACCTGATTTCCATTTATCTATTAACTATTTATCATTTACATAAATATTACTTAAAATAAAACCTTATTATTTATATTTATAAAATATATGAACAAGCACATATATAATAACTATACTTCCTATTAACTTTAATATTGATAATACGAAATTCTCCAGATTGAATTTTTTCATTACTTCTTTCCCCTCTCAAACTTCTTCAAATGTTAATCTATATCTCTACCTTAAGTATATATATTGTTTATTATATATATACTTAAGGTAAATTAAACTTATTTAAATCTACAACCCTAATTTACACTTTACATATGTTTTTGATAAGATCACATGCAATAAAAACTTATTGTACAAATTAAAAACCACTTAAATACCGTTTTAAATATTTAAGTGGCTTTCATAATGATTATTTTTTAAATTAATATGATCATAAAATAAAAGAATCTAAAAATTATTTAAATTAAATTCATTCATCATTCTATTTAAAGTTTCTGCTTGTGCAGTTAATTCTTCACTAGCTGCTGCACTTTCTTCCGCTATTGCTGATGTAGATTGTACAACATCTGCTATTTGTTCAATACCTACATTTATTTGTTCTATTGATAGTGCTTCTTCTTCTGCTGAATTTACTATATTAGTAACAAGTTGTGAAGCATTTTTAATATCTTCTACAACTTCAATCAATGATATTGCTGTGCTTTCTGCTATATCTTTTCCTTTATTTACAGATTTTATTGAATTTTCAATTAAGGTAGAGGTCTTTTTAACAGCTTCCGAAGAATTTTCTGCAAGTTTTCTAACTTCTTCAGCAACTACTGCAAAGCCTTTTCCAGCATCCCCTGCTCTTGCTGCTTCTATTGCTGCATTTAATGCTAAAAGGTTAGTTTGATCTGCTATTGAAGCTATTGTAGTTATTATATTATTTATATCATTTGATGCTTTTTCTATATCTGCCATAGCATAAAGCATTTCTTTCATTTTACAATTGCTACTTTCTACATCATTAACTAAATTATCTGTTATATTCTTAGTTTTTTCTGCACCTTTTGCTGACTGTTTTACTTTTATATTTATTTCAGATATATTGGCTGTTAATTCTTCTATAGAGCTTGCTTCATTCGTTGCCCCTTCTGATAATGTTTGAGCTGCAGTTGCAACTTGCATAGAACCGCCATTTACTTCTTCTGTGGCACATTGTATTTGCTTAAATGTACTATTTAAAGTTTCAATAATATATGCTAATGAATCTTTAATTTGTACAAAATCTCCGATGTACTCAATATCTAATTTAATATTTAAATCTTTATTAGAAATCCTCTCTAAATTACTAGATATATCATTTATATATGTTTGTAGTGTTTTTATCATATCGTTAAAAATGTTGGCAAATTCTCCAAATTCATCTTTAGAATTTAAATATTCAGAGCTTATATCTGCATTTAAATTTCCTTCTCTTAATTGATTTGCAACACCTTTTAAATATGATAATGGATTTGTTATTGATTTAGTAACTGTTATTGATATTCTTAATGCTAATATTACATTAACTATAAGTAGCACTAATAAAACAATTATTGAACTGCTAACTTTGATATTCGCATTCTTTGCAAATTTATCTGCACTTTCTTGTGCTTCTTTTTGAATTATTTTTGCTCTATTATACATTTCTTCAAAAGCTGGAAAATACTCATCTTTTAATACTACTTTAGCAGTATTAAAATCTCCACTTTCTATACTATCTACTATTTTTTTTCTTATAATTACAGCTTCATTATAAGCTTCTTCATAATTGATTATTAACTGTTTGTTATTTATTAAAGGCTTAATTTCATCTAATTTAGTCTTTAAAATATTAGTGGAATTATTAAGTGATTCCTTAAACTGATTATAATCTTCATATAATACAACTCCTCTAAGCTGTCTTCCTACATTACTAAGATTATCACATATTTCAGCTGCATCAACCGTTACTTTGTTGCTTTCTTCTTTCATTTTTTTCAAAGAATTTCCTACTGAAATTAAGCTAGTAATTCCAATAAACATTATAACTATTGTAAAAATAATCATTGTTCTAAATCCTTTTTTAAGTTTCTTTTCAACTGATAAACTAACAGATTTTTTTTTCATAGTAAAAATATCTCCTTATCCCATTTATTCATTAGTTTTTCTTTAATATAAAACCTTTCTTTGTCCACTTCTCTTTAATCGTGGTATATTTTAAAAACTTTAGTTCTTTATATACTATTTATAAATTTCATACAATTAAATAAAAATATTTAGTTGAAGTAATAATAAATTAGTAAACATATTACTACTTTTAAAATTTTTATGCACAAAAAAAGGCATTCTTGTCTTAAACAAGAAACACCTTTTTATATTTTAATTATTATTTAAAATATTGTTCTCCATATCCATAATGTTCAACAATATAATCAATGTCTTTATCACCACGTCCACTCAAGCAAACTAAAATAGATCCTTGTTTCATTTCTTCAGCTTTTTTCATTGCATATGCAACAGCATGTGAACTTTCAATTGCAGGTATAATTCCTTCATATCTTGATAATTTAAAGAAAGCTTCCATAGCCTCTTCATCATTTATAACTTTATAATCTACACGTCCTAATTCTCTTAAAAATGCATGTTCAGGACCAACTGATGGATAATCAAGTCCACTGGCTATAGAATATACTGGTGCTGGATCACCATTTTTATCTTTTAACATTATACTTTCAAAGCCATGCATAACACCTTTTTCTCCATATTTCATAGATGCAGCATGATCTCCTAATTTTTCGCCTCTACCTAATGGTTCTATTCCAATTATATCAACTGGTTCCTCTAAAAAAGGTATAAACATTCCAGCAGCATTGCTTCCACCACCTACACAAGCAGTAACTACATCTGGTAAAAAACCTGTCATTTCCTTAAATTGATCTTTAGCTTCATAACCAACAACAGCTTGGAAATCTCTTACCATAAGTGGAAATGGATGCGGACCTAAGGCTGATCCTATGCAGTAAATTGAATCCTTATAATTTTTAGCATATGAATCAAAAGCAGAATCCACAGCTTCTTTTAAAGTTTTTAAACCATGTGTTACTGGAACAACTTTAGCTCCTAATATTTTCATCCTAGTTACATTTGGCGCTTGCTTTGCAATATCAACTTCTCCCATATGAATTTCACATTCCAATCCAAAAAATGCAGCAGCTGTTGCAAGCGCCACACCATGTTGTCCTGCTCCTGTTTCTGCAATCAAACGCTTTTTTCCCATAAATTTAGCAAGTAATCCTTCACCCATACAATGATTTAATTTGTGTGCCCCTGTATGATTTAAATCTTCTCTTTTTAAATAAATTTGACAATTTCCTATTGCTCTAGATAGTCTTTCGCAATGATAAACTGGTGTAGGTCTACCTTGAAATTCTTTACGGATTCTTCTAAGTTCATTAATAAACTGTGAAGAATGACAAATCGTTTGATATGCATCAGCAATCTCCTCAAAAGCTGGAATTAGCTCAGCTGTTAAGTATGCCCCACCGTATTGACCAAAACGACCATTTTTATCTGGATACTTCTTTAAATATGTTCGAAAATCCATTTACAATCCCCCTTATATGCTTTAAGTTTAAATTTATCCATCTAAACATTTACATATAAAATTATACTATATATACTTTTTATTTACAATTTTCTCTCATATTACTATCCATATTCATTCTTAAGTATTTATCATCTATATCTCTAATAAATTTAGAAGGCATACCATGTGATGTTAAAAATAATTTTTCAGTAGCTCTTGTCATTCCAACATAAAGTAACTTTCTTTCTCTAAATTCTAGCATGTCCATATCCTCTTCTTCATTTTTAACTGGACATAGTGGCATTACTTTAGCATTTAGACCTGCAATTATAACAACTTTAAATTCAAGTCCTTTTACAGAGTGCATAGTTACAAGTTTTACCTCATCTTCTGAAAAGTTTATTTCATCATTATCATTAAAAATTGAACATGGTATATCATAAGCTTGTAAACATTTCCTAAATTCTTTTAACTGTTTTTTTAATCTAGCAATTATTACTATATCTTTTAATTTATATCCTTCTTTGAGAGTTTCATTTATTAAATTTACTATATATATACATTCTTCAAATTTATTTTCAAAATTTTCATAGGTTGGATAATCACCTTGCTTGTCTATCAAATTAGGTTTAACTAAGTTGTCATTTTGTAGTAAATCTTTATGAATATCAATTAAACTAAATGCTGCCTCAGCTATTTGAGCAGTTGTTCTATAATTCTTACTTAATAAATTAGATTTACCAGTCATATCATATCCTAAGCTGGCAAATGAACGATTTTTTATTAACCAAGCTTGATGGTATATACTTTGAGCTGCGTCTGATATAAATGTTATACTCGAATATGGTTTTTTATCATACAAAGCCTTTAAAAATTCCAATTCAACTCTAGTTAAATCTTGACTTTCATCTATTAAAATATGAGTATACTTTTCAATAGGGTATTGTTTTGCTTGATTTAATGCTAGTAGTGCCATATCTTGAAAATCAACTTTATTTATATTCTGTAAATTACTATTATATTTTAACAAGACCTCAAATATTGCTCTTCTCTTTTCTGAATTTTTTCTGAGTTTTTGAGGACCATCATTATTTATATTACTTATTCTTCCTATTCTATCAACCAACTGATATTCCTCAAGATCTATATAATTACATGCTTTTATCCACATAATCTCTTCTTTAATAAACTGAAGATACTTAGAATCTATGATTTTTACATCTTTATAGATATTACCAATAAAGTTTATGGCATTAATTAATTCATACTTACATTCTTTACGCGAAGCAAGGTCTATATTTATATCATTCTGTTTCTTGTATGCATTAAAATAATCAAGAAGTATATCATCAATTCTTTTAACGTATAACTTCAAACTATTATCCTCATCAAATAGATTCACCTGAACATTAACTTTATCTTTAACTTTATCATATATATTTGACACATATTGTTTTAGTGATTTATTATAAGTTACCATAAGTACTTTGTCATCTTTAAGTGGACAATAATGTCTTAATAATAATGGAATTTTATTTACTGCAACAGTAGTTTTCCCAGAACCTGCTACCCCTTTTATTAATGAATGACCATTTGGTTTATTTGCAATTATTCTTTTTTGTTCTATATTAAGTTGCATTTCTACCCCTCTTTATCTAATTATTTCTATTTTTTGGAAATTACATATACTAATTGTACTATATTATGTAACGCTATGTAAAGTTTTGATTCATTGTGAATTGAAAGAAAAAATTATTTATATCTAAATATATTTTTCTACACAAAAATAACTCTGTTAAATAGATTTTATGGCAACACTTTTACTCAATCTACTTAACAGAGTTTATTCTATAATTATTAATTTTTTTATTAAACTTATATTTTTTTAACAAATTCAGATTTTAATTGCATAGCTCCAAATCCATCAATCTTACAATCAATATTATGATCGCCATCAACTAAACGTATATTTTTAACTTTAGTTCCTATTTTTATAGATGATGAACTCCCTTTTACTTTAAGGTCTTTAATTACAGTTACAGAATCACCATCATTTAATATATTTCCATTAGCATCTTTAACTAAAGTTGCTTCTGCAGCTTGTTTTTCCGATTCTAAAGTCCATTCATAAGAACATTCTGGGCAAATAAATAGATTTCCATCTTCATAAGTATATTCTGAATTACACTTCGGACAATTTGGTAAAGTATTCATAAAATTCATTTCCTCCATTGTTTATTAATTTAATATATAAAAACCATTCTTATGCTGTTAATCTCATAAAAATAGTAATTCACATCTTTTTTCTGCTGTTTATTTTAAATATTAATAAAATTTCAAGTTATTATTTCTTTAGTAAACCGTTCTCTAAATAGCAAAAATTTCTCACAATTTTATATAATATCATAGTATCATTATATTGACAAATTATTTTAATTGATGCTTAAATAATCAATATTCTTTATATTTAACGAAAAACACTATTATAGCTTTATAAAATGGTGCTTTTATACCATTACTTTAAAAATTCATTTAAATCCTTCAAAATAATTATTTTTCCTCGTTCTAAATTTACATACCCCATTTGTTCAAATTTCTTTAACTTTCTACTAACAACTTCTCTAGTAGAATCAATTTCAAAAGCCAGTTCTTTATGTGTGCTATAAACAATTTTGCTTTTCTTACTTATGAGTAGCTTTGCAATTCTAGTTTCTAATGAATCATGTCTTTTTTCCTCTTTTTTTTCTATGACAGTATTAAATTTACTATATATATCTTTATACATATATTTTAAAAACTCACTATCTTTAAATAGATGTTCTGTTACTATTTCAAACGGAATTATACATATTTTAGATTGTTGAAGTGCTTTTCCTATAATATTCAATGATTTAAAATTTAAAAGGCAGCTTAATGCCTCATGACATAGTTCCCCCTTTTTAATATTAAAAAGGTTTGTTTCTTCTCCATTTTCATTAATTCTCTGTATTTTTATTGTTCCATTTATAACAAATATGATACCTTCGCAAGTACAATTTCCAGATGATATATACTCATCAGCATTTAATGTTTTAAATTTTGCTTTTTTACTTATTATTTTATTATTTTCTTTGTCAATATACTCTAAAACTTCATAAATTTCATAAAATTCTTTTAAGTTATTTTCTCTAACATTACTTGCAAAATTACTTTTTTCCATATTTCCTCCATCTAAAAATATATTATTTTAGCTCTATAATTTAAATTGCTTTTTAATATAATACTCTTGATTACAATTATTCACTACCATTATCTATTTAAAACAAAATCAAAATTTAAATATAATTTCTTTAATTTTCCTTTTATTAATTATATTTTAAATTAAAATATACAATAATTTATCAAAACTTTATGTGACTTAATCACAAACTCTTTATTTTTTATTAATTATTTTTACTTATACATTATCTTGATCTTAATTAATTAAAACTTATCTTATCATATAAATAAAACCTTAATAACATAGTTAAAATTTCACTATATTATTAAGGTTTAAATGCTTTTACAACATATATTATAGTATTATGTATTTCTTCTTTAAGATTATATGCTGCATCATGCAAACACCAATCATATATAACTCCCCTCATTAATATAAAAAGACACCTAGTAATATCTTGTGAAGTCTTTTCTGTTAGTATTTCATTTTTTTCTTGTCCCTCTAATATTATTTCATCCAATATTGTTTGCATATGTCTTCCTTTAGTAATAAACATTTTATTATTTGAATTATACAATTGTTTCATCATATCAATTCCAGTTTTTTCATTATATTCTGCATAATAATCAAAATATTCTATAATTCTATCAATAGCATTTGTACTAGAAAGTTTATTCTTAATATTATCATAAAAGAAGTGATCTGCTTTTTTATACAATTCTATTAAAATATCATTTTTCGATTCAAAATAATGATAAAAACTTCCTACAGAAACTTCTGCTTTTTCGCATATATTCTGTATCGTAATATTATCATACCCCTCTTTTTGCATAAGATTGGTTGCTATATTATATATTTTATTTTTTGTATTTATAGCTTGAATTTGCCTTTTTGTCAGTCGTTCCATTTTTATCCTCCTAATTACAAATTCTCAGGAATTATATCATATTATCAATTATACTTAACATTTATTTATTGTCAAATTCAGTAAAATATAATTGTAAAATTTAGTTATCCTATGTTGACGTTTTCATAATGTTGTACTATACTGAACGTATTCATTGAACTAGTTCAATGAATACGTTTTTATATACTTTTTCAATATTGGAGGTTATTTTATGGAAACTAAATATTCAAATTTATTTGAACCAATAAAAATTGGTAGTCTTGAAATTAAAAACAGATTTGTAATGGCTCCTATGGGACCTTCTGGATTATGCTCAGAAGATGGTAGTTTTAATGAACAGGGAATAGAATATTATGTTGAAAGAGCAAAAGGTGGTACTGGTTTAATAATAACTGGTGTTACTTATGTTGAAAATGAAATTGAGAAATGTACTATGCCTTCTATGCCTTGCCCAACTATTAATCCTGGAAATTTTATAAAGACAGCAAAAGTGCTTACAGAAAGAGTTCATGCATACAATTCAAAAATATTTTTACAATTAACTATGGGGTTTGGTCGTGTTAGTATTCCTACCCTGGTGGGTGGAGTTCAACCAATAGCACCATCTGCTATATCTCATAAATGGGTACCTACTATAAAATGCAGAGAACTTACAATAGAAGAAATTGAAACTTATATAAAGAAATTTGGTGAATCAGCTGCTATAGCAAAAGAGGCTGGATTTGATGGAATTGAAGTCCATGCCGTTCATGAAGGATATCTTCTTGATCAATTTACTATTTCATTATTTAATAAAAGAACAGATAAATATGGTGGAAGCTTGCAAAATAGATTAAGATTGCCTATAGAAATTCTTAAATCAATAAAAAATTCTTGTGGAGAAGATTACCCAGTCTCTCTTCGTTATAGTGTTAAAAGTTATGTGAAAGGCTTAAATGATGGTGCCTTACCTGGCGAAAATTTTGAAGAAAAAGGTCGTGATCTTAAAGAAGGTCTTGAAGTTGCTAAAATACTAGAAGAAGCTGGTTATGATGCTTTTAATTCTGATGCTGGTACTTATGATTCATGGTATTGGAATCATCCTCCTATGTATTTTAAAAAAGGAATGTATCTTTCATTAAATGAAAAATTAAAGCAAGTACTTAAAGTTCCTGTTATTACTGCTGGAAGAATGGACAATCCTGATCTCGCAAGTGATGCTATTGCTACTGGCAAAACAGATATGATTGCTTTAGGAAGACCACTTTTAGCAGATGCATATATTCCTAGAAAAATTAAAGAAGAAAAAATCAAAAACATTAGACCATGCTTATCTTGTCATGATGGATGCATGGGAAGATTAGCTACTGGTGGTGGAATTTCTTGTGCTGTAAATCCATCCACAGGTAGAGAAAAAGACTTTGAATTACACATAGCTAAAAAAATCAAAACCGTAATGGTTATAGGTGGTGGTGTTGCTGGATGCGAAGTTGCAAGAATTTGCGCTATCAGAGGCCATAAAGTTTCTTTATATGAAAAAACAGATAAATTAGGTGGAAATATTATACCTGGAGGAGTTCCTGATTTTAAAGAAGATGACAGAGCTCTTGTAAAATGGTATGAAAATGAATTAAAAGAAAATAACATAGATATTCATTTTAATATAACAGTTACAAAAGATTTAACTACTAAATTAAATCCAGACGTAATTATTGTCGCTACAGGTTCAACACCTAAAATATTGAATTTAGAAGGAAATAGAGATAAGATTTATACTGCTCAAGATGTACTTTTAGGAAATAAAAATCCTGGCAATTCAACAGTTATTCTTGGTGGTGGTTTAGTAGGCTGTGAAACAGCTCTTTGGCTTGTAAAACAGGGTAAGAAGGTTACTATAGTTGAAGCTCTTGATGATATATTAGCTTCTGGTCCTGAAATATGTCATGCAAATAGCCAAATGCTAAGAGATTTATTGGCTTTTTATAAAGTTGATATTAAAACAAAATCTATCTTATCTAAAGTAGCTGATGACGGTGCTATAATAATAGAAGATGATAAAGAAGTGACAATTCCTGCTGATTCTGTAATTTTATCTGTTGGTTATAATTCTGAAAAATCACTATATAATGAATTAAAATTTAATGATAAAGAAGTGTACCTATTAGGAGATGCAAGAGAAGTTAGAAATATTCTGACTGCCATTTGGGATGCTTTTGAGGTAGGTAGAAATATATAAAATTTAATATTGCTTTAATGATGTAGAGCTTATATTTTTTTACAAAGCTCAACATTCAATTAAAACATAGTAAATAAAAAAAGTGACTATCTAACAAAAATTTTGTTAGATAGTCACTTTTTAGTCTCTAATAAACCAAACAAAGTCATTGTTTGCTACATTGCTTATTCAACAATTTTACTTAATAGTACTAATAAAATCTGTTCATCTTACTCATTGCCAATAACTTTGATACTCCTGTCTTTTCCCATTCTTCAACCTGTTCAATAGCTTCTTGAGGAGTTTTTCCTAATCCTACAAGTACACCTGATAAAATAAATTCCTGATATAAATGTTCTGGATTAATTCCTGCCTTAGCTTCTGCCAATGCACGATTAACTAATGGGGTAATATATCTAACCCAATCATCAGGAGTAAAGTTAGATTTGTTTTGTATTTCACTTCTGTTCATAGTTACAGTATTCATTCTATTATTTGCTTTAAGTATCCCAACTTTAGGTAGGGTACTTAAAAATTTAGGCGCTCCATGACACGATTTGAATTGTTCTGTTAAATCTTTACCTGCTGTAAGTCCAAAATGTGTTCCGTTAGCCCAAACTGCTTTTTCGCTTAAATCATAAACTATACCTTCTATGGCCACATAAGCAGGTTTTCCGTTACTTCCATCATATTGTGCTAATTCTTCTAATGTAAATTCTCTTTGTTCTCTATAATTATCTCCTATAAGTTCTCTAATAGTTTTGACATCAAAATATATAGACATCTCTACCTCGCAAATATTTTTCTCTATATTAGTATAGTTTAAAACTAGTAAATGTTTAAATATTCTTTTTTAAATTCTAAATATCCATTTTTTCTCAAATTACAAGCTGGACATTTTCCACAACCATTACCTATTACTCCATTGTAACAAGTTAAAGTTTCTTCTTTAACGATATTAAGCACACCTAAATCATTAGCCATTTTCCAAGTTTCTGTTTTATTAATCCACATTAATGGTGTAAGGATTTCAAACTGATAATCCATAGCTAAATTCAGTGTAACATTTAAAGATTTTATAAATACATCTCTGCAATCTGGATATCCGCTAAAATCACTTTGAGATACGCCTGTTATAATAGTATTTACGCCCCTTTGCTTTGCGAATACTGCAACAAAAGTTAAAAACAACATATTTCTGCCATCTACAAATGAGTTAGGAACCCCTTCCTTAGGTACATCTTTATCAACACTTATATCTTGTCTAGTTAGTGAATTAGGTGCTAGTTGATTCAATAAATTTAAATCTAAAATATGATGTTCTACATCATATTTTTTACATATATCTCTTGCACATTCTAATTCTAACTTATGTTTTTGATTATAATCAAAAGAAACTGCTATAACTTCTCTAAACCTCTTTTTTGCCCAAAATAAGCAAGTTGTGCTATCTTGTCCACCACTAAATACTACTATTGCTTTTTCTTTATCTAATACAATTATTTTATCTGCAACTAATATTGTTCTCATTCTATGAGCAATAACAATAACCGTTTTTTCTTTGATTAACACAGATAAAAACTATATCAAAATAATTAACTTTAATCATTTTGATATAGCTCACTCTATTATTTAAAATTATATTCTGTAACAATACTATTTCTATTCATAGTCTTATCATTATAATATTCATAAAAAGATAATCCTAAAAAACTTCCTGTTATGTTATAAACATTAGTATATCCTAAATTTTGAAGTGCTAAAGTTGCATTATAACTTCTTTGCCCTGTTCTACAATGAAGGTATACCGGTGCATCTTTTGGTATTTCATTGACTCTTTCTCTAAGTTCACTTAATGGTATATTTTTTGAATTTTTTATATGGCCATTTTCATATTCTCCTCTTTCTCTAACATCTATTATTACAGCATTATTTTCTACAAGTTCTCTAACCTTATCTATGTTAACTTGCTTAAAATCATTATTTAGTAAATTAGATCCAACATATCCTGCATAATTAACAATATCTTTTGCTGTTGAAAATGGTGGTGCATAACATAATTCTAAATCTTTCAAATCTTCTACTGTTCCACCAAATTTTATTGCTGTAGCGATTATATCTATTCTTTTAGTAACATCGCCTTTGCCTATAGCTTGAGCACCCAATATTTTCCCAGTTGGTACTTCATAAAGCATTTTAAAGTATATTGGTGAAGATTTCGGCATTATTCCAACTTTATCATTAAGTATTATATTTACTATATCATAATTTATATTCATATTAAAAACTTTTATTAATGATTCATTTAATCCTGTTGATGCTCCATTATAATTAAATACCTTTATAGCTGATGATCCTATATATCCTTTATTTATTGTACTTTTATTGTTTATATTATCTGCTACACTCCTTGCTGCCTTTTGAGCTGGTCCAGCTAGTGATAATTTAGTCATAGAATGAGTAAGGGAATTGTACACTTCAATTACATCACCTACAGCATAAATACTATCATCATTTGTTTTATAGTTTTTATCTACTTTTATTGCGCCTGTTTCTCCAAGTTCTATTCCCGCATCCTTAGCTAAAGTTACTTCTGGTGCAACTCCTATTGCCATAACAACTGCACTTGCATTCACTTTTTTTCCTGATGACAAAACTATAGTATCTTCTTCAAAACGCTCAACCTTATCTCCAACGATTAAATTTACACCATTATCATAAATTTCCTTATGAAGTATTTGTACCATATCATAATCAAAAGGTTTTAAAATTTGTTTAGTAGCTTCTATAAGTGATACATTAAATTCTGCTTTTCTTAAATTTTCAGCAGCTTCTACCCCTATGTAACCACCACCAATTACAGCTACATCATTACTATTTATCTCCTTTAAATATCTATTTAATTTATCTATGTCAACTACGTTTCTTATTGTAAAAACATTAACTTTTTCAATACCAGGTATATTAGGCACTATTGGATGTGCTCCTGGAGATAAAATAAGTTTATCATAAGATTCTTTGTAAACTTCTCCACTCATTAAATCTTTTACATCTACAGTTTTATTTTTTCTATTAATTGAAATAACCTCATTATTTACTCTTGCTTTAATATTATATTGTGACATAAATTTTTCTGGACTCATTAAAACTAATCTATTAGGAGAATCTATTACTCCACTTAAATGATAAGGTAGTGCACAATTTGAAAAAGATACATGAGGTCCTTTTTCAAACATTATTATTTCATCTTCCTCACTATTTCTTCTAAGTCTTGCAGCTGCTGAGGCTCCTCCTGCAACTCCACCTACTATTAATATCTTCTTTCTCATAATATCATCCTCCTAATTATTATTGTAACTTGATTTTTAACTTTAATACTATAACATCAACACTGTTTTAAAACATTAACTTAAGTTACTTCTTTTTTGAACCAATATAAGAGCCTACCCCTCCAGAAACGTTGATAACATCATATCCCTGTTTTCTAAGACTACTACATGTTCTTGCACTTCTTCCCCCTGATTGACACATTATGTAATATTCTTTATCTTTATTTAAATATTTATTAGGTTCATTTAAAAGCATACCCATTGGAATATTTTTAGCAGATTTTATGCTTCCATTTTTATATTCATAATCTTCTCTAATATCAATAAGTTCAACTTTTCCTATTAAATCATCAATATCATTAACATTAATCACTTTTCCATTATCTCTTTTTAAAAATCCAAACATATTCTTCCTCCTGTGTTTTTATATTAATCTTTTATAAAAAAATTAAATATCTATTTCTTATAAAAATTCATCTCTAACTTGTTAATTTCATTATAATTAACAGATGTATTTTCTACTGTGACTTTATCACTTAGCAATAAGTGAAAACAAAAAACTCTATCATTTGTATGCTTTTTAGGTTACCTTTTTTAATCGTTGGTTGAAATTATAATTTAAGTTATTTAAAGACTTCAGCTCTTTGTACTTTCTTAAATAATAAAAAATTCCTTTAGATATTTTGTGTATCTAAAGGAATTTTTATTAATCTTTTTTCTGTGTTTTTTTACTATGTTTAACTCCACAATTATTAGCTTTCTTCTCTTTTTCTTGTTGGCTTGCACAAGAACAATCATGTTTTTCACTCATAATATTTATCTCTCCTAAAAACATCTAGTGTGTTATACTACTATTTTGTTCAAGTTCTGAATATTTATTCTTTATTTTTAATTTATAATAATTAAAATATTTGAACTAATATTTTAGGCAACATTATAGAAATTGCTATTGCATATATTAAGTCAAGCCAAACTACTGATCCATATGATCCAATATAAATTAGTCCAATTATCGGTGTCACTAAAATTCTAAATATTATAGGCACTTCTTTGTTTTTTAATATTGATTGAATCATATTTTCTGCATCTACCTTACTTGGAAATGCATGCATTAATATAGATATCCCAAGCCATGCTAAAAATAAATTTAAAAAGTTATCAAAATTTCTGAATTCAAATAATTCTACAGATGCTGGAAGCATTATAAACATTCCTAAAATAGTGTTTATTAAAAATGGTCCTATTGAAATGAAAAAAGATTTTAATGGCTTATCCGATGGTTCATGAATTACATAACCACATGGATTGCTTAGTTGAAAATATTTTACTTCATATACTGGGACCTGCATTAGTCGACAAAAAATTTGATGTGCTAATTCGTGTACAATAACACCTGGAAATGTTACTGCTGATATTAAAAAACCTGGTATAAAATACATAATCTAAATCCCCCTATTTATCCTAAATAATAATCATCAATAGTAATATTTCCATCTAAAAACTTCATTATATCATCATCAAATCCGTCTCCATTTGAATAATATTCTTCTTTATATTTCTCAGCTTCATCGCCTTGTCCATTTTCTGTAAGAGCAATAATTAAAGTTTCCAATACATAAGTTTCTTGTGGATTTGCATCGTAAGCCTTTTTAGCAAGACTTACCCCCTCTTCTTTATTACCTTCAAGCATTTCTACTATAGCTAATCCCCTTAATGCACCTGCATTATCATTTTCTTTATTTAATACAGTATTAAAATTTTCCCTTGCACTATTGTAATCTTTTTCTCTACGTAAAATATTAGCTAATTGTATTTTGCTATCAGTTATATTATTGTCTTCTTGAATAGATTTACTAAGATATTCTTTAGCTACATTATTATCGTTAGATGTGAATCCTAAATAATAATATATTAAAGATCTATTTTGACTTTTATCATTTAATAAACTTTTTAAATTATTTGATATTAATTCGTTTGCTTCATTTTGACTAACATTTTCATCTAAATTGCTTACAATATTTTCAAACGCATCATAAGTTTTATAATATGAATCAAGATATTTTGTATATTTAGTAATTAAGGTATATGTTGAATTATCTACTTCTTTTCCTGATAAATAAGTATCTATTATGTATCCGGCATAATTATATTTTCCATTTTCCATTGCAATTTTTGCACTTTTCACTGCAACATCTGTTGAATCTGGATACTCTTCTATTACATTCTTTAAATTTTCTAATGTAATATTTATCTCTCCATTTTTCACATTACGTTCTGCTGTATAATACTTTTTGTAATTGTTAAATACTTTAGGAAATTTTAGAAGTGAAATTCCTACTAAAATGATAAGTCCTATTGCAAGAACTATAAAGATTTTTGGAATTGGATAATTGATTTGTTCTTCCCTGCATGTATTGCATAATATTGAATGTTTGCATTGTGAAGTATCCGCATTAACTTGTCCACATTTGTGACATGTATTTTTCTGACACTGCTCTTCATAAGTTAAATTTTCTTGTAAAGTGTCTTTTCCCATATTTAAATTTCCCCCTTTAATTGTACATATTTTGGAATAACATACTGAATTCTACTTTATTTTTCAAAATATGTCAATTAAAAAAACTTATATAAACTTATGTGATCAGATATGAAATCGTGCTCATCTTAAAATTCCTAATAATAATTATTACATATTTTTATTAAAAAAGCTTCCTACTGGCACATCTACTTTTTCTAATTTAATTTCACCATCTTCTTCTGATAATTCTTTAGCATATTTCATAGCTTCCATTTTTATTTGAGCTTTAATAGATTCCATAAAATCCCCAGACTTCATATTAGAAATACTTATTCCTTGCATTCCTTGAAGTAATATTAACCTCTTTTCACCTTTTGAGTCAGCTGCCTTTATTCGTTTTGCTAAAGCTTCAGCTTCTTGTTTAGCTCTTTGTGCTTCATCTTTTATTTGTGGAAATTTTTCTTCTAAAAATTCTTGTTCCTCTTTAGTCAATGTTTCACCCTTAGCTACTTTTTTAGCAAGCTTTTCTGCTTTAGACATATCTTCAAATATTTCCGCATACCAAGCCGCCTTGTCTTGCTCTTCAAATAATGTTAATGACTTCATTTCTTCATCAGTTAAAGTCTCTAATGTCTTTGTTCCATTGCTTAAACCCTCTTGTATAGCTTTAACCTCATCACTTGGTTGAGGTCTTTTAGATTTTATATTATTAAAATTTGGTTTTAATAAATTGTTTAAATTCATAGAATTTATCATTAAAATCATCTCCTTAATATATCTGATATATAAATATTTAAAATAACTTATACATGATTTATTCAATTATTTCCTTTTATTTTATTTACCAGTTTTATTTATGTATATATTAACATTTGTTTAAATCATAACCAATTATTGTTATCCTTCGCTCATATTTATTATCGTAACTTTTTCTAAATAATTAATACATATTATATTTAAATGCATTAACTTTATATAGTCATGCTGAATCCTCATTTATATAACTTATATTTATAAGTAAAAAATTATATTTATTAACACTAACATTTTTAATATATTAAAGAATCAATTTTTTAATTGTAAATAGAAAAAACCTATAAAATAGACTTGCTATCTACTCTATAGGTTGAATTTTTTATATCCAAAAAAGTTTTTGTTTAATGTTATTTGTAGCTCTCTTTATAAAACTAATATTATTTTTAAATCTTAGCAATTACTCTCAATGAATCCTTTAAACTTTTCTTTTCGTCGGCAGAAAATTTTTCTAAAAAATCATTATTTAATTCTTCTATAACTTGTTCTATTTCTTTTCTATGTTTTAATCCTTCTTTAGTTACTATAACATTAAAAGTTCTACGATCATTTTTATTATGAACTCTTTCTATTAATCCCTTATTTTCCATTCTATCTAATAGACCTGTTATAGTTGAACTATCAAGACTCAATGCTTCTGCAATTTGCTTTGGTAATAAATACTCTTCATCCCAAAGACATTTAAGTATTCCATACTGTACAGGTGTCACATCAAACTTAGCAAGTCTTGATTTCAAACTTTGAAATACTACTTGTTGTGATCTTGTAAGTAAAAAATTTATACATTCATTTAACTCCATCATTATCCACGTCCCCACATTATTATCTTTTATTATTCTATTCCAAACAAAAGTTTATTGTCAATTAATACGATATTTTGGATTATATGTATATAAATTATTGTAACGTATTAGTACAATAATTTAACATTTATAAAATTCATCACTATAAAAATACTTTAAAGTTATTAGTAATTAAAGTGTTGTTTTTTCTATCTAAACATACTATTTAAAACATATATTATATAGATATAATTCCCTGAAAATATAATAATACAATTGACAACTATAGTTTAAACTTTCATATATTTTCGTTTCTATATTAAAATAAAATTATGATTTTCCTTAATCGCCAATTGTATCATTTTATATAAGATTATCTAAATATGCTTCCACTTATAATTAATTTTTGTATTTAATTTATTTTGAATCTATACAACTTTTTGAATTTCAAATTACAATTTAAATGAGTTTTTATATTTTAATATAATTATAGTAACTTACTTTATTCCTAAGCTTTATACATAAATATCAATTGATTTATTAGGCGAAATGAACTATTAATGTGCTAAGTTTTATTTGTTTAATCCCATGGGTTTATCATAAAATATTCTTTCATCCATAATTTTAAGTTTTGCATCTATTTTAGGTTGAAAATCCATTAAATCTAATATATCTTTTTGTAAATCAATACCTGGTGCTATTTCTGTAAGATATAATCCATCATTTTTTAACTTAAATATAGCTCTTTCAGTTATATAAGTAACGTCCTGATTAATTTTTTTTGCATACTCTCCACTAAAAGTTATTTGTTCAACTTTATTCATAAACTTCTTAGCTCGTCCTTCTTGCCTAATTGTGAGCTTTCCATCACCTACATCTACCTTTAATCCACCTGCTGTAAATGTTCCACAGAATAATACTTTCTTAGCATTTTGAGTTATATTTATAAAGCCACCACAACCTGCTATACGAGTTCCAAACTTACTTACATTTAAATTTCCTTCTTTGTCAACTTGGGCAAGACCTAAAAAGGCTATATCAACTCCACCTCCATCATAGAAATCAAATTGATAAGGTTGATCTATGATTGCTTGTGAATTTATGCTTGCTCCAAAAGCTGTTCCCCCTTGTGGAATACCTCCTATTGGCCCAGCTTCTACTGTTAATGTCATATATTCATTAATGCCTTCTTCATTAGCAACTAATGAGATTACTTCTGGAATACCTATTCCTAAATTAACAATAGTATCTGATTTTAATTCCATTGCAGCTCTTCTAGCTATTACTTTTCTTTCATTAAGTGGAGCTTTATCTACACTATTCAGTGGTACTCTTATTTCACCTGTTGCTGCTGCATTAAACTTACATCCAAATGACTGTTCATGTTCTTCAGGTTTTGAAACAACCACTGCATCTACATATATTCCTGGTATTTTTACAAGACGTGGATCTATAGTTCCACTTTCAACTATTTTTTCAACTTGAACTATTACCTTTCCACCACTGTTTTTACAAGCCTGGGCAATTGATGTATCTTCAAGTGTTGCTATCTCTCTTTCTAAAGAAATATTACCATCTGAGTCTGCAAAAGATCCTCTTAAAAAGCATATATTTATAGGAAAAGATTTATATAATAGTTTTTCTTTCCCTTCTATATTTATTATTTTAACAATATCTTCTTTTGTTTTTTCATTTAATTTTCCACCGCTAACTCTTGGATCTACAAATGTATTTAATCCAACATGAGTTATTGTTCCAACTCTTTTGCCAGCGATATCTCTAAATAATTGAGAAATTGTTCCTTGTGGTAAGTTATATGCTTCTATTTTATTTTCAACTGCTAATTTTCCAAGTTTAGGTGCAAGATTCCAATGTCCAGCAATAACTCTTTTAAGCATTCCTTCATGTGCATAGTGATCTGATCCTTTTCCTTTTCCATCACCTTGACCTGCTGCATGAACTAAAGTTATATTTTTAGGATGTCCTGTTTCAAGAAATCTTTTTTCTAGTGATTTATTAAGTGTCTCAGGTGCACAACTTCCTACAAATCCACCCGTAGCCAAAACATCTTCATCATTAATTAGTTTTACTGCTTCCTCTCCAGTCAAAACCTTTACTTTACTCATTTATATCAACCCCTAAAATTAATTAATGTCCTAGTAGTCTTTAATTAATCTGTCAGTACAATTGCCTTTTTAACATCCTTTAAATGAAGATTTTCTTTTTTCAACAAAAGCTGTCATGCCTTCTGTTTGATCTTCTGTTGAAAAACATAAACCAAATAAATTAGCTTCAAAAGCATAAGCTGATTCAGTATCCATATTTAATCCATTATTTATAGATGATTTTGCTAAACTTACAGCATACATTCCTTTTTGCATTATTTTATTTGCTAGTTCCATTGCTTTACCCATCAATTCATCTTTTTCATATATTTTATTAACAAGCCCTATTCTATAAGCTTCATTAGCATCTATCATATCAGTTGTAAAAATAAGCTCTTTTGCAATACCTTTACCAACCAATCTAGGAAGCCTTTGAGTTCCTGCAAACCCTGGAATTATTCCTAATCCAACTTCTGGTTGTCCAAATTTGGCATTTGATGACGCTAATCTTATATCACAAGCCATTGACAATTCACAGCCTCCTCCTAGAGCGTAACCGTTTACTGCTGCTATAACAACTTGTGGCATATTTTCAATATTTGAAAATACTTTTTGAGCAAGCATTGCCATTTCTCTTCCTTCAATAGCAGTTTTTTCTTTCATTTCAGTTATATCTGCCCCAGCAACAAAAGATTTTTCTCCAGCTCCTGTTATAATTACAGTATAAATATCTTTTCTTCCTGATATCTCATTTATCACTTGTCCCAATTCTTGTAATGTTGCTGTATTCAATGCATTAAGTGCCTTTGGTCTATTTATTATCACCTCTGCTATACCACTTTTTTCGTTAAAAATAATATTTTCCATTTTGATTTCCTCCCTAAATTTTAATTATATAATTTACTAAACATCTTTACTCAATATTCTCTAATTAATTTCATATTACTTATTGTAATTATTTTACATATTTTAATAATAATTCTAATTATTTAGTTTGTCAACAAGTAATTTGTATATAAACCATTTCTATACAAATTATTTTTTATAAAGTTATTATAGATATGCTTAGAAGATTTATAATAACTTTATAACTTATATTTAATAATTGTCTTATTTTCATACTAAAGAAAATATGGATGCTTTCTTATATTAATTTAATTAACAAAAACTGCATAAAAAAATAAGATAGACATCAACATGTCCATCTTATTTATATATTTTTTATATTAAATAAATACTATATTTAAAAACTTAGTTTTATAATTTATCTATTAATATAAAATTACTTTATATTAAGCCTTCCATAGATGTATCTTTAAGCAGCTTTTTAATTATTGTTTCCGCTGGTAATGGTCGACCACTATTTAATGTCTTTACTGCATTAGCTATAACTCTTATATCATATTGTGATGGATGAACTTCTGGTACTTTTTTATTTAAGTTAAGTAGTTTATAAGTAGCCATAACTGCAGAACGTATAGAATATTCAACCGTAAATACACAATCACCAGGTACTTCTGCAAACTGACCTAAAAATGCTAAGTTCTTTGATCCTTCTGGAACAACATTTGGACGATCCCCTTTTACTCTTGGCATAAATTGTGCAGTAATATATGGCATCATTGCAGGTATTACTTTATCAGTTTTTAATATTTCTGGTATGTCTTTTTCAAGTCCTAAATGATAAAGAAGTTCTTTAAGGAGTTCTTCACCTGTACATTCTGTCATTTTCTTTTTAATATAGTTACCTTCATTATCTAAAAGTAATCCATATGCCCATAGTACAATAACATCATCTGGTTGATCTGGAAAGTGTGGTTGACGATTACATGTGACACTTAATAACCAGTTTGAATCTGTCATTGTGATAATGCCACCTGTAACTGTTTTACCTGAATGAGGTTCATTTCCACTTAATTCACGAATTTTATCTACTAATTTAGAATCTTTACATGTTATTGTGAAAGATTCCCACTTTGAACGCTCTACATCACCGCAGAATACCTCAGGATGTCCAAATGCAGGATCTTTTTCTGATATATTCTTCCACAGTCTCCAAACACCACCTAGATCTTTTCTTAATTTAGGAACAGTTTTATTATCTGCATAATCAGAACATTCTGTCATAGATCCATTAGTAACCATAACAATATCTGTAGATCTTATATTAATAACTTGTTCTTTATTATCATGAATAAGATGAATTCCTGTAACTGTTTTTTCTTTATCTTTAATATCAATATCTAAATCTATAACTTGTGTACCATAATGAAATTTAACACCTTTGCTTTCTAAGTGCTTTGAAAGTGGTAATATAAATGAATCATACTGATTATATTTAGGGAAAACAAGTCCCTTCATTTTATTAAATCCAGGAAGTAAATGAATGAAACGATGCATGTAACGTTTCATCTCTACAACACCATGCCAATTTTCAAAGGCAAACATAGATCTCCATAGATACCAGAAGTTAGTATCTAAGAAACTTTCATCAAAAAATTGCTCTACAGTAGTATTTCCAAGTGCATCTTCTGTTGCAAGAAATAATTCTGTTAATCTTTTAGCATGTGCTGGACTAAGCTCCATAGAATCTGAATTTCTCTTTTGACCACAATTATGAATCAATCTACATTTTGATATATTAGGATCATTATCGTTAAGTTCTTTAAATTCATCCAAAACTGAATATCCATAATTTTCTAACGATGGAATATCTGCAAATAGATCCCATGTACATTCATAATGTTCTTCCATCTCCCTACCACCACGAATGATGTAACCTGTTTCTGCATTTCCAGCACCATCCATTGCTCCACCTTCTATATTTAACTCCTCAAAAATAGTAATGTTTTTTCCATCAATGTGACCATCACGAATCAAATAAAAAGCTGCTGCTAGTGAGGCAATTCCTCCACCAACTAAGTATGCCTTTTGCCTTTTAATATTTTGTGGTGGTATAGTGTTATTCCTTTGATAATTTCCCATAACTTCTCATCCTTTCTTATGTCTTAAGAGTCTCTATTGACATTGTATAACTGAAATGTTATTATTTCTATATCCAAAAATTTCCTTAAGAGACATACTGTCTCATTTAATAAACTTTGTGAATTGTTAAGAAAGGCGAATTTATGTCTAGTCTGGTAATTTCAAAAATGACAAAAGAACTTTTTGCAACTTCTTTAAAAAAATATATGAAAAGAAAACCTCTTAATAAAATTACTATTCAAGAGATTTCACAAGATTGTGGTCTTAATCGCCGCACTTTTTATCGTCATTTTAGTGATATTTATGATTTAGTAGGATGGATTTATCAAACAGAAATTGAAAATCACATCAGTCAATATATAGATTTTCCTCATTGGAAAGATGCACTTTTAGATCTTTTTAACTATTTTCTTTTCAATAAAGAAATAAGTCATTTTATTGTTAAATTTTCAGACCATAAATACCTTGAGGACTTTCTTTATGGTGCTATATTAAAATTTGTACAACCAGTTATTCAAAAAGAATCTTACCCTTTAGCATTATCTCAACATAAAAAAGAGTTTTTATCTAATTTTTACGCCCTTAGTTTTACGTCTATTCTCATCCAATGGATTAATAAAGGAATGGAAGAATCTCCTGATGAAATAGTTGAAAATATCTCATTAATTTTAAAAGGAAGCATTAATCGTATTCTAGACTCTGATTACTTATAAGCAAAAAAGACTAGTTCGAAAATAAAGTTACTAGTCTTCTTGTTTTTCTAATTTTTTTAATCATCATAAATAGATTTTTAATATATGAATAAAATATTAAATTATTATAAACTAATATGTCTTAAGTACTTTCTTAAATATCATCATACTTATCTTTATCTAAAATAGTAAGCGCTTTTGTTAATTCCTCTACGTGTTCCTTTTCGTCTTTAATTATTTCTTTTATAAGTTCTATAGCTTTTTCATTCTCTAAATTTTCAATAAAAAATTCGTATAATACTATGGCCTCTAGTTCACCTTTTATAGCATCTCTTATATGAGTAAGTAAATTGCTTTTACTTCCTTTACCATTATATTCTTTATATTTTTCCTTTGATGATATTTCTAAATGTTCATCTACTTCAGCCTTTGCTGCTGCTTGCTCTTTATCTACACTTCTTAATGCTTGCAAAAACAATCCATAATGCCTTTTTTCTTCCTCCATTATATGATGGAATATATCTTTTACTTCTTTATTATCAGTTAAGCTTATAAAATAACTATAATCATTTATTGCAACTATTTCAGCGATCATTCCCTCTCTAAAAAAAGTTTCAATATTCTTCAAAATTCCTTGTGGTTGTCTATTTGTAGTGTAACTCATAAATATCCCCTTTAATTAATTACTTACTAATATTTTATTAAATCAAATACCTATTGTTACACTTGATCACAATATTAAATTGTATTTTAAATCAATATTAATCAATTATCATATCTATAGTCTAATAAGTGTAATCTAAATATTGGATATTTATTTTTATAGCATTATAGTAAAATTTTTAATATTTATTTATGAATTGGCCATTTACATTCTGTAAATTTTATTTGTGTAAATACAGCATTAAATGAAGATTCTTCTGGACTACAAGCATATATTCCCATACGTATTTCATCACTTGCTTTAAATAAATGAAAAATTCTCATTTGTTTAAAATTAACTCCATCATATGAATTTTCAATACAATAGTCATTCTCACGACGACTAAGTCTATAATACATTTGTTTGTATTTTGCAGAAATATCAGTAGTTGCCCAATCCGAATAACCATAATTAGTTACTACGCTTCCAAGTCTTTGGTATTCTTCATTTTGATATTCAATAGATGCTTTAAACCAATTATCACTATCCTGATAAATTATAACACCACATTGATCAAAACGATGATTACTGTCAAATTGGGTTTTCACTAAAAAAGAAAATTCTTTTTCTTTTGTGCTAACTAACAATGCCGGTGCATTATTGTTTTGAAATCCATAATAAGTTCTTTGCCAAAGATCTGTTCTTGGCTCAGTTTTAATAACAATCTTTTCATCTGATATAGTATATGTTTTGGGTTCAAAAATCCAAGACGCTTCATTATTTTTAAATAACATTGTCTTCCCTCCATTTAGTATTATTCTTCATCTATAATTCTTATAACTCTACAAGGATTTCCTACAGCTACTGCATTATCTGGAATATCCTTTGTAACGACACTTCCTGATCCAATTACTGCATTTCTCCCTATTTTAACTCCTGGATTTATAGTTGTTCCTCCACCAATCCAAGCTCCATCTCCTATTTCAATAGAATGTGCATACTCTAATCCTGAAATTCTTTGTGAAGGTGATAATGGATGTCCTGCTGTGAAAATATTCACATTAGGACCTATAAGTACATTCTTTCCTATTGTTACTTTAGCACAATCTAATATTGTGCAATTATAATTTACATAAGAATTTTCACCCCAATGAATATTGTATCCATAGTCACATCTAAAAGGTGGTTCTATATAAAAATTTTCACCTACATATCCAAATAACTTTGAAATCAATTCATTTCTCTTTTCTACGTCACTTGGGTGTAATGAGTTGAATTCAAAAATCACTTCTTTAGCATGTTGTCTTTCAGAAAATAGTTCTTCTCCAAGAGCTAAATATAAGTCTCCATTTAACATTTTTTCTTTTTCAGTCATAATTAATTCTCCTTTAAATATCCCTTATAATTTAATCAGTAAATTTACTTTATCTACTTTTATATTTTGAAAAATATCTCTATAATGATATTATATTTAATTTAAATAATATATACTTGCAATAAATTGATAATAAATAACACAAAACTGACATTAATGGTGATAAGATGATAAAAGATAATTGTAAAGAAAAAAGAGAGCATGGTAATTTTTTACTACCTCTAGGCATATATAATGTTTCCTTAGGTAATATTGAAAAATCAATAATAGCACATTGGCATAATGAAATAGAATTAATTTTAGTTTTATCTGGAGAGTTTAATTTAAAAATCAATGCAGATTCTTATACTTGTAAAGACGGCGATATAATCTTAATAAACAGTGGATCTCTTCATTATTTTAGTACTAAAGAAAATGAATCTAGCACTTGGAATTCTATTGTTTTTAATATGGATCAATTAAACAGTAATATTCTTGATAATTGTTCAGTTAATTTCATAACGCCTATAATAAATAACGAATTTAAACTGCCTGTAATTATTCATAAGGATTCTCTTATTAATAATGAATTAAAATGTATAATATTAAATATTATTGATACCTATAATTCAAAGTACTATGGCTTTGAACTAGAAATTAAGTCATTAATCTTCAAATACTTTTCTCTTCTATTTAAATTTAATTTGGTAAAAAAGAAAACAAATAATACATGTTTAAATGAGGAGAAAATTGAAAAAATTAAAATTGTACTTGAATATATACAAGAAAACTATAATAAAGAGATAGATATTAATAGACTTTCAGCTATATGCCATTATAATCAATCTCACTTTATGAGATTTTTTAAAAAACATACTGGGAAAACATGCATTCAATTTATAAAAAATTATAGATTAGAAAAAGCTGCAAATTTAATTTCAAATACTGATTTATCTATAACTGAAATTTCATTGGAAGTTGGCTTTACTAATATATCCTATTTTATTCGAAGTTTTAAAGAAAAATATAATACAACTCCTAAAGGATTCAAAACAAGGCTTTAAATAATATTATTTAAAGCCTTGTTTTGTTATAAAAATAAGAAAATTTTTCTTTAATATATATCTATTAGTACGTAAATTAACTCATTAGAAAATCTAATACATTCCATCCGCCCTTTGTATTGGCCTTGTACAATTCTGTATAACCACATTGAGAACAGGATATTGTAATAAACTTCTTATTCTGAATATCGAATATCTTAGCAAAGTTTCCACCAGTTGCTTGAAATTGATCACTCTCATATTTATTACATCCGCATTTTGAACAAACATATTGACGTTTTTCCATAACATCCTCCTTGTATAATTTAGTTGTAATATTTGATAAAAAGCTACTTATCCTTCTAACGAACATTACATTTCTTATTATTTTTAATATTTTTATTTATTACTTTGCCCGTGCTTTTAAATAATTACATATCCAGTTTTGCTTATACATATATAAACACCATGATAAAGCATAGACAATCTTCTTTAATTATTATATTAACATATCTAATTTATACTTTTCCTTAATCTATCCTTAAATTTACATTATAAATTATAACTTACCTTATAATAGAAATCTTCTAAATATATTATGAAAACTTACAAATAACTGTCTTAAACTATATTTTGAAAGTTTTATATAAGTCATTGTATTGTAAAAGTCTATACAATATAGTAATAGTTACATGCCATAAAAATTTCACCAAATAATTTCATATAAGAATGTACTAGATATGCTAAAAATATTTTAAATTATACTCTTTGATAAAAAGATTAATATGTGATAAAATTAATTTAACCCTTACTTCAAGGATATTCCTGAGAGAAAAGGTAAAAATTTAAAAAATGTTCTGAAATACATGAGGGTTCTACCCAAATGAGAAGGCAAGTATATAATTAAGTATTTATCTCTATGCCTTTTTTGCATAGAGTTTTTTATTTTGTGCCAGATTTGTTTTATACAAATTTTAAAAAGGCATATTGATAAAAATTTAAAATTCATAATCACATTATGGATTTTGTTATTTACTTAATATTTAAGAAGGGATGAATATTTATGGATACAAGAATTGCTTTAATAGGCATAATGGTTCAAGATACAACTGCAACTGAAAAAATAAATACTATTTTACATGATTATAATAAATATATAATTGGAAGAATGGGACTTCCTTACAAGGAAAAAAATCTTGCCATTATAAGTATTGTAGTTGATGCTAGTAATGATGTTATAAGTTCATTATCCGGTAAATTAGGTATGCTTAAAGGCATAAACGTAAAAACCATGTATTCAAAAACAAATTAATCCCTATTAACTTTAATGTTGTCAGAACAGCTTTACTAAAATTAATATGGAAAGAAGATGTTTGACATGTATAATGTAAAATCAAGCTTAGCAACTGAATTTATTAATAATGAGGAGATTTTAGAAACTCTTAAGTTTGCAGAAGAAAATAAGAGAAATAAAGTTTTAATTAATGAAATTTTAGAAAAGGCAAAAGAATTTAAAGGCCTTTCTCATAGAGAAGCTGCCATACTACTTGAATGTGATTTAGAGGAAGAAATAGAAAAAATACATGATTTGGCTAAAGAGATAAAACAAAAATTTTATGGAAATAGAATTGTTATGTTTGCACCTCTTTATTTATCAAATTATTGTGTGAATGGATGTACTTATTGTCCATACCATCATCAAAATAAACATATAAGTAGAAAAAAATTAACTCAAGAAGAAATTAAGAGAGAAGTCATTGCTCTTCAAGATATGGGACATAAAAGACTTGCTTTAGAAACTGGAGAAGATCCTATTAATAATCCAATAGAATATGTTCTTGAAAGTATAAAAACTATTTATAGCATAAAACATAAAAATGGAGCTATAAGAAGAGCGAATGTTAATATAGCAGCTACAACAGTTGAAAACTATAAAAAACTTAAAGAAGCTGGAATTGGAACATATATTTTATTCCAAGAAACTTATAACAAAGAAGCTTATGAAAAACTTCACCCAACTGGTCCAAAACATGATTATGCTTATCATACAGAAGCTATGGATAGAGCTATGGATGGTGGAATTGATGATGTTGGATGTGGTGTTTTATTTGGATTAAATCTTTATAGATATGACTTTGTTGGTCTATTAATGCATGCTGAACATTTAGAAGCTGCTAAAGGAGTTGGCCCTCATACTATAAGTGTTCCTAGAATAAGACCTGCTGATGATATAAATCCTGAAGATTTTACAAATGCAATTTCAGATGAATTATTAGAAAAAATAGTGGCTATTTTACGAATTACAGTACCATATACAGGGATTATTGTTTCTACAAGAGAATCTCAAGAAGCAAGAGAAAAACTTTTAAAAGTTGGTGTTTCACAATTAAGTGGTGGTTCTTGTACAAGCGTTGGTGGATACGTTGAAAAAGAAAAAGAAGATGATAATTCTGCTCAATTTGATATAAGCGATAATAGAAAACTAGATGAAATAGTTAATTGGTTACTAGAAATGGGACACATTCCAAGTTTCTGTACCGCTTGTTATAGAGAAGGAAGAACTGGAGATAGATTTATGAGTCTTGTTAAGTCTGGCCAAATAGCTAACTGCTGCCAGCCAAATGCTTTAATGACTTTAAAAGAATATTTAGAAGATTATGCTTCTAAAGAAACAAAAGTAAACGGTGAAAAAGTCATTGCAGGTGAGATAAACAGAATTCCAAGTGATAAAGTTAAAGAGGTCGTAATTAAACATTTAGAAGAATTAAATGAAGGTAAACGTGACTTTAGATTCTAGTAGGATTTTAATCTTATAATTAAAATTTACAATAAAAAAGGTAGACTAATAATTTTTAGTCTACCTTTTTTATATAGCATAAAACTTATCTCTTCTTAACTTTTGGAAAATACTTCGTATGAAGTAATTCATGAGCCTTGTGACTTAATGGATGATCTAAATATTTTTTATAAAGAGCAAGTACTTCTGGATTTTCATTTGACCTTCTAAGTACTTTAGCTCTATCTATATCATTTAATCCTTCTGCTCTTTTTTCTAAAACTTGTTGTTTATTTTTCCTTATTTTAGGTTGACCACCGCCACCTACGCATCCACCTACGCAAGCCATAATTTCAATTGCATGAAAGAATTCTTCACCTGATCTTATTTTATCTAACATCTTTGCAGCTTCTTTAAGTCCATGTGCAACTCCTATTCTAAGCTTAAACTCACCAACTTCAAGTTCACAAATTCTAAATCCATCCCATCCTCTAAGGCCTTCAAATTCTATATTATCAATTCTTTTTCCTGTCATATTTTCAATTGCTGTTCTAGTAGCAGCCTCTATAACTCCTCCAGTTCTACCGAAGATAATTCCGGCACCAGTATATTCTCCCATAACAGAATCTATCTCTTCATCCTCAATCTCTTTTAAATCTATTCCTGATTTTTCAAATATTTTTATAAGTTCCCTTGTAGTAATTACATAGTCAACATCATAATTCATATCTACTGAAAATTCTACTCTTGATGCTTCATATATTTTAGCAACACATGGCATAATTGCAACTGAAGTTACTTCTTCTCTTTGAAGACCTTTTTCCTTTGCCCATATTTCTTTCGCTATTGTGGCAAACATTTGCATTGGTGATTTTGCTGAAGAAGGAACTTCTAACATATCTGCATAATTATTTTCTATAAACTTGATCCATGAAGGACAACATGAAGTAAGAATTGGAAGCTTAACATTTTCATCTCCTGCTAAGTATTTTTCCAATCTTTCTTGAAGTTCTGCCGCTTCTTCCATTATAGTTAAATCTGCTCCCCAAGTAGTATCAAAAACATAATCTACTCCTAGCTTTCTAAGTCCTGCTGCTATCTTCTTTTCTACATTTTCTCCTGGTTCAAATCCAAAAGCTTCCCCTATGGCAACTCTTATAGCTGGTGCCATTTGAGTAATTACCACTTTATTAGGTGTAGCTAAATCTCTAAGAAACTTAATTGTATTATTTCCTGCTGTTATTGCATCTACAGGACAAGCTGATATACAAGCTCCACAATGTGTACATTTATTATAATCTATATTGTGTTGCTTTTTTAATTCCCCATCAATGCAATCAACAGGACATGCTCTTTTACAACTTCCACATCCAATACATTTCTTAGTAATTGTTAGTTTTATAAGATGATTACATTGGGCTGTATAACACTTCTTTTCTTCTATATGTTCTTCTATTTCTTCATAAAAGTTTTCAACTATTTCTTCCATTAAATTATGCTTTTGATGCATCTTATCTTTCACATCAGCTGCAAGACTTCTTAAAATATAGATGTCTCGCATATCAGATACACCTTTACTTATTCTATCTAAAACCTTAAGCATTTTTGTTATTTCTTTTTTAACTATTTCATAATTTTTATAAGTACCATCTTTAATTTTGGTTAATAAATACTCTATGTAGAATTTTCCGTATTGTATTATACAATCTTCTTCTGACAATATAATAATAGCTCTACTAATATTTTCATAAAATAGTCCAAAATTAAATTCTTTATCTAAACTACCTTCATTTAGAAATCCACCAAAAGGAATTCCTATTTGAGCAGCTTTAAAACTACTGTTATTTACAACACCTCCGCAAAGTTCTAATATATCTCTAAGTGTTGCCCCAACTGGAACTTCTATTATTCCAGGATTATTTATTTTTCCACAAATGGCTATACTTCTTTTTTCATTTCCTGTTATTTCTTTTAATTCATCTTCGCTAAAAGTTGAAAATACTGAGCCCAATAAACTTTGTATATATGTAGTATTTTTGCATGACATAATATCCACTCCTTAAGTCTAAAATCATATTAAGTAATTCCAAATATTTGATTAAAGTATATTTTATGTGAATAATAATTATTCTTTAATTATATTATACACCATATTAATACATTAAAATAAGAGTTTAATAATAGAAATATTATTTACATAATATATTATTTTTTTGTAGACTTTAATTTTACCATATATTACCTAGTAAATTTGTGCTACAATAGTAATAGGGAGAGGAATTAAAACCAAAAAATTCAAATTAAAGGGAATTATAAATATAATCAATATTATATAATTATTAGCTTAAAGTTAAAAATTATGTTTGAATATATTTGCGTAAATATAAATAGATTCCCATAAATAAAAACCTCTTTATTTTCTTATTTCTCCTTCTATATGTCTATTTACTGAAATATATCCGTATTCTTAACTATAAATCTTATGTAATAGTCCTTACAGAGTTTAATAACAATTGTTAAGGTAGAATATTTCAGTTTTATATAGATCATATTGGACTAGAAAGAGAGGAAATGTATATGAAGGTCAAAGGACGTAAAGGGAATAGTTGGTTTGAGATTTTTATTGCGAAAGAAAATGAGAGGTTCTTTGGTATTCTTATATTTTTATTTGGAATTGTTCTTGTACTACTTAGATATCTTTGAATATAGCAAAAAGACCTTTATATAGTGCATCTCTCCCAAGAAAAACTATACAAAGATCTTAACCAAATAAAAATATTAATTGTATATTGAGATAGTTTCTTAATTGGAACTATCTCAGCCAAAGTTTCAATCTATATAAATTTATTACATATCTATATAATATACCTAAATTATACCTTATATGTTACTTATTATATAAACAATTATAAGTCTATTATTTATAATATATAAATTTTCAAATTAAAATTTATACTATTAATTTCAGAAATTACCCTTTTTCTGTATTTATTAAATTCATTATAAAAATAGCTTATTATATCATCTTTAATCATTATAGACCATTCTATCTAATTGTATACATTATAAAAATATCTTGTTAAATATTTTTATTTAATTACCATTTCATATAAAACTATTTTACTCATTTTCTATATATTTTATTCCAATTTAATTTTGTTAACAATTTTATCTAAAACTAAGAAGAAACTATACTCTTGATTAAAATCCAATCATTTTGTGACATCTCTTCTTAGTTTTGTCAATGTTTTATATCTTCCTTATTTCCATAAATTATATGTATACAACTACATTAATCTTACCTAAATTTCTTGGTATTATGTTTCCATCAATCTTTTTTCCATTTATAATTATTTGATATTTACCATCTTTAATTTTATTTGAATTACTTGTAATCTGTGAATCAACTAAATTATTTAAGTTTTTTCTTTTATCTATATCATAAGCTCTTATTACTTTTATAGTGTAATCTTCCTTATCATTTTGAATTTTCATTTCAAATTCATTCCATAACTTTGGTATACATGGATTTACCTTGTAACCTTTATTTTCAACCCTTTTTAGACCTAGAATATCTTCAATACCAACTCTGTACATCCATCCTGAAGCTCCAGTATACCAGCTCCATCCGCCTCTTCCTCCGTGTGGCTCTTTTATATACACATCTGCAGCCATTACATAAGGTTCTAACTTGTAGATACTACATTCAAGCTCTGTCTTTGTATGATTTATTGGATTGATCATATTGTAGTATTTTGTAGCTTTATCGCCTAGTCCAAGCTTAGTTAAGGCTAAGATTACCCAAACCGCTGCATGAGTGTATTGACCTCCATTTTCTCTTACTCCTGGCACATATCCTTTTATATAACCTGGTTCAAGGCATGAATCGCTAAATGGTGGTGCTAATAAAAGTATCAATCCCTTATCTTTCTTCACTAGATTTTTATCAACAGCTTCCATTGCTTCAAAAGCCCTTTCACTGTGTTTTTCTACTGTATCTACATAATGTTCATCAGAGTTATCATTGGATTTAATTTTCGTAGCTCCTGAAATTATGGCCCAGCTCTGTGCTAAAGAATCAATTTGGCATTCAGGATTTTCGCGACTTCCAAGTGGAGTACCATCATCAAAATATGCTCTTCTATACCAGCCACCATCCCAAGCATTTTTCTCTAAACTCTCTTTTATAAATTCTTTTTGCTCTTCATAATGAGCTTTAGTTTCTTCGTCTTCTTTAATCTGTGCAATTTTAATGAAGCTTTCTAAAATAGAGTACAAGAACCAACCAAGCCATACACTTTCTCCTTTCCCCTTATTCCCAACAGTGCTCATACCATCGTTCCAATCGCCACTACCCATTAATGGAATATTGTGTACTCCAAACTTTAAAGCTTTTTCTATAGCCCTTAAACAGTGCTCATATATTGTTCCTTCCTTTGAAGATTGGTTGACTATTGTATATCTCTCATCTTCACCATCTCTTAAAGGCTCATCTTCAAGATAAGGTGCAGTTTCTTGTAAAATTTCATAATCTCCAGTTGAATTAATATATTCAGCAGTAACATAAGGAAGCCATAATAAATCATCACTAAATCTAGTCCTTATACCTGAATTTACAACTGGATGCCACCAATGTTGTACATCTCCTTCTACATACTGCCTTGAAGCACTACGTAATATTTGAGCCTTTGGTATTTCTGGATCAACAACTCCAAGTGCCATAGAATCTTGAAGTTGGTCTCTAAATCCATATGCTCCACCACTTTGATAAAATGCACTTCTACTTAAATATCTACAACTTAAGGTTTGATATAAAAGCCATCCATTTAAAAGGTAATTAAAAGATTTATCTGGAGTTTTAACTTGTATATTTCCTAGGAAATTTTTCCAATATTCTTTGACCTTTTCTAACTCTATATCTGCATTTCCTTTAACTTCATATTTTTCAATAACTTTTTCTATATTTTCTTTTTCTTCCTCACCAAATAAAATTAAAAGCTCTTTCTTTTCACCTTTTTTAAGTTTAATCTTCGTAGTAGCCGCTAAACAAGGATCATAAATTCCTCCACATCGATTTGATAAATTTTCATTATCTAAAGCTTTTGGTGAAGAAACTTCTCCATTAGTGCCTATAAATTCTTTACTATCCCCAGTAAAACTTAAGTTCTCTCCTCCTAAAATAGTCAAATAAGAATTAAATTTTCCAAAATACTCACTATAAGGATTGCATCCTCTAATGAATCCATTATGATATACATAATTATCACTATTAGATTCCTCACGTTCTATATTTATATTACTATTTTCTTCAAATTCTCCATGAATATATGTTGAAACATATCTAGCACTATCATACTCATAAACACCCATTACAAGCTTTGCATAATAAAACAACGAAATTTCTCTATCATTTTCACTTAGATTTTCTAAAGTTACTTTTTGAATTTTTATCTTCTCTTTTTTAGGTGCAAATACTTCTAATTTTCCTTTTAAATCATAAGCAGTATGACTAAATTCAGAATATCCAAAACTATGTTTTATAAAGTAATCTCCTGAATCTCTAACTGGTTTTGGTGTTATAGAAAAATACTTATAAGAATAATCATCTCTAATATAGAGTGCTTCTCCTAATGGATCCCTAATATAATCATTACTCCAAGGTGTTATCTTATTTTCTCTAGAATTCCCACACCATGTATAAGACGAACCACTCTCAGATATATGAAATCCAAAATCATCATTAGAGATAACATTAATCCAAGGTGCTGGAGTATTTTTTAAATTAGATAATTTTATCAAATAACTATTATCAAGCTTACTAAAACCACCATATCCATTAAAGAAATCTAAATCGTTCATATTAAAATCTTCATCAAATTTCTCTATATTTAAGTCTTCCTTATTCATAGACTTTCCTATGCCATCTTTTATTCCTGCTATCTTTACTCCATTAATTAAATCCTGTTTTTCTAAAAAGTCTATATCATGATCATATTCTTTATATTCTGTTATATTATCATCTAAATTTGGTATTACTTCATCTGCAACCTCTAATTTATAGTTGATATTTAGAGACTTAGCTTCCTCTTCTAAATTCTTAGTTTCTATCTTGCTAGGTCTTTTTTCTAATAAATCGTTCTTACATTGTGACATAGAGTTTTCTTTATCATTATCATCTAATATGTTATTGTTATTACGTTTATAACTTTCTTCATCAACAGATTTCTTATATCTTGAAAATTCATTAATACTATTGACTTTAAGCTCTTCAATTTTTGCAATTTGTTCTAAAATTGACCCCTTCTTTGAATCAACATACAACTTAGCAATTCCTATGATTAAATCTTTAACCTTTTCATCCATAGTAGCCTTATTGTGAACGAATATTCCTCCTGGTGTGTTTAAAGAATTACCTTCATTTGATGTACTTATTAATTGCATTATATTCTTTTGAAGTGGTTCGTCATAAGAAATCTCTTCATTATTGTATATAATTAAATCTAGTTTTATCCCTTTAAGTTTAAGATAATAATGTAAATTCAACATATTACCTACTAGATTAATATCATCTGTATTTTCAATAGTCAAAAATACAATAGGTAAATCACCTGAAATTCCATAAGACCATAAATCTTTTTGATACTTTGAAATATTTTTTATATATTCTTCTCTATCCTTTCTTCCACTATGTAAAAAGAATATATATGAAGCTAAACTTTGAAATATATTTGCTTGAGCACTTCTTATACCTAAATTCTTAAGTTCAAACTGTGTTCTTATACTATAGCCTTCAAAAACCTTCTCCAAATTAACAGCATCTTTATTTTGTTTACATATATCAATAACAGATTCCCTAGAGTCTGATGTTCCTGTTATAAAATAAATCTCTTTTTTTGAATTTCCTTCTAATCTTATCCTAGCTCTAATACTCATTATTGGATCTAAAACTGTTCCAACAGTATTATCTAATGATTTGTCATTATCCATAGCTAATGGAAATTTAAGTTCTCTATTTCTTCCTATAAAATTAATTCTAGAAGTTTCATAGCTTATGTTTCCTTCTAATTCTCCATTTACTATAACTTTATGAAATATGTATGGAACTTTTGCGCCTTTAACTCTACCTCTTCGACTTCCTATAAGCACATTTTCATTATTATCATATTCTGTTTGAACAAATAAATTAGAGAAAGTTGGATGTACTGCATCTGCACTAAACGTGGTCAATGTTACTTCCATATAACTTGTTATTTCAAGGCTTCTCCCCTTATCACTTAAATTATTTAAAGTGATTTTTCTAACCTCAAAATGCTCATCTGGAGAAACAACAACTTCCATTTGAGTTTCGATATTTCCATCCTTTCTATTAAACTTAGCCTTATCTAAATTAAATTCAGCAACATATTTATCTCCATAATTCTTACATGGTTCAAAAGTTGAACTCCAATAATCATTAGAATTTAAGTTCTTTATGTAAAAGAACATACCACTATCATCACTTGTGGTGTTTCCTTTCCATCTATAAAGCATCATATCATTCTTCTTAGAATAACCACTTCCAGCTACAGTTATCATTGAAGAATATTCACCATTAGATAACAATAAAACTTCAGGATTATCTTGATTTGCTCCTTTAAATTTCCTTGGAATCAAGTTTTCTCCTTCAAAATACTCATTCTTTATAGAAAAGTCTTCATTTCTCTCAAAGGTTACATTATGAGGAATCTTTTCTTTTAATAAAAGTTCTGTTGCCTTAACTTCTGGTAAACTATGAAATCTATTAACTAAAATATCATTAAGAATTACATTATCAAGAGCCATCAAAGACATTCCCAAATGATGTACCATATAAGTCATAATTCTATTAGGCTTTATCCCATCACTATATATGCTATTAACTATTTGTTCATTGTTTAAATTATTTGTATCACTATCAATTAAATGATTATCCTGACCATTAGTGTTCATTGGATTTTTTATCACATATTTATCTTCTCTTGCCTTTGTATAATCTATAGCTTCAATAAATCCATACATTCCAAGACAACCTATTTCCTCTAATTTTCTAAGATTTTTAATCCCACTGTTCTTAGAAAATGGCAATGTCATCAAGGTTGAGTACGGTGATATTACAATTTCATCTTCAAGACCTCTTTTTAATCCAATTCCTGGAACCCCAAAAGCTTTATATTGATAATTTTCATCTACATCAAATTTATAAAATGCACATTCTGATATTCCCCAAGGTGTTTTCTTTTGCTTAGAAAAACTTTTTTGAGCTTTTATTACAGATTTGTATGTTTGGCTGAGTAAAGTTTTAGGATAATTCTTCATTATTAAAGAAGGCATAAAATATTCAAACATAGTCCCACTCCAAGATACAAGAGAATGAGTGTGAAATGCATTTGTCATAGATCTACCTAATTTAAACCAATGAGATATAGGAACATCATTCTTCGCTATAGCAACAAATGATGCTATTCTTGATTCTGATGCCAATAAATCATAGTAAGAATTTCCAAGTGAATCCTCATCTACGTTATAACCAATAAAGAATAATTGTCTGGTTTTATCATAAAGAAATCTAAAATCCATATTTTCTGAAATCATATTAATATCTTTTATTATATTCTCTATTTTTCTAGAATATATTTTAAAATTATTAATCTTTTTCTCTATTGTATTATTAAAGTTATCACCAAATTCATTCTTATATTCTTCACAATTATCAATTAAGTCTCTAATGGTCGGAACTCCCTCAAAAAATTCTTCACTGTATAATTTTTCTAATCCATTAAATATATAATTATAGTATTTAAGTTTTCTATTGGTCTCTTCCAAAAATTTATGTCTCCAATAATTACTTTCTTCGTTCTCTTTTCCATGTAAGCACGCTTTATTTTCATTATCAGCATTATCTTCCTCATATTGTGTAAGCCTTTGTTTAACTAATATTTTACTTAAAGCATCTTTATATTCACCGATATTAATATTAGAATCAAATATAGTTTCAATTGAATCTTCATCTTTTTCAATTATATTATAGATATCTTTTAATGACATAATCTCATTTATTCTTATAACTTCTTTATCCTTTAATTCTTCTATAGCTTGTTTCAGCACCCACAAATCTCCCAAAAGATTTCCGCTATCAACAGTTGACACATATCTTGGCCATAGTGGAGCTTTAGTTTTTGTATCATACCAATTTAGATAATGTCCATTAACCATTTGTAGATCTTTCATGCTATTTAATATCATCTCTGTTTTATCAATAAACTCCATTATTGTTATATATCCTAAATCATAAGCCACTACATTTGAAACAAGCCCCATTCCTATATTAGTTGGAGATGTTCTATGAGCAATTCCCTTAAAAGGTTTTTCTTGATAATTATCTGGTGCTAAATAATTATTTTCTTCATTAACAAAATCCTCATAGTAGGCGTATATTCTTCTTGATATTTTCCTTAAATACACAATTTCTTCATCGTCTAAAATCATTTTATTTTTAGAAGTTTTTCTACTTATGCAATAAGCTACATATGGACTTATTATCCAAAGTGCAGCAACAATTGCGCTATAAACAATAACCCCAATAGGATTATAAATAGATAAATATAATACTAATAATCCTATTATTGGAGCAATCCACATTCTTTTTAAATATGATTTAAAGGCATTACTATATTTTTTCTCTACAGAATCAGAAGATTGCCACTCTAAAAGATTTCTTTTAGATATACACAATCTAAATAATGTTCTTATTATTGCATCCATCATTAAAAATGCTTGATACGGAATAAATGTAAATATTAAAAGTATCTGCTGAAAGCTTTTAAATGTTCCCATCAGTTTATTTTTAGGGGTAACAACAAAATCTGTAACCGTAAACACTAAAGAATTCATAAGTGCCAAAAAGCAAAGTAATGCAATCTGACTTCTTCCATTTAAAATAGTCAAAGAAAGAATCAATGCTATTAATAAATTAGGTGCTAAAAGGCTTCTTCTTAGATTATCAAATATTTTCCATTTGTTAAGAGAACTTATTTTTTTAGAAAATAACCAACCTATAAGTTGCCAATCCCCCCTAACCCATCTATGCAACCTTCTACAACTGCTCTCATAAAAAGCTGGATATCCATCTATGAATTCCACCTGACTAACTAAAGCACATCTTGCAAGAGCTCCTTCTAAAAGATCATGACTCAAAATTCTATCATCTTTTATTGAAGTATTTAGTATATTATAAAATTCATCTATATTAATTATTCCCTTGCCTGTAAAAGATCCTTGACCAAACAAATCTTGATATGTATCAGAATAAGCTACTGAATAACCATCTACGCCTCCTTCTCCACCAAAAATATTTGAGAAATATGTTTGATTTTTAGATTCTAAACTTATGCTAACCTTAGGTTGCATAACACCATATCCTCTTAAAACTTCATTGTCCTTAACATAAGGTACATTAAGTACATGGCTCATAGCACCTATAAGTTTAAAAGTGCTTTCTCTTGGCATAAATGTATCTTCATCTAAAGTAATTAAATATTTAACATCTTTAAGTATTTTTATTTCTGAACTTAGAACATTATAAGTATGATCTGTTTTTCCTCTGATAAGAGCCATAAATTCCATAAGCTTTCCACGTTTTCTTTCTCTACCCATGAAAACATTTTGCTTTTTATTATAAATTCTCTCTCTACTAAAAAAGAAAAATCTTGCTTCATTGTTATTACTTTTGTAATTATCTTTAAAATATTTATTATTTAACTTTCTTGCACATTCAATTCCACATTTAATTATTTCCTTATCATTCTCTTCAACCTGAAAATTTGAATCCGCAAAGTCACTAAGTAATGCAAAATAAATGTTTTTGTCCTTATTTCCACAATAAGCAACTTCCAATTTTTCCATAAGAGATTTAACCTTTTCTTTGCAATTTACAATTGCAGGAATAACTACTACTGTCTTGCAATTATCTGGAATTCCCTCACTAAAATCCATCTTAGGTACTAATCTAATTTGTACGGTTTTACTTACAATCCAATTAGTAAGTCCAATTATAATTTCATTTATAGGAATTATACTGACTAAAAATAAAATTAGGTACTCAGCTTTAGTATACTTTACGCCACCCAAGCTAATTATAAATAAAAAAAGTGCACTTATAAGAAATGTCCCCAAAATATTTATTGCTAAATATGCACCTTCAGAAATTGCATGATTTACATTATTATAGTATCCATCCAATTCACTTATACCATTATCAATTAAGTAATATCCAACATGACACTTATAAGATTCCTTGTTCTCATTTTTGTTTTTTATTGAAAGTTGTAATGCATTATGTGCTACTTTAAGTTCATTTTTATTAGTTATTCTGGCTATATTTTCAAGCTTATGCCTGTAATAATCCTTAGATTCAAAATCCATACTTCCATAAGCATCCACTGGATCTTCTCTTAGAATCTTATCTACTAAGGATGTATTTTCAAAGAAATTTCTCCAACTTATATTCTCAATTTTTCTAATTGAAGTTATATAATTCCCAATATATCTTTCTAAAAATTCCTCTCTTAAGTCACTCCTAGTAGTATAATTATTAAGATCTTCATCTATTCCCCATTTAAGCCTTACAAAATCATAAATACTCTTATTTTCTATAGAATTGTCCCTTAAAATTCTAAAAAATTCTCTTAAAAATAACGGACTAACTTTAGCATTAATATTTTCAAGTTCCTCATTAAGGTTATTGTTGCTTATAGCATCTACAACCCTATCAGCAACAATTTTTCCCTGTAAAATCTCCTTTTGAATATCAACAAGCTCATTAGTATATTGTGATAAATTTATTATTATTGCTACCTTAATCATAAGTGGAAAAGCCCAAAGTTCCCCCATTGTAAAAGCCATATCTTTATTAATAATATTAATGGCTTTTTGAGTTCCATCTAAATTGTTCCTACTATTATCTATGTTGATAAACAATTTTTCACTTACATTATTAGAGTCTAAACTTATACCTAAATTTTCTTCTTGAATTTTATTAATATATTTAATAAAACTCTCATAATCAATGTCTCCTCCCATATCTACATACATCTTTGCAACTACAAAAATACGAGGAAGTTCATTTTCAACTTCATTGTAACCTTTCTTCTCATACCCTCTTTCATCATAAAAATTTTTACTTTTAAATGAATTATTAATTCTATGAGCTTTATTATGATCTACATTATCATTAAATTCTGTTATAGAAGGTAAAGATTTAAAATAATCAATAGGCATTTCCTTCTTAATTGCCTTATATTCTTTTTCAATTAAATATATATTATCAAGAAGCCACTCAGCTGCTCCGAGGACTTTATTTCTACCTTTGGATAATTTTTTAAAGTACTTAAAATTTTCATGAATACAAGAAAATCCTTGATTAAGTTCTCTTAAAATATTCCTTCTTAATCCATAAGAATTATTTTTCTTCAAGTAAAAAACTCCTTTCTTAATTAAATATTCCTTAATCACAATTACTTAATGAAGTTATTTTTACCAAAATTACAAAATAAATTCTTAAATTTAAAAATAAGAAGGGAACAAAATGTGTATGTCGAAAACTTGCCTATAACATGATGAGAACTGATCAACTATTAAAATAAACTATAGATTTACTTTTTACAGATGAATCATTAAATAAAACTCCCTTATTTCATTCATCTCCACTTCTTTTATCTCACTAATTTTCGTGTAACCGCTCCAACTCCTATTCCCATCATTATTATCCCAATAATTATTTCCATATCTCCAATAACCTCAGAAACAACGGTTGGTGTAATCTCATTAGATCCAACAGCTGAAAAAACATATACGCTATATGTAAATGATTTTAATAAATTACTTGATATTAATTTTATATCATTATATACTAAATTATTTAAATTATAATTTATATTAATTCCATTATAATCAAATCCAGTAAACATATATAATAAAGCAAAGATTATTATAATACCTAAAGAAGACACTATAGAATACAATGGTCTTTCTCCATAACCACAAGTTAAATCATAGATGTATGAAAATATTTTAGGTATAAAATCCAATGTTTTTCTTTGCATCTTTTTACATATGTAATAATATTCTCCAAAGTTATTTTTAAGATTATTTTCCCTACATTTATTTCCTATCACCTCATAAATCATATATAATCCTTCAAATTCCTCTCTAGTTTTTTCTCTTATTGGAATTTTATCAAAAAAAGATTTTTCATCTAATTTACTTTGTAACTTATCATTAAACTCAAAATCTACCATATATGTATTAACTACCTTTATTCCTACTAAATTTGAATCTGAAATGACGATTTTGTTAAGTTCTGAATCAATGATAATTACATTATTCATATCACTCAACTCAAATAAAGTATTATGTATTATGCACTCTTGGAATATTCCATAAGACAAAGTTGATGCAGTAAATTTAGCATATATACTGCACTTATTAAAACAGCAAGAAAAATTTTCTTTATTGTTTAATGTAGGTTTCTTACTACTATCTTCTTTAACAAATATACAATTTTCAAATATTACGCCTCCGCTATGAAACTTACAGTCATTAAAAGTACACCCTATAAACTTACATTCTTTAAATTTAATATTATTAAAACTACAATTATTAAATATAGAACATAATACATCTTTATTTTCTATCACTAAAAATTCATCTTCATCTACTATTCTTATATTTCCAAAATGTTTCTCTTGAAATTCCTTAAAGCTTAGCTCCTTATCAGCTACATATTCTCTTCCTAAATCTTTACTTTCCATATATTCTTCAAATAACTTACTATTATTCTTTTTTCTATTTCTCAATTCCTTATTAGCTACATATTTCTCTTCTTTAAAATTAATATACGCCATAATATCCTCCAATTATTATTTCAAACAAACTAGATGATTCTTTCTGCTTTTAATATTAAATTTTTAAGTAAATTATTATTTTATTTTTGTATATAAATAATACCTCTCAAAACTTTTACATTTAATATTATTACCATAATATTATTTTATAAAGCTATTAAAACGATAAATTCATAATGATTCTATATATATAAGGGGCTATTACATTTTAAAATGCAATAGCCCTTTGTATAATATATATTAACAGCTTATTATTCTATTAATAAATTATTTTAATGTTTTAATCTTATTTAGTAATTCTATATATTCCAAATTTAGTTTATCCTTAATTGATAAATCCTTTTCTAAAGACAATCTTGATATAATTTCTGAAAGTTTATTTTGTAATACAAGTAGCAATTCTCGTTTTTCTCGCTCACTACTTTTCTCTTCTTTTTTGTTTTTGTTGTTTATTTTCTCATAAACAAACTCATTATAATTTCCATTGAAATAGTTTAACTTATTGTCTCGTATCTCTATAATACAATCACATACATTAGAAATAAATTTCCTATCATGAGAAACTATCAAAACTGTTTTTTCTGTATTTTTAATAGCAATTTCTAATGCTTCAATAGATTTTATATCTAAATAATTAGTAGGCTCATCTAAAATTAAAGTATTATTATCACTTAAAATATTTTTACAAAGTGCACACTTAACCTTTTCTCCTCCACTTAATGTAGAAACATTTTTATATACACTATCCCCTTTAAATCCAAATCCATCTAAATTAATCCTTATAAAAGTTTCATCATAAGAACTATTTAATTTTATATTATCTAATATTGATTTATTTGCATCTAAAATATCTTGACTTTGATCAAAATATCCTATGGATATATCTTGTGACAATCTAATACTTTCCGTATTATTTTTTATTATCTTCTTTATTAAAGTTGTCTTACCACAACCATTCGCGCCAGTAATCGCTACTTTTTCACCATTTTTAATCTTAAAATTACAATCATTTATAAGGATTTCATTATTTACATATAAATTTAAATTTCTAACTTCTATAACTGTTTTTGAGTGTATTTCCTTTCCTTTATTTATTTTTATCCTTATTTCTTTAATAGCATTAGGTTTTTCTTTTTCTTCTAAATGATTAATTCTACTTTTTAAAGATTTTATATTTCCATCTAAACTTTTCTTTGACCTTTGATTTCCCATTTTATGCAATCGTGCTTCTGAATTCCCCATTCTCTTTGGTGTTTTTCTAATAGAATCCCTATTATTTTCTTTTCCTATTATAGCTTTTTCAAGTCTCTTTTTTTCTGCTATATATCTATGATATTCTCTTTGTTCTGCTTCACGTTCCTCAGCCTTTAACTTAATATATTTAGAATAATTCCCTTTATATAACTTAACTTTTCCATTTTCTATTTCTAATATATTATTACAAAGTTTATCTAAAAACTCTCTATCATGAGAAACTAATAATAAACTCCCCTTATACTCACTAATAATTTTTTCAATATTTTTAATACTATTAGTATCAAGATTAGCTGTTGGCTCATCTGCAATTAGAATACTACTCTTTACATTAAGGGCCTTATTTATCTTAATTTTCATCTTTTCTCCACCTGATAAAAATCCATCATAATTATCTGGAGATTTTAATATTTTTTTAATCTTTCCTCCTTGATACTCTCCACTACATTCTTCATTTTGACTTATATATGAATAACTATTACTTAGAAAAACTTTTCCCTCATCAGGTGCTACTTCACCTAAAATAACTTTTATAAGAGTTGTTTTTCCCGCTCCATTTTCTCCTACAATTCCTATTTTATCATTTTCTAATATTTCTAAATTACATATATCTAAAATCAACCTATCTCCATAATACTTTTTTACTTTATCCAATTTTATTAATACCAAAAAAAATCCCTCCTAAATCTTAGAAGAGAGTATATAATAATTCCGTAAAAAGGCATAGTGTCCCTATAGAATCATTTACTCTCCAAAATTTTAAGTACAACAAAAAAAGTCCTAATATATAGATTACTTTTTTAGTTAAAAACTCTTTGTTATACTTAATAAATAAAAGTGTAAATTACATTCTCATTGTTGAAACTACCTCTGCCTTTCTTTAATTTATTACATTATATCATACTTATTATTCTATTAAAACACCCCAATAAAACTTAGTAGTAACTCATACTATAAATATAAGTTACTACTACTATCTTTAATATAAAGGCTAACTAAATATATCTGTATTATCTTCAACTTAATTATAGATATTAAACTAAATTAAATTTTTCTTCATCATATCCGACAAATATAACTAATAATATAACATTTATAACTTCAATAAATTTTTTCATTAATATTCATCTCCTCATTACTCATCTTATGTATTAATTATAATTCATCGTATTTTGATTTCAAATTTATCTATATTACATTTGCCTTTCAATTATGTAATATAGGCTTTATTTATTACTTAATTTTATGTCATAGCACCAACTCTTATTCTAATCATTATATTTTCATATTTCCAATCAATTAATAAACAATTATTTATGTAATTTCATTAGATCTAACAACTAAAAAACATATACACTGCACCAGTGTTAATTTATATATAGTAAAGGCTATTGCATTTTAAAATGCAATAGCCTTTACTATAAGATCTATTAATTATTTGTTTTCTTCAGCAACTTTCTTATAAGCTTTTGTTTCTGTAAATATTTCATCTTTTAATGGATTAAGTTTGTTTTTTCGAATCTTATTAAACTGATAAACTGCCAGTATAGCATTTGCACTTAAAGATAATAAACTTACCATAAAAAATGCAGTTTGATTATGAGTAGTAGCTACAGGTGCTATTCTATCTGCAAACATAGGCACTGTCATTACAAACATAATCCACAAAGCAAGTGTTTGTGCACGATGCTGTAACCATGCTCCTTTTTTAATAAAGAAAGCAGGTATTGTGCATGAAAGCAATAATGCTAAACCACAATAAAATGAATGATCAGCTATACAATTATATGTATATGCAAAATTCCACAAATCATAAGCTATAATCCAAAGCCATATCATGTCAGGCCATATCATATCTTTGGTTTTATCTTTAGAAATAAAAATACCAGCCCAACCACAAATAGTGATGATATTAAGTAATCCAGCTATACCATTCATGATATTCCAGGATCCTGACATCACCCAAAGATTGTCCACATATGCTCCATTCCATTCTCCATAGGTAAAACATTGGAAATCACGAATAGATGCTTCAAAAATATTAAGTGCCAAAATAAAAGGTGGAAAACATAATGCCAACTTTTTTTTAGATAGTGATGGAATATAGCGAATAGCCATAAAGCCAAGACACCCTGCAATAGCTGAATAAGTTTTTACCCAATTAAACCAAGTGCCTGTACCATATTCATTTCCTGGTGCTGCAGTTGTTGGCCAAACGAATATAGTTAGAACTATAGGAACAATTAAGAATAGTATGATTCCGCCCCATTTTGTAGATCGACCAAGCTCATTAAATGCCATTAAGGCAAAAAAAACAAAAAGCCAGATTCCCCAGCCAGTAAAACTTGTTGTTTCATATAAAAAACCCATAACACTTTACCTCCATAAAAATAACATTCTACATAATGCTAATATTTCCACCAATCATAAATCATTTAGTGAATTAATGTTTATAAACTTGGCATCTTTTTCTTTGTATAATTAAATTATATGCGCTCTACATGTTGATTATTTACATATTTAGATAAAATGTAAGTATTCATGTATACACTTATCTTTTATATTTGTAATATTAACTTTTATATAAAAATTTTATATTAGTAAAAGTTGTGATATCATATTAATGTACAACATATAAGAAGGATGGTAAATACAATGAACTATATAGTATATGACTTAGAATTTAATCATCAATATTCAAAAGATAATAAAGTTTCCAATCTGACCTTTGAAGTAATACAAATTGGAGCAGTAAAACTTAACAATAAATTAGAAATAGTCTCAACCTTTAATAGATTGATTAAACCTACTGTTCATACAGAGATTCATCCTTTTATAAAAGATTTAACTCAAATAACAACTGAAATGGTGAATTCAGAAAAGTATTTTTCAGATGTATATAATGATTTTATTAAATTTATTGGTAATAAAGAATCTACAGTATGCATTTGGGGAACTTCTGACATAAAAGAATTACTTAAAAATGTAAAGTTTCACAATTTAAAAGAAATAGATGATTTAAGAAAATACATAGATGTTCAAAATCTTGCTTCAAAATACATAAAAACTCCCAAGGGAACAAAAGTAGGATTAAAGACTGCTATTGAATTTTTCAATCTACCAATTGAAAAAGAATTCCATGATGCATTTAATGATGCCTACTATACTGCTCAAATATTTAAAAAACTTTATACATCTAAAATCAAAAGTAGTATTTATAACAATCCATATTCAAAAAGAATTTCAGAACCTAAACAAAAAGTTGATACAAAAGGATTATTACGTCAATTTGAAAAGATGTATAATAGAAAACTCTCAGAAGAGGAAAACAAAATGATAAAACTTGCATATAACATGGGTAGGACTAATCAGTTTTTGAAAAAATAATAGATAATAATCTTATATTTACAAATTTAAAAAACTATTCATTTAACTTAAATTTCTAAAACAAAAGTTTAAGTACATATAATAAATAAAAGTGAAGTAAAGTAACATCACTTTTATTTATATTTTAAAACATTATTAAAATTAAGTAATAATATTTAATACTTACAGATTTACTCTTCAATTATTTCTACAAATTTAGTTGAAGCTAATGAAAGTGGAACTCTTTTTAAATAACATACCCCTATATTTCTTTTAGGAATCTCTTCTACTGTTTTTATTTCATATATTAAACCTTTATTTAAATATTCCCTTGCAAATTCCTTAACTACACATGCTATTCCTAGATTTATTTTTGCAAATTCTAAGAGCAAATCATATGAACCAAGTTCAAACTCTGGTGATATTCTTATCCCTTTTGAAACCATAAAATTTTCCACATATTTTCTTGAATTTGATGTTTGTTCTAAAAATATTAATGGCAAATTAGCCACATCGTCAAGTGACATATTATCATTTAATAAATACTTGTACTTCTCTCCACAAACGAAAATATCTTGTACTTCTACACATGGTCTTAATTCTAAAGATGAGTCATCTATTGGAAAATTACATATTGCTATGTCTATCTCACCACCTTTTATAAGTGTGCATAGCTCTAATGTTGTGCTATTAATGATCTTAAACTTAATATTAGGATACATATTATGAAACTTCTCCAAATAAGGCATTAAATAATATTTTGAAATTGTATCACACACACCAATTTTAAGTTCTCCTACAGATAAATTGTGAAATTCTAAAATCTTTTCTTCTCCAGCTTCTATTAAACCTATAGCTGAATCTACATATTCAAAGAGATGATTTCCTTCATTAGTTAGTGATACGCCCTTAGGTGTTCTATTAAAAAGACGAGTGTCTAATTCTCTTTCAAGCTGCATTATAGACTGACTTATAGCAGGTTGTGTCATATAAAGTTCCGCTGCAGCCTTTGAAAAACTCTTGCTTTTGCCCACTTGACGAAAAACTTTATATAGATCTAATTTACTTATCATATAAGCTCTCCTTATATTAGATATATTTACTATTTATTTTACTTATATCATTAATTGGAGTATATTACAAGTATAAACCATATTATTTTGAATTTATTTTAAGGGAGAGATTATTGTGGAAAGAGTTATCGGAACAGTTGTTAGAGGACTTCGTTGTCCAATTATAAAAGAAGGAGACAAAATTGAAGAAATTGTAGTTGATAGTGTCTTAAGAGCTTCAGCATCTGAAGGAATTTCTATTAATGATAAAGATATAGTTACTGTAACTGAATCAGTTGTTGCACGTGCTCAAGGAAACTATGCTTCAATAGATAACATAGCTACAGATGTTAAAGCTAAGTTTGGCGATGATACAATTGGTGTTATATTCCCTATCTTAAGCCGTAACCGTTTTGCTATTTGTTTACGTGGTATTGCTAAAGGAGCTACTAAGAAAATAGTTTTAATGTTAAGCTATCCATCAGATGAAGTTGGAAACCATTTAGTAGATTTAGATCTTTTAGATGAAAAAGGAGTTAATCCTTGGACAGATGTTTTAACTGAAGCAAAATTCCGTGAATTATTTGGATATAACAAGCATCCTTTCACAGGAGTTGATTACATCGACTACTATAAATCTTTAATAGAAGAATACGGTATAGAATGTGAAGTTATCTTCTCAAATGATTGTAAGACTATTTTAAATTACACTAAGAGCGTTCTTACTTGTGATATACATACAAGATTTAGAACTAAGAGAATATTAAAAGCTAATGGTGGAGAAAAAGTATATAGCTTAGATAATATATTATCAGAATCAATTGATGGAAGCGGATGCAATGAAGCTTATGGATTATTAGGTTCTAATAAATCAACTGAACAAACAGTGAAGTTATTCCCTCGTGATTGTCAACCAATCGTAGATAATATACAAGCTTTACTTAAAGAAAAGACAGGTAAAAATGTTGAAGTTATGATTTACGGAGATGGCGCTTTCAAAGATCCAGTAGGTAAGATTTGGGAACTTGCTGACCCAGTTGTTTCTCCAGCTTATACTGCAGGATTAGACGGAACTCCAAATGAAATTAAATTAAAATATCTTGCTGATAATGATTTTGCAGATTTAAAAGGTGAAGAATTAAAAACTGCAATTTCAAATTACATTAAGAATAAAGAGGCTGATTTAGTAGGTTCTATGGCTGCACAAGGTACAACACCAAGAAGACTTACTGACCTTATTGGATCATTATCTGACTTAACTTCAGGTAGTGGAGATAAAGGAACACCAATAATCTTCATTCAAGGATATTTCGATAACTACACAAAATAATAACTTAATTAAATATAATAGCAACCTAGATTAATCAATTTCTAGGTTGCTATTATATTTAACATAATTTTGTTTACAACAAATTGGCTGAAATTAAATTCCTCTACATTTTTTAATAAAAGCTTCTTCATTTAAAAATTTTATGCCTTGTCCTTTATTTTTCAAATCCACTGCTTTTCTAAGCTTATTACTCATTTCATCTCTATGTAAGTCATCTATATCCTTTGTATTAGTCACCAAATATGTTGTTTTCTTTGTTACAGAGCTCCCCACACTTCCATTAAGTTTTCTAACTAGCCTAATTGCTTCATCTCTTGTCATAGATGCTAAGCCTCCAGTAAATACAACAACTTCATCTGTAAATGCAGTAAAGTTAAAATTTTTCATTGTAGTTTCACTTTGTCTTACAGGTTGTCTACTAGATCTTTTAAAAATTCTTCCTTTAGTTGAAGATGGCTTGTATCCATTTTCATTTACACATCCTAAAGTAACCCCAACACATTTTGATATTTCATTAATATCTCTTGTATTTAATTCTTCGCATATATTAAGTAAAATATTGCTACATGCCATTGCATCAGCTAACGCATCATGGTGCTTAAATTCATATCCCAAAAAATTATTTACTGTATTTAATCTTGCATTATCAAGATTGCTATAAAAATTTCTAGAAAGCTTCATTGTACATATATACCGAAAGCTTGGCATTTCTATATTATAAAGTTCTAAGGTATTTCTTAATACAGACATATCAAAAGAAGCATTATGAGCTATTACTAAATTTTCATTAAAATAATATTTAATTTTTTCCCATACTTTATCAAATTCTAATTCATCTTGAACCATTCTAGGTCTTATTCCATGAATTCCAATATTTATTGGCATAAATCTCATTTCTTTAGGTTTTATTAAATGATGTACTTCTTCTATAATTTCACCATCTTTTACAACAACAATACCTATAGAACATGGACTATTCCTTTTTTCATTAGCGGTTTCAAAATCTATAGCTACAAAGTTCATTTATTTTCTCCTATATTTTCAATTAATTTTGCTCTTACATTATAACCTAAGAATATAATCATTAAAACAGTGTAGTTATAATTCCTAATAGTTCTAAATATTTTCTGATAAAAATAAAAGTCTACATTTACATAAGCTCTATTTTTACATCTATTATAGTTTGGTTTTTGATATTTTCCGTATATAGCCTATCCGTCAACAATATTATTACACTATATTATATTAAAAAACTAAACATATGATTATCCAAGATTTGAGCCCCTAATTTCTTTATTTTAAATATACTTTTTCTACCTAAACAAAAAACACCAATACTTTCTTAAGTATTGATGTTTTATTATTATTCTTTTTTAATCATTGTTAAATATGATATGTCTAATTGAATGATAAGTAGAACGCTCCATTTTTATTTATCATTCCACTTATTTCAGAAAAAGGAATCTTAAATGTTATAAATCCAGCTGCATATGGACCAATTTCATATGGTGGAAAATATATATACAAATTATCACCATCTATATAAAAATCTTGATCTATCCTTATACTCTTAAATGCATCTTTATTAACATACTCATACTGTGGATCACTATCAATCATTTTTTGAATAATCTTATTTAGCTCACCAAGCCAATTTACTCCACCCATGAATAAATCTCCTATGGTATAAAACTTACCTGTTAATAAATCTATACTTGGTGTCTTAGTTGTTGGCATACCATGTGCTGCCCCTATTGGATAATAATACCCTATTAAATCTAAAATTAATAAATTTTTTTTAAAATATTTCACACTAAAATTTCCATAATAATCATAAGTTAATACATCATCTTTGCTTATTACTACATCTTTAGGCTTTCCATCCTCCCCATAAGGTTTGAAATATGACATTTCTTTTAATTTGATATTTATCTCATCTTGTATGATCCTATTCTTAACACCATTTATAACTGGATTATATATTAAATAATTTATATTAGGTTTATACCTCTTCTTCATCACACTATAATTTTTATTAAGGTTTATAACATTATTTGGCTTATATATAACCTTACCTGATTTGTCTAAATAATACGGTGAATAATCTATATTTGCATAAACCAAATCATTCTTTATTGAAAGTTCACCACTTCCACTGACTATAGGAAGACTTTTAACCTCATTTCCTAGTTTGTCTATAAAAAATGTATTTTCATTATCAGATGCATATGCTAATCCATCTTTATAATCTCCAACTACTAAATAGATAAAATCAGTTAATTTATTTCCTTTAGTATCACCTATTGCATATATATATCTAGTTAAATACTTGTCTTCTCCTATGCTCATACCTAATGCCAATCTATCTTCTCCTAAAATTTTCACATCGCTAAATATAGGCTGAAATATATATTTTCCATTTAAATCAATAACTCCATATGGTCCAATATAATTATCCTCTTCAGTAACTATGGCTACTTTATTTTTAAACCCTTGAGCTTGCTTATATATAGGTTTAATAACCTCTTTGCCATTAATGTCCATAAAACCAAATGGACCATCATAAGAATTTGCAAATACAATTAATCCATCTCCATATTGAGCGACATATTCATAATTATAAGTTGCTAATACTTTCCCAAACCTATTTATTAAACTATAACTTTTTTCCTGTGATTTAACTAAAGCTACTCCATTATTAAAATCATTTGCTTCTGAATATTTAGGAGAAACTATTTCTTTCCCATATAAATCAATATATCCATATATATACTCTCCATTGTCTGAACTGACAGCAATTACTGCTCTACCATCCTTATAATCACTTATAAAGTTATAATTTTTCTTTGTTACGACGGTTCCTTTTTCATTTAAAACTCCCATATAGTCCTTCTGATTAAATATAGCTCTCATTTCATTAAATTCATTTATATTATCATATATAGGTTTTATTACATATTCACCCTTAACATTTATTAAGCCCCACTTATCATTCTCTTCTACTATAGCTAATCCATATTTGTTAAAGTCATAAGCTCTAGTAAACTTAGGCTCAATAATTAAGCTACCATTTTCGTCTATATAACCATAGACATCGCCTTTAATAGTATTCTTTAATGCTGGATATAACTTCTTTTCAATTCTACTTTTATATTTAAAGTGTTTTTCACTACGCTTTTTATTTGAACTCACCTTTATTCTCCATTTAAATTATTAACACTATCAATATATGCAAAAATTTCACCTCTTGGGTTCATAAAATTTCAGATGACGAAGATGTTATATAAATTTAAAAAGTTTAAAGATAAAACTTCTATTACTCTTGATATTCTAATTCTCATCTAACTTAAGTTATTAACTTTTTAATAGTAATTTAAATTCATATGGCTTTATTAATAATTTTTCTTGTAATTCTATTATTTTATCTGAATAACAATTTATATATTCACTTTGTTTCATTTCATCAGGTAATAATAAATTTACTTCATTAGGAGAATTATTAAGTAACACATATAAAGTTTCTTTATCTGTTAATTTTTTATATAAAACAATATTCAAATTTTCTGTATTATTAATCCACTTCATATTTTCTGTATTAAAAGACTTGTATTTTTTTCTAAGATTAATTAATTTCTTTATAGTAGAAAATAATTCTCTATTTTGTTTACTTTCATCCCAAATCATACATTTACGATTAGAATGCTCATCACCATCCATTCCAATTTCACTTCCATAATAAATACAAGGACATCCTGGAAATGTCATCATAAAAACATAAGCTAATTTTGCAATTTCAGTATTTTTTCCAACAATATTAAAAATTCTTGTTGTATCATGACTATCTAATAGATTAAACATATTTTTTGTTATATTCTTTGGATAATCAGTTAAAAGCTTACTAATAGAAAATTTAAATTTTTCTGAATCATATTTAGTTTCTTCACTATTTTCTTTAAAAAAATTCCAAACTGGCTTTGTAAATTCATAATTCATAACTGAATCAAATTGATCACCTTGAAGCCAAGGATAAGAATTATCCCAGTTTTCCCCTAATATATATACATCTTTATTTATACTTTTTATTTTTTTTCTAAATTCTCTCCAAAAATCATGTGAAACTTCATTTGATACATCTAATCTCCATCCATCTATATTATAATTTTTAACCCAATAAGATCCTACATCAATTAAATAATCTCGCGCTATCTTATTTTTAGTGTTCCATTTTGGCATACTTTGGGTAAAAGCAAATGTACGATAATTTAATTTTTCTCTAGAGCACTCCTCTGGTAATCCATTCTTTAAATCTCCTTGAACTATTGGCTTTGATGGGTCTAAGATATAAAAGCAATCATAATATTTAGATTTTATTCCATTCTTACACACATCTTGCCAAAAAGGATGAAGAAATCCACAATGATTAAATACACCATCTAGCATTACTTTTATTCCTCGTTTATGAGCTTCTTCTACTAAAATTTTAAATGTTTCATTATCCCCAAATTCAGGATCTATTTTATAATAATTAGTTGTATCATATTTATGAGAACTTCGTGATTCAAAAATAGGATTAAAATAAATTCCACTAAATCCAGTCTCTTTAATATAATCTAATTTATCTATTACTCCATTAAGATTTCCGCCAAATTTCTTATGAGCACCATCTATTTCATCATTTCCCCATGGAATAAAATCCTTTTTACTGTCAGTTTTTCCTTTAGCAAATCTTTCTGGGAAAATTTGATACCATACTGTTTCTGAAACCCATTCTGGACATATATATAAATCTTCTTCATTTATATATGGATAATTAAAATAATTACTTAAATCATAAAGATTTTTTGTATTTCCTGAATATTTAATTCTATCATGGCTTCCAATAATAAATTTTTCATTATTACTTTCTACAATAAAACAATATTTAATCCTTCCCCACTCAATTCCTTTTATTTCCGCAAACCAGCAATCATATAGTTCTGTAACTTGTTCTTTTTCCATTTGATTTTTTAAAATAGAATCTACTTCAAACTCATATATTTGAGGATTATCTTTCCCTGGAACCCAATTAAATGGATCTACAGCTAAAAGTAATACCTTTTTTATTTCATTTTTTGCGGTTTTTAAACGTATATGAATAGTATCATTATTATATGCATAACAATATGAGCTTTTAGGCTCATGTATTATTGAAGATAAGTTCATGTTATTCCTCCTAAAACTACTTTTATTATATTATTTCTTATTAAAAAGTTTTAAACCTAAATTAAGTTGCTATAAAAAATTAAAATTATTATTCACTTTGTACAAGTGCATCAAAATCTTTTTGAATTTTTTCTGCCGCCTCATTAGGAGTTATGTTACCATCGAATACAGAGCCTAATGTACTCTCCATTATTGTCCAAAAATATGATATTCTTTTTGTTGATGGTATTGGATCTGTATTTTTAAATTGCTCTGCATACACTTTCATATATTCATCATCTTTAAGACCTTCTATATTAGATGTATCTTTTCTTGAAGTTATTTTATATGCTTTTGTATATAAAAGAGATGCTGCATCTTTAGAGACTAAATATTGTGCAAAAAGTTGTGATGCATTTGGATATTTTGTATATGCTGAAACATGTGCGTTCTGTACAACACTAAAGGCTCTCATTGGTTTTCCACCATAAGTTGGTAACTTAGTAATTCCAAAATTAACACCAGATTTTTTCAATTCCTTTATAGCATTTGGTCCTATTGGATAATATGCTGTCTTTCCATTCCTAAAATTCTGTTCTAAAAAAGTACTTGCTTGTAATTTTAAATCCTCTGATTCAATTGGAATAATTTTTCTTAGTTTCGATATAGCTTCTAAGCCTTTTTCAAATTCTTTAGTATTAAATCCCGGATTATCTCCATCGTTACCATTTTCCCCAAACAATCTAAATCCATCTACACTTAAAAACGGATACGCTGAATAACCATCAGTAGCAATAGTTAAAAACCAAAACTTATTAATATTTTTATCATTATACTTATTAGCCTCTTCTTCAATCTGTTCAAATGTTTCAGAGGGTTTTTCTTTCACTAAATCTTTGTTATATAACATTGCATAACTTTCAATTGAAACTGGTATTCCATATAATTCATCATCACTAGTAACAGTTTTTAAAGCTGTTTCATTGGTTACTTCTTCTATTTCTTTTTTTATTGATGGTCTAATTTTAGCAAAAATTCCTGAATCCTTTCCTTTTGAAAAATTATCATTAGCTGCCATAAATACATCAGCCCCATTACCAGTTGGTGCATCTAGCATCATCTTATCCATTGAATCTAGTCCTATCTTTTGAACATTAACTTTTACTTTATATTTTTCTTCAAAGGATTTAGCTATTGCTTGTCCAAAATCTAAATCATCTGTCCAATATACTAATTCTGCTTCTTTTTCTGGCTTTAATTCTGATGTTTCTTCTAATTCTGAATCATCATCAAATGGTATTTCTCTATTTCTACATGATATTAAAGAGAACATTAATGTAACTATCAAAACTGGCAAAAATATCATTTTAATTTGTTTTATCATAATTTTCCTCCATACCTTATTAAACTCAACCTTTATCTGCTCCTGATGTAACACCTTGTACCAAGTATCTTTGAAAAATAATAAATACAATAGTAATAGGTATAGCTATCAATACTGCTCCTGCTGCAAACAGGGTAAAGTTAATACTTTCTTTTCCATTAATTAAAGCAAATAATCCAATTGCTACTGTTTTTGTGTTGTCATTAGATAATAAAATATTTGGTAAAATATAATCCATCCAAGGGAACATAAATTGCGATACTGCACAATAAGTTATAATTGGCTTAGACATTGGAAGTATTATTTTAAAAAAGGTTTTAATCTTAGAACATCCATCCATATATGCTGCTTCATCTATTGATATTGGTATACCATCTAAATATCCTTTTACAAGCCATGTATTATAAGGGATGGCTCCAACAGAATATACCAAAATCAACGATATAGGTTTTCCAATTAAACCCAATGATAAAAATAGAGTATATATGGCTGTCATAGATAAGAAAGTTGGAAACATTGATAAAATCATAATGGTTAATAAACCTTGTTTTTTTCCTCTAAAATTAAATCTAGATATAATCCAAGCAGTTATTAAAATTAATATTACAGACACTACTGAACTAATAATTGCTATTTTTAAAGTATTATAGAACCATATTGAATAATTTGTTTCTGTAAATAGTCTTTTATAATTATTTAATGTAAATTCAGTTTGCATTAAAGATGCTGATGAAAGTCCTCCTTCTTTATTAAATGAAGACATAATAATCCAGAATACAGGAATTAATATCAAAAGTGACATAATTATTAATTCCAAATGCAAAAGGACTGTTGTAATCTTTTTCTTCATAACCTGTATTCCCCCTATAGTTCTTTAAATGTTACAGTATTTTTAAACTTCCAAAAAGAAAATCCACCAATTAATATGAAAATTAATACACTCATAACAGCTGCCATATTATACATTTGCTGATTTAATGTTAATTTATATATCCAAGAAATTAAGATATCAGTATCTCCAGCAAATTGAAGCTCAGAATTTAATGGTCCACCTTGTGTTAAGAAATAAATTGCACCAAAAGCATTAAAATTTCCTGCCAAACTCATAATAAGATTTGGAGTTGTTGCAAGAAATATAAGTGGCATGGTAATTTTCTTAAATACTTGTATTTTACTAGCACCATCTATAGCTGCTGCATCATAAAGACTATTATCTACATTAGATAACACTCCTAATATCATAACCATAAACATTGGGAAACTAACCCATAGATTAACTAATATAACCATTATCTTTGCTAGTATTGGATCTGATAAAAATGGTATCTTCTCAGAAATAATTCCCATATTAATTAATATCTGATTTACAGGTCCAAATTGTCCGTTTAATAAATTTCTAAATACCATAAGTGAAATAATAGGTGGTATTGCCCATGGTAAAATTAAAATTGTACGAAATACTTTCTTACATTTTACTGATTTATTATTTAATATTAATGCTTGAAACACACCTAAAAAATAACTTGAAAAAGTTGAAACAAATGTCCATATTATATTCCAAATCAAAACCTTAAAAAATGTTTTTGACCATATTGGAACAGTAAATAATTTTTTAAAATTTTCAAATCCCACCCAACTTAATAAATTTCCTGGTGGAAGATGATCTCTATTATAATTTAAAAATGCTGTTAATATTGAAAATAATATCGGCATAATTACTACAAATATAAACACTATAGCAATTGGAGTTAATATAATATATGGAAACCTTGTACTATATAAATTTTTAAAAAACTCTTTAGATGTTATATATATTTTCGTGTTATCAATATTTTTACCTGTATTATAAGCATCTTTTAAATTCCATACATAAATTAAAATAAATATTGCAATTAATATACTTGCTATAACACCATTAATTAATAACATAGATGAGTGATCTCCATATTTTCCACCCACCTTTTTTCCAAGTGTTATTAATCCCCATATCCCTTTTGTAAAAAAACCTCCATGTAATCTAATTGTAAAATTTGGTATTAAACCTTGTCCACATTCAATCCAAAAACCACTATACAATTCAATCCCTATAAATAGTAATTGCATAGCAAAAAATATTAATCCCTTTATTTTTTGTTTGCAAATAAAAAATTGCCCACTTCCCCAGAAAAAGCATGATAATAGAAGCGACTTTTTACCTTTCATATTTCTTCTTCCTTCCATTCAATGTTTACTTAATCGTTTAAGTTAGTTTTATTATAACAACGCCCCCTTTATTTGTCAATGCAATCGTTATCTTGTTATATTTTTATTTATATTTTTCTTGTAAAGGCAGTATTTCAAAGGTCTTATAAGCATTTTTTTAAAATAGCATTAACTTTATATCCCTTATTTATATATTAAAAATTTAATATTCATAAGATATTTCACTTAATTTATTAAGTGAAATATCTTTTGATAGCAATAAACTGCACTTTTATTAAAGGCTCTGTTTTAAATATGTGTTGATATCTGCAATAGGTAAAGTGGCATTGTAATTGGACCTTGAGAATTCTTAAGGAGTATTGTCACATTTACTGCTTGTCTCAATTTTATATTGGGAGCAAGCTAAAATGGGACTATAATCATTTTAGTGTTCCTAAGTTCAATTACTCCGTCCATTTTGCATATACATATATCAACACTCTGCTAAAACATAGTCTTATTAAATTAAAATATTTATAAATTTCTCCAAAACAAAAAGTGTGAATTTTTATCCACACTTTATAATTACATATTAATTAGTATTCTATTGGTTTTATATATGATGTTTTTTCAATATCTTTATCATTTTCTAAATAAATTAATTTTTCCATAATTTCAACTGCTTTTTTAGCTTTTTCTTTATCACTAACTATAATTCTTTTAGTATCTGGCAAAAGCATTATATCATTTTCCGAATTTATTACTACAACTAAATTTCTATTATCTACAATTTTTTCTGCCTGCATACCTAATATTTCTCCAAATATTATTCCTTTTTTGTTTTGATTCCTATGTAAAAATCCAATTAAATCATCATCAAATTTATTAATAAAAATATTTTTTTCCAATACTTTTTTTCTTACAATTTTAAGAAGTTCATCATTAGAGTAATCTTCTATTACTACATAAAATTCTTTTTCCAATTGCTCACTTAACATATTAAAGATAGCTTCATAATCTGTTAGCACTTTATTAAAAATAGGATCATCTAAATAACTATCAATAAAAATAACTGGAACATAAAAATGATTTACTATCTCTTTTAGCTGATCTGAAGGCATATCTATGATAAATACAGCATCTAAACATCTTTTCTGACTAATTTGAATATCTTTTTGAAGTTCCTTTGTTGGCAAGAAAATCAAATCATATCCTATTGAATAAAGTTTCTTTTGAATTTCTTTTACCAAATTATATTGCCCATATATCTTACTTTTTCTATTTTTTTCACTTAAGTTAATAATTACACCTATTAAATAACTTTTTTGACTTGCTAAAGAACGCGCTGTCATATTAGGAACATAATTTAGTTTTCTAGCAGCTTCAAACACTTTTAATCTTGTTTCATGGCTTATTTTTTCTTTTTCAGAATAATTCAAAACATAGGATACTGTAGCCGGTGAAACATTAGCCTCTTTTGCAATATCTTTTAACGTTACCTTTCTATTAGTCATATAAAGCCTCCTTTAATTTAAAATTATTATATCATGTGCTCTGTTTTTTTAACAAGTATTCTATACTATAGGCATATATAATAACTAATTACAACGTAATAATTTTTAATTTAGTTATAAAGCATTATATAGATGTGTATACTAATATTAGTAAATAATAACAAATTTAGTTATAAAACGCTATAACAATTGTATTTTTACTAAGGGGGATTAATTATGTTTTTTTTTGAAGCACAGCCTTTTACAAATTGGATTATGCTATTAATAGTATTTCTAGCATTAATTGTACTTAATGAATTAGGCCGTAGATTTAAATGGGGTGGAGTATTACTTTTTATTATATTGCCATTATTTCTTACTTTCTTTGTATGGCCAAAAACCACCAAAGGGACAAGCGTAAATGATTGGTTTCATTATGCCAAAGTATATTCAGCATTAGCTGGATGTATTGGTTTCTTCCTAATTAGACATCTTAAAGGTGCTAGTAGCAAAAAATGGGCTTTATGTTTCCCACCATTAATCTTAGCAATTAATATTTGTGAAGCAGTAGCACGTGATTTTCAAATTTATGGATTACACCTTAATAAAGAAGTATTTGAGGGAATGGTTACTTTAAGCGGTTCTTGGAATGTTATGAATGGAATTGCTGGTATCTTAAATATAATCACAATTACAGGTTGGTTTGGAATATGTATAAGTAAAGATAAGAGCAAAGATATGTTATGGCCTGATATGCTTTGGTTCTGGATTATAGCATATGATATTTGGAATTTTGCATACACATATAATTGCTTACCTAACCATGCATGGTACTGTGGTATAGTATTACTTTTAGCGCCTACAATTGCTGCTTTCTTTATAAAGAAAGGTGCTTGGTTACAACATCGTGCACAAACACTTGCATTGTGGTGTATGTTTGCAATGACCTGTCCTGGTTTTATTGATGAATCACAATTTGCAGTTAGATCATCACATAATTCAACAGCTTTATTTATCGTAAGTTTAGCAGCATTATTATCAAATATAGCCGTATTTGTATATTACATTTATAAGATTAAAAAGACAAAACGTAATCCTATAAAAGGAGAACTTTATACAGATCTTAATAGCTACAAAGAAATTAAAACATTATCTGAATAATAGTATAATTATAGCCACATGTTTTGAACTGTATTTCAAAGCATGTGGCTTTTTGCTCTTTATCTTAATATTTAACTTTTGGTAATTGCTTTCAATTAAGTCCCTCAGTTTTCAACTAACATATGTTTTATTATTTTTACATCTTAAACAATTTTGTATATTCAAGACTTTTCATAAGACTTATAAGACGTCATCTGGGTTTAGAATCTAATGCCTATATTGGTTCATTCATCTAACTGAGATGTACATTTTGGGCAACGAGTTGCTTTTATATCAATTTCACTGTAGCAAAAAGGACATTCTTTAATTGTAGGTTCTTTCACTTCCTCAACTTTGTTTCTTCTTCCTAATTCACTTAATTTATTCATACCTTTAACAAGTAAAAATATTAAAAATGCCATAATTAAAAAATTTATAACTGCTGTTATGAAAGATCCATATTTAATATTTACGCCAAAAAATTCTAATGTTAAATCATTGAAATCTTTATTTGCAAATATTCCTATTATCGGTGATATTATATCATTTGTTAATGATTTTACTATTCCTTGAAATGCACCACCTATTAATACACCAACTGCTAAGTCAATTACACTTCCCTTTAATGCAAACTGTTTAAATTCATTTAAAAATTTCTTCATAAAGTTTTCTTTTTTCCTCCTTGGTTTTTTCCTCTGTTTTTCTAATATCTATATACCTTGATATTTTATCACATTTATATGTTTTTAGTCATAAAAACTACTATAGCTTTTTAGTTCAAAGACTTAGTATAAAACTTAGTTATAAAATAAAGAACTATCAAAGAATTATTTTTAGACATAAAAATACTCCTCCTTGTAATAGACATTTTTGATTTTCTTAAGTGCCTATACAAGGGGAGCATATCCTTAATTAGTCTTTATTTTTTAATTGATTTGAATGCTTCTGCTTGTGATTTTATACCTCTTTCAGCAGCAAATCTTTCAATACTTGATGCACCAAAGAAACCATCTATTCCTTCTGTTTTTTCAATTACATATGCTGCATCATCAGGTTCTGCAATTGGACCTCCATGACAAATAACCATAATATCTGGATTAACAGCTCTACCTGCTTTTATAATAGCTTCTATTTTTTCAACACAATCATCAAGTGTTAAAGCAGTCTTAGCTCCAATTGTTCCTTTTGTAGTTAATCCCATATGAGCAACTAAAATATCTGCACCAGCTTCAGCCATTGCTTTTGCTTGATCTGGATCAAATACATATGGAGTAGTAAGCATGTCTAATTCATGTGCTTTTCTAATCATTTCAACTTCTAAGTCATATCCCATTCCTGTTTCTTCAAGATTTTGTCTAAACACACCATCTATTAAACCAACAGTTGGGAAGTTTTGAACTCCTGAAAATCCTTGTTCTTTAAGTTGTTTTAAATAAACTTCCATTAATCTAAATGGATCTGTACCACAAACCCCTGCAAGTACTGGAGTATGTTTAACAACTGGTAATACTTCTGCTCCCATTTCTACAACAATTTGATTTGCATCACCGTATGATAATAATCCTGCTAAAGATCCACGACCTGCCATTCTATATTTTCCTGAATTATATATTATAAGCATATCAGCTCCACCAGCTTCACTACTTTTAGCTGTAATACCTGTACCGGCTCCAACTCCTAATAAAGAATTTCCTTTAGCTATTTCTTCTTTAAATTTCTTAATAATTTCTACTCTTTTCATGATTAATTCCTCCTAATTTTACTGTTTTTTAATTCTATTTTTAATAATTTTAATAGTTATCTATAAATATCTTTGCTTTCTAGTAATGCAACTTTAAACTATATTATTTATTCATTAAATCTATAAGCTTTTTAGCTGCTGCTTCTCCAAACTCCTTATCATTTATTGCAAGATTTAGTTCTTCTATCTCTACAACATCTTTATTTATGCAATTCTTCAAGGTATCAAAAAGCATTTTATCTTCTTCTTCTCCATAAAATTTTTGTCCCTTTTCATCTAACATTGATACACCCTTTAAAGGTAAGAATAGTGCTGTCTTTCCTGTAGCCATATTTAACTTTTCAGCTATCTTTTCACCAATGATCTTATTTTCTTCAACAGTAGTTCTCATTAATGTAACAGTTGGGTTATGCTTATAAAAATTTCTACCTTCAAACTTCTTTGGAACAGTGTCTATTGGTCCAAAGTTTACCATGTCCAATGCTCCTACTGATACAACTTGAGGTATATTATTTTTTCCAGCTGCTTCTAATCTATTTTTTCCAGCACCTAACACTCCTCCAACTAGTTCATCACACCACTCTGTAGTTGTTAAATCCAAAACACCCTTTATAAAGCCACCTTTTATTAGATGCTCCATAGATTTTCCACCAATTCCTGTTGCATGAAATACTAATACTTCATATCCTCTTTCTTCAAGATATTTTCTTGCATAATTTACACATGGTGTTGTTACACCAAACATTGTTGCAGCTACTAGTGGTTTCTTTTCTATAATTTCTTTATTTTCAAAATTCACCATACCAGCTATTGCAAATACAGCATTTGCAAAGATTTTTGTTGATATTGAATTAAGACCAGCCACATCAACTATTGATGGTACCATAACTATATCACTTGAACCAACATATTGTTCAGTGTTCCCTGAAGCTACTGTTGATACCATAACTTTTGGTACTCCAATTGGTAGAGCTCTCATAGCTGGTGTAATAAGTGATGTTCCACCAGTACCACCAAATGAAATAATTCCATCAAACTTACCTTGTTCATATAATTTAGGAACCAATTTCTCCATTCCTTTTGAAAGAATTTCTGTTGCCAATGCTCTATCCTTTTTAGCTGCAATTTCGTAAATATCTTCACCAACTGCTCTAGCCACCTCTTGATTTGAAACATCTGGTTTAAATTTTGGTTCAAATACACCTGTATGAATAGTAAATGTTTTTAACCCTATACTTTTAATTAATTTTTTAACATATAAATATTCAACACCCTTTGAATCAAAAGTTCCTGCAATTGCTATAGTTTTCATAATTCCCAACTCCCCATAATATAAATTGATTTTCACCTTGTCCATTTATAATTTTTAGTTTTAAAAAACGTTATCACAACTTATAAATTAATGATAACGTTTCTCTAATTCGCGGTAAATGTAGTTATGTATTTTAATTTTGTGTTTATGTACTTTCTCTGTATATTTTTGGTGATTTTCCTATATATTTTTTAAACATCTTACTAAAATGTGCATAATCATTATATCCGACTAACTCTGCAACCTCTGATAATTGTATATTTTCTTTTTTTATTATTTCTGTTGCTTTATTCATTCTAAATTTAACTAAATATTGTGGGAAGCTACATCCAACTTCTTTTTTAAAAAGACTACTTAAATGTGTTCTAGAAATATTTGCAACCATAGCTAATTCTAAAAAAGATATATTATTCATGTAGTTTTTAGATACATATTCTTTTACAAATTCTACATAGTCATAATGCTTTGTTATTCCATCTAACATTTTATTTAAAAAATCATCTTTTTCTAAATTACCTGAATATTTAAATTCTCTAGTTATATTAGTTATATATTTTTCAGTTGGTATCCTTTCGAAAGCTGATCCACCTATATATCCCATAGTATTGCAATTGTTATACATATATTGAACGTCTACTGGTGTTTTAATAGGTCCTCCATATATCATCTTAATTACATTTGGTCTAATTTTATCACATAAATCAAAAATTAATTTTGCCTTTTCCTTAGCTGCCTCTAAAGATAATATCTTTTTAGCTCCAAGCATTCCGCCTCCTGTTAATCCTAAATGAACACATATAATATCTGCTCCTGCATCTAACATATCTTTTGCTTGTTCTTTACTAAAAACAAATGCTATAGTAAATAAGTTCTTTTTATGAGCAATTTTAATAGCCTCAACTTCTAATTTGTAACTGCACCCCTCTTCTTCCAATAATTCCCCAAATATTCCATCAATTATTCCTACAGTTGGATAATTATTAATTCCTGAAAACCCCTTATTTTTTATATCATCTATATATTCTTCTAAGTCTATTGTTGGATCTGTTGCATTTAATCCAAAAATAACAGGAATATCTTTTATAAGTGGAACCACTTCCCTTAATGCAAATTCCATTACCATATCATTGCTATTAGCAAATGGCAATATCCCTGCAAGTGAGCTTCTTCCCATCTGTCTAAATCTTCCTGAATTAAGAGTAAGCACTAGATCAGCTCCACCTCTTTGAGCATATTTAGCCGTAACACCTGCACCTGTTGCAACACCAATAATATGACTATTGATTTTTATTTGTAAATTTAAATTTTTAATTATCTCTTCTCTTAATACCATATTTTATACCTCATTACCTAATTCTAATAAATTAAATTGCTATATTTAAATCTAATCCTACTATGTTGTCTAATAGAAAACCAACTTTTTATCTTTAAATAAATTCATTTTACCATATCAAGAAAATTTAATTTAATATAAAATGTATTTTTAAGAATAATTATTCCAAAGTTATCTATAATTTTTTACATAATAAAATACCCCTTTATAGAAACAGTTTTCTTATTTTAACTGTCTACTATAAAGGGAGCATATAATTTAAATATTGTTAAAATATTTCATTATGTTTCTGTTTTCATATAGTATTGTTTTTAAATTATACTTTAGGTGTAAATCCACAATACCCTATTTCATCGCACTTTTTCTTCATGTCCTTCCATATTTCCTTTTCTTTTATAGTTTCTATTGCTGTAGGATATAAAATATAATTTTCTTTAAATATGTGATCTCTTAAGTTAAATACTATATATTTTGCTGTGTCATCAACTTTCTCTTTAAACTCATTAAATTCTAATTGATAAACTTCTTCAGCTGTCTGTTTTAAAAACTTCTTCTTAGCTCTTAGATCATCATGTTCCATTCTCATAATTCTAGTTGGACCCGTGATCTTTCTATCTTCCATTTCAACAAACAACACCTTTTCTTCTCTTTGATGGTGATTTTCTGCATCTAATATATTATTTACAACAGTTTTTAATGCTTCAAATTCTTCTGAACCACTGTTATAGCTTTTTAATTTTTGAATTTTAAAATTAATTTCTTCAAGTTCTGTTAAAAACTCAAGAATTTTATCATGTTCAGAAATAAGTGTATACAAAACATGATCTGGTTCAAGTTTTGTTTTAATTTTATCAAGTTCTCCTCTTAGAACCTCCATGTGAATATCACAAAGATGTCTTAAATCTTGAGGATTCATTCCTTCTTCTATTAAGTTTTGTTCTGCAATTGACAACTCCATAGGATTTATATTTGAGACAATATCTAAAGCTTCTTTTCTTAAAGCTTCCGTTAAACCCACCTGATTTAATTTTTGTAAAACTTCAGTTAATTTTTCTATCTTTTTATTATCCATATTTAATTCCTCCTTTATTAATTATTTTTTATTTTTTAATTCGTAAAGTCTTGGAAATAGTATATTGCTTTCTAAATGTATATGTTTAAATATATCTGATTCCATTTCTTGTAGTTTAAAATAAGTTAATCTATAAGTAGTACACGCATTACTTGGAAGATCATAATCATTAGTTATTTCTCTTAATTCTTTAAGTATATTTCCAGCTCCGATGTGTTCATCTTGCAATTGATTAATAATATTTATTGCTTTATCTAAATCAGCTTCACTATTACTTCTTAAATATGCATTAATTGCTGGATATTGAATTGTCTCTTCCTCTATTAAATGAGCTTCTAATTCCATCTTAATAGTATGAAATAACTTATGAACTCTTGAAAGCTCTGGCTGTTTTTCTCCATGAACCCTTAATATTTTAGTTGTTAGTTCACTTATTTTAGGAAGGTTCTCATAAAGATAAGCATGATGTACATTTACTATCTGATCAATTAATTCATCAAGAGGTGCTTCCACCCAATTTCTATCTTTTGAGTAAATATTATTTTTTAATTTCTCATAGGAATCATTTATTCTTTCTAATAGTTCTGTTTCATTGACCCCTTGCTCTTTTATAGCTGTAATTAATGTCCTATCTCCACCGCAACAAAAATCAATTTTATATTCTTTAAATATATCTGCTACCTTTGGAAATTTCGTTACTATATCACCTATTTTTTGATTACTATTAAATTTATTCATTTGTTTATTCCTCCTAAATTGTATATTTAAAACAATCTTTTATTAATTTCATTATTTGCTTTTTCTTTAACTTATGGCTTTATTATAGCTTTATTGATTTTAATAAAATGTGATTTAAATCAAACTACCTAATATAATTTATTTTCACATTTGTTATGTTAGAATAATTGCAGCTTAGCTGTGAAAATCATAAAAAAAGCTCATTATTACCGATCAATGTAATAATAAGCTTTTTTTAAATATAATCTTTTAAGCCTTTTTCATCTAGAATTATAATATTCTTTGTTCCTACTATTTTTATTAATTTCTCATCTTCAAATTTTTTTAATTTTCTACTTATAGTTTCTCTTGTTACTCCAATATAATTAGCCATATCTTCTCTTGACAATGATAATTTTATAGATATATTTTTTTCTATTGTCTCTCCATACTTTTCCATTAAATCTATTAATAAATATGCCATTCTTGAATCCACATCATTAGTTGCTAGATTTTGTACAAGGCTTTCTACTTTTCCTAATCTTTCTCCTACAGTTTCTAATACCTTTATTCCAATTTCCGGATTTCTCATAATTATATCTTTCATTTCATCTTTAGTAAGAGTGCATATCTTAGAATTTACTATTGATTTTGAATTAAATCCATACTCAGATGGTTTTATTAAATTTAATTCTCCAAAAAGATCTCCTTCTGAAAGTATATGCAATATCTGTTCTTTACCATCTTTAGTATACTTATATAATTTTATCTTTCCTTCATTTATAAAATAAAGTGTATTAGCTGTACTTCCTTCAGTAAAAATAATGTCTCCTTTATTATATTCCTTATGATTAATAGTTTTTACAATCTCTATTAATTCCTCATTATTTAAATTTTCAAATATTGAAACCTTACTTGCACAAAGTTCTCCTCTGCAATTATTACAGCAATTACCACAATGATTATTCATAATCTCACCTTCCATTTTATTTATGATAGTTTATCAATTTACATAAGATACCACATGTATGTTTTATGTTGCAACTTTATTTGTGGCACTTAATCTTACAATTCATCTCATATTAATAATTTATTTAAGTAATAAAGTTTTCTTACCTATTATTATAATAAAAAATAAAATAAAAGCTATTTCTAATTTATAGAAATACCATACCTTCATACCGAAGAAACTATTATGATTTATTGTGAAGATGATAAAATTTTATTTCCTTGAGATATTTTTAGTACCAATGTAGCCACCATATGAGTACTTCAATGATCTGGCAAAAGAATATATAGCTTATGACTATGTTAGTTATTATAAATTGATAATACACCCTCATATAAGATATGTTTAAAATATCTATTATTCAAGGTAGTTTCTAAGATTAGGTTCTTGGATATTTGTTGCATAGGTATCACATTTTATAAAAATTTTTCATATTGATATTATGCACAAAAAGAGGATTCGAATTTGAACCCTCTTTTCATTTTATCTGCTAGTATTAAATTTATCTTGATACAGACCTACTTTAAATATCTAACAAATTTATTTTACTATTAATTTTCCAAAGCTTATACATTTATTTTCATCTTCACCCTCAGGATATTCTTGCACTGTTAAACCTTCACTTATCAATGTAGCTCCATATGATTCCATTCTTTTTTCCCATTCTGTCATCCATTCACCATTTCCCCATCCCCATGAACCAAAAAGTGCAACTTTTTTTCCTTGTATTATTCCTTCTAATGATTTAACAAAAGGCTCCATTTCACTTTCTTCTAATTCTTCAGCTCCAGAAGCTGGACATCCCAAAATAAGTATTTCTTCATTTTTCACATCATCAAGTGATACCGCTGACACTTCTAATAATTCAGCTTTTCCACCCTCTGATTTTATTCCTTCTAGTATCAAGCTTGCCATTTTTTCTGTATTTCCTGATTGACTCCAATAAATAATTTTCATATCAATTCCTCCTAAAATTCACTATGTATCTCTAAAATTTATTTTTATATAATGATTTCTCTGTCTTAAATTTTTTGATTCTTTTATTTTTTTAATTATGTATTGATAAATTTATTATAGTTGCCTTAGGTCTAGACATAGATTCAATTGAGTATTTTATTCCCTGAGTTCCTATACCAGAAGCTTTCACTCCGATGAATGGGAAATTATCTGGACCTCTTTCTGTCTTATTATTTATTTGAACTGTTCCTACTTCTAATTTATCAGCCACATAAAAAGCATCATTGATGTTTTTTGTAAATACAGCACTTTGAAGTCCATATTCTGATTTATTAGCTATTTCTATAGCCTCATCTTTATCCTTAACTCTTATAATTGGAAGTACAGGACCAAATGGTTCTTCCCATGCAAGTCTCATATCTGTTGTAACATTATCAAAAAGTGTTGGATAAATTAAATTGCCCTCTCTATTTCCACCTACAATTAAATCAGCACCTTTACTCTTTGCATCTTCTATTAATTCAATAACAAAATCTGCTGCTTTAGAACTAATAAGAGGCACAATATCTACATCTTTTTCTAAAGGATTTCCTGCAGTAAGCTTTTTCATCTTTTCTTTGATTTTTTCTAATAATTTATCTGCCACTTTATCTACTACTAAAATTCTCTTTACTGCTGTACATCTTTGACCTGAATATGAATATCCACCTGCAACAATGTTACTTGCAGTTAATTCTAAATCAGCATCTTCTAAAACTATAGCAGCATCCTTGCCACCTAATTCCATTAAAAGTGGTACCATACTAGTCATCTTAGAAATTCTAGTTCCTACTTCTGTACTCCCTGTAAAATTGATGAAATTTATTCCTTTATGAGTAGTAATATAATCTCCAATTTCACTTCCCTTACCTGTAATTGTATTTAGTACCCCAGCTGGAACCCCTGCTTTTTCAAATATTCTTGCTAGATATAATCCACATAAGCTCCCTTGAGTTGCAGGTTTTAATACAACTGAATTTCCCGCCATTAATCCTGGTGCTATTTTAGAAGCTGATAAATTTATGGGGTAATTAAAAGGAGATATTGCAAGTACAACTCCTAATGGTTCCCTTTTTACAATTGATACTTTATCATTCTTAAAGCCTGGGAAGCTGTCTCCTGGAATACTTTCACCTGATAAATTTTTAGCTGTATCTGCTGTAAACTTTATAAAATCTGATGTTCTAGAAACTTCTGATCTACAACTTTTTCTATCCTTAGCAATTTCCATCATCATAAGTTCTGATAATTCATCTATATTTTCTAGTAGAATATCTGATGCTTTATATAATATTTCTGCTCTTTCATTTATTGTTATTTTATTCCACTTCTTTTGAGCTTCTTTAGCAGTTTGTACTGCAATATCCACCTCTTCCTTTGTCATTGCTGGAACTCTACCTAACAACGAATTACTTAATGGTGATTTTATCTCTACAAAACTTCTACTGCTAACCCATTCTCCATTTATTAAATTTTTAAAAGTATTGTTTTCATCTTTTATATGATTAAACATAATTTATTTCCTCCTAGCGATATCTCTTGTACTTATTTGTTTATAATTTTTTTACTCTTTTGTTATATCTACTCCTGCTTCAAACATTTCAAAGTTTATATGTTCCTTTTCAATTCCCATTGATATTAAATTATGATAGATAGTTTTCATAAATGGTACTGGCCCACAAAAATAAAAATCTCCATCTTTTGGTAAGTTATCTATCATCCATTCCCTTGATATTCTACCCTTTATATCAAAATCTTTTCCTAATTCCTCAGTTTCGGTAGGACGTGTATATAATACAGTACTTTTGAAGCTATTATTATTTAATTTTGCTGTTTCTTCCTTAAAACTATGATGTGTTGAATTAGGTATGCTATAAATAAAATGTATTTTTCTATCACTACTTACTGCATCATAAGCCATTGTAAGCATTGGTGTTATTCCAATTCCTCCTCCTATTAAAACTAATGGTTTTTCACTATTCTTTAATATGAAATTTCCAAGCGGTGCAGTTATTTGAAGATTGTCCCCTGCCTTTATTTCATCACATAATTTTTTGCTTAAGAAACCATTCTCTTCTTTCTTTACACTTATCCTATAAAATTCTTCATTATAATTCATAGACAATGTATATTGTCTAGGCTTAGTGAAAGTATTATCTTCATTTTTAATTCTGACAGTTATAAATTGTCCTGCTATAAATTCTGGAAGTTTACTTCCATCTAATGATTTTAAATAGAATGATGTAACTACCTCATCCTCTTTAACTATTTTAAATACTAGAAAGTCTTTAAATCCCTTCCATCTACTATCTGAACTCACCTTATTATCTATCATTGAAATCCTCCATTTTTCTTTAGTTATCAAATTTAAGTTTATTTTTTTAAACTTGTTTGATTGAACTTATGTGCTTATTATATCTTCACAAAAATAAATACAATGTGATTTCAATCAAATTTTAAAAAGTATATAACACAGAATTTTAATAATAGAAGATACTGAAATGAATTTTGTACTATCTACTAAATACATAATTATATAAAACATGGAATATAAAAACTATCTCAAAAATAAATTTAAGAATATTAGACAGCATTAATTGATTATATATAAATATAACAAAAACACCTTATGAGATTAAGTACAAGACTTATTTCTCTAATAAGGTGCTTTTGTGTTATTAAAGTATGTCATAGCATTCTTAAATATACTTACTATACTTCCTTTAAAACTAATTTATGTACTATAATTTTATTATTCTACTTTTTCAAAATCTGATTTTGGTACTCCACATAAAGGGCATACCCAATCATCAGCAATATCTTCAAATTTTGTTCCAGGAGCAACACCATTATCAGTATCACCTACCACTGGATCATAAATATAACCACATACTGTACAAACATAACTGTCCATAATAGACCTCCTCAATATTTTTTCAAATTTTGTGTTTATAATATCATTTCCATTTTCATTAACTTTAATGCACCTTATGTAAGTTCTGTGCAGTAATTTTTTCTATACTTGAGTATCAAGTATAACATCTACACCTTAAGCTTCAATTGATTACCTTAATCTATTTGACACAAATTCATCGAGTTGCCGAAGCAGTTAATTTTACATTTATTTTTTTGTAATAGCAACTCGCCACACCTCAGGTCCTTCTTCTAGGTACTCCCATTCAAATGTTTCTGGACGTTCTATTATAAACTGATAATGTAGTGGACGAGGATCATGATCATTTATAAGTTCCATTTTTTCACCCAATGCTAAATCTTCAAAAGTTTTAAAAATAACAGGATGCTTATCTCTTGGTTCATATTTTCTAGCATCAACAGTTGCTGCAAAATTTGACATATTTGATTCCTCCTAAGTTTTATTGTTTATTTCGAAAATTTATTTTTCATTTAATTTCTGACTTTATTATAACTTTACTGCTTTTAATAAAATGTGATTTAAATCAAATATTAACTAAAGTTTATTTTTGCATATAAATACACCTTTAAGAGTTAATATTTCCATATTATAGAATTATTTTGAATAGACAGTGTAGCATTATATACGTTCTATTTTGATACACAATTTCGTTTTATATATAACTTTTTAATAATAAATCCTAGCTACAAATTCGCAGCTAGGATTCTATATTGTAAATAATAATGTAGATTATAAATATAGTGCATTTTTATTGATTGCTATTTTTACAAAATAATATTCTTTTAAGCTTCCATAAACATCTTCATGTCATCTTCTACATTAGTTATTCCACCAATTCCAAAGTTATCTATTAATACTTTAGCAACATTTGGTGAAAGGAATGCTGGAAGTGTTGGTCCTAAATGAATGTTTTTAACACCTAAATGTAATAATGATAATAATACTATTACAGCTTTTTGTTCATACCATGCTATATTATATGATATAGGTAATTTATTCACATCATCTAGACCAAATACTTCTTGAAGTTTTAGTGCTATAACAACTAATGAATATGAATCATTACATTGTCCTGCATCTAACACTCTTGGAATTCCACCAATATCACCTAAGTTTAATTTATTATATTTATATTTAGCACATCCTGCAGTTAATATAACTGTATCTTTAGGTAATTTTTCTGCAAAATCAGTATAATAATTTCTTGATTTAGCTCTTCCATCACAACCAGCCATTACAAAGAATCTCTTTATAGCACCAGTTTTAACAGCATCTACAACTTTATCTGCAAGGGCTAAAACTTGGTTATGCGCAAATCCACCAACTATTTGTCCTTTTTCTATTTCAGTAGGCGCATTACATTTTTTAGCAATTTCTATAACCTTAGAGAAATCTTTTATTCCTTTTGAGTCAGCTTCTATATGAGGGCATCCTGGCATTCCAGTAGCTCCTGTTGTAAATAATCTATTCTTATAAGACTCCTTTGGAATAACTATACAATTTGTAGTCATAAGAATTGGTCCATTAAACTTTTCAAATTCTTCTTTTTGTTTCCACCATGCATTACCATAATTTCCTGCAAAGTGTTTATATTTCTTGAATTTTGGGTAGTATTGTCCAGCAAGCATTTCTCCATGAGTATATACATCTACTCCAGTTCCTTCTGTTTGTTTAAGTAACATCTCTAAATCTTTTAAATCATGTCCTGAAATTAATATTCCTGGATTAGTTCTAACTCCAATATCTACAGTAGTTATTTCAGGATGGCCATAACTTTCAGTATTAGCTTTATCAAGTAATGCCATACCATTTACACCAAATTTACCAGCTTCTAATGCAAGTGCAACTAAATCATCAACAGTTAAACTATCATCTAATGTAGCTGCTAATGCTCTTGCCATAAATCCATGAACTTCTTCATTGTTATATTTTAAGTTCATAGCATGTTTCATATAAGCAGATAATCCTTTTAATCCATAAGTTATAAGTTCTCTTAAGCTTCTTATATCCTCATTTTCCGTTGCAAGTACCCCAACTTTTTCAGCCTTTACATCAAATTCTATTATATTATCAGCTGTCCAAGTTGCTGCATCTGGCATTATCATCTCTGTAGTTTGCATTCCAAATATTTTTTTGAAGAAACCACCACTTACTTTTACTTCTCCAACTTTACCACCAGCTTTAATAACTTTAGCTTTTAGAATTTCTCTTAATTTTAAAGTTTCTCTTACTCTATCTAAAATAGAATCTCTATCAAAATTAGCATTTGTAATTGTTGTAAATAAATTTTCTGTTATGTATTTATCAACTTTACTATCTATAACTCCAACTTTTCTTCCCTCATTACTTACTATAGCTAGTCCTTTAGTTACATATATTAATAAATCTTGCGCCTTTGCTACATGTTCGTCTTTACCACAAACACCTACTTTAGTACAGCCTTTACACCCTGCTGTTTCTTGACATTGATAACAAAACATTGACATATTATTTCCTCCTATTTCTCTTTTTATATAAAAATTATTAATTTCTTTTTGTTATTTCTTAACTTTAACAATTCAAATTCTACTATATTCTTTTCACTTTTTCTGTAACATATGTTACTAATTTAAAATTAATAATTTTTTTATAATTATTTAATACAAAAAAGAACCTAATTGATACTACAACATTCATCAATTAGATTCTTTTAAATATATGCTGACTCTGTTTTTGTTTTTCTCCTTACTTATACCCTCGTTGTAATCAAGTTTTTTTAATTCCTTAAAATCATAAAAAATTAAAATATGCTACTAAATTGGTCTTTTAAAATAGTTATCAATAATATGTTTCATTTTATTATGTCCATACTCAAATCCATATTCAACCAACAAATTAACAAACAATTCCTGAACCTCTTCATCATTATATTGAGATAAAAACATTACACATTCATCCCAAAGATTTTGAAAGCACTCTAATAAAAGAATAGAAAAGCAAAGTTCTCTTGCTCTTTTTTTATCATTAACTCTAAGATTACAAAATACTTCCTCAAGTTCCTCTAATGGATCTTCACCAATATAATTTAATAAATCTCTTATTTTTTCTTCAGATGTATCACTAGCAAGAGTTGATAATGCATACGTATCATAGTCTAGAAATTCTTCTTTAGGAATACCTATATCAATAGACTTAATATCTTTTTCTTTTAGATAAACCTCTTTATATGAAATATTGCTTTTTCTATTTTTACTCTTATTTTCATAAAACTCCTTTATACTATCTCCACCTTTTATATCAGAATATTTAATATTATTGCCTGTATAGGAAATTCCTTCTTCTTTAGAATTAAAGTTCTTATATGAAAATGTGTTTATAATGGTTATGCAGCGTATTGGTTTTCCTTCCAAATAACAAGCTGTAGCCTTATGATGACCATCTATTAATAGTCCAAGTGCACCTCTCATTTCAATGGCTAAACCAAACAACTTTTCTCCATTTCTAATTTTCCCCCTATAATACTCTACTCTATCTTTGTTATAAGAATTGGTTCCTTGGGAAGGTAATAAAAACTTTGGTTCTATAATAATAGTTCCATGGTTAGGAGCATAATAGTATGAGCTTGCCATATAATTTTTAGCCTTCATTTTTAAATTCCAAAAGAAATTTCCTTCACCATCTGTTGGAAAAAATTCCACTTCTTTTAAAACATAGTATCCATCTTCTAATAAAGATAATATGGGACTTATTTTAGAAAAACTATCTTCTAAACTTTCTATATTATTTAGTTCACTTAAAACTTTAACTACCTCATCATCCGCTTCATCTCTTCCCTTAGCTAACGCAATCATTGTAGAACAAGTTGGACAATATTCGGAATTACACATAATTAACGGAGTATCCCCTAAATAAAATGTTGCCTTTATATCATTGTTTATATCCTTAGCAAATTTCATAGTTAATTTTCCAAGACCATTTTTTACTTTAAATAATATATCTTTCCCATTTAAATTATCTATTTTAGTTACTGATGGTTTATTAAATTTTTCTAGTATTTTATTAATTAACATTTTTCCTCCTAATAATTTAGCAATCTATTCCTATGCAATTATAATATTTATTATCTTATTACATACTCCAAAAAGTCATCTTGTCCATTAAAGAATGATTCTGCTTTTAAGTTTATTTCTACATTTGGATAAATTGAATCTGTATCTTCATCTGAGGTTTTAAAATAATTGCTTGAATAATTAACATCAATATTCACATTAGATAAATGTATAGTTTTTACCTCTCCGAAATGATTAGGTTTTCCACCTGTTGGCTCTCCTATTAATGTAGCATTAGTTTCATTTCTAAGACTCATTGCATTTAGTACTGCTGATGAGAATGTTCTCCTTCCTATAATAGCATAGAGATTCCCTTCTTTATTTATATTTTCTCTTTTCTTTATTTCATCTAAAAATGTTTCAAAAACTCTAGAATTTCCTCCACCATTATCTCTTAAATCTACAACTAATTTAGTTGCATTTTTTGTATCAATAACATTAAATACATCCTTAGTGAAGTTAGAAAAAGAATACTCCTTCATTTTCATACATGAATTGTATTTTACATACATAGTATTTTCTTCTTCAATGTACTTAAACCAATAATTATCATTTGAGTTCTGTTTTGATATAGGAAATCTATTTTTAAACTCTTCATCACTTGATAATGTTGTTATATTCATATACTCTTCCATTGCAACTGGTTTTATCATAACATCAGCATTAGATGAACCCTCAAATGTAAAGGTTGCATTATCTTCCTTTACTATTCCACTAAGTTTTAATACTTCTACACATTTTAATAATACTGAAAACTGATTTTTACTTATAGCTTCATTATCCTTAGATATAAAAGGTTCTAATTTTTCTTTTAATTCATTTATTGAATGTCCATTTATTGAAACAAGCTTTTTTCCCCAATACTCTTTATATTCTGAATCCCCATCAACAAGATATATATCATTTCCAAACTGAAAGAAATTTAATGGATAAGCTAGTGAACCCATAATATCTACATTAGTATGACTGTCATTAATAGATACTATTATTTTTGCAAGTTCACCATTTATATCTTCATCACTATATCTTGAAACATTGTTAATTAGTGAGTCAATCTCATCATTAAATTCTTCTTTGGATTTAGAAAAAAATAAATTCTTATGCTTTTTAGGTAATTCCTTTTTTAAGAACTCAATATCTGCTATAAATTTCTCATTTCTATCTTCACTTTTAATCATAGGAGAGTTAGTTACTCTATGAAATATTTTAAAAGCAAATATTCCTATAACTACTGCAATTACAAGTACAATAGTAGCAATAACCTTCCCCTTCTTATTAAATTTCATTATTAATCCCCCCATCACTAAGTTATTATTTATAGTAATCTAATATAAACTATATTTCTATAAATTTCTTTGCAAATTCTATTATACTCTATATTTTTCCATATAAAAATCAAAAAACACCAACACGTTCAGTGCTGATGTTTGTAATTTAATAAACTTACTTTTTTACATATATTATTTTAAAATCAATATTGTATTTGATTCTATTCTTCTAAAATAAAAAAATCCAAAGTAAAAATTTATATTTCTACTTTGGACAATATTTTGGTGGCTCACCCGGGAATCGAACCCGGGACACCATGATTAAAAGTCATGTGCTCTACCGACTGAGCTAGTGAACCAAATGGTGCGTTTTAAGGGATTCGAACCCCTGGCCCACGCCTTAGAAGGGCGTTGCTCTATCCAGCTGAGCTAAAAACGCATAATTAAAACATATATCTTACAATCAAATTTTAAACTTTAATACTTAAGTTATTCAAGATTTAAATCCCCTGTAACTTGACTGCTTGTTTATTATAAGATACATAATATGAATTGTCAACACTATTTTTACAATTTAACTATAAATATTCTAAGATAGTATAAATTTAGATATTTATTTCATAAATAATCATAAAAACTTGAGTGAAAAATCAATAAACTTTAATTAAATTTTAATATAAAAATAAGAGCCTATTTAAGATAGGCTCTCATCTATATATTAACATTCACTAAATATTACATTCTTTTACAGTAATATTTAGATATTTATCTACTTTTAAAATGTAACTTTTTGTTTCTAACATTTCATTTTCCCAAAGCCTATAATACTTGAAAACTATTTTTGTTGTTCCTTCTTTTACCCCTGAAAACTTTCAAATATATATTCCACCTGCTCCTTCAATATCTAAATCAGCAACATCACTTTGTTAATTTCCCTAATCTTTTCACCAAGAGCTAGAAATCAAAGAATATTTTTAATAAAGCAAAAAATCCAAAGTAAAAATATTAATTCTTACTTTGGACAATATTTGGTGGCTCACCCGGGAATCGAACCCGGGACACCATGATTAAAAGTCATGTGCTCTACCGACTGAGCTAGTGAACCAAATGGTGCGTTTTAAGGGATTCGAACCCCTGGCCCACGCCTTAGAAGGGCGTTGCTCTATCCAGCTGAGCTAAAAACGCATAATTAAAATATGTATTTTACAATCAAATTTTAAACTTTAATACTTAAGTTATTCAGGCATTAAATCCCCCTGCAACTTGACTGCTTGTTTATTATAGGATACATAATATAAATTGTCAACACTATTTTTACAATTTAGCTATAAATATTCTAAGATAGTATAAATTTAGATATTTATTTCATATTTAGTCATAAAAACTTAAGTAAAAAAATCAATAAATTTTAATTATATTTTAATATAATCCTATATTTTAATATAGTGTTGAAATATAGCCCGAAAAAATTATAGGTGGAATTATCCACCTATAATGCTCCATATAAGAATATTCTAAATTACTAGAACAACATTTAACCCCTTACTTACCATACATGAGTGATATTCTTGCTTTATTATAAATCTACATAAATGGATTTATTATTTTTATACCTGTAAATTACAAAAAGCCCATCCATAATATATTAATTCCCATAAAATTTTAGATATTTTTCAATATTTGATTTTATATATTCAACATTGTGATTACCACGGAATACATGATTTTGAGATTTTATCCCTTTTTCTTTCAATATTTCATATAAAATTGAACATCCTTCATAAAATTTACCTTCATCCTGATCTCCAGCATCAAGATAGACATTAATATCAAGAGAAATATTATTGTTTCTTGCAATACATATTGGATCATATTTTTCCCATACACCCATGTCTTTATAATATGTCTTATCTTCATCTTCAAGTTCCAGTTCTAAAGCAGGCATATGTCCCCCTACTTTTGAAAACATATTCTGATGTCTAAATGTATTATGGAGAGCTGCATACCCCCCAGCAGATGCCCCTCCTATATACCTTCCGTTTCTATCTTTTATAGTATTAAAAGTTTTATCTATTAAAGGTACTATCTCTTTTATAAAGTAATCTTCATACATTCCTAAATTTATGATTCTATTATTATTTCCAGAATCAGAAATTTCTTCATAAATTAAAGATGAATTCACCCCTCGGCTGTTTTCAATTCTTGGACATACAATTATTATAGGCTTAATTTCACCATCTTTTATCATTCGATCAGCTTTAGTTTTTATATCCAATTCAAAGATTACATTTTCATTCCCACTTCTTCCATGTAGAAAATATAATACAGGCAATGGAGTTACACTACTATAGCTTTCAGGTAAATATACCAACATTGAACTTTCTTTACTAAGCGCATCACTATAAAAATTTACTTTTTCTATTTTTGATTTATTCATTTTTATTCCACCTCATTTGAAATTTTCAACTTAAATTGTTATGTTTATAACCTGATCATTAACCATATCTATCATTAATACTCTTGTTTCCTATTAGGATAATTTTGCTATTTATGACTTATTAGTAAAATGATTTTTCTATTTACAATAAATCGCACCTGTATTATAATAACTATATTTTCAATATAATCCAACAATTATATTGCTAAAATTTAGCACAATTTTGATATGAGGATATAGATATGAAAAATTTACAAACTTATTATTATAAAAAAATGCCAGATCCAAATTTAGGTATAGATATATTCCTAGCAGAAGGTTTCTATAAAGGAAGAAAATTTAATACACATTGGCATGAAAATATGCAGTTATATTTTTTTACTGAAGGTAAGGCTTTAGTTGAATGTAATAAAAAACGTTACTATGTTGCAGCTGACAGTATTGTAGTCATTAACAGTAATGAACTACATTCCCTTGAAAGTTTAAGTGATGATTTAAAGTTTTATACAATTCGTATCGATTCTTCATTCCTATTCAGTAATCAAGTTGATTTATGCCAGACAAAATTTCTTTCACCACTATCACAAAATCAAATATCTTTTCAAAATTTAATTGAAGATGACAAACAGATATTAGACTGTGTCACCATAACAATACAAGAATATCTTTCAAAGGAAATTGGGTATGAACTTGCTGTAAAGTCTTTCATTTACCAATTAATCGTCCTTCTATTAAGAAAATACATTAGTAAATTTCTAACTAGAAAAGAACTTATTTTAAAAGTAAATAATTTGAAACGTTTTGATTTGGTTTTTAAATATATAGATAGCAACTACTCTAAAAAAATAACTACTTCGGACCTTTCAGATATTGTACATATTAGTACTTATCATTTTTGCAGAACTTTTAAACAAATGACAGGTAAAACAACTACAGATTATATTAATGGAATAAGGTTGGAAAAGGCTGTTAACTATTTGAATAAAGGTGATCTAAATATAACTGAAATAGCATTAAGATGTGGATTTGATAGTATAAATTATTTTAGTCGTTTATTTAAAAAACATTACAATGTTTCACCAACACAATTCAAAAAAACTAATTTCAAATACTGATTTAAAATATAACATAATATAAAAATAAGAGCCTATTTAAAATAGACTCTACTTTATATCCTAATATTAACTTGCACACACTTATGATTATTTATCAAATATAACTCTCTTTTCTTCATATCTATTGAATAATAAATTGATTATGTACATAAAGAGCGTAATTACATTACATATTAAATATACAATACCAAAAGATTTTATCCCCCATGGTTCCAATAAAAAACCAAGTATAATATTTAATATAGAAGGGACTATTGTACTACTTAACAAAGTTTGTAGCATTATTGCTGTTGATTGTTGATTTTGAGGAACAAATTTTTCTACCATATCATTTTGTATAGGTAATAATATTCCTGCAACAGCACCATGTATAATTGATATTAAAATTATTATAATATAAGATTCAGTTACCCCCATAGTTATCCATCTTATTGTTAATAATATTAAACCTATTAACAAATACTTATTTCTTTTTTTAGGAAAATTTAATCTTTTATTTTGAAGTAATAATATTAATTCAAAAACTATCATTATAAATGGCATTACTCCAATTATATTCTGTGGAGCATCTAATTTTATCATTATCATCGGGATTGCATAACTACTTGCTGAAGCCAGTGTTCCATTCATCAAAACATAAATAATCATCAATCTCATATACTTCATATTTTTTAATAAATCAAGTTGCTCTATTTTAAACTTTGTTTTATGATAGCCTTTTTTCAAACTTTTATCTATATTAATTTCAGGCATTTTCGAGATAAATAGTAGTGTACTAGCTAAGGACATTATAGCGATTATTAATAATCCACTAATTTCTATGTAGTCCATAAGTAATAAACATACTAATCCACCTAATCCATATCCAACAGTTCCAAAAGTTCTTATACTCCCATAACTCCCAGTATTGTCTTTAACTAAATTTAAAAGATATTCATCATTGACCATACCACCAGGTTGTAATAAAACTGTACGTATTAAATTTATAATAAAAAATGCATATATATTGTCAACATATATTAATAATATTAATGTTACTATATTAGCTATAATAACCATCTTATTTGTCAATACTACTTTTTTAGTCTTATCTATTATAATACCCCATAATATATAACTTGGTATTGTAATGATAGGTATTAATCCAACCATTAAACTCACGTCTTTATCTGAAAAACCTTTCACTTGGCTCAAAAACAAAACGTATATTGTTCCTACAACTGAATTACCAAATGAATTAAATAAAAGGTTCATTGAAAAGCTTCTTATTGTGTTTAATTTAAAACTTATATTCTTCATAACATTTTATCAAACCTCATATTTCATTAATATTATATTTTCTCGAAATTAATAAAACTACTCCTTGTAAAATACATATGGAGTAGCCTTCCAATTCAATTATTTTATTTTAACTTACCTAATAACCCTGCACCTATAAGTCCAGTGTCATCACCAATCTCAGCTAACTTAATATTAATTTTAATACCATCAAAGACTCTTTTCTGAGTTTCTTCTTTAATCTTATTAAGGTAAGATGGATTATTTATAATTACTGACCCACCAAGAACTATAACTTCTGGATCAACTGTAACTATAATATTTACTATTGCTTTTGAAACATTTATAACCCATTCACTTAACATTTTTTGCAATTCCATATTGCCCTTTTCTGCACCCTCAAAGACATCTTTTGTAGTTAATTCTCCACCTATAATTTCACTTGATATCCTTGCTATATTTACTCCACTGCATTGACCTTCAAGTCCACCATAGTTCATATTAGAATGTTTATATGTATCTTCATTAATAATCATATTACCTATTTCAGCTGCTATGCTATTAAAGCCAGAAACAATTTCACCTTTATATATAAAGCCTCCACCAATCCCTGTTGATAGTGTCATATAGTAAACACTTTCTGCACCTTTTCCTGCTCCAACCATTGCTTCACTATATCCTGCTACATTGGCATCATTATTTACAAACACAGGTAAATCAAACTTATTTTCTAGGTATTCTTTTAATTTAAAATATTCCCATGTCCTTAAATTTGGAGTAACTAATATTGTTCCACTTCTAATATCAAGTGGTCCTGGACACCCCACACCTACTGAAATAATTTCTTTATCTGACCATCTTTCTTTAATTTCTAATATTAGCTTGTCTAAATTATATTCTGGCCCTTTTTCAACTTCATTTGATATTTTAAGCTTATCTACTAAGTTACATTCTTCATCTAATATTGCTGCTCTTAAGTTTGTTCCGCCTATATCTATACCTATGTAATATTTCATGTTTGCCCTCCTAAATATAACTTTTTAATAAAGTTAAGTTTCCTTCTATAACATACTTACCTAATTTAGCTGGTATTAATATGCTGTCACCTTTAAGGACTTCAATATCATGTCCATGTAATGATTTAATAAATCCATTACCATCTACACAGGTAAATATAAAGAATTTATTTATATCACTGCTTTCCTCTACTTCTCCATTAACAACATACTTTTCCATGGTAAAATATTCACTTGAACAAAGAACACCTTTTTTATAACCATCATAACTGTCTAGCTTATTTTCACTAAAATTCATTGCCTTTAATCCAAAATCAATAACATCTAAAGACTTATCAACATGAATTTCTCTTGGTCTACCATAATCATATATTCTATAAGTTATATCACTATTTTGTTGGATTTCAGCTATAATAACTCCTTCACAAATAGCATGTACTAAACCACTATTTATAAGGAAGCAATCGCCCTTTTTAACTTGTATCTTGTTTAAATAATCTTCTGTTTTACCTTCTTTTATAGCCTTTTCAAAAACTGCCTTATTGCAATCTTTTGTTCCAACTATTAAACAAGCTCCTGGCTTTGCATCCACTACATACCAAGCTTCTGTCTTTCCTAATGAATTTTCTACTCTATTAGCATATTCATCATTAGGATGCACTTGTACTGATAGCTTTTCTCTTGAATTTATTAACTTAACTAATAGTGGAAATTCCTTATTTTCAAAACTTTCTCCTAATAAATCTTTACCATATTCTTTTATAAGTTCATCAAATCTCTTACCTTTTAATTCACCATTTTCAACTATGCTCATACCATTTGAATGACATGCTACATCCCAACTTTCACCTATATCTCCTAAAGGAAGGTTATCTCTAAACTGTGCTAAGTCTCTTCCTCCCCATATTTTTTCATAATATATATTTTTAAATTTAATTGGATACATATTATCACTCCTTGTATAATGTAGTTGTAAAATTTAATGGAAAACTATTTAAATTTCTAATTAACATTACATTTCTTATTATTTTTAACGATCCACTTCTTACTCTGCATTAGCCCCATTAATTATTGTTTTAATCTATGCAACAAATCATATTCAAAATGCAATTTCTGTAAACTGTTAATTAGTTGTTGTTTTATACCTTTGTATTATAAAATCAAATTTACCTAACGTTCTTTTTTCTTGTACTTTTATATTGCTATAAATAATTTCTTCAGTATTATTTTCTATATACTCATTATCCCCAAAATTAATTACAGTTCTTATAGTTTCATTATTTAATTCTCTTTCCATAATTAAAACTCCATCATTAAATGATAAGTTTGCATATTTACCATATAATAAGGTGTCATTCTTATATCTTATTTTTATTAAATCTTTATATAAATTAATTAAAGAACCCTCTTCTTTAATTTGTTTTTCTACTAATTCATTATCATTCTTATCTTCTATATTTATCCAAGGCATAGTATTACTAAATCCATAAAACTTTGAATTATTCCATTGCATTGGGCTTCTTGATTTATCTCTAGAACTTTTATTAGCACTAATTAATGCTTCTTCTTGTGTTTTTCCATTTGAAATTTCTATATTATATTTAGTGACTCCTTGAATATCGTTCATTTTATTTATATCAAGGCAAACTAAATCTTTCATTCCTATTTCTTCACCAAAATACATAAATGGAACACCATAAGATGTTAATAATAAAGCGGCCATAGCTTTTTCTATTCCATTTTTATTACCATCTGGATTAAATCTTGAGATACTTCTCCCCATATCATGACTATTAAAAAATATTGTAGGTATTTGATATGAATCATAATTATCATTCATATTTTTAATTTCCTTATATATTTTTTCTGCTGAAAATTCATTAATACTACCTAAATTAAAATTAAAAACTACATCTAATAAATCTTTTCCTGAATAGCCTTTTAATTCATTTAAGTCTTCTGATCCAACTTCACCTACAAGAAACACATCTTCTTTTATCTCTCTTATATCTTTTACTAAAGTCTTTATTATTTCAATTATGCCTTCTTGGTCTTTATCATATTTATGTATTTGTTCACCTTTTTCATCATATGGGTTATCTTGTACTAAATCACTTTTAATTGTTAGAAAATTAATTACATCAAATCTAAATCCATCTACTCCTAAGTTAAGCCAATACTTTAGTACATCCTTCATAGCATCATAAACTTTAGGATTTGACCAATTTAAATCTACCTGTTCTTTAGCAAAGGCATGATAATAATATTCTTTTGTTAACTCATCATATTCCCAAGCTTCTCCGCCAAAGAAAGATTCCCAATTATTTGGCTTTTCTTTTTTCCATATGTAAAAATCTCTTTTTTCATTATCCTTAGATTTTCTTGATTCCTTAAACCATGGATGTTCACTAGATGTATGATTTAAAACTATGTCAACTATTACCTTTATCCCTAAGCTGTGTGCCTTACTTAAAAATTCATTAAAATCTTCCAATGTTCCATAATCTTTATCAATATTATAGTAATCTGATATATCATAACCATTATCAACTTTAGGAGATGGATAAAATGGTGTAAGCCAGATTCCTCTTATTCCTAAATCACTTAAATATTCAAGTTTTGACGTTATGCCCTTAAAGTCACCTATGCCATCATTGTTTCCATCTTTAAAGCTTGGCATGTATATTTCATAAAATACACTTTCTTTCCACCATTTTTTGTGCATAGCTTTTACCTCCTCTATTTAAATGGATTGTCAATTATTATAAATTGAGCTTCAGCATCACTTATACCTGCATATAATGTTGCTTTATCTTCTTTTATTTCTAATCCTCCACTAAATACAACATCCTCTAAATCTGGTCTTTTAGCTTGGCCAGGTTTAAAATCTTTTCTTACAGCTATTAACTTCTGATTTTTCACTTCTAATGTATTTATGTTTAACTCAAATGTCATTGGATAGTAGTGTCTATTTCCATCTTTATCAAAACAAGCTACATGTCCTAATATTCCTAAGGTTGTTTCATTTAAAGGTCTAGCCTCATTAGCTCCGCCCCATTCTTCATCTACAAATAATCCATCTAATAATGGAGATTCCTCTATAACTTTTATATTTAATTCTTCTAAGGTATTTATTATTGAAAATCCTATTCTACCTCTACCACCCTTCTCACCTTGTGGTCTAGTTAAAACTCCTATTCTCTTATCTAATAATTGAACTAATCTTAAATCTTTCATTCCATCTGGACCTACAAAGAATCTTTGTAATGAAGCTACATCCTTTCCTTTATAAAATATAGTTCTCCATTTTAAAGTTCCTTCTATTTCTGGATGCGGAAATATTTCAACTCCTCCAACTATTAATTCATTATTTATTTTTGTAAAAAAGGGATCTTGAAGTGAAAATGTCGGATATGAATCAACTGGTGACCATCCTTCATCATTTTTTTCAAAGAAATATACTGTTGAATGTTCACTATCTCTAGCCTCAACTCTACCAGCAATAATTGTCTTATCATTATCTACAAATGGGGCTGATATATTATATACATCATTTTCACCTACATTAATAAAGTTTATTTTTTCTACACCATATATTTTAGATTCTGACTTTAAATATTCCGCTAATAATATTTCACAAGTTTTCATATCTTTCATCTCGCTCTCTTTATTAATTCTTTTGTTCATTCTGCATAATATTTTTTATTCCAACTGAATCTCTTTCAACAATATCAACACCCATTACTATATCTTCATTAGGAGCATCCTTATGATCAATCCTCCATAATAATCTATTCACAGCATTTTTACCCATAAGTTCCTTTTGTACTCTTACTGTAGTAACCTTAGGCATTACAAGTGAACTTAATATAATATCATCAAAACCAACTACTGATATATCCTTTGGTATTTCATATCCTAATTCCTTTAGCGAAGTAATTAACATAATTGCAGCATTGTCATTTGAACATACAAAGGCTTCTGGTATATTATCCATTTGTGATATTTTCTTTTGTATGCCTTCTGAATCTTGATTTATAATGTAACTTTCTAAATCGCTTAATATTGAATAATTATTTATAAAATCTGTAATTCCATCCTTATTATCAAATTTGATAAATTTTTTTATAGCTTCTTGATACCCAAAAAATCTTTCTTTAATACTTAACGAATATTCTAAATCTCCAAAGAATCCTATTTTTGTATATCCTTTATCTAAAAGTAATTTTGTAATTTTAAAACTACCAAGTTTATTATTTGTTAAAATACTATCCGTATTTTCTAATAAGGAAGCATGATCCACTAATATAACAGGTAATTCAAATTCTTTAAGTTTTATTAGATAATCATCATCTATTGCTGATATTATAATTATTCCACATACTTTTTTACTTTCAATACAACTTGGTATGTTCTGTTCGTCTTCATTTACTATACAAGTTATAACATCATAACCTTTTTTTCTGGCCTCTTCTACTATGCTCATTAGTATTTTTGAGTAAAATGTACTATCTTCAAAATGTGATTGTTTTATAAGTGCACAAATATTTTTACTTGCAAATGATTGGATAAATTTAGGTGATCTGTCCAAATAACCAATTTTCTCTGCTACATCTAGTACTAATTTTTTTGTTTCTTCACTGACTCCTGGTTTACCATTTAACGCCAGTGATACAGCATTTATTGATATATTTAACTTTGCAGCTATATCTTTCATTGTTACTTTACCCATTATAATCTCCTATTTCTAATATACTCTAAAGGCTATCAATTAATATTACTAATTAACAGCCTCATGTATTATTTATCCATTAAAGCAAATATGTCCTCTATTTTTATGTCCGCTCTACAAATTTTATCGTCTGCAGCTCCATAATATATTTTTACAATTCCATCTTCAAATAAGCATCCACAAGTAAATACTACATTTCCAAAGAATCCCTCTTTTTCATAAACAGCTTCTGGCTCTAATATAGGATCATTAGTTTTAGCTAATATTTTCATTGGATCATCTTTATCAAGTAAAAATGCTCCTAAACAATATCTATCTTCCTTGTCAGCTGCATGATAAATCTTTAACCATCCTTTTTCCGTTAAGAATGGTACTGCTCCGCCACCAACTCTTCCAGAATCCCATGACTCTTCATCTGAACCACCATAGAAATGCTTTTGCTTTCCCCAGTGTATTAAATCTGGTGATTCTGCAAGCCACATATCTGGTGCACCAATTGCACATGGAACTGGTCTATTAAATGTAAGATATTTTCCATTAACTTTTTCAGGGAATATAGTTACATCCTTATTTTCTGGTGCAAATATAATTCCATGTCTCTCATAACTTTTAAAATCTTCTGTAGAAACCAATGAAGTGGCTGCTCCATTTCTAGTTACTGATGTGTAATTTATATAATATTTATTATCAATTTGAGTTATTCTTGGATCTTCTATACCCCATTCCTCTTCTGATGCAATTGGCTTAATAAAAGCATTATCATCAATTTCAAAATTTTCTCCATCTTTAGATCTTGCAATCCTTATATGTGATAATGAAGTTAAATAAGCTATCTTTCTAGTTCCTTTTTTTTCTAATTTCCATAAAGAACGTGAATCTGAATAATCAAACTCTGTATCTATCTTCTTATTAAATGATATTATTTTTATTACATCTTTTCCATTTTCATTTGCTACTACTGGTATTTTTACTTCATCTTCATTCTCTACCTTCACTGATTCGGCAACTCTACATAATAATATATATTCATCCTTGTATTTACAAACTCCACAGTTAAATACACCGTCAACTTTAAAGTCTTCTCTACTTGGCTTTACATCACTTGGTTTTATTAATGGATTTTTTGCACTTCTTACTACGTTTAATTTATTATTCATAATTACCTCCTAATTACTTTAACATAAAGTTAATTCCTTCTTTAAAATGCTTTGAGAAACATAAGAACATTATTATTATCGGTATAGTTAATATTACTGATGCTCCATACATTGGACCTGGTAAATTCCCCATTGGTTTAAATTGTGTTGATATTAGAACATTTAATGTTTGCATATCAATCTTAGGTGATATTAGCATGTCCCACATAAGTTCAGACCATCTTGTCATAAATGTTGATAAAAATACTATAGTTGTAACTGATTTAGCTACAGGAAATCCTATACTACAAAGTATTTTTAGTTCTGATGCACCATCTATTCTTGCCGCTTCAAAAACTTCGTTTGGTAATGATTTAAAATAGTTTATATACATAAATATTCCCCAAACTGAAACTGACAATGGTAATATCATTCCTAAATATGTATTGGTCAAAGGTTTTGATATTATATATCTAGGTACTAATAGTATTATTACAGGGAAAAACATTTGGAATAACAAAGTATTCATTATGAATTTTTCACCTTTAAATTTATTCATTTTAGAAACTGAGTAACCAACTAGTAATCCGATTACTACTGAAATAATTGCTGTTGGCACTGATACAATAAATGAATTAATTAATGATTTTATCCACATTCCTGCTATAGCTCCACCGCTACCACCAAATAAGTAACTATAACTTTTTAAAGTAAAGCTGTCAGGCATCATAACCTTATCTATCTGATCCCAAGGCGTAAATGACTGAATTATCATATAATAGTAAGGGAATAATGATATTCCTAAAATTATCATAGTAGCTACTATTACAAAAATCCCTTTTAATTTTGTTTTTGTCTTCATATTCATAACCTCCAATGTGTTATATTTTACATCCCATATTTTTTATTTACTTTTCCCATTGTAAATGTGATTATTTTTATAGTTATAAATATATGAACTGCACTAGCAATAGCAATAGCTGCTCCATATCCTGATTGGAAGTTAGTAAATGATGTATTGTAAATTTCTAATTGCCATGTAGTTGTTGCTAAATTAGGTCCACCACCTGTTAAAAGATATGGCTCTGTAAATATCCCAAAAGCAAGTCCTGCTGTTAAAACTACTACTGTTGTTAATGTTGGTATAATCATGGGTAACGTTACTTTAATAAATTTCTTTATTCCTTTTACACCATCAATTTTACAAGCATCATGTATATCATCTGAAATTGATTCCAATGCTGATAAAATAAACAATGCATAATATCCCGACATTTTCCAAACTATTATTCCAATTATAATTACAAATGCCCATTTAGGATCTCTAAACCAATCTATTGTTATTCCTTTTTCTCTTAAGAACATATTTAATGCTGAATTATAACTAAAGAAATATCTTACAACTACTGAAATTGCAACTCCTGAAGTTAAATAAGGTATAAAGAATAATACAGATGTAATACCCTTTAACTTTTCTGGAAGCTTATGTACTAATAATGCAATTATCATTGCTGCAGCAAAGGTAAGTAAAACAATAGGTACTAGATATTTGAACGAATTCATAAATGCTGCTCTAACTCTTGGATCATTTACTAATGAAATAAAATTATCCATTCCAATAAAATTCTTATTATTTGACATCAAATTCCAGTCTGTTGTTGATAACCAAAATGCCCATATTAATGGTATTAAAAAGAAAACAACTGAATATGCCAGATATGGTACATTAAATATCCACCCTAAAAATCCATCACTATTTTTTAAAGCATCTATTTTTTTCTTCATTTAGTGTCACTCCTTTATAAACAAAGCAAAGATAAAACAATGTCATCTTTGCTTTATTTTAATAAACTATTCTAATCCGCCTGCTTGTTTCATAGCATCGAATGAATCTTCAACAAATGTAATAGAATCTTTAGCTTTAGCATCTGTTGATGATAATGTAGTTTCTAGATATTTTGCTAATTGAGTTCCTAATGCTTCTTGTATTGGTGTCATATTATCATTTGCCATACATGGAATTGCATTTGGTACATGTTTAGCTAAGTCTTTTACTTCTGGATTTTCTTCAAAGTATTTTTTGAATGTATCGTTAGTAATTAAATCACCTCTAACAGGTAACATTGTAGTTGCTTGTAACCATTCTAAATCTGTAGTTGCTGAATTTTCTTCATTATATAACCATTTGATAAATTCAACTGCACCTTCATGAATTTCGTCTGTAATATTATTATCTTTATATAAAACTAATCCCTTTGAATCTGCAAAGTTGTATGATGTATCTCCTTGATTTTTAACTATCATTGGGCCATATTCAAAATCTTCACCATATTTCTTTCCGCCTTCTCTTAGAGCTTGTATTTCCCATGGTGCTGCTATTGTAAATAACACTGGTGGATTTTCTTCTGCCCAAACATTAGGAATTTCTGATGTTAATAATGTATCACCTAATGATCCAAAGAATTCAAAAGTTTCTTTAGTTGTGTTTTTATCTAAAACTAACTCGTTTCCTTCTACCCAAGGTTCTCCACCACTAAATGCTAAGTATATATTTTGGAAATCTGACCATCTATCCCACCATTGATCTGGTCTAATTAATGAATTTCTATAGAATACATGACTAACTCCCATAGCTGACATCTTAGCTTCATTTTCTCTAAACTTAACTACTAAACTTTCAATTTCAGCTTTAGTTTCAGGAACTTTTTCTACTCCTAATTCTTTTAAAGCTTTCATATTCCATTGTAAAACCATTGGATTAACATATTGAGGTAATACAAACTGTTTTCCCTCTATTTGCCAACCTGGCATCACTGTTTCTAATGCTCTATTTTTAACTATATCTTTAAACCATTCTTCTGATTCTAATGAATATATTGCATCTGAGGCTGCTAATGTTGATGCAAATCCTCTATTTACATTTTCTGAAATAGCTGGAGCTGTATCAGTTGCTAAAGCATTTTGAATTCCAGCTTCTGAAGATGGTGTTTCTGGCATTTGTTGAACTACTAATTTAACACTTTTTCCATTAATTTCAGTATTTGTTTTATTAAATTCTTCTGCTTTGGTTGTCCAGTAATCATATTGAACTTTTTGAGGAGCAGTCCAGAAATTTACACTTATTGTATCTCCTGATGAAGCAGCTCCGTTTTTACCGCCCGAACATGCTGTAAGTGATGTAACCATCATTGTTGATAATATTATTGTAGAAATAATCTTAGTTAATTTAATCATTAAAATTCCTCCTTAAGTTTAATTTACAAAGAACAGTGAATAAATTTTAAAACTAATACAACGCTTTAAATTAATTTACATTAAAATTAAATCTAATTAATTATAAATGTTAGTTTTGTTATAACCTATTTTTACACCCTCCCCCTTTTGTAAACCTTTTAATGTTATATTAAATAGTTTTTACTTTAATTTCAATGGAATTTTACTTTAATTTTTATATTTTTTAAATTTATTTAAGTTTTATTAAAGTTAATAGAAATGTAGAGGTTTATGAAATGTATATTAAAATGGGCAATTACCAATGAATAATCATTGGCAATTGCCCATTTAAACGTTAACTAGTAACTTAGTTATTTATTTTTAATCTTATCAACTACTAAAATATCTGCTGGAACCCATTTTTGATCATCTAATTCATCAAAAGTAACCCACTTAGCATCATTATGAGCATTTAAATTCAATTTGCCACCAGCTATTTGACAAATAAAGCAATGCATTGTCAAATGAAAATTTGGATAATCATAATCTATTGTAGTTAAATATTCTAATTCATTTATATCTAACTCTAATTCCTCTTTAATTTCACGATGAAGTGCATCTTCTCTTGATTCCCCCGCTTCAATTTTTCCACCAGGAAATTCCCACATATCGATAAACTCACCATATCCTCTACGTGTGATAAATATTTTATCTTCTTTCTTAATTATTGCTGCAACTACTTCTACAGTTTTCATATGTATTTCCTCACTTTTTTAAAATCATACTTCCACATTTTATAATTATAGCCTTAAGTAAGTATATTTTAAAGTGTAAAGTGATTATAAACCTAATTTTAATTGTATATACTTTTAGGAGTTTTTGTGTTTACTAAAAAAATTCCTAAGTATTTATTATTTCATTAAAATCTATATTTAATCCATGTATCTCAATAGTATCTTCTAATACATACATTGGATCCACAGTGTGATATACCTTATAATTGTCAATTAAATGTTTTATTCCATTTTCTCCATATATTTTAGCTATATCTTTTCCTGTTAATTTTGATTTATTGCACCAATCTTGAAGACAGTAACCTAACCAATACATTCTTTCTTTTTCATATAGTTTATTTTCCTCTTTATACTTATAATATTTAACCAAATTTTCTTCTATGAACTCATCAAAATAATAGTAAGGACTTTGTGAATACCATTGAGGCACAAACGCCTCTATTCCTTCCTTATAACTACTACTTAATGCCTTTATTGCAAAATCAACTGGATCCATATTATATTCAACAGAAATTCTAAAAAATTGTGCTAAGTGTCTACAAGCCATACCCCAAAATTCCATTTAAATCACTCCCTGTTAACTCATCAAAATACTTTCCACTATTCCCATATTTCTTTCTTACAAACTTCATTTTTTCGCTCATAATTTGCTTTTTTTGTTTTGTTTCATTAGCATAATATTCTTTATCTATATAATCTAATTCTATTGCTTTATTAAAAGCTAACGCTTCTATACCTTTTTTATTTCTAATATTGTATTGTATATCTAAATCCATAGTATTTAATGACTGAAGACAATGATCAACTGTTATATTATTTTCAAAAAATAAATTTAATGTATCAAACATCCTATCATCTGCTGTTGGCCCTATTAATACATCATATTCATTCATATTCTTAAAATTTTTATGCAAAAGTTCGTTCAACTGAATATTTTCTACAAGTCTTCTATTATATGCGATAAACAATAGCCATTGTAAATCTAAATCAAATGTAAATGAAGTAAGATTTGTAGTATCAAAAATAAATTTACTAACATAAAAATTATCATGATTTCTTCTTGTTGCCCAACTTTTGGCCATTTCTATATTTGTCGTTGTATAAAATCCAATACCAAAATCACTAAATTTTCTTCCACCATTATGTTTTGGACTATCAATAATTTTATCACTTCCATGATAAACTATAAGCTTCATATATATTTCCCCTTTTAATATTATTCCTATATATTACATTTAAAAGAATAATCCTATATTAATATTATACCCTAACAAGTATGAGTATTAAACTATAACAAATAAAAAACACCAGTACTTATTTAATACTGATACTTTTGTGATTTTTTATGTAACCAAACTTTTTACTCATGTAATTCTAAAGGTAGTCCATCTGGATCAAAGAAAAATGTCATTTTCTTATTCGTAAATTCATCTATTCTTATGGGCTCTGTTTCTATGCCTTTTTCATTTAATTCACTTATTATATCCTCTATGCATCCCACTTTAAAAGCTAAATGTCTTAATCCACAGGCCTCTGGTCTTGATACCCTTTTAGGACTATTCTCCATACCAAATATCTCAAGTTCACAATCTCCAAGTTTTAAATCTAATTTATAATCATCTCTATCAAGTCTATAATTTTCCCTGATTATATTAAATCCTAACTTATTTACATAAAAATCTTTAGATTTTTCATAATCCGAAACTATTATTGCTACATGGTGAATTGTGTTTAAATTCATGTTTTTATCATCTCCTCCCACTTTAGTGCAGTAAATTCCAATTAATAATTATAATAATGTTTTATCTATATAATAATAATCTCTCGTTATTAATTTTTCAAAACTATCTACTCCTATTGGTAGTGCCTTTAACTTCATAACAAACCTCCATTTTTTAACTTATGCATTATAGTAATCAATTGTATTATCTCTATTATATCCAAAAATATCTTATTATTAAACCTAAAACTACAGAATCACTTATGTCACCATATTAAAAATTAAATTCCTTAACTAGTTTGCCTTTTAAAATAGGTTCATCACTCCATTCTATTGGTTCACCTATATCTTCTTCAAAAAACAGTTCTTCAATATCTTCAGACTTTTTCTTAGGTTTCTTAGCTTTTTTCATCTTATTATTCTTATCTGCCTCTTTTTCACTTATGATTTTAGTTTCTTTTGCTTTATATTCTTGACCTTTTAACTCATTATTTAATATATTTTCATCATGTTCTTTCGATATTGTTTCAGTTTCCTGACAAACTTCACTCTCTGTCATGTCCTCACTCTCCATCAAATTTTTTTCATAATCAAATTCTGATTTACAGTCTTGTAAATTTAGATTATTACTTATAATCTCATTATCATTAAATTCTTCTTTATCATCTAATTTTTCTACTTTTTCTTTAACCTTAATATTTTGATGTTTAGCAAAATTTTTCACCCTATAAACATTATCTTCACTTAATTCAATCATTTCTAAATCTTTAAATACATTTAAAGCTAGTTCAATCTTACTAACACCTCTATTAAATTCTATTGCTAAAGTTTCTATGGTATAAGGAATGCTTTCTGACATATATAACTTTCCTTCTAAATTCACTTTACCCGCTAAAGTTAAAAGTCTAGTCCATATATAATGAATAAGATCCCTTTCCTCCATAGTATCAATTATCTTAAACTTAGTATCACCATACATATCCACTCTTAATTTTACAAATTTTCTTTCTTTCATTTTCAACACTCTCCTTTTAATATCTAGTGCACATACTTGTGTACTTACTTATTTTTAAATTCACATATACTAAATAAAAATTATGTATTTTTAATATTCTAATTAATATATATGCATTAAAAGAAAAGTTTCTAAGAAAATTTTAAATTTTTTATATTTATTTTTATAAAAACATATCATTATTAAACCCAAACCCTTGATTTTACTTATATTTGTATATAAACTCTTAATCTAATTTTCTGACTTACTTAAAATTTTAGATAGTAAAAAAACACCAGCATATTTTTACACTGATGTTCTTCATATTATTTTTTATTCTTCTCAACATGTTCTTTTAAACTTGTAAGAAGAACAAATTTATAAAAAACTTCTTACATCAAACCTGACGGATTAATTCCTTTAGATTGTAAAATATATATTAATCTACAAATTCAACTGTATTTAACATATTTTTAAAAGCTGCCATATTTTGATCTGAAACTTTTTCCAGTTCAGAAATAGTAAAAACATATGCAACATTACCCTTATAAAAAACAACATGAAATATTGTTATATATCTATTATTTTTATCTTTACGAAAATAATGAATAATATCTGCTTTTTTATTATTAAATACTTGTTCTGCTGTTTCTAATTTACTAATACCCAAATCATGTCCTAAACTTAATTTTTCAAGTTCAATGAAATTTTCTTTTGAAAGTCCACCCATATTTACAGCTATAGAAGTTAAATTTGTACCTTTATCATCTAAGTAATTAAGTTCTATGCCATTTTCAACTACCTTTAACCAATTCGAAGGATATACGACTGAAATTTTTTTACTCTGAGCTTCAGCATCATAAGCACCACTACTACTTAAAATACACCCATCCACAGTTGTATCCTTAGCCATATAACCATTAGGATAAAAATAATACCAAATCCCATCAATTGATTTCCATCCTACTGAATATGACTTCCCCTCACTATACCACCATCCTGTATTATCATTCTTCCATTCTGCACTTGCTCCTATTGGTTTTAGTGCTAATATTGAAGTCACTATTAGTGCGCTTGCCATTACTTTCTTTAATCTTATTCTCTTCATTATTTTCCCCCTATAAAAAAACTTATACTATAATTGTATAACAGTTCATAAATTTAATAAATATGTTAAATAAATACTAATTAATTGTGATATAATAAATCTAACGTATTGGAGGTGTATTTTATGAATGTTTATGATACATTCAACTATAAATCAGCTTGCTCCTTGCAAGGACTACAACAAAGTAAGCTATGCTTTGTATGGAGCCTAAGCTGTTAATTTAGCTGAAACGCTCATATATCTTAGGTTCTGTAACACATAGCTTTTTTAGTATTCTTTGCTTTAATACTATGATAAATGTTAAGGAGTAAAGAAATGAAATATGCAAAAGCACACGATGTGTTACCAGAGGAAATCGTTAAAATAATACAAGAGTATGTAGACGGAAAATATCTTTATGTACCTAGAAAAAATGAAAATCATAAAGCTTGGGGAGAAAAGAGTGGTATAAAGAGTAGTCTTAAGCTTAGAAATAATGAAATTTATAAAAAATACCTTAATGGGACTACTATTAATGAACTAACTCAAGAATACTATCTGTCTGAAAAAAGTATAAGAAGAATAATAGGTGAAAAAAAACGTATTTGCTCATAATTATTACAGAATTATTTATTAGATTGAGTTTCTATTTTAAATAATGTTATGATTTCATTGTGGGGATCCACTGAAAGTTATCATTTCTAATTTAAAATATGATTCTTAAGTAAAATTATTGTGAGTATGTAATGTATTTTAAATTTGGATGATTATTGTTACTTTCAGTTGGAGTAATAATAATCATCTTTTTTATTTAAGCCAAATAAACTTTAAAGTGATGACTTTCTTACTTAAATGAATAATAAAAATAACAGAAAAGAGGTGCTGAATTTTATGAAAGCCTTTATAAAAAGATATGAATATAATTATATAAAAAAATGTTTATTCGATTTAAATAATACTTTCAGAAATTGTGTAGATCCTAATATCGTTGAAACAAACAAAGCATATATACAGGGAAAGATATTACGTCTTTTTACAGATTTATCTGAGGAAGAAGAAAAGCTACTTGATATCAGTAAAATAACTGACCCATTATACATTGAACAGTATTCAAATAAGCTGAAAGAGTATGTATATGAAATGCCAAATATAACAAATGCACAAATTAGTAAATTATTTAGAAAAGAAAAGAAATTAAAAGTACCAGACTTAACTGAGCATGATTCAACGAGTGTTTATTTAGGTTGGGTTGATGAGTCAAGCAGAAAATTATTTATAGCTTATAATATGAATGGTAAACTTATAGGTATGTCATGTAGACTTCAAAATTATGCTTCTAACAACACTCACATATGTACCCTTTGCAATCATATAGGTCGTGAAAATGAAGTAGCTTTTGTTTCACCTATATGTAAAACAGATAACGCTAGTAAAGGTGCTTATAAATCCATAGGATTTGATATATGTTTAGATAGTGATAAGTGTAATGAAAGAATTATATCTGTTGAAAAACTAGAAAAAATCTTAAAGACTGTTAACAATATAAAAGAATGATGACTTGTACTTACGTACATTCTGTAAAAGTGAAGAATAAAGAAATAAATTATAAACTAGACTTTTAAGCCTAAAGTACCTTAAATGATACTTTAGGCTATTTTCTTTAAATTTTATCTAAAAATATCTATAACATTTTTTGAATTTCCAAACATTTTTCTAACTTCAGCAGCTGATAAAAAGACTCTTTTATAACTTTCATCAAATAAAGATTTCAATTTTTTAATATCATAATTAGTTGTATCTGTTAAAGATTGATTTCTTCCAATATTTTTAACACCAGCTGATTCTAATACAGGTTTTATAAGAGTTCTATACTCATTTATAGCTTTTTCAAAACTTTCTGTATTTGAATAATCTACATTTGAAAAAGTATTCATAATTTTTCGTGCATATTCTATATTAGTAGCACCTTGTATATTCTTCATAGAATAAAACTCATTATTCTTGTCTATAACTATAGCTTTTTTAAATGTTTCATCTAATTTTTCCGGTACTGAATTTATAATATTTTCTATTCTTGCAGACATAGTATCATTAAGTAATTTTTGCTGATATACATTTAATTTTTTTTCTGCATAAGTAGTTATCTTACCTTTAGCTATTCCCATTTCTGCATAATTTTCATAATCTAAACCACTTCCTACATTAACTAGAATAGAATTAGAATATTCCATAACTTTTGAAGAATCTTTTAATTCTTTAAAACTAAAATCCACTCCATTTACATTGAACCTAGTATTTAGATTTTCTATATCATTTGAAATGCCCTTTGAAATATTCTTTTTCATTTCAGTAATTAGATTCTCTATTCCATCTTTTAATGATTCTTTATCAGTTTTTAAACTAGTACTATCACTAAAATTTTTAGTTATTTCAGCTACAAAATTCTCTACATAATAATCATAACATTTTATATTTTTCCCTTGAGCTTTAGAATAAAAAACATCCTCAAAATCTTTATCTAAATTTTCCCCATCAACCTTATAATAACTAACCACTTCAAAATTCTTTCCATCTTTCCCTATGCATTTTTCATGATTTATATCTTCACCTGGTATAAATAGTATTTCATGGGGTTTAATATTTTTTTCTTTAATATCAGTATCTTTAATACATAAAGCTTGACTTGTATCAAATTTAATTTTGTTTAAATTTGTTGTACTGTTAATTTGCATAATCCCAACCTCCTATATGATAATATACAAATTTTCATATATATTAATAATTCTACAAATACCACTTTTTACAATCTGTATATTAAAACAGTATATTATTTTTATAACTCTTTATATATCGTCCAATATTGCATTAACTTGAATTCTATACATTTTATTCCACATGATATATATTACTATAATAGTGCATTTTCACTTGAGTAATTTTACAGTTAAATAAACAAACATATACTAAATATACAAAGCATGAAAATAGGCTCTTAAATAATTTTTCTCTATTAATATTAGAAAATTTATCCTATAAAGTATATAATGTTACTATATTTTAGTAATTCGAGGTGGAAATATGGGGTTAATAAATACTTTTGATTATAAAGAAGAACTTTTTGATAAAATAAAATCAGATAATTATGATAATAATTGGCCAGTTGTATATATTCTTAGAAATTCAAAAGAAGCATATATTGGTGAAACTACAAGAGTATACAACCGTTGTCAAGAACATTATAAAAATAGAGATAGAAGAAAGCTTACATTGATTGATATTATTTCAGATTTTGATTTTAATAAGTCTGCAACATTAGAAATTGAATCTCTTTTAATTGAATACATGGCTGCTGACGGGAAATATTCTCTTCAAAATGGTAATGGAGGTCTTACAAATCATAATTACTACAATAAAGATAATTATGAAAAAAAGTTTGAGTATATATGGGAAGAATTAAAACAAAATAATGTGGTCATTAAAGGGTTATTTGAAATACGTAATAGTGATTTATTTAAGTATTCTCCTTATAAAGCACTTACTACTGAACAATATTCATTAGTAAATACAATTGTGGATAGCATAATAAATACTGACCAAAGCAATCAGATGATTCAAGGTGAACCTGGTACTGGTAAAACTATTGTAGCTATTTATCTAATAAAATATTTAAAGGAATTGACTAAAACTAAAGATTTGAAAATTGGATTGGTCATACCTATGACATCTCTTAGAAGCACATTAAAAAAAGTATTCAGAAATGTTAAAAACCTTAAAGCAAATATGGTACTTGGTCCATCTGATGTTGTGGGTAATAAATATGATATTCTTATTGTAGATGAAGCTCACCGTCTAAATAGAAGATTAAATATTACAAATATGAAATCCTTTGATGATTGCAATAAAAAACTTGGTTTAGACATAAAAGAAGGAGATCAATTAGACTGGATTAAACTTTCATGTAAACACATGATACTGTGTTACGATAAAAATCAATCTATTAAGCCTTCTGATGTAAGACCTGAAAAGTTTGAAAAAATTAATTTTCAAAAGCACATACTAAAGTCTCAAATGAGAGTTTTAGCTGGACAAGATTATATTAAATACATAGAAAATATTTTAAATGAAACTGAAAATTCCATAAATTCATTTGGAAATTATGAATTATTTATTTTTGACAATATAGAGGAAATGCATAAAAAGATAAAAGAAAAGGATAAAAAATTTGGTTTATGCCGTATAATCGCTGGATATGCATGGCCTTGGAATTCTAAAAAAGATTCAACAAATTATGATATTATAATTAATAACTCTAAATTTAGATGGAATTCTCAAAACAAAGACTGGATTAATTCACCTAATGCATTAAATGAAATTGGCTGTATTCATACAACTCAAGGCTATGATATTAATTATGCTGGTATAATAATAGGAAATGAAATATCATATGAAAATGGTGAAATTAAAATTAATCCTAATAATTATTATGATCAAAATGGTAAAAAAACTATTAAAGATCCTAAAGAACTGAAAAAATATATTTTAAACATATACAAAACACTTTTAACTAGAGGGATTCGTGGAACTTATATTTATGTTTGTGATGATAACTTACGAAATTACTTTAAAAAATATATTAGAACTTTCAATTCTGATTTTAATATTAATTATAAAGAAATTGATAATTCTAAATCAACTACTATAAACAAGTGAACTTAATAAATTAGAAATGCTACTAGAGCTTAAATCTAATTAAGCTCTAGTAGCATTTTTCTTAATCTCTCAGATGTTTAGTTAAATTTATACTATTTTAATATATTCCACAAATTCTATTCTTTAACTTTTATTACACAATCTTTTCTATAAAATGAAATACCATACTTAATTATATTTTCATATCCTTCTTCTTTAAGTTCTTCTTCGTAATTTTTTGCATCAATTTGTGCTAATGCTTCATCACACTTTTTAAAAATATCTTTAGGTTTATCACATACTTTGAGTTCTAAAATTACACATGGCTCAAATATTGAAAGTGATTTTATGAATATATCACTTCTGCCATCTCCGGCTTCTCTGTTAGACTTCACTAAAAAGTCATGCATATTAGCCAATACCCCAAGAGTAAATCCATGATAGAAATTTTCATAAGCATCATTAAAACTTATAGTTTGTCTAAGCATTGCATTTAATTCTTTTTGAAATGTTTCAACATCTTTACTAAATATAGCACTATACATTTTAGATAAATCTTTTACTTTAACCTTATCATGAAACCACTTTAATATTTTGTTTTTAAAAATATATTTAACTTCTTTATTAGGTATTTTAAGAGTTATATAGTGATTATCTTCTTCATCCATTCTTTCACTTACTTTTTTGAAGTAACCCGTAAAGAACATAAAATTCCATAAATTATCCATACTATCATACATTTCATTATAAGTTATATCTTCATGAACCTTTTTTTCTATAGTTTTTCCCTCAATTAATGACTCTATTTCACGTTTTGTTACACTATCAGCTCTTTCAATTAAACTTCTAACAATGCTGTTTGAACTTGTATTTGCCCAATACGATGTAGGAAATGCATTTATATTTGGCAGCAAATCATAAACATATTTTACTACACTCCATGGATTATAAACATTAGTTGACCCAAAAATATAACCATTGTACCACTCTTTTATAACACCATATTTTTCTTCTACTTTATAATCTTTAAGTATTTTTTTTACCTCATCATCTGTAAATCCAAAATGTTCTGCATATCTATCATTTAATATTGAAACAATATTTAAGTTATTAAGTCCTGTAAATATACTTTCTCTACTAATTCTTAAACAACCTGTTATTACTGAAAACTCTAAAGAAGAATTTGTTTTTAAAGCTGATTCAAAAAGAGATCTTAAAAATGCTATCATTTTATCATAAAAGCCCTCAAAGAACGCATTTTCAAGAGGTACATCATATTCGTCAATAAGTATTATTACTTTTTTGTTATGATACTTTTCTAAGCATTGAGATAAAAACCTCAATGAAGTTATATAGAGTCCGTCTTCATCATCACCTTTTACAATTCTCAAATATTGTTCCTTTTCATTATTTAATTTATCACTTTTTAAAATATATTCATGTCTTCTAAATTCATTAGTTATTTCTTCTTTCATGCATTTAAATGCAAGTTCAAAATTAGGTTGTTTTGCGGATTTTAAAGACAGATTAATTACAGGATACTGCCCCATATGAGAAACATACTCTTCTCCTGCCTCCATTATATTTAGATTTTCAAAAAGATGAGAATTATTTTCTTCTCTCTTTTCAAAATAATATTGAAGCATACTCATATTTAAAGTTTTTCCGAATCTTCTTGGTCTTGTAAATAAATTTACTGATGCCTTATTATCTAATAAATCCTTTATTAATAATGTTTTATCTATATAGTAATAACCTCTAGTTATTAACATTTCAAAATTATCTACTCCTATTGGTAGTGCCTTTAACTTCATAACAAACCTCCATTTTTCAACTTATGCATTATAGTAATCAATTGTATTACCTCTATTATATCCAAAAATATCTTATTATTAAACCAAAATCTAAGGTGGCAAAACACCACCTTAGAAATTTTTTATATTCTTTAATTATCTTAGTCCCACATTAAAAGATTCTTATATTTATTTTATACTTAATTAATTTATGATACTGATGTTTAACAAACTTTATATAATTCAAGATTTTATATTAGCAAATCTCTTATTTTAAAATACTCTTACTCCAATGAGGAACTACATCTCTTTTCCATTTTATTATTCCATCATTTATAACGGCTATTCTTTTAAACTTTTGGGTGTTATCATAAATATTTATCTCATTACAAATATTAAATACATCTTCTAAATTTTCTAGAGATTCATAATATCTTTTTTCTATTGTCTCATTAGGTATTCCATGTCCACCCTGTGATACTCTAATAGATACTCTTTCTTTTGCTATTTCTGGAGTTTCTACTCCAATGTAATTCATATTAATATAAAATCCACTTAGTTTTGCTTTTTTTATATTTTTAATAATACTCTTTCCTGATAAAGTAGTTTCTTGGTTAAATGATATACCATTCTCAATATAATATTTTATAAGTTTCACTGCTTCTCTTGCACATTTAATTTGTAAATTATTATCTTGCCAAGAACCAATTATAGCTACCATTTCATCAGTATTTATTCGTTTTTCATCTTTATTTATATCGTAATATATAGATTTATATATTGATGTCTTTCCAGCTCCATTAACACCTGCAAATATAGTATAAGTTAACATTAAATTTTACCCATTATTCTTTCTTGTTGTTTTTGTAAAAACATATCCGCTAATGTATTATAAAAGTCTTGTTCTTCTTTTGTTTTTGCATTTCTAAATAACTCATTTAAATCTTTATATGAATATTTTAAAAATTGATCATATAATGTTTCTTCTGTTTTTATATTATTCATAATACTCCTCCAAAATTTTATTAAATATATTATATCTCACAATATACAAAATTTAAACATCATATTCTTTGTATATATTATCTTCCCCTCATTGTCTATATGATTTATTAATTTCTTATTTGAAATTGAATAATATTGTATAACATCAAAAAAATAAGGTAGTGGATAAACTTCATTTATTTAATATATTCCACAAATTCTATTCTTTAACTTTTATAACACAATCTTTTCTATAAAATGAAATACCATACTTAATTATATTTTCATATCCTTCTTCTTTAAGTTCTTCTTCGTAATTTTTTGCATCAATTTGTGCTAATGCTTCATCACATTTCTTAAAAATATCTTTAGGTTTATCACATACTTTAAGTTCTAATATGACGCATGGCTCAAATATTGAAAGTGATTTTATAAATATATCACTTCTGCCATCTCCAGCTTCTCTGTTAGACTTTACTAAAAAATCATGCATATTAGCTAATACTCCAAGGGTAAATCCATGATAGAAATTTTCATAAGCATCATTAAAACTTATAGTTTGTCTAAGCATTGTATTTAATTCTTTTTGAAAGGTTTTAACATCTTTATTAAATATAGCGCTATACATTTTAGATAAATCTTTTACTTTAACCTTATCATGAAACCACTTTAATATTTTATTTTTAAAAATATATTTAACTTCTTTATTAGGTATTTTAAGAGTTATATAGTGGTTATCTTCTTCATCCATTCTTTCACTTACTTTTTTGAAGTAACCCGTAAAGAACATAAAATTCCACAAATTATCCATACTATCATACATTTCATTATAAGTTATATCTTCATGAACCTTTTTTTCTATAGTTTTTCCCTCAATTAATGACTCTATTTCACGTTTTGTTACACTATCAGCTCTTTCAATTAAACTTCTAACAATACTGTTTGAACTTGTATTTGCCCAATAAGATGATGGAAATACGTTATTGTTAATTTTTAAATCTTTTACGAATCGTACAGCGCTCCAGGGATTATAAACTTCAGCATCACCAAAAATATAGCCATTATACCATTCTTTTATTAATGCTCCCTTATCGCTTAAGTTATAATCTTTAAGCATTTTATTTATATCTTCTTGAATAAATCCAAAGTATTCATCATATGACTTATTTAAAATTGATATAATTTCTAAATTGTTAAGTCCTGTAAATATACTTTCTCTACTAATTCTTAAACAACCTGTTATTACAGAAAACTCTAAAGAAGAATTTGTTTTTAAAGCTGATTCAAAAAGTGATCTTAAAAATGCTATCATTTTATCATAAAAGCCCTCAAAGAACGCATTTTCAAGAGGTACATCATATTCATCAATAAGTATTATTACTTTTTTGTTATGATACTTTTCTAAACATTGACTAAGAAAAAATATTGAGTCAGTGTAATCTCCTTCATCACCTTGCTCTTTTAATATTTTTAAAAACCTTTCTTTTTCATTTTTTAAATTTTCACTTTTTAATATATATTCATGTCTCTTATATTCTTCTGCTATTCTTCTTGCAATAGAAATATACGCTAATTCAAAATTAGGTTGCTTTGCAGATTTCAAAGAAAGATTAATTACAGGATACTGTCCCATATGAGAAACATACTCTTCTCCTGCCTCCATTATATTTAGATTTTCAAAAAGATAAGAATTATTTTCTTCTCTCTTTTCAAAATAATATTGAAGCATACTCATATTTAAAGTTTTCCGAATCTTCTTGGTCTTGTAAATAAATTCACGTCTGCTTTATTGTCTAGTAAGTCTTTTATTAATAATGTTTTATCTATATAATAATAATCTCTCGTTATTAATTTTTCAAAATTATCTACTCCTATTGGTAATGGCTTTAAATTCATAACAAACCTCCATTTTTTAACTTATACATTATAGTAATCAATTGTATTATCTCTATTATATCCAAAAGCTTCTTATTATTAAACCTAAAACCATAGAATGTGCTATGTCACAATATTAAAAAATCAAACACCTTAAATATCTCCTCTTTAAAACTGCACTAAAAATGCTAATAAAACTTAAAATTAAGCTCTATTAGCATTTTTCTTAATCTCTCAGATGTTTCATTAAATTCTTTGATTATCTTAATCCCACATTAAAATACCACTATCATTATCAATTTCTAATTTATTACAACCACAAATAGGACATTTCCATGAGTATTCCTTATGCTCATCAAATATTTTCAGATTATCTTTTTCACTTATTATTCTTACTTTATTTAAAATACGCTTACATTTTGAACAATGGTATTCTGGTTCATATACTTTGCCTTCAAATATAATACAAAAATAAAATCCACTATAAATCTCATTACAATTAATACAGCAATAAACATTATGTTTATAATTTTCACTTGGAATTCCACCACTATCTATTAACTTCAAAGCATTTTCTTTTATCCTTTTACTTCTAACTAAAGTTTCTAACATAGGTTTACTATTATTAAAATCATTTTTGTAAAAAATATTCTTAGTAGAATATAACATTCCTATTCATACAGGATAAAACTCTTTTAAATCACCTTTTTTATCTATCACTGGCTGAATAAATTCATATTCTAATAATTCTTTAACCATATTCCCAACCTCCACTTACTATCCATATTTTACTATATATTTTTTATATATTACTTAAATAAAATAATGACTATGAAAATCAATGTACAATAAAAAAATCTTATATAAAAATCCAATTATGATATAATATGTAATGTATGATTTTATATAAAGGGGCATTAGTAATATGAATAATAACAAAAAAATTTACAGCTATATTGAAAATAAAATGATTGATCCTAATGATAAATCTATAAAGTTTAATCCTAAAAAGCATTCATCATTTACTGTTGGAGATTTACTTAAAAGAATTGTTGCTATTTTATGTATGATATTTGTTGTATATAATATTTTTGCTTATAAAAATAAACATACTCCTATTAATGTAACAAAAGACTTTATTAATGATACTTCAAATCTAATATCTACTTCAAATACTATTCTTAATAAAATAGTAAATGAATACAATAATAATAATTTTTCAAATTCATATAAACAAGAATTAAATAACTCTCTATCTGATTTAGACAAGTTTAGTATAGACACCTACTCTGATTCTAAGTTTAATTTACTAAAATCAAACATATCTAATATTTCAAATGAAACTAAAGACTGTATACATTTAATCTTGAATTCAAATTGTGCAGATACTTACACTTCTAATTGTATAAACTCAAATTTAAGCTCTATAAGAAATAATATAAATTTAAATAGAGAACTATTAACTAAGTTTTTTGATGAAAATAACATCATTTATACTATTGATGAAAATAACCAAATACATTATCAATTACCTAATAAATATTTAACTTTAAGTAATAATATGATAAAAATGCTAATAAAACTCAATCAAGTTCTATTAGCATTTTTCTTAATTTATTAGGTATTTCATTAAATTTTAAAATTATCTTTTTCTTTTACTTTTTAGTTTAATCTTTAGATTATATCCATGATCTTTAAACATATATAATAGTCTTGCTCCATCTATTAATGTAATTGGCTTCTCTTTTGCAAATTCCATTGAATCTTTTCCAAAATAACTTGTAGTTACTAATATACCTTTATTTGCACCCTCTGCCATCATAGTTCCATATAAATCTCTAACAACTGATGTAGAAACTACATTGTTATATCTTTTTGCTTGATAAATAATAAATGTATTATAAAAAAACAGTGATAACACCAAATCTATTTTGACGCTATCACCTTTAAACTATTCGGAACATTTATTATATGAATCAATCTTATAAAATCGTTTTTTATACTTAATTAATTTGTGATACTCATGTTTAACAAACTTCATATATCTCAAAATTTTATATTCGCAAATTTCTTATTAATAAAGTACTCTTCTGTAAGTAAATCATCTCTAACAGAATTAGTAAATCTAATATGATTTTTATAACTTTCACTTTTATCTGTTCTTATCCAAAAGGTATCTAAAAAGCACATTCCCTTTGCTGCTAAAAATACTTCCCATTCATCCCAATATTCTAAATTATAGTATTCTAAATAACAATCTAAATTCATTCTATTGTATGGTATTATTCTATCAACAATAAATTCTCTTATTACTTCACTTGGAACTTTTCTAATTTTTCTAGTAAATAGTCCATAAAATTCAGCAGGATACAAGCTAAGATCCTCAATCTCTTCATTTTTCTTAAAACTATATTCATCACATACTAAATCATAAGATAGATCTCCTAAATAATGTTCCTCATTCATTAATTCTACAGTCTCTAATTTTGATTTTGGAATAAGCATCTCTTTGCCTCCTCAATTCTATGTTTAAGTAATTCTAATATAAATTCAACTCTTTTTTCACTAAGATAATGTTCATATTTTATTATTACTCTCTCATAATCAATATCTAAATTTAACGTATGATTTTTGACCAAGTCTAATTGTTTTCTATTACTTGTCTCAAAACATTTTGCATAGTCAGAATCCAATATCAAATCTTCAAGCTCCTCATTTTCTATTTCTTCATCATCTAAATGTGATCCTAATGCTAAACCATTATCATAAATTGGAGCAAATTTTACATTATCCCCATTAACTAAAAATCCAAAATTTTTCAAATGTCTATCCGTATTATTTACTATATAATCATATACAATCATATTATTTAAATCTATTTCTACATTTTTAATATTACTTATAAGTTTATTATATAGATCATCTCTTGTTATTCCTAATATTCTCATTAATTTATTGGCACTATAAAATTTTTCTTTAGACTCATCATAAAACCATTTTGAGATTGATACTAATTCATCATCAACTTCTTCTAACGTATACTCAGCACAATTAATTCCCATTAAATTAGCTAACTCATAGCATATACATTCAGTTATAGGTTCTAATATAGAAGATTTGCTTTTTCCATCACCTCTACCTGACTTAACTAAATATTTCTGCCCTTCTACAATCTTTATATATTTTGTATATACCCCAAGAGAAGAACTATTTATAAAATTTCTTATATTGCTCTCTTCCATATCGTAACTCCTTAAATTTTTATTTGATCAACTTTACAGTAATCAATTATATTACCTTTATTATATCCAAAAACATCTTATTGTTAAACCTAAAACCATATAATGTGCTATGTCACAATATAAAAAAATCAAACACCTTAACTATCTCCTCTTCAAAACTGCACTAAAAATGCTAATAAAACTTAAACTTAATTAAGCTTTATTAGCATTTTTCTTAATTTATGTGATATTTCATTAAATTCTTTGATTATCTTAATCCCACATTAAAATACCAATATCATTATCAATTTCTAATTTATTACAACCACAAATAGGGCATTTCCATGAGTATTCCTTATGCTCATCAAATATTTTCAGATTATATTTTTCACTTATTATTCTTACTTTATTTAAAATACGTTTACATTTTGAACAATGGTATTCTGGTTCATATACTTTGCCTTCAGATATAATACAAAAATAAAATCGACTATAAATCTCATTACAATTAGTACAGCAATAAACATTATGTTTATAATTTTCACTTGGAATTCCACCACTATCTATTAACTTCAAAGCACTTTCTTTTATCCTTTTACTTCTAACTAAAGTTTCTAACATAGGTTTACTATTATTAAAATCATTTTTGTAAAAAATATTCTTAGTAGAATATAACATTCCTATTCCTAGTGTAAGACATTTATTGTAATTGCAATTTGAACATTTTATAGTATATCTTCTTCCCATGTAAATTCTCCCTTTTAGTACTATATAACTAAATACTGCTGTCTTCCACCCTCTACTCTTTAGCTAAAATAAATTATTGTGCAATATATAAATAAGTATCTAAACTTTTCTCTACAAAATTAGCCACTATATTTATAAGATCTCTTGTATTTCCTGCTGTACTCCCCTTTTCCAAAGCCTTCATATATTCACCTCTGTCTTCATTTAATCTATCCTATATTTTCAAACGTATATGCTTTCACTTTATTTATTATTTCTTCTAGCTTACCACCAAATATTGTTTTAAGTCTAGTAAAACGACACCTTGCGTTTTAAAGCTTCCGGTATCAATGTTTGTTTATCTATTCTATCTCTTTTAATATTCTTTAACCTTATTGTCCATTGTCACTTTATAGCTATATTTTACCTAAATAAAATAAATGGATTTATAGTGACATTCTTATAGCAAAGTATAGGAATATTATTACAATACGAACTTTTGTTCTTAATCTATTTACTTTTTTCTACGCACGTAATATAATAAAATGATATATAAATACGTACGTAGGAGGTTGCATTATGAAAAATAATTTTTTTTATACCTTTCCTGCAATCAAAGGAAAACAAGCAACAAGGGACTTTTTTATTATAATGTGTCCCCTAAAAATATTATCAAAATTATTTATATTCAATGATGATGATTTACCACCTGAACATCGTGCACAAAGAATTTTAAATAAGGCACGTATTCCAGAAATGGCATCATATATTGTTAATAATCCAAAGGATTATGTGTTTTCATCATTAACAGCATCTATAGATGGTGATTTTGAATTTTCACCCATTGATAAAGCATTTGATGAAAAAATAGGTACTCTTAAGGTAGCTATGGATAGTAGACTTCTTATAAATGACGGTCAACACAGAAGGGCTGCCATTGAAGAAGCATTAAAAGCTGATACTGAAATCGGCGATGAAACAGTATCGGTTGTTTTATTTATAGATGAAGGTTTAAAACGTAGTCAACAAATATTTGCTGATTTAAATAAGCATGCTGTTAATGTATCAAAATCTATTGGAATTTTATATGATTCTCGTGATCCAATTGCAATGATTACAAGATCACTACTTGAGAAGAATGATTATTTAAAACATTATACAGATAAAGAGAATCCTTCTTTATCAAAATTTTCACCTAAGTTATTTACTTTAAGTAGTATAAATGAAACTAATAAAAAGTTATTAAATAAATTAAACACTAATGATCCAAAAATAATTTCTTTTGTAAATGAATTTTGGGATGTTTTATGTGAAAATATGAAGGAATGGCAATTTGTATTTAACAAAGATACAAATCCTACTTTATTTAGAAAAGACTATATAAGTTCAAATGGTGTTGTTCTTGAAGCTCTTGGTCTAGTTGGTAATTACCTATATAAAAATAACTCTTATGATTGGAAAAAAATTCTTTCATATATTAAAAATATAGATTGGCATAGAACTAATCTAGATGATTGGCAAAATAGAGTAATTGGTCCAACAGGTAGAATTGTTAAAAGTGCTACTTATGTAAGACTTACTAATAACTTAATAAAAGTTAAATTAAATATTCCTTTATCAAAAGATGAGCAAAAATTAGAAAATGACTGTAAAAGGAAGGTTAACTAATGAATACTGAATTACAACAGAAAATATACAATATAATTGATGAAATGAAAATGGTATATAAAAATGACAATAGACCATGGGTTATAGGTTATAGTGGAGGTAAAGATAGTACCGCTGTAGTTCAATTAGTTTTTAATATGCTTCAAAGTCTACCAGTTGAAGAAAGACATAAAGACATTTACGTAGTTTCTTCTGATACACTAATTGAAAATCCTATTGTTTTAGGATACTTAAAGCATAACTCTGTATTAATTAATGAAGGTGCAAAAAAAGCTAATATACCATTATATACTTATATGGTTCATCCAGATTACAATAATACTTATTGGACTAATATAATTGGTAAAGGCCTTCCTACCCCTACTTCTATAAGATTTAGATGGTGTACTGAACGTTTAAAGATTAAACCATCTAATAAATTTATTGAAGAAAAAGTTAAAGAAAGTGGAGAAGTTGTTGTTGTTTTAGGTGTTAGAAAATCTGAAAGTATAGCAAGAGGTATAAGAATTAGAAATAGAGAAATCGAAGGCTATCTTTTAACTCCTCATGTAACTTTAGAAAACACTTACGTTTATAATCCTATTGTAGAATTAACCGTAGATGATGTTTGGGGTCTACTTCTATCAGATAATGGTTCTACACCTTGGGGCACTAGCAATAATGATCTATTTACATTATATACAGGTGGTGAAGGTGGTGAATGTCCTTTTACTACTACAAGCGACAAAGATACTCCATCATGTGGTAATTCAAGATTTGGTTGTTGGATTTGTACTGTTGTAAATAAAGATAAATCATTAAATGGATTTATTAAAAGTGGGGAAACTTGGCTTCAACCATTACTTGACTTTAGAGAATGGATTATAAGTATTCGTAATAGACACGAGTATAGAATGCAGTATAGACGAGACGGAAATCACTATTACAAAAAATTATATTTAGATAAATTACCTTTATTAAATGATTATATTATTAATTCTGATTATATTTTTGCTAATCAAGATGGTGAAGGCTATATTGATTTTAAAAATTGTCAATCAGAAATAGATGCAGGTAATACTTTTATTTCTACAGACAAAGATAAAGTTTATTTAGAACTACTTCCTCTTTTAAGTGTTACAAATTCAAATGACATAAAATTAGATAAATCAAAAATACAGAAAGACGATAAAGGTGACTTTGTAAATGTGCTTGGATATGGACCTTTTAATTTTGAAGGTAGACAATTAATATTAAAAAAATTGTTAGAAGTACAAAAACACATTAATGAAGAATTCGAAATTGAACTTATTACTAAAGAAGAACTTGAAATTATTGATAGCATATGGGATGAAGAAGAAGATTTAACTAGAAGAGCTCTAGTTGATTTATATTATGAGGTTATGGACGAAAGACTGCCTTGGGATACTTATAAGAAACCTATGTTTGATGAAGCTACAAGAAGTGAAATAGAAAATTTATGCACTACTCATAACCTAGATAAAGATTTAATTAATAAACTTTTAATTGAAACCAATAAATATAAGCATTTTACAAATAAAACTGTTTTAGATAAATCAATTAATAAAATTCTTAATCAAAGACACTTACACAAATCAATTATTGAGGAGATAGAAAATGATAATTAACAGCATAACCTTAAAAAACTTTAGATCATACGAAGATAAAACTACCTTCTCCTTTACTCCCAATGGGAATAAAAATATTGTTTTAGTAGGTGGAGAAAATGGAGCTGGTAAATCAACTTTATTTGAAGCTATAAAATTATGTATTTATGGTCCAATTACTTATGGCTATCTTGGATTAAATCATAATTACTTAACTAAAATTAAAAATAACATAAATGACAATGCATTTAAGAATGAAGATATTGAATGTTATGTAGGTTTAAGTATTTCTTTTAAAGAAGGCACACAAATTAAAGACTACTATTTAAAGCGTTCTTGGCATTATATAAATCAAAAAATACATGAAGATTTTAAAGTTTCTCTAAATGATACAGAATTAAATGATGAAGATAAATTATACTTTGATAAATATTTAAAATCTGTAATTCCACCATCATTATTTGATTTCTTCTTTTTTGATGGTGAAGAGTTAAGTGAATTCTTTACAGGTAAAAGTGCAAGTTCTAATTTAAAAGAATCAATACTTGAGTTATTCAATTATGATACATTCGAAGTACTAAAGAAACAATTATTAGCTCATCAAAGAGCAAAATCAAAATCAAATATTAAATTAGAGGATGCACAAAATAATTTTGATTTACTTAGCTCTAAGGTTAAATATTTAAAATTAGAAATTGAGAATTTAGAAAAAACATTGCTTTTAGATGAAGAACTTCTTGATACTTTGCTAGTTAAAAGAAACGGAATTGAGGATGATTTTAAAAGTAGTGGTGGACTTTTAGAAGGTGAGAAAGCTGTTTTAAATTCTGAAATTGCTAAAATTGAAAATGATCGTACTAATATTAATGTAGAAATTAAGGATTTTTGTAACGACACACTACCTTTTTTATTAGTTACTGATCTTTTAGAAGAAACTAAAATTCAGATAGAGAAAGAAGATTCCTTAACTTCATATAATTCGATAAGTAAAAAGTTATCTGGAGATATTGTAAAAGGAGCTTTAGTTAAACATATTCCTCCAAAAGTAAAAAATATTAATTTTAATGAAATTGCTGTAGATCTCCTTAACAATATGTTTAACACTGTTGAATTAAATAATGTAGCTAACATTTTAGAATTATCTACTGAACAAAGAAACACTATTACTCATACTATTGATAACATTTTAAATAAAAGAAACACTTTAACTAAATCTATCTTTTCTAAATTTGATAGTATTTCACAAATTGCCAATAAACTAAAGAAATTAAGAAGTAAATTAAACTCATCTATTTCAGATGATATTTTAAATAGTTATTTAGAAAATCTACATTCTATTAATGAAGAAATTAATGTCATTCAAAAAAATCTTGCTGTAAAAAAAACAACAATTGAATCAAAATATGATGAACTTAAAAATAAAGAATATCATCTTACTAGAGCAAGAAATGAATATACTACATTACTTCAAAATAGTAATGTCTTAGATATGTCTACACAACTTATTGAATATTTAAGCGAACTTCTTACTAATTTAACTAAAGATAAAATTACATTAATAGAAAATGAATTTATAAAAATCTTTAGTAAAATAATTAGAAAAAATAATTATGTAAATAGTATTGTGATTGATGATAATTTTAATACCACTCTTTATATAAATAAAGATTACAATAGTACAGAGATATTAAATGTAATAAATAATCTTGGATTTGATGGTTTAATTAAAAAGTATGGAGATAAATTCTTAGAAGATTTATTAAATCATTATAAAGTAAATAGCCATAAAGAGCTTAAATCTCTAATATCAAGTGATATTTCATTTAATTATATTTGCTTAAGTACTAAAATTAATATAAATGATTTTTCAAATGGTGAAAAACAAATCTATATACTTTGCTTAATTTGGGCTATTATTAAAAGTTCCGGTGTTGAAATACCATTTATAATTGATACGCCTTATGCTCGTATAGATGAAACACATAGAAATTCATTGACTACTGCTTACTTACCAAACATAAGTAAGCAAGTAATAATTCTTTCGACTAATAAAGAAATAGATAATGAACTATATAAAGTCGTAAAACCTTATGTATGTGATGAATACTTACTTCTATATAATACAAAATTACGTAAAACTGAAGTTAAAAATGGATATTTTGAGGTGTAATAATGGGATTTAGATTAAAAACATCAAAGAAAACAAAAGAGATATTTGAAGAGGTAGGAAAAAGTGCAAATCTTAAACCATTTGCTTTAAGTAAAATAGCAGTTTCACTATCATTAAAAGATAAAACTTCTATATTAGAATATAAAAATAACAATACAAATGGCCTTGAGCTACAGAGAGCTACAGTTACTGGTGAATTTGATGCTATATTTAAAGCTCTTATTGAAGTAAATCTTGGTCGTAATATAAATGATGATGAGTACTATCCACACTTTATTAAACTTCATATAGATAGGGGTGCTGAACTTCTTTTAAGTCAATATAAATATAGCGGTGGAAATTTAGAAAAATTCTTAAAAAATGCATTAAAAAAGGGAGATGCTAACTTATGATTTATTTAGATAATAGTGCTACTACTCCTGTTGATCCTGAAGTATTAGATGCAATGTTGCCATATTTAAAAGAGGAATATGGTAACCCCTCTAGCAGATATTATACTTTAGCCGTAAATGCTTATAATGCAGTTGAGACAGCTAGAGAACAAGTAGCGAGTTTAATAAATGCAGAACCTAAAGAAATAGTATTTACTGGTGGTGCATCTGAAAGTAATAACTTTATAATAAAAGGTGTAGCTGATTATAAGAAATATTACGAAGAAAGTGGAAATCATATTATAACTTCTAGCGTTGAACATAAATCTGTACTTCAAGCATGTAAATTTTTAAATGGTGAAGTATTTTGGAATAAATCTGAAAAATCAGTAGCAAGTAAATTTTTAAAGAAAAAAGCAGAAACAAAGAAAATTGATCGTGGATACGAAGTTTCTTTTCTTCCTGTAAATAACTATGCACAAGTTGAAGAAAATTCTTTTAGAAATTCAATTAAAGATAATACGATTCTTGCTTCATTTATATGGGGTAATAATGAAATTAGCTCTTTAAATGATATTGAAAATTTATGTGCTATTGCAAAAGAAAACAACATACTATTCCACTCTGATGCTACACAAGTATTAGGTAAAATAGATATAGATGTTAAAAAACTTCCTGTAGATTTTCTTTCAATGTCAGCACATAAGCTTTATGGACCTAAAGGTGCTGGGGCTGCTTTTATAAGACAAACTGAATTATCGGATTATAAAATGACTTCATTAATACATGGTGGCTTACAAGAAAATGGCTATAGAGCTGGAACCTCTGCTGTTCATAACATTGTAGGCTTTGGTAAAGCTTGTGAAATTGCTAAAAGAGATATGAATGAATATATTAAGAATATTTCAGAATTAGAAATTGAAACTAAAAAAATGCTTAGTGAAAAATATCCCGGTGTTGAATTTTTAGGAGATCCAGATAATCATATTCCTGGAGTTATTGGAATGCTTATTCCTGGTATTGTTAATGATATGTTTATTAAAAATATGGCTGATAATAATGTTTGTGCTATTTCTTCTGGGTCCGCTTGTGGAATTGGAGAACCTTCTTATGTTATTAGCGAAGTTGGAGTTGGTGATAAAAGTTCTCAATTTATTAGAATTACTTTAAATAAAAATAATAACCTAATTAATCTAAAAAAAGTGAGAATTTAATTCTCACTTTTTTTTAATAATTCTTCAATAGTATATTCTTTACTTTCTTTTATAATTTGATTTATTTCTTCATCATATTTTTGATATATTCCATTTGGTATGTTTTTTGAATATATAGTTGTTACATTTCCTTTACAATATGATTTACATGAAGGTATACTCTTTATTACGACACTATGTTCATTTAAATAAAGTGCATGTGTAATAGCTCCATCAAATAAATATATATGTAAGTTATTCTTCTGTCCTGAATTAATATATATATCTTTCCATTTCTCTAATACTTCTTCAATTTTTATTTTTACACTTCTATTCATATGATTACTATAAAAATTCATAGTTACATCATTATAAAAATCCGCTATTATAAGTCTAATTTCTATGTTATTTCTCAAAGCATATGTTAATAAACTTTCATTCTCTCTAGTCCATGAATATCCATATACATGAACTATATTTATACGTTTTTTTGCCAATTTAATTATATATTCTGAAATAATTAAATTTTCCTTATTGATATCTATTTTTTTTATTCCAAATTTCATAGCATCAATTTCACTATTAATTCCTTCAGAAATATCTTGTATTAGTTGTTCATCAGTACAATATTTTTTTAAAATATCTAATATACAACTTACAATAAAATATGATGATATAGTTTGAAGAAATATTTTCAAAATATTGTCTTTCATCATAAATGTAATTAATAATACAGTACATCCCATAGCCAAAAGAATAATACATTTTTTATACTTGTATACTGTTCGCTTTAAATTATGCATTTTTTCCATCCCTAACTTATATATCTAACAACTTCTTCTAAAATACTTTATTTTAACTTCCATATCTTTAGTCCAATATTAATCAATGACTCTGTTCTAAGATTAATTTCTTTCTCATTCCAAATTTTATGATTTTTAATTAAATCTTTAACTTGTTCTAATTTAGATTGTTTATATTTTTCTATTTTTATATCAAAAAGCTTGTCTTTAATGGATGTGTTTATATCAAATTCTAACAATAGCATATTACCCAATTTAGAATTTAAAATATCATATTTAGATTTATCATTACTTAATTTTAAATAACTTGGCCATTCTGATTTAAAATTTATTGGTAAAATGTGTTCTATATGAACTTCTTTTCTTGACTTTATTATAAATTCTTTAGAAGAAGATATCCCCGATAATTTATACTCTATTTTTCTGAAAAAGTAATTCGTAATATCATTTTTTTCCCAAACTCTTTCCTTTAGCATACTAGAAAATTCTATATCAGATGGTGTATTTTCTTTAATAACTTCTATTAACTTTTCATCATTAAATTCATATTTTTGATTTGATGGATTAAAAGTTCTTTGTTTAATCATATTTCTAAAAATCCCATCTAACGGCTTTGTAGACTTAGCACATATTACACGTCTAAACATCATACTTTCAATTAAACTAGATAAATTATCTAATCTATTAATTTCCTTAACACAATAAATATACTCCATAAAAAAAGAATGACATGCTTGTTGTCCTAGTTGATTAATCATTTTTATATTTCTTTTATATATTAAATCTGAAGTTGACACTTCTTCTTTAGTAAACAATTCTATGTATATTAAAGAATATTCTATCATTTTTTCTATTTCATTTTTTAAATCATTTCTATTAATAAATTTTCTAAAATATCTCTCATAATATTTAGGTAATTCTTTTTCTTGTATAATTTTATTTTCACTAGTACACATAAAATAATATTTCAAAAATTTTATCTCATCATAACTATCTAAATTTACAACCAGCTCATCCCATCTACATCCAAACTCTTCTAGATATTCTGCAAACTTCTCCGCTACTATCTTTAATAATGTATTCCTTACTATATCCATTTTGCTTAATTGAAGACCTCTATTGTTTAATGATTCAAAAAATAAAAACATACTTTCTATATCTTCACTTTTAATTAATATAACATCAAGTTTAGATAGTCCTTCTTCAATATCTAGTAAATAGTTTTTCTTTTCTTCAATTAATTTTTTTTGATCTATTTCAATTATAATCTGATTAAAAAAATACTTATATGCATAATACATCTTATTATTTACAAAATCACTTTGTCCAATATTAAATACTCTAAATTTATTCTTTTTAGATTCTATTTCATAACAATCATTTAATAATATTTCAGTTCCTTCTCCAATATTTATATTTACTATTTTATTAAAAGTAAAAGAATCTAACTTAGAAACTTCTAACTTATTACAACACTTTCTTGTTGATAATGATGATAAAAAATTTTCTTGAATTTTTTTTGCCTTCACTTCATCTCTTAAACTACAATATACATCTCTTAAGGCTGCAACTAATAAAATTATTGTTGTCATTCTTTGTTGTCCATCTATAATTTCATAACAGTTAAAATTTATATCTGCATTCTCTTTTGTTATTAATGAAAGTACCCCTAAATAATGTCTTCCTTGATTTTCAATGATATTTTTAAAATCCTCCCAAAACATTTCTAATTGTTCATTTTCCCAAGAAAACTTTCTTTGATTTATAGGAATTTTAAAAACTAAACTATTACTTTCCAATAAATCTTTAATTGTTTTGTCATCTTCTGCATGTATTTTACTCATTTCAAATTTCCTTCCAGTAACTTTATTTTATTATAATATTTTTATATTTTAATTCTAGCATAAAAACATGGTTGTTTAAGCTTTTCTAAAATTAAGAAAGAGATAAGCTATTTATCTCTTTCTTGAATATAATATTATTTCATCAATTCCCAAAAAGCTCTATCTTTCATATAAACAGCCCTATTACTATCTCCCATCTTAACCAAGCTATAATGCTTATTAAGGCTCTTTATCTTGCTATAAATATTTTCTTCCTCATTCTTACTTTGAGTATTAAATATATATTTAACATCTTTATTGTTTAAATCAGCTACATTATGAACTACCCAAGTTAAAATATAATTAGCATACTCATTCTCACCTGTAGAGAAATGGCTTAAAAGCTGAGTTGAAAGTATTGTTCCTATACCAAATTCTCTTCCTTCTTTAAGAATCTTCTTTAATGAAGAGAAATTCTTACTAAGGAAATTATCAGCTTCATCTACTAATACTATCTTATTTAATTGTCTTAATTGACCATCAATTTTACTATGTCCATAAGCTTGCATTTGTGAGTAGAATAAATCTAAAGTTATAGCTACAACAAGATTTTGTATTCCTGGATCATATCCTGATAGATCTATAACAGTAACTCCATTAATTAAATCAAATAAACTTTGTGTTTCATTACAATCTGGTTCAAATATTTCAAAATCTATCAAATTACTAAATGCTGCATATAAGCTATCTTCTTTTAAATCTTCTTTATTTATATAAATATCATATACATCTTTAAGTGTTGGAGCTGGATTATCCCATGTTTCAGATTTACTTTTAATTATACCTCTCTTTTCATAAGCTTCCATTATTAAATCTCTTAGTAATGTTTCTTGCTTTATTCCAAGTCCAAATGCTTTTGCTATTGTTTCTTTTAATCCATTTGCAGTATGAAGTGGTAACATTGGTTTTGAATTTACTGCTTTAACAACTGATAGTGGATTAAATGGTAGATGATATAGTTCAAATACTTTAGCACCCGTTGCATCTATAAAATCTTGTTTTGATTTATTATAATCACCTTTATAGTCAAAGATTAATATTCCTATATTCTTACCATCTACATTATACTTTGATTCTCTATGAATCTGTGTAACCATGGATTTAGTAAATTGAGTTTTACCTGTGCCCATTGTACCAATAATACCTGTATTAGTATGCATTAATTTATTTGTATCATTTGGACACCAATATACTGAACCATTGCTTTTTTGATTTGTACCAAATAGTATCTTCATACTTCTGTCAGTTTTATATTTCTCTTTAACTTTATCATGATTTTCTGCAACACTTTCAGGCTGTATATTTTCTGGTGTAGTCCCAATAACCTCAGGAGTTTGAGTATATATCACTTCATCAGGTTCTATTGTGCCTACATTACTTATATTTTCATCATGCGGTGTTTCATTTATTACGGTATTTTGTGTTGCAACTGTTGAAATACCTTTAATGTTTTTATTTGTATCTTTATCATCATTGAAACCATTATTACTTTGTATATCATTGCCAGTTTCAAAAGAAATAACTCCAACTGCATCTCTAATTTCACTAACAGTCTTTGTAACAAAATTAAATCCATCATTTTCTGACATTTCCATTACCATAACATTGTCTTCTTTTCTAATGCTTGCAGATTCATTATTGTTACCTGCTTTAAATGAAATAACACATGCAATTCCAAGACTTTCCTCAGTTCCATTACTTATACTATATTGTTCATTAAGTAATTTTCTTCTTAAATCAGTATCAATAACACTGTTCCAATTTTCTTCATCACATACATTATAAAGATTTAATTTTTCTGCACTTGTTATTACAAGCTGCATTAAAAAATTTCTGTATACTCTTTGTGTAGCAGTAATTTTTTCATCTTCTTTTGACAATAAAGTTTCTGTAAATATCTTCTTTGTAGCTTTTGCCTGTTCTATACCCTTAGCTACACCATCATTGTTATCTTTATAACCCATTTTAACTTCTATAGGATAATAATGAACATAAACTTCATCATTAGTTTCTTCTATTCCAATTAAAAGAATATCATCACTTGTTGCACCATTATTTTCAAAGCCCAATTTTTTAGCCGATAAAAATCCGTCGCTTTGCTTAAGGCCTGCGCCTCCTGAAACTCTTAAAACTTCTTCAAGAGATATAGGAACCCATATAAAGTTATCTTTCTTTAATTTTGCAATAGCAAGCTTAACTGCTGAAAGTATGCTTATTTTTTCCTTTGGTGCATGTGATCTGCTTGAAATAAGTTTTAAAAGCCAGTCACCATTTATAGCATTAAACATGTTAATTACACCGGCTGAATGTTCCTTAACATCTTCTACTCCCTTTTTCCTTAAAAATTCTTCGATTACTTTCTGATAAGGTCCTGATTTTCTAGTTACTGTTATTGCATCATAACCACCAGCAGTTGTATACTGATCACTGTAATGAATAATAAGTAAATCTTTAGCACCTGGATCATTTTTAAAAAAATTTAAATCTACTTTAGGATCAATAAAAGTAATCCAATGGCTTGAATTATATACATCTTCTAAAGTCAATCTGCTACTGTTTGGTACAGATATAACTTTACTTAAATTACTATCAAATGGTGCACCAGTACTTGCAACATTAACCGCATTTAATCTTCCTGCAATATTAATCAGATCAGTTTCTGTATTCGCAAATTTAGTTCCAAAACCAGTTCTATAGTAATCACCTGAAAAAACTGATGGCACACCTGAAATAAGTCCGTTTAAAATTATTCCAGTTGGTATATCATCCATATTTGCAGTATTTTCAGATATTTCATTACTCATTTCAATAAAAGTAATATGTGCATATTCAATTCCGTTTTCAGCTTTCTTTGAATAGAAATGTACTTTTTCTCTGTATAAATCAAGAACATCTTCTTCTGACATTGAGCTTACATTTAAATTTAAACCATATGTTTTTTTTAAATCTTTAATATCATCATTAAATGCTACTTCTTCAAAAGCATTTGTTATACTCTTATTTGAATATATATAAATATCCATTGGAAGAATATCTGTTTTAGTATCTTTTAATGCATTAAGATAATATTTAAATATTCCTTGGAGAATTTCCTTACTGTCACCGGTATTTATAAGATTAATTTTAATTGGAGCATTACTTCCTATGTTAAATAAATATTGAAAATGGTCTACAAATTCCTCAATTTTTTCATAAACAAGTTTAGATACAAAATCCCTAGAACTCTTATATCTTGGAAGCTTTTCATCAACATAATATTTCCATTCTGGTGAATGATTCTGTTCTACTGGTATATATAATTTCTTTTCATCAACCGTAATATATGGCATTAAATAAGTTGAAGAGAATTTCTTTAATATATCATCTTCCATAGCTTCGTCATGTATTTCATTACATAAGTGAAGCTGATATGCAATATTAAGTGGATGAAGTGGAGTTAATAATATCTCCTTATCTTCTATTTCTCTTTTTATCATACCAATCTTAAATAAACTCTTCTGTTTCTTAGTTAAATATTCTTTTTCAGGAATTTCATTTAACTTTTCTTTATAAATACTAATGAACTTAACATACAATTCTTTTAATTCACCATTTAAATATACAAGACTAGGTAATTTGTTATTATCTTTAAAATATCTTAAAATATTAAAATAAGCTTCATTTATATCATCATCCATTTCTAAATCAATAGGTTCCAGACCTTCACCATAATCTTTAAAGCTCATGCCCTGCAATTCAATAATCTGTTTTTCAAGCTGAAGATTTTTTCTAAATTCATCTCTTGTAAAATATTCTTTTGTTCCATGCTGAAGTTTGTTTTCTCCAATAAACTTAAAATCACATTTCTTTTCTCTTTTAAGCTTCCAAACCTTTAGCCCTTCAATTGGAACTGTTTTTTCACTTGTTCCAACAATTGCAAAAGGAACTGTGCAATTATTTATATCTACTTTAAATGTGACAAGATCACTGTCATTTTCATAAACAAAATTTTCTCCAATTTTTACAGTTAATTTGTTTTCTTCAGAAATATCAACAGTTTCATAATTATCACTCAATTCATAGTTTACAGGATTTTGCGCAAATTCATTAAAAACGATAAAAGAGTTATTTGTGTTAACATTTATAAAACTAGCCTTTTTACTATAATTTATAGAAAATTTAGTTTTTATGCTTTCAAGGTATTTTTCATTAAAACATACGATTAATATTCTAAATTCAAATTTTACGTTTTTATCATTTTTATATGTAATTTTATAAAAATTAGCATTTCCATCACAATTGGATAATTTAATTTTTATCTTCTTACCACTTGTAGCCGCTTCAACCTGACCATCATATTTTAAAAATTCCTTAGATACAAAACCATCAAAAGAAAATTCCAATTCAATTTCTTCTTTTCTTTCCTCATTAAAAACAATCATATTTCTAAGTCTTGATTTTGCTTTTGAAGCACCTTCTTCTCTATCCCAGTCAACAGAACTAGATATAAATTCTAATGGTGGTGTTTTGACTTTATCATCAATATATTTTTTAACATCCTTAAAGTCTATTTCTTTCCATTTATCATTTTTTAAATTATCTACACCTTTATCATCATAAAATTTATCAAGTTGAGTTTCAGGATTTCCATAGTTATGAATTTCGTCAACTCTATTAAAGTTATATGCATTATCATTTAGTCTGTCTTTTAACTTTTTTTCTGGACAATCTTTAATCTCACTATCATAAAACAATCCAAAATTCCTATATTCTTTTTTCTCGATACATGTTTCATTTATTATTGCTAATAAATCTTTATATTCAAAAATTGAAATACTATCACCAATTAATTCTTTTCTTTTACGTTCTAAATCAATATTGATAATAGCTTTGTCTACATTAGAGAAGTTTTTAGTTGCCATCTTTGCCTGTATATCCTTTTGAATAGAATTTATATGAAATGGCATACCTTCTTTTGCAAAGCTTTCAGTCCCTCCCATAATACTGTCAAGTGTTGTATCATGAATAAAAAGTATTGCCTTGTCCTCGTAACCTTTTTCAACTCCCACCATATTTCTAAGTCTTGTTAAAAAGTCTGGCTGTATCTTCTCATCATTGCTTGCTGATACTGTGGCTCCAACTATTAACTTAACATTATTAAATCTTAAAACATAAGATGTATATTTAACTTCACCATTTAAATCTTTATATTCAAAATCTTCACATAGAGTATTATTATGTTTTAAATTTTCATATAAATCCTTAACCTGTTCTTCATTTTCAAATTGAATATTATATTTTGCACCTTTACTTAAAGGATTTACAGTAAAAAATTCTATTATTTTTTCTGATAAATAACTATAAAACTGATTTGACATATTGTGCATCCCCACTATCCGATTTCTTTTCTAGTAAATTTAATTTTTCATATAATTGAATAATTTTTGTTTTTGAATCTCTGTCAAAAAAAATTCCTCTATTCTCAAATTCTTTAAAGAGTACACTTACTTTTAATTTTTCATTATTATTTATACATATCTTGGTAAGAAAAATAATATCTTCTTCAGTTAAGTTTAAATTATATCCAAGAGAACCTCGTCTTTTACCAAAATTGTTTTCAATGAATTTCATAAACCAATTTTGGTAATTTGTATAAAGATCATTTCTATTTTTTTTAGAATTGATAAATTGATAGTTAACTGTAATAAATAATCTATAAATCTCGTTGATCACATCATTATCACATCTATCTCTAACTTCTTTTAGTCCTTCCCACTTTATATCACATATACGTTTTTTATATTCTTCTATTAAATTTTTAATATCCCCTGCCATTTTCATATCATCATTATCTTTAAATAATTCATACAAATCAACATAACCGAATTGCTTGTTTGAATCATTACAATTTAATAGTTCTAATACAATTGCATGGGAAAATAAACAACTGATAGATTCTTTTAAGTTTTCAAGTCCCAATCTATATGCAGTTCTATTTTTCGAAGTGCTTTCCCAACTTAACGTATAATATAAAGGTTCTGGTTTGTTTAAATCTGCTTTTTCAAACTGACTAAGCTTAATTGAAAGCTGAGATATATAAAACATATTATAATATTCTAAAACTCTCTGTATTGAACCTTTATACAATTCTTCATTACTTATTAAAAACATAATATCTTTCTTAAATAATTCTTTAATAAATGGAATATAACACTTATATTCTTCAATATCACCTTTGTTATTACTTAAATCAGGCAATGCCTTTAAAACCAATCTATTTAAAATATTATTATTAGGTTTATCATAAAATTTACTTATAGACTCTTTCAATTCACTATCTATAAATATGGAAAATAAAAATTCTGCTACCTTTTCCTCATGTGTTGAAGATTCAATATAATTCATCGTTTTAATATCAAAGTTAACCAATTTATTATCATTAATGTACATTGTTTTTATTATATTTTTTAAATCTTGCTTACTATTTTCTCCTTCAAATTCTTCAACTTCATCTAATATATTTGCTATAAACTCATCAACATTAAATATATTTTTGAGCTTTTTATCACAAATATTTCTCGAAAATGTTCCAATTACCCCATAAAAGTCCAAAACTATATTTTCCTTTTTGGTTGTATATGGAAGCATTTTAAACCTATTACGCTGCTTATGTCTTAAATTATAATTACCCTCTATTATTTTATCTTCAGTTGCAAATTTAAAATCTTTTTTTATTATATCTAAATCTAATTCATAACTTCTCTTCTCTTCCATTAATTTATCTCCACAAATCTATAAGTTTCAAACTCATCATCAAATTCAAGTTTATATTGCTTGTTATTTTCTCTGTTCTTTTCCGTAAATATAAGCTCTTTATCTTGAGATCCAGTATCCTCAAGTTTGCTAATGAATTCAATAAATTTTATAAAATGATTTTTATCTTTTTTATTTGGTCTATATCCGTTATTAATCTGAACAAGTAATTTATATAAACTGTAATCTATATCTATTTCATAAGAATTTCCAGTCTTTTCATCTTTATATTGTAACTTCAATGTTCCAATAAACTTTTTAAGATCCGTTTCATCATTTTTAGGTAAATTTCTTGTATCAGCCTTTAATTGAACTTTTTCACTTACTTTATATTTAGTCTGATTTCTTCCTATGAAAATGTTCAAATGCTCTTTTTCTGCCTCACCGTTCCATTTCATGATTCCATTTTTAACATTTTCATATACGTTTTTTAGCTTAAGCTTATCCCCTCGGTTGTAATAAAACAAAGCATTCATATATTCGTAATATACTCCATCTCTAAGTGAGAATAAATCTTCTCTTCCACAAATATAGTAGCTTCTTATAAATAATTTAAGTAGTTCATAGCGTATTTTTTTATATTCAGTATTTTCAACATTAACATATTCTGCTTTTCCTAAGTAGCCTTTGGGATACTCTATATATTCCTTAAAATATTTAATTATATCGCTGTCATTATTAAAATCGATTATAAAATCGTCAACCTTTTCATTTCTTACATTTAAAGGATCGATACTATTTAGTGCTTCAAATATAAATGACAATTCCTTATGATTAAAAATAATATTTGGCATCAAAGAATTTACATAATCACTAACATTAATTTTAACAATATTGTTTTTAAATGTTGGTGAATTAACATCAATATAAGATCTAGGAATAATAAGCTCATAAATAAAATTTAGTAATGCCCTAGTAGAAATAATAATTTTATCTTTTACAATACATTGAACCAAAAGATCAACAATAGAATCCTGAACCTTTTCTTTTGATAATAACTCATAGTTAGCCTTTATAGGACAACACTTACTATTCTCACATTTGCTACAATTCTTCATATATGACATATAAAAAATATTTTTTTCTATAGAATCATCTTCATATGATTTTGTTATTTTACCAATTAGTGATTTAACATAATCAGAATGAACTTTCCCATCTTTTAACGTAAATATATGAAAATCACTAAAATTTACAAATTGAAAAGATCTATTCTCATCAAAACTACTATCTTCAATGTTACTCTCTAATATTTTTTTATCTTGTACAAATTCTTTTAACTTTGTAAACCTTTCACCATACTTAGAATCAATAAAATTATTTAAAGTCCCTAAATTAATTGCTAAAATAAATTTTTGAGTACTATTTTCCATTTTTTCATCACTAAAATCATCTAAAACTTCATTTAATGTATCCATTGAAGTCTTATTAGGTTCTAAGCTCTCAGTAGCATCATTATGAAGAGTAAAATTTTGCATTATACTATGATATTTATTATTAAAATACGATATAATATGTGATTTACCATCTCCAACACTACCACATACTAAAATCAATTGTGCCTTTGTGCTTTCATAAGCTTTATGTATTAAATTATCAAGCCCATTCTGTGCATCTCTTTCTATATGCATGTACTTCTTAAAAGGCGTAAACTCTCCTAGACTTTCAACTGCTTCTTTTGATGATTCTTTTAACCTTGTTAACTCTTGTACTAAACATTTTTTATCAGGTTCATCAGTATTTAAAATATCTTCTACTATTAATCCCGTAAATGCATCATCTATATCTTCTTTATTATTACTAACTACAATCTCTGATTTAATTTCCCAATTATTTTCTTTGCTGCTTAATTCACTTTGCTGTTGTTTTTCAATAAAATTATCCATCATTTTATTCATTAAACTAGTTATTACTTCTTCATTTATTTGAGATGGCTTGTTTGTAGATGGCATAGGGCTCTTATATGGTAAGGATTCAAATTTAGGATCTACATAAACTTCAACAAACCAACATGTAATTTTATATATATTTTTATGAATATTTAAAGCCGCCTCTAGTTCACCCTCTAAATTTGAATGGGCTGCTTTATTCCCTAGTAACCTTACTACATGGAATAACTTATCTATATTCTCTGTAAGAATTCCTTCTTCTTCTAATTTTCTTAATCTTTCAACTTGTGTAATAGTATTTAATAATCCATATCCTTCAATTTTAGCTATTTCTTGTGTTAAATTCTCTACAAACGTTCTCCCCTTAATAATTGATGTATGTGGAGATATAAATAAAGTTTCATTTATATCCTTTATATAATTATTAAGGTATCTATAATCTTTTTCTAAGTAGTCAAAAATATCCTTCTTCAATACCCGTCTTCCTTCCTTATACTTTAAGTGTTTATCTTCTGTGGTCATATAATGATGTATTGCTGCTTTTTGTAAAAAATCAGTTTATTATATATAATTTTATCATATCTTACTACTATTTTACATAACTCATTTTCATAGAAATCATTATAGAATGTATTTAATAAAATTAGTTGTTTATATTTAAATTTTCAAACTTCATCTGATATATTTTCATAAATATTACTTAATTTATTTTTATTACACAAGATTATTTTAACATAAGTTTTTGGGCACATAAAAAAGAGCCTGATATTAATCAAGCTCCTATTTTAAATTCTCAAAACATCTTCTAAAAGTTTCTCTTCCTACATCTGCATTTGATTTCTTATTTAATTTTTGTTTTAAATCCTCAATTTCATTTACAGGTTTTTTATATTCTATTGATCGTTCAGTACTTATAAAATATTTTCGTGTATTTTTTATAGCTAAATTCATATGATTTTGTATTACTTTATATATTTCGTTATTAGTATCTATACCATCTTTAGTTGTATTTAGTGGTAGCTTTGAAACATCATCTCCATTAATATATACAAATCCTACAAATTTTTCATAATTATAATTAGAATCCTTTGCTGTTTCTTCCCAATTACTTAGACTTGTTTTATCACCGTTTATTATAGTGTCACCATTTATTACATAGTTCCATCCATAACAATCAGGACTTCTTTTGCTATCACATTCTATTTTTATTTTTAATTCTATCCCTTGGAATACATACGTTCCAGTTTCTAATATATTATTACTACTCTTCATATCATCACATAAAATTCTTTTTCCGTTAATATATATTTCAAATCCTGCTTCTAATTTTGTTTCATAATTCAATTTTATCTTATTTATAAGCTTTTTCTTAAATTGTTGTGATAATAATTCTTTTTCAATATCCTTGTTTAATTTAGGTACTGATATTATAACTCCTGGTTCTAATTTAGTCTTTCTATTGTTATTCTTTATCGGTATATTCCAGCCACGTTTCTTTTCCCAATCTAGTATGTTCATTTGAATTTTAAAGCTATCATTAACAGTATGCGATTCTAAAATAAACTCTTCACATAATTTAAAAAGTGCCCTTTTCATTCCTATGCCAAAGCCTAATTTATAATTTTTAAAATCATTTCCTAACTTAAAAGCTTTATTTTTAGCATCCTCTCTTGATATTCCACCACAATTATCTCTTATAAGAAAATTATATGGAATATTATTATTTTTACCAATATATAATTCTAAACGATACCCTTTTAAAACTTTAGAATTATTTAATTTTTCTGCTGCATTAATAGAATTCGCTATTAACTCACAGATTGCTGAATCTAATTTTTCATCTTTGGTAAGTGCTAATATAAACAATGCTTTTCTTGGTTCCATATTAGCAATATCATTTGCCATAATATCACCCTTATAAATTATTATTATTAAATCCTATGTAACTAACTCGTAATTTATAATTAAAATGAATATAAATTCTTCTATAACATAAACAAGAGCCTCCATTACATAGACTCTTATTCATACCTCATTTATTATAATTACTAAACCGTATTATATTTCTTAACTATTTCTAAAATGTCATTTCCATACTTATCAATTTTAACTTTTCCTAATCCCTTTATAATTATTAGTTCGTCTTGGTTTTTAGGACACTTTTCAACTATTTGATTTAACACATCATTAGTAAATACCATGATCAGCACATCTATTTTACCATAAATATTCAACTATAAAAAATAAGAGCCTGAAATTAATCAAGCTCCTTCATATTTTATTTACTCTTGTGTAACCACTTCTTAAAACTATAAATACTGCAAATAAAATTAATTGAGTAAATTTCATAAACTCTTAATATTGTATTCACTTATTCTTAAATTTTTGTTGATATTATAATCATGTAAATAATTAAATTTTGATTCAACAAGGAGAATTATTATGTTACTAATTCAGTATTTATTTGTCTATATTCGTATATGTATTATGTATGTTGCTCATACTGATTATTTAATTAACATTATTCGCATATGTATTTTATGCATTATATTTCAAAAAGGATTTTATCTAAGGGCTAAGAAGAAGGAAGGAGGAGTTTCCCGCAAGCATTTTCTAGGGGTATTTATTTTTTTATTGTATTTGGCAGCTGTTTATGGCGTAACGGGAATAGGAACAATTTGGGATGTGCAAAGGTTTGTTACCACATCTACATCTGAATTTGATCGAATCTTTTTAGTTCCATTCTCTAGTTCCCAGGTAATAATGCCGTATGTTTTGAATATTATAATGACCATACCATTAGGATTCTTGTTACCATTGATTTGGAAACAATTTCGAACACTAAAAAAGGTTGCCTTGTCAGGCTTTTTGTTATCTTTATGTATTGAGTTAAGTCAATTGTTCACTCAGAGCCGAAACACAACGACAGATGATTTAATTATGAATACCCTAGGAGCTATTATTGGATATTTCATCTTTAAAGCATTATTTCACATCATCTTGAAAAAAAATAGCAACGAAAAAGATGAAATAACATCATCTTCAGTTGTCATCAAACACGAAGCAATCTTTTATTTAGTATTATCATTTTTGGGAATATTTTTATTTGCTATTTAGAGCTTTTTACCCTCAATAATACTTGACAAAAAATAAAGTCAATATATTATAAATGACAGACTACAATTGAACGGGAGTAGTACATATAGTCTTAGGAACTTGGTATTATCAATGTTTCCAAGGCTTTTTCTTTAAGCTTCATTTCTAAAAATTTATATTTTTCTTCTTTAGATTCAATTTCTATTTCACATTCCTTATTATCTCTTTCTATAATTTCAGGTATTCTATCTCTTACAAGCTTATTATATTCTTCATAATTTTTCCTCATAATAAAACTTTCCTCTCAAAATGTACTTCCTAGTGAGTGTTTTACCATAAATATCACATTTAATTACAAAAAATAAGAGCCTGAAATTAATCAAGCTCCTTCGTATTTTTAGTGAACATTAGCATGTTGAGGAACTGTAAGATCTTGAATTAAATGACAAGCAGCTCATAAATAAAACATTGAATCTTTAAAATAATGATCACTTTTAATTAATTTTAGTTTTTCTATAATCCATAGCTGTTTTAGTGTCTTTAGTTTCAGATATCCTTGTATTAATTTCAAAAAATAAAATACAAAAAACTATGAAAACACCACCTAATATTCCCCATATAAAAGGATGTATATTTTTAAAAAATACTGATGGAATAATAAGAATAAGTGGAGCTGTAAAGGCAATAACCCACCTATTAAAATTAAATTTTTTCATTAATTTTCTTGATATACATATAGATCCCAATATGAACATAATTATAAAGATTATATATGCTAACTGTATTAATATTTTCATTTTATTAAATTCCCCCAATTTAACCTCTGTATTTTAGTTATTATATAAAATTTATTTATGAATAAGTTTAAACATTTCAATCAACTCTTTAACTAAATTATTTTCAGAAATTGCTGTCATTAATTGATCTTGTGCATGAACCATAAGTAGTGATATTTCCACTGGTTTTCCATTTATCTCCCATTGAATAAGAGACGTTTGAGTATTATGTGCTAAATGTAATTCCTCATTTGCTTTATCCATAAGTTTTTCTGCTTTTTCCATATTGTTTTTTCTTGCCTCTTTTAAAGCTTGAAAAGTGTATCCTCTTGAATCTCCACTGTGTGATATTATTTCAAATATTTTTTCTTCCATTTAAAATTCCTCCTTGGTTATTTTTTATTTAAACTGTGGTAAATAACATTTATTTATTTCTATTAATTCATTAACTAATTTTATTGACTTATCAATAGATGAAATTAATGGATTATTGGTAAGGGCCATGATTGCTGTATTCTTATCACCAGTAATTGCAGATTCAACAGCTAAAGTTTCATAAGCCTTAACACTTTGAATAAGTCCTAATATTTTAATTTCTAAGTCTCCTGTTAATGCTAATGGTGTTGCACCTCTTTTATCTATTAAGCAATTAGTTTCAATTATTGCATCATTAGGAATTCCTTTTATTATTCCATTATTTTTAATATTAACTGTATGGATTTCTTTTTTATCATTATAAATAGCACTAATAAGGGAAACTGCCGCATCAGAATAATATGCACCACCCCGTTTTTCAAGTTGAGTTGGTTTTACATCTAAGTTTTCATTTTTATATAACTCAAATAATTTTTTTTCAACTCTTTTAACTTGTTCAGCTCTTGTTCCTAATTGTCCATCTTGTGCTGATTTTTTTTCTTCATCCAAAAGCCTATCTGTCATATAATAATATCTGTGATATGGACATGGTATCATTTTTAAAGCATCTAAAAATTCTACTGGCCATTTTAAATCAGATATATTCTTCATAGTCAATGATGCACCATCTTTTAAGCCTTCTATAACTTTTTTAGTTATATCTTCACCCTTATACCATACTTTTCTTCCCCAAACCAGATGATTAAGTCCCACAAATTCTATAAATAAATCTTTAGTATCTACATCTAACATTTTTGCTATGTCCATTTTCATATGTATAGGTACATTACATAATCCTATACATTTTATATTAGTATATTTGTTTACTGCTTCTGTAACCATTCCTGATGGATTTGTAAAATTAATAAGATATGCATTTGGGCAAAGCTCTTTCATGTCCTTGCATATATCTAAGATCACTGGAATTGTTCTCAATGCTTTTGCAAGACCTCCTGGCCCTACTGTTTCTTGTCCTAATACATCATATTTAAGGGGAAATTTTTCATCCCTTACTCTGGCATCTAATCCTCCAATTCTAAATTGAGTTGTTACAAAATCTGCATCTTTTAAAGCTTCTCTTCTATCTAATGTAAGAATAATCTTAATATCTAATCCTACTTTTTTTATCATTCTTTTAGCTAGGTTACCTACAATATTAAGTTTTTCTTCTCCATCTTTTATATCTACTAAATAAATTTCTTTTACTGGAAGTTCTCCTTCTCTCTTTATAAATCCTTCTATTATTTCTGGTGTATAACTACTTCCTCCACCTATTATTGCTATTTTTAATTTTTTCATAAATAAAACTCCTTTAATATATTTAAATACAGTTTTGATTTCAATATATCAAAACTGTATTTTTTAAATTAATCTAATAGATTTTCTATTAAATTTCTATTAAATTTCTATTAATTCTCTTCTAATGCTTCTTTCATTAATTTTTCTTCGTATGCTCTAAAGAATGGATAATATATTACTGATGTAACTAATATATTTATTAAAACTAAAATTATAGCTCTCCAATCTCCACCAGTTGTAAGATATGCCCCTATTGGAGCTGGAAGTGTCCATGGTGCTAAAATCACTGGTTTTGCAACTAAATTCAAGACCATAGCAAAATAAGTTAAACATCCACAAACTAAAGGAGCTACAACGAAAGGTATAATTAATAGTGGATTTAACATTATTGGCACTCCAAAAATTACTGGTTCATTAATATTACATATTCCTGGTATTAAACATGCCTTACCAACATCTTTTAAGTATACAGATCTAGAAAATAACATTAAAATAACTAATCCTATTGTTGCTCCTGAACCTCCAATCCATACAAACCATTGGAAAAATGGTTCTGGAGCTATATTAGGAACAGGTTGTCCAGATGCTTGTGCTGCAATATTGCTATCAAGCATTGCAAGCCATATTGGTCTTGCCACTGTACCAACAACTGAATCACCATGTATACCACAAGACCATAACAAAGTTATAAGTAATATTGGTATTAATATACCTGGTAAAGAATTTCCTGCTTTTACAAGTGGCATAAATATCTTTAATATATTTCCTTGAATATCAAAGTTTAATAAGTCCCTAATTACCCATATTGGAATAATAATAAATGTAGCTGGTATTAATGCTGCAAAGGAATTTGCAACTGATGTTGGAACTTCTTTCGGCATTTTAACTGTAAGATTTTTGTTTTTACAAAATCTCAAAATTTCTACTGCAAAGATAGCCATTAAAATTGCAACAAACATTCCAGATCCACCTAAGTTAGATAAAGATATCATCCAACCTTGATCTTCAATGTTTACAGGTACACTTGTAAGTAAAAATGCTGCAAGTCCTAAAATTGCACCTGTTAATGGATCTAGTTTATAAGATTTAGCAAGACTATGTGCTATACCAAAGGATGCATAAAGTGCCATTATACCCATGCTCAATCTATAAGGAAACATTATTTGATTAGTGTAAGGTTGCACAATTTCTTTAAGATATAAATTAGGTGGAATAGCAAGTACTAAGAAAAAACTACCAACTATTATAAGAGGAATAGTTGATACGATACCATCCCTTACAGCTTTTAGATGTCTTTGCTCTGATAATTTTGTCATTGGTGGTACTAAATATTTTTCCAGCCAATCAAAAAATTTTTTCATTTATCTTTCCTCCTATTTTAAATAAATATTAAAATGTTTTTTATTATCTATTTAGCATACGCTTTTATTTGCTTTAAAACTTTTCCTCCTCCTAAAGGAGTATATCCCATAGGGATTATCACCTCTACTGGTACATTAAACTCCTCAGCTTGTTCTTTAAATGTATCTAATCTATGCCTTACTTGAGGAGCTACTAGCGCTAAATCATATCCTCCATTTTTTAATTCATCATAAAAGTCACTTGTACCAACTGCATTTATTTCTAATGCAAAGTTAACTTTAATTGCTTCTTTTTTAATTGCCTCAACTACTATTGCACTAGACATTCCCCCTGAACAAACCATTAAAACTTTCATAAATTTAAACCTCCATTTTCAATATATTTATTTGTATTGTTATTAAATATTTTTAATAATTTTATATTTTTGCTATGTTAACAACCAATTCATCACTTTGTTAATCGTTTTCATATTTTAGTGTAGATAGCTAATCTAAGTTTTGTCTAAAAATCAACACTTTTTCTAAATTAATTTTGTGAATTCCCCTCCTATCTCTTTCTCTTAACCTTATTATATATTGTGTGGTAATTTTTGTAAATTATTTTTTATATTTCTAGAACCCTTAAGTTCTCAGTTAACTTTAATAAAATATATTATTATAAAGTTTAATTCTATTTTTAAACACTCTTAATTAAAAGCTAAATATATAAATTACAAAAAAGAGCCTACATTATGAACTTTCTCCTTAGAGTGTGTCATTACGTAGACTCTTCTTCATATCTCATATTAATTTTTAAGCTCTATTTTAAATATGTGTTGATATATTCAATATGTAAAGTGACATTGTAATTGGACTATACTCATTTTAGCATTCCTAAGTTCAATTACTCAGTTCACTTTACTTATGCATACATCAACACTCTACTAAAACTAATCTTAGAATATATTTACGTAAACTAAAGCTCCTGCTATTGCTCCTGCTATTGGTGCTACTACTGGTATCCATGCATAGCCCCAATCTGAAGTACCTTTATTTGGTACTGGCAATAAAAAGTGAACAAGTCTTGGTGCTAAATCTCTAGCTGGGTTTATAGCATATCCTGTTGGACCACCTAAACATAATCCCATTGCTAATATTATTACACCTATAGCTACTGGTTGAGTTCCATTTACAAATGGTTGTGCTGTTGCTCCCATTATTGCAAAAACTAATATAAATGTTCCCACAAACTCAGTTATAAAGTTAAATACAGGTTTTCTTATTTCTGGAGCTGTACAAAACACTCCTAATTTTGTAGCTTGATCTTCAGTTGCTTCAAAATGATTATAGTAAGAAATAAGAACTAAAGTAGCTCCTATAAATGCTCCTATAAGTTGTGCAGCTATATACATAGGAACATCAGCCCATGGAAATTGTCCAACAGTAGCTAATGCTATTGTAACTGCAGGGTTAAAATGTGCTCCACTAATATTTGCAAACATATATACTGGAATTGCAACAGCTACAGCCCATCCACTTGATATAACCATCCATCCTGAATTTTGACCCTTTGTTTTCTTAAGTATTACGTTAGCTACAACAGCATCTCCTAATAATACTAAGATTAAAGTTCCAAACATTTCTGCAAAAAATGTTGTCATATTCATATATTAGCCCTCCTAAAATCTTATGTTTCTTATTAATTTATCTTATGAATTTATATAATTTCATTTAAAGAACCCCTTTAAATGTAAAGGGGTTCTAATAATAGTTATGTATTAATCTACTTTTTAATTATCTTAAAATGCAGCTTTAAATATTGCAACTATATCTTTTTCATTTCCTTTTCTTGGGTTACTGAATGCATTTCCATCTTTTAATGCCATTTCAGCCATGTATTGGAAATCTTCTTCTTTTATTCCCATTTCTTTTAAGCTTGTAGGAATTCCGATATCAGTTGAAAGTCTGAACATAGCATCTATAGCTTTTTCTGCTGCTTCCATAACTGATAATCCTTGTATGTTTTCTCCCATGAATTCTGCTATATCAGCAAATTTTTGTGGGTTTGAGATTAAGTTGTATTTTTCAACATGTGGAAGAAGCATAGCATTAGCTACTCCATGTGGCATATCGTATAATCCACCTAATTGGTGAGCCATAGCATGAACATATCCTAAGTTAGCGTTGTTGAATGCCATACCAGCTAATAATGAACCGTATGCCATGTTTTCTCTTGCTACTAAGTTTTCACCTAAAGCAACCGCCTGTCTTAAATTGTTTGATATTAATTTTATTGCTTGTATAGCAGCAGCATCAGTTACAGGGTTTGCATCTTTTGATACATAAGCTTCGATAGCATGAGTTAATGCATCCATTCCTGTAGCAGCTGTTAAACCAGCAGGTTTTTTAACCATTAATTCTGGATCGTTGAATGAAGCTAATGGTAAGTTTCTCCAGCTAACTATAACATATTTAACTTTAGTTTTAGTGTTAGTTATAACACAATGTCTTGTAACTTCACTTGCTGTTCCAGCTGTAGTATTAACTGCAACGATTGGTGGAAGAGCTTTAGTTAAAGTTTCTATTCCAGCATATTCATAAAGATCTCCTTCATGAGTAGCAACTATACCAATACCTTTACCACAGTCATGAGCACTTCCGCCTCCAACTGTAACTATCATATCGCATTTTTCGTCTTGGAATATTTTTAATCCATCAGCAACGTTTGTATCTTTTGGATTTGGTTCAACTGCATCATAGTATGCAACTTCTATTCCAGCTTCTTGTAATGATTTAACAGTTAATTCTACTGCTCCACCTTCCATGCTTCTTAAAAATTTATCTGTTACTATTAAAGCTTTTTTTCCGCCTAATATTTGACATCTTTCTCCTACTAATTTTACACATCCAGCGCCCATAAAGTTAACACTTGGTACTAAATAATCGTACATTCTCATTGTAAATTCCTCCTATTGGTTAATCATATATTTAATCTTTAATATATTAATTTAAAATATATCTACATTATTAATAATATAAATATTTAAATTTAAAATATCTTGTATAAAAATTGTTATTTTAGATATCTTTTACTTATTAAAAGCATCTACTGCTGCTTGAGCTATAGCCATATCTTCTTCTACAGTTCCACCACTTACTCCAACAGCTCCAACAACTTTTCCATCAACTATTATTGGTAGTCCACCACCAAATGGAACTATTCTACAATTATTTGTAAGTTGTAGTCCATAAAGGCTTTCTCCAGGTTGAACACATTCAGCTATTCCATGACTTCCTTGTTTTAAACATGCTGCTGTATAAGCTTTATTTATTGCTATATCAATGCTTGTTATGAACGCTTCTTCCATTCTGTGCATTAACATTAAATTTGCTCCAGCATCTACTGCTGCAAAAATTACTGGAACATTCATACTAGCTGCTTTTTCCTCAGCTGCTTTAGCCATTTCTTTAACTATTTCTAAGCTTAATTGTTTGATCTCATTTAACTTTTTCATTATCTCATTCCTCCTCAAACTATTTTTCTTCTTCATATCTAGCAAATGCAAATAAAACATCTGATAGTCTATTCACATACATTTTAACTTGTTCACGTACATTTTCTTCTTTGCAAAGTGTGGCAATTCTTCTTTCTGCTCTTCTAGTTACAGTTCTTGCTACATGCAAAGCTGCTGATATTTTATTTTTTCCTGGAGTTACAAATCCTTTGAAAGGTCCTGCAAGCTCCATATATTTATCTATTAGAACTTCTAGTTTTTCTATATCTTCATCTGTTATTACTTCTTTTAAATATGTTAGTCCTTTTTCATCACTAGCAAGTTCTGCACCTAGTACAAATAATTTTTTTTGTATTTCTTCAAGTGCATTTTTTTCTTCTTTATCTTCAATCTCAGCACAAGCTAAGCCAATAAATGAAATAACTTCATCAACAGTTCCATATGCTTCAACTCTTAAACTATCTTTATCTACTCTACTGCCACCATACAAAGCGGTAGTTCCTTTATCACCCGTTTTAGTATAAATTTTCATAATATAACTACTCCTTATACTCTACTTAAAAGCAATTCCTTTAACTAATCTTCCTGCATTAGCTCCTAAAGCTCTTAGAACTTTATCTTCATCATTCAGACTAACAGTAAACAAAGGTTCATATTTTTTAAGTTTATTTAAAGTTAATGTTATTTTTCCACTTTTATCAATTCCTATACCTACTGCTAATTTTGAATCTTGTGAAGCCATATGACTAAGCTCTTCTGAACTTAAGGAATCTTCTTTACTTGATATATTACAAGGTATTCCTTCTTCCTCTAGTCCCCATAAAATTTCATTGAATTTAGTTAAGTCTTCTAAATTTGAAGAATGATAAAGACATATGGTTGGCATGTCATATTTAAAATGTCTCATCACCATTACTTACTTTCTCCATTTCCATCAAAAGCCAATACAAGTCCTGTAGCTACAGCATTTCTTGGTCCTTCTGATCCTCTTATATTTCCTCTTCCAGCTACTACTCCATATTGAGATAAAGCATTAGTTACTACTTGAGGGACTTCGAAGTCTAATGAAGATCCACCTACTAATACAACGAATTCAATGTCTCTTATATTTCCTGTAGGTGACACTATTTTTAGTGCTCTTAAGCAGTTAGTTACAAATACTTTTTCTTTAGCACATTTTCTTATGTTTCTAATTTTTTCTAAAGAATTTTGTCCATCTATTGGAACAAGCATTCCGTCTTTTAAGATTACAACCTTAGCAAAAACTGATGAATCTAATGGTTTTTGGAAAAACTCTACAGTTCCATCTTCATGTCTTATATGGAATAAGCTTTCTACCTTTGCTAATGGATGTTTTTTAATATCCTCAGCTAAGCTAAAATCCTCTAATCCAAGTTCTGACTTTATAAGCATAGTTACCATGTTTCCTGCTCCAGCCAAATGGATTGAACAAATTTCTCCTTGCTTATTTATTATTGATGCATCCGTAGATCCTGCTCCCATATCTAAGATTGCAAGTGGTGTACTACTTCCTGGAGTTGTTAATGCTCCTCTTATAGCCATATCAGCTTCTACTCCACCAACTTCAACAGGAACATTTAATTGTTTTTGTAATTTATCTGCAATCATCTGCATTTGAAGTTTATCAGCTTTAACCATTGCAGCTATTCCTACTGCATTTTCCATTGAGAATTCTGCCGCAAGACCACCCTTTACCATTTGAGGTATGAATGTATCAACTGCTAATAAGTCTTGAATTGTGATATCTGATATTTTTTGCTTTGTAAGATTTGCCATTACTTGTCTTACTCTTTCTAACATTCCACCTGCATTTGTACCAGCTTCACCTTTAACATCTTGAATTGGAACACATAAGTTAACTGCATCCATTATTTTTTCTGCACCATGCTCTACATCTACAACTTCTTTTCTTTTTAATCCGTTTATATGAATTTTACCTGCAGGTATACTTTTTTCTTGAACATCACCCTTAGGTGTTTTTATTACTACTGCGGATCTATTTCCTATTAAAGCTCTAGATATTGGTACTATCATTTTTGTTTCTTCTGATGTTAAATTAAACACTGTAGCAATACCGTATGGATTAGATAAAGTTTCAACAACATCACCTTGTGCTGCAACTTCTACTGCTGCTTTCATTCCTAATGGAACCTTTTCTAGAAGCATTACTTCATCTACTATAGGTATTTTCTTTTCTAATCTATTATTAATTAGAACCCCATCATCTCTTTGAACTACTGCTGAAGTTATGTTTATACCTCTTTGAGTTGCAGCATTAATTCTAGCTGCAGCCTCTAAGAAGTTAACTCTACTTAAAATTAACGGAATAAATTGATTTTCTTCAATCTTATCTACTTCTAAGTTATCTAACTCTTCAATATATATTGTCTTTCCTATTCCAAGACCTACACCACCTGGAGTAGATGGATTATGTCCAATCATTGTAGATTCCGTTATAATAGTCTCAGTGATAGTTTCCATAGCAACATCACCTATAACTGGTGCTGCTTCATTGATTCTTACTAAGTTTAAATCTTTAAGTTCTAAATTTACTTTATTTAAAGCTCCTTTTAAAGAGGAAAAAACTCCATCTATGTTTTCTTCAGTGCCTTTTATTCCTGTTGTTGGAACTATGCCACTTGAAAGAAACTTTATCTTTCCATTTTCAACCTTTGATAATGCTACTTCCGTTGTAGCATTACCAATGTCTACACCTGCAATTATTTTCATTAAATTTCCTCCTTAATTCAAAGCTAATTACTCTTGTCTTAATTTTTGTCTTGCTTCATAAACTTCAATAGCTTCTCTTACGAAATCTGCATTAACTTTTGCTCCATAAACTGTTTCAAGTTCTTCAGCTATTGCTAAAAGATCTTCTTTTGTTGAACGATATGGTCTTAATGCATTATATATTTCAAGAATTCTATCATCTGGAACCTTTATAAGTTCTGCTGCTCTTCTAAAGTTTCTAGCTATAGCATCTCTCTTCATACCTTCAGCAATTTGAGCTTGCATTTCTAAAGTTTCTGGTGATATTCTAACGTCTTCTGCTTTAACATCTCCTTTTAATACATTCTCTAAAGTTATATCTTGTAGATTTTTTCCTGTTGGTGTCTTTATGCTTTCAGGTCTTTTTGTAGCCAAAGGATAATCTTGTGGATTCATTTTTCTTTGTTCCATAAAAGTTGTTCTCCCTTCAAATTAAAATTTAACTTCAATTTCTATTGGTTTTGCTCCAATTTCTACATGTTTAGTTTCTTTTATGTGAAATAGGGCAGCTATTGCCATAAACTTAGGTCTAACCATTTGATCGTTCTTTGTAGGAACTGGTGTTGGTGATTCTCCCTTAGCATATTTTGCTGCATTCTTTCCTATTAATCTATAAGTATCTAATGTTAATAGTGGTGCTTGAGGGAATAATTCTAAGTTATTTAAAGGAAGTAAATCTTTTTGATGGATAACTGTTGTTCCTTTTGATTGTATTCCTATACCTATTCCTGACCCACTTAGTTTTGCTGCATCATTTGATATAAATGAAACGTCAGATGTTCTTATTACTCTAACAACACGAGCCTTTAGTCCTTCTTCTTCTATTCCAGCTATGATTTCTGTTAATATGTCACTGTGTGAGACATTAACTAATGTTTTACTTTGAAACTTAAGGAAAGCTGGTGCTAATCCTATAACAACTTCATCTACCTTAGTTCCAACTTTTGCTTCTCCTACTTCAGTAAGCTGAAGCTTTGGCATAACATATTGATTTGTTGTATTTTCCATTGTTGCTCACCTCTACCCTTAATCTATATCTTCTGGTTTTATTACGTTAGGAATGTTCTTTATTTCTTCCCATCTCTCTGGACTAATTCTATAACCAGTTCCTGGTCCCATATAGTCATTTTTATCATTAACTGCACTTATAACATCAAAATCATTATCTAATATAGCTGATGTTTGTAAGTAATCACCAGTTACTCTTTGCTTAAGCATGTTTAATATGTTGCTTGCAACATCATCAAATCCACTAGTGCTTAATGCTTTAACTATATCTAATCCATTTATTCTCTTCTTAAGCATTTCTTCTGCTGCCTTTAAGTCTTCAACTATGTTTCTTTCAGGCATATCTTTACTTCCATGAGCATAAGTTGCTGCTTCAACTTCTTCATCAGTTATAGCAGGGAAGCCTAATTCTCTAAATACTGCTTGTATTGATTTTGCTGCTTTATTTCTAATTGCAATTGTTTCTTCTTCTGATACTGGTCTTAATCCACCATCTACCATTAAGTCTCTTTGAAGAACGTTGTAATCATCGAAATCTTCAGCATCAAAGTTTGAACCTGCAAACATGTTATCATAGTTTGGAACTGCACTATATCCTGAGAATATGAAGTCTGTTCCTGGTAGCATTTGCATTAATGTTCTTGCTGTTCTTCTTATATCTGAATGTGAGAAAGTTTGGTCATTTGCTGATGCAACTTCTATATCAAGCATTGCTGCTATTAAGTTTTCAGCAAGTACTGCTCTTATTCCTGATGGAACTGCTCCTGTCATACCTATACAACTAACTGCACCATTTTGAAGTCCTTGAACTCCAGCACCCTTAGTTATGTATATACATCTTGACTCTAGGTAAAGCATTGATTTTCCTTCTGAATATCCCATTAATGCTTCTGAACCTGTACCTGATGTATATCTCATTTTAAGACCTCTTGAAGCATAAGCTGATGCTAAGAACGCCTTTGACCATGGAGTATCATCTCCATCTGTAAATACTGCTTCAGTTCCATATACTGAAACTGTTTCTGCATAACTTGTAAGTCCTCTCATACCAAGGTCAAGTTCTGTAGCTTCTTCAACTGAACATTGAGTTAAAACTCCTCCACGACCTACTTGTGAACCTATTAATATAGCTAATGCATTAAATGGAGCATATCTAACTATACCAACTGTAGTTTCTTGTTCTGAAAAGCCTCTTATCCCTGCTTCTGCTGCATCTGCTGCAATTTGCACTGGATTATCTTTTAAGTTTGTAACGTGACATTGATTTGATGGTGTTTTTCTTGCTCTCATTTTTTGAAGAGCCATCATCATTTCAACAACGTTCATGTGTGACACAACTTCTACTACCTTAGCTGGTGTTATAGATGTTGTTATATTAACTATTTCATCTCTACTAACATTTATATCTACAAGTTTTTTTGCTATTTCTACTGAATCTAAACTCATAGCTTTTTCTGCATTTTCTAAGTTGATTGCATAGTCAGCTATAAATCTATCTATCATATCAAAGTCTTCTCTTTTTTTGTTATCTAACTCTACTACTTTTCCATTTTCAATTTTTATTGAAGATTTTGGATCATTAGCACTATTCATTGCTACTAACCCCTCTTCTGGCCATTCTCCAATAAGACCATCTTGATTTACAGGACGTTTTGCTAGAACCTGGAATCTTTTTGATTTCACTTATATTTCCTCCCTTGTAAAAATTATATTCAAAATGCTTGTTATTTTTTTATCTATGTCTAGATTATAATATACATATACTTAAATTCCATCACAAATTCTTGTCTTGTTCTTGCACTTTATTGTTTAATTTTCATCAATAAAAATCGAACTTTTTTGTCTATCTTGTTAAAAATAATCCTATTATATTAAATTCAAAGCTTTTATAAACAAAAAAATCCCTTTTTTAACTTTTAAAAGAGATTTTTTGTGCAAAACGTAAAAAAATTGCTTTATCTATAATTATCAATAAAGTAGTTTACTATAGAATTACTGAGCCTTATGTACTTCTCTATACTTTTTAGGGGTAACTCCTTGGGATTTTTTGAATACCCTTATAAAATACCCGCAATCATCAAATCCTAAATCTAAAGCCACATTAAGTACTGGTATATCTGTATTTTCAAGTAGCTCTTTCGCCTTGTTTATTTTAGTGTCATTTACATATGAAACAAAATTAACTCCAACTGCTTTCTTAAATACCTTACTAAAATAACAAGGACTTAAGTTACATATAGATGCCATTTGTTCTAAGCTAACCTTTTCATCAAAATTGTTATGTATATATTCTATTGCCGCTTTAATAGGTACTTCTTTAAGCTCATTTACTGATTTTTCCACATAAGTATCTTTGTTAATTTTTAAATTAACAAAGATATTATTTATGGCATCTATTAATTCACTTGGTTTTATTGGTTTTAAAATATAATCATTCACACCTAACAATAATGCTTTATGTACCAATTCAAAATCATCATAAGCTGTTATCATTATAATAATCTTATTTTTGTTTTGTTCTTTTATAATTTGCGATGCTTTTATCCCATCTATTCCAGGCATTTTAACATCTATTATTATAACGTCTGGATTAAATTTCCTATCTAATTCTATAGCCTCTCTCCCATTGCACGCTTCTGCTATAACCCTTCCACTATCTGAGTTATTTATAATCATCTTTAAAGCTTGCCTTTCCAAAATTTCATCATCAACAATCATTATATTAAGCATTTATTCAACTCCTAGCTAAACTTCTTTCTTAATAGTTATTTTTACTGAAGTTCCTACTCTTATTTTGCTAGTTATATCTATTTTATATTCATCCCCGTAATAATAAGCCATTCTTTTATTTGCATTGTTTATTCCTATTTTATCTAAATTATTATCATCTCTTATTTTTAGTTCTTCTTTCATTAAATTAAGTTGTTCTTTAGGTATTCCTGTACCATTATCTTCTATATGTACTATTACATATTCATTTGCATCTTCTACAAAAATTTTTATATAGCCACCTTCTTCTTTTGTCTCAAGTCCATGTACAACAGAATTTTCTACAAAAGTTTGAATAACCATAAAAGGTATTCTTATATTTTTAAATTGTTTATCAATATTAATTTCATACTTTAGTCTATCTGAAAACCTTACCTTTTGAAGATTTAAATATGAATTTATATAGTCAAACTCTTCTTCTAAGCTAACAATTTTATTTGCCTTTTTTAAAGTGTATCTTAGCATATTAGATAGATTATATATAACTTCTTGAGTTTTAGGTGCATTCTCAACTATTGATAAAGAGGATATGCTATTTAATACATTAAATAAGAAATGTGGGTTTATCTGAGATTGAAGGGCTTTTAATTGAGATGCTTTATATTCTTTTTCTAACTCAGCTTGCATTTTTTCACTTTCTGCAAATTTCACTTTTTTTTCATCTAGCTCTCTTTGAACTATTTTAGATACAGCCTCTTCTACAATATAGTTGCTTATATGAAACATCATTTGTGCCACTGCTTGTATTCTTTCAAAGCTAACCACAGGCAATTTATTATAAGCCTCTAATAACTTTTCTTTTTCTTCTTTTTTTAAGCTATCAAAATTATTTTCTGAGTTTACTATTTTCTCTAAATTAACTTTTTTATCATCTTCCATTAACACTTGACCTGCCATTACCGAACCTAAATATTGACCATCAACAATTATAGGAGTAGCAAAATCTATTAATCCTTTATGACATTTGTATATATATGGCTTTTCTAATCTAGCTGCTTCTAAACCACCACGTGAATCGCAACGTTCACACAACTGAGAATATGAATCACTTGCTCTCATAAGCTTACAGAATTCACTACATCTACTATGTTTGGTTGCACATTTCCCCATATAATCAACAGTTATTATAGACATTTCTGTAGCATCTGATATATCATCTTGTATTTTCTGAAAAGCATTTATATCAATAGCATCTTTCAAATGCAATACTTTTTCCATATTTCCATCTCCTTTCTCATTATTCTAACAAGTTTTAATTATTTTATTTAATTTTATTATATTATTTTTTATATGTAAATTACAATTTGAAATTATTCGTCTAAATTTCGAGCATTTATATATTAAATCTACATGTTTTATAGCTTGTAAACTTTTAAATATATTATTTATGTTATTACATATTTTCAGCAAAATAATTATTATTTTAATAATCAATATATTCTTATTTATAAAGGATTAACAATTTTCCCCGATAAATATATGTAATAAAATATATTTAAATCTATAAATGTATTTTTATGGGATATAATTAACTACAAGGGGGACATAAATTAAAATGAAAAAAAGGAACCAAATTATTTCAAGCTTAATAGTAATAGCACTTACTACAAGCATTACTAATACCTTTGCTTATGCTGATGATAAAAAAACTAATGATAAAATTAACACAAAAACTTATAATAAACAATTAAATGAGTTAGATGAAGCTACTTTAAAATTAGAACAAATAAAAGTTACTACTGGTGCAGCAGCTTTTATTAATCCAATAGAGGATAATGACAATGATAAAATATTTAAAGAAAATGATAAGGAATCTATTACAATAAAAACCAGTGCTCGAACTTTAGATGAATATTTAAAATCAAAACTACCTAGAAATAATAGACGTGTAAAAAGATATTCTAGTCTTAGTCTTTTTCAAAGTAATAAAGAAGATATTAAAGCAAGACTTAAAGATGGAATGGAAAATTATAAAACTAACATTGATATAAAAGATCTTATTGATCTGGATGATATAAATAACAATTCTAATAAAATTCTAGACTTATACTTTGATGTAATATATGAAAACCCACAAATTTTCTATTGTAATCCAACATCTGTGAAATTTGATAATTGTACATACAATCCTTCAACTGGAAAATTAAATTCATGTGATATAAAGGTTAATTATGAATATAGTAATGATGTTATTGATAAGATGAGAGAAAAATTAAATAACAAAATAAACTATATCAAAAAAAATTATTTGGATGAATGTTTAACAGACTTAGAAATAGAATATGCTATCCATGATTACATTACTCAAAATTGTACTTATGATAAGGATAATTATGATAAAAAAACAGTTCCTAATATTTCACACGCCTCATATGGTGCACTTATTAATCAAATAGCCGTTTGTGATGGATATTCAAAAGCTACCATGTTGTTATTAAATGAATATGGCATTGAAGCTGGCATAGTTACAAATGATAGCCATGCATGGAACTATGTAAATATAGATGGAAATTACTATCAGACAGATTTAACATGGGATGATCCTACTCCAGAAACTAATAAAATTACTTACAAAAATTTTAATTGTTCAGATAATGTTATGCGTAAAATACATCCATGGACATCTACAATACCTGAAAGTTGTACAGATACAACCTTTGATGATTTATTTAGGATAATAAATGGAAATAGCGTTAATGGTAAAAATAGTGTACGAATTAAAGATAAATTATATTATTTAGAAGGAACTGATTTATGGAAATGTAATTTAGATGGAAGTGATAAAACTTTATTTAGCAAAAACATAACCCAAAGCGCTAATATGGTAAATTTAGTGACGAATGATAATGATATATATTATTTATCTGAACTTGAAATCAAAAAAATTAATACAAATGATAAAAAAATAGACACTTTTAAAAATTTAAGTGATGAATTTAATTTTACAAGTGGAAGATATTCTGTTCAATTCTATATAAAAAATAGTAAATTAAATATCAGATTTGGACAAAGCAAAAATGATAGTAATCTTAAATTTACTACAAAAGAATATGAATTGAAGGCTACCCCAGAAAAGTCAGACGATAAACCTGAAAATATAGTAAAAGTTGATAAATCTAGTTTAATAGCTATCTATGATCATAATAAAGATAAAGTTAAAGGAACTTTTACAGATGAAACTTGGAATACTTTTTTACAATCATTAAACCAAGCTAAAAATATATTAGACAGAGATGATACAACTCAACTTGATATAAATAATGCTTTATCTAATTTACAAACTTCAATCAACAATCTAAAAGATAAACCCAAAAATATAGTAAAAGTTGATAAATCTAATTTAATAGCTATCTATAATCATAATAAAGATAACGTTAAAGGAACTTTTACAGATGAAACTTGGAATACTTTTTTACAATCATTAAACCAAGCTAAAAATGTATTAGACAGAGATGATGCAACTCAATTTGATATAAATAATGCTTTATCTAATTTACAAACTTCGATCAACAATCTAAAAGATAAACCAAAAAATATAGTAAAAGTTGATAAATCTAATTTAATAGCTATCTATAATCATAATAAAGATAACGTTAAAGGAACTTTTACAGATGAAACTTGGAATACTTTTTTACAATCATTAAACCAAGCTAAAAATATATTAGACAGAGATGATGCAACTCAACTTGATATAAATAATGCTTTATCTAATTTACAAACTTCAATCAACAATCTAAAAGATAAACCAAAAAATATAGTAAAAGTTGATAATGTTAATCATAGTTCCTCTGGTGGCAGTTCAGGAGGAGGTGGTAGTTCTACTAAAAAATCATCTGAAAACAAAACATCTATCCTAAATGAAGATAATACTGCTATTAGTACTACCAAGATCACTGATAATAATCCATCAAATTTAAATATAATAACCACAGTGAAAAATTTTGCTCAAACATTAACTGCAATTAATAATATTAATAAAAAAATCTCTGTAGATGAAATTTATGAGATTAATAATATTAATTTTAATGGTACTATAGCTAATTTAAAATCAAATAACAATAATTATATATATGTATCTTGTACAAGTACTTTAGGAAACTCTAATATTAATTCTCTCAAAATAGATGCTAATAAATTAAATAGTAAGGAAAAATATATTTACACTTTAGATGCTGTAACAAATAAGTTAATATTTATAAATTCTGTTCAAGATGATTTAATCGAAATACAAGCTAGTAATCAAGTTCAATATGTATTATCAGATACTGAAATACAATCATTAAAAAATAACGATTGGAATAAAGTAAACAATGATTGGCTATATATTGAAAATGGACATACAATAACTGGTTGGATTAAAACAGTAGATAATAACTGGTATCACATGGATGGTAATGGCTTAATGCAAAAAGGTTGGATACAAGATAATAATAAATGGTATTATTTAAATCAAGATGGTTCAATGAAAACTGGATGGTTTAAAGATATTAGTGGAAATTGGTACTACTTAAATCCAAATGGTTCAATGGCAACAAATACTAATATAAATGGCTATTATATAAATCAATATGGTATATGGCAATAGTAGTTTTGTTTTAAGAATATTACTGGAAATTTTAAGTTCCAGTAATATTCTTCTTTTTAATAAAATTGCTAAAAACTATACTTTCTTTAACATTTACTTATAATCTAAGTTAATGATTTTTTTATAATATTAACATCCTGGAAGAATTACTTTAAAACTATGCTCAATTCTTGAATTTATAAACTTAACTTTCCCTCTGTTTTTATTAAAGGCATTTGTTATTCGTTTAAATCCCTGTCCATTATTTAAAAATCTCTTTTCATCATCTAGAGTTGTAAGTTTTTCATAAAGCCATATATTTCTTTTATTATAATGTATTCTTTCACTTTTACTATTTTCATCTATAAGTTCTCCAGGACTTGAAACAATAACATTATTCTTTTCTATAGTAACTTCAATTATTCTATTCAAATCAAAATATTCTCTGTAAAGAACAGCATTCTTTATTGCTTCTGTTATAGCTGAACATGGATAATCACATTTAATTATTTCTGATAGCTTCTTTTCTGCCTTATCTATCATAGTTAAAAGATTCCCTTGAATAATATAAACATCACCATAAGCATTATTTAAGTTGTCCACAATTTTTATCATATTATTAGGAATACAAAGATAATTATCATCTGAAAAAACAAGAAGTCCTCCATATGTGCATCTTAACTCACTTCCATCCCGTTCTTGTGCTGCAATTCCAGATGAAAGAAGCAAAAACTCTCTATTTTCATTATTCACTTCAATTCCTTTATGTCTAAAATATTTTTTTACAAGTTCCATATTAAGCATCTCTATTTTGCTATTAATAAGAGGACACGTTTCAATAGTCAAATTCAAGTTTTGCTCTAAAAGAGTTATAATTTCTTGTTTCCTCATAACATCAGTTGTTGAACCTCTTCTTATATAAAAAGCCCCATTTTCTCTAATCTGATAAGGCTTTTGTCCGCCATCATAAATTGTTATTATTCCAATCTTTTTATTATCTATATAAATAAAATCCACTTTCAAAGGTATAGGAGGCTCACACCTTGAAGTTATAATTTGCTGAATCTGTTCTTCTTTGAACAAATCTTCTTTTCCAACACCCATTATTTTCTTTGTTTTATCTTGTATTCCAACTATTATATATCCACGTCCATATCCAGTATTAGCAATTGCACATATATCTTTTGCCATTTCCTTCTTTCCACTTTCAGTAATAAGATCAAGTTTCAATTTATAATCTAATTTTATTCCTTCTTCTCTCTTTAACAGTGACATGAATTTTCTTTTATCCATAAAACCCTCCACCTAAATATTAAACTCCCCATTAATACAATATATTTCTTTAAACCCATTAATATTTATACTATCGTTTATGTTTATTAAATACTAAGTTAATGTTATATTCAATTGCAAAAAAATAAGAGCCTAAATTACATAGACTCTCCTTTCTTTTCTTATATACTATATATTTCTATTCCGTATTTATCAATTTGTTCTTTTACTTCTAAATTCAAAGAATCACTAAACAAAATGTCTGAAGAATAAATTCCAATAATATCATCTATATTCTCCACTATTTTATATCTTGCTTTTTTGCTACAATCAATACATAAGTCTATATCTGAATTTATTCTGGCATTACCTTTTGCTCTTGATCCAAATAAGATAACTTTATTTATATCCTTTTCTTTTTCAAAATATACTAAAAGATTATTGTAAACTTTTTCATTTATTCCATACATATCTATCACATCACTTCACTAGATATATTTAACAATAACTTTTCTATGTTAATTGATTCTCCATACTTATTTAGTATTCCACTCATTCCATATCTCCTTATCATAATAAGTTATTTTATATTTAATTGTACATATTATTTAATGTTAATTCAACATTTACACACATAGTATAAAAAAATTAATTGAATGACTTAAACTTATTCTCATATACATATATAATGATAGATTAAATAAGGAGGCTTTACTATACAAAATGTAACTTTGAATAATGGCATTAAAATGCCTATACTAGGATTTGGTGTTTATCAAATTGAAGATACTATTCAATGTGAGCAGGCTGTCTATGATGCACTTATGGTAGGCTATCGTTCAATTGATACTGCATCAGTTTATATGAATGAGAAGGCTGTTGGTCATGCCATAAAACGCAGTGGTATTCCCCGTAAAGAACTTTTTATTACTACAAAACTTTGGATTCAAGATGCTGGTTATAACAATACAAAGAAAGCATTTTCACAATCTCTAAAACACCTTCAGCTAGATTATATTGATTTATATCTTATACATCAACCATTTGGAGATATATATGGTTCATGGCGTGCTATGGAAGAATTATATGAAGAAGGTAAAATTCGTGCTATTGGTGTAAGTAACTTTCAGCCAGATCGTTTAGTTGATTTAATTATTCATAATAGGATTATTCCAGCTATTAATCAAGTGGAAACAAACCCCTTTTGTCAGCAAGTTGAAAGTGCTAAACTAATGAAAGATAATAATGTGCAAATTGAATCTTGGGCCCCATTTGCAGAAGGGCATAACAATATATTTAATAATAGCATTCTAGTAACACTTGCTGAAAAATACAACAAATCAGTAGCGCAAATTATTCTTCGTTGGCTAATACAACGTGGTGTAGTTGCAATTCCTAAATCTGTTCATAAGGAACGAATTATTGAAAATTTTAGTATCTTCGATTTTGAATTAAGTAGCAATGATATGAAAAAAATTTCAATTCTAGATACAAAGAAAAGTTGTTTTTTCTCTCATCGCGACCCAAAAATGGTGAAGTTGTTCAGTGAGGTTAAATATAACATCTAACTTATTATACAAAAAGTGACTGCACCGCCTCACTTCATTATTAATATTTTTACTGTTCAATATCACTTAATCCATTGATACTACTCAACTTAAACAAATAAAAAAACTCTATATGAGTAGATTACTTTTTATAGTTATCTACTCATATAAAGTCAATTTTACAAATGCAACATATCATTCTCCTATATTACCATATCATAAGTTATACATACCGGTTTTTTAGTTCTAGGATCACTAACTATTTCAGCATCTATATTAAATAATTCTCTAAGATTTTCTTTTGTCATAACTTCATAAGCACTTCCTTGACATACTACTTCACCTTTTTTTACACCTATCATATGATCTGCAAATCTAGCTGCATTATTAAGTTCATGTATTACCATAACTATAGTTGTACCTTGATTTTTATTTAACTTTTCTAATAATTTTAGTACTTCTAATTGATGAGCTAAATCTAAATATGTTGTAGGCTCATCAAGTATAAGTATATCTGTTTGTTGCGCTAATGCCATTGCTATCCAAGCCCTTTGTCTTTGTCCTCCTGATAAATCTTCCATAGGTCTGTCTCTAAACTCTTCTATTCCAGTTGATTTTAATGCCCATGTAACTATATCTTTATCTTCCTTTTTTAGTTTACCAAATCCCTTTTGGTGAGGAAATCTTCCATAAGCTATTAACTCTTCTACTGTAAGTCCACTAGGAGCCGTAGGACTTTGTGGAAGAACAGCCATAGTCTTTGCTAAATCCTTTGGATTTTGTTCTTTCATATTTTTATCATTTACATATATATCACCACTTTTAGGTTGTATGATTCTAGCTATAGTTTTTAATATAGTAGATTTTCCACATCCATTAGAACCTATTATTGTAGTTATTTTACCCTTTGGTATATCTAAATTTAAATTTTTAACTACATCTAAATTTCCATAGGAAATATTCAAGTTCTTAGTACTTATACAGTTCATTTCTTTCTCCTTTGTTTAAATTAATTATTTTTATCTATTCTGATAACATAAGATAAATAAAATATGGAACACCTATTATTGCTACAACTATTCCTACAGGAAGTTCCATAGGAGCTATTATATTTCTTGCTATAGTATCTCCAATCAATAATATTAAACTTCCGACAAGTGCAGATGTCAGGATTAATTTCTTATGTTTTGGTCCAACTAGTTTCCTAGCTATATGAGGCGCTACCAATCCTAAAAAGGCTATACTGCCTGCCACAGATGTTGCTACTCCTGCTAAAATAACTGCATATATTATTAACTTTCTTCTCTCTTTTTCAACTTCTACTCCTAACCCCGTTGCTACTTCGTCACCTAAATTTAATACATCTAAATATCTAGCCTTGTAAATTGTTAGCAATGTAAATATTAATATAAATGGCAGAACTGCTAATACATATTTCCAACTTGCACCCCATATACTTCCCGAAGTCCATGCCATTACTCTATTAAATTCTTGTGTTGTAAATCTTAATTGGAATATTGTAAGTATAGATGTAAATGCTACATTTATACCTATACCTATTAGCAATAACCTTGATGAATTTATCCCATTTTTCCATGCTAGTATATAAATTAAAAATGCTCCAAATACAGCTCCACTTAAAGCAACTATTGGCATTGTAAATATAGTCATATTGCTTATACCATCATATATATTTCCATTCATAATATAAATATATATGACAACAAATAATGCTGCTCCTGAGTTTATCCCTAGTATTCCTGAGTCTGCTAAATCATTTTTAGTAACTCCTTGTAAAATAGTACCTGCTATAGCTAAAGCTGTACCAACTAATATTCCAATTACTATTCTTGGTAACCTTAACTTAAATATAGCAATTTCATGACTTTTACTGCCTTGCCCCATTAAAGTTTTTATAACATCTGATGGCTCTATAGCTAGAGAGCCCATATTTAAACCAATCAAAATTGTAGTAATTATTAGTATTATTAAAACACCTATAATTAATGTAAATCTTTTATTTTTATCTATATTTATCATCTATTTTTTATCCTTTCTAACAAGATATATAAACATAGGAACTCCTAATAATGCAGTTAAAGAACCAATTGGAGTTTCATATGGAGGATTAATCATTCTAGCTAAAATATCACTATACACAAGTAAAACTGAACCTAGGATCATTGAACTAGGTATTATATACTTGTAATCTGCTCCTACTATTGCTTTAGCGATTTGAGGTGCTATTAATCCTACAAACACTATATTTCCTGCCACTGAAACAGATGATCCTGTTAAAAGTATTACTATTATTATGCTTATAAATCTTACTGCATTGGTTTTTTGTCCTAATCCTATTGCTACTTCTTCACCTAAACTTAAAATAGTTATTTTAGGTGCCATAATCATAGCTCCTATTAATTCACTTCCTCCAACTATAGATAGCAATTTCACGCCTTCCCACTTAGCACTAACTAATCCTCCTGAAATCCAAAAGCTTAGCTGTTGAGATAGGTTAAAATACATAGCTATTCCCATAGCTAAAGATATTAATAATGTACCTAATGCAGTTCCTGCAAGAGCAAGTTTTACCGTATCTACTTTTCTTGCTGATTTTGAGCTTATGAAATATACTAAAAGTCCGCTTATACTAGCTCCAATAAAAGCAAATATCATAATTCCAAAACTTCCTACAACTAAATTTGGATATATTCTTTGTAATACAAAAGTTACTGCTATCATAAATGTAGCACCTTGTGTTATTCCCATTACAGATGGTTCTGCTATAGGATTTCTAGTTATACCTTGCATTATCGCACCTGCTACTGCTAAAAATCCCCCTACAAGGGAAGCTGCAATAGCTCTAGGTATTCTAACATCTCTAACTATTTTTGTATTTACATCATTGTTATCCGTAGCCAAACTTTTTATTATTGTCAAAAAATCTATATCTTTTGCTCCTAATGAAACAGACATAACTATTCCAAATATAAGAAGCATAATTCCTATAACCATAAATATATACGCTAAAGTTTTTTTATTAAATTTCTTCATAGCTTCTCCTCAAACTAATTTATCTATAAATTCAAATAGTAGGTGACAAAAGGGTTGCTCCTCTCACCACCTACTCTATATACTTGTATTATTTTACAACTTCATCTTTTATTGATTGTAATAATAATTCTCTTCCTATTGGATTGTATGCTTGACTGAAGTATGGACTTGCATCAAGTATTGTTACATTACCTTCTTTAAAAGCCCTCATTTCTTTCCATACTGTATTTTTTTCTAAATCTGCTTTATCTGATTCCGTAGCAATAAGTATTATATGGTCTGCATTTATTTCAGTTAAACCTTCCATGCTAACTATTGGTAAAGTTATTCCATCTTGTGCTGGCATATTATCAGGTTGAGGTAATGCCATATCATCTTTTAATACTGTTCCTATACCACCTTCAGTAAACACCATAAATTGTCCAGATGATGCTAATACTGTTAAGTATGTTTTTTCTCCATTTGTTGATTTTATTTCGTCACCTAATTTTTTTGCTTTATCATAATAGTTGTCTAACCATTTTTGAGCTTCTTCTTCTTGTCCAAATAAGTTAGCTACATCTTTAAATTTAGCTTCCCAATCATTTGACTTATCTTCTAGCATGACTACTGGTGCTATTTCTTTTAATTGATCATATATTTTTTCTTGTCTTGGTGCCATTATTATCAAGTCTGGCTCTGCTGATAATATAGCCTCTATATCCATTGTATCCATCATTGAGTGTCCAACTATTTTTGCATTTCCTAACTTTTCTTCTATGTATGATGGTACTTTATCTGTTTCATATGAATCTACATTGGCAGTAGCGATTGGAGTATGTCCTAATAATACTAGTTCCTCACTACTTCCTGATATATCAACAATCCTTTGTGGATTTTTAGGTATTTCTATTTCACCTTTTACCGATTGCACTATTCTTGTTTCTTCTTTACTGCTTGTTTTGCTATCATTATTGTTTGAACAACCAGTAACAATACCAATAGTGGCTATGGTTAAACCTATTAATAATATTGATTTTAATTTTTTCATGTGATTTCCTCCAAAATTTGTTGGTATTTTTTTGTTATTGATAATCATTATCTTTTGTTGTGAATATCATTATATCATATAGTTTCATATAGTCAATATAATTAAAAAAAATTGGATATTGCCAAATGTATCCACTGTAAAAAAGATGTTGATATGAATTCATATCAACATCTTCTAGTAAACTTTATAATAAAGATAATACCTCTACATAAAATCATTAATAGCATAAACTTGTTTTATTATCTTGCTCTTCTTTGTCATGTTTATTTAATAAAACATATCACTTTTAATATTGATTATTAAATAATCCAGCCCCTTTTATAATTTCCTGCTCCGTAAATAAACTTAAGACAGTTTCATTATAATCACTTAATTTTTGTGCCTTCTTTATTTTTTTAGCGTATTTTTTATTATCTGAAAACATGTAAATCATGTATCCCCATAATTCTTTCATTCTAAATATTGCATTCCTATCTTCATTAAACAACTCTATATATTTACTTAAAATTTCATCATGAAACTCTTTTAATATTTCTTTATCTATAAAAGTATTATTTTTAATTTCATTCATTAACCCCGGATTAGCTAATATACCTCTTCCAAGCATTAATGTTTTAACTTCTGGAAAATCTCTTGTTAATTTATCATGATCTTTCACAGTGAAAATATCACCATTGTAACATATTGGATTGTTACTTAATGATAATGCATCTTTAAATACGTCTAAATTGGGTTTATTTCCATAAAAATCTTTTTGCGTTCTAGGATGAATAATTAATTCTTCAATAGGATATTTATTGTAAATTTTTATCAGCTCATAAAATTCTTCCGGACTATCCTTTCCTATTCTAGTTTTTATGGAAATTTTAATATCATCCATTTTAAATATTTCATCTAAGAACATGTCCAAGTCTTCTCTTTTGGCTAGAAATCCTGAGCCTCTATTTTTTGAAACAACAGTTCCAGCAGGACAGCCTAAATTTAAATTAACTTCATTATAACCTAATTGTTTTAACTTTCCAGAAGTATTAATAAAACCTTCTGAATCATTAGTAAGTATTTGAGGCACTATATTCATCCCATTATTATTTTCAGGCAAAACATCCCTTAATTCTTTAGTTTTAAGACTTCTACTTTTATTTGTAACAATAAAAGGTGTAAAGTATTTGTCAATATTATTAAAAAATTTTTCATAAGAATTTCTATATATGTATCCAGTGATTCCTTCCATTGGTGCTAAATAATATTTCATTTAATGACTCCTTATAATCTAAGTTGTATTTGCTTATAAAAGTAATATTTAAATTACTATAACTGTATTTAATTTCCTACATTATTATTCCTTTATAAACTTTCTAAAAAACATTATATCAGCATGATCTATTCTTATCTACTACAAAAACTTACTTAATATATTTTCAAATTGCTTTTTATTTTCTTTATCTATAGGGTTGATTTCTTGTATGTCTTTATAGAACTTAAGCATCAAACCAGCTGTAGTGGCTTGAGCCATTGTTAAGACCTTTGAAGTAATTATGTGAAACCTAACTTGCCTATTTTTCACATTTGAATGCTTTCTGTATATGTTTATGGCTTCTTTGCTATTAAAATCAATATACTGTTTTAATGAATTAAAATAGATTCCCCCTTTTTCTATTTTAAACTCATCATTATGTCTATGGGTTCTAATTACCCAATTTTCATAACTTTTATGATTATTTAATAAGTGAACATTAGCGTGCTGAGGAACTGTCAAATCTTGAATTAAATGACAAGCAACACCTAAATAGAACATTGAATTTTTAATACTACCATCGAAATATTCATTTAATGCTTTAGTATAATAAGATATACATTCTTTTTTTGCATCACTACTACCATATAAACCCTTGTTCCTATGTGGATTATAAAAGTGATTACTGCTTTTTAAATCTTGATCAGCCCAAACTACTCCAGCATTAATATCACTTATATATGATTTCATAAGTTTATAACCTTCCATATAACCATCGTTTTTTAATACTATTAAGGATTGAGTATTTATAAATTTATGAACTATGCACTCAGCTTTTATTATTCTCTTTTTTACAGGATTGACAGTTTTTAATATTTTTTTAAATACGTATGAATATGATTTTTCTAAAACTTTCATAATTATCATCCTTATGAATATATTTATAATCTAAATTATTATAAGCATATATTTCACTATTATTCATGTAGCACGTGATAAAACTAATGTGTACTAAATAAATTACCTTTTATTTTTTCTTATATATTATATAATAATATACATAATGTATTTCATGGGAGGTTTATTTTTATGAATAATCAACTGACAGAAGAAAATATGAAAAATTTAAGAGAAGAATTAGACTATAGACTAACAGTAAAAAGAGCTGAAATAGCAAAGGAAAAATTAGTAGCTGCTGCACATGGTGATAGATCAGAGAATGCAGAATACAAAGAAGCGTGTGCAAACTATAGAGAAAATGATAATAGAATACAATATTTAATGAATATGATTTCAACAGCAACTATCATAGATAGTGAAACTATAGATAAATCAGTGCTTGGAATTAACAGTAAAGCTAAAATTAAATTTATAGAAGATGAAGATGAAGCTATTATAACATTAGTAACTACTATGGATTTAGATCCTGAAGCCATGCGTATAAGTATAGAATCAGACTTAGGCAAAGCATTAACAGGTAAAAAGCAAGGAGATATAGTTGAAGTTAATGCTCCTGGAGAAAACTACAAAGTAGAAATTTTGGAAATATTATAGTAATTATCGTTTTTCATTAAAGTCTATATTCACCTAATATTCTTAATATCACAAATTAGTTATATTAATTAAATATACTATATATTTATTTTAATATATAAATTGGTAATACTTATAAAAGTATTGTAAGCAGCCACATGTCTAATTGACAGGTGGCTGTTTACTTGTATTGTCTTATATAATTTTTTATAAAAATTTATTCTTTGTTATAGTAAATAACGTAACATTTTTTAAGATTTCTTCATAGTATATATTACAAGTAAGCCTATGAAAAATAAGGAGATGTACTAATGAATATTATGGAAGAAAACGGATTATCTGATTATAATTATTGTTCTAGAAATGACTATCAATCTGCATGTAATGTAGGTAATAATAGAGATTCAGGACAAAAACCTGGAAGAGCTATTTTAAAATGTGGTTGTGGTGGTTCAGCACCAATTCCTGTAGTAAGCGTTAATGCTTTAGGCACTGTTAGACCATTACCACTTGCTAGCGTTACTATTGATACTTCTAAATTAAAATGCCCAACAACTGTTTTAACTTTCACTTGTGAAATAAAATCTGTTCTTGATGTTTCTTTAAGATTAAATTTCTTAATTAAAAAGAGTGCTAAAAATGGATGTTGCGAATATATTTGTGGAACTCATAGCTTCTCAGACGTTATAGAATTTGCTGGAACACAAACTTTTTCATTCCAAGTTTGTGATAATTCATCATGCGATGACTGTGTAACTTACAGCGTAGAATATGTTCCAATTGATTTTATTTTAAATATTGGTGGTTCAATTAATAATGCTGCTTTAACAGCACTTGCAGTAGAAAATTTATGCTAATTTAATTTTAATTTATAATAAATGATAAATGTGGGCTGTCTCAAATTAAACTAAAGTACAACACATAGTATTAAATAATAATATATATTTAACTATGCATTGTCTAAAAGTATTTTGAGACACCCCCTTTTTATATCAATTTAAAAAGAGGTATTAAATGAAAAATTGTAATGATATAAATTATGATTACTATGTGCCTATGGGTAAACCAGGTTCATTAGTTGCTAAAATCCCAATAATCTTAACTTATTTTGAATTTTCTTTTCCATTATATTTTAAACTTGACCCTAATAATTATATTAACTTAAATGATAATAGCCGTAATAGTAATAGAGTACTTATAAATACCCTTTCATTAAATAAAAATAAACAATTAATAATTCATGGTATTTTTATTAAAAAAATAAAATATTCAGATATATATGATTCTAAACCATCAATTAAATGTAATACTATAAAAATACCTATACACAAAGTATTAAACATAAAATTTTTACATGAACCTAATTTATCTATCGATAAAACAAATATTTCTAATAAACTTAATATTAATCCTATAAAATATACTATAAAACATGTTAAGGTGTCTGATAGTTCTTATTCAACAACAAGTGATAATTCTGTAAATGCAATTACTTTATCTATAAAGCTTTACTTATCTCAAGTTCAAAATGTATTTATTCAAGAACCTGCTGGTAATTTTGTATTGCTAAATAAAAACTCTCCCAATTTTAAATATAGTGAACCTAGCTCATCAGATTTATATGTTGTAGGATTTAACAAAGAGAAAGGGTTAATTGCTGATTATATGTCAAATATTTTTCAATAAAAAGCTACTGCAAAATTACAGTAGCTTTTTCCAATAAATTATAAACAATACCGATAAACATTTAAATTATCTTTTTAATTTACAGTAATGTTTTTGCAAATTCTAAATTATCAAATTCTTTTCGTTTTATATGATTTAGTGTATCATCTAAATAAGTCTTATGATGTTCTGTTGTTTTAGTAAATACTTGAATAAATTTAACTACATGGTCTGGTGAATCAATTTTATTATTTAGATATCTACCTACTAAGTAGAATCTTAAAAATGAATATCTTGTTAACAGCATTATATATCCATCAAATACATTTTCTGTTTCTGAAAATGGGAATAAATTTTTATATATGAAATTAACTAAGTAATTTTCAAAAATATAACTATTATCATTTACAAATTTTTCAACATAAGTCTTGAATGCATTTATATAAAACTCTGGCTTATCCGTTGCATTTTTTATTTCATCAAATTTAAATCCAGCTATAAGTTCTTTAGTATACTCCTTAAAAATCTTACTATCAATTTCTTTAAATACATTTAAATCATCTACCATCTTCTTAAAAAATGAAACTTGAAGAATATAGTTCATATCATTTTTTTCATATGAGTCATCAATTGAATTTATATTATATCCTTTTATAAATTTATGTACATTATTAAAATTATAATCAAGTTCTTCTTCTAATTTTTCTAAAAATTCTCCTAAAATATATAGTCTTTCACTTAAATCAAATTTCCTATTTTTTATTATTTTAATACTTAAATCCCTAATTTCCTTAAAATACTTTACAGGTGAATCCTTAAATTCTTTAGATTTTGTATCAATATCGCTTGATAAAATATGTTTTCCTAAAATTTCTTGACTCTCTTTAAACTCAATCCCATCTTTTTTTAGCAAAAGAATTCTTGCAGCTTCAGGGCATGCCACATCAAGGGACATTTCATAATATCCATCTATTCTATTTGTAATTCTAGGAAACGATGTACATACATTTGAAAGATATTCTTCACCCAACTTAGAATGAATTACACAGTAATTTTCATCATCTAAAAATGGACATCTTTTTCCTTTTTTTAATTTTACTTTTCCATAATCTATATCATCACAACAGTAACCAGTATTATTATGAACATTCTTTTGAAACATTTTTCTCATTTCTTGATCTTGAACTTTGTAATATTGTTTAAATGTAGTTTTATCGATATCTACATCCCATCCAATACAACAGCTATCTTCACAGCTTCCACCTATGCACTTAAATTCTTTAAGATACATTGGATATCTCATCTTTATCTTTCTTTCCATTACTTTCTTCCTTATCTAATTTATTATTTAACTTTAATTTTATATAATTTTATTGCCATACTTAATGTTTTATTAAGTTGCTTTACTTCCTTTAAAACTGGATCTAAAGAATCATGAACATTCTCTACAAATAAATCTATATGAAATCTTAATGTACTTCCAAGTTGTCTTCCATTAGGTGTTTGTGGTGACAACGCAAATGGTGTTAATTGTATTTTTGTCTTATCTCTTGCATAATCTCTAATAAACCAAGAAATAAATTCTAACGCTTCTAAACCGTCTTCTGACTTATCAATTGTGAATCTAAATTGCACTAATAGTTCATTTTCGAATCCACCATTTGTTCTTAAAAGAGCTGCAATTGGCAAATGGGCATAATCTGAAGTTAATACTAAATTAGAATCTACACCTTCCAAGTCACAAACTCCACTTTCAATGGAATCAATCCCCACAATATTATAGATAGTATCTTGAAAATTCTTAACATCTATTGGGTATTTCATAAACTCAAGGCACCTCCCAACATATAACTTTTATAAAATAAGTATAGCATAAATATAAAAAGTAGCACTAATATTTCTAAGTATTAATGCTACTTTACCATTTATATTATTTTAATTCTTCATTAAGTATTAAATCGCATCTTGCATTTCTTATAAATGGCACTACATATTCATACATTTATATTTGGCAATACATAAATGTTATAATATCCCAATTTATCATTATATAAATTTTGTATATTTAAATATTTATATAGCCAAAATAACATTGAAAGGTGGTTTTACTAATGAAAAAATTTATTTCTATGCTTTTAATTTGTTTATCTTTATCATTTTGTATTTTTGCTCAATCAGCCTATGCCGTAAATATCTTTGATGAAGGAGTTTATAAAGCAGCTGATTTTAATTTTTCGCCAGAAAATAAGTATGTTGTTCAAAACATATCTGATAAAAGTAGTGTTTATATCGAAGTTTTTGATGAAAATCAGAATTTATTACAATCAATTCATTTATCACCCAACTCTGATAAATACAATTTACTTCCTTTAAAACCTGACTATAGAATTGTACTAGTGGGTAAAGGTAATGTCTTTATTTCTTAAAACTAAATTGTTCTTTTTTAATATTATGCTATAGAGTGGATTACCCATATAGTCCACTCATTTATTTTTTCCATATAGCTCAACAAGTTTATCAAATGTCATTCCTTTGAATTCCCCATTAGCCACAATGGCATTATTTTAAATTCATGATTCTTATACCTAATGCCCTATTTTATCCATACAAATTCATAAGGTTTTAAAGTAATATTACCATCTATTTTTCGCCCTGTAACTTTATCTACGCCTTTAATATTACAATAAACATTAGCTTCTTTACTATCAATATTTAAAATTAAAGTAATCTTTTCACCTGTTTCTTCGTTAAATCTTTCTAATGCAAATATACTTTCACCTAATTCTAAAACTTTTTGCATTGCAAATGGTGAGAATGCTGATTCTTCTTTTCTTAAAGTAATTAATTTTTTAATTCTAGAGAATATGGCACTTCTTCTTTCATCTACTTCTAACTCTTTTAAAATTTTAGTGTACTCTAATTTTTCTCTATTGATTCTTCTGTTTATTCCTGATTCTTCTAAACCTTTATAATCATTTCTTGAACCTAATAATGAATGATAATAAATAGCTGGTACACCAACACAACTTAATAGAATTGCATTAGAAGCTATAATTTTATCTACTTGTGTTTCAGTAGATATATCTTCATTTTTATTAATAAGAGCATCATTGTAATTTATGTTTAATTCATATACTGATTTTGTCCCATCTGTATTGTTCTTATATGAAACTCTTCCACCATTTTCAACTACTTTGTCAACTAAAACTTGCTTTTCTTCTTCAGTAAGAATACCTTCTGTTGGTCTCATACCTATTCCATCATGACTTGATAGAAAGTTAAAGTATGTAGCATTTTCTGAAACCCTATCTATAGTTTTTGCCCAGTCAGTAAGCTTTTTTGAATTATGAGTAGTTAATGTATAAAGCACTAATGGAGGTAATGTAAATTGATAAACCATTTGGGCTTCATTGTTTTTATTCCCAAAGTAACTTACATTTTCAACATGTGGCACATTAGTTTCTGTGATTATTTGAGTATTTTTCTTGAAGTAATTTAATAATAATCTCCATATTTCTATAATCTTATGAGTTTCAGGTAAATGCATACAACTTGTGCCTGATTTTTTCCATAAGAATCCTATAGCATCTAATCTTATTGATGTTGCTCCATTTTTAGCATAGTTTAGTAAGATATCTGTCATTTCAATAAACAACGGAAAATGCTTTATATTAACATCTATTTGATCCTCACTGAATGTAGTCCAAGCAGTTTTAATCCCATCTTTACCTTCATATTCATGGAATAAAGGTGATGTTCTTGGTCTAACAACATTTTTAGTATCAAAACTTTCATCTTCCTTTATAAAATACTCTGCATATTTTTTTTCATTATTTAAATAACCTTTAAACCAACTACTGCTTTTTGATATATGGTTTGCAACAAAATCATACATTAATCTGTAATCCTTTGATAAAGTCTTTATATCTTCCCAATTCCCAAGATTTTTATCTATCTCCATATAATCAACTACTGAAAATCCATCATCTGAAGTATAAGTAAACATTGGAAGTATATGAACATCTGTAATTGTGTCCTTTACCTCTTCCTTTAAAAACTTATTTAGAGTTTGTATTGCAGGTACACCCTCTTCATAAATTGAATCCCCATAAGTAATTAAATAAACATTTTTTTCTGACACTTCATCAGTCTTATTAAACTCTTCATTTTCCCACTTGCTTACTAATTTATCAAATTCCTCTTTATATTCTTCTTTATAGTTTTCACCATAAATAAATTTTATCTTATCTATAACTGAGTTAATAAACTCTACTCTATTCATAACAGCTTACCTCCAAAATTCCTATTAAATCATCTTTATAGTTATATATCCTCTTGGTTTAATTACTAATTCCTCCTTAACTTCTTCTAAAACTCTTTCATACAAATTAGTTAAGAAAATATTCTTTCCATTTTCTTTAGTTAAATTAACCTTGATTTCTTTTTCTCCTGGATTAAATAATCTTAAGATAAAACCATCCTTTTCATAACTTTCTTTTAACACACTTTGAATTGCGTATTTGTTATCTATTGAGAATAATGAATATTCCTCATCTACATTTTTCAGATTTAATGGAACTTCAAATCTTTCTACTCGCTCTTCAAATAAATTTAATTTTTGAAGTTGGTAGCTTGTATATCTATCTAAATATTTATCTAAATTATTAAATAATTTATTTTCAAAATCACTTTTAATTTTTCCAAATGTTATGGCATATTCAAATGACATTTCTTTAAGCATTTGTGCATCTTTAGTGTACACTACTTTATTGTTAATTCCTGATGCTCTACCTGGTCTCCATAAAAGATTATCTTTTCCTAATAAACCAACACTTCTAAATAAAGTTAATGCAATCTTAGAATCCTCTAACACTTCATATTCCTTTATTCCCTTAGCCATTACTGTATATAATCTATCTTCTTTTTTTAAAGAAACCATATTTTCTAAAGCATAAACTGGAACTGGTGCCTCAGCAAACCCTTCTTCTCTCCAAGTATTAATGTATTTATTTTCATTATTTCTTTCTATTAATGAATAGCCTTCATCACTCAAAGATGATTTACTATTAATCCCTGTATTTAAAACTATTCTTACTCTATGATTTTCTATAGTATTATTGATTTTGTGATTTACTCTAATAAATTCTTCACCAAATCTAAGTTCTATCACAGTTTCAATTTCTCTTTCACCCTTTTTATGTTGTAGCTCCATTACTTGAATTGCTTTAGATCTTTTCACTTCTAAAACTTCAAATTCATTAATCACACTTACTTTCCCATCTTCAGTTGGCGAGAAATCATATGAATCACCTGTATCTTCATCTTCTTCAAAATACAATGCATTTATAGATTTTTCACCTGTTGCTTTATTTAAGATAGATATTACTCCAGCTTCAACCTCTACTTTAAACACTTCATTTTCAATATGATTTGAAGCTTGCCTCATTAAGATATCTTCTTGCATTTTCTCCACTTCATTAATTAATAAAGTCTTATACCCAATTGCAGGTAATGCCATGTTTTTAATTACTATTTCACTTCTATAATAACCTGGAAGTTCAATTTCTTTTTCACCTTCTGCTGTTACAACTACTTGCTTTCCACCACTTAAATATTCACTTTTAATTAAGTTAAACTCTACTTTTTCTCCATTTAAGTTTGTAACTTCAAAAGCATTATTATTTGTGAATATTACTGTCTTTACATTTTCCCTAGAATTTTTAACTTTCGTATTAAAGATTAAAACTATATTATCTTTTTCAAGTTTTTGAGAAACAGCATTAGTAATTTGCTTTTTAATTATATTAATTAAATTTGAAGCAATTCTATCTACCTTTTCAATTCTATTTATTATTTCTTTATTAGTTTCATCTGAATTACATCCACCAATACTATCATGTGCATGAACATCAAACAAAAGCTTCCACATAGTATCAATCCATGGTGTAGGATACTTAAGTCCTAAAGATTTCCCTATTGTTGCTAATGGTTCTAGGATGTAAAGAATTTTATTTTCTACATCATAGTTACCCTTTTTAATATCATATCTTTGAGATTTTATTGTGTTATGTATTCTTGATTTTTGGCAAGCAATTAACTCACCATTAATTTCATTTTCAAACTTTTTATTTTTCCAAGTATCTTTCATAAATTCTTCATAGTCTGAAAGAATAAACTCATATTTATCTTGCTTTTCATTAAGCTCTTTTACTATATCGGGGAATCTTTTTCTTACTAAAACTTGATCTCCACCTGCTGGTAGTAAAATATTATTTGAGTCTTTACTTAAACCTTCTAATTTTTCAAGCATAGGGAATAATTTTTCTTCTATATATTTATCATCAGAATCTAGAAACTTTCCTGGTCCATATCCTAAGAAAATGTTATTTGCATTTACTTTTTCTCCATCTGGTGAAGTCCATGTAAAGTTTAAGTTTCCATTTAACTCTTCTGTATAAATCCCTCTTTGAAGTACACTATCCTCTATACCAAATCCCTTTAAAATTGAAGGAAGATATTGATTTTGTCCAAATATATCTGGTAAATATCCTATTTTCATAGAATTTCCATACTTGTCACCTAATCTTGTCCCATATAATAAATTTCTAACTATAGATTCTTTATTTACCAATAGAGAATCAGTTTGTGTATACCAAGGTCCAACAAAAATTCTCTTATCTTTAATTAATTTCTCTAATCTCTCCCTATCTTCTGGATACAATTTCAAATACTCTTCAACTATTGATAATTGTGCATCAAAAGTGTAGGAACTAAATTCTTTATCTCCTTCTAAAACATCCATAAGATATGGTATATTTTCGCTAAGTAATACATTGGAATCCTCTATTGAAAAGTACCATTCTCTATCCCAATGAGAATGTGGTACAACATATACCTTTTTTTTAATCATTGCAATCCTCCTGAAATATCTTATTAATGAAGGAACTAAAAACTATCATAAATAGCTTTTAGTTCTCTATTTTTTTAATTAAGCATTTCTCTTTTCTTCTCTTTTTATAATGTAGAATCTTATAAAGATGTTAGCTAAAGCTATGAATAATACACCAACTAAAAGACCTAAAATATATGCCCAAAGATTTTCAACTAAAGGCCATCCCCAAATTGCTGGTAATGGATTCCATTGTACTGCTCCTAATGCAACAGCTGTACAAGAACCTAATATTGCTCCAAGAATGTTTATTGGAATTGTTATTAATGGGTTCTTTAACATAAATGGAATCGCACCTTCACTTACTGCAATAAATCCAAGTAAAATTGAAGTGTTACCAACAACTCTTAAATTTTCATCGAATACTCTTCTCTTAACAACAAACTTATCAAGTACTGTAGCCAATCCTAAACCAATTGGAGGTATTACAATTGCTAATACCCTACCTGTTAGTGGAAAAATCGAATCTGCCGCAAGTCCTATTGCAATAGCACCTGCTGCTTTATTAACTGGTCCTCCTAAGTCAAATGCTGTACATGCTGCAATTACTGCTGTTAACATTATAGTACTTCCTGTATCAAACGATGCTATCACATTTGATAACCATCCATTCAACCCACCAAATACTGGATCAACAACATAAAAGTTTAAAATAAATATTACTAAAACTGAAATACCTGGTAATAAAAACATTGGCTTCATGGCTTGTAAATTTTTTGATAACTTAATTTTTTGATTTAAAAATCTTGTTAAGTAACCTGCAACTAAACCTAAAACTAATGCACCTAAGAAACCAGAAGGAATCCCATCTTTAATTCCCCAAAACGTGAAATGTAAACCACCTGCAAATACACCACCTATAAATCCTGGTACAATACCTGGCCTATCAGCGATTGAATAAGCAACGTATGCAGCAAATATTGGGTAAATAAACTTAAATATTAATCCACCAAACTTATCTAAATAATGAAGGAATACATGTAATTGATTTGTACTTTCTGCAAAAGTACCTAAGTTATCAATTTGACCGATTCCCATTGCCCAAAGCTTTGCAATACCCATCATCAAACCTGCAGCAACAATAACTGGAATCATATATGAAATCCCTGTCATTATAGCTTCCATCATTTCTGAGAATAAACCTTTTGGCTTATCACTCTCTGAAGATGCTTCTTGAACATCACCTTTAACTTTTCCATCTGGATTATTTAAAACTCTTTCTATTAATGCCTTAGAATCCTTTAGTGGTTCTGCAACTTTAACTTTTATAAAGTTTTTGCCATTATATCTTTCTACATTTTTAGCGGCTATGTCACAAGCAAAAATAACTCCATCAGCATTTTTAATATCCGCTACTTTGTGCTTATCTTCAATTCCATTAGCTCCTTGCTTTTCAACAAGAACTCTAACTCCCATTTCCTTACCTGCTTTTTCTAAAGCTTCAGCAGACATATATGTATGAGCAATACCTGCTGCACAAGCTGTTATAGCTAAAATAGTCTTGTTATATTCTTTTACTTCATTATCAGCTTTCTTATAATCTAAAGCTTCTAATAATTGTTTTGAATTTTTAGCATTTTTTATATTTGTAGTAAAATCTTCATACATTAAAGCAGAAGATAATTCAGCTAATAATTTTAAATGAGTAGATCCTTCTTCTGACTTAGGTATAGCTAATAAGAATACTAAATCTACATTATTATCTTCAGTAACACTTTCCCAATCAGTTAATGGCTTTTCTAATCTTGCAACAGCAAAAGCAGCCTTCTTAACTATTTCCGACTTACCATGAGGAATTGCTACTCCCCTTTCTAATCCTGTTGGAGAATGAGCTTCCCTTTCCATAACCACATCGAAGAATCCCTCTTTTGATGTAATTACTTTTTCTTCATATAATTTTTCAATTAATTTTTTAATAACTTCTTCTTTATTTCCACATGTTTGATTTAAAAGAATAAGTTTTTCATTTGTCATTTTTTTTAAATCCATTTTTACTTCCCCCTTATTTAATAAAGTAAGTCGACTTTTTTCTTTTGAAATCTTTTACAACTTTATTATTACACATATTTTTTTAATTTTGTTATACTATAAAAGTATAATTTTACTTTTTAATGTCGAAATTAATGTAAAGCTTTAGTATAATAAGCTTAAACTTTAAATTTGGAGGACTAATATGAGCACTCTTATTACTTATTTTTCCGATAAACTTAATAATTTAACCTATGCTGAAAAACATATTTTTTACTTTATTAATTCTGATTTAGAAAAGGCTAAAAAACTTTCTCTTACAAAAATGGCTGAAGAAAATAATGTTAGTACTACAACTGTAGTTAGAATGTGCACAAACCTTGGTTTATCAGGGTACTCTGAATTAAAATATATACTAAAAAATTTGAATACTAATTCAACCCCAAATATTGATAACTATATTGGAACAATAAAGACTAGTATAAATCTCTCTTTAGATAAGCTTTCAATAAAAAATATTAATAAATTAGTAGATGTTATTCATAAGGCAAAGAAAGTAATAATTGTTTCTGTAGGCTTATCAAAACCTATGGGAGAATACTTTTCAAAGCTTTTAATGCAAGCTAATAAAAGTAGCTTTTACATTTATGAATCACATATTATAGATCTTTTGGATAAAAGTACATCACATGATGATCTAATTATTTTCATATCAAATAGTGGAAATACATCAACATTAACAACAGTTGCAGAAAAACTAAGTTACCGAAATTTTAAAACAGCGGCAATAGTTAATACCCCTGACTCATCACTTTCAAAGTTTGTGGATATTGCTATTAATACACATTCAGAAAAAAACACATTATATGGATATGATATTACTCCTCGTTCAACTCTTTTAATAATTTTAGATATTATATTTGCTTATTATATCAATAAAACTAAATAATATACCCATAAATAAAAGAAGCTGTTGCTTATTGCAACAGCTTCTTCATATTGGAGAGTGCTTGTCTTATTAATAAATTATACGCACTCATACTAAATTTCTATTCTATTAATGAATCATTTTATTTAATATAATTCTGTGGATTCTCAAGCACTTGTTGCACATCAGAATAAAATAGTGAACAGTGATATCCATCAGCAACAGCATGATGTACTTGTAAAGTTAAAGGCATAAGCACTTTACCATCATGTTCAAAGTATTTTCCCCATGTAACCATAGGAAATAAAAATTGCCTTTCACTTTGATTTGTAACATCAAAAGAAGTATAGCTTAACCATGGTAGACATGAGATTAAAAAGAAATTATCCTGTGGTTCTGTCAAAGTTCCCCTAACTTTATAATTATTCATATCACTTACCATTTTCTCATAAAACCATTTGAAATTATCATTATATGACGTACAAAGACTATTCATAATTTTTGTTTTTTCATTAAGAACAGAATAATCTGGTGAAATTTCTTCAAAGTACCCCAGATTTCCATTTTGATCAAAACCCATTTTAAATTCTTTATGTTTATTTATTGCTCTTGAAACAATCCATGTAAATGTTGGATAAAACCTATATCCCTTTTCTTTAGCTAAACTTAAAAGTTTTGAAATGTCTACATTAACAGTCAAACTATAAGTACTTTTAGCAATATTCATGAAATGATTAAAGCACTCTTTTCGTTCCCAGTTTTCTATATCAATTAACTTAAAGTTCATATATTTTCTCCTTATCATATATAAATGATTTGTATTCATTCTAATAAAAGTTCTTATAATATATAAATGATTTTTATTATTACTTTAAATCTTAATATTGTAAACAAAAATATCGCAAATTCATTCCTGAATAATACAATATTTTTATAAATTGTTGATTTTCAGTTGTGACGTTAAAAAATAAGCAAAAGACAGAATGCTTATAAGTGTAAAATATGAACACTAGAATTTCTAAAATATAATCATAGTTAATTTAAAAATAATGCTACTAACCCTACACTCTTATATTTTTATAAAGCTTAATGTTAAAGTATGCTGCAAAAGTTGCAAGTACAACGAATATTCCAACTTTAGTAATAAGAACTGGAACAGGTATTTCAATGCCAGCCATAGTTTGAAAAAGTGTTTGAATTGGAATCATAATTCCTATGATTTTACATATTTTTAAAATGATTGCAAGCAGAATATATCCAAGTCCTTCTTTCTTTTTAAGAAGGAATAGACATATAAATATCAATGGGCTTATTACTCCCATATCTATTACATAGGTGATTTCTGTTGTATATACTTCTATAAGCGATAATGATTTCCCATTTATTAGTGAAGTTATTATATCTGGTAACCATGCCACAAAAAGAGAAATACCCGATAATACTAGAAATACACTTAATCCATTTGACGGAAGTATCCATTTTTGTATTTTTCGCACCTCATCTTCTCTTATACTCTTCACTAAGATAATAAAAGCAAAAAGTGAGCTAGAAAACAAAGCAATATACACCAAATGAAGTGCATTATAAGTGACTCCAAATGCTATACTGGTAGAATAATAAAGCACTGTTGCTGTAACTGTGGTCAGCAATAATTTTGATTTTATTGTCCTTCTTTTTATTTCACCAATTAAAGCAACTATGGTCATTGGAACAACTAAAAAAAGCATTGTGCAGTCGCTACCGATAAAAATTGGGGCTTTAAAATATGAATCATGAGCATAGATACCATTTCCAAAAATTTTTACACTATCTCCATATTGATTTGTAATTATATAACTTTCATCTGTTCTAAAAGAATACAGTCCAACTATTGTTATTGCTGTCAATAGTATAATAATGCAAATTATTAATATATCAATTCCTTTTAGTTTTTTTTGCATATTAGCTTCTTCTCCCATTGTAAATATTAAAATATAATTAAACTTCTAGTATATTAATTTCGTAGTTAATCATTTTAATTAATTTATTTCTATAATGCTTGTCTATTTTTCTACTACTGTAACCTCGTCCATATTAAAATTATACCATAATATATATATATTTCCATGGATGTATAGAAAATATATTAATTTTATAAATACTGTATTATTCAATTTTCGAAGAACATTATTTTTGTTAATTAATAGGTCAAATCTAGATATAATATGCATAATCTTCAATTATTAGGTGTTACAATTAAACCTTTTTCCGGCATAGGTTTACCATCGATATCTTTAAAATAAAGTGGTAACCCTTCTGCAAAGATTATATTAACGGTTTTCGTTGGATCTTGACGTTGATGATGAATATGCAAATGTGGTTCTGAAGTAGTTCCAGAATTTCCAACCCTTCCAATTACTTTTCCATAATTTACATGATCACCAGCTTTTACAAGTACACTTCCTTTTTTTAAGTGATTTAATAATAAATATGTTCCCGTTTCATCTATCTTTATATAAACATGATTTCCTTCCATAGATAAAAAATCCTCTGTAGTTGGTTCTATATCCTGCTCCCCATCATATGCCTCAACGACTGTCCCTGAAATTGGTGCAATAATCTCTTTATCATAAATTCCATAATCCTCAAGTGTCTTGCTATCAATACTATTTGGATCCATAACTAAATCATATGCCCATCTTTCAGATGCCCATATTGCATGTGGTGCATTTGTTTCTACAACATTTCCACCCCATCCAACTATTGTCTTTTCCTTTAGAGGCCATCTTACTGTAATCGAAGGCATTACTTTATTGATATTAGCAGGATATTCGACCTGAATAACATTAAAAAGCATAAGTATCGGAAATGCAAGAATTAGTGATAATAATAATGTAATTGATTTTTGAATAACTTGTTTCTTTTTTACTAAACAGATAATAATCAATATAAGGCTAATAAGTGCCACTAGCACACCGATTGGTGCAAAAAATAATTTTGCTAGTGACCATGCCACAACACCTACAATACCATGTATAAGAAAAACACTTCCCCACAATATAATTAATATGATAACTATTATAAAATTCAGTATTTTATTTACTTTTCCAATTTTCATATTAAATCTCCCCCTTTATACTTAACCATATAAAAACTAGTTATATCTTTGTGCTCAAAAACATAAAAGCATCCTGCCTCTTCTCTAAATATTTTTACATCAATATATTCTGTCATAAGTTTATTCCTTAGTTATATAAAAGTTTTTATAATATATACATAATTTTAATTATTACTTTAAATATTAGTATTGTTCAAAAAAATACCGCAAATTCATTTTTTCTCTGAATATTGCGATATTTTAATCTTGTTATTAATTTATATATATCAATGAGACATAATTACAATACCTCTATCTCGCTGACAAATTGGAATTTGTCGAGTTGTTTGTACTTTTCATTATATTCATAATTAGTATTCAATCATGTTTTTAATCAAATAGTCTTGAAACCCATTGTATTTATCTACACTCATCAAATATTTTTCCCAAGCATCATAAATAATTGATAAATAAGAGATATTTTCCTCCTCATCCTTATTTAAAAACAAACATAATTTTTCAAATTCCTTTAGATCACTCTTCATTTCTTTTATCTGCTTAAGTGATGCACAATCCATACCATACAATACCCCAAATGGTACTTCATGAATTGAAAATCCAAACCAGTGCTTTTGATATTTATATCTGTATTTCAACACCATATTTTCTAATTCTAATATTGATTTTTTCCAAGATAAATATTCCTCATAAGATTGTATCATATCTACCTCAAACAAAAATAATAAACCATCCACATCAAATTTATTTTCTTCAACACAAATTTGAGGAAAAATCAATTTATAATAAAATTGCCTTATAAATTTAATATTCTTATTTTCCTTCATAAAGTCAATTGTAACTGAAAGCTGAGGCATATTAACATATTCTTTTTTTAGCCACTGATTAGATCTCTCATGTTGTTGTTTTCTTTGAACTTTTCCTATTGGTTCATTTTCATATATTAGTTTATAATCTTCTAAAACTTGATACATGATTTTTCTCCTTAATAATCCCCACTACAAATTCCTGTTTTTTTACATTATATATTTCGATTTCTACTATTCTAGGCAAATCAATAGATACAAAAACTTTATTCTTCAATAAATTTTGTCAATTCTTCATTAAATTTATCACGTTGATCATAGAACAATCCATGGCCACTGTCTTCAAATGCTATAAGCTTGGAATTTTTAATACGTTGTCTTTGTGATTCAGCTAATGGGAATAGACAAACTTTGTCATGAATACCATGAAGAATTAAAGTTGGAACACTTATTTTCTCTAGATCAAAAAATAAGCTTTCTTCATCTAACCAAGAATTTGCAGTTGCAGCAGTTGCCCAGCCTGCTGCTTGTAGTCCTAATTGGAAGAACCAGTCTGAAAAAGGCTTAGTTATATGCTGGAAGAAAAACATGTCTCCAAATCCTTGCAACATTTTAGGACGATCATTATATGTTCCTTGAATAATTTCATTTACAGCTTCTTTTTCTAAACCATATGGAAAATATGGACGTTTTATAAGACTAGGAGCTGCTGCTGCAAAAAGTGCAAGTTTAGACACTCCATATTCATTATGTCTGGCCATGTATCTAATAGCAATGGCTCCCCCAGTAGAATGTCCTGCTAATATAAAATTTTTTAAATTAAGTACTTCAACTACAGCTCGAACATCATCTGATAACCTATCGTAGCAATATCCTGTAAAAGGCTTGTCTGATTGTCCAAATCCTCTCTGATCTATGCCAATACATCGATATCCCATTTTAGGTAGCTGATTAAACTGATACTCAAACAGTTTATGACTTCCAGGCCACCCATGTAGAAATACGATTGTCTTTTTGCCCTCTGGATTAAGATCCTCTACATAAACTTTTACATCTGATTCTACTCTAACATAATATCCCATTCAAATACCTCTTTTAATAAAATTTCTTCATTATCAGCTTATTCTCTGTGGAACAAATAGGTGAATCACATATTTGATTTTAATATAATTTCGTTCAAGCATTTACTAACACGGTGATACATATCTCCATAATTTTCACTTCCACTTGGTGGATTATGAATTAGCAATCATACACTCAAATTCCTGTGAATCTTTTTGTATTATATTATCAAACGAATATCCTACAATAATAACTAAGTTTTTTTATTTTCCAAACTACTTAAAATATGTTTCAAATCCATTATTTAAGACATAAGCTCCATTTGGAACTTGTGTTGCTATCAAGCATATATTTAAGCAATCTACACATGAACCCATTGCATTCAATAAGCAAAGAAAAATTGTATACCCATTTAACCATCCAAATGCATTTAAAACAAATGGTAATACAATAGATAAAAGTAAAAGTGGCATAATTGAAATAAGCAAAAATCTACTTTTCTTTATTTTTTCAGAGGTGGTAACAAATCCACAAATGCCATTTATTCCCCAATATGTTTTATCTGATTTTAAAACATTTGGAATAAAACACGCATGTAAGAATTCATGTATTGTCATAAAAATAAAGATAACAGGGATAAATAATAATGTTACTAAATGTAATTCCAATGTAATGTTGAATCCTTCATTGCTTTTTAAGAAATCTTGTAGTGGTGTATATAAGTTATAGAAAATAAACATTTCAATTGCGCCATTTATCAACATAAATGGTGTAGATAATAAAATAGTCCATGTAAAATTAGATGGCTCTTTTATTTTTTTCCAATTGTTTAATGTAAGTTTTTCACTTAACGCCTTATCTGTATCTGGAAGTTTTTTTATGTATTTCATTTAAAGTAATTCCTTTCATTAACAGCTCGTCTACAATTCACTAAGCCATATGTAATTTTTATTTAATTATATCATGTATTTAATACCAAATTATTCAATTCTCAAAGAACATTTTTTATTACTTCTAATATCATGTATTTTACCTCTATATTATATAAATTGTTTATTTAGGATAATTATAACATATTGTAAATATCACATTATTATATTGTTTTACCAACTTATTATTATAATAAAAGTATTCTGTAATAAACGCTTTATTCATATTGGATTTATGTCTAAATATATAAACATAAATCCAAACTAAATAGTGGATAATTTTGTTTTTATATAAAATTATCTAAACTCTCATAAAAAAGCCATCATGCTATAAATTTTATACAGCCATACGTTTTATATCATCTGGAATAATTAAATTTGCTTCTGTTAAAGATTTAATTTCATCGATTGTTGTATAATCATTAATTTCCCTTAAAAATAATCCCTTATCTGTTACTTCAATTACACAAAGTTCTGTAATAATTAAGTTTACTTGTGATTTTGCAGTTAATGGTAATCTACATTTTTTAAGAATTTTAGGTTTTCCCTTTCCAGTGTGCTGCATGGCTACAATTACTTTTTTAGCACCTGTTACTAAATCCATAGCACCACCCATACCTGGTACCATTTTTCCTGGAATAATCCAATTAGCTATGCTACCTTCCTCATCTACCTCTAAAGCTCCAAGTACAGTGGCATCAACATGTCCACCTCTAATTAATGCAAAGGACATAGAACTATCAAAGAATGCTGCTTCTGGTAATGCTGTTACACATTGTCCACCAGCATTTATTATATTTGCATCTTCATGTCCTGATGTTGGTACTGCACCCATTCCAATCATTCCATTTTCAGATTGAAAGAATACATGCTTATCTTTTGGTACATAATTTGCAACCAATGTTGGAAGTCCTATTCCAAGGTTCACAAGTTGTCCGTCCTCTAATTCTTTTGCAACCCTTTTTGCAATTATTTGTCTTGCTAATTTACTATCTGTAATCACTTAAATTTCCTCCCTTATTATATAATTTACTAATACACCTGGAGTCATTATATCTTCCCTATTTAATTCTTCAAATTCAACTAAATTTTCAGCTTCCATTATTACAGTATCAGCCGCCATTGCAATATAAGGATTAAAGTTTTTTGTAGTTCCTTTATAACAAGTATTTCCGAATTCATCTACTATACTTCCCTTTACTAGTGAAACATCTGCTTTTAATGGAAGTTCTAATAAATATTCTTTATCATCAATTAAAATCTTACGTTTTCCCTTTTCTACAATTGTTCCTATTCCTGTTGATGTTAGTACTCCACCTAAACCAGAACCTGCCGCACGTATTCTTTCAATTAATGTTCCTTGTGGAGAAAGTTCCACCTCCATTTCCCCACTATTCATTCTCCTTCCGGTCTCAGGATTTGTCCCTATATGAGAAGCTATTACCTTTTTTACCTGACCATTTACAACTAATTTACCTATGCCTTTATCTGGGTACCCGGTATCGTTTCCTATTATAGTTAGATTTTTTATATTTAAATTTACCAACATATCAATTATGGTTTCAGGACTTCCACAATCTAAGAAGCCACCGATCATAATTGTCATTCCATCTTTAAAAATAGACTTTAGATCTTCAAGCTTAACTATTTTATTCATGTTAATATCTCCTTCTTTTTTTAGAATATATAATACTTCATATAAAACTGCTAAATATATTGAAATAATTGTCTTGATCTATCATCTAACCTGCAAGTACACATCTTCTTTGTCTTGTAAAATTCCTTGCAGAAGTTATGCCTTCACCTGTAGGTCCTGCAATAGTAAAAGTTGTAAAGCCTTCTGCACCAAAACCCACTCCAGCGAAGGACTTAGCATTCTTTACAAAAATAGTTGTATCTATTTCCTTTTCAAATCTATTTAAATTATCTATATTTTTTGAATACATATATGCACTATGTCTTTTTCTTTGTTCTGCTATTTTAGCACACTCTATTGCCTCATCAACATCTTTAACTCTTACAATAGGAAGTATCGGCATCATAAGTTCTGTCATTACAAAAGGATGATTTGCATCTACTTCACATATTATACATCTAACATTATCAGATGCTTTTATACCTATTTTATCTAAAAATAACTTAGCATCTTTTCCCACCCATTTTTTATTTATAGCATATTCTAAAGTTTCATCTTTTCTCTCTAATAATACTAAATCTAATAACTTTAATACCTGATTTTCATTAATTAATACAGCATTATTTTTGATCATATTTTGTATCAAATCATTTGCTACATTTTCAAAAACAAATACCTCTTTTTCTGCAATACAAGGTAAATTATTATCAAAAGAGCAGCCTTCTATAATGTTTTTAGCAGCTTTGTCTATATCTGCACTATCATCTACAATTACTGGAGGATTTCCAGCACCTGCACCTATAGCCTTTTTACCAGAATTCAAAAGAGTTTTTATTAATCCAGGTCCTCCTGTTCCACATAAAAGTTTTATATATGGATGTTTCATAATTACATTTAATGATTCCATAGTTGGATTTTCCACTGTAGTTACTAAATTTTCAGGTCCTCCTGCTTTAATAACTGCTTTATTTATCATGTCTACAGCAAAAGCAACACATTTTTTTGCTCCTGGATGTCCATTAAATACTACTGAATCTCCTGCAGCTATCATACCTATACTGTTACATATAACAGTTTCAGTTGGGTTAGTTGAAGGGGTTATTGCACCTATAACACCATATGGAGACATTTCTACTAATGTAAGACCTTGATCCCCAGACCAAGCTGTAGTAATTAAATCTTCTGTACCTGGAGTATATTTAGCTACCAATTCATGCTTTAATACTTTATCTTCATATCTTCCCATGTGTGTTTCATCTAAAATCATTTTTGCTAATATTTCTTTATTCTCCAATGTAGCCTTTCTTATACCTTTTATAATTCTTTCCCTATCTTCTTTTGTATAATAAAGACTTAATTTCTTTTGTGCATAAATTGCTTTTGTAATAGCATTTTCAACTTTTTTAAATACTCCTAGATATGATTCTTTATTATTAGATTTGTCACCTTCAGTTCTTTTTGTAATTTTTAAATCATTTGTTTGCGATAATACTGATAAGTTTCTTTCCATATTGCTCCTCCTCATAGTTATAAAATTTTCACACAAAAACCCATAAGAGCTTTTGATTTGTATTTTTTATTAATTAGACTATATTTTTAAACCATATAATATTGTATTATAATGGTGAGTTGGCATTTGAATTTAATTAAAACAAATCATTAATTAAAGCTTTTATTAATTTTTACTATATTGAACTACTTAAGTAAAAATTTCTATAAGATTAAAAAAATTAAGTTATTTGGATATATGGTGCTACTTGGAAATAGTAAGATGTTATAAAAAGTTTTATTAATTGTAAAAATACCATAGTTATCTTATCTAATTACTTTTTGTAAATTTATTGAAATGTTTGTATAAATAGTATGTTATCACTAAATTATCCAAAATCAATATTTAAATTCAATAAAATTACTCACAGTTAGATAAAACGTTAACAAAACGAGAGCTGGTTATATATTTTTATATCATAAATTCTAAAGAACAATTATAGGAAAATTAAAAAAAATATCGAATTTTTTCAATTTTTCTGAAAACCTTTTAATAGATATAAATAATTTTAAGAATTCGTAGTATAAATTGTAGTTTGATAATTCTTTATTATTGCTTTCAAAAATGACTATATTTTAAATATTTATTAAAATTTCTCTAATTTTGTAAATACTAAAAAAAATATGATCTCTATACTAAATAGAAATCATATTCTTAACTTAGATTTTTTAATTATTTATAACAGTTTGCAATTTATTTTATTTATTAAAATATTAAACTACTTTTTAAGATAATCATATATAACCTCGGGAGATGGAAGTGTTAAGTCTGTGAGAATATGAGAACTTGAAACTATTTCTTTTACAGGTAAGTCATTAAATGGTGCCATAGCATGATCAAATAATTGTAATCTTGCAGGACCAGTCCATGCCTCATGTACAGTAATGTCTTTAATTTGTGCAGATATTAGCTCACATATTCTTGGAGTTCCATCATAGTTAGGTATAATTTTTAACATAAAATTAGGACGACAAATTTGTTCCTTTGCTTCATTTAGATCTAATTGTTTATGCTTATACCCCATAGTTGCTATTGCTACTCTTAATTTTCCATAATCTAATGTACCAACTAGTGTGTCTGAATCAACAAATAACTTAGGATAACCAAGTTTTTTAGGATATGCACTAAGTTCTCTCCCAACGGCAATAGCTGGCTCATTATCTAAATACATCATATGCAAATAGTCACCTTTTTTACCATTATAGCTTACTGGTATAGCCTGTCCACATTCTGTATAAGATCCTAATCCACTTGTATCAGGCATAGCCATCATTTCAAATCTAACTAAAGGATCTTCTCCTAATTCTAAAGGTTCTGGTACAATTTTACGTAAAGCATCAGCATCAGTACGGTATATAATATTAAAATATTCACGGTTATGGAACCTGTAAGGTCCCCTTGGAAATGCTGGAGCTGTTAGTGGTGTTGTAATTTGTTTAGATACTTCACTTTTTAACATAACTATTCATCTTCTTACCTTAAATATTTGACATTCTCATTTTAACCTAATTGTATTTTTAAATTATAATGTCATTATAGTATAAATGCTATAGATACTAAATCTTAATACTACAATTTCATATTAATCTAAAACACATTTTATAATTAAAATTGAGATTTAAGATTTATTAAATGGAAATGAATCTTTGGATATGTCATTACCCTTTAAAAAGATTAATACATAATGTAACATATTAGTCTTATTAAAATATATCACAATATCCATTTAAAGTAAAATAATAAATTAATTTACAAATAAAACATCTATATTTTAAGTTAATAAACTTTATTGTTCCATTCATATAGACATATAGCCACCCTCTTATTTAGTTAATTTATAACTCTCAATCTTAACTTAAAACTTATTTTTCTAATCCACATTTCTTATATATTTCTAAAATTATTTGTTGTTTTCCTTTAATATAAGAATCTATATCTTCAGGATATTTTAATGCCATCTTTTTTTTAATAACACTATACATCTCTTTATCTTCTTTATGCTTTCTTAGATAATCTCTAAAAGTAACATGACGATATAACTCTTTATTGTCTTTACCACATACATATAAATGATGTACCATCAAATGTGGTTTATTTGAATATTTAAATGCTTCTCTACCATATATCCCTAAGTCACCTTCATGAATATAACCAAGAGTTTCCAATTGTTTTTTAACTTCATCAAAATTTCTATCAATCACAATATCAATATCTATAATTGGCTTTGCTGATAATCCTTCAACTGATGTACTACCAATATGCTCAATTGAAATAATTTTTCCAGATAAAACTGTTAATAATTCATCTTTTATACTTTCAAAACTCTCTTTCCACTTTGGATTATAATCTTCTACTATTACATGTTTAGTTATCATCAAAAATCTCCCTTCCAAATTGGAATTTGTATTTCTCTCAATACCATGCCACCATTCCAACTTATCTAATAATTCCTTTATTAAAACAATACTCATTTATTTTTTACGAATTTCTAATCTATAACATTATAAAATTTACTTTGGAGGTTCTCTTCTCCTAATTTATCCATTTTAACTTCTATTTCTTTTGCAGTTTTTAAAATAGCTTCTATGTCCCTATTTTCAAATAATATCTTATATTCATCTTTTAAATATTTAGCATGTGCTAATATACAATCATCTATTTCCTGCTCCCATTCTGTAATAGCTGCAGACATTTGCCACATTAAAAATTCTTCAAAATTCACCCCATAACTTACAATATCATCTGTATCATGTTTGTATAAAATAATATGAGTCAATTCTGTTTTGTTTTTATAAATGAAACAGTATATATCTCCTCCTCCTGTCATTGCAAAAGGAATAAAATTATATTCTTCTTTTATTTTATATCCTGAAATTTCATTCATTTCATCAATAAACTCTTTACGATCTTGTATATCTTCAAATAATAATGGTTCACAATCTGATTCTACACCATACATAAAAGCTGCTGGAGTATTTAATAGTTCTTCCCTATTTTCATTTAACCATTTATAAGATGTCATCCATTTCATAGTACCTGTACTGTAAATTTCTCTAAACAGTCTTGGAAATTTAATTCCTTCTATATTTTCTATTTCTTCTAAGTTCATTTCTTTTACTCACTCTCACTAACAAATTTGTAGTTAAACTTTATATTTATTAAATAGTCTTATACATTTTAACAGCTTGTGATTTATATCCATTCCATTCTAATTCTATTTTTTCACTAGATATAAATCCTTATTTTTCTTTAGTTGTTAGGTCCGCATTCCCTATAATCTAAAAATATCATATCATGTCCTGTTGATGGACAATTAGCTATTGCAAACCCAATGTCAGGATATTCCCACTCTTCAATCCAAAATCTACTTCCAAATTCTCCACACAATGAAAATAGTTTATCTAAAGCAATACTAAATAATCCTGTTATGCCTATATGGTCTTCTGCCCAGCTGGTAGGAGTTTTTTAATAATCTCTATAATTTCTTCATTACATGCATCCTCCAATACAGCATAAATAATCTTTAATTCAAATTTATTATTTATATACTCAACCTAAAACTATTGTTTTAATTAGTGTCTATGGCTAATTTATCAAAAACTTTCATCACATATGAGTTTCCATTTTTTTGCTTTGAATAAAAAACAAAAGTTTCCCAAAAATCTAAATTTATAATAAACTGATACTCTCCTATTGACAATTCCTGCAAATATTCATCTTGCATAGCCAGATTCATATCAATTGATCCTTCTAAAACTTTATTTTTATATAAAAATTGTAATACTTCTATTAATTTATTTATATCCTGATGATTTGCAATGTACTTTACAATGGAAATCGTATCACTTCCTGCAACTTTATGTACTTCCCAACCATTATTAGCTTTTTTAATTATCTTATACATACTATATATCTCACCCGCAACTTACTGTTTATATTTAGCTATTTAGCAAGTAATATCTTTTTATTTAGATTAAATTGATACTTATTTTATAATTTTCCCCATTATAATTTCATCACGGTATGTTCCATCTTTAAGTTTATATGCATTCTTTGTAGTACCCCAAACTTCAAATCCATACTTTTTATATAAAACTTTTGCTTTTTTATTATCTGCAAATACACCAAGTTCAATTTGCTCATATCCCATCTTTTTTGCTTGTTCAATTATGGTTTTAATAAGTATACTTCCAATACCATTGTTCCAATATTTTTCTTTAATAGAAATTCCAAATACTGCTCTATGTTTAAGTTTAAGATGATTTCTCACACAGGTAATACTAGCATTACCTGCAAGTTCATCATTTACAAATGCAGCAATCATTATGTCTTTATCACTAATCAAATTGTTCTTAAGGTGCTCACTTTCTTTATTAACCGTAGTTCTAATTTCTTCAGGATATCTAACCATGAAATATGTTTCTTTTGATGTCATTTTTAAATATTCAATCATTTTTTCTGCATCCTGTTCATCTGGGTTTCTTAAAATGCATTCTGTTCCATCTTTTAATTCTACTTTAATTTCTCCAAATTTCATTATCATTGTCTCCTTATAATTTAAATCACCTTATTATTCTTTTGCCCACTTTTTACATTGTTCAATTTTAGGAATTGGATTAAATCCCTGTTCTACGCCCATTGTTGAGAGCATTTCACAAGGAAAATCTATACATTTTCCACAATGGTCTAATTGATTTCCCTCACAGCAAGACTTAACACCACATTGTCCTCCCCAAAAAGGTTTTTTCATTTTTATACATCCAGTGCAATGTACTTCGTCTTTTCTTTTACATTGATTACAACAAACTCCACATCTTGATTCAAACATATCATATGCCTCCAATAATTTCTATTTTATACAGATAAATTACTATTTATCTATACTATTTAATTACACATAATCATTTATCTTTTTAGTTAAAATAGATACTTTGTTTTACTATAATGTTGAAATTTTATGTAAAACACTCTATTTACTATGCATTTTATTATACCATATTATGTAATTTTAATATTAATTTTCTATGTAAAAATCAATATTTTTAAGTACATACTTCTTTTCCCTTATAGTTTTTTTCCACTTCGAATTTCTTCCCTTACCTACAACTTCTATATACATTCCCCTTCATTGATATTATACTTTTATTATCATAAACATAATCATTTAGGTTAAAATAACCATATTTTTATTGATATAATATATTAATATTTAAATAAACCTTATCATTTAATACTAAATGATAAGGTTTATTCTTAATGCCCATTATTTTAATTTTCCACAAATGTGCTTTAGCTAAAACTCTGCAAATTAGAATTTGTCTATATACTACCATAATTCCTTCAACATTCTAAATTCCTTATATGTAATATCCCCAAATTTATATTCAAATGAATTCTTTTTATTAAAATCATATTTTTCATACAACTTAATAGCTACCTCATTATCTATCTCTGCGCTTGTATATAAGTTTTCATTTGGAAATTTATCATGAAAAAAACTAAAAACTTTTCTAACGCTTTTGAACCAAATCCCTTGTTTTGATACTTAATATCAATCATAAATCTTGAAAATGACCATCCTTTTAATTCTTCATCATAATCGTATAATAAAAATCCTACCATTTCATCACCATTATATATTCGATGAATTTACTTTTCCCTTCAAATTTATCTAACTAAAATAATTTATGCAAAAAAACTTTTAATTTATCCATAATCTTCAACTCCCTAAATTATATAAAAAAGTTACCAATATCAATTAACTATGTCATACTTTAAAAATAATACCGTATTTATAAGTTATACAATTCCTATCATTTAATTATCTTGGACATGTAATATTCATCTACATATTCACCATCAATATACATTGATTTTCTCTTTGTGCCCTCTATTTCAAAACCACTTTTTTTATATAAGTTTAAAGCCCTTTGGTTAGTACAAACTACTGTTAATTCAAGTCTTACAATTTTCTTATCTAATGCCCAATCATTTAATTTCTTAAAAAATTCTGTGCCAATTCCCTGATTACGATATTTTTCTCTTATTCCCACTACTATATATGCGCTATGTTGTACTCTTCTCACATTACCTATTTCAGCTGAAATAAATCCTACAATTTCACTGTCATCAACTGCTAAAAGAAACAGATTATTGCCATTAATTGCACTATCTAAATTTTCTTCTAATCTATCTATATTTTTAGGTCTTTCACCTGGCTCATACATCATAAACTTTGTTTCATAATCTAATTGATTCATCATATTCCATAAAGATTCTGTGTCTTTTTTTTTCAACATTTCTAAATACAACATTACTGTCCAAAAATATTACCCCCTTAATTATCTTACGTACTTATTAAATGGTCTTATACATTTTAACAGCTTGTGATTTATATCCATTCCATTCTAATTCTATTTTTTCACTAGATACAAATCCGTGTTTTTCCCAAAAACCAAGTACATTACCTTCGTAACCATATACAACATCTATTCTAATACGACTAGCATTTTTATATTTAAATAATTTTTCTAACTGATTATATATTACTCTTCCTAATCTATTTCCTTTTAGTTTAGCATCAATCATTAACAAAGATAAATATACTTCATCTGCAATTTTAAAATCACATAATCCAACTATTTCACCTTTATTATCTTTTATTGTTGATGAGATGAATCCTATATTTTTCATTTCTTCAATTTCATTAAGTACAAAACCTTTAGAAACACTTGAAATACCCATATGACTGTTTAAAAAATTTTTATTAGAATTATAAATATCTACAATTTTGATAACATCATTTTGGTTTACCTTTTCAATTATATAATTGTCCATTTTACTCCCTCATTCATATAATACAATTCTTAATTAGCCCTAATAATAACAATTTAATAAAATTCAATTATTCAAATTGGAATTTAACAGTTTACTTTAAAAATAAATTCTGAAATATCATAAGAATCATATTGTTAAAGGAATGTATAATAATTGGATACCATAATGTTCTACTTTTACTATATAAACCACCATATAAAATTCCAGCAACAGTTTGTTCTGTAAACACTACTGATAATGATAATAGAAGATTTCCTGAAGTATTTTCCCATAAAAATAAAGCAAATGGAATATGATATAATCCAAACAAAATACTCGTTATAATTACAGCATTTATTCTATATCTAACTCTCTGCTGCAATATATTTTGTAATATTCCACGAAAGAAAAATTCTTCTGTAAAGCCAGCCATTATCATCATAATTGGTAAATATACTGGTATATTGATAAGCAAATTTAATATACTAGAAGCCACCTTTTGTATTCCAATATTATAATAATAAGTAAGTAAAGATACCATAAGTGGATACATTCCTAAACATACTATGATAATTGATTTTAGATATAATTTAAATTTTGAATCATATAAACCTAACATACATAAGCTTTCTTTAAAAGATATTTTCATAGTTTTCCATAAAATAACAAGAGGAATTATTACAAGCCCAATCCAATGTATCATCTCATTTACTATGAAAATACCCAGCTTATTAGTGATAAAAGTAAATATAACATAAAAAGCATACCATGCTAGCTCAAAGTAAAGCACTTTAATATTACTAGGCACAATTATCCTTTCGTTTGCTTCAGTGTTCTTTATTAATTTTATCCCAACAAATAATAAAAACAAATATATTGTAGTTTCAGAAATTGTCATTATTACTTCATTATGATGAATTAGTTGATAACTGATTCCCCAAATATAAATCATAAGCATACTAAAAATAATTTTATATTTCTTAATATATTCCATAATGTTCACCTTCAAATTACTATTTATCTTCTAGTAAATTATAGTACATTTAGCAAATGTATTGCTATTTATTATTTTTATTGTAAAAACATAATATTTATTTTTTCTTAACAAAAGATTAATATTATCCAAATAGTGGAAATAACAGTATCTATATCTCATAATTAAATTGAAATTTGAAACTATGGATTATGCTCATTTTGTTTATTGTGTTTTTAACGTTACTTCAACAATTTCTGGTCTATTAAAAATCCTTAAAGGACAAATACTATTACCCAATCCTCTACTTACAAACATTGTAGATAAATCTTTATTATATATTCCGCTTGTATACTTAGGAAATATTCCTTGATCTGGAGCAAATAATCCACCTATCCCAGGAATTCTAACTTGTCCTCCATGAGCATGTCCTGTAAAAATTAAATCCATATTGTTTTCATAATATAAGTCAAATAGTTCTGGCCTATGAGAAAGTAGTATTTTAAAACTTTCATTCGTTGACCATCTATTTAATTGTTCTTTCATTTTATTGGTGTTTGTACCATCCATATAATCAGATGTAAGAAAATCTGGATCCGATAATCCTAATATGTGTATTGAACTGTTCCCCCTTGAAAGTTTAAATGCTGTATTATCAACAATGTGAACACCTATATCTATCAATTTTTCTTTAATCATAGAGAATTTTCCAGACCAAGCCTCGTGATTACCTGACACATAATATACAGGAGCTATTTTCACAGCTCCTGAAACAAACATTATTGCAGTATCTAAATCATATTTACGTCTGTCTATTAAATCACCTGTAATAACAATTACATCTGGGGAAATGCTTTTAACTTTATTTAATATCTTAACTTGATTTTCGCCAAACATTTTATTGTGTAAATCAGAAATATGAACTATTGTAAAATCATTAAATTCATCTGGTATCTTAGAGCTTACATAATTAAACTTCGAAATAATAATACTATTGTTTTGCCAGATACAAAAAAATATAAATCCAATAAGAAACATTGTTGCAGAAAATAATACAACGATTCTTTTTGATATTTTTTTTATAATATTCACCTCTTGTCACTATTTTTCTATACATTAATAAGTTCTATTAAATGACTTATAAATATAAATCCATAATATCTCCTCCACAAATTACTATTTGTCTGTGAGTTATATAAAAAATATTTTCTTCACACTTATCTACTATTCCGAATTAATTATAACATATATTGTAATTTAACTAATATTTCTAACTATCCTCTTGAATTTCTTTTAAAGATGAAACAAGTGCATTTACGCACTTTTCTATATCACTATCACTAGACATGTTATTTCCCAAGTTAATAAGCAATGCATTTTTAGATAAATCCTGATTAAAGCATAACTTACCACAATTATACGAAATTATTTCTGCTTTAATTTCATTTGAACTATTTATATTTTGTAATAAACTTTCAGCAAATACCTTATTGTTCTCATAATAAGGACTATTTTTAGCAAGAACTAATGTTATCTTTTTTTTATCACATTTAATACTATCTACTGCATCTCGATGTATATCTAATAAAATATTATTTGAATAATCTTTAACATCTGCTTTTATTAAATCACGTGAATTTTGATATGATTCAATATATTCTTTAGGAGCCTTGCACTCAATAAAATTACTACTTAAACCTTCTTTTATAAGTTTATCATTAATTAAAGCACCTATATCAGTTACATTTATCCCAGATCGATAATCTTCATCAACATGACTATTATAAATTATAATATCAGATGAAAATGTAACTGCAGAATTTGAGTTATCATTTGATATATTATTTTCATTGGTTGATAATGTTTGATCTGTTGTATTATTACTAGCTATATTGTCCAAAGTTGAAACTTGTGCTTTTACTGTATTATCAATATTTAATTTTGAAGCATTTACCCCAACTGCTATTCCCCCTATAATAACGACAATAATACTACCAAGTAATATTCCTTTAAAATTTATTTTCTTATATTTTGAAATCATGATAATCCTCCTTTTAATCTCTAAATTATCTCTAACCATTGAAGTAGTTCCTATAAGTCTATTATTACTTCTACATAAAGCCAATACTTTTATTAACACATTACCATATTGTATATTTTCATTTTCATTCAAATAAGAAATTGCATTATTATCACATGAAAATTCACAATCTTTTTTAATTCTACTAAGACCATAAACAACTATTGGATTAAACCAGTAAATAATGGACAATAAAATTATGATCCAGTTTATTAGTATATCCTTCCTTTTTAAATGAATTAGTTCGTGCATTAAAATGTATTTAAAATCAGATGTGCTAATGTTCTCTACTAAGCTTATTGGAATTAATATCTTTGGTTTAACTAATCCACATAAACAGGGACTGCTTATTTTTGAAGAATATAATAATTTTACCTTAGTTTTTATATGCATAATGTTTATACAATTATTTAAAATTTCTTTATGCTCATTACTTACTTCTTTAATAGAAGTTTTAACTATTTGTTTAAGTTTTTTATGTGCTAAAATAAATATGCATATTAGCAATATTACACCTAATGTCCATAAGGAAACGAATATTTTCTTAATGTGAAGTTGATTTTTCAACGGTATATTGGTTTTTAGGGTGAGTTTATTATCATTTGAATTTTGAAAAGAATTTTTTGATTTTAAATCTTCTAAATATGAATTTTGAGATTGTTTTATAGAATTTTCTTGTACTTTTAGTGAGTTTTCATTTGTATTATTCTCTATATATACTCTTTGGTATATATGAGAAAAACTCAGAGAGTTTTCTGGCCCAAAAGGAAATATTAATTTTACAATCAATATTAGCCATATATAATAATGAAATGTAGGATTTAACTTATATCTAAATATCCTATTTATGCTTAATATAATTAATACTATTATGCTTCCAATAAAAGAAGAAACTATAGTAGTCTCGAAAAAATTCATACACTTCAACCTTTCTTTTTATTTGATTGTTTGAGTATGTTCTTTAATTCTTCTATGTCTGTTTCAGATATTTCTTTTGATTCAACAAAGTTTAAAAGCATAGATTTGACAGAACCATTGAAAACTTTATTAATAAAAGATTTGCTTTCTATCTTTATGCACTCATCTTCTGCTATTAAAGGAAAATATAAATATTCGTTACTTAATCTTTTAAACCCTATTACATTCTTTTTTAGTAATCTATTTATTAAGCTCTTTATTGTAGATGGTTTCCATTCTACTTTATCTTTTAGTTCACATATAATATTGACTGATGTAATTTCAGTATGACTCCATATTACTTTCATAATTTCCCATTCAGCGTTTGATATTTTAGGAATTTCATTCATTATTCTTTACCCCCTTTTTGATTACAAATGTAATTTCTATTTTTAGTTTACACTTGTAATTAATAAATATCAATAGGTTTTCTGGAATATTTTGTATATATTTTTAGACATAATCTTTATAGGTATTTCGAAAAATCATTAAATGAAGCTTGTTTTGAAAACATAAGTTATATAATCGCAAAATTACTCAAATTTAAATTAATATTTTATCAATATTAAATATACAAAATAAAAAATACCGCAAATTCATAAGAAAAATATGAATTTCCAGTATTTATAGTTGTTACAAATTTTTATCTTGCTTTTTAAGTAATTCTCTTATTTCAACTAAAACTTTTAAATTTTCTTTTAGTATTTTTGTATTTATAGATCGATCAATAGCAAGTTGTATTATTACATAAAGCAATAATACTGTAATTATCATAAATATAAATTCCATAATGTTCCCTTCTTTTTTATACCTAGCTATTCAATAAATAAATCATTAAATTCTATAAATTTATTCAGTAAAACCCATCGTCTTCATTTTTTCTGAATGACTATTTTCAAAGGCTTTCTTATGTACTTTCCCTTCAAAATATGCCATTCCAACTTCTTTTAATATATTAGATACATTAATATAATTTATATTAAAACAATTGTATTGACAAAGATAATTAGAAATTTATGTTCCATTTATTTATTTATTTTTATAAAGCCCAAACTAATGTATTTAAAATTCATATTACCATCCCCCAGATGCTCCACCTCCATTTGAAGAATCATCGTTATAACTATCCGCATATCCTGAACTGTCACAATTATCTAAAAAGTCTGAACTGTCACATGAATTGTATCTGCGTCTTTGTCTGTGGTCAATATGTTTTAAATAATTCTCCATATTATCCATTTGCTTACGTTTTCTTCTTCTCTCATAATATCCATCTCCTCTATATCTAGGGCGGTAATAATTATTACCCCTGCCACATCCTTCATCTATGTTATATCCTTTTATGCCAAGCTTCTTAGATAGCAACCCTCCTATTAAAATAAGTATACCAAAGAAAACTAAAATTCCTATAACACCACTCCTTCCACTAGGTTTTGAAGATTTCTCAGTTGAATTAAAATTTTCAGACTTCGATAAAGGATTTGAATAATAATAATTTGATATTCTAGTTACAAATGCGCGATAACTGTGGCGTAATCCTGCATCATAGTCTCCTCTTTTGAAGTATATTCCCATATATTCAACTTCAAATTTACAATAATCATCATCAAACAATTCTCTTAGCTCTTCTCCAACTCTTATTCTCATTCTTCTATCTTCTTTTGATATTAAAAATAAGACTGACTTATCAGTTAAATAAGAAGATTCTTCATTAGCTACCTCCTCTATTGTTCTTCCGCATAAAGAATCAACAGTTACTGCTACAATATTACATTCATATCTATCCTTTACGTCCTTTGATATATGGTTTAAGTCATTAACAGTATCGCTAGTAAACATTCCTGCCTCATCATATATAAACACGTCATCTGAATACTTTTCTCCAAGTACTGATGCACTAGCAGAAACTCCACAAGTAATAATAAATAACATTGTTAATAGTATACAACAAACTAATTTTAATTTTTTAAATATCTTCACCTTTCAACCCCCTAAAAATAAAATCATTATACATTGAATATTTTACCATAATAGTATATCATTTATCACCCAGTTAAACTGAATACCGTAGTTAAGAGTCAACCACTATTTTCCATTGATTAATTATATCATATTTTCCAAATATCATATTATTTTAGTTTTTAAAAATCTACCTGGACCTTTCTTTATATTAATAATAGACTTATAAAAATTTAAATATATATTTATATATGTCATATATATTTGACATAAAATAATTTTTATAATGGAGGTGATTATATGGGACGAAATATTCCTATAAAAGTTGCTCGTGCTCAACTTGATATGACACAAAAACAACTTGCTGAAAAAGTTGGAATTTCCAGGCAAACAATGAATGCTATTGAACAGGGCGATTATAATCCAACGATTAAGCTATGCCGAGCCATTTGCAGAGCATTGGAAAAAGGACTAGATGATTTATTTTGGGAGGAAGAAAATGATGAATAAAAGAAAAAATAAATTGGATGAAATGCAAGAACAAAAACTTTTAAAAATTGAACGAAATGGCATGTGGGTTGCATTTTGGGGACTTTTTGCCACTATCCTCATTCAATCATCAATGGGTAAAGGAGATACTATAGGTGAGTCCATTGTATTCATATGCCTTGCTGTATATACTGTTGTAGCATGCTTGAAAAATGGAATTTGGGATAGAAAATTAGAACCAAACATAAAAACTAATATAATTGTCAGTTCAATATCAGGTGTTTTATGTGGTGTGACGTTTTTTATATCTTCATATTTGAAATATGAAAAATTACTAGGTTCAATCGCTACAGGAATAATTATGTTAGTTCAAGTTTTTGCTTTAGCATTTGTTGTATTAACTGTATTTTCATCAATCTATAAAAAAAGAGTCAAAAAGATTGAAGAGAGTTGTGAAACAAAGTCTGATGATGCTAATTAAAAAAAACATAAAAGGACGGTAATTAAATTCCCTCCTTTTATGTTTTTTAATTATATTTATCTGCCTTATTATTAATAGTAGTATCAATCATTTCTTCTATCTTGTCCATATCACTTAATGCAAGATTTCTATAATACACTCTATGCCTTACCTTCCCTGTTTATAAAGTTTTTGCAAATTTAAATTAAAATCTATCTCATCATTTTGAGTGCTTGTTCCAGAGGAATACATTCTGCATATCTACCATTCCAAATAAATTCGTTATAATATCTGTATGTTTGCTCTGCTGACATAAACTTATTTTCAACTGTTGTATTTGAATAAGCTGGAATTATCATGTGAAATCCATGTTCAAATCCACACTTTATAGTAGCATCAATACAATAATCTGTTTGAAGTCCTACAATAATTATATCCTTTTCGCCTTTACTTATTAAATATTCTAATAAACCAGTATCTTTAAAAGCACTATTTACTTTTTTATCAAATATTTTCTCCTCTTTATAGGGTATGAATTTTTCATATATTTCAAAACCTTCAGTTCCTTTTGTTAATTCATTTTCAGCACCATCATCATGGCGTACATATATTATTTCTATATTATTTTGCCTCGCTGTAGCAATTATTTTTTCTACATTTGACACAAATTTATTGAATTTATATAAATTTTCATTTGTTATTAATTTCTGTGTATCAACAACTAATAAAACCATTTATTTATCCCCCTTACAAATTAGACTTCATCACATTTGTGTTATTCTCATAATTGAATCCAATATCTTTGTTTTACATTACCACCTTCAGCAATTTCATTTTCTAATATTCCACCATTCTTAATTATAGTATTAGCTGATGCAATATTACTTTTAAAACAAGTAATTAAAACTTTTGATAGCCCCTTCGTCTTACATTCTTCCAATGCTAAATATAACATTTCAGTTGCATATCCTTTTTTTCGTTCACTAGGTCTAATTCCATAACCAATATTTCCACCATATTTTAATAAATATTCATTCAAGTAATGTCTAATATCAATTGCTCCTATCAAGTATTTTGAATTATCATCAACTAAAAAATATATATCAGAAGGAACAATTCCATCAGGTAAATCAATTCCTTTTGAATTCTTATAAGCTTCAATTAAAAATTCCTCAAAAGTATTTGCATGACCTTTCATTGCTAAAGGAATTAATTTTTCTCCATTCTCTTCAAACTCACTAATCAAACTTTCCCACTCAGTTTTATAACTACTTGTTAATGTAATAAGTTTCAATTTAATACACCCCCTGATGTAAATAATCCGTTCAATAAATTAAAATCTTTCTATGTAATATAAATAATAATTTAACAGACTAAGATTATTCTCATAATTTCCACCAAATAGTTTCTTTTTCTTTATACTTTTTAAATCCGCAACATTTTAAAATCCTCTGAGATGCAAAACTATCTGATTCAGTTTCAGCAATTACACTTTTAACGCCATTTTGTTTTAATGCCCACTTGCACATTGCTTTTGCAGCTTCTGTCATATATCCATTATGCTCAAATTCTTTACCTATACCGTAACCAATCTCAACTTCACCATTTTCATTAGGAATATCTTTAAAATCCGCTGAACCTATTACAACCCTATCATCCTTGCGAATTAATAAAAAAAAGCTATGCCACAAATAATTATTAGGGTCTTTTCGAGTTATTTCATACTGTCCCTTTACTATTTCAAGAAAAAATCCTTCCATTGATTCTGCCTTATAGGAACAGTTTAATTCTTTTTCAAGTGCTGGAATATCTTCAACCCATAGTTTTAATTGATCAGTATTTAACGGAATAATCTCCAATCGTTCAGTTTGTATTATCATTTTGTTTCCTCCATTAAAATAAAGTCTTTCATTAAAAAATTTTGTAATACCATTTATCCCTTTTATAGCATTAATATCAGTAATTGCTGAATTACTATTTGTATTATGACTATATACAAGTGGAAATATGTCATGTGAATTCATATGATGAAGTAAAGTACATGCTGTTTCATATGGTTTGTTTATGCTTCCATCTCCCCCACCAACAACAATAACGGCACCTTTTTTAGGCTTTTTAATTGGAATCTCTTTACGAAAGAACTTTCCACAGAAATAAGTTTGAAGCCTACTTCCAACACTCAGCAATGCTCCTGTTAATTCTGAAAAATAAATGGGAGATGCAATTAAAATATTGTCACACTCCTGTATATACTTATAAATTTCCTGCATTTCATCATTAACACAACACCCTTCATTTTTCCAACAAAACCTACAGTCAATACACGGATTTATTTTACAATTATATGTATTAACTATTCTATACTCACCATTTAACTGCTTAACCAATTCATTTATTAAACTAACAGTATCTCCATCTTTCCTTGGAGAACCATTGAATATTAATGTTTTCATAATACCATCTTCTTCTTCCCCTGATCCTGATAAATTAACATTTCAATCATTCAGATTTGATTATATATATTTCTCTATGCTGCATTGTTCAAAAACTTCTTTGCCTATGAGCGTAATTGATTGCTTGGGACAATTACTAATACAACGATAACACATTGTACATCGTTTCCCATTAACTGCTTTTTTATTTTCTATTTTTAAGTTTTTCATAGGGCAGAGAGTAACACATTTTCCACATCCCACACATTTATCCTTGTCAATTTTCAGCTTATCAGTATATTCTTTTGTTTTATTGTAAAAATATAACCTTTGTCCAAATAGTCCTGCAATATGATACCAAATATTTAGTCCCTCTTTGGTAGGCTTTCCATCTTTCAGCTTTAATACAGAATCCTTAATTTGGGCTTCTGCCTGCTGAACAACTAATTTATTAGCTTCTAATGTTTTTTTTAATGCTTTTACATCTCCAATGCAATCCGGCATTTTCAAATGTAATCCACCTATAATATTTGCCCCATATTTTTTGAATAATCTTGCAGAAAGTCCTGCTCCATCTCCACTGAACAACCCCATAGTTGCAATTATAAAAATATTTTTGTCTTGCCACAAGTGTGAATTTTTATTGATAAAATCTCTTACGAATTTAGCAAGATTACTATACTGTATGGGATATGCAAAAAGAATATCCTTATTTTCTTCAATTGCTGAAATTGCTTGTTTATCCTCTATAGAATACATATCACAATCATTATCTAATTCCTTTAAAAATTTTTCAACACAATATCTCGTATTTCCCGTACCACTAAAATAAATTCCTACCACAAGTTATGCCCCTTTCAATTACTAAAATTTAGATTGAAATTTTTTTCACTCATTCAAATTACTATTTTAATTATTAAAATTGAAATTTAACCATTAAACCCTGTTTTATCATCTTGTGTTATTGCTCTGATAACCTTGCACGGTATACCAGCTGCAATTACATTGGCTGGAATATTTTTTATGACTACACTTCCAGAACCAATAATTGTATTATCACCTATAGATACTCCTTGATTTATCTGAACACCTCCACCAATCCATACATTATTTCCAATTTTCACTTTTTTAGCATAACAGCCACCTAAAACACGTTCATTTGCATCTATTGCATGATTTGATGTATAGATTCCAACTCGTGGTCCAAATAATACATTATCACCAATTTCAATACCACCGCCATCTAGCATAACGCAATCAAAATTAGCATAAAAATTATTTCCTATAGAAATATTGAAACCAAACTCACATCTGAAATTTGGTTCAAAATAGACACCTTTACCTATTGATTTTAGTAATTTTTTTAATATAGCTTCCCTTTCTTCAGATGTTTTTCCAAAACTACTATTATATTCATTTGTCATAAGCACAGTTTTTTCCCTTGCTTCAACTAATTCTATAGTAAGATCATTATACATATTTCCACTTAAAATATATTGACTTTGTTTTTCTAAACTACTCATTAATATCACCTCTACAATTTTTTATTTTGGTTAATTATATCATATTTTCAAATATATTGTTGTAATTTAAAAATCACTTAATTAACTAGATGTACATCTACAAAGTAGGTATTTTGATAATTATATCTATACAAAATAAAAAAATACCGCCAATTCATTTTTTCTTATGAATCATGCGATATTTTAATTCACTTAATGAAATATTATTGTATAGTGTCACCACAATATTTTCTGTTCCCATACTTCCTTGAAACAATTTAATTTGAAATATTTTTCAAATTTTAGACATCATTTAATATATGAAAATTCCCATTAAAATTATATCTTATAGATACTTCATAGGATTATCTAAAATTTCTTGAATAATATTAAAATATTGTCCAATGTGTACCCCATCAACTAATGCATGATGTACATCCACAGAAATTGGTAACTTAATATTACCACCTTCTTCAAAATATTTACCCCATGCTATTCTAGGTATGCTATCAACAGGATTCATCTGAATTGGATGAGTTATATTAGTAAATGAAACCCATGGAATACTGGTAATATATAATAAATCATCCTGTCCTGGTTCATCTTCGATACTAATGTTATTTTTCACCTTTTCAATTTCCTTTAATGTATTAGTTTTAAACTCATTAAAGTTATCTGTGTAGTTTGATCTACAAAAACTAAACACTTCCTCATCTGTAATTATAGTAAAAGAAGGATTTACAGTTTCATGTTCAATTACTTTATCTCCTCTTATTCTAAGTTTAAATTCTTTTATGCTATTTGCTGTTTTTGTAGAAGCGTATAAAATCGATATAAAAAATGGCAATTCATTTTCTTTAATATATTTATAAAACTTTGTAATATCAATATTTCCACAAATATTAAAATGAGGGTAATCAACTTGCCTAAAAAAATTATAATGATCTTTTCTCTTCCAATTTTCTATATCTATAAGTTTCATTAAAATATCACTCTCTTTCTAATACTACACACTAATTTATTTTATATATGCCAATTATTCTTTTGTTCTCCATATATAAATTACGCCCACCAAAAAACATTGTATATTCAGTTTCCTTTTATACTTATTTATTCATAATAAACCATTCACTAATATTCTAAATTTTTTATTGTTGATTTTCTTCACTTAAATTCAGTTCATTAAATCTATTCTCTGCTGCTTTTATTGCCTCAACACCAGCTTTACATAATACATTAATGCCCTTAACAATAGTCACAATTACAAAAGCTTCAACCAGCTCTTCCATAGTCAAACCAGCCTCTATAGCAGCTACTGCATGTGATTTTGCACCACTAACCTCAGCATCCAAACTGTCCAATATTGTAAAAATCAATTCTCTTGTCTTCTTTGATAGATGTCCATTTTGAATAGATTCGCGCATAACTAAATAGCCTTTTAACCCATCTGGGGCATATTTAGATAATGCTTCAGCAAATGGTGGATTCCATTTTAATTCGTCTTTATAATAACTAAGTATACTTTCAAAATCATCCATAGCTAAATTTAATCTTTCCTTTCCTCTAAAATATTTATACATATTTAATCACAACACAATAGTTTGTAAATATCCTATTATTTAATAAACATTTTTTTAACCCACTGCTTAAAAAATTGTAGTTGTTCTTCAGTATGGAAATAGTGTTCTCCATTCTCCATAACCTGTAAATTACAATTAAAACGTTTTGCAAATTCAGACACTACCTCAAACTCACATAAACTATCTTGTAATCCATACAAAATTGATGTTGGTTTACTCCATAATTCAATAGGATAATCTTTTACATAGCAATAATAATCCCAATATAAAGTTTCACCAATTGGCGTTTTAATTTCTTGTTTAGTCTTTAACATTTCTTCACTTATATTGAACCATGTCATCATATTATTTATTATGCGTTCCATATTTACCACAGGTGAGAGAAATAAACATTGTTTCAGAGGTTCATTACTATATGCTAGTAGACTAAAATATGCTCCCATACTACAAGCAAATACACTTATATTATTTGATAATGCTTGTGCATATTTCATAATAATATTAAGGTCTTTAACACAGTTTTGAACTTTGCAAACATAAGCTTCATCTTTACGATCACCATGTTCAGGCAAATCAAAACTAAGCACTTGATAACCTGCTTTTATTGCTTCTTCCGCAAATACAACAATTACATCATCTGCCTTATTTGACATATTACCATGTACTACTACAAACAATTTATCTGATTTGTTTCCCCATAAAATTGCAGGTATATTTTCTATTTTTAAATTTTGTTTTATCATTATGTTTTTTCCTTTCTAAAATCTAAAGACTATCTAATTCTTATGTAGCCTATTGTTTATGAAGATCTATAGATTATTATTTTCACCAATTACTAATCTACCTAAAATAACTTATTTTAAGATTTCAGCTCATTTTCAACATCTTTCCTATTTTTACAAACAACCATTTTATCTTTGTATTTGTTGCAAATACTTTGGTATCCCATTTTATATTTTTTAGTTCTTCCATCTATTAAAATCCATTTTACAAATTCCAAATCAAATTTTTCCATGCAGCCTTCAGCCATACTTTCCCTAACTTGATTTTTAGAACTCAAATATCTCTTATATGCCTGTTTTAAACAGACACGTCTTGGAAAATTCATAAATATTATTTTATCTGCTTCTTCCAATCTTCTTTCTTGATAAAACTCAGTATAATTACCATCTATAACCCAGGAATCATTTTTCATAAATTTTTCAACCATAACTTTACCTTTTTCTCTGTCGCGTTCTTTCCATTCTGCTTCAAAGTTTATAGTATCCAAGTAAAGAATTGGACAATTATATTTTTCACTTAACATCTTTGCAAGTGTAGATTTTCCAGAACCACTATAACCAATAATCGCTATTTTCATATTTTTTTCTCCACTTAATTACTATTTATTTAATTACTATAATTAATAATTATAGCATATACTGTAAACATTTAATTATATAATGAACTATATCATTAGTTACAAACTTACCATTGAAGAAAAAGCTATATGTTGTAAATGGTGATAGTGCTAAAAATGCACTATCACTATTTACATATTTGTGTACAGTTAACTCAACATTTCATTTATCAACCATTTCATTTACTATCTATTCTTACTCTATTGTAATATCAATTTTGCTACCTTTTTCACCACCAAACATTATATAACCACCACCTGATAATGTTGCAGTATTATTTTTAGTTAATGCGCTTTGATTTGTACATACACCATCTTTTGTATATACTAAAAATCCGCTATTTTCAGGTAATTTTACTGTAATCTTTTTTCCTTCTAAATTATCATTAATCTTATACCATACATTGTATCCATTCTCTTCCACAGCGCAAACACTGTTTCCTTCTGATATTTCTTTTAGACCATCTTGATTAATTAATATATTTTCAGCTACTTTCATATATTCGATATCACTTTCTTTAAAGAAAGTGCAATCATAAGTATCCCGTCCTGCCATCACAGGGATTTCAATAATGTTAATAGAATTATTTGCATCTATAATTTTGTTAGACATTTCATAACCATTATTAAAATTAATAGCGATAAAAGGTGGTGCACTGCTAAGTATTTGAGAATTATACTTATCTGTTATATTAAAATATTTTTTATTATTTCTATTTTCCCAAGCTTTATTTACTTCTGCTATTAACTTGTTTTCTTCTAATTTTTGCCCCATATATTGTGCTATGGCTGTTTGTCCCACTCCTGGTAATTTTATATATGAATCAAATCTTAAATAAATCTTACCATCCTTATTTTCGAAAGTGATTTTTTCACTGCCATCTTGCTTCAAAAATACTCCGTTGCCATTATAAAGATATTCCCTATCTTGTACTTTTGATAATAATGATGTATTTGAAATTGCCATTATACCATTTTCATTCATTTTTACATTAATAATTTGTCCTGATGCCCCATATGTTCCTTCATATTTTTTAATATCATCATTTATTAAGGTTTTAGTTGGTATTTCAAAAGATTTATCACTTTTTATTTCTTTAATAATGCCTTTTTCTTTTAAAGCATCAAGTAACATATTGCAAGCTAAAACTTCATTATATAAGCTGCTTCCATCTGCTGAAGATACTGCTGCAATCATATTGTACTCTGGTAATATAACAGTAGAATTGTGATAAAGTAATGTATCTCCACCTTTTGCAATAGCTTTTATACCATATTGGCTAAATGGAAATATCTCTGTTCCATCAAAACCAAGTCCATAATTAAAAATAGTTTCAGTATTATCTATGTTATCTAACCACAAACCATTTTTGTATTCACCACTTATCATTTGATTAACAGAGTTTGATGAAAGTAATGTACCATTCTTTGTAAATATATTTCCAAATTTACATAAATCCTGTGCTGTTGAATATATACCACCTGCACCAATTATATTTGCACTGTCTGGTGGTGTTTCTATTGTAGGTGCAATTGGACTATAAGTTTTTGCAAGCTTCTCTCTATTAAAACCATCTTGTGAAGTCTTTGTATTATCCATTTTTAATGGTATTGTTATGTTTGCATGAACAAAATTTGTAAAGCTTTCTCCACTTACCTTTTCAACCAATATTTCTGCAAGTGTAAATCCATCATTACAGTACACAGAAAATTTACCTGGTTCAGCTTTCAATCTTTGAGTTTTTAATTGCTGTAATAATTTATCATGCGCGATTGTATCATTATCATCCCATAACATTGTTCTTGAATATGCAGTCCCCATAAGTCCTGATGAATGATTAAGTAACATTCTAGTTGTTATTTCTTTATATCTCTCATCTTTCATTACAAACTCTGGAATATAATTTACAATAGGCTTGTCTAAATCAATTTTTTTCATATCTACTAACTTCATTATAGCAGTTGCTGTAAAAGTCTTAGATGTTGAACCAATACCATACATGGTATCACTAGTTATACTCATGTTGTTATTTTTACTATACACGCCACTATTTCCTGATGATATTATATTACCATCATCCATCATTGCATATTGCACACTTGTTACACCATACTTTTCAACAAGAGTGTTTGCTTTTTCTTTAATTTTTTCATTTACAGTAGAATAATTAGAATTAATTTTTTCTGATGGATTTGCCGCAGCATGGACATATTTAATTCTATTTCCACATACTAAAATAAGTTGCGTTGCTAGAAGTAATGCTAACAGTTTTGAAAATTTTTTCATTAAGTTTACCTCCGGACTTTCTATATGTTTAATTTGTTATTTAATTTTAATAATTGTATTTATTTAATATTCAATTAGTTTAAGTGATTTGAATAAATACCTATATTTTTATATTATTAATTTTACCATATAATATATTTTTTGTATGTATAGGTTTATAACGTAAAAGTTATCTATCTGTATGTAAATCCATCACTATAAATCGCAAATCTAAAATAGAAGTTTTTGATCCTATTATCAAGGAACTTCTAAGTAAAGAGTCAATTAAAGTATTTTATTATAAGCGCATTTTAATCATTGTAACCTAATTTTCCAATACCTTCTCAACTTTTCTGGCCTTATCCCAATATATCTTTAATTTATACTTACATTGCTATGTTATATAGTTATTAAGAATATAATAAAACAAAAGGTAGAGACCTGTTATTTAATCTCTACCTTTCATTGAACGACTTTAAAACAAGTCTATTAATTAAAGCTTTCTTGTATAGTTTCTTCAGAATTAATAGGATTTACAATGTGTTGTCTATTTTCTCCTGATTCATAAATTAAACCTGATGCAGTTTTAACAACATATTTGTACTCAAAATTCATTCCAGAAGGAAGTGTTATGCTATCTTCTGATTTCCAATTTGGCCAGTTATCACCATTCAATTCAATTGCGTTGTTTATATCCCAATTTCCAAGTTCAGGGATACTACCTACTACGTATAGCTTTTCACCGAATTTTGTATTATTGTTAGATACCAAAAAACTTAATTTAGTTTTAGGGAATTCTGTCGCATCAAATTTAGGATCATAATGGCTTCTTAAATTAACAAATTCACCAAAATATTTTTTTGCAGTATTTTCATCTCTTATAACAATAAGATCATCATCTGAAACTAATGTAGCTGAAAACCAATTTGCAGAACCTGTAAGTGTAGTTTTTCTATCTATAACAGCAAATTTATGGTGCATAGTAGAATATTTATTATCATGATAATTAGTGCGAACTTTAACTACATCTATTCCATTTTCTGAAAGCCATTCATCTGTTAAGTCATTTGGTGTTATTGTTCCATAATATTCTCCTTCGTCTGCAATGTTACTTTCTAATACCAAACGGACTTTTACACCTCTTTTTTGAGCTCTTATTAAGGCATCAATCATATCCTTTTGTACACCATTATCAGTAAAGTCTAAGTGGCGTAATGTGAACATTGATATAACCACTTCATCTTTTGCATTTTCAATTTCATCATAAATAGCTTTGGGAATATTATGGTATTGAGAATAGTAGACATTAATTTTGCTTGAAATATCATTTTTATATGTAATTTCTCCTAATCCAGCAACACTTTGAAAAATTTGCTCATAAACAGAAGCTAATTCTTTCGAAGTGAAAAAAGATACATTTTCAGAATTTTGTTCAGCTGCTCCATACTCCCAATTATAAGAACCAGTAGATACAACATTACCATCATATATTGCGATTTTAGTGTGGTTTGAAGCTGCAAATCCGTCTCTACATATTCCTACAACATCAATTCCTGCTTGTTGCATTTTTTTATATTCAGTTTCCCATGTTTTTGATGTATACATGTGGCTAGAATCACTTAATATCACAACTTCTACACCTTTATCATGAGATTCTATTAGTTTATCAACAATTCTATAATCATTTATATCATAATAAGAAGCATGTATATAATGAAATCCATCTGGATCTTCTTGCTTATTTTGTATTACTTTTTCAATTTCAGAAATAACTCTACATTCTGGATTACCATAAGGTGCAAAATATACATCTGTTTTTGGAATAGAATCTTTAAATTTATGAGACATAGTTTTTGCTAGAGATGTATCCATTTCATTAGAATTTATATAATCATTATCTTTTGAAACTTTAGGAACGCCAAGGTTGCTTTTCAATTTTGTTTTATCTAAGTCTTTTAAAGTTGCAATACAATATTTATTTTTTGAAGGACATAGTTCTCTTTTTCCATCATTATCTATATCGTTTAAAACATTGTATGTAATATAAACATTTTTTATTTCACCATTCCAACTAGGATTAGTATCAATATTTATTATATCAGTTCCCCATTTTTCTCTGCCATCATCTGCATTACCCTTATGTTTTAAGTAATATAAATAATGTTCAACAGCTCCATTTTCTCTCTCTATATGCATATTAAGAGTAATTTTTTTATGATATTCATAGTTATTTACACCTAAATCTACATAGGCTTTAATCATATCTTTATTGTTACTACCTTTATCAAACCAAAATCCATAATCTATTGGCATTGCAAAATCTTCTTTTTTTGCTTCAGTATTCTCCTCTTTTTCTTCTACATTTTCTTCATTTATTTTAATATTATCAGTTATACCTGTAGTATTTTCCTCATTTACTTTAGTATCTTCAACTTTATCTGCTACATTTTCTTCTTTTACTTTAACATTCTCAGTTGTACCTGTAACATTTTCTTCGCTTACTTTAGTTGCTTCAGATTTATCTACTATATTTTCTTGTTTTGCTTCAACATTCTCAGTTGTACCTACAAAATTTTCTTTCTTTATTTCAGTATTATCAATTGTACTTGCAAATGCAACACAATTAAAATTAACAAATGTTATGAAAATCAACATTAAAGCTAATATTTTAATATTTTTAAATTTATTCAACTTGAGTCTCCCCCTAATATTCTTATGTCTTTAGAATTTTTAAAGAACTACTATTAGGCACATTAAAAAAGTTAACAAATCAATATGCTAGTTAATAGTAGCTCGTATATTTAGTCTTCTTGAGGATTATTATTTGTAGTTTTATTATTTTGTGCTGGGGTCCAGTTATCAGCAGTATTTCCATATGTTCCACTTATTTCTGATGCTCTTGCTGTATCTGGAATATCTAAGTTACGATTTGATCCATCTTCCCATTCAGCGTCACCATTTTCTCTTAATATTACATATTTATATTCAATACTAACTCCTGGATCAATATCAGCCTTAACAAACCAATCAGGAAATAAATCATCAGAAGTTGACATTACCAATCCATTTTCTACATTCCAATCACCTAGTTCTGGAACATTTCCAACTACAACAACTTTATCTCCAGGTTGTGTTGATGAACAGTTGGCATGGAATAATACAGGTGCTTTTTCACGAATTTCTTCACCTTCAAAAGTAGAGGATATGCCTTCGTAAACATGTATTAAATCCAAAAAATTTTGATGATATTTCTTAGCAATATCTCTATTACTTAAAATTAAAATATCTTCATCATTAAATTTTGTACCAGATGCTGTCCAGTTAGCAGAACCTGTTATAACTGTTTTATCATCAATTACACAATATTTTTGATGCATGGCAGAAAATTGCGATAATGTATTACCAACTCTATGTAACTCTACATTTGGTTGATTTTCTAATGCTTCATCTACTTTAGAAAAATCACACTGTTTCTTTTCCATTATTACTTTTACTTTAACCCCTCTTTTTGCTGCATTTAATAAGCTCTTACTTATATATTTTTCCGTAAATGTAAACATTGAAACTTCAATAGATTCATTTGCTTTATCTATTTGCTTTTGAATAAATCCTGATAATCCTTGTTCAGGTGAAAAATGAATAGATGCTATATCACTATCTTGATCCTTTTCTATTTCAAAAGGCTTTTTTTCAAATAATTGAAGAATTTGATTTCTATAAATTTCAGCTACTTGTTCATTTCTTATAACAACCATATTTTCATCATTACAATATGCAGCTGTAGCATTCCAATTAAGTGACCCAGTCATAACAGTTTTTTTATCTATTACAACTGATTTCAAATGCATTATTGAATAATTTGTAGTTCCTATTGTCTTTTCAGGCTTAGACCTTATAACTTCTATCCCATTTTCTTCTAGATAATCATCACCTACATTCCATTCTTTAAGTGCATTATCCTTGTCCACTACTACCTTAATCTTTACTCCTTTTTTTGATAAATCGACAAGTTTAGATAATATTGGTGTTAAACGTGCATTATAATGTGCAATAACTACCTCATCTTGTGCTTCATCTAAAACTTTAATTACTTTTTCTACTTGATTATCAAAAGGTGAGAAAGACACCTCAGCATCTAAAGTCGATTCTTCTAAACGCTCTTGATTAATTAAATAATTTGCACCTGCCGTAGTGGTACTTTGATTAGTTATACAACTAGCTTCTGCAGTAGTTGTAAATTGCGTTGAAACAAACATATTAAATGTTATTAAAACAGATGTTATACAACACAATATTTTATTTTTTTTCATTATCATATCCCCCTATAATTTAAAGTCTTTACTATAATACTTTAATATTAAATGGAAGTAAATAAAATAAATGTAATAATATGTAGTATTATTCAAATTCTTAACAACGTACAAAAATATAATGTTTAAATGCTTATATTTTGTCAAAAGTAACAAAAATGTAAATATGATTTTTTGGTAATATTCTATGCTTTTTAATATTGTATAATACTCTATTATTTGCTCATCCGTTTTAGAATCACAGTTTTTTTCAGCATCATCAAAAAAAGATATTTGATGAAAATCTAATTATTCACTAGACTTTCCAAATATCTTTCTATTTTTATTAAGAATTTAGCTCTTTAAAAATGCCAATTCATTTTTTAATTATTAAATTCCTTACCCCTTGATTAAATTGTGAATTTCTTAATTTTAGTTCTTTTTCCATTTCTGAAATTAATAACCGTGTTTTTTCATCAAGTTGATTGTCTAAATTTAATATATTCATCTGCCTATTACAAAATACACAAATAAAGCTTTTTAAAACATTAAAAACAAATTCTTAATAAATTCATTTTAATATAACAATTACATCGTGCCTTATTTGACATATTACCATGTAGTACTATAAATAACTTATCTAATATTATTATCATAAATTTTTAGCATACAATACAATTGGATTAATTGTCTCTTTATCCATAAAGTTCGCTACCTTTCCATAAGTATCAATCATTTCTTTCTCCTCTTCTCTCAGCGATTCATAGTTCTTTTTTAATGTGATTTTATACAACATTGACATCATATATTTGTGTACAATTCCTAGTTTTGAATAATCAATTGCCCCACGCAAATGAAAAATCTTAATTGTATCTTTAATTTCTTCTGGAAGAACTTTATTTAATCCTTCTCTTATACCTTTTACATTAATCTCATCCTTAGGATCAGCTAATCCACAAGTAAATATAATAATATCTTTATTTTTTAATTGTTCAAATGATTTCGTAATTAATTTTATTCCACTTACTCCCCCAGCATATAGACCTCCACCATATATGATAGTTTCGTAATATTCTAGTTGATTTGGTGTAATATTTTTTCTTTCAAACAAATCACATGACAATTCTTCTGAAATCCACTCCGCATATTTTTTAGTACTACCATATTTTGATTGATATACAACTACTGTTTTATTCATATCTCCACCCCAAATACAAAATATATAACTCCCTCAATATATTTAATACAGATTATTCTGCTTATCTACTTTATGCAAGATTGAACATACTCAGCAGGTACATCCATTCTTTTTGCAGTTTCTTCTATTGATAAACCGCTTTTCATAAAACGTTTGCACACTACAGACATGCTTTATCCAATTTCAATAATATGTTTATCCAGATCATAAAACCTCACTACTCTTTGCCCCCAACTATGTTCTATAACTGAATGAACATATTCAATATTAGCTATGTTATTAATTTTTTCTATAAAACTGTCAAAATTCTCTTCTTCAAAGTATAATTCAGCATTATTACCTCCAAATTGAATTTCATCTTCTTGCTTATTAATAAATATCATCCAACTTTTTTTAGTCTGCAAAGATATACCACCAGTTAATGTAATATTTGCTCCAAAATCTAATATAACATTTAATCCAAGTACCTCGTGATAAAACTGTTTTGCTTTCTCAATATCATTAACAATGATCAACGGATTAGTAAATTTCATAATACATCCTCCATATCAATATCATATAAATTATATTTTCTCATTAACATATAATCTTATTTTAAATTTCTATACTCATTTTCAAGAATGCTCATGTTGAGTAATGACCAGTATTGTTCATTTATTTTTCTACATTCTCTAAAACTTCCTTCAATATTAAATCCCGCTTTTTTATAACACGTAATTGCCGATACATTAAAATCGAATACCCCTAAATCAATCCTATGAAGATTTAATTTATTAAATGCAGTATCCAAAATTTCATTAATTATTTGCAATCCTATTCCTTTATTTCTATTTTCTTTTCCTCCTACAAGTACTCTACCTATTCGAGCTGACATATTTACTCTATCTATTCTCATTAGCTGGATATGCCCTACTGTTTCATTGCTTTCAATTAGCTTAGCACTAAACATTAAGTTTGCTGGAGTTTTCTCGAGCATATTGTTTATTCCACTTTGAAGTTGTTTTTCAAGCAATTCAAATGTATATGACGAACCTGCCCATTGAAGCAAGAATTCTTTATTAGGAATCCATGAAATTAATTGTGGAATTTCTTCATAGTTAAATCTTTCAAGCCTTATTTCCATGTTATTCCTCCTTTTATATACTTATTTACATTTATTTACGGTAGTGAAGCACTCCAAAATTTCTATTTCTTTAATTAAAAGTTTCTTTATAATTAAAAGTACTTTTTTCATATTCCACTCCATTTTTGTCTAAAATAATGTCTTACCTTACTTAATAAAAACACTGAACATCTAATTTTGAACACTTCATTTTTTGTATATTATTATTGCTATTCCCAAAATGCTTATTGATTTTAAAGTCATTTAACTACTTCAATCCTTTTAGAATAAAGTTCTGCCCATATTGGGAAAAATCCTGAATTTATAGCTATATTTTGTGAATGAAAATGTGATCCTGATGTACTATAAAACGGTACTTTACCTCTTCTTAAAATTTCATTTTTCAAAAGTACAACTAAACTTCTTCCAATTCCCTTACTGCGATACTCAGGTAAAACATCAATGCCAATTTGCCACATATTTTTACTATCTGCACTTGCTCCTGCCATTCCCATTATCTTATCTCCATCAAATGCTGCAACAGCAAGCATATCTGGATTATTTTTATCAAAAGCAAGAGCTTCTTGAAATCTTTTATCATTTTTGAATTGGAAAATCTCTTCATACTCATACCATTTTACATTAATAATAGGATCTATAGATATTATATTAGGATTTGGTAAGTAGTAGTGATGAATATCTACTATTTCATGACCAAACTCTTTTAATTTATAATCAATTCGTCTCAAATTAGGATATTGAAAAAACCATGCTGAACTATAATTTTTTAAATTTTCTTCGCACCAATGTATAATCATAGTATCTGTGCTTATAATTGTTTTTCCACCAAAACAAAGTATTTTCAAAAAACATTTATCATTGTTATAAATGCGCCTACCATCAGTAATTTTCTTTTCCACTATTGTATTTTCTTCTATATCAAAATCAGAAAATTGACAACTATAATCCAGTGCTAACTGAAACTTAGCAATCTCTAAAATTTCATTTTTTGTATACATATTTTCCCCCTATATTCATTAATAGCTCATTTTTATTCGTTATCCTGCAAGATTATTACATTCAACACTTTTATTTTCATCAATAGATATGCTAATATAATGATATGCAAAATAATCTGGTGAACAACATAAATACAGGTCTATATTAGGCTTGTCCCATCCATCTTCAAAATTAATACTAAATCCATCTATATAGAGACTTTTACAAAAATCTTCATCAGAAATTGGTAAAAAAACTTTTTGATCATCCTCCATTAGATAACATTCTTGTTCTTCATCTTCGGCTTCCTCTGAAGATGATGCCCAGTCTTCTGCAAGAGAAACCATATCATCATCAAGTAAAGTTTTTTCAATACATCTTCTATTTTCTTCAATCCACTTTAATTGCTTTTCTATATCACTTAAATGTTTAGATAAAATTTCCAAATTTTCACCTTTTCTTTCATCTGAAAAATCAACTCCAAAACCAATATTTTCTTTATTCCAAAGAGTGCATTTTGCTTCAAAAGTAAACACATCACTTTTTTCAAACTCTTTAATATTCATTGACACTTCCCCCTATTATTCACTTATACTTTAATAATTGCTTGTTTTAGATTTATTTCTAAAAAATAAAACAATTGCCATTGTTAAAATTACGCCTTCAATCACTTCAACAACTATATTTATATTAGAAATTAAGTATTTGTCTAAATGATATACTCTTAATAATTCAAGAATAAAAAACATAAAAAATAGTAGGTATACGTTCTTCTCCCTTTATAAAAAGGTTATAAACTAATCACTACGCGCTCTTCCATTTTAATTAAAATTTTACAATACATTTTATTATAACATATTTTGTAAACACCACAGCATTCAAATTTTAAAGAACATCTTTATTACTTTCTACATGAAATCTACATATTGGTCCACTAAAAACACCATATTATTCGTCTATAAAACTCCAAATAATATGGTATCTAAAATTAATTATTTTATTATTTTAGAAACAACAAAATCTATTACACATCTAAAAGCTAGAAAACAAAGTGCCATATTAATCACCGCTACTCTTTTATATATTATACTATATTCCGAACATTACATAATTGTTTCTAAATACAATATATAATATTTCACCTTGTCTCTAAAAAGATCGATAATACCTTGTGTGAACTTCTCTTGTAAAACCATAATCAATTATTACAAATCTTCCATTAATCATTCCCCAGCTACTGTCCTTCTTTAAATCATTCAATAATAAATTATAGTGCTTTAAAATATCGCTTAGTTGTTCTAAACTAAACAATCCTTTCTTTTCTTTAACATCGAAGTACTTCCATACATATGAAATATTATATACCTTATCTGCCTTTTCCATTATTAACAAATTAAAGTTATTTGAAACAGCTACAACTTTTGCAAATAGACCTGAATTATCATAATATGAAATATTATACTCAGACTTATTTTGCGCAATCCCGGCTCTATTTTTTGCCACTTTGATTACATATCCATTTCCCAAATCAAATACGTCTCTACTGGAACCAGATCCAATATATTTATAATATCCTCGTTTTATATTAAGCATAATTTGATTAAACATGCTATTCATCTGAAACACCTGCTTTATGGTAATCACGTTATATTCATTAGTAAAATATGATATATATTATTCGTTCTACAGTAAATTTGTTCAACTTGTTATCATAACTTTATTATTGCATATTTATAAATTCTACATTATTTAGTTTTCAAAGATATTTTTTATTTATTACATCAAATCTATAAAATCCAATAACTTACTAATTATCTTTTATGACCCAATCATTTCCTTAATAATATATGTTTTTTAGATTAAACTATTATTAATAGAAATAAGTGAGGTGTATATATTATGAAGTTTATAAAAACTTTAATATTTACTATGTTTTTTGCGTTTACATTTTTATATAATGTTAATGCTACTGCTATTGGTCCAATATCAGCTTCTTATAAGGAAGGGGTTTATACAATCAGCCACGTTAATGAATACATTTTAATTGCTAAGTTAGTGACTCCTGATAGTATTACAAGTTTAGCAGTAGTTGACTCTCAAGGGAATCAAAAAATATTCAGAAAATTTAATAAAGCATATATTCCTACATCAGAAATAATGCTTGAAGAAAATGATTCCATAATCATTGTTGGTACTGGTGAAATATCACTTAATTTTTCTAAATAACCTTCTCTTTTATTGATTCAACTACATTCTCATAATCACTTAAAATTTTATAATTTTCTTCTGCTGTATATTTAGATTTTTAGACATAAAAATACTCCCTTTCAAGTAACAGATTTTTATTTTTTTAATCTTTTTACCTTAAAGGGAGCATATCAGAAATAAATTTGCGATATTTTAATATTTATTATACATATTCTGTAACTAAATCAGTAAATAAAATTCCGTCTAAATGATCAATTTCATGACAGAAACATTTTGCTAAATCCCCAGTGCCAGTTAATTGAATTTCTTTTCCATTTTCATTTAGAGCTTCTATTATTACTTTATATGGTCTTTTTAGTTTTCCAAATACATTAGGATTACTCAAACATCCCTCTATAACTTCTTGACTTCCTTCTTTCTTTATTATTTTAGGATTAATTAATTTGATAAGCCCCTGCCACATGTCTATTACAACTAATCTTTTTAACATGCCTACTTGTGGTGCTGCCAAACCTGCACCATTTTCCGTATTATACATAGTCTCTGCCATATCATTTAATATATCTCTTATCTTATCATCTACGACTTCAACTTCTTTGCTTTTTTTCCTAAGAATAGGATCATCATAAAGCCTAATTTGTCTTAATGCCATTTAAACTACCCCTCTACTTTGATCTGCTCTTGATTTTCTTTTACTTTCCTCAAAAATAAAAACTTCTTCTATTGAACAATTGAATACTTTTGAAATATCATATGCTAACCATATTGATGGTTCATATTTTTCTGTTTCAATAGCGTTTATGGCTTGTCTTGATGTTCCTACAAGTTTTCCTAATTGTTCTTGAGTCAATTTATTTGCTTCTCGAAATTCTTTCAATCTATTCTTCACTTACACTCACCTCTATAATGTTTACCTTACCATAAGTATATTTTTATCTTATCTATATGTCAAGTTAACATTACATGATAAATTAAAACTACTATGATATAGCATATATAAAAAATACCCCCTTTATAGAAACAGTTTTATTATTTTAACTGCATACTATAAAGTGAGTATATCATTTAAGTGCTGTGATATTTTTTACATAGCTAAACTTTATTCAGTAAAACCATTTATTTTCATTTTTTCTCCATTATAAAATAATGCCATTCCCGTTTTCATTTTTTTAAAGTTCAATTTTTCATAAAAACTTTCTTTACCAGGTGATGCGTATAATATAAAACTACATTGTGGAAGACATTTTGTAATTCTATCAACAATGGTTCTACCAATATTTTTCCCTTGATATTCCGGTAATACTGCCACATCATAGATTGCCGCTTGATAGACTCCATCTGAAATTGCACGTCCAAAACCAATAATTTTATTATCATCAAAAACAAAAACAACAGTGTGACTATTTTCAAATGCTTTTTTATGCACTTCTTTATCAAAATATGTCATTCCAACCTTTTTCAATATTTCACATACACAATTCCAATTAATATTTAAACAGCTATATTGAATTCTTAATTTCATTTTTATCATCTCCTTAAAATAACAATATAATTTAAATATAGTATAATTTCTTACCTTAGGTAGGATGCAAGTAAAATTTTAATAAATTTATTACTATAATAATTTATCATATCATTTTATATCGTATAAATTTAAAATAAGTGCAAAGGTCTGTCATTTATATAACATTCCCCTTACACTTACATATTTTTAAATTATTGTATTGCTTCAACTTCTTATATTAAATTATTTAGTTGCCAATTTAAATATGCTCATAATCTATGTCTAGTATTCTACATTAAGAAATTTTCATCTAAGCTTTCGCCTAAAGCATAATAGAACGCTATTATATCACTGTCTTCATTACTTTGTATTCTTTTTCTTATACAATTGTATACAAATGCATTAACTCCATTTGCTTGAATTGCTGGACCTAAATTAGAATCTACCCAATTCCCTTTATAATTTGAAAGAATCACAATACCAAAATATCCACTACATTTTTTTAATAGATCATTAAGTACTTCTTCTCTTAATCCATTTTTTATATACATTTGATGTATATCTTCTAGTATTATATCAAATTCACTTAAACTTTCCTCACCTAATGTAAGTTCTATTTTAAATACGTCTTTAATCCATTCAATAAAATCAATTCCATACCCAAGCATCATTAGCTCTAATGTGGCTAAGTTATTTCTTTCTTGTTTAATTATTTCTAATTGTTCATCATAATATATAGTTAATTCTTTAATTGATTTTGAATAGTCAACTAAACTTTCTTTTATTTCACCAATTTCAATATTCATTTCTTTTTTTCTGTTAAATATACTCATATTCGCTCCTTATAAGTTCGTATAAATCTCTATAAAAAATCTCTATTGAATTATTAAATTATTTATAAAATTTCTGCTATATGTTCCCTATACTCATCAACTATTTTCCCATTATTTAGTTTGCTAAATATATCTATAGACTCTTCTTCATCTAAAAATTCACTGACCCAAAAATTAAGTTCAATACTTTCTTTTGAATTATTTACAAAAAATTCTTCTTCATTTAATTCTGATAATGCATCTATACATACATCAAAAATTTTTTCTCTAAACTCCTGAAAAAAATATGTGTATACATTAGTCTCTGAATCACTTATTCTATTTTTATTTTCCTCTTGAAATGCTTTTAATTTGTTTCCAATTCTATAAAATTCATCATCTGCACCATTCCAAATTTTCCATTCCTCTGGACAAAACTTATAATACCAAAAATCGTTCTTAGATTCACCAACAATATCGTTAAGTTTGTCTTTAGTATTTGCTATAATTCCAATTGATTTAACATTTGATGAACAATTTAATGCAAAAGCATATATAATCTCATCTTTATTAGCTTTTATAATTTCTAAAAAAGCATTTTTTGTAGCTAAAACAAGTTCTTCTTTAAATTTCTTAAAATCAAAATTCATTGCACTCACCCTTCTAAAACATAGCCATATTATTTATTATTAAAATATCCGTATTTTTATTAAAAAACATTTTATTTTCTATTTTACCATAATTACTGCTAACTATAGTTAAGTTTTTTCATTTATATGGAATTTCTCCTAAAATATATCCATTGATAAACATGTATATTTATTATATATTATTATTAGATATTTAGATAATTATCTAAATATCTAATCTATTGAAAGGAGTGATTACTTGTCATTTAATGATGCTTTTAAAGCTCTTTCTGATAACACAAGAAGAAAAATTTTAGATTTATTAAATGAAAAAGATATGACTGCTGGTGATATTGCTGATTATTTTCAAATTACCAAGCCTAGTATATCTCACCATTTAAGTATTCTTAAACAAGCAGGATTAGTAAGTGATGAAAGAAAAGGGCAATTTATATATTACTCACTAAATACTTCAGTTTTTGAGGATGTCATAAAATGGTTCATATCATTTTTAGGTAACACTAATGAAGGAAAGGATTAAACTAATGAAAAATAAAACTAGTATTTATAATATTACATTAATAACTATTGCATTTTTAATAAGTATTGTATTATACAATAAACTACCTAATGAAATGCCTATACATTGGAATACCACTGGTGAAATTGATAATTATGGTCCTAAACTATTTGCAGCCTTTTTGCCACCTTTAATTATGCTTTTTATATGGGGTGGGATGTTATTTACTCCTAAAATTGACCCTAAAAGAAATAATTATTCAAAGTTTAATAAAAGTTATACTATTATTACAAATGTTATGGTAACTTTCTTTTTTATTCTACATATTGTAGTTATAATGTCATCCATTGGATACAATGTTCCAATAAATAAAGTTATCCCATTTATGGTTGGTTTATTATTTATTGTGATGGGAAATTATCTTCCAAAATCTAAAAGCAACTTTTTCTTTGGAATTAAAACTCCTTGGACATTAACTAATGAAGGTACTTGGAAAAAAACTCATAGATTAGGTGGAAAACTGTTTGTATTATCAGGACTAGCTATAATGATAAGTTCATTATTTTTTGAAGGAAACATACAATTTATAATTTTAATGATTGCAATATTTATTGCAGGTATAATTCCTATAATAGCTAGTTATTTTTATTCAAAAAACTCTTAATTAAATATACTATAAGGTTCAATTTTTTTAACAAAATTGAACCTTTTTTTATTTTTTCTTTAATATAAATAATATGAGCATTTATTACAATCTTAAAATCAATTTTCTATAATTTGTAAAACTAATCTTTGAACACAATAAGTTTTAATACAATATCTATTAAAAATAATTTCTTTTATTTTTATACTGATTAGTATTATTTTCAACAGTGTGTTATACTATATATAGAATTTTTGTCTAATATTTCTATTTTATATGAAAGAGAGGATATTATTATGAATTCTTATGATTTTTTATTTGATTTAGCTTTAATACTGTTAACTACAAAGGTTTTAGGTATAGCAAATAAAAGATTCCAACTTCCACAAGTTGTTGGAGCTTTAATGGCTGGTGTACTTTTTGGTCCTACAGTTTTTAACCTTTTACATGAAACAGATTTTATAACACAACTTTCTGAGATTGGAGTAATTGTTTTAATGTTTTGCGCCGGTCTTGAAACTGATATAAATGAATTAAAGAAAAGTAGACATTCTTCATTTATTATTGCTTTAATAGGTGTACTTGTACCTCTTATTGGTGGGTTTTTAGTTAGCTTTTTCTTTAATAATGACCCTTCTATTTCAGATGCATCTTCAAGTATAATATTACAAAATATATTTATTGGGGTTATACTTACTGCTACTTCTGTTAGTATAACTGTTGAAACTTTAAAAGAAATGGGCAAGCTTAGTACAAATGTTGGTAGTGCAATTTTAGGTGCTGCAATTATAGATGATATTTTAGGCATAATTGCCCTTACTATAGTTACAAGTTTTGCAGATTCAAATGTAAATGTTTGGGTAGTTTTATTTAAAATTTTCGCGTTCTTTATTTTTGCAGCAATTTGTTGTTTTATATTTTATAAATTCTTTTCAAATGTTCAATTAAGACATGGTAAGGGTATGCGTAGATTTGTAATACTTTCTTTTGTATACTGTTTAATACTTTCTTACTGTGCAGAAGTGTTTTTTGGAGTTGCTGATATAACTGGTGCCTTTATAGCAGGACTTATAATTTCAAAAACTACTTACTCTAAATATATAGCATCACGTTTTGAAACACTTTCTTATATGTTCCTTTCACCTGTATTTTTTGCAAGCATAGGAATAAAATTTAAATTACCAGCAATGACTCTATCAATGATTATATTTTCTATAGTTCTTGTAATAGTTGCTATTCTAACTAAAATTATAGGTTGTGGATTTGCAGCCAAATTATGTAAATTCACTTCTTTAGAATCTATTCAAATAGGTACTGGTATGGTATCAAGAGGTGAGGTCGCTTTGATAGTTGCAAATAAAGGTGCCGCATTAGGACTAATGTCCTCTGTATTTTTTGGTCCTATGATAATAATGATAATTGTAACAACAGTAATTACACCATTACTTTTAAAAATAGTATTTTCTGATAAATTTAATAAACCTCAAATCCCTAAAAATGCTATTACTATAAAATAAAAGCGTGGCTATGCCACGCTTTTATTTTATAGTATACCTTCTTTTTGATATGTTTGTATAGATTTTATTATGTAACTTAATGTACAAAAATCTCTGTCTGCTCTATCACAAAGAATTTTTAATCCTGATATTAAACTTTTCTCATTAAATTTTTCTAAAAGAATCATTATGCTTAAAGTATTAATATCTCCATCTTTATTATCCAAAAGTCTTGATCTTTTTATTTTTTCATTTTCTAGTGATGAATCTATAGCTTTTTTTAGATTTTCACTTATCTCAATTGCTGGAGCTTCTTCAAATATTCTAACTGATGATTTATCAAATTCTAAATTTTTTGCAGTACTTAAATCAGTTCCTACAAATATTACATTTTTAAATTTTGCATCTCTAAAATCTGCTCCACTTAAATTTGCACATTCAAATACAGTATCTTCGAATTTCGCTCTTTTAAATCTACTTTTCTTAAGATTACTTCCTACAAACTCAGCAGACTTAAATGTACATTCAAAAAAGTTACAATCTTTAAAGTGAGCTCCTCTAAAACTTGTAAAGTTAAAATTTGATCCTGTGAAATCACAATTATAACAGTTACTTCTTTTTAAATCATTATACATAAAATTTTTGTTTTGTTTTATTGCCTTATTATAGTTTAGCCCAATACTTGGTTTTTTATTTTTATCCATTCATTCATCCATCTCTTCTATTTATTATTTCAATATATGATAGCATAGTTTCAAACACAGTTGTAGTAAAATCACATATATTTTTAATTTATAATATTTTTTATACTTAATTTAAGTTCATCAATAAATTTTAAATTACTTTTCATATTTAATAAAATCTCTTCATCTTTTGGCATTTTGTATCTATTTGCTAATCTATTTCTATACCTTCTAGACACACAGTAAAATTTAAAGAAATCCTCACTTATTCTATTGTTTTTTAATTACTTCCATTCATTCTATTTCAGAAATGTCAATTTTCTATTTATTTATATCTTTTAAATTAATAGAAATATAGTCTTCACATAATATATGAAAATCTAAAAATTAAGCACGAACACTATGATATAATACTTTTTTTAAATCCATAATCTCACCACCATATTATATATAGTGAATACTAACCCACTAGATTTAAAATACATTATCTTTATTATATATTATAGACATATCTACTACAAATTAATATTTAATTTATACATTTTTATATACTAAAAAGACTAGTTACTTTATATTTTGTAACTAGTCTTTGAATATTTAAATTTAGCTATGTTTTAAATCTGTATTGATATATTCACTAGTCAAAATAGCATGTATATCAACACTCTTCTAAAAACATAGTCTTAAATTTTGAATTTGTTAACATTCTTCATCATATCTTCGCTCATATCATTTAATGCATTTACTAATTTAGCCAAGCTTTCTGCATACTTATTCATTTCTTCAGTTGATGCTGCTATTTCCTCAGCTGCAGCTGACACTTCTTGTGCTACTGAAGATGCACTTTCTATTTTGTTCATTATATCGTCTTTGCTTGCATTTAAATCTTGAACAGAATTATTAGTAACAACCATTTTAGGCACTATATCATTAACTGAAACCGTAATAGTTTCAAATGATTTTTTTGCTGTATCTATATCTTTTTCTTGATTGTCTAATTCCTTTTTCATAGTCTTTGTTTTATTTACCATTAAATCAGTATCCTTAGATATTTTAGAGATTAAACTTGAAATATCTACAGCTGAAACTTTACTTTGTTCTGCAAGTTTTCTAATTTCGCTTGCAACTATCTTAAATCCTTTTCCCGAATCCCCTGCTCTTGCTGCTTCTATTGCTGCATTTAATGCTAAAAGATTAGTTTGATCTGATATATCATCTATTAAATTAGTTATTTCATTTATTTTATTCACATTATTTTCAACATCTTTAATTTTAGTAATTAGTTCATTAAATGTATTATTTACATTTTTCACTGATTCAATAACATTTTCCATATCCTTATTACTAATATAAGACATGTTTTTTATATTGCTTATACTAAAATCTACATTCTTTATAATATCAACTATATCATCTAATTTTAAACTAAATCCCTTCAGTATATTAGTTATATAAATTAAGTCTTCTGATTGATTTACTGTTCCTTTTGCAACATCATTTGTAGCATAATAAATATTTTTGCTTGAAGACTTTAGCTCATTGGATATTTCCTCTACATTATTAGTTTGTAATTTTATATCACTAGAGCTTGTTTTTATAGAATTCAACATTGATATAATAGACTGTTTCATAGATTCTATAGATTTTGCCATTATTCCTAATTCATCTCTTCTATTAGAAAATCCATTTGTAGTTTCCGTTTGTAAATCACCTGACGCAATAACTTTAAGATTCTCTACAGAAGCAATAATTGGCTTATTTATAGACTTTACTATCCTTCTTGCAAAAATTACAGCTATTAAAATACCTATTAGGCTTGTGATTCCTACACTTATTATTAAAATCATTAAATGATTTAATATTTCGCCAGATTCTATAACAACACCAATTGACCAATTAACAGGTTTTATTGGAGCATATGCTATATACTTTTTCTTATTTCCATAGTTATATTCTCCTATTCCATTTTCACCTGCCACCATCTTCTTCTCAATTTCTGCTAAACTTTTAAGTTCAGGATCTTTTTTTATATTTTCAAAATTATTATCTTTTTTTAGTACTAAATTTTTATCCCTATGAGCTATAGCTGTACCTTCATTATTAATGATAAAAGATTGACCTGTTTCTCCAACTTTAATATTATTAGTATATTTGCTTAATTCATTTTCATCTCTTGTTGCAGTTAAAACCCCTACTGTATTTCCATCTTTTATAATAGGTACGCTATAAATGAATACTAATTTTTCATTAACTGTCATAGGATTAGACACTGAATATTTTCCTTCAATTCCATTCTTAAAATATTCAGTATCTTTAACATCATATTCTTCACCTAATGTATCATTGGATTTTCCATTAATATCAATGATACTCATTTTTAAATGTCCACTTCTTTTTTCTTCTGTCAAAAGTATATTTACTTTTTCTTTAATTGCAACATTTTCATCTTGTAATTTTTCATTTTCAGCTAAAGTTTCTAATGTTTTCAGCCTAATATTAATATTATTTTCAATTGCTAAAGACGCCTGTGTTGCAACATTAGGTAAAATGGTTTGAACTGTGTTAACTATAGCTTTTTTTGAAATATATGATGATACAAAGAATAACCCTATGCATACTATAATTATAAGAAACATAAAAGCACTCAATAATTGATTTTGTAATTTTTTAAAGTTTAATTTTCTCATAGTCATCTCTTCTCATATCTTAAATTATTTTTTGTTTTGTTATAGTTCCCCTTAAAAGTATATTATGAATATATTTTTTTAATGTGTACTATTCTAATAAATAACACTAATGATAATTATAAAATTTATACAGTATAAAACGACACTAAGGGCTAGTTACTTGTAATTTGTAACTAGCCTTTTTGATACTTACTATTTCTTTTTATTTTAATTTAGATAAATCTACTGTAAATTCTTCTCCTACTTGTTTGTATTCACCATCCATCTTTCCACTCTTTTCTGGATATTTAGCTGCATATGGAGTTAATTTTAATAATTTTGCATTTTCATTAAGGTTTCCATGAATATTTTCTATCTTAAATAACCCTGAATTTTTATCACCATAAGATAAATAAAACTCTACTTTATTCCCTAAATCGTCATTTCCTTTTAAATCAACAGCATAGGTAGACTTTGTTTTAGGTGTATTTATTGAAGCATAAATCTTTTGTCCAAGTGAATTATCCGTATATTTTTCTAATGTATATTCTTGACCATTTTCTAGAGTGAATTTATTATTAAGTGGAATTTCCTTAGTATCTATTCTTAATTGATCACCATTGGTTTTAAACTCAAAATCCCACTTTCCTTTCTGCATTCTATGAGCCAACATTACATTTGAACATACAATTTTTATATTTAAATCTCCACTTAAGTCATCCTCATTTAAATCATAAGTAATAACTGATTGTGAAGTGTATTCATCAATCTTTTCAGCTCCACCACCAGCTCCAGTACTCATTTCTTTTCCATTTATATAAATATTACAATCAGGAACACTGGATTCATCTTCTTCTAATTTTTGGTCAGAACTTATATTACAAGAAACTGTCATTTCATCTCCATCTAATATTACTTCATTTAATTGAACTGTTATTCCTTTATCTGTTATTGATTTATTTATAACAGTTTTATATTCATCTAAGTTTCTTTCTATTCCTAAAAAACTAGCTATATCATTATTAATTATATAACTAACCTTTGATAGTGCAGATACTCCTATATCACTTCCCAACATCCCTATTGTTAACACTACAATAGCAACTGCTGCTATCATTCCTCTCTTTAGAGGTTTCTTTTTTGAGATTGATTTTTTAAAATTATATTTTATTTTTTTCTTCTCTAAGTCATTAAAATCCTCTTTTTCATAATCATCAATATTTATATTAACTTCATTCAACATATCATATATATCATTTTTCATATCTCTACCCTCTACTTTCTAATGTCTTAAATATTTTTTGAATTCTTTTCTTCCCTCTTGATAATCTGTTATATATAATTTCTCGTTTAATTCCCATTTCTTTTGTTATATCATTTACTTCATTTTCCTCAATATACAACTTATAAAATAATTCTCTATCTTTTTCTTTTAAACAACTTAGTATTTCTTCAATATCAGATTCCAATTCACACTTTACAATTCCTTCATGAACATTATCTGGCGTACTTATATTTAAGTCATCTATATTTTCATATTCTAATCCTTTCAAATACTTTCGTTTATAATCAATGCATTTAAATTTAGATATTCCAGCAATCCAATTTTTAAAACTTCCTTTACTTGAATCAAATTTTTCAATGTTATTCCAAGTTCCAAGAAGTATATCGTTAATACATTCCTCTTGAATACTTTGTAGATTATATAAATGCTTTTTAACTACAGATTTAATAATCCATCCATAGTTATCAATAACATAATATAATGCTTTTTCATTTTTCTTTTTTAATTCAAAAATAAAGTTTCCTTCTTCAATTTTCATTTTTAACCTTCTCCCTAAAGCAAGCTTGCAATATTAATTTAGGCATATTAAAAATAATATTTATTCAATTAACTTTAACCATGCCTTATCCCTTACACTTAATACTTCGTTTAAAATGTAATATATCTATCAATATTTTAAACTTATTTATAAATATATAAAAATAGATTCCGTATAGAGTTTAAGTTATTAACCATTTCTTATGATATAATGTATATATTAATGCCAATTTGGGTGAAATGTATGAATAAGATTAAGTTACGATATCATCAGTTAAATTTTAATAAATTAAAACAATAGATATGTTTCTTCAAATATCTACTGAAAAAATAACTTTAATTCTAAAATAAAAAAATATTACTAGAATTCACGTTTTCTAGTAATATTTCTAAAATTAAGATATAAATCACACAGAATCATCTATACTCTCTATAAATCATATAAAATTATCTATACTCTCCACTGCACAAAAATATTTATAATATCACCCAAAGATTTACCATATACCATCTATCACAGAGTCTATCTTTTCAAAAGCTTTTTCTATGGTCTTGTTTTTTTCTTCTTCTGTTGTTCCTGTTCCATCTACTAATAATTCTTCAAATTTTTCAATCCCCATAAATTTCATTATACTTTCTATATAATGAACACCTTTATCCATCACCATCTTTAGTAATACATTCATTTTTGCTCCAGATGATTGTATATATACAGCACCTCTTGGTTTATCATTTAATAACCCCTCTGGTTTTTCTCCATCTTTTATATCAACTGTTTTTCCATCCATAACTATACAATCAATGTATTCTTTTAATGGAGCTGGAAAAGACATACTCCACATTGGTGCAGCAATTACATATACATCTGCTTCTTTAAATTGATCTGTTAGTTTAACTATTTTATGAACTTCTTCTTGTTGTTTTTTATCCAGTTTATTAAATGCTTCTTTATCTACTAGACAGCTTCTCTTTTCAAAATATTCATACTCAAGTCTTGGTATATGACACTTATATAAATCTAATTCCTCTATTTCAAAGTCACTGTGTTTCTCTAAAAATCTATTTACAAAAGCCCTTCCTACAATTTTACTTGCAGACAAATTTTCTGGCTTTGAATTTACAGTTATATAAAGTAATTTTTTCATAAGAACACTCCTTGCATTTACCTATTTATTTTATTATTTGCAATTTAGTGTACTTAATACATTTATCACAAATAAATAAGCTGTAAAAACTAAAAATTTGATAGTTCAAAGTAATATACCTCATAGTTATACTATGGTAAAGGAGTTCAAGAGGTAATAACCTATATTTTTATAAATTTAATTTTATTTACATAATTACTATAATTTAATTCCATAAAACATGTATAATAAGAATATAAAGTATTGAACACTCGTATTATTATGCGAGTGAGTTGTTTATTAAACTGTTCGATAAATTAGAATTTGGAGGTTAATCATGAAAAAATGGTATGATGAGGAGTACAAATTTGAAATTGAAGTAACTGGGTTTCTTCGTAGTGACCATACAGAGCGGTATTGCCGAAACGGCGAGGAAGTTGGGGATAGGTATACCTGCACCTATGGCTGTCCTATAAATTCGGATGGACAGGGTATCTGTTCCAAGGTTATGATGATTATATTCCCAATCATGGAGGCTGTCAGAAGTGGTGGAGACTTAGAGAATATTGGTGGCAATAGTAAATATAGCAAGGATATTGTATGCCCAGATGGCTGCGTCATGTTCAGGTTGACGGCAAAGAAACTTGACAATGAGAATTTTTATAAGGGCAAGTTTTTTGATTAGTTTTGATTTTTATTGTGCTAAGTTTGAAGATAACCTAAATATATAAATTATTAGGATTAGGAAGTAACGTGGACAAATTAATTTGTCCACTTTTATACGTTCTATTATCAACATTGGTTTAAAACAGAGCCAATTCTTTAATAAATTTGCCTCTATTCAAATATATTTTTAATTAAAATTTCTTACCATTTGATGATTAGTTTTGATTATCTTACTTACTATTTAAATATATATTTTAAAAATTTGTCTGTAATAAAAAATGGACTCTTTTGAACTAAGATGAAATTTAGTAATAATAAGAAAATAATAAATCCAGATTCTATTGCAATATAATATATATATTCATTAGGCGTAGCTACAAATGGAAACAAATTAAATATTGACTGCTTCTTGGGATTAATAATCCAATATAACCAATATACAAGGGAAAATCCATACCCTATATATGAGTTAGAAAAAATATTTGCTATAGTCATAGATAATATTCCCAAAAGTAATGTACTAAATAATGAAATAATTAAAAATTGTAAATGTGTAATAGGCTCATTTAAAGATGGCTCACCATTAAAGTACATTTTAATATAAAAAATTCCATTTGCTAATAAGATAAAAATAGTAAGCAAAATTCCAACTATAAAATATCTAAACCAGAAGGTCTTTTTTAAGTTGCTATTTGAAACATATAATACTTCTGTCATATCATTCTGCTTATCAATTAACACAATATCTGTTATAAGTATAATACCTATCAGTGGAATATATATCTCACAAATATTTGTAAAATCATAATAAGTAGGAGCATACATTGATATAGACATAAGAATAATAAATAGAAGGTAACAAAGCCATTTAAGTGGTGAAAATAAGAGTTTAAAATTGTACTGAATTAAAGATATCATAAAGTTACAGTCCTCCTTGGATTGTTTCTTGAATATTTATAAAGTATACAAGAAATTATAATTAAAATGACTGATAACACTAAATACAACCCTCGATTTAATAAAATAAAATTATCATATGGAATTATATTATCTAAACGAATGACACATTTATAAAGTGAATTTGTTTGATTTTGCCCTAAAAAAGCACTTTGAGTTGCATTAAAGATAACATAAAGAATATACAATGGAAATACAGCAATAGCTTTCTTTAGAAATAATACTAAAAACATTATAAGAGAACTTAGAAATAGTATAGTTGGAACAATAAAAGTCATATAATCTTTAAAGAAAATTTCATAATTAATTTGCCATCCAGCAGTTTGAAATCTATGGATAATATAAAAATTCATAGCTAGTCCCAATATATACAATATTAATAAAATTGGTAAAAGACATCCAATATATCTACATAAAATATAACGAATTGCAGATATTGGCTGAATAGATATAATCTCATTCATATTATATTTTGCATCTTTAGTAAACAATAATATGAATAACGGAAGAATAAACATTGCACATATTAATTGCATATATGTTACATACTTTTCAAAAAAAACAGTACTATATCCTTTTCTATCTAGACTGATTTTCATATTCTGATTAATCTCATCAATTGTTCCTACCTTATTCCCAAATTGAGCCTTACAGGCATCTAACCAAGAGATTAAATCTGAATTTTCTTTTGATAAAATTTTATATGCTTGATCAAAGCTCAAATTTTCTTGTTCCATTTTAGTAATTAAACTTTTAATTACATTTGCATCCTCTTTTTTCATTTGGTCCTGAGATATAGTTCTATTTAAATAATCTATGGTATTAGTCTTTAATTCTTTTGGAGAAGCCTTAACATATAAATAATTTTTTGCCTCTCCAGAATGTTCCTTAAGGTAAGTAATATCTTGATTATTCATAACAGGATAATGAAAAATTTCCCCCATTTGAGTTATAGCAAAAACAATAAATATTGCAATTATAATTATAAAACTTATACTTGTAATTTGTTTTTTCATTTCAAATAATGTTAATTTAAAATTCTGCATACTACATCCCTGCCTTTTTAGTCATATAAACATAGGCTTCTTCAAGAGATACTTTTGCTGGCTTGCTATTATTCAAAGGTGAGCCTTCATTTATAACTTTAGCAATAATTTTTTGTTCTTCATGTTTATAAGATAAAACATTATGCTTATTCTTAAAAGTATTAAACTCTTCCATATCAGAAAATGAACATTCCCATAAGGTTCCAGAAGCTAACTTAAATAAACTACTTAAATCCCCATTAAATATTAACTTACCTTCATTTAAAATAGCTAATTTGTTGCAAGTATTCTCAATATCCTCAACAATATGAGTTGAGAATAAAACTGTATTATCTTGACTATACTCATTTAGTAAATTCCTTATTTTTATTCTTTCTTCCGGATCTACACCAGCAGTTGGCTCATCAACTATCAAAATTTTAGGATTATTTAACATTGCTTGAGCCAAACCTACCCGCCTTTTCATCCCACCAGATAACTCTTTGTATTTTTTCTTTCTGTCACTGTACATACCTACATTTTTTAGAACTTTTTCTATTTTCTCTTTCACTAAAGATTTATCTATGTTTGATAATATAGATATATAATTCAGTATTTCTAATACGGTAAAATCCTTATAAAATCCAAACTCTTGTGGAAGATATCCTATGTTCTTTTTGATTTCTGAATAATTTTTTGTTTTAGCTTCTAATCCTAAAATATTAACTTGTCCTTTTGTTGGTTCCATCAAAGTTGTTATTATTCTCATTAAAGTGGTTTTTCCTGAACCATTTTTCCCTAGTAAACCAAAAATCCCATTGCCAATGCTTAAATCTATATTTTTTTAAAGCAATAGTATTTTTATTGAATTTCTTTTCTAATCCTTTAATTTCAATAATCATAACAATCCTCCCAATTGTATTAAGTGTACTATTTTGTATAGTACACTTAAATTATAATAAACTATAGATTATAAAAATATTAGTTATTTCTTAAAGATTTCTTAACATATTTTAGCAGTATTGTATTTAATTTTATATTTTATTTGATTTTTGTATGTTACAATACTAAAATCAAGTGATTGTCTTTATAAAAAATAATTTTGCTAGTATCTAAATTTATATAACCATTTAGTGTCTTAAAATAGTTTATTAGTTTTCTATAATGGTAACTTAATAACAACATTTGCTCCTCCTATTTCCTTTGAATTTTCTAATATAAGATTTCCACCATGTTTATTTATAATATTTTTAGTTATATAAAGTCCCATTCCATAATGATTTTTAGAATTTCTACTTTTATCTCCTTGATAGAACTGGTTTGTTGCTAAACTTAATTCTTCTTCACTAAAACCTCTGCCATCATCCTCTATGCTAAAACTTATATAATTATCATTTAAATCAACTTTAAATAATATTTTTCCTTTCATAGGACAATAATTTATACTATTGTTAATTAAATTTATTATTGCACGCTTTAAAGCAATCTTATCTGCATTAATGCTCTCTGGGAGATTATTAATTTCAGTTATAAAATTAATTTCTTTTTCCCTTCCAAGTAAAATTGACTTTTCCTTTATTTCACTTATGAAATTTTTTAAATTTACCACTTCTTTTTTAAGAACCATTTCTTTTTCTGATTTCATTATTTCTATTAATGATTTTATATAATACTCCATATTTTTAATTTCATTTAATATATTTTCATTAAATACCATAGCATCCGAATTTAAATTTAATTCCCTTAGTAGTTCTGAATTACCTTTAATTATAGTTAATGGTGTTTTTATGTCATGTGCTAAAGCTGCTATCTGATCTTTTCGTGATTTTTCTAAATTCCACTGTTTATTAAGTGATACATTTAATTCTAATCTCATTTTGTCTAAAGCCAATAGTACTTCGTTAACTTCAGTTATACTTGATTCTTCTGTCTCAAAATTTAGATTTTCTACCTTTATGCTTTCAGTAATATTTTTTAAAATCTTCATTTCTTTAGCTACTCTTTTACTAAAGCATTTAGATAATATTATTACTCCTAATATAAATGTTATAATAAATAAAATTACTGGACACCATTCAGCACTTGGAAGATATTTACGTAAAATAGGATTAGAAAACTGAGCCGTTAATTTATATCCTACAGCACAAACTTCATTTTCTCTTGGTATTATCTTATAGTAATTACTACCATAACTAATTCTATCTTCTTCAATCACTTTCCATATTTTTAATGCATTTTTTTCTGATACATTGCTACTAATGATTTTTCCATTTAAATCATATACCACATAATTGCATTCTTTGGGTATAAATTCCGATACTTCATCTGTTACCATAATATTGTTTCTATTTTTCTCTACCATTTGTTCATAATAATTAGCTGGTAAAATCATTCCATTTTTAAGTCCTATAATAAATAAAAATGAGATTATTATAATTTGAAGAACTGTAATTATACAAAATGTAGCTATATACGTAGCAAATATTTTAGCTATGCTTTTTTGTTTCTTTACTCTTTCCACTTATAACCAATCCCCCAAACAGTTTCTATTGTATTTATACCTCTTACTTTTAGTTTACTTCTTATATTTTTAATATGTTCTACAATAGCGGTTGTATCACTATGACCATCAAATCCAAAGACGCTTTCATAAATTTGCTCCTTTGAAAATACTTGCCCATGATTTAATGCTAAATATTCACATATATTATATTCACTTTTGGTAAATGAAATTAACTCTTCATCATGATATACTTCTTTTGAATTTATATAAAATTTAAGTTCAGAAATATAAAAAGCATTTTGTTTTTCTCTACGTTCTCTTCTTAAATGTGCATTTACTCTAGCTCTTAGTTCACTTATTCCAAAAGGTTTTGTTATATAATCATCTCCACCAAAACTAAGTCCCTTAACTATATCTTCCTCCATAGTCTTTGCTGTTAAAAATAAAATAGGACAGTCTACTAAACTTCTTATTTTATTGCACAAAGTAAATCCATCAATTTCTGGCATCATTATATCCAGAAGTATTAAATCATATTTAGTGTATTGATTATATGATATTTCATTAGCATTAGAAACAGTAGTTACTATATGACCTTCTTTTTCTAATGCAACTTTTATAATATTTAATATTCCAACCTCATCATCTATAGCTAAAATAGTAGCCACATTTATTCCTCCAAACACGTTTATATTTCTTCATATGATAACTTAATTAAAACAGTATATTCATTATCTTTTAAAAAATCATTTAGATCACTCAAATCAACTGGTATTCCCAAGGGGATATCCATTCTAATTTTATCTCCTAAAGTAGCATAATAAATGTATATATCTGTTCCAATTGCTAAATTTGCATTATTCATAAGAAAAGCCTTTGAATACTTACTCAAATCTTCTTCTAAATTATAACTTCCACTAGCATACGCTCCTTCTTTACCATGGATAAACCTTATTTCATTATCTTGAATATTTAATCCCATTTTTTCATTTTCAATATTTCCACTAGGTTCATCTTGCGTAAAACCTGTAATAATTTCTTCTTTTATTTTTTCTGTATTTTTATAAACTTCATAAATTAATGAAATATGATATTTTATATCACCAGGTATATTATTTAATTTATACATTAATATTTTATTTCCTGTAAGATTTAATAAGTATTCTTCCTTTTCTGATAATGGTTCATATAGTAATTTAATATTATTTGCAGTTTTTTGGCAACCTATAAGTGTTGTAAAGCATATTAAAGTTATTAATATTAAAACTAACCTCTTCATATAATCTCCCCTTAAATATTAATCATTTTTATCAATATATGTTTATTATACTAAACAAGTAATGATTTACTATTATAAGGTAGATTTTAATATTTTAGCTATTTACCCTTTTTAAGCACAATAAAGAAATAATAGTGTGAAATATAATTATTTTTTATTTTAAACATATTTTCTCCCTTCATAAAATTTAAACCAAATTGCAAAGCATATTGCTAATAAAATAGTTAATACAACACTATTTTGAATTCCAACATAAAAATTTAAAAATTCACTTGACTTTATTCCTTCATTTACCCAATTAGCAGAAAAATAATTTATAAGTCTCATTCCCCATGAACATGGTATCCATTGCCATATTCCATCACCAAGACCTGTAATCATTAATGCTGAAATTAAACTTTCAAATATTCCAATTCCAATAGATCCTCCATTTCCTAATATGAAACTTATCCATAAGTGCAATAAATAAAGAAAAATTTGACTTCCAAATATAATTAAGGTTACATAAATATAAAAATTTAAAGGCAATAAGTTTTGCTTTAAAACATATTGAAATCCAATAAAGAAAATTCCTATTGCTAATATGGTAGATAAAAATCCTGTGAGAAGCAAAATAAGTACTTTACTTATAAGACATTTTCCTTTTCCATATTCAGTCCCTAAAATTTCCTTAAATCCTCCAGCCATTGATTCTTGATCTACCACCATTGAAGTTACAATACCTATTATCACAGGATATGCTAATGCTATAGATTCTAAATACCCTTGTATCTTACCTATACTACTCAATAGTGAAAAAGAAAAATACCATAAGAATAGAAATGCTCCTATAAGTGGAACACAAATGTGAATCCAGTAAAATGATGTTCTCTTTAATTTTATAAAATCCGATTTCATTAAACGATAAATTGTAGTCATAATTATAATACCTCTTTTCTCTCATACCATATAGAAGTTATATAAGATATTGCTAAGAATAATATAATTGAAACTATCAAACCATACGGAACTGATGAATAAGAAAGAACCTCTGGAGTAAAGGTTTGACTTTCTGGCACTGCCAATAATCCATTAGGTAAAATCCCTAAAACTGGACACATCATTCTAGACGGATAAGAAAAAGGTATCATCCACCAATAACTTTTTACAGCCATAGTTCCGAAAAAAATATTAACTGCTGAACTTAAAATTACACTCCAAAACAATCCTATTTTATCTTCTAAAAAAAAGTTTAATGGAATTTGCCACATAAATGTTACTATAAGTAATATTGAAGCATATAATTCGTTTATTAATGCAATTTCATTTATGCTATTTGAATTAATTAAAAACACACCTAACTCACTTAATATAAAAATAATAATACATGAAATTGATAAATTCTTTATTCCAATTAGAATCTTTGCAAACCATACTTTTTTCAATTCTATTGGAAGACATATTACTGCCTTGTTTTTCATCTTTCTATCAATTCTATTTAATAAACAACATCCTAACGTAAGCGAACCTGGTAACATCATCATATACCACCAATTGTAGCTATCAACTTGAAAATAATCCATTGCAAGAAATGCTGATAATAAAATTGTTAATACAGGCGCTAAATATACAAGTTTGTTTAAAAAAGTGTGTTTTACCTTTTGATTTTCTGACAAAAAATAGTTAAGCATTTTTATACCTCCCTTCTATGCTTTCCTGCAATATCTATAAATAGTTTTTCTAATTCTTCACCTTTTCTTAATTCACCTTGATAACCTAAAACACCACCACATATAATTCCAATATGGTCAGCAATTTGTTCTACTTCGCTTAATATATGACTTGATAATATAACTGTAATTCCTTTTTTAGGGAAAGATTTTATCAGTTCTCTAAGTTCTTGTATTCCAAAAGGATCAAGACCATTAGTTGGTTCATCTAAAATCAATAATTTAGGATTATTAAGTAATGCAATGGCAATTCCAAGTCTTTGTTTCATTCCCATTGAAAACTGCCCTGATTTTTTCTTTCCAGTATTTTTAAGATCTACTATATCAAGAACTTCATCAATTCTTGAATCTGGAAGTCCCAGTACTGTAGTTCTAACTTTTAAATTTTCTCTTGCACTTAAATTTTCATATAACGGAGCACTTTCTATCAAAGACCCTATTAACTTCAAATCCTTTCTACTCCACTTATGATCATTAAATAATATTTCTCCAAAACTAGGCTTAATCATCCCTGTAATCATCTTTAATATAGTTGACTTTCCTGCACCATTAGGACCTAATAAGCCATAAATAGAATTTTTCTCTACTTTAATAGATACCTCTTTAACTGCCTCTTGTTTTTTAAATGTCTTACTTAAATTTTTTGTTTCTAAAATAATCTCTTTCATTTTTATTCCTCCCTACAATAAAAGAATAAACTCTAATTATAAGGAAACTATAAGGAAATAAAAAAAGATTCATCACTAAAAATTGATGAATCTTATTATTTTCCTATGATTAATCTATCGTCATATTAATTCCATTTTCTTTTAAATACTCATGATGCTTCTTATAATTTGGCATGACTTCTTCTACCCTGTTCCAAAATTGCTTTGAATGATTTCTAAAATCCATATGGCACATTTCATGTACAACAATATAATCGATTACTTCAATTGGAGCCATGCTTATTCTCCAATTAAAGTAAACTTCATTCTTTATGTTTATGCTTGCATATCTTCTTTTTTGCTCTTTAACTGTTATTTTAATTATTTTATCTTTAAACTCCCATTCGTGTACTTTTACTCTCTTTTTAACTATATCTAAAGTCTTACCCCTGTACCACCTTTCTAAAGCCTTTTTCAACTTTTCATTCTCATATGTATTAGTTTTTATAATAAATCGAAAGTCACTATCTATATTTGAATTTAAACTTTCATCAATAAAATCTATAGATATCTTCTTAACTTTATCATTGAAAATCAATCGAATAGGATATTCTTTTCCTAAATACATAAAAGTACCGTCATTTATAAATTCTCTCTTCACTTTCTTATTTAAAACACTTTTTAACTCTCTCCTCTTTTCAACAATCCAGTCATGTTTTGAATTAAAAAAATTTAATATATGTTCTTTTGAAGTCCTCATAGGAGCTACAACTTGTACTTCTCCATTTATATCTATTTTTATACAAATAGATTTTCTTTTTCTTCTTATAATCTGAAACTCAATAATTTCACCTTTGTATTCAAAATTCATTCAAATTCCTCCAACAGTTTAGGTTTTTATTTATTAATATAATTAAAAGTCAGTAATAATTTTCAATTACTGACTTTTTATTCCTCGTATATTGATATAAAATTTTTTATTAACAATAATAAAAAATATATCATTACTAATAAATAGTTTAATTACCTTTAAAAGTTCATTTTAAAACAATTTATACAATACTTTCATCTATCCATTTTATTGCTTTTTCTATATTTTCTTCTTTATTGTTTTTAATTGGTTCAACAAAATCAATTTCTCCTATAAAATTATTATTTGGAATTTCCTTCTTTATAGTCTTAAAAAATTTTGATGCCCCACCGCCGCCATGGCAAGCAAATAATCCTATGTTTTTGTTTTCTATATTATAAGTATCTAAAAAAGTATTAAATGGTGGTGCATATGTGCCTACCCATATAGGTGTTCCAATAAATATATTTTCGTATTTTTCTATATCAATATCCATATTCTTAAGCTTTGGCTTTTCTTTAAATAATACACTTTTGCCTCCCCAAAAGAATTTCTTAAATCCTGAATTACAGTAACTCTTTTCTGGTATCAATTCTAAAATATCAGCATTCAATTTTTTAGCTATAGTATTTGCTATAAGTTTTGTACTTCCTTCTAATGAATAAAATACTACTAAATTTTTCATATATACTCCCTACTTTTCACATTTATTTTAGTAAGATACTAATATTTAATTTCTACTATATTTAATCTTATAAATATGTATTAATCACGCAGTTTCTTGTTAGTTAGAATTTCATAATATAATGTTCTTTATACTATTATATCACAAATTTAGATTTTCACTTAATACAACACTTATATAGTTTTCTAAATTTTACCTACATATATTTTCTTATATATGTTGTATAATTTAAAGTAAATTAAGAAAAGGTATGTTATTAAATACAATATATAATTTAATGGTTATTTTAAATATATAAACAAATTACTATAAAAATAAATTATTTTTTAAAATTAGTATTTTATTCTAATAAATGGGAAAACTGTATCTAATCGATTTTATACAAAGGAGTATTATTGATGGAGAAAATATTTAATACTATATTATCTAAGCTTGATGCTATTGAAAAAAATCAAACTTCAATAAAGTTTGATATTAATGTTTTACAAACTGATATTAATATATTAAAAGCTGATATTTCTTCTACTAAGATTGATGCAATTAAATTGCAATCTAATGTTTCAAATATAAATAAAAAACTTGACACCATTTACGATCAAACAGCAAATTTAACAGAATTCAGTACGGAAACTAAAGATAACTTGAATTCTATATCAGAAAAGGTAATCTAATATTAAACTTAGAAAAATGGATGTAGTAAGCAATACTTACTCCATCCATTTTTATTTTTTCTTCTATTTTACTTATACCTATATAAACACTCTGCTAAAAAATAGTTTTAATCTACTTTTAGTACTCTTCCAGCATATTTCATGTTTGAAGTTGAAAGTGTAGAAATCTTTACAACATCTCCTGTGTGTGGAGCATGTAAGTACTTGTCATCGCCTATGTAAAGCCCAACATGTGTTGAATTTGATGGTTTATTAAATACCAAATCACCTGGTTTTAATTCTGATAAATTAATAGGCTCTGCAAAACTTTGTTGATCTTGTGATACTCTTGGTATCTCTATTCCTTGTGAATTAAAAACATATTGCATAAGCCCTGAACAATCAAACCCATCTGGAGTTGTTCCTCCCCATAAATAAGGAATTCCTAAATATTTTTGAGCCTCCTTAATTATAGCTCTAGCTTCGTCTGATATATCAGATGATAAAGTTATTGGTATTATACTGCTTGTACTATCTATTAAGATATCACTATTTTCTTGTACATAATCTACAAGTTGCTTCTTTTGATCTTCTAACTCTTTAATATTCTTTTCTATTTCATCTTTATTTTTTTGTAATTCTTCATTTTCTTTTTCTATTTTCTTTTGCATATCATTAAGATCTTGTTCAGCATTTTTAGCTTCTATAACAAGCTTTTTATCACTCTTGCACATTTGAGAAATCACTTGAACTTTTTCTACTGCATCCATTATATTTCCTGAAGTAAAGAAAGCTTCTAAATATTTTAATGGTGTCACTTCAAATCCACCATCCATGTGAACATTTCTTAATCTTTCAGATAATAGTTCATCCTTTTGTTCTAAATTCCTTTTAGCTATTTCTACGTCTTCTTCATTTGCTTTTATTTCATTTTCTTTTTCTAGAATTTGTTCTTTATATTTATTTAACTTGTCCATATTTGTTTCAATTTTACTATCATATTCTTGTATGTTTTGAATAACCTCATTTATACTTAAATTATTTGGAGCTGCACTGACTGGTATAGTACTACTTACAGAATTTAAAAGTATAACTGCTGATATAATTATAATTGTAAACTTCTTTTTCATCATATTCTCCTTATATAGTTTTATATAATATAAAACCAGAATATTTACCTATTCATCCAATGAATGTACAAGTAAATTTAATTTTATGAGTATAGAAGACTATCTTTATTATAAAACAAAATTAGTTTCTATTTTTTACGAATTTATTAATAATTCATTACTTAAGAAAAAAATATAATTTTATAAAGAACAAAATCTCCAAGACGACTTTAGATCCGTGGATTTTTTAGCCATGCAACCTTTCTAAACGCAGTGTAGTAACAATGGTAGAGCATATAATTATTTTTTATTCTTTAAAGATATTTATCATATCTTTAAAACACGATATTATAAAAACCATCCTCAAATTTTAAATTTTTATAAGTTCCCAAAAATAAAAAAGTGGCTAATATAGCCACTTTTTTCAAAATCTTATGAATTAAAATATAAAGTTATTTTTATATAACACATATTATTTGAAATATTCATCTAAGATTCTTCTATCAAATTCTTCAAATTCATATTTTTCTAAATTATTTTTACTTATCCAATTTGCATCTGAATAAATTTTGTCCAAAACATATCTTTCTCTCAGAACTCCAGTATATACCTTTACTGCTTCTTCTTCATTTATACTGAATTCTTTAAATTCTTCAAGTTGAAAAAGTACTGTCTTTAACATCTTATTTGCTGCTTTACTTAAAGATTTTTCACAATCTTTTTTTCCTTTTAAGGGTGTGTTAAGTAATGACCATATTTCCTGTTGTCCTCTTTTAACCTTCTTTTTTAAAACTAAAATGTTGTTAAAATCATCTTTTAATATTAGTACACATCCAATAATATTCATAGCTGTATTCTCCCTACATTTAATCTCTTGTATTTTATTTTACAAATAAATTATAACTCAATAGTCTAAATTATGAAACATATTTGACATAATTTTTAAATTAATAAAAAATATTAATTTATGTTACTAAAAAATTTTTCACATTTTACCATTTTTATCAAATATGACGTAAAATTAATACTTTAATATTATAATTTTAATTTGAAACGTATTCATAGATGTTTTTTCAGTTTTTTGTTGTTTTTTTAATAAATTGTTAATTTATCTGAGATGTAATTTTTTTTTTTATAAGTTATATTATACTTAAGAAAAGATTTTAAACTTAAAGAATTTATTATAAAATATTTTTTGAATCGGAGGGATTATTATGAACTATGGAACACTAAAAAAATCTAAATTACACTTAGTAGCTAACGCTACTAAAAATATCTCTCAAAATAAAAATTTAGAAAATTCATTAGATTTATCAGAAATTTTAACAAAAGTATGGAATTGTATTTCTAATTTATTTAATAATAATTCGGAATCTATTTATGATAGTAAAAAATATTATTCTTATAATCATAATAATAAATATACAATTGAAGACCCTACTGAGATAACATTAATTTCATCAAGAAGAACTTTTTATTAAAATGAATATTTTACAATTAATATAAATTTTATACAATAATTATCATTGAAGCCTCAGACTCTTTTAATAAATCAGTCTGAGGCTTACTTTTTTAATATTTACACTTCATTTAATATATATGAAATTTTAAGTTCTATATTATGTAGAATCAATTGTACAAAAAACTCCATATTCCATGGTGTAATCGTATTAAATATGCTATAATTTAACTATACTTTAAATGAAAGGATGAATACATAATGAACGAACCAAAAATCGGACAAACATCTAAAAGAGAACTTATAGTTACAAAAGAGACACTGGCAGTTAATGTTGGAAGTGGAAGCGTTGAAGTTTTTGCTACTCCAATGGTTGCAGCTATCATGGAAGGTGCTGCTGCTGATTTAGCTCAAACTTTTTTAGAAGATATTTATACTACTGTTGGTACAAAAATCACAGTAAATCATCTAGCAGCAACTGCAGAAGGTGTTAAAGTTTATGCTGAAGCTGAACTTACAGCCGTAGACGGTCGTAAATATTCTTTTTCATTAAAAGCATTTGATAATAAAGGTTTAATTGCTACTGGTGAGCATGAGCGTGTATGTATAAAAAAAGAGAGCTTTATAAACAAAGCAATTGAACGTAAAAATTCATAGTTTTGTTTTATATATTCCCAAAATCTTATTTAACCAAGAAGAGACTAACAAATTGATTTTTACAATCATTATGTTAGTCTCTTTTTTCCTATTTAGTCTTTAAAGTTTATTTGTTAATATTTAAGCAAAATTACAATCCAATCTCTCCTGAACTTCTTTAATAATATAAATTCCTAAAGAATAAAAAATAAAAAAAGCTGTTGCATTATATTAGCAACAGCTATAAAATCTTCTCAAAATTTTTCATTCTATAATATGCTCATGATCATATATATGTTTTTCACAATATGCATAATCACCTTTACATTTACTGCAATATCTAAATAACATATTAGGATCATCTTTATCTGTCAATCCACATACTGCACATTTATGTCTATATCCTTTTTTATTCATTTTCATTGATTTTTTATATTCACTCATTCTTATTACAGAACCAGTTCTAACTCTTGTTTCTTTATAATTACTTTTTCCAAAAAACAACAAGTAGTTAATTATTGGTACTATACATACAATTACACCTATAAATCCTCCACCATTAATTAATGAAGAAACTATATCAAATATTATTTTGGCCCACGCTACATATCCTAGCCATTTCATTTTTACAGGTATTATAAAAAATAATAATACAGTATATTCAGGAAATAGTTTTGCAAATGCTAAGAAAATTGATAATGTCACTGCTGCACCGGTTGCAGGCATTCCTGTTAAAAATGATATTATTATAGTACTTAACATTCCAACAAAAAAATAAACATTAAATTTAAATCCACCCCATACATTCTCCAATGTAGTACCTACAATATAATCAAAATATAGTCCTAATGCTACCATAAATATGCTTCCACTTAGAGGGGGTATTAATACAAATGTAATAAGTCTCCAAATTTCACCATTCATTATAGCTTGTGGGGATAAAACTAGTTTATTTACATAACTAAAGTTACCTAAGATAATGTATGTCACTGCATACACAAAAGCACTTAGGCTAATAACCAACCACATTAAATTAGGTATATAATATTTACCAAACTTTCTTTCTAGTTTATTAAGCCAATTCATTTGTGAACTTCCTTTCTAAAAATACTATTTGCTTTCTTATAATTTTACCATAAAGCTTTCTAGAATAAAACAAAAAGCAGAGCCTTCCCAAACCCTGCTTTTCTTTTTGTATTATATATTAAAATACAATACTTTAAATTATTAATATTTCCGAATTTATTCTTTCCCAAAAATAATATATCTTAGTTTATTTTTAAACTACTTTTAAAGTCTTCATACTAAAATACCAACATTATTTAGCTATATATTTGTAAAAATTTATTTTACACTTTCAATAATTTTCATTGCTTTATCTTCACTTATTCCATCATTTGAATTTATAGAGTATGATAAATCATCATCACTCCAATTTGCAGTATTAATTAAATTATCATTTCCTTTTAATGAAATAATTTTGTCATTTATACTTATGTTCTTTTCTGTTTTATATTTAGACTCATTAATTTTATCTTCTTTGGAAACCTCTTTCCTCACTTCAAAATCCAATTTCACATCACTATTTTCATAACTTATTAATATCTTATTATTTTCTTTAAGGTTTATATTTTTTATATCTTTATTTTCTATAACTTCTTGAGGTGTTTTAATAGAAAAACCTACATTAGTTTGTAATTCTTCTAAATTTTTATTTAAGGTTTCAGCATTCTCAACTACTTTACTTTTACTATCAGTGTAATTATTATCATATACTGCTTGCATTGTTGGTGGTTCTGAATTATTTAAAGAATCTTCTTTTATATTTGTTTCTGTTTTTTGTTCATTTTTTTTCTCTTGCTGAATTTCTTTTTTAGTATTATTTGAACTTTTATTAATTGCATTATTATTTGATACATTGTTACTTATTGAATTATTGCTTGCTGAAGTTCTATTATAATTATCTTTAGTTTTTTCTGATGAAGTTTCTTCACCTAACTCTAAGTTCTTCTCATTATTTTCATATGTATCTGCATCTGTGTCATTTACATTTGAGCTTTCATTACTGTTATCTTTTGTTTGATTAAATGATATTTCTTTATTGTCGTTTAATGACATTTTCATTTTATCATTTAAACTCATTTTTACATTAACTGAAAATACAATAATACTAAAGCACGCTGCTGCTGCTAAAGTTCCTAAGCTTCTATAACTTTTCTTCTTAAATTTATCTTTTGTATTTTCTTGCTTTATAGAATCTATATTATTTAATATTCTTTTTCTCATTTCATCATCTACAGTAATTTTATCCATAGTCTTTTTATAATTCTTACTCAAAATCATAATCCTCCTTCAATTTGTCTTTTAGTATATTTCTAGCTCTATGCAATAATGATCGTACTGTAGATTCCTTTTTATTAATTAAATTTGAAATTTGAATTGTAGAATAATCTTCATAATAAAATAAATGTATAACTTCTCTATATTTAGTAGGTAACTTCATAACAGCCTCAAAAACATCATGATTTAAATAGTTATCATAGTATGGAAGTTCTTGAAACTCTTCTCTTTTTTTAAACCAAGAAGATTTTAATTTATTTTTACAAATATTTCTACTTACACATATAAGCCATGCTTTTTTATGTTCTTCATTTTCAAATTCATTTGTACCCTGAATTAATTTAAGTAAAACTTCTTGTAATATATCTTCAGCATCATGTATATTTTTCATATATGAATATCCAAGTCTTAATATCATATCCCCATATTTGTCTAAATCTTGTGAGATATCTTCATCTATATATAGCGAATTACCCATAAGGTAGCTTCCCCCTTCACTTATAAAACAATCAAAGAACATAAAATGTTGCATTAATATGAAATTTTTTTCATTTATCTATAATTATCTTTTATACTATGTTTTTTCTTATTATTAATTTATTATCCAAGCTATACTACAACAATTACTTTTCTAAAAGTATATAAACTCCAATAAAGTTTGTTCATTAAGATAATATAATTTATTATACTAAAATAAGCTATATTATTGAAAAAAACAATAATATAGCTTATTTTTAATTAAATAAAATTTTTTAATGCCTTAAATATTATTCATTTAATAAAGTATGTATTATTCTTGTTGCATCCATATATTTAGCAATTGATTTTCCATGATTTAATCTATTTATTACTCTAGATACAAATTCTGACATATCAGCACTTGTAAACCACTCAGCATCTTTTAATGATTGCGGTATGTATGTTAAATTAGTAGAGTAAATTCTCTTTATTAATCCTTCTTCGTAAGCTTTATTAAACTTATTAAGACCTTCAGTAAAGAATGCAAATGTTGCAGCTACATATACATTTCTAGCACCTCTGCTTTTTAATTCCTTTGCTATATCAAGAACAGATTCACCAGATGCTATCATATCATCAACAATTAAAACATCTCTTCCAGTAACATCTCTTCCCATATACTCATGTTGTACTATAGGATTTTTTCCATTTACTATAGTTGTATGATCTCTTCTCTTATAGAATAAACCAACATCAACACCTAGTACGCTTGAATAATATATAGCCCTGTCCATTGCTCCAGTATCCGGACTTATTACTAGTAATTTTTCTTTATCTAGTTCTAATGATTTTTCATTTAATATAATTGATTTTACTATATCATAAGTTGGATAAATATTTTCAAAAGATAATAATGGAATAGCATTTTGAATATTAGGATCATGAACATCAAATGTAAGAATTTCATCTACTCCTAATCTTTCTAGTTCTTGAAGTGCTAAAGCGCAGTCTAAAGATTCTCTTCCTTTACGTCTATGTTGTCTTGATTCATAAAGAAGTGGCATTATTACAGTAATTCTAGCAGCTTTTCCTCTAATAGCTGAAACTGTTCTTTTAATGTCTTGGAAATGTTCATCTGGACCTTTATGATTTTTGAAACCAAACATTTTATATGTGCAACTATAATTTCCAACGTCACATAATATGTAAATATCTTTTCCTCTTACTGTTTCAGAAATCTTAACCTTTCCTTCACCATTAGAAAATCTTATTTCATTAATCGGTATTAAAAACGACTCTTCTTGTTTTCTAGTAGTTCTTATAAAGTCATCTATTGCCTTACCTAATTCTTTACAGCTTTCTAATGCTATTATTCCAAGTTCATGATTTAATTCAGTCATTAGTTTCTCTCCCTTTATTTATAATTTATCTTTTATTTTAAATATATTACCTAGTAACAGTATATACTAAAAATACATATTTATAAATATGTTATCATAATTTTAGTAAAATATTATAAATATATTATACTATATATTTATTAATTTGCATAATCCACTTTATTGAAAAAATATCTTATTTATTTTCACATCTTTATTTTACTTTTTTTAACTTAAATGTATATTTAGTAGACCTTTGAAATACTAAATAATAAAGAGAAGAATGCATTTATCATATTTAAAGAAACTTTCTTATGTACTTAACATGTATTCAAATTTTTCTTTCATGTATTTTGTTAAGCTTAATTTGTTTTTTTAGCTTAATAAAATGTGTAATTTATTAAAATTAGAAAAGAGGGATTTTTTATGTCAAATTTAACATTTAAGGTATACGAAAGAAGTGTAAAAGAAAATAAAAAGGCTCTTAGAAGAACTGGATTGATTCCATGTGTAATCTTTGGTGAATTCTTAAAAGAATCAATTCCTGTAAAAATGCCTACTGGTGAATTTAATAAGATGATAACAAATAACAATAGTGGTTCTATTATAACTTTAAATTTGAATGATAAAAAAATAAATTGTGTAGTTAAAGAAATTCAAAAACTTAGTCCTAGCAAAATTTTACATGTTAGTTTTCAATCTGTAAAACCAAATGAAAAAATTAAGATGAGAATACCTATTAAATATATTGGACAAGAAAATTTAGAAACAAAAAGATTATTATTAGAAACATTTACTCCTTTTATTGATTTTCAAGGGGATGTTGAAAAAATACCTGAGTTCCTTGAAGTTAACGTATCAGAAATGAGTTGTGAAGATAAATTATTTGTTGAGGATGTCACTGTACCAGATGATGTATTAGTAATGACTGATCCAAAAACATTATTAGCTGTAATTACTCCTTTTATTGAATAATTTCTATATTATATTGCCTCTTTTCTCTTCCTGAATTTGACTTTTAAGTATATATTTATTATGATTTACTAATAAGCAAAGGAGGTTGATGCATATGTGGAGCTTTAAAATTAAGCTCTCTATATAGTTTTTTATGCATTCAAATTCATTTTTGTATGGATTTATGCACCTTAACTTATTTTTTGTGAGCTTAATAAAAACCATATTAAAATTCAAAAATTAGAAAAGAGGTTATTTATTATGGCAAATGTATCATTTAAGGTTTATGAAAGAAATACAAAGGAAAGTAAAAACAAACTTAGAAAAACTGGATTAATTCCAGGTATAATTTTCGGTGAATTCCTAACAGAATCAATTCCAGTAAAAATGTGTAATGCTGAACTTCATAGGATGATAAGAAATAATAATAGTGGTTCTATTATTACTCTAGATTTAGAGGATAAAAAATTTAACTGTGTAGTTAAAGAGATACAAAAACTTAGTCCTAGAGAAATTTTACATGTTAGTTTTCAATCTGTAAAACCAAATGAAAAAATTAAGATGAGAATACCTATTAAATATATTGGACAAGAAAATTTAGAAACAAAACGATTAGTATTAGAAACATTTACTCCTTTTTTAGATTTCCAAGGAGATGTTGAAAAAATACCTGAATTTCTTGAGGTTAATGTATCTAAAATGAATTGTGAGGATAAATTATTTGTTGAAGATATTAATGTACCAAAGGATATCTTAGTAACAACTGACCCTAAAACATTATTAGCTGTTATAAATCCTTGCTTATAGTTTTTAACAAGTATCACATAATATAGTGTTGTTTAAATAATTAATATATTTTTTAAGAAATAGATTGTTTTAATATAATAAATTAAACACATAAAATAATAGACCAACTATTTTTGTATATTTTGTTTCATAATAAACAAATAAGTTTAACTAATACTAAACATATTTACTTATTTAACATAATATGACTTATATATTGGTCTATTATTATACTCTACTTTATTTTAAATATGTGCCGATATATACAATTGACAAAGTGGCATATTATCAACATAACCTTAAATAAAAATCTTTTTACATTCTTATTAATATTTCATTTATTGCTTCACTTATTTTCATTCTTTCATCATAAACCCATTTAGCATCAAACTTTAAATTAAATATTTTAGAAAATGAATAATACATATTTACCTTTTGATAATATATTTCTAACTCATCTAAATTACCTGTATAACACTGTGGAATAAACAATTCATCTTGTTTATTAATAAATAATTCATCTACATAATTTAAGAATGTTTCCATTAAGTCATCTCTTGAAACATCAAAAGGTACTTTTAATAAATCCCATTCATCCTCTTCTTTTAATTTATATTTCTTTATTTTATCCAAAATTAAAATATACTCACTAATATCCATTTTAGTATAATAATCTAATTTTTCTTCTCTAGTACTCCATAATGCTAACTTTTCATTCAAAGGTAAACTTTTTATTTTAAGTATTGCATCTGATGGTCCCACTACAGCTTTTCTTATAATATTATCTTCTGCTTCTAATTTAGATTTAATAAAGTCTGCTGTACCACCTATGCCAGCAATATATCCTACATCATAAATTCCTATTCTTCCTGCACGCCCACCAACTTGTTTTACTTCTTGCGACGTTAATTCTCTTACCTCTTCTCCATCAAACTTTCTTATACTCATAAAAATAATTCTTCTTATTGGTAAATTAACTCCCATTCCTATAGCATCTGTAGTTACAAGAACCTTTGTTTCTTTATTAACAAATTGTTCATATTGCATTCTTCTAACTTCTGGTGGTAAATCTCCATATATTACACTAGCTTTTATTCCTTCTCGTGAATAATCCTCTGCTATTTCTAATACTCTCTTTTTTGAAAAAACTACAATAGCATCTCCATCCTTAACATCATTATAATTAAAGTTCTTATACTCAACTTCAAGAGGAATAGATCTTTTATAATCTTTTATTTCATATTCATCATTACAATCTTTTAACATTTTTTCTAATATATATTTTGCATTCGATGCTCCACATATATGTATTTCATCACATTGTAATCCAAGTACAGCTTTACTCCAAGCCATGCCCCTATGAGTATCGCTAATCATTTGAATCTCATCAATTACAGCTATATCGTAATGTTCTTTTAAATTAACTTTTTCTATTGTACATGAAGCATGAGTAGCTCCAACCTTTATTATTTCTTCTTCTCCAGTTAACAAATCACAAACTACGCCTTCTTTATTAAGCCTTTCAAAGTTTTCTAATGCAAGAATTCTAAGCGGAGATAAATAAACTCCATTCTTTGCAGTTTTAAGGCGTTCTATTGCATTATAGGTTTTACCAGTATTCGTATCACCTAAATGAATATAAAATTTCCTTTTCATATGTCTAGTATGAATATATTCATCTTTTGGGTTAGTTGGGAATTTTTCTTCAAATTCTTTTGCTATTAATTTTGGTATATGCATTTTAGTTAATACAGTCATTAAACCTTGATTTAAAAAATTATTATAATTTCCACGCACAACTTGGTAAAAATCAAAATCTGTATTATTTTTATTATTATAATAATCAAGCATTCTCTTTGAAACATATTCTAATAATTGTTCATATTTTTCATACACTTCATTGAAATCCTTTAACCCTTGATTCTCAAATTCCTTAAGGTGCCTTACTTTCTTTCTAATTGAGCTTTCATGTTCTATAAGTGCTCCCGGTTTTGAATGCTCTACTATTTCCTCTATTTGATTTATCTGACTCTTATACTTCTTAAATTCTCTTTGCGCTGCATTCTTCTTCATTAACAAAACCTCCAAATAAATAATACTAAAGAATTTATTTACCTTGTGTTTTAATATCCTTCTAGTTTAAACCACTTACTTTTAAACTATGTCTATAATTTATATTTATAATAAAATTTTCTTAAAATACCTTTTACTTTTATTATATCACAATTAAGAATTTTCTTACTTTAAGACTATATAAACTAATAAATTATTCATTCTAATTTAAATAACTATATCAATATTCTACTAAAATATAATTACATTATTAAAATTAATTTTATTAAAGCAAACTATTTGAAATTATTTTGTAAGTCATTTGTAACAAAGTCTAGTAATTTTTGAATTAATATAGTACTAAAGGAATAATAAACCAATAATAAGGAGACGATATTATGAAAAGAAATTATATACGAAAAATTCTATTAGCTAGCTTAGCTATAATAATGACCACTGGTCTACTTTTAAGTAATGGACAAAAAGCAAGTGCTTCTACTATAGACACCAATAGTTCACAAGTACAAGTAATAGAAACTAATATGTCTAAAAATTTCTCATATTTCAATCAAAATATTACATTACCTAATCTTCAAGCTAAAAGTAATGATGAAAAATTTAATATTATAAATGAGAAAATTAGTAATCCTGTTAATTCATTAGCATATAATATGAAAATTCAAAGCAAAGAATATTTTGATATGTTTGGAAAAGAATTTACAACTTATCCCTACGAACTAAATGTAAATTATAAGTTAACTAATAATTCTACTTCACTAACAAGCTTATATATGGACATTTATTCATTTACTGGTGGTGCTCATGGAAACACATTGAGAAATGCATATACTATAGATAACAATACAAAAGATCTGTTATCTTTAAATAATTTATTTATCACAGGATATGATTATAAAAAAATAATAAATGATACAATATCAAAACAAATTATCAGTGATCCTGAAAAGTATTTTGCTTCATCACTAAATTTTGAAGGAGTTAATGATGACGTAAACTTTTATGTCGATGGAGATAATCTTGTAATATACTATCAACAATATGAAATAGCACCATACTGCGTAGGAATACCAGAATTCAAAATTCCTTTAAGTTTATTTGGTGAAAACTATTTATATAATAACTCTATAGTTCATTAGAAAAAATTAAAACAATAAATTACGTGACTTTGTTAAGTTTTAGTCAAAATTAAATAAAAAAAGTTGAAAATTAAGCCTCTGGAGATCTATATACTTTATAAAAAATTATATATTAGAATTCTACAACTTTCTATATATGAAAAGGGAGCCACTCTATTAGTAGCTCCCTTTAAATTATATATTTTCATGCAATACTTTAAGTACAGAATTTAATTCTTCAACCCCTATTTGCCCAGGTGCTGATGCTTTTTTTGCAGCACCAAAAGTTAAACAAGATCCAAAAATTTCTCCTGCAATTCTACTTATAATACCTCTTCCACTCATAGACATGGTTATTATTGAATTATTAGGATATTTATGCTTCACTTCATTTGTAGCATAAAGTAAAGTTAAAACATCTATTTCACATTGTGGCATAACAGCTATTTTAGGTAAATCACCATTCAATTGTATCATTTTAATTAGTCTAGATATAATTTCTTCTTTACATGGAGTTTTAAAAAAATCATGATTTGAAATAATAACTTTAACGTCATTATCATGTGCAACTTCTACTATCTCTTTTACTAAATCATCACCTATAAACAGCTCAACATCAATTAAATCTACTAATTTAGTCTTTGCTACTTCTAAATTTAATTTCAAATAATATTCAATTGGAATTTCTCTTTCTCCACCTTCTATTTTATTTCTAAATGTAAAAATAAGTGGAACTTCATTTAAAGTGGTTGTTAATTTTGAAAGAGTGTCCTTTACCTTTTCTATGTCAAAAACTTCTTCGTAAAAATCAACTCGCCATTCAACTATATCTAAAGTTAACTCTTTTAACTTTTCTGCTTCATCTAATATTTCTTTACTTGTTGCCCCAACAATAGGTACACATATTTTAGGTATGCCTTCACCTATTTTAACATTCTTTACTTGTACTATCCTTTTCATATTTATTGCCCCCAATATATCTTTCCTTTTGTTAAATAATATAATTTTTTATAATAACCTAATAGTTCACTAATATTTATTTAGTATCGTTGCTACTTCTTTTGCAATGTTTTTGCCATTCAAATTATCATTTATTAATTCTATATACTTATCTTCATAATCAGCTATAATTATTAATTCTTTGTTATCTTCTAAAATATCGACTTTAAATTTTTTAATATTTTCTAAATTAATTTTATCTGTATGCACAACATCGTATAATCCACCCCATATAGTGTATGATAGTTGCTCTAAATATATATTTTTATCTGTAATAGTTAATCTATATTCATTGCATACTCCTGCAATTGGAGAAATAAAAATATTAATCATCAAGCCTTTAGCTTGTGTTAATTTATCAATTTTAGTATGACACTTTATTGTAGCTATTAATTTTTCATTGCTTTCTAACTTCAATTCTTCTTCCATACGCAATCCTCTTATAAATTTCCATAAACTTCAATATCTAATTATTCTTCAGCATATCTTTTTAAGATTTCAATAATGATATTTGTACAAATATCCATACCTTCAACTGTTATATGTTCAAATTCACCATGATACGCAAAGCCACCAGTTCCTAGATTAGGGCATGGAAGTCCCATATAACTTAATCTTGCACCATCTGTACCACCTCTAATTGGTTCAACAACAGGTGTTACATTTAAACTTTTCATAGCTTCTATAGCATTATCTATTAAATGGAAGCAAGGTTTAACAAGTTCAACCATATTTCTATATTGTTCTTTTAATGTTACCTTAACTGTCCCTTCTCCATACTTTTCATTAATAAGTTTTTCAACTAATTTCATAGTAGACTTTTTAACTTCAAATTTTTCTGCATCATGGTCACGTAATATATACTCCATACTAGCATTATCCGTATTTCCACTTAATTTTTCTAAATAATAAAAGCCTTCATACCCTTCTGTATATTCAGGTCTTTCACATGCCGGTAACATAGAGTTAAATTCTATAGCTACATTTAAAGCATTTATCATAGTATTTTTAGCACTTCCTGGATGAACAGATACGCCACTTATCTCTACTTTTGCACCTGCTGCATTAAAGTTTTCATATGCTATTTCGCCTTCTATTCCACCATCAATTGTGTAAGCAAAGTCTGCTCCAAAATTCTTAACATCAAAAAAATCAGCACCTTGACCTACTTCTTCATCTGGAGTAAATCCTACACAAATTTTTCCATGAGGTATATTTTCATTCATTATAATTTCACATGCAGTAAGTATTTCAGCAATCCCTGCTTTATCATCAGCTCCAAGTAATGTTGTTCCATCTGTTGTAATAAGTGTTCTTCCTTTTAAAGTTTTTAGATCTGGAAATCTTTCTGGAGATAATATGCTATTATTTCCTTTTAATATAACATCTCCACCATCATAATTTTCAATCACTTGAGGGTTTACATTTTCTCCACATGCAGCTGGTGCTGTATCCATATGAGCTATAAGTCCTATACTATTTTTATCTTCATAGCCTTTAGTCGCTGGAATAAATCCATAAACATAGCAATGTTCATCACATCTAACCTCATTAAAACCAAGTTCTTTCATTTCTTCTACAAGTATATTTGCTAAATCAAATTGTCTTTTTGTTGTTGGATGCGTTGAAGAATTTTCATCTGATGTAGTATATACCTTTACATATTTTAATAAACGTTCATAAGCTTTCATTTAAATTACCTTCTTCCTTAATAATATAATGTTATACTTGTTGCTCTTTAATATTTTCATACTATACTTAGAAATTTTTAATATAACATTTTGTTTAACTAATAATATTTTCATATTGCTTTATATAATTATTATCATCTAAATATTACTTTTCTTCAATATTTTCCTCTAAATAAGATTAATATAAATTCTCATTTTAACTATATTTCCCAATCCTACTATATGCTGATTTAGAAATTTCAATACTCCTAAAATGTTCATCATAATACATAGTGATATTTTCAAGTTTTTCTTCTAATATTAATGTAGAATTTCCAAAGCAAAATTTTGTATTGGGATAAGCAATTGTAGCACTTATTCGTCCAGACTTAGGAACTTTTAAAGCTGTAGCTACACAAGCACTACTCCCTACAACTCCTACACTTATATTGCCTTGTGCGTCTAAAAATCCACCTCTAGCAACTGAATTAGGTTTAGCAAATATTATATCTTTCATAGCATTTAAATAAGAAGTATATTCTCCATTGCCATTTATTATAATATTTCCTGTAGATTTTATATAGCAATCCTGACAATAATTCAATTTTACATCTAAAGGAACTATAATATTTTTATTATAGTATTCTAATTCATCATCTAATATATTATTAAAATTATTTAATTGTCTCATAGAATTTAAATCGAGCATACCATTCATAAGAACCTTATCTCTAATTAGATCTACTAATTTGTTATATCTTATTTTATTTTTTATATTAGTTGATACTATATCTAAAGATAGCTTTTTAAATTCTTTAAATTTAGTGTCTATTACTAAGTTTAATGTTGTTCTAAAATCCATTTTCATATTTTCTGAATTTGCTTGTTTCATAATATTAATTATTGATAAAACATTTTCCTTGTATAAACTTAATAACTCATAATAATCTTTTTTTTGCATATCAATTTGGCCACATAAAATCTTAGAACTAATTGCACTTCCTAAAATGGTAATTTCTCCGCCAGTAACTACGTTAGATGTATTTACATTATGACTTACATCTAAAGAACCACCAGCATTAACACTCATATTATCATCAACGTTATTATAAACTTCAATATCACCACAAAAAGTAATATTGCATGTTTCCATATTTACACTTTCCACAGAAAAAACTGTATTAACTCCAATACTTCTATTTAATATGTGTGCTTTTCCATCTATTAATGCTATAACATCATTATTTTCTATTTTACACCCTTTGGATGTTTTTATTGGTTCATTTCTTATATAATCTTTTTTAACAACTTGTCCAAGTACATTCATCCCATCTTTTCCAAGAACCTCTGGGATTATTTCAGCTATTTTATCTCCAGCCTTAACATTTGAAATTCTAAATAAATTCTTATAATCTATTTTTTCTTTTGAGTCAAAATCCGGAAAAAACATTTTAGTTGGTGTAAATAAAGGTTTTATTTCTGATGGTATATCTGTTATAGGCTCATCTCCTTTAGCAACAAGAATTTCTTTTTCTTTACTTTCTGATGCAATCTTTAAAGCCTCTTCATCTATACCATATACAACACCCCTTTCTCTTAATATCTTCTTTAATTCAGATATATTAAAAGGTTCTGGATGCTTTTCATTTATTACTTCAGTAGTTAAAACTAAGTTTAAAACACACTCTTTGTCTTTAAGTCCATATTCTATCTTAGGTGCATAATTTACTGTCACAAAAGCCTTCATTTTATCTCTAGCTATATTAACTGCAGCTGCCCTTACTTCTTCTGTACTTATACTTTTACACTCTATATCATCCTTTGAAGTAACTTCATAAGTATTATTTACTTTGCAAAGTTTTTTGTTGATATATACTTTTATCTTGTCACATACTTTTATAGTTATAGGCCCATTTTCAATAGAGCACATCTCATTATCAATCTCATCTTGTATTATTATCTTTCTATTAACAATTTTAGCTCCAAATTCCATTTATTATTAATCCCCCAATTAATTTTAATCCTTTTCATTAGTTTTATATCTATTTATAAATTTCATAGTATCTTTCTCGTTGTTTTTAACATATCTTATTTTTTCAAGTATCCATAAAAATCCTATGAATACCTTACTATTTACATTTAAAAAAAATATTTCTACATGTAAAACTTAATTAAATAGATTTTATTACCTAATTATTCCTTTTATTGTATTATATCAAAAAAATCACATAATATATGCTGATTATTTATGTATATAAAAAAATAATCAGCATATATTAAATCATAAGCAAGTTGACATAAAAAAATATAATGTTGAGAGGTTAAGTAGATATGGACTTAATGTATATTAAATATAAAAACAACATGAGATCAACTATTATAAAAGATGGTAATGAATTGATTAAAAGTGAATCTAAAATAATACCTTTGAGAGCTAAAGAAAAAATCAAAGAGTCTAAAGATTATTGTAATAATACATCAAATAAAATAAATGATGATAAAACTAATGAACAAATCACTAATTTTTTCTTTAATGCAATTCATAAAAACTACTTAGCTAATAAAAAAAGATTTTAAAAATAGACTATATTTTAGTAAAGTGTTGATACATTTATAAACAAATTGGACAAAGTATTTGAACTTGGGAATACTAAAAATAATATAAAAACTGCCCTAAAATGATTATTAATACTCTATTTAGGGCAGTTTACATTATATATATTTTGTTAATTAATAGTTCGGTTCATCTAGATATATATATCCATATAAATCTTGTGTATTATATAATTCTCTATACTTAAACAGTGATCCATGCCAAGATGATTCTGATATATATACTTTACCATTTTCTATTTTTTCAATTACCGCAACATGACCAAATCCACCTGAACCTACTAAAGATGGTTTCCATACTGCTAACGCTCCTACTCTAGGTTTATCTCCAGTTTTATATTTACCAGTATTAAGATTAGATTGCCACCATTCATAACCATTGCCTAAAAATTTTGCATCAACCGGTGCTTGTCCCGTAAGTTCCCATATGCGTCCCCATGCATACCATGTGCAGTTTCCTACAATAGGACTTCCATCATCCTTTAAAAATGGCGGTGAAAGTTTTACTTTATAAAATATATTATTATTAGAATAATAATATTTGTTATCCGAAGCTGGCGGTGCTGTTCTTTCTTCACCAAGTTCTACGTTTAACCCTTCATCTAAATCTTCATTATCATCATTCACTATTTCATCATCATCACTTATAAGTTTTATCCACTCACTACTTGACCATCCTGTTAAATCATTATATGAAATTTTATAGAAACCATTTACTTCATTGCCTATAACCTTTACTTTGCTTTTCTTAGGTACAGTTCCCAATATATTTGATGAAGCTGATGGTTCTTCTCTTACATTTAATGGTGAGCTTTCTGTTATAACATATCCTTTTCTAATCTCATCAGAGCTTGTCTCATCACTTTCAATTGAATTAGATATTTCTTTACTTAGTAATTGGCCATTTTCAGAGAATATATATACATCTCCATCAATTGTTAATTTTCCAGTTACCATTTCACCACCAGAATTAAGATAATAAATATTGCCTTTATCTTCTAACCAACCAATATCCATTGAGCCATTATTAGATAAGTAATACCATTTTTCATTTTTATCTTTTAACCATCCAGTAAGCATAACACCACTATTTGAAAGATAATACCATTTATTATCTTCATCTTTAAGCCAACTTATATCCATTGCTCCACTTCTAGATAAGTGATACCATTTATTATCATTATCCTTAAACCATCCAATTTGCATTGTTCCACTACTTGCTAAGTAATACCACTTCTCATCATTATCTTTTAACCATCCTGTATTCATAAGACCATTCATATTGAAATAATACCAAGAATTATCGATATTTTTCCATCCAGTTGTTTTAGTCTCATTTTCAATCCAACTCCACCTGTTTTGTGAATCTTTTTGCCATGCAGCATATGCTGTTATTGAATTTAAACTTAGTAACATAGTAATTGTTAACGATGTTAGTATTATCTTCGTTAGATATCTTTTTTTCACCTATTTTTTCTCCCCTTAAGTCAATTATTAATGTCTTTTGTCATTTGAATTATAGTATCACTATTTTAATAATTTAATATGTTAAGCATAATTATATCATATGTAATAACAAATTTTGAGTTACTTTCCATAATATTTTAATTATTTTTACAATATTAATCAATGGTCTTTTATCTTATTTCCTATTTAACTTGTATATTATTTTTTTAATTTAAATTATGTTTATTAACTTCTAATTTTTCTTAAATTAATATGTTATAATTTTATAAATTAACATAAAAATGTTTTTATTATAATATTTTTCTATAACTCATAATATGTTATACTATAACTTGTTATAAACTGACTTAATTTTTAATTTTTTATAATAGAAAAGCATTATTATTTACTATGTAGATTTATTTGTGTGAAGGAGAGGCTTATATTATGGACAAACTTGTTCAACAAGCAGAAATATTCGCTAAAAAAATAGTACACACTTACTTTATAGAACGAAACTTCGAAAACATTCTTGAAAATATTGATAAGAGCAATATATCTTGGATAGGTACTGGTGCTAAAGATATCTGTACTAACATAGATGATGCTTTAAAACTTTTTAAACTTGAAAAAGAAAGTAGTAATCTTAATTTTCAAATTGAAGAAGAAAAGTATCATAATATATTTATTTCTGATAATGTCGTCTTAGTATTTGGAGAAATAACTTATAAAAGTAATTTGAAAGATAAAACATTAATTAAAGTTCCTACTAGATTGACCCTATTGTGTAAATTAATTAATGATAAATTTAAAATATGCCATATTCATAATTCTGTTGCAGATGCAACACAAAAACATGATGATTTTTTTACTGAAAGTATTGGAAAATATGCCTATAATGTTTTTCAAGAAATTATAGAGGATAAGACTATAAAACTTGAACACATAACAAATAGTATTGATGGCGGAGTTGCTACTATTTCTTGTGATGAATTTCTTTCAATTAATTATGCAAACGATGGATTTTATAAATTAATAGGATATACACGTGAGGAATTCAAAAACTTAATGAATAACCAAGTTATTAAAATTATTAATAATAAAGATTTAACTAAAGTAAGAGAGCAATTATTACTTAATACATCTAACAACGGCATAAAAGCAGAAATTAAATTGAAGAAAAAAAGTGGAGAAATAATTTGGATTTTACTAAGTGGTCATAAATTTATTACAGATAATAATTTGCCAGAATTTCTTTGCATAATTGTAGATATTACAGAATCTAAGCAAATACAGCATGCTTTAGAATTAGAAAGAAAACGTTATAAAATAATTGCTGAACAATCAAATAACATATTATTTGATTATGATATTCCAACTTGTAAAATGGTTTATTCAATGAAATTCACTAACATTACTGGAAAAGACTATAATATACCTAATTTTGTTCATGAAACAATAAATAGTAACTTAATTTACAAAAAAGATTTACCTAAATTCTTGAATTTAATAAAATCACTTTCTTCCGGAAAAGATTTTATTACAACAGATCTTAGAATTAATGGACTTAATAATTCATATGTATGGTTTAAAATACAAGCAACTGTTTTATTTGAAGATAAAACCCCAATTAAAGCAATTGGAAGCATAGTAAATATAGATAAAGAAAAGAGAGAAAATGAAGCTTTAAAATTAAAAGCACGACTTGATCCACTTACTAAAGTTTATAATAAAGTGGTTACTAAATCTCTAATTGAAAACTATATTACTACAATTGCTAAAGAAAAATATCATGCTCTTATGATTATAGATATTGATAATTTTAAGTCTGTAAATGATAATTTGGGTCATATGTTTGGTGATTCAGTTCTTTCTGAAGTTTCATCTAGTATAAAAAAAGTATTTAAAGAATCTGATATTGTGGGACGTATCGGTGGCGATGAATTTATAATTTTTATAAAGAATATTAGTTCATATGAAGTAATATCTCAAAAAGCTAATGATCTTTGCACCGTTTTTAAAAGTATTTATACTGGAGAAAATAACGATTTCAAAATTTCCTGTAGTATAGGTATATCTATTTATCCTACTCATGGCATTACATATGATGAACTATTTAAAAAAGCAGATAAGGCTCTTTACAGTTCAAAAAGTAATGGAAAAAATAAATTTGAATTATATAATCCTAAATTAAACTCTTTTAATAAAAATGAAGATATTTTACTTAATTATTATACTGAAAATGAAAGTTACAAACGATTTAGCCATGGATTTGAAAATGACTTTTGCAATTATGTCTTTGATATAATGTCAGAAACAAAAGATGTAAATAGTGCAATAAATTTAATTTTAGATAAAATAGGCTTTTCATTTAAACTAAGTCGTATAAGTATACTAGAAACTTCTAATAATGATATGTTACTTGGAACTACTTATGAATGGTGCGATAAAAATATATCACCTTCAAAGTATGTAATGCAAAACTTAGAATTTAATGATTGGAAAACTTATTTGATTAATTTTCATAAAAACGGGAATTTGAATTGTTCCAACATTTATACATATAATTTACCTTATGAATTAAGCAAATTATATGAATCACTTAAAAGTAAATCTATTTTTCAGAGTCCTATTCTTGATAATGGTAAATTTAAGGGTTGTGTGTGCTTTGATATTTGTTATGAAAACCATATATGGACAAACTTTGAAATTCAATCTTTTACTTCAATAACTAAAATAATAAGTTCTTATCTTTTGAATATGCGTACTAAAGAACTTTTAGAAAATGAAAAACTTTTAACTGAGGCTGTGGCTAAAAATCAAAGTTTATATACCTATATGTTAAAACCGAATTCATATAAACTTATATATCTTAGCCCTAACACTCAAGATTTATATCCTAATGCTAGAGTTGGAGAATTATGTTATAAAGCTATTGGTAATAGTGCTGTTCCTTGTAAATACTGTCCTCTTGCCGATATTTATAAAAAAACTATTCATAGTAACACGATAGAATTTTATAATAATTATTTAAAAGGTTGGATTAGCTCTACTGCTTCTGAAATAAATTTATCTTTAGACCATAAAGCAAATCTAATTTGTTTTTCTAACGTGACGAATTTTATTGATAGAATAACTTCAAAAGATACCTTAACTGGTGCTCTTACTTTAGCTAAATTTGAAGTACTTGCAAAGAACTTATTAGCAAATGCCTCTTATACTAAATTTGCACTTATTTATTGTGATATTAATAAATTTAAATATATAAATGAAACTTCTGGATATGCAATTGGAAATAAAGTTTTAGCTCATTTTGCACATTTTGTTTCTTCATTCTTATTTAGTGGAGAATTAATTTGTCGTGCTTCTGCAGATAATTTTATTATATTATTAAAATATGATAATATAGAATCTTTAAAAAATAGATTTAAAGTTTTTAATGAAAAATTTATGGAAGTTCAAAAAATGAATTTTAATAATTTAAAAATACCAGTTATATGTGGAATATATTTAATAGATTCAGAAGATACAGACTTATCTTTAATGATAGATCGTGCTAATATTGCACGAAAAACAATTAAGGGATCTCATAAAAGTAAATATGCTTTGTATGACCATGAATTACATTTAAAAATTACCAAAGAAAAAGAAATTGAAAATTTAATGTTTTCTTCACTTGAAAATAACGAATTTTTAGTATATTTGCAACCTAAAATTGACCTTCCAACCCAAACAATAGTTGGAGCTGAAGCTTTAGTAAGATGGATGAGCCCAAGTAAAAAACTTATACCACCAAATGAATTCATTCCTTTATTTGAAAAGAATGGTTTTATAATTGAATTAGATTTTTATGTTTATGAAGAAATATTTAAAAAAATGAATTCATGGATACAAGAAGGTAAAAAAGTTATACCTATTTCTTTAAATGTATCTAGGTCTCATATAAATGATAGTGACTTTATTCCAAGATTAAAAAAATTAACAGAAAAGTATGATGTGCCAAATAATTTAATAGAACTTGAGTTAACTGAAAGTATCTTTTTTGATGATATTCAAGTTTTACTTAATGCAATTATTAAATTAAAAGCTCTTGGATTTACTTGTTCTATTGATGATTTTGGTTCTGGATATTCATCATTAAACCTTCTAAAAGATTTACCTATTGATGTTTTAAAATTAGATAAAGAATTTTTCCCTAATTCATCTATAAATTCAAAGGAAAAAGTAATAATATCTAATATAGTTAAAATGGCTCAAGATTTAAATATAATAGTAATTTCAGAAGGTATTGAAACAAAGGAGCAGGCAGATTTTTTAACTGAAATTGGTTGTGATATGGCTCAAGGATATCTTTTTGATAAACCTATGCCTATCAAAATGTTTGAAAAAAGATTATGGGGATAAAAAAGGTGGCATTTAGCCACCTTTTTTATTTAAATATTAGCACCATCTCCCTGCAAAGTTTAGCTCCATAACATTTTCATTCTTCTATATAATCTTTTCACTCTTCAGTATTTATATTAACTTAAGAACTCGTTTATATTTAATTCATGAAATACTTTTTTAAAACAACACATAATTTTTATAATAAAATTGCACCTTAGCATTAGTATATAAATATAATAAATTAAGAAACTTATTTTAATCCTTCTAATCTTTAGTTAAATTCTTCTTAGTATTAATAGGTCAACTTTGTTTTAAGATTAGAACAGTTTATTTTACCACTCCCCTTCTCATATATAATCTTAATCTCTAAAAAATAGTGATAAAATAACAACTTAAACGTATAATTTCTTACTATTATTTTATATTTTATAAAAGCGAGGATATATTATGAGCAAACTTAAAGATAAAATAACTTCTTTGCTACAATCACTTATGAATAAATTCTTAATTAAATTCTTTTACAATTCTAATTTATGTGGATTAGCTACTATTATTTTTAATAATTCTTTTAAAATCTCTTACGCAAATCTTGAATTTTTTAAGATTCTTGGATTAAATAAAGATACTTTTAATAAAGATTATAAAAATGATCTTCTTTCAATCATTTATAAAGAAGATATAGATTTGTTTAAAAACATTTTTGTAACTAAACATAATGTTGGAGACAATATTAAAATTGAATTTAGGATTAATAAAAATGATGCTAATTTTAGTTGGCTACTTCTAATGGGACGATGTATATCTAATAAAAATTGCAATGATCAATTTATATGTATTCTTAATGATATAACAGAAAATAAAAATACTCAGCAAAAATTAGAGATTGAAACATTAAAATTAAAACTTCAATTAGATCCTCTAACTAAGTTATATAATAAAACTGCAAGTAAAGTATTAATTGAAGATTTCTTAAAAAATAATACTTCAACTTCACATGCTCTTATGATTATCGATATTGATAATTTTAAATCTATAAATGATAATTTAGGCCATATATTCGGTGACAATATCCTATTAAAAGTTTCTGATACTTTAAAATCTTGTTTTGATAAAGATGACATTGTTGGACGTGTGGGAGGTGATGAGTTTATTGTATTTTTTAAAAATGTTACTAATACCGAGATGATCTCTACTAAGGCTTATAAAGTTTGTAATTCAATAAAAAAAATTTATATAGATAAAAAATACAGTATTTCTTGTAGTATTGGAATATCTATTTCTCCCGCTGATGGAGTTACTTATTATGATCTTTTTGAAAAATCTGATCATGCCCTTTATTTGGCTAAAAGATATGGTAAAGATTGTTTTGAACTTTATGATAAAAATAAAATAGATATTTTTAAAGAAAGTGACATCTTCAATTTTCATTCAAAAAATAATTTGTATAATCGATATAACAACACTTTTAAAAACAAATTAATTTCATACTCATTTGATATATTATCTGAAACTAAAGATATAGATGATGCTATAGTCTTGATTCTATCTAAAATTGGTGAATATTTTAATTTAAGCCGAATAAGTGTATTAGAATATTCAGTAGATGATATTAACTTTAATATTACTCATGAATGGTGTAATTATGAAACACCATGTTATAAAAATGAACTACAAAACCTATTATTAAATGATTGGTTATATTATTTTTCTAGTTTTAATGAAAATGATGTATTTATTTGTAATGATTATTCATCAAATTTAAATTTACCAGAAAAAAACAAAAAGCTTTATGATAAACTTAATGTAAAATCATTTTTACAATGTCTTATAAGAGATAATGAACAGTATAAAGGATGTATTAATTTCTACAATTCTTCTGAAAAACATTTCTGGACTGCAAATGAAATTAAATTATTTACTACAATAACAAAAATAATAACTTCATATTTATTGAAAATACGTAATACTCAACGTCTTGAAAAAGAAAAACTCCTTTTTGAGTCTATTTCTAAAAATCAAAATATATATACCTATCTTTTAAAAGACAACAGCTATAAACTATTATATATGAGTCCTAGTTTAAAAAGTATATTTCCAAATGCAAAATGTGGTGACGTATGTTATAAAGCTTTTTTCAATAGCGATATTCCTTGTATGCATTGTCCATTATCTAAATTAAATAAAGATAATACGACCAATACAGTTGAGTTTTTTAATCCAATACTTGAAACTTGGATTAGTATGACAGCTTCTAAAATAAAATTACCTGAAAATGTTGAGGCAAATTTAATGTACTTTTCTGATATAACAAATTTCTTAGATAGAATTATTTCTAAAGATGCTTTAACGGGTCTTATGACATTACCTAAATTCGAAGTCATGGCTAATGAACTATTAAATAAATCAAGTAATAAATATGCACTTATATATTCAGATTTTGATAAATTTAAATATATAAATGAAACTGCGGGGTATGCTATTGGAAATAAAGTTTTAGTTAAGTTTTCGTATCTTTTATCTACACTTCTTGACACAGATGAGTTAGTATGTAGAGCTTCTGCTGATAATTTTTTAACTCTTATAAAATACACTGATATTGAAACATTAAAAAATAGACTGATAAACTTTAATAATGAAATATTAAAGTTTCAAAAGGAAGAATTTAATCATATAAAACTCTCTATAATTAGTGGGATTTATTTGATAACTAATGTAAATGATAGCTTATTTTCAATGATTGACAAAGCAAATGTGGCTAGGAAAACTATTAAAGGCTCACATAAAAGCCAATTTTCATTTTATGATTCTAAGCTTCATATAAAAGCTACTGAAGAAAAAAAAATAGAAAATCGTATGATTGATGCCTTAGATAACAGAGAATTCGTAATCTATTTACAACCCAAAATTCAACTTTCTACAAAAAAATTAGTTGGTGCTGAAGCTCTTGTACGATGGATCACCCCTGATAATGTAATTTTTTATCCTGGAAAATTTATTCCTTTGTTTGAGAAAAATGGATTTATTGTTGAGCTAGATTTTTATGTTTATGAAGAAGTTTTTAAAGTTCTTCGTAATTGGATGGATACTAAAAAGAAATTGCTACCAATTTCTATGAATGTATCAAGAGCTCACATAAATAATGATACTTTTATTTCTAGATTAATAACTCTAATTAAACAATACAGTATTCCAATAAGTTTAATAGAACTTGAACTAACTGAAAATATTTTTCTTGATAATATAAAAGAAGTATTAAATAAAATAATTGAATTAAAAAATCTTGGATTTACTTTTTCAATGGATGATTTTGGTTCTGGATATTCTTCTTTAAATCTTTTAAAAGAATTACCTATAGATGTTTTAAAACTAGATAAAAGCTTTTTTCCTAATAATAATGTAAGCTCTAAGGAGAAAATAATTGTAGCTAATATTGTGAAGATGGCTAAAGATCTTAATATTTCAGTTTTATCTGAGGGAGTAGAAACTCAAAATCAAGTAGATTTTTTAACTCAAATTGGATGTGATATGGTTCAAGGATACTTTTTTTCAAAGCCTATACCAGTTGATGAATTTGAAAAGAAATTTAATCATTAAATATCTAAAATAATTTATCCTTAATAAAAAACAACCTTTATAGTAAGTATAAAAGTTCTTATATGATTTTTATACTTATTATAAGGGTTTCTATTTTATAAAAACACAATAACTAAAATAACAATTAAAACAAAAATAAATATTTAATATCTTTGAAATTATGTTTTTTCTATAATATAATTATTTGTACAAACTTTTTAGGAGGAATATATTAAATGCAAAAACTTCTTAGTAAAATGCGACAAGCAATAAATGATTTTGATATGATTCAAGATGGAGATAAAATAGCTGTTGGACTTTCTGGTGGGAAAGATAGCTTAACTCTATTACATCTTTTAAATACATACAAGAAATTTTCACCCCAAAACTTTGAACTTATAGCAATTACATTAAATCCAGGTGGTGTAGATAATTCCCCATTATATAAATTATGTGAAAATTTAGAAGTTCCTTTTTATGAAATACAAACAGATATCAAAAAGATTGTATTTGACTTAAGAAAAGAAAAAAATCCATGTTCTTTATGTGCAAATCTTAGACGTGGTGCTTTGCATCATAATGCAGAAAAATTAGGTTGCAATAAAGTTGCACTTGGGCATCATAAAGATGATGCTTTGGAAACACTTATATTATCAATGTGCTATGAAGGAAGAATTAATTGTTTTTCACCAAAAACACTTATGCATAAAAATACTATAACATTAATAAGACCAATGGTTTATATAGAGGAACACAACATTAAAAGTATTGTTAAGAAATTTAATTTTCCTGTTATAAAGAATCCTTGTCCTGCTGATGGTAAAACAAAAAGACAAGATATAAAAGAATTAATTGATGAACTTAATAATAAAATTCCAGGTTTTAAAAAGAATCTTTTTGGTTGCTTAAATAATTCTGATCAACTTTTTATTTGGAATAAAGACTTAATTAAATGAGGATATTTTATAATTGAAATATCCTCATTTAACTAAATATCCCTTATTCATTTATAGTTTCATTATAAAATCATTTTTCTATTTTGAACTTACTATACTTTTTATTATTTGTTTACGCTCTTTATTTATAGAGATAAATGTATTAAAATCAAAGGCATTTTCACTTAATAATATATCTGTTGGACCACCTATAAAATACACCTCATCATTTATTATTAACTTATCTTTTTTCACTTCTTTATTTATAAAATAAATTAACTTTTACATACTTAAATACTTCTTATATATTATTTATATTATTTTAGATAAACAGTGTTATTTTAACTTATATTAATCAATATCTTTAAATAGTAATTACGGTATATTTATGCTATAATCTTCAAAATGATGTTATTATTAAATCACTTAGATTTTGTTAGGTTTCTGAACAATTTTTACTTATATTTTCATTAAAACTTAACGAATCATATTATACATAGGGGGTATGTTTATATGATACTTTACAAGCATATTAAAAATTCATTATCTTTGTTATTAGTTTTAACTTGTTTAACTTTATTACGAGGTTGTAATATTTCAAATAAAACTACATTTGAGCCTTCACCAGCTAAATGGGCTTTAGAGCAAAGTGTGGGTACAGATATGGTAACTCTTGATTATGCATCTGATGATACTGTAATATTTCATGATTACTTTGGGTTATTTATTTATGATTTAAATAAATTAGAAATTATTCGTAGTATAGATTTACAAGAAATTGATTGTTCTATGACACAAGGTGATGATTATTGTGAAGTAACCGTTAGTAATGATGGATATACTATACAATTACATAATATTAATAGTGATGATATGTATTTATATTCTGTTAATACAAATACTTTACAACAAACAAAATATAAGCCTATGAATAATTCTTTTAAAGATAAATTGATACCAATAGAGACACTTACTGATAATCCAAATGCAAATTTTAGTTATGGAGCAGTTCAATTTGGAGCTGATGATTACGGTTATATCACTACTTATGATTTTACAATTGGAACATTAGATTATGTACGTAATGATACGGCATATTCACTATTTAGTTTTGAAAAATAATAAACGTATAATATAATTTTATTGATGAAAAATGCCACTAAATCATTAATCTTTTAGTGGTATTTATTTAATAAAACATTAATTTTATATTTAACTTAAATTAAAATAATTAAGTAATCTAAAAATAAATATTTTATAGAAATAAGTATAATTTGCGTATAAAGAAATATTGGAGGAATATATGATATTCGATAAAAAAACACACATAGTTGAGTTTGTAAGACGTCCAAATAGATTTCAAGGATATGTTATTATAGATGGGAAAGAAGAGTTAGTACATGTCCCTAATACGGGTAGATGTAAAGAAATCTTAATACCTGGCTGCAGAGCATTAATAAGAGAAGAAAATGGACCAAACAGAAAAACTAGATTCAGCTTAATAGGAGCATATAAAGGTAAAAATTTAATAAACATCGATTCACAAATACCAAATAAAGTTGTTGAAGAAGCTCTTATTAATAAAAAAATTAGCGGGTTAGAAAAATACACAAAAATCTGTAGAGAAAAAACCTTTGGAAATAGCAGATTTGATTTTAAACTAGAAGATTCTTTAAATAATGAGTATTACTTAGAAGTAAAAGGTGTTACCTTGGAGGAAAATGGATTTTGCAGATTCCCAGATGCCCCTACAGAAAGAGGTACAAAACATTTATTGGAATTAATTGAAGTTAAAAATAACAATATGGGGGCTGGAGTACTTTTTTTAATTCAATTAGAAAATGTAAAAAGTTTTTCACCAAATGATGATACTGACCCTAAATTTGCTGCTGCACTAAAAAAAGCTAAATCTTGTGGTGTAGATGTTTTTGTATATAAATGCAGTGTTAGTGAAAATCATATTGAACTATCTCAAGCTATTGAATTAACATTATAAGCCTAACTCTTTATAAAAATATTAAGACTATAATAAACTTTTACTTTACACAAAATTTATTATAGTCTTATCAGTTAGCTTTAACATATTTTGCAAATCTATTTTTTAAATTATCCTATATACATAAGTAAACATTTAAAACAAAACTATTTTTAAATCTCATTCATTTTTATTCTTTTAGCTAAATCAAGTATTTTTTCTTCAATTGATTTTGCTATTTTTACAAACTCTTCATAATTTTTATTAGTCGGATCTTCTAATCCCCAATCTTCAGTATGTTTAGCTGGAAGATATGGACATACTACATTACATCCCATCTTTATTACTATATCAACTTTAGGTATATCACTTAACAATTTTGACTTTTGATCCTTATTCATATCTACATTGTATAATTTTTTAATTATTCTTACTGCATCTTGATTAATTTCTGGTTTAACTTCTGTGCCTGCTGAATAACTTTCAAATACATCACTTCCATAGAGTTTTCCTAATGCCTCTGCCATTTGTGACCTACATGAATTGTGCACACATATAAATGCAACTTTTGTTTTCATATGCTTTACCTCTCTCTAAATGCTAATCTATTTGTCATCTTTACATTTTAATATATTATTACAAATACAATCTTCCGTTTCTGTAACTATATTCATTAAAAACAAAACAAGCTTATTACAATTCACACTATTTAGTTTGTAGTGATTCCATATTCCTTCTTTTCTACAATCTACTAGACCACACTCTATCAGTACTTTCATATGATGTGATAATGTTGGTTGAGTAAATTCAAAATTCTCTAGTATATTACAAGCGCATTTTTCTCCACAAGAAAGTAAATCTAATATTTTTATTCTATTTGGATCACTTAACGCTTTAAATATTTTTGAATTCAATTCATATTTTGTTTCCATAATGCCTCCTAGTATAGATAGTTATCTATATATAGATTAAAGCATTTTACGTTTAACGTCAATATTTATCTAAGTTCTATCTCAATACTTATAAATAAAGTCACCTGTATTTTACTATTTTGTATTCTATTTTAAAATCATTGTATTTTGTTATATTTTTATTTCAATTATTCTATGCTATAATTATACTATATTTAAATTTAAAGTATAATTTTCAATTAAATGTATGCTGATTTTAAGGAGAATTAAATGATTGCTATTCTTTGTTTTATAATAGTTGTTATTTTAAGAAATATTTATGAATATAAAAAAGTTAGTACTAAATCAAATAAAGAAAATAAACTTTTTAATAAAAATAAATTTTTATTATTAGAACTAGTTGATACATGAACCTATTTCTTATTGATGTCTTCAATTATAATGTTTCGTACTAATGAAATATTAGTATTCCTAGCATTTCTGCTAGTTATCATTTGGTATTTAATATATCTATCTATAAAAGATAAAATTATAAATAATCAATAAATTTTATACAAAAGAGGTGGAATTCAATATGCTTAAAATTGCATACTTAGCAGATTATAAAGAAAATACTGAAACTATAATAAATTGGTTATGGACCGAATTTGGAAATGAAACAAATCGTGATTTTTTTGAAAGTATTGTAAAGCATAGTTTTAAAAAACACAGTTTACCTTTAACATTTATTGCTCTTTCAGATAATGAATTAGTTGGCACTATTAGTTTGTGGAGAGCTGATTTAGTGAGTAGACAAGATTTATATCCCTGGTTATCGGCATTGTATGTAAAAGAAAATTATAGAAATAAAGGTATTGGTCAAAAATTACAAGACTTTGTACTAACCTACTGTAAAAATGCTGGATTTTCTGAACTTTTTTTATATACAGATATTGATGATTATTATGAGAAAACAGGTTGGATACACTTTGAAGATGGTGTTGAATACTCTGGAAATTATATTAAAATATATAAAAAAGAGTTATAAGAAAGCTTATAACTCTTAAAAATCACAAATTATCTTCTATTGTTTTGTTCTTTTTTAGCTCTTCTACAAGCTGCGCATCTTACTGGATCGTTAGAAAATCCTTTTTCTTTGTAGAATTCTTGTTCTCCTACTGTAAAAATGAATTCTTGACCACAGTCTTTACATACGATTGTCTTATCTTCCATGTTAAATTCCTCCTTATTATTTAAAGATTCCTACTGACTCATATAATTCTCTATAAGGAGAAATCTATTTATCTTAACAAAATCTTTATATATTACTAATTCAGTATAACATACTTTAGGTGAAATTGCAATATTTTTATACATAAAAATCCCCTTTAGAGTAAATAATCATTTACTCTAAAGGGGATTTCTTTATAATATTATTTATTATCTTTTATTGGTTTTTTTAATACTGAAAGTATTATCATACCTACTACTGCACCCGCTGCTATTGCTCCAATATAACCCAATTTATTACTTATAATACCTATTACAAATAATCCACCATGTGGAGCTCTTAAAGCACACTCAAAGAACATTGATAATCCACCAGCAACTGCTGAACCAACTACACAAGCTGGTATTACTCTTAATGGATCTGCTGCTGCAAATGGAATTGCTCCTTCTGTTATAAAAGATAAACCCATTATATAGTTAGTAAGACCTGATTGTCTTTCCCTTACTGTATATCTATTTTTAAAGAAAGTAGTACTTAATGCTATTGCAAGTGGTGGAACCATACCACCAGCCATTACAGCTGCCATTATTTCAAAATTGCCACTTGCAAGTGATGCTGTTCCGAAGACATATGCTGCTTTGTTTACAGGACCTCCCATATCAACTGACATCATTCCACCTAATACTATACCTAAAAGAACTTTACTAGTTCCCCCCATTGAATTAAGTCCATTTGTAATCATAGTATTTAAAGCACCAACCGGTGGATTAACAGCAAACACCATGATTGCTCCAATTAGTAATATGCCAAAGAAAGGATATAATAATACAGGTTTTAAACCTTCTAAGCTCTGAGGTAATTTATCGAATAATTTCTTTAATAAAACAACTAAGTAACCAGCTATAAATCCTGCAAGTAATGCACCTAAGAATCCTGATCCACCTTTATTAGCTAATGCTCCACCAACGAACCCTACTGCTAGTGCTGGTCTATCTCCAATACTCATTGCAATGAATCCTGCAAGCACTGGAAGCATAAAGTCAAAAGCTGTTCCACCTACTGTTTTAAAAAATGCTGCAAGTGGTGTATTCATACCAAAGTTGCTTGGATCAATACTATAATCATCAAAAAGGAATGCTAATGCAATTAATATACCTCCACCAATTACAAATGGTAACATATGTGATACTCCATTCATAAGATGTTTATAAATTTGACGACCTATACTTTCATTTTCTATATTCTCTGTTTCAACACTGCCATTACCATTATGATGATATACAGGTGCATTTCCACTTATAGCTTCATTGATTAACTCTTCTGCTTTATGTATTCCATTTGCTACTTTAGTTTTTATAACTCTTTTTCCATTAAATCTACTCATTTCAACATTTTTATCTGCTGCAATTATAATACAATCTGCTTCTTCAATTTCTTTTTTAGTTAAAACATTTTTAGATCCTCCAGAACCATTAGTTTCAACTTTTATTGTAACACCTAAGTCTTTTCCCTTGTTTTCAAGACTTTCTGCTGCCATATAAGTATGCGCTATCCCTGTTGGGCATGCTGTAACAGCTAAAACTCTATATGTACCATTGCTTGATGTTTGTTTAGTTTCTTTAACTTCTTCTGGAAACTTTTCACTTTCCTTTTCATCTATTAACTTTAAAAACTGGTCTTTATCCTCACAATTAATTAAAGTTTCTCTAAATTTTTCATCCATTAATATAGTAGATAATCTAGCTAAAACTTCTAAATGCAAGTTATCACTGTTATCTGGAACTGCAATCATAAAAAATAAATTTGCTGGAGCTCCATCTAGCGAGTCATAATCTACCCCTTTTTTACATACTGCTGCAGCTAGTGATGCTTTTTTAACAGCATTGGTTTTTCCGTGTGGTATAGCTATTCCCTCACCAATACCAGTTGTACTTTGTGCTTCCCTTGCTATAATAGCCTTTTTGTACTCTTCTTTGTTATTTAAATTGCCTGTTTTGTCCATCAAGTTTACTAGTTTCTCAATACATTCATCTTTAGAAGATGGGTTAAAGTTTAACTCAATGCCTTGTTTTTTTAATAAATCAACAATTCTCATTAAATACTCCTCCTTGCATTTTTACATTTTAGATAATAGTTTTTCAACTTCTTCTTTTGTTGCTAATTCATCAGAAAATGCACTTGCACTACCTGTTGCAATTCCCATTTTAAATGCTTCTTTTATATCATTATTTTTAAGATATCCTGCTAAAAAACCTGCCACCATAGAATCTCCAGCTCCTACTGAGTTTTTTAATATTCCCTTTGGTACTTCTCTTTTTATAGTTTCTCCATTTTCAGATAATAAAATTGCTCCATCTCCAGCCATTGAAATTAATACATTCTTTGCTCCCATTTCTTGAAGTTTCTTACCATAAGTTATTATATCTTCATCATTTTTAAGCTCAACATTAAACATTTCAGCTAATTCATGATGATTAGGTTTTATTAGAAATGGCTCGTACTTTAGTACCTTTAACAGTAAATCTTTTGTTGCATCAACTATAAATTCTACCTTCTTTTCTAAAAGTTTTTCCATTATATTTTGATAAATATCATCTGGTACACTATTTGGAATACTACCTGACAATATTAAATAGTCTCCTTCTTTTAAGTCAGAAAGTTTTTCATATAATTTATTTAAATCATCATTTGTAATTTGGGGACCTGCTCCATTTATTTCTGTTTCTCCATCACTTTTTAGTTTTACATTAATTCGTGATATGCCATTTTTTAATTTTATAAAGTCACAGTCAACACCATGATTTTTCACTTGTCTTTCTATTTCATTTCCTGTAAAACCTGCAACATACCCTAATGCCGTGTTATCTATGCCTAAATTATTTAAGACTATAGAAACATTTATTCCTTTTCCTCCTGCATAAACTTCTTCATCATTACTTCTATTTAATGAATCAACTTTAAAATTATCAACTTTTACTATATAATCCAATGAAGGATTAAGAGTTATTGTATTAATCATTTTTACTCACCTCTATTACATTAGTATCATATCTAATCTCTGAATTTTTTATTCTACTTGTAATTAATTCTGCATCTTTTATTGTTCCAAAAGTTATAAAACTAACCTCATCTAATTTAGACTCATCACATAAAACAAATGCTTTATTACATCTTTTTATTGCTTCTGCTTTTACCATGGCTTCATTTACATCTGGAGTTGTATAACCATTTTTATTACTCACACCATTTGTTCCAAAAAAACCTTTTGTAAAATTATATTTTTTTAAATGCTCTACAGTTATAGGACCAACAATTGCTTCAGTAACTGCTTTTAATTCTCCACCTAGTATTAAAGTTCGTATATTTTTTTCTAGCAAATTCTTAGCATGAACTATAGCATTAGTAACAACTGTTATATCTTTTGCTTCTATAAATGGTATTATAGCTTCTGTTGTTGTTCCAGCATCTAAGTAAATTAACTCTCCATTTTCAATTAAACTTGCTGCATATCTAGCTATTTCAAGTTTTTTATCTGTATTTAATGATTTTCTAACATTTACTTTATAATCATGTTTTGCTGTACCTTCATTTAACAGTGTTGCTCCTCCATGAATTTTTTTAAGCAATCCTTCATTGTGAAGATTGTTTAAATCTCTTCTTATTGTAGATTCAGAAGCCTCTAGTAGTTTAACTAGTTCCACAACTGAAATTATTCCTTTTACTTTTAATTCTTGAAGAATTATATTATATCTTTCCTCTGTAAACATTCTCACCACTCCATATCTTTATAATAAACTATTTCTTTTTAAAAATCAATCATTTTCATTCAAAATAATTTAAAAACATTCAAAAATTCTTATATTCTATATTAATTCATATTTATATTAGTTGTTTTTAGCAATACTCTGATTGTTTATAACTGTTATTGAATTTAATTCATTAATTTCAGTCATATTGTATAATTATTTTATTATATTTACTTCTAATATAATATCATTTTTAACAAACCTTTCAAAACTAATCATACTATTCCATAGGTTAAAATTAATGGACTGTAGATTATTATTTTAAAATTTATAGATACTAGTTTAAGTTTACAGGTTATATATAGATAGATATTTTCATTCTTCATGTTTTAATATTTTTTCCTACTATATGAGTTATTATATTTTTTAATTCTATAGTTTTTGAAAAGTGGCTGTCCCACGTTTTTTTAATTGAGATTAGATAATTGAGAATTGAAAGTTTCAGGTTGAAAGTCTTAAAATTTTCTAAAAATATAATTTCAAAATTCCATAAAGAAATCTTCTCCTTGACTCTCCACTCTTCATTTTCAATTTTTAACTTTTATTTGCTTTAACCTAAATTTCATCAGCTTTTCAGGTTTGAAAAATTCTGTAATTTCCTGTACAAGTGCAAAAAGGATGTATCAAATTCGTTTTGATACATCTCTTTTATTAAAACTAAAGCTTTATAAAAGTGTAATGTGTATATTGTAATAGCTGTAAAGTGTTAATTATAATTAGCATTTTAAAAATTATTTAATTAAGCACTCCTATCGCCTTTAATGTAGCTTTTTTTATTGCTATTGATAATGGTATAGCAATTATAAGACCTATAGCAGTTGTTCCTATTGAAGCTAAAAGTTTTGCTATAGCTGCAGCTAAACCCACAAAAACCAACCAATTAAAAATAAAATAACCAATTAATGAAACTATTCCTCCAAATACAAATGCTATTATATTATAGGCTATGTTCTCACCATTTTTATTATTAGCAAATGCTATTTTTCCAGCAACATATCCAGTTAGCCCTTTAACTATTAATGTTGGAAGTATCCATGCAGCAAATGTAGGATCTAATGCATCATATAATGCACATCCTATTCCTGCTGATATTCCCGCATCTGGACCAATCAAAACTGCGGCAATGAAAATTGCAGTAGTACCTAAATGAATCATAGATGCAGATCCACCTAAATTGATTGGAATATGAAGATATGTTCCTATAAAGCATATTGCAGCCATTACTCCTATTAATACTATTCTTTTAGTTGAAAATTTCATTTTTGTGCCCCCTTGAAAATAGAATCATTCTTTACTTTATAATAGTAATTAAGGATAATTTAGTCAAATGTATGGATACAATCCACCTTTTGTTAGAAAATTATATATTTCATTTTCATTTAAATATACATCTCCTATAAGGCCATGTTCTCTATAATCCTTCTTATAATTATGAAAATCCGATCCTGCGCTATAAAGAAGATTCTTATTTTTAGCAACTTTTGAAAAATATTTTGTATCTTCTTCACTATTACTAAAATATTTAGCTTCCAATCCATCAAAGTCTAGTTCTATAATTTCAATAAAATCATTTCTATTAAGCAGTACAGGATGTGCAAGTACGACTGTTGCTCCAAAAAACTTTAATATTTTAATTCCATTATCAACAGATAATCTATCACCTTTATTAATTTCTATATATCTTCCTAGTATTTTCTTTATATTATTTATCTTATGATTTTTCACATCTTTTAAAATTTTAACAAGAAGTTCATCTTTATAACTCTCATCCTTAAAATATCCTAATATATGAACCCTACTTCCATTTTTATGCTTGGTTGAAAGTTCAACTCCTGGTATTACTTTAACTCCTATTTTTTCCCCCTCTAATATAGATTCATCTATACCACAAGTATTGTTATGATCTGTTAAAGAAATTATATCAACACCTCTTTTTTTAGCAAAATTAACAACTTGTTTTGGGGTATAACCACCATCTGAAGATGTTGAGTGAATATGAAAATCTCCTTTTTTATACATCTATAACTCCTTTAAAATGTTATAACACATTTTATTGTATGAGATTTATAATATAATAGTTATTTATTATTTTCATATCATGTTATTCTTTAAAATTAGACTGATATATTCATAATAATTAACACTAAAATTAATTTACTATTCTTTTAGATCTCCAAGTACCTCTTCTCCATCTTATATAGAAAATTAATCCTCTTAAACATTCATCGCACATCATTGCAATCCATATCCCACTAAGTCCTAATCCTAATACTATTCCAAAAATATATGAAAGTCCTGTTGCTACAATCCACATTGATAAAACTCCTATAAATATAGGATATTTAATATCACCTGCTGCTTGCATACCTCTTATTATTACAAGATTAAACGATCTTCCAAACTCCAATAATACATCTATAAATAAAACTTGTTTTCCTAATTTTAAAATTTCAGGGTTAGATGTAAATATACCAAGCAAATTATCACTAAATATAAATAATATTATCGAAACCCCTACTGAAATAAATGCTGCTGGTCTTAATGTTTCCAAAACTTTCTTATATGCCTCATCTTCATTATTAGCACCAATAAGATACCCAACTCTTATTTGATTTGCTTGCGATACTGCTGAACCATATATGAATGAAAACCAAACCAATATTCCGACATATGCTTTTGTTGCAACAGAGCTTGTACCCATCATGTTTATAAATGTTAATATCACCATTTGTGAAAAATTATATGATACTGATTCACCTCCAGATGGAAGACCAATCATCATTAACTTTTTAAATATTTCTTTAGGAAATGGATTTAAGTACTTTAATGATACTTTTTGTTTTATATTTTGTTTAAATATGTATATTATAACTATAACTCCTATAAGCCTACTTAATACACTTGATATAGCAACTCCTTCTACTCCAAGCTTCGGTATCCCAAATGCACCACTTATAAAAAGAAAGTTTCCTAATATATTAACGATATTTACTATTGCAGAAACATACATTCCTTGTTTCATTAAACTATTACTTCTTAATATGGCTGAATAAGTCATAAATATAGCTTGTAGAAATATTCCTCCACCAATTATACTTATATATGTTTTAGCATCTCTAAGCAGTTCACTTGGCATTCTTAGCCATTTAAAAAATATACCATTGAAACATAATAACAATATGCTTATTAAAATACTAAATACTAAGTTAGAAAATACAGCTACAGAATATATTTCGGAAACCTTTCCATAATTTTTTGCACCTAAGTATTGAGATACAAGTATTGTTGTTGCCATAGTAATAATACTAAAAGTAATAAGTAAGAAATTCATAATCTGATTTACATTTCCTACAGCAGCAACAGAATTTTCCGATACCCTACTTAACATAAGTTGATCCACGTTACTTACAAGCATCTGCAAAATAAGTTCTATAAAAATAGGCCATGTCAATTTAAATAACGATGTTGTTCTTTCAGTTGTCCTCTCTAATGTGTTTATACTACTCATTTTTTCTCCTTTCCCTTCACAAAAATCCTTCTTGTTGTTTCACTTATTTCTCTTGCATAAATATTATTTTAAAATACAATATTTATACAACACAAAACATGGCAAAATTTAAACAAATCATTGCCATGTTTTATATTACATCCCTTAATATTATTAATCAATATAAATATAAAATAATCAAAACCCTATTGTACTTATTTATCTTTTATATAAGTATAAATTACCATTTTGAGGTGTATGTATCATTTTTCCTTTAAACCCTCTTTTCCTCAATTCCTTTTGAAGAGTATACATAAAAAATCCATGAGTAACTATTAAAATATTTTCCGATGCTTCTTCTTTTACTCTTTCTTCTAAAAAGTCAAGAAAATTTTTAGCATTTAATTCAGTTTGTTTTTTTAATTCTTCTTGAGATGAATGGTTAAAATACCATGCAAATCTTGCACTTATTGCCCAAAACCAAAATGGTAATTTAAAATTACTATTAAATAATGGACTTATAGGAACTTCTCTTATTAAATCACTTTGTATTATTTCTTTTGAATATATATCTTTAGCTGTTGTTACCGCTCTACTTAAATTACTACAATAACATTTATCCCAAACTATATCCTGAAGTTCTACATCATTTCTTATAACATCGCTATTATTATATCCAGCTTCCCATTCTTTAAATTCTTTTGATGTCATAAAAAAGTCCCTTTTATAATTAACTTTAAAATGTCTTACAAGTCCTATTCTCATTTCCTATACCTCCACCAACTTAATTATATCAATTAACTTTAGTATACTGTCTAATTTATGTACTATATTTAATTCCATCAATAAAATATACTTAGCATAAACTTTACAATTGATATCAACTTAATGCTAATTATTAATATAAATACTTATATACTATTAATATAAAATATTAACTTTTCTTTATATCATTTATTAATATTTCCCCAATGTGTTAAAATTTATAGTTATTATACATCAAATTCTCTCATATGTTTAATAGTTTATATATCTTTAGTGATTATTTAATAATATTTATATATATCTCATCTTTCAAAATAGATGGAATTTTAAATGTATACTTATATATTTTAAAATACTCTTAAAATAAAAAAAGTGTTTCAAAAATAATTTTGAAACACACACTCAAAATAATAAAATTAAAATCACACATTTGTATTAGAATAAAATCTCTAAGGCGACTTTAGAGTCGTCGATTTTTTAGCCATGCGCCCCTTCCAAACGCGGTATAGGAATAATGGTGAGGCCATATGATTACTTATCTTTCTACTCATGCTCATAATGAACATGTAATAATTCCTTAGAACGTTCTTTTAATAATCCATTATATAAAGATATTAATACTGGATTTTCTTGACTTCTCTTTATTTGCGTAACCTTATCTACCTTGTAAAGACCCTTAGCCCTTTCTTTATTTCCTTCTTTTAAACTAAAAGGTTGTCCTGCTCCTGCTACACAGCCTCCTGGGCAAGCCATGACTTCAACAAAATCAAAATGTTCTTCTCCACTTTGTATCTTATCAATTAAGTTTTCTGCATTAGCAAGTCCACTAACTACCCCTATACGTAGATTCTTTTCTCCAAATGGAACTTCACAAATTTTTACTCCATCCATTCCACGAACGCCAATAAATTCTATTTCTTTTAAAGCCTTTGAACTCTTATCTTCAACTACTCCACGTATTACTGCTTCAGTTACACCACCTGTAACTCCAAATATAACTCCTGCTCCTGAATATAAAGAAAATGGCATATCTGAAGATTCTGGTTCAATCTTATCAAATTGAAGTCCCGCTTCATTAATCATCTTACACAATTCTGTTGTTGTAATTACATAATCAATATCTTTAATTCCATTTGTTATAAATTCTTCTCTAGCTGCCTCTGCCTTCTTAGCAGTACATGGCATAATAGCTACTGATATAGTTTCTTTTTCTTCTAAAGAATCGTTTTCTTTAAAATATTCTTTTATTACTGATCCAAACATTTGCATTGGTGACTTGCATGTAGAAACATATTTCATAAGTTCTGGATGTTTTGTTTCCACATATCTTACCCAAGCTGGACAGCACGATGTAAATAAAGGAAGTTTATCATCTCCCGATTCTAACTTTTGTAAAAACTCATTAGATTCTTCTATTATTGTCATATCAGCAGTTAATGAAGTATCATATATTTCATCAAATCCTAATTTTCTCATTGCAGCAACTATTTTATCCATAACGTTTTCACCAGGTTTTATTCCAAATTCTTCACCTAACGCAACTCTTACTGCAGGTGCAACTTGAGCTACAACTCTTTGTTTAGGATTATATATCGCTTTCCAAACTGGCTTTACATCGCTTTTTACAACAATGGCTCCTGTTGGACATACATTTGCACATTGTCCACAATTTACACAATCTGTTTCTCCTAAGCATTTACCAAAGGCTGGACTAACAACCATATTAGAACCACGATATGCGAAATCAATAGCTCCAACATTTTGTATTTCATTACACATTCTAACGCAATCTCCACACAATATACACTTGCTTGGATCACGAACTATTGATTTAGATGAAGTATCTAATTCAATTTTTTCATTTTCATTTTTAAATCTAATAGTCTTCACTCCAAAGCGTAAAGCTAATTCTTGAAGTCTACATTTCCCACTCTTTTCACACACAGTGCAATCTCTACAATGTGATGCTAATAAAAGTTCTAATATCATCTTACGGTGCTTATGAAGCTTAGGCGTATTAGTCTTAATTGACATTTTATCCTTAGGTGGTGTAGAGCAAGAAGCTATAATTCCTCCCCATTCATCTTCAACCACACACATTCTACACGCTCCATAAATAGATAGATCAGAATAATAACAAAATGTAGGTAAGTCAATTCCTGCTTTCCTTACTAAATCTAAAATATTTTTTTCATTATCAAATTCTACCCTGTTACCATCAATTATCATATATTTTGACATAACTTTATACCTTCCTTTCACTAATTCATACGTTGTGAGCTATTAAACCAACTGGATTGCTTTAAATGCACATCCATCCATACAAGCACCACATTTTATACATTTTGATTGATCAATGGTATAAGGTTTTTTTATTTCTCCTGTAATAGCTCCTGCTGGACACATTCTTGCACACTTAGAACAGCCTTTACATTTATCCTTGTCTATTTCATAAGACATTAAAGATTTACATACTCCACCCGGACATTTTTTATCTACAACATGAGCTATATATTCTTCTCTAAAGTATTTCAAAGTACTCTTTACTGGCAAAGATGCACTCTTACCAAGACCACAAAGTGCTGTCGCAGATATAGTATCTGATAATTCTTCTAACATATCCAGGTGTTCTAAGGTTCCTCGTCCTTCTACAATATCAGTTAAAATTTCTAACATTCTTTTTGTACCTTCCCTGCAAGGTATACATTTACCACAAGATTCGTTTTGAGTAAAATTCATGAAGAAACGAGCTACTTCCACCATACAACTTTTATCATTCATTACAACTAATCCACCGCTACCAATCATGGCTCCAACTTTTTTAAGTGAATCAAAATCTAATGGTAATTCTAAATGATTTTCACCTACGCAAAGGCACCCACCAGATGGACCTCCAATTTGAACCGCTTTAAACTTTCCTTCTTTTACTCCACCACCAATATCAAATATTACCTCTTTTAATTTTGTTCCCATAGGAACTTCTATTAAACCTGTGTGTTTTACATTTCCAGTAAGTGCAAAAGCCTTAGTTCCATAATTCTTTTCAGTACCAATACTCTTATACCACTTTGAACCTTTATTAATTATGCTTGGAACGTTACAAAATGTTTCAACATTATTTAATACAGTTGGTTTTTCAAATAATCCCTTTTCAACAGTTCTAGGTGGTTTAACTCTTGGCATGCCTCTATTTCCTTCTATTGATGCTGTAAGAGCACTGCCCTCGCCACAAACAAATGCTCCAGCTCCTTGACTTATATGTAAGTCAAAATCAAATCCAGAGTTTAAAATATTCTTTCCTAAAAGTCCCACTTTAGTAGCTTGGTCTATAGCCATTTGCAATCTCTTAACTGCAAGTGGATATTCAGCACGAACATATATATATCCATAATTTGCCTTAGTGGCAATTCCAGCTATAAGCATTCCTTCAATTACTCTATGAGGATCACCTTCCATCATACTTCTATCCATAAATGCTCCTGGATCTCCCTCATCACCATTACATACTATATATTTTTGTTTTTCAGCTTGTTGTAATACTTGAGACCATTTTTTTCCTGTTTGGAAACCACCGCCTCCTCTTCCACGAAGATAAGATTCAGATATTTCATCTACAACTTCTTCAGGTGTCATATCAAAAAGTGCCTTTTCTACAGCAGTATACCCATCAGCTGCTAAGTATTCTTCAATAGATTCTGCATTTATATGTCCACAATGTTCCAATGCAACACGTGTTTGTCTTGCATAAAAAGGAATCTCCTCTTGCTTACTATAGCTTCTCTCTTCATTTTTATAAATAAGATGTTCTATTACTTCATTTGAAATTATACTTTTTTCAACAATTTCTTCACAATCTTCTAATTTAACTTTTATATATAATATACCTTCTGGTTCTATTCTTAAAAGAGGACCCATTTCACAAAATCCATGACATCCACTTTTCTTTAAACCAACACTATTATCATGAGGTTCATCTTCTAATGAGATACTAACTTCAAGTCCTCTTTGCTCTATTAACTCCTTTAATCTATCATAGATTTTTAAAGAGCCACTAGCTACACAACCAGTTCCACCACAAATTAATATTTGTTTAGATTGCTTGCCTAAAGCTAACTTACATTTTTTTATTGAAGAATTTAACTCTTCTCTAGTATTAATTCTCATTAGATGCTTCCTCCTTTAACTGTTTTATTATGTCTCTAGCCTTTTGCTGAGTCATACTAGGATATACTACATCGTTTACAGTGCAGACAGGTGCTAACCCACACGCACCTAGACAAGATACAGTTTCAACTGTAAAAATCATATCATCTGTTGTAACCTTACTTTCTGAAAGACCTAACAATTTCCTGAATTCTTCTAATATAGGTATAGAACCTCTTACATGACATGCAGTTCCATCACAAATCTTTATTACATATTTTCCTTTAGGTTTTAATGAAAAATTTTCATAGAAAGTTGCAACGCCATATATTTTGGCTTCACTTATTTTTAAATGTTTTGCAATATAACATAGTGCTTCCTTTGGTAAATAACGATATTGTTTTTGAACTTCTTGCATTACAGCAATAACTGACGACTTTTGATAATTATGAGAAGCTAAAATGTTATCTAATTCTTTCATTTCCTCTTCTTTTAACATCATTTGTCCCACCCCCACATTTTGTTAAATATTATGAAAATCAAAAATGATTATATATACTGTGCTTGTACACATTTACAATATATTTAATCACCTTTAGCGCAAAATGATATATTGTTTTATTTGAATAACATCACCTTCCCTTAATAACTCTCATCACCCTTATATTACTATGATAATTAATTATATTCTCATATATATTAAAACACATAATTTACTTATTTGTAAAATATTTTTTATTATTACTTATATATGTATTATGCTTAAATTAAAAAGAGACTAAATTTGTTATCTTTTCGCCTCTTTTTAATATATAAATATATATTTAAATTATAATAAGAATATATTTATAATTTTTAATTAAATCTAATTATAAATTTCTATCTAATATATCTATTGATGTATTCATAAATTCTACTTTTTCTTCATTTGTAAATTCACCACTTTTAAGTATTGATTTCATACTCTCAACTGTTTGACATAACTTTTTAAATTGTTGTATTTCAATTTCAACTTCATTCATTGCAACTAACCTCTTTATATTTAACTTTTATTTTAATTAATATTGATATTTAAAAATATAATAAATTTTTAATATTCTTAATTAATTATTTGCTAAACTAAATAATACTATTCTAAAAAGTCAATTGTATAAAGTTCACTTTACTTCTTCATTTAAAATCAACAATATATTCTAAGTATAAAAAATAATTATAAGAAAAACATAATATTAAGATTAACTTTAACTAATTATAGTTATGCTACTAATATTACTTTAAAATACATGCTAAAATTTAATTAAAATAGGTGAGATGTATGAATATATATTTAATTTTAACTTTAATTCTTTTTATCATTAACTTTATGTGTGCATTTTCTTTAGTGTTTATTGAAAAAAGAGATACAACAACTATTTGGGCTTGGCTTTTAATTCTTTTCATTTTTCCATTTTTAGGGTTTATACTTTACTTATCATTTGGACAAAACATCTCTAAAAAGAAAATTTTCAGTAAAAAAGCCGTTATTGATAAGAAAAAGATAAAAAAAATACTAGCTGATTTAAACAAAGACTTACATAATGAAGTTGCTGAAGAATATATGGATCTTATAAAAATGAACTTTTCTGCTAATGACAGCATTTATACAAAAGAAAATCAAGTAAAAACCTACATTAATGGAGAAGATAAATTTAAAGATTTAATGAACGATATAAAAAATGCTAAGTCCTTTATAAATATTGAATATTATATTTTTAGATTTGATAACCTAGGTTCTAAATTAATAGAATCACTTAAAGAAAAAGTTGAATGTGGGATTGAAGTTAGATTATTAGTTGATGGTATGGGCTCTAAATCATTAACAAAAAAACAAATAAAATATATTAAATCTTGTGGAATAAAATTTTCAGTTTTTTTTCCTAACATAGCTCCATATATAAACTTGCGTTTAAATTACAGAAATCATAGGAAAATAGTAGTTATTGATAGAAATATAGGTTATGTTGGTGGTTTTAATGTTGGTGATGAATATATAAACAAAGGTACACAATTTTCTTTTTGGAGAGATACTCATATAAAAATTGTAGGTGCCGCAGCATTAGAATTAAATAAAAGATTTGCTCTTGATTGGGAATATGCTGCAAAAGAAGATCTTTATGAAATTCAATTAAAAAAAATACATCTATCTTCAAAAGGAGATATTGGAATACAAATAATTTCTTCAGGACCTGATAATATGGAAGAATACATACGTAATTGTTATTTAAAAATTATAACTAATGCTAAAAAAAATATTTTTATACAAACGCCTTATTTAGTTCTTGATCATCCTATGATAGAAGCTTTAAAAATCTCAGCATTTTCTGGAGTTGATGTAAGAATAATGGTTCCTAATAAAGCTGATCACTTTTTTATGGCTTGGGCACTAAGTGCTTCAATAGATAGCCTTATTAAATCTGGCGTTAAATTCTATAAATATAAAAATGGCTTTATTCATTCTAAGACTATAGTTTCAGATAGTTCAGTATGCAGTATTGGTACTGCTAATTTAGATATAAGAAGCTTTAAACTTAACTTTGAGATTAATGCTATAATTTATGATTCTAAAGTAGCTACAAACTATGAAGAAATATTTTTAAAAGATCAAACTGTATGTAAGCTTTTAACCTCTGAAGAATATGAAAATAGAGGCCATAAAATAAAAATATTAGAATCTATTTCTAGACTAATATCCCCTATTCTTTAATAATAAAAAAATTAATTATTTTTTTATTATTTTTTCTAAATTTTATGTTACACTATATTTTATTATACTCTAATAACAAACATAAACTTTAGAAAGGTGACTAAAAATGAAAATTGATATTGATAAAAAATTATTGAAATATGCATTATACATTACAATTACAGCTATTACTATATATATTGTTTTTGCAATTCTTTTTAATATTGGTACTATTTTAGGAACTACTTTTGATTTTATAGTAAAAATACTTTCCCTAATAAAACCTTTATTAATAGCTATTTTAATTACATATATTTTATTTCCTATTACTAGAAGTATAGAAAATTTTTTAAAAAACAACAAAATATATAAAATAAAGAACAACGGTACTTCCCGTGCATTAAGTATAATTTTTTCTTATCTTGCAATAATAGGAATAATACTAGGACTTCTTTGTGGAATTTATTTTATGATTGGTGGGCAATTATCTAAAAACATTAGTATTTCTAATATAGTAGAATATATATCTACTTATTTAAATACACACTCGTTATCTAATTCATCAATCAGTTTAGCATTAGAAAATTTAAATCTACCTTTTTTAGATGCTATGGAAGATCATATTGTAGAAGTTGTTAACTTCATTCAAAATTATATTACAAATAATATAGGAAAAATGGCATCTTTTGCAGTTTCTATAGGAAGTGGAGTTGCTACTTTCTTTATTGCATTAATAATTAGCATTTACCTTTTAAAAGATCATGAATATTTTATTAATCTTTGGGATAAACTTTATTACTTAATTTTCAGAAATAGTAAAATTGGTAAAAAAATAAATTATGTATTTTCAACAATACATGAGGTTTTTGGAAGATTTATTCGTGGTCAATTGCTAGAGGCATTCTTTGTAGGTGTGTTATCAGCAATAGCTTTATCTATTGTTGGTATAGATTACGCTTTTGTTATTGGTATTATAGTAGGATTATCAAATCTTATTCCTTATGTGGGTCCAATAGTTGGTACCATTTTAGCTGCCATAATGGGTTTATTAAGTGGTACACCTATAAAAATAGTTTATGCTATTATTGCTATGATTATAGTTCAACAAATAGACAACAATCTGTTAGCACCCAAAATAGTTGGAAATAGTGTAGGCTTACACGCTGTATTTACTATGCTTGCAATATTAATAGGCGGAAATATAGGTGGACTCTTAGGAATGCTACTTGCAGTACCTTTGGCTGCTTCTTTTAAAGTCTTATTTAATAATTGGTATACAAGTTATATGAAAAAAGAAAACTTAAAAAAATAAATAATAATTTTTACTAAAAAAGATATCTTGGAAAATCCAAGATATCTTTTTTTATTGCTTATTATAACTTTTATTATTATAAGTTTGCTTCATAAAATGCAAATAAATTATTTAAATATTCATGCAATATTTTATCATTCTCTCTAAAAATCCCGTGCTTAGATTCTTCATAAAATACTTTATCACAATCTTGGGCATACTTAGTGAAATTGTTTTGTCCACCTGGTCTTACAAAATCATCTTTATCAGCTTGAATTAATATTACAGGAATCTCAACTTTTGCTGCATTTTCTTTATTTGTAATTTCTTTAGTCGCATATATTGATGTTTGAAGCCAATTATATGAAGCTCCACCTCTTTGTAATTCCTCATTTCCACTTACTATATTATGATAATATCTACATCTAGCATCTGATGATGTATCCGAACCTTTTAAATCATAAGTATCATCATATTTACCTTGTCCAGCTATATATTTATCGCCAAATGATAAAGCTACACTTGTATTAGCTATTAATTTAACTATACTTGATGGTACTTTACCTGTATTTATTTCTAACATAGGTGAAGTTAAAACTGCTGCGTCAAAATATTCTGGGTATTCTTCTAAAAACTTACTACCGATACCGCCACCCATAGAATGTGCAAATAAAAATACTTTTTCTCCATCAGAATTAGGCATAACAACTTTATCCATTAATTCTTTTAAATCTAAAACATAATGTTCAAAGTCTTTTACATTTATTTGACTTTTATCTTTTACTCCAAGAGAACCTGATCTACCATGTCCTCTATGTTCTAATCCAAAAACTGAATATCCTTGATTTAAGAAATAATAAATTATTTCATTATATTTTTCTAATGATTCTGAAAATCCATGACTTATTACTATATTTCCCTTTGAGTCATTTAATTTATACATCTCATAATATATGTCAATGCCTTCTTGTCCCTGTACAAAGCCTGTCTCTTTTATGTTATCAATATAAGGCTCTACTATATTCTTCATTTTTTCTTCATAGTTTTCTTCTGATACATAAATACCTTCTAGTGAAGTTTTGTCAAAAGCAAAAACTTGTTGATATGGTAATTCAAAACATAGAGTCATTAAAACCATCATAGTAAAAATAGCAATCGTTTTTTTAATATTTTTGCACATTAAAAGTCCCCTTTTCACTAATTATTTTTAGTTATAACTAATTATGTAATCGATTACTTTAATTGTAAACTGAATTTCTATATTTAACAATATCAAAATAAATATTTATGATATTAATATTTAAATTATATTTTTAATTGTAATTTAATAGAAAAATTTATTTATTTTGATAATTATTCTTTTCATGTAAAATTGTGTATTATGGTTTGTTTTAATAATTAATAACACTATATTTTTTATAATTATTTTTGTTTTTTAATTACATTTTTTTATTTTTTATATGTATATAATTTAAACTTTTGTCAATAATTAAGATATCATAACAATCTTCTCAATATATATTTAAAATACCCTATTTAATATAATTTTGTATATTAAATAGGGTATTATTTTTTCAGAGAATTTAAATTAATAACTCTCTTATTCTAATATATAAATTTTATCTATAATTAAAATTTATAATCAAAACATTAACTTTGTTTATATACCTTTTCATAAACATTTTTTCTAAAATAAATAAATTCATCATCACTTGCTTTAGATGGATGTGTCATTATCTTTAATGGTAATAATTCATTTCCTATTTGTAATGGTAATTGTAAATAATCGAACTCATTTAAATTAAATCCTAATCTTTTATAAAAATCAATTCTACGTATACATATATCATCATTAGGAAATTCTACTTCCAGATAAATCGGCTTGTTAGAGTTCTGTATATATTCTTTTAGTAAGCTGGTCCCCATACCGTTTCCTCTTAAACTAGTATCTATTGCAAAGTGTTCTATAAAATTAAACTTATCAAACTCCCATGTTGCTATAAATCCAACAACATTTCCACCATTGTCTTTAACTCCATACACTTTATATAAATCATCATCAAAAATTTCTTTTTGACCGTCTCTACTTCTTCTTTCTATATTTGGAAAAGACTTTTCTAATAAATTAAAAAAGCTTTTAAAATCTTCTACTTCAATTTTTTGTAAATTCTTAAACATAAATTTCTCCTCCAATAAATTCAAAAACACCATATATTAACACGTTTTTAAACACTCTTAAATAAAATCACCTTTAATTATACTTCAAAATTTATTTTATTACAAAGTTTTGATTCTTCATTTCATTGCCACTGTATACTATTTTATAAATTTACTCCTATATAACTAAAGTAATATATTTAAAAGCTTATACGCCTTCAGCATATAAGCTTTTATAGATTTCATATTATAGATTTAATTTAATTACATAATAAAGATATAACATAAATTATATCTACAACTTAAACTGTTTGTTTACTATTATAATGATTATAAATATAAAATGGTATTCCTATAAGCATTAATATGAATCCCCACATTACAGTTTCTGCTCCTGAACCATAGATAGTCCATATAGAATATGCAAATGCTAAAAGAGGAATCATTGATTTTTTTATAAATATCTTAAAATTAAACTTCTTTTCATCTCTAAATGTAAGCATCATTTCCGCTGACACTGTTAATAAGTAAACAGGTAAAAATGATAATGTTGCTAATATAGTTATAAAAGTAAATGCAGATACCATGCTTTTTTGATAATTCATTATAAGTAGTATATTTACTAATACAGAACCAGCTATCAATGAATTTATTGGAGTTCCATACTTCGGATGTAACTTTCCAAAAAATTTAGGAAATACCCCATCAATTCCTGCTGCATATGAAACTCTAGCGGTTGATAATAACCATCCAATTGTTGTTCCTAAAATACAAATTACAACTGCAATAGTTAGTCCCTTTCCAACTGAATGTCCAAATATGTTAGTTAATATGTCTGTAAGCGGTGCTGAACTATTTGAAAGTTTAAAATTTGACATTGCTCCCATGCTTCCAACACTTATTAATATGTAAATAATAGATGCTATTATAAGACCATATATTGTACTCTTTCTAACATTTTTTTCTGGATCTCTTATTTCTCCTGCTGTAACTGTAGAGCTTTCCAAGCCTACAAATGCCCATAATGTTGATGTTGCTGCTAATGGAATTGTAGATAATCCCTTACCTTCTGGCATAAGTGGCATTAAATTAATTTTATCAAAATTTAAGAAAGCTGCTATTATAAACACTCCAAAAAATGCAATCTTAAACACAGTAGCAAAAGTTTGAATCTTTCCAGCTTCTTTAACTCCCACTATATTTAATATAGTAAAAATCCATAAAAGTGAACTAGTATATATTATTGATGCTAATGGGTTTTGAAGTGCAGGTATAATGGATGCACTGTAACTAGATAAAGCTACAATAATGGCCGCATTTCCAATCCAAGATCCATTCCAATATAACCATGCACTTAAAAAACCTGTAAATTCTCCAAATGCTTCCTTAGTATATTGATATGCTCCTCCCGTAGCTGGATATTTAGATCCTAAATTTGCAAATGAAATTGCTATTAATATAGAACCTATAGTAGTTATAATCCATGCTATTATTGTTGCAAGCGGTCCTGATACCTGTGCAAGAGTTGCTGGCAACATAAATACTCCTGACCCAATCATATTTCCACATACAAGCATGGTAGCCATAAATAGACTAATTTCTTTTTTCAAGTTGTTATTCTCCATTTTTTCCTCCTAATGATTGGACTGAAATTACAATATAAAATTTTAACTTTAACATTATAATTTTATCAGCTTCTCATTGTTTGTCAATGCATTATCTAATGTTTACATACCTATATATATGGTCTAAGAATATTTCAATTTACAATTTGATTAATAATTAATAATTAATAATTTCTGTGATATATATAATTTTTCTTTTTTAGAAATTTATATACTATATTCTTAAAGAAGTTATTTAATCTTAATCTCACAATACTTTAACTAATTCTCTTCTTTTTTTCCACACTTCTCGTATAACAGATTGCCTGTCCATTCACATAAAAAACCTAACACTGCCCCCACAAGTAATGATGGTATAAGACTCATCCAATCTCCATTAGCTGCAAATGTTGAAAATGATCCAACAAAAGCTCCTGGTATAAATGTAAGTAAACTAATTTTAGATTGTATGCATAAGAAAAATGTAGTTACTATTGTCATGATTACTCCTGCTTGTGGAAAACCTAACATAGCTGATACCTTTATACTTAGCATTGCCCAGAATACTCCACTTATATTCGTACATATAGCACTTTTAAATCCTTGTTTTTTACCACCTGCTGCAAAAAAAGTAGTACAGCCAGCAAAACCAGCCCAAGCAATTAGTCCAGCAGCATCAGCTCCTATCATCCAAGCACCACAAAGTATTGCTGTAGTTAATGATAATGAAAATAATGAACTCATATTATTCCCTCCTAATAATAGTAATTTTAAGGTTATTTTTATTAGAGTGTTTATATATGTAATAGGTACTTTACAACTAAACTATGTTTAGCTTAATATTAATAAATTCAATTGCTTAGTTCATTCTACTCATTCATATGTAAACACATATTTAAAACACAACTTAATTATAAAAATAGCTGTGTTTAATCTTAAGGATTTTTAACACAGCTATTATTATAAATGAATAATTAAGAAATTTATAGAATTATTTCTCTTTCTTTTCCATTATTTTTGAATTTTATTTCACCTTTGCCTATAGCTGTAACTGGACATACAAGTGCACATAAATGACATCCAACACATCTATCTTTATTTACTTCCGGCTTTCTTTCTTCAGCATTCCATTTTATAGCTTGATGAGCACCATCATAACATGAAATGTAACATCTACCACAGCCTAAACATTTTTCTTCATCAACTTTTGGATAAACTATATATTCTCTATCTAAATCTTCAGCTGGAATAATATTTTTAATAGCTATTCCAACCATATCTTCTAACTTTTCAAATCCATTTTCATCCATGAAGTGAGATAATCCACTTATCATATCTTCTACTACTCTATATCCATATTGCATTACTGAAGTAGTAACTTGAAGATTACTTGAACCTAATAATATAAATTCTAAAGCATCTTCCCATGTTTCTATTCCACCAATCCCACTTATAGGAACACCTTTTAATTTTTCATTCTTAGCAAGTTCATAAATAAATCTTAAAGCTATTGGTTTTACAGCCTTTCCTGAATAACCTGAAACAGATGACTTAGCATTAACTACTGGTTTTGCTGTCATTGAATTTATATCAATACCAGTTATGCTTTTTATAGTATTTATTGTTGCAAGTCCTGTTGCTCCACCTTCCATAGATGCAATAGCTGGTACTGACATATCCCCTATGTTAGGAGTCATTTTAGCTAGTATTGGTAAATTAGTACCTCTTCTAGTTGCTTCACAATATTTCTTAACAAGTTCTGGATTTTGACCAACGTCTGAACCCATTTCATGACTTGTCATTTGAGGACATGAGAAATTACATTCTATCATGTCAGCACCAGCTTCTGTTACAAGCTTTGCTAGGTCTTCCCATTCTTTTTCATTTTCTCCCATTATTGATGCTACTACAATTTTAGTAGGATAATTTTCTTTTAATCTTCTTAAATCATCTAAATTTTGTTGTAATGGGTGATCTGATATTTGTTCCATATTTTTAAAACCAACAAATGAAGTTGCTTCTTTTCTTAAACTATCAAAACGTGGAGAAACTTCGTTAGGCATAAAGAAACCTATAGTTTTAAACATTACTCCACCCCAACCAGCTTCAAACGCTTTAGCACACATTTCATAGCAATTTCCTACTGGTGATGATGATAAGAAAAATGGATTTTCACATTTTACTCCACAAAATTCTATTGATAAGTCTTTGATAATACTCATTATCTAGCACCTTCTTTCTCGTTTAAATATTGATCTACTTTCTCTGCTGCTTCTTTTCCTAATTTAAGTGCATAAACAACTGTTTTATCACCTTCAACTATATCTCCACAAGCAAATACTCCATCAATATTAGTTGCATATTCTTTAGTTTCAATAATTCCTTTATTATTAAGATCTAAGTTAGCTATTGAACTTACTTCTTCTTGTTCTTGTCCAATTGCAAAGATAACGTTTTCTGTAGGTATATCTAAATTAGAATCATCAAACATTCCAGTTCCTTTGAATCTTGAAACCTTTCCATTTTCTCCAATAATCTCACCAGGCTTAGTGCCTGTGAATATAGGTATATTTAAATCAATTACTTCTTGAATACTCTTTCTTTCAGCTGGCATTTTTTCTATAGTTCTTCTATAAACTATTTTAACATCTTCTGAGCCTAAGTTCTTAGCTGTTATTGCGCAATCTATTGCAACATCTCCACCACCAATAACTATAACTTTATTTCCTAATTTATATTCTCCAGTTGACTTTACTTCTGCTAAGAAGTCTGTACCATTAATTACACCTTCTAAATCTGAACCGTTTATCTTAACTTCTTTACTCTTTTGCATTCCACATGCAATTAAAAATGCTTTGTAACCTTCCTTTCTTAAAGAATCTATTGTAACATCTTTTCCTATGTTTACATTAGTTTTAAATTCTACACCTATGTTTTTTATATATTCAATTTCATTATCTACAACTGCTTGAGATAGCCTCTCTTCTGGTATTCCATAAGTTAACCAGCCACCTAATTTTTTTCTTTTTTCAAATACGGTCACATTATACCCTAATTGAGCTAATTTAGTTGCTGCTGCTAATCCACTTGGACCTGAGCCAACTATAGCAACCTTTTCTTTATTAATTTCTACTTTGTTTAATATTTCTAAACCTAATACGTTTTCATAATCAGTTAAATATTGTTGAAGCTTTGCAATTTCTATAGGCTTGTCTATACTTGTTCTACTACAAGCGCCTTCACAATATTTCTTGGTAGGACATACTCTGGCACACACACCTCCAAGTATGTTGTTTTCTCTTATTGTCTCAACGGCTCCCTTTAAATTTCTAAAACGAAGTGAACGAATAAATTTAGCTGGATTCGTTCCTATTGGACATGCTTGTGAGCACGGTGCATCATAACATAGTAAACATCTTGAAGATTCTTCTATCGCAAATACTGGACTTATTAATTCTTCATTGTTTTTTTTCATTTTATTATTTTTATACAAAATGATCCCCCCTAAGTTGTGTATCAACAATCTTATCTTAATATTTAAGAAATACTATTAAGTTTGTTTATGATTTCATAATTATATCATAAATAAATACAATGTTTTACCTTGCACATTCCTATTATGTTAATGTTTACATTATGTATTTGTTAAAACAATCTTTTTTTAGATATTATATTGTAATTTTATACTTTTTTGTACATTTTGTTTATATATTTTGTATTTTTGTATATTGTGTAAAATGTTTCAAGTAAAACAAAACCATCTATTAAAGCAACAATTATGTTATTCTAATAGATGGCTAATCTTAATTTATCACTACTTATATTGATAATTTGTATATCATATAAATTAGTATTTAATTGAATTATTTGATTATATTTCTTGGTAGTTTAAATTTCTTATTGCTACATTTAAATTATTATAATTAAATTTTATCTTATAGATCAAACTACTGTTTTTTATTTACAGCAGCATAATATGATATTCCTAGACCTATTGCTGCTACTATTATAATAGTTAAAAACATATAGTATCACCTCCGAATTTTTTTATATTTCTAAATTTATAGAAATATATTTATTATCTTTAGTTTCTGCAATAATACTAAATATATTTATTATATATAACAATCGTCAATATATTTATTAACAAATATGCTACTAATTACTATTTTATGCAACTATAAAATTCACTGTGATTTCTGATTGATAAATTTCCTGGGTAATAATGTAATTTACATTCTAATAATTCATTAAAATAAAAAACCACTAAGCCACTTTGGAGTATGGATTTTTATCCATACACCATTTCCCAAAAGTAATACAAGCATAATGGTATGGTATATAATTATTTTTTATTCTTTAGGAAACTTCATCATATTTTTAATATACAGTATTATGTAAGTTATTCATAGATTCTTTAGTAATATAAATTCCTAAAGAATAAAAAAATCTATATGTTTGTTTTTTACGATCTAACAAACATATAGATTACATTAAGTATTTTAGTTATTTTATTAAATTTTATATGAAATAATATAAAATTTAATTAGCTTATACATAACACAATACATTTAGTTTTTTATTTTTGAGTAATTTTTAATCATTTTTTTAAATTTTGTTCTATATTTCCAACATCTGTAGTATTGTTTTCAGAATTATTATTTTTATCTTCTGTAATTTCATTGTTTTTATCTTCTGATTCTTCTTTGCCTGGTGTATTACCATCTGGTTTAATTTCTTCAATTGGAGGTAATACTATTTCTGGCTTTGTTTCTGGAACTTCTTCTGGATCTTTATTTATTTCAGAATCTTTATTATTATATATTGGCTTTTGCACTTCTGGAGTTATCTCTTTTATTGGTTCTTCAACTTTATCTTTTTTTGGTATTGTGTTATTTTCTAAAGTACTTTCTGGTTTATCACTGTATTTATCATCTGATAAATTATTATTTGTTTCTGGCTTTTCTGAACTTTGTGCATTATCAGCTTTCCAGTAAATACAATTTTCTTTATCCTTTATTAAAGAAGTAATTTCTTTAACAGGAATATTGTCAATTTTAGATTTTACAGTTTCATCAGCTGAAAGAGAAACTTCATATCTTCCTAAACTTATTCCTTTAGTTTTTGCTTCTTCCACTGATTCTTTACTGCCTTTTACATAAGTTACATTTTCAGTTTTGAAAGTTGTTTGAATAGCATCTTTTATTTGATTTTCGTAATTATCATCTTCTTGATTGTCTAGCAATGCAAATGCAACTAATACCTCTCCCATTTGATTTAAATAGTCTTTTTCAACTAGAATATTTTTTATTCCGTCTATCCCTTCATCTATTTCCAAACCATTTACACTTGAAAAATCAATATTTTTACCATCTTCATTAATGCCTTCAACAGCTACGATTTTCTTCTTATTATTAACCTGTATTTGAATACTTGGATTTATATCTAAGCTTACTACAGCATATGCTTTGTTAAATGCTAATGGTTGAAAGAACGTAAATATAAGTAAGAATAATGCTGCAAATGTTCCAAATGTTTTGAATAAACTAATTTTATTAACACTAATATTTTGATTAATATTTACTAAATCTTCTTCAAAATAAAATATTTTTTGTCCTAATTTCATTCCATCTTTTACTTTAATGCTCTCTATGCTACCCGTATCATTCATTACTATTGCATATTCTTTTTTTATTTCCATTATTATTCCCTTACTCATCATTATCACCTACTTTCTGATCCAATTTTTTAGTGTCTTAAGATTTTTCTTAAATATAATTACTACTGAAATTATAAACTTTTTACTTCGTTTCACTACTTTTTCAGTAACAGAAAATCTAAGTACAATTTTCTTGATTGGTAATCTTTTTTTAATCTCCATAAAAGTTGTTAGTTCTTCTACTTCGCTTATTTGCTTTGCTAAATTCATAGCATTTTCTCGTGTTGCTCTTTGCTTAGGTGCTTCTTCCACTAAATCTTCAAATGTAAAGCCATATAACATTATTTCTGACTTTAATATATTTATGTCATCAACTAATAATCCATTATCCTCTTCTTCTAAATATTCATCTTGAATTTCTATTCCTTTTTCAACTAGTTCTTCAAGAGATGAACATGAGTGTTTATTTTGGCTTTTTAAATAATTTTTAATTCTACTTGATATAACAAGCTTTGCAAATGGCAAGAAATAACCTTTATCTTTCTCATATCTTTCAACAGCCTCACAAAATGCAAGTAATGCAATACTTAGTTCTTCATCATTTTCACAAGACACATATTTACCAGTAACATCAGATATGCTTTTAATTATAAAAGGCATATGTTGTTCTATTAATTGGTTCACATCAAGGTCTTGTCCAATATTTAAATCTTCTAAAACACATTCGAGCATATTTAAGCTCCCTTCCTGTTCATTATTATATACAAAAAATATTAGTATTTTCGGTACTTTTTATTTCCAATAAATAAAATTTTCTAAAATATAATACATTGTATTACTTCATGCTTATATATTACCATATATTTTTTAATAAAGTAACACGTCAGAAGTATATTATATACTCATTAATTTTAATTAAATTAAAATTAATACTATTATTAACTATTCATTTATATACATTTCTTTTGACTTATATTTTCTTAACAAATTTATATGCTCTATACTATAAAAAACTAATATATGTATCCTTCATAAAAATTAACTACATAATAATACATATTTAAAGAATCAATTTATCATAAAAAGAATACATTTTTAATAAATGTATTCTTTTTATGATATTTGATTTGATATATATATAAATGATAATATATATGGCTTAGTAAATTATGCCCCATATATTGTGGTTAAAAATATTAGTTAAATAAACTTCACCTTACTAGACTACTATCCAAGTTTTTATTTTACTATATTACACATAAAATTCCTACTTACATAAAATATATGCTGAATATTTTTGTTTTCATCTATTTTTATTTAATCCTCAAATAACCATTTAACCAAAGAAAATCTTTCTTCTTTAGATCTCATATTATTATTTTCCTTTATAACATTTTCTGAATTAGATAACTTTGGAATTTTCATGAGATTTATCTGCTTTTTTAAACTTTCGTTTTCTTTTTCTTTTTCAACTAATTTTTCTTCAATAAATATTTTTTCTTTATCCTTTAATAATAGTTTATTCTCTAAATATCTACTTTTCTCTTTTAATCTATCCTTTTCATTAGTATAAAATTTGATTTTCTCTTTTTCCTTATAAAATTGATATTGAAACTTTATTACTTGATTTTTTTCATACTTCATAGCTTCATTCAATCTTTTAAGTTCTTCTTCTGCAATTTTAAGTTTTGCTTCAGATTCTTCTTTTTCCATTTCAAGTATTTTTACTTTTTTGAAACAATCTTTTAGCTCTTCTATTCTATAATGTGAATCCTCTACAACTTTTAAATCACCTTTATCATCATCTTGTGCGTTCATTGAATTTTCTAAAAGCTCCTCCAAAAACATTTGTTCTTCTCCATTTATACTAATTACGTATATTTCATAGCAAGAATATTTATTTTGCTTATCTTCTAAATATTCTTGGTAAAATACTTTTATAGGTACACCTTTATCAAAGTGCTTGTATACCCTTGGACTGCTAAAATTTTGTCCATGATTTTTAGAAAAACACCCATAAAGATTATCACCACAAATCCATAATGCCCATAATGCATTCTTCAATAGTATTAACAAACAAGAATCAATCTTTTTACATTGAAACAGTATAATATTTTTTTGTACTCCAATCTCTTTATGCTGGTAAATTACTCTATTAATTTGATCATCTTGAGTAACAAACAGATAATGATTTATGTTTTTCTCTAAGCAAAAAGTAAAATCTATGTAAGGTAAGAATGCTGTATATATGACTTCTTGCTTTCCCCATCGCCCTTCAATAATATGAAACTTTCTAGAAGTTAATTGATACACCCCTACTAACATAGTATTTAATAACACTATATTTGATTTGAAATCTCTGTCAATACAATATGGACTTTTATTATAATAATCTAATTTATTAATTATTTGTGAGCTACCTAATTTCACCCCATTTTCAGTAATTTGGTGAACTAATACTTCTGAATAAGTATGTTTATCTATTATGTTATATAACAAATGAATACGGTCTAAATAAAAAAATGCTCTAATATATACAGGCATAATTGAATCATACTTCATATGAAAGAGTGTTTTGTAATTCCACCTTATTCCTTCTAATGTACATAAAATAATATCACCACAAATATCCTGGCAGAAAACATTAATTTTCCCATTACACTCTTCTAATACATAGAAGTATTTAAAACTTTCTTTGTAAATACTCTTCTTATCTGACCAATTCTGTTTCATAAATATTTGATAATATACCCCATCTTGACTATTATAAGAAAATTTTAGAAGTGTATCATCTTTCTGCTTAATCAAATAACAATCATATTTTTCGTTAACCATTATTTTCCCTCATTTTTTCATCTCTCCTTTGCCACATCTCACATTCCTTACAAAATGGAATAAATACTATTTCATCCACAATTGCTTTTGTCGAAATCAAAGCACTAACGTCAAACTTCAAATTCTTATTCACAATGATTGGGGTGTTTGTTACTTTGGCAAACGAATTGATTACAAATTCTACTCCCTGCTGTTCTGCATAAGCCGGTATATATAATGTAGCTTTCTGAGTTCCCTCGAGTCTTCCTTCAATAATATATTTTTGCTGCTGTTCATCAGTATATCCAATGCAATACGGAATATAAAAATTATATTGCAATATTGAATAATCTTTCCGACTATCTATAATACTTCTATTTTTGGTTTCATTTATAATTTCACACTTTTTAAATATTATTTCTTCTATATTTATAATTTCTCCTTCTTCTAAACATACTTTAACTGATACTTCAGGAAAAATCATTTTTTCTTGATAATTTGACAAAACCTTCTTAGCAAGTATTGAAGTTCCATTTTCTTGTTTCAATTTATTTTCTGAATTCGTCAAAATAAAAGATTCATCTTGTACTTCAAATTTACTCTGACTAATCACTCCAATATCATATGGAAGACTGTTATTTTGTTTAAATGTAAATGTACCTAGAATAGTATTACTAGAAGTATCTATTCTATCAATTACTCCCTTTCCATCATTACTCCTACTAGTTGCAAGTAGTGTTTTTTTATCAGGAGATAATCGAAGTTTTTGCAATTCTGTTAAAGTTGTTTTTATTGTTGCTACACATTCTCTTTTTAATATATTTATAACATCAATTCTATGTAATCCACTATTTGCTGCATATAAAAAATTTTCATTTTGTTCCAATGCAGTAATAACAGATCCCTTTTCTAGATATATATATGAAATATTTCCGCTTTCAAGATCCAATACGGAAATATTGCTTGTATAAGTGGGTCTATTAACTCCTTTATTGGAAATATAAACATCCTTTTCATTTTCTGATATAAAAATGTAGTTCGGTGAAGTTCCAACATCTTTATATAACTTAATTAAATGTAAATCTGATGTATCATAAACTTTTATTTCATTTTGTAGAATATCCAATACAAATAATCTTTTCTTGTCCTTATCAAGTTTTAAACTATCTGCAGCAATAAAACCCGTTAAGCATCCAATCTTTTCACCAGTTTTCAAACTATAAATACATACTTCTTCTGTATCACAAACATAAATATTCTGAGTGATGGAATCCACTTGTATATTACCATTATTAGGCATGTTCCATGTTTTGTTAGAATCATATAAGTCATTAATGAGTGTGACTTTACCATTTCTATCACTAGCTATATACACATTATTTTTTTCATCTACAATGATATTTTGAGGTCTTGGACCTATTTCAATTTCCTTTATAATACAATCATTATCTCCATCAATAATAGACACTGTTCCTGTGCCTAAGTTTGATACATAATAAATCGTCTTGTCTCTTTTATCAATCATAAAGTCGCCATCCCCCTCAATTACTTATACTAAAGGATATGCTTTATCAGTGCTTATTATTCAATAAAAATATGAAAAGACCTGGATAACCAGATCTATTCAACTAATTCATAATTTTCATTTTTTCCTTTTCTTACAATCCTATATACTGCAGTAGGATACATATTATTCTTTTTCAACTCCTGTTGCACTACGTCCTTGTCCATTTCTTTAAATTTTACTGCTTGCGTGCAGCTAATATTAATTTTATTAGGAGAACTTACAAGCTTAACTTGAATGTTTTTTCGAAATAAATGTTGATATATATATGATGCTCTATTATGAGAAGTAAATGTCATTATATAATCATAATCTTCTGCTTTTATGTTAATCACCTCTATTTTTTGTTTTTTTAATTTACGCATATGAAAAAATAATAGACTAAATACGCATAGTATATTTTTTTGAATGTACATTATAACGATTTTCTAATTTATTATATGCTCTAAAATCTTAGAAGTGACTTTATATTCCATTTGGTCTTTTTCTTAATAATCTCTCCATAATAGATTGATTCTTTTCAAGTTCAAGTTCTTCACATAATTTTTTATTTTCTTCACTTATAATATTAATTTGCTGTTTAATTACTATATTTTCCTCTTCGCATTCTTTTAATTTATTTTCAATACTTGTTTTAATTTCTCTTTCTTCTACTAGCTGCTGGTTTGTATCTTCCAAATCTTTTTGAATCTTCTGTTGCAATTCCAAGAATACGTTATAATTTTCTTCCAACTTGTGTTTTTGTTCTAATATTCTAGCAATTTGTTCTTCATAATCTTCCATAAATCTTTGCTTTTTTCGTAATTGCATACTTAAAGAAACAATTTTTCTTTCTAAGTTTTTCTTTTCTGATGTTGTTTTAGATAATTCGAGTTTTAAATTTTGAAATGCTTGTTCTTCATTCGGTGTATCTTCATTAACTTTATCTAATTCATATTTGAATGAATCTTTCATATTTGCTACAAACCAACTTGGAACAAATAAGCATAAATCTAATTCATTAGTTCCATAAACTCCTATTGCCTTAATTAAACTCTCATCATCGCTACGAATAAAACAATTGTATCTCCTTACTGCAAGTTCATTTCCTCTATCAAAATAGAATGCACTACTCCACTTTTCATCATTAAAAGCTGAGTAAAAAATCTTACCTTGCTCTAACCAGCAAGAGTACAACTTATTATTTTCAATAAATAATAAGGGTTCCTCTAATTCCGTATTACTTTCGTAAACCCTAAACTCTTGGATATTTCCAGCCACATCTATACGAACGTGATCAAGAAAATACATAGACTCTTCTCTAGATTTATTTAATATATGAATCTCTTGTTGATCTCTTAGTACTTCAAATCCTATATCATCACCTTGAATGCCATAAAGCCTCTTTGCAGGAGCCCATGTAAGATTTTCAAATCTACAATAGTTTAAGGATATTTCATCGCCTTCATCATTAATAAAAAACACATCAATATTATTATTTTCATTTACGTTTATTAAATAGTATTCTCTTAAATTAGGTAGCAATATAATATCCTGCAATGTAGAAATCCTAGTCTCTTTTCCATTCCATATGCAATGCATTAACACTCCATGATCACTGCCATCATTACCTATTAGTAAATAAAAGATATGCATTTTATCTCCAATAATTTCAATTTTTAAATTCTGTATTTCAAAGTCATCAATTTGCATTTTATAAAGAATCTTTCCTACCCATTGCTTGTCATTCATGGTACAGTATTTCAAGTCTCCTTTAATATTGCTGTAGACTATATGTATTGTTTCATCTTCCTCAACATACACAGCAAACCCTAGCACATCTTTATCAATAAGGCTTTCTTTCGTCCATTTTCCATCTCCATACATAATTTTATAAACTAATTCTTTATTGTTATTTCTAAAAAACTTCCATATATTATTTGTATAATCAACATATATCCATGGATATACACTAGTCATTTCACTCCCTCCTTTATAAAATTATATTTTTAGTCAAAACTTATTATGCCGTTTTATAAAATAAAGAATTATTTTCGTCAAGCTTTTTATTCTCACAACTTTTATTTTCTATCATACAATGTATTGTAAGTAATAAATAAAATTATATTTACTATAATTTTTGAAGAGGAGGAGAATTTATGTCCATTAACTTCAAGAAGTTTTCACCACGTCCTGGTCTTGTAAATAAACAAGGACGTTTACCAGATCCTTCTGAATTAGTCTGCATTGAAGTACCTAAAATCTTTGATCAGTGCTTAATAAAAAGATGTCTTGTATACGGTGAAGGTCCTGATACAAATACAACAGATTCTGAATTAAGAAGTAATATTCTAACAGATCCAAAAAGATATATTAATAGTAGAGATTTTAATTTAACATTAATTTCAGTAGATAAAATTCCTCTTATGGGGAAACCAGGCTTTAAAAAAATAGTTATTTCTTACAAAATTTCTTTCTATTCAGATTATATTGACTGTAATGGTGTCAATCAAAGTGAATTCTTTGAAATTAATAGAACAGATGTAATTGGAAAATTTTATTGCCCTGATTCTATAGCTCAAATTTCTGCTAGCTTTGTACCTGTTCAAAATGCTGAAGATTTAGATTCTAATATAATAAAACTTGAAATGGTTGCTGATGCTCTAGATGGTGAATTAGTAGAAGATGAAAAATGTAACGATGTTTTAGATATAACTTTAGGTTACTACATCGTTGTAAAATGTGAGCTTATTGTACAGCTTCTAATTCCTGCTTATGACTACTGTCCAGTTCCAAAAGAACCATGTCAAGAGGAGCCTGAAGAAGATCCATGTGAAAGATTTGAAAAAGCTCCAATTCCTAAGTTCTATCCAGATCAAAATTTAGACCCATTATTCTCAGATTGTGATGACAATGATTGAAAGTATAATTAGTAAAATGAAATCTGCACATTGTCATCACCATTCTTCTATAATACTCATATATTATAGGAGAAACATCCAAAGAATTGCCATATGACTTAATTTGCCATATAGTAATTCCTAATTAAATTTATCTAATTAAAGGGAGGGTTCATTTATGAATTCAATGTCAAGAGATTATTGTCATGATGATTATAATCATTGTAAGAAAGAAAAAGATTTTTGCCCAACTATTGTAAAATGTAGTTGCCCTAGTTCAACTACAATTCCTGTTATTGCTACAGCAGGCGCAAGTTTTCCTCTTAGTTCTCTTACTGTAGATACTTCTGACATGTGTAATCCATGTACTAAGCTACAATTTACAAGTAATCTTGTTGCTCCAGTTGCTTTTACTGGAACTATAAACTTCCAAGTAGCTAAACTTTGTAGATGTCAAAGCACACCAATTCCTGTTGGACCTGTATGGACATTCACTGCAGCCGCACTAGTTAGTTCTCAACCATTCAACTTCTTCGTTTGTGACTGTGATTCTTGTTTTGATGATTGCTGCATCTATACAGTAACTGCAACTGCTGCTACAACTACTATTGGTACTCTTAGTGTCAACAACGCAACACTTGGAGCAATATCAACATGTGAAAAAAATAACCACTGTAATAACCACTGTAATGACCACTGTAATAACCACTGTAATGACCACTGTAATAACCACTGTAGATAATAAATAAAAAAGCAATGAGTATTTATAGCTACAAAAATTTATAAAAATTAAAATACCTTAATAATTTTTTTATCAGTTAGACTCAAGGTTATTAATCTTGAGTCTAACTGATATCTTATATAGTATTTCAATTTTCTCTTTTCAAAAGTATTCTATAAATTCTTTTTTACGAATAACATTAAATTTTTATTCAGTATTAAAAAACTAATACTCTAATATAAATTTTAAAAAATAGAATGAATTTTATTTCTCCATATATTATATGCTATATATTAAATTTTTAAATATCAATTGTATATTTTTTTACAATTGATAATGACAGTATAAAACTATAATCATATATTATATTATAAAAACATATAAATTAATACAATTACTTAGAAGGAGAATAATAATATGCCCTTAAGTTTATGTATGATTGTTAAAAATGAAGAAAAGAACCTAGAGCGCTGTCTTGAAAGCATCAAAGACATTGTTGACGAAATAATAATAGTAGATACAGGTTCAATAGATAATACTCTAAAAATAGCAGAAAAATATAATGCTAAGATATTTTTTTATAAGTGGGATAACAGTTTTGCTAATGCTAGAAATTACTCATTAAGCAAGGCTTCAAAGGATTGGATTTTAATTATGGATGCAGATGATGAACTAAAAAGTGAATATAAAGATGAGGTAATTAAATTAATTAATAACGAAAACAATAAAGTAGATGTATACTATGGTGAAACTTTAAGCTATGTAGGAAATTATTCTGATAATAATATACTCTCAAGTATTAATATACGTCTTATTAAAAATGGTAAAGGATATAAATTTTCAGGAGATATTCATGAACAAATTACACCTGGCAGCGAAGCTGCAGATAAACAAAGTTTTATGGAAATTGTCGATATTAAATATTATCATTATGGTTACTTAGATAAAGTTGTTAATGAAAAAAATAAAAGAAAAAGAAATATGGACATTATACAAAAAAACTTAAAAGAAAATCCTGATGATGTCTTTATGCTTTATAATATGAGTACTGAATATATAGCTAAGCATGAATATGCCGAAGCTTTAAAATATTTAGAAAAAGCTTATAAAAACTTTGACCCTTCGTTTGTATTTGGATTTAAATTAATATTAAAAATGATTGTTTGCAATGAGATGCTGCAACAATTTGATGACTGTTTAACATTGATTGAAGATGGTTTAAAATATTATCCTAATTGTACTGATTTTGAATTCTATAGGACAAATATTTTCTTTACACAAAAACAATATTTGCCTGCAATCGAATCCGCAAAAAAATGCATATCCATGGGCGACTCCCCAGTTCTTTTAAGAGAATGTCTAGGAGCTGGAACCTATAGGCCTTATTATCTCTTAGGAAGTATTTATTCTAACATAGGTGATTATGATGCATCATACAAATGTTTTGATGAAGTCCTAAAATTAAATCCTAAATTTTCTGATGCTATTTTCAAAATATCCGGAATTATGGCTATGAAAAATATAGCTATAGATGAAATGCAGAAAAAACTTGAAAGTTATTTTGACAATATTAATCAAGAAACAAACCTTTTATTATCAAAAGTTTTTTATACTCAAAACAAGTTTGATATTGCCTATAATTATGCTGATAAAGCAGAAAGCTTTGATGAAAATTTGCTTGAGATATATTTTTATAAAGGTATATATTTATTTTATCTAGGAAATTACAATGAATCTTTAGAATATTTATATAAAATCAAAGAGGGCAAATATTATAAGGACGTTGTTTATTGTAGTATATTATGTGAATTGTTTATTAAAAACTATGAAAACGTAGATAATTTACTAACTATTACTCAAAGTTTTAACAACTCTGAAGAAACTATGGTTTATGAAACTTTCATTTCTATAATTAAAGAAAATAAATATATCCAATTAGCAGATACTAAAGAAAATTCAAAAAAATTTATAAAACCAATCTTTAATCTATTAGAAATATTATTAAGAGCAAATTGTTTTGAACAATTTGACAAAGCTGTACAACTTTTAAATCTTATTCATGATGATAGTCTATTACTGCTTCTAGGTAAGCTCTATTATAAATATGGCTATTCAAATTTTGCATATGAATTATTTATAAAATCTATAAAAATGTATGAAATAATAGATGCTGATGCCCTTTATATGATGCAAACAACCCTATTATCAAAAAAGGACTAGAAAGGTAATTAAAAAGAATTATTTAATATTTTTATTGTAATCGTCAAAAAATTGACGGGTACCAGTAGAAATAATAAGATAATATAATAAACCCAGTAGAACAACAGTATTGCTTTCTACTGGGTTTTTAAACTTAATTATTTTTCCTTGTTATTATTTCATCATTGTTTAAATTATATTAACTAAAATACACTTTAAATTGTGATATAATATACTCTATTTGTTCATCATCAATTCCTGGCCATACACCAATCCAAAATGTATTATTCATAATTATATCAGTATTAGCTAGATTTCCAACAACTCGATAATGTATATTATTTTCTGTAAATAATGGTTGCCTTAATATATTTCCCGCAAATAATAATCTTGTCCCTATATTTCTCTTCTCTAAAAATTCAACTAAACTATTTCTATCATAGTTATTATTTTCTCTAATAGTAATAGTAAACCCAAACCAACTTGGATTACTATTATCTGTAGCTTTTGGTAATATTAAATATTTTTCAAACTGCTTTAACCCTTCATATAATTTTTTATAATTTTCTCTTCTTTTTTTTACAAATTGCGGTAATTTTTTAAGTTGTGATATTCCGATTGCTGCTTGCATATCCGTTACTTTTAAATTATATCCAAAGTGAGAATATACATATTTATGATCATACCCAAATGGTAGTTCGCCATGCTGTTGTGTAAACCTCTTACCACAAAAATTATCTTTTCCTGGTGGACATATACAATCTCTTCCCCAATCCCTTATAGAACATATTATCTTGTATAATTTTTCATCATCGGTAACTACAGCTCCGCCTTCTCCCATAGTTATTTGATGAGCTGGATAAAAACTAAATGTAGACATATGTCCAAAAGTTCCAGTATATTTTCCATCATATCTTGCGCCAAGTGCATCACAGTTGTCTTCTATTACCCACAAATCATGTTTTTTAGCTAATTCCATTACTTTTTCTAAATTAAAAGGATTTCCTAATGTATGTGCTAACACTATAGCTCTTGTTTTATTAGATATTGCTTTTTCTAAATGTTTTACTTTAATATTATAAGTTCCAAGTTCTACATCAACAAATACTGGTATAAGTCCATTTTGAATTAATGGTCCTACTGTTGTTGGAAAGCCTGCTGCAATAGTTATTACCTCATCTCCTGATCTTAATCTCCTCTCTCCAAGAGTATAAGATGTAAGTGCTGTTACTGCTGCTAAATTTGCAGATGAACCCGAGTTTACAATTGAGCAATATCTTACACCTATAAATTTAGCAAATTCTCTTTCGAACTTATCTTTATATCTTCCTGATGTAAGCCACATATCAAGAGATGCATCTATTAAATTAGCCAAATCATCTTCATCCACTACTTTCCCTGATGCTGGTATATATGTTTCACCATGTACAAATTTTTGTCCTGAGTTTTTTTCTTTAAAAAATTGTTTCACTTTATTTAATATTTCAATTCTTGCAGAACTTTCATTAAAATTTGTAATACTCATTTTCCTCACTCCACATTTTTTTCTAACTCATTCTTATACCTCAATATATCCATGCTTTCAAAATAACTTCATAAAAATAATATTATTTTTTGTTTAACTAACTCTTTTAATCTCCATAGTCTTCTCTTTATCAATTTTAAATTTTTTTCCACATTATCACTCTAATATTCTACTTACTATAATATTATATTTTCACATGATTTAAACTATGATTTATTGACATTAGAATTACTATTATGAAATTACTTAAATATCTACAATTAAAATAAACTTCCTAAAGTTATCTTTCTATAAGAAGTTTATTAATTAACTATGCAATTTTTGCAAAGAAAAGTTTACCTACTCAAAACTTTAATACTATAGCTAAAACAATATCAAATATTTAATTTAAATTTAGTAATCTTTACCTTAAAATAATCCATTCATCAGATTGTATTGAATTTAAAAAGTTACTTTTAATATTTATTTGTAAATTTTTATCTAAAGTTTTAATACCTATAATTCCATCTTCTACTAGACGCTTTTTTAATTCAGAAATAATTAGTAATGGATCCTTATACGTTTCTATTTTACTTTCAAAAATTATATATTTAAATTTCTTGCCAGTAAAAATTCTATCTATATCCTCACATGAATTTATATACTCAGCTACATTTGATATTCCTTTTAAGTCTTCAATATAATTTTCTTCATCTGTAATATTATAAATTGTAACATCTAAATTATGTGCAATTTCTTTAATACTTTCTTTTACTTTTAAAGGATTACTTCCAATACCACAATTTATACCAAGAACATCTACATGTTTAGTATCATTACATGGCAAATACTTAAATAGCTCTTCATTAAAACAACAACCAGTGCCCCATGGATCAATTCCAAAAGCGTTATAAAATTCTTGTTTTCCTTCATTTAAAAAGGCTTGTCCTCCTATATTCCCATTTTTATCTTTATACTTAGCTATATCATCATTTATAGTTATACTTCCAAAATGATAACAATACACATCTTTTGCTAATATCATTTTATAATCATTTCGTCGTAATAAAAGTGACAATTTATCATCTGGAAATGAAAAAAAAGTAGTTGAATGAAAATATCCTGCAAGACAAATTCCATTTGTAGAAAGAAAACTTTTACTTCTACAAAGGTCAATAGGATTACACAGTCTTGGTCTTTGCTCCCATCTATAGCTATTACTTACATTATTGTCAGAAGCAAATTTATACATTTTGTCCATATCAGTATAATTGGAATTTATAGTTTGATAGTTACTGACATTAGGAGTGCTTGGAACTATCCATGCAATATTTTCATCTGATTCCATACACTTAATCATATTAGAAATAGCATTTTTAGTAACTAACACATCATTACTAATTAATAAATAGTATTTTCCTTCTATAATTCTATGTATTACAGAAACGAAACTACCATTTTTCATTATATCGACTTGCTTAGTAGGAGCAATTGATTCAAAATATTCTTTTGTACCATCTGTTGAACCATGATTTAATAATATTAACTCGTAATTTATATCATTAGGTAAAAACTTTAATAAGCTTTCAATACATAACTTCGTATATTCTAGCTTATTATATCCTTGTACAATAATAGAAAGTTCATATTTATATTTTCCTTTATCTTCTGATTCATTAATATATTTATTTGAAGACAGTTTTTTCATTTCATTGTTATAATAATATTTCATTTTTTCTTTATCTGGATAAACACATCCCCAAAAATATAATTGTAAATACACATCTTGTAAAAAAGGAATTAATTCAAATTCTATTTTGTCCAAAAGCTTTTGTGATCTAGTTTTGGATAACATTATAATTCTATTCAATGAATCCTGTACACTTTCACATGCAATATCCATGCTAATAAGTGCATTTTCTTCATTTTTTATATTAATTATTATATTATATATGCTATTAATTAAATCATGCATATCGGTATAAATATTCTCAAAAGTAATAAAATCGTGTTCTTTAGCAGTTTTATGTAAGGATTCTGCTTCTTCTATAAGAGTATCAATTATTTCAAGCATTTGCCTAGCTATAGATTGATTTTTAATCATATAATTCCCCCTTAATTCACATAATAACTCCAAAGCTTTAATTATAATATTGTATTCACTTGTACTTTAAATTGTGATTTGTAAGCAATTCAAATCTATAGATTAAACATTTATTTTCCTTATATCAATTTCTCCAATATTCTTAGAATAATAATCATATAATGTTTTTATTGAAGTATCTATATGTGTAAATTTAATATTATTAATTTCGCTTAATAATCTTGCATTATTTCCTGTATACTCTTTTTTTAATCCACGCTCTTTAATTAATATCTCTAAGTTCTTACCGGATATATTTAGAACTTTATTAGCTATAGTCGATAAATCTATTCTATTTCCTGTGCATAAATTATAGTGTTTCATAGCTGGTGTATTTTCAATAAACCACTTCATTATTTTAACCAAATCACCAACATATAAATAATCAAAGTATACATTTTGTTTTATTGTTATAGGTAAATCATATATGCATCTGCATATTGCATTAGAAATAAATCTACGTTCCCATTCTTCATATTTACCAAATACCCCAAATAATCTTAAGTCATAAATATTATTGTCTTGTTCTGCTATTTTAGACATTATATACTTAGAAAATCCATAAGGATCACTTGGAATAAACTTTCCAAAATATTCTTCTTGCATCATAGGTACATAATTATTTATATCATATTCGGCACCTGAACCAAAATAATACATTTTACCATAATAATTTTTACAAGATTCTAAATTAAAAAACATTTTTAAATTTCTATCTAATATTTCATATTCTGATACCAAAGTATTTCTAGTAGAATTTTGATTGGCAGAATGAATAATTATATCAAATTTATTTTTATTTAAGTATTTATGAACTTCTTCCTTTTTTAATAAATCAAGTTCATCTCTTTTTAGTGCAAAAACTCTATAATCTTTTGATAAACCCTCAACCAAATTTTTTCCAATAAATCCGTTACTACCTGTTACTAGTATTTTTTTCATATTGCAAATTCCTCTAATTGATATTACTTTTGATTACTTTTTAGATAAAATTCAATCTCAAACGGCGCTTTAGGTTGATGTCCTGCATATATTTTATAGCTTGAATCAATATTTTTAATAGTTTCTGGTATTTCCCATATATGTTCAACTAAGTGATATGCAGAAATCATCATATTAGGTTTCATATTCCTTATTACATTACTGGCTCCATTTAAAGCATTAACCTCTTCACCCTCAATATCCATTTTTATAAAATCTATTTGATTAATATTTTTAAATAAATTGTCTATTTTATCAACATTAATTTTATTACCTAATCTTCCCTGATTATCTTTTAAATTTGCACATACATATTCTGCATCTTCATTACATCTAATATAATCAGTTCTTTTTTCATTGCTTACTGCATTATATAAACATTCAACTTTATTAGAAATATTATTTAATCTAACATTACTACATAATTGATCATAACTATCCTCAAATGGTTCAATGCAATATATTTTACATTCTTCATTCAATTTTTTTAAAAAAAGTTCTGCAGTATCTCCTATATATGCTCCACAATCAATAATAACATCACCTTTTTTAGGTAATACTATATTTGAATATTCATATGGTACTTTTATATTGCTATTTTGTTTTATATACAATGGATTACGTGTTAATCTACATATGATACTATTTTTTAAATATTCCTTTGATTCATTATCCTCTAATAAATCAATAACTTTTTTTATTCGGTTAAAATTATTTATAATTTTTTTAGTATCATAAACAAAATCTTCACAGTATTTATTTGTATAAGAGAATATATGATCTTTCTTTATATTATATTTATTTATCAATTCTATTGATATTTCATATTGATTTGAAATACACGAAATTACTATTGCAGTATTATCATCAACTATATCAGATATATCTGAAGGTGAATATACGTAATATCCGTCAATTTTATTTCCCCATTTACTTGAGTCACTATCAAATAAACAAATTAGATTATTGTCTTTTAAGAATCTAATTGTTTCCTTACTAGTTTGTCCAGCACCAAACAATACTATTTTTTCATACTTTTTTATATCTTTTATTGTCCTAATATTTTTTAAATACATATCCATATATACTCATCCCTTATTTACTTTTATTATTGTACTAAATTCTATAACTTATATTCCTAATCATAACTATATTAACTTTTCCTAATATAACACTTTTTATCTTTTATATACATTTGATGTCCATGTTCTCAAAATATCCATTCATACAAATGTATATATGAGAAATTTAGTTATGCAAAATATGAGTTATATATAATAATCAATTGATTTTAATTATTTACTATAGAATATTTATAATTTATCTTACTGCATATAGCACTAAATCATATCCACTATATCCATACATTCTTAAATAATATTTATAATTCAAATTCCAACTTTCTAAAAGTAATGGTATTCTATATATATCTTCTGGAGTATGATATAAACTTATAGCTAAATTTGGTTTCCATTTCTCAATCATACTTTTTGTTCCTAAAAGAGCTTCATATTCCGCACCTTCAATATCCATTTTTATAAACGTTGGATTAAAATTTCTAATACCTTCATCTATGGATATGCATTGAACATATTCAGTTCCATCATTTGAAATAGTACTGCCAGCATCACTATCTACATTAAATCTTAGCTGAGTTGCACTTGAATAAACTGCACATGGTATTGCAAGAAAATTTTTTATAACTTCATTTAATTGAATTTTTTCTATTCTTCTTAATAATCTTTTATAATTTTTTAAATTTGGTTCAAAAGCTACATATGCTTCTACTTCATCAAAATTATTATATACTTGTTCTATCGTATCTCCATCAAATGCTCCACAATCAATAAATCTTATTTCTTTTAAACCATACAAATTTTCAATATCCTTAGCAAAGTACTGTTCCTCCAGTAAATCCTTTTGTATTAAAGTATTATAATTTTTTGATAATCGAAATTTTACAATAGATTTATACAACTCTTGACTTTTTTTATCTTTAAATAAGTCATATACCTTTATAATATATTCCTCATACTTTAAAAACTCTTTTCTACTATTTAAATAGAATTTTCCTTTTATTTCACCATCAAATAAATCTATAAGTTCTGCATATGTAATTATATTCTCATAGCCAAAATCTAATAACTCTCTTATTATTCTGCCTATATCTGCATATGCAGTAAAAGCTGCAATACATACTGTAATGTTTTTTTTGTTATAACTAGTTATGCTATTATCATCTATTTTTTTTATTTCTCCTAAGTCACTAACTACATTAATATAATTAAAACTTTTATTTAAAAAAAATTTAATATCATATCCCTTGTTAATCATAAACTTATATACATCTCGCGCTAGTGTTCCAGTACCATAAATCACTACATCTTTTTTTATTTTCTTTATTTCATCATAATTTTTGAATATATTTATTATATCTATATTATTCATAAAAACTCCTTAGAACATTTCATATTCTATGATTTAAATAACCTTTATTACTATAGCATGACCATTTAAATTTTCTATTATTAAACTGTCTTTTTTATTTTTTATTTCTTCTATTAATTTAGCGATTCCATTACATGTTTTAAAGCCAAAATCATCAAAAACAACTATTCCTCCACTAATAACTCTATCCCAAACAAAATTAAAAACATCTTTTGCTGATTCATACACGTCTACATCTATATGACAAAATCTTATATATTCTTCTTTAATAAGATATTTAGTATCCTCTGGAAATATTCCTTTTAATATTTTAACTTTTTTAATTTTAAATTCATTTATTAAATTATTAACATAATCTTCTGAAGTATCGCAATGTTCCCCACCTTTATATAATTTATCTATATTGCTTGCCTTTACAACGCCATTAAATGTATCACATAAATATATATTTTCATTTATCCCAACTAATCTAGCTTTTTGAGCTATTAATACACCTGTTCCACCTCTCCATACACCTATTTCTAAAAATATTCCTTTACTTAATTTACTTGATTGTTCTATTAGACACCAAATTTCATAACAACGATAAATATCTACTAATGTATTTCCACTTATTTTGTTATAACAATCAATAAATTCTTTATCTTTTAACCATGGTGCATATGTAGAGTCGAGAATATAATCTTCATATGGATTATCTTTATCACTTTTTAGTTCTCCTCTAAGTATTTTACTACTTAGAAAATTTTCATTCTCACGTAACTCCAAATTTTTTAATTGCTTATTTATCTGTAAATATATATTTCTATCATCTGTACAAATAATAATTATAAATTGATCCAAATTTAAATTATTCAACCTATCTACTTTATATATTGGAACATTATTAATATAATTTTCATCTATTTTATTATCTATAAAACAATCAACTTTCCCTATTTTTTCACTTTCTATAATTTTAAGAACTTCTCTCCCCCTACTTCCAGCTCCAAAAAGAATAATCAATTTAGAGCCTATAAATTTTTTTAGCAAATTATTTATTATTTTCTCTTTTTCCATAAATTCTCCTTATATATTTATCAAATTTTCAAATTACATTTAATTTCCGCCTCATCCATAAACGGCCACATGTCCTCTAAAGGCTTAGAAATCATATTTCCATCCTCTAATTTAATAGATTTAATTCTAGGAGATACTGTTTCTTCTGGTAAGACCATCAATTCGCACAATACTGTTCCTTCTGATTCTAATACTTGCGGTAAAATATACTTCATCTCATCATTATTCTTAACCCTAAATGTTTTAATTCCATAGGCACTTGCAATTTTGCTTATACTAGGCATTGTTAAGCCACTTCCTTCATCACTTGCTACATAATATCCATTAAATGTATTTCTCTGCATAGCCCTTATGCTGGCATAACCATTGTTATTCCATATAAATATTTTTATTGGTAATTGTAATCTTTTTAAAGTCTCTAATTCTTGAATATTTAATTGAAATGCCCCATCACCATTTATTAATATGGTTCTTCTTCTATTATTTGCAAGACATGCACCTATAGAATAAGGTAACCCAAATCCCATTGATCCAAGACCTGCTGCATTTTTCATTTTTTGACCTTTTTTTATCTTAAATGCTTGATATGTAATTTCTCCCGCTCCACCTGAACTTTCTGGAACTATAATATCATCGCAATTTAATTGTTTACATAATTCATCAATAAAGCAGTATGCACTAACATAATCTTTAACCTCGTTATGTTCTTTTGTAACTAAAGGATATTTAGCTCTTATATCCCTGCTATAAGATAGCCACTTTTCTTTTTCCTTTATTTCCTTATTACTTAAATTATTAATTAACTCACTGCTATTTTCATTTAATACATCAATAAAATATTTAACATTACAAACCACCTTAACATCTATATTCATTTGCATTTTATTAATTTCATTTTTATCAATATCAACCATAACTTTTTGTGCACTTTTTCCAAAGTTTTTATGATTAAAAGCTGTAATACTAGTATCAAGCCTGCTTCCTAGAATAAGTAATAAATCACTGCTTTGAAGAATAAAGTTAGCTCCTCTATCTCCCATTATTCCAGGATGTCCTGCATATAATGGATCCTTTTCATCTAACATATCTATTGCTTTCCAAGTAGTTAATACCGGTATCTGTAATTTATTAATAAGCTGATAAAAATTATTTTCTGCTCTTGCAAGCTTAATTCCATTACCAGCTAGTATCAATGGTTTCTTAGAATTTTTTAATAATTCTAAGGTTTCTCCTATTTCTTTAGAAATATCCAATTTATATTCACTAGAACTTTTATCATAATACCCTTCAAGCTTTTCTTCATCAATCATAGCAGCTTGAACATCAACAGGAATATCCAACCATACTGGTCCCATTCTTCCAGTTGTTGCTTCACAATATGCCTTTTCCAAATAATATTTGATTTTCATCGGTTCTAATACTTGCACTGCATATTTTGTAATAGGTTTTATCATTTCAATTATTTGAACCTCTTGCGAACCCATTTGCCTAACACCAGTTTTACCAACCAAATCAGAACGTTTTGCTTGTCCAGATATTACAAGCATAGGAGTTGAATCAATCCAACCAGCTGTAACCCCAGTAATTGCATTAGTAGCACCTGGTCCTGATGTAACTAATACTACACCAATATTATTTGTATGTTGTCCATAACTTTCAGCTGCAATTGCTGCTGCTTGTTCATGTCCACAACATATATATTCTATTTTAGATTTTCCTATTGAATCAATTAAATGCATTGCTCCACCACCTGGCAAAAGAAATGCATGTTTAACCATTTTTTCTTCTACAAATTTAAATACATAGTCTGATAATTTAATCATACATTTTCCTTTCTTCTCACTTTTGGTATAAAATATGCAAACTTACCATGATTTATTTCACAAAAATTCCCTGATATTCCCATGGCAATCAAAGATTTTCTGTTCTGCATATTCTGCTATTAAATGGCCTAAAAATATATGCGCTTCTTGTATTCGTGGAGTAATTTTCGATGGAATTTTTATCACATAATCCGATATATATTCAACTTCTTCATTATAATAATCACCCATTAGCATTACTGTAATTAATTCTTCTCTTTTGCCATATCTCAATGCTTCTAATACATTTTTAGATTTTCCACTAGTTGATATTCCTATGAGCATATCTCCTTTTTTAGCCTTTGCTTCTAATTGTCTTACAAATATCCTCTCGAAACTGTAATCATTTCCAACTGCTGTCAATGTTGAAGTGTTTACTGTTAGTGCTTCTGCATTAAGTGCTTGTCTTTCTTTGTAAAATTTGCTAATAAATTCTGTAGCAATATGCTGTGCATCAGCTGCACTTCCACCATTTCCACACAAAAATACCTGATTCTTATTACTTAACAAGTTTATGATATTATCACCAATTTTCATTACATCATAAATAAGTTCTTTATCTGATGCCATGACTTTAAATATATCTATATGCTCTGTAAGTCTCTTATAAAAATAGTTTTGTGCTCCTCCCTCGTTATTGTATTCTTCAATAATCGAAATAAGTTCCCATAAACATCCTTCTCCTGCCCTATTTTGCAATATTATATCAGCAGAATTTTTTGCTTTATTAATTGCATCTTTAGGGCATACTCCAAGACCTACATATTTTAAAGGATCAATATCATACTTTCCATCACCTATATAACATATTTCTTCTGCTTTTATTTTACTTTGTTTTTCAATTTCTTTTATTATTTCAATCTTACTCTTCTTTCCACAATAAAAATAATCCCATGGAAATCTTTTTTCAAAATAAGTCACTATTTTTGAACTTTCTCCAGTTATAGCAGATATGATATAATTTTTAGATTTCAATTCAAAAATTGCATCAATATCCTTTAAATTAATCTTTTTTTGCTCCCTTCCTTCTTCATCTACTATAATTGAACCATCTGTTATAACACCATCAATATCGAAAATCACTAATTTTATCATTTAATTAACCTCTTAATTTTTTTTTCACTTCTAATTCAGCTTGACTCAATATCTTCTCTCCATTTCCTAATATTTTTTCTACTTCTCTAATATCTTTGACTAGTTTACATAATTCACATGGTTCTATAGATGCTCCTTGATCTGAACCATACATTGTTTTATCTAAAGTTATATGTCTCTCAATAGATGTAGCACCAAGAGTTACTGCACAAATACTAACTAAAGTTCCTGTTTCATGTCCACTATAACCAACTTTGCAATTATATTTTTCTTTTAATTTCTTAATCATTGATAAATTAGCATCTTCATTTCTCATCGGATATGTACTATTACAATGCATTAATTCAAATTCACAGTTTTCATTTTTAAATACTTCTATTGCTCTATCAATTTCTTCATAATTACTCATTCCTGTTGATATAAAAGTATATTTTCCTTCACTTGCAATTTCTTTTAATAATTCATAATTAGTAAGCATAGCTGAAGCTACTTTATTATATTTTAAGCCATATTTTTGTAAAAACTTTTGTGAATCTATGTCCCATGCTGATGCAAACCAATCTATTCCTTTAGTTTTACAATATTCATTAATCTCATCATACTCTTTTTCATTAAATTCAAGTCCTTCCTTTTGTGATCTTTGAGTATTTCCCCAAGGACTTATACGGGGACTATCAAGCATTTCTTTACTATAAACTTTATCAATTGTTCTCTTTTGAAATTTAACTGCATCACATCCTGATATTACTGCTATATCGATAAGCTTTTTAGCTATTCTTATATCTCCGTTATGATTAATTCCTATTTCTGCTATTATATATGTTTTCATTTTATATAATCCTACCTCTCTATATATATTTATAAAAATTCTTTAAAATATCCATTTATTTGATTTTTCATTAATTCGTTTATATTATCCTTTGAATAATAACATTTTGTCCATTCTATAGTTAAATCAACAGCCTCTTTTATACTTAATTTAGGCTTCCATCCAAGTTTATTTTTTATTTTTGAACAATCTAGCTTCAAAAGGTTTGATTCATAAAAATGAGTATTTTCTATATTCCTTATCCATTTCATATTTCCCCATAAGTTACAAAATGTTTCAACAAGATTAGCTGTAGTGACACATCCACCTTCATTTGGTCCTATGTTATAACTTCCTTCAAAATACTTATGATTGTATTGCTTTTCTGCAATCAACAAATATCCTAAAAGTGCTTCAAAGACGTGTTGATAAGGTCTAATAGATTTTGGATTTCTAACAACAATATCTTCTTTCTTAATAGCTGCTCTAATACAATCTGGGATTATTCTATCTTCTGAGAAATCACCACCACCTATTACATTACCAGCTCTGGCTGTAGATATAGCTGATTCTTGATCTGAAAAGAAAGAATTTTTATAACTACGAATAACAAGTTCAGAACAAGATTTACTATTAGAATAAGGATCAAAACCATCTAATGGATCAATTTCACGATACCCCCAATCCCATTCATTATTTTTATAAACCTTATCTGTTGTGATAATAACTACCGAACGTACACTTTTACAATTTCTTATGCTTTCAAGCAAATTTACAGTTCCCATTACATTTGTCTCATATGTGTATACTGGATTTTTATATGATTCTCTAACTAAAGGTTGTGCCGCTAAATGAAATACAATATCTGGTTTGCAATTGCATAATTCTTTTTTTAAATGCTCTAAATCTCTTATATCTCCAATAATTGAATTGATATCCTCTTTTATATTAATAATATTGAATAAAGAAGGATTTGTATTAGACATTAATGAAAATCCAGTAACTTTAGCTCCTGCCATAATTAAAATCTTGGTAAGCCAACTTCCTTTAAATCCAGTATGTCCTGTTATAAAAACCCTTTTTTGATTATAAAACTCAAGCATTAATCCCATACCTTCCATTTAGCATTATTTTCTCTCCATAGTTTTTCAAGTAATTCTTTATCTCTTTGAGTATCCATACATTTCCAAAATCCATTATGCTTATACGCATTTAACATTTTATCTTTTGCAAGATTCTCCATAGGTTGCTTTTCTAAAAACGTATTATCCCCCTTAATATACTCAAAAATTTTAGGTTCTAAAACCATATAACCCCCATTAATCCAGCTTCCATTTTCCTTAGACTTTTCATCAAATGATGTTACAGTTCTGTTATCCTCATCTATATTAATTATTCCAAATCTTGCCTCTGGTTGAATTGCTGTTAATGTTGCTATTTTGTTATTTTGTTTATGAAATTCTAATAAATTATTAATATTAATATCACTGACTCCATCTCCATATGTCAGCATAAAAGTTTCATCTCCTACATACTTTTGAACTCTTTTAAGTCTTCCTCCAGTCATAGTATCAATGCCAGTATCAACTAATGTCACTTTCCATGGCTCTGCAACGTTTGAATGAATTGAGATTTTATTATTTTTAGGAAATTCAAAAGTAATATCTGAACTATATATATAATAATTTGCAAAATATTCTTTTATCATATGCCCTTTATATCCACAACAAATTATGAATTCATTAAATCCATAATAGGAATAACCTTTCATTATGTGCCATAATATTGGATTACCTCCAATTTCAATCATAGGTTTTGGTCTTAAATGGGATTCTTCTGATATTCTAGTCCCATATCCACCTGCAAGTATCACTACTTTCATAATTCTTATTCCCCTCAATTTACATTAATATTATTTTTCACAAATTTATCCAATGGAGAATTCATATAATAATTTATTCTTCCATTGCATAAATTATGATTTACTCAGCTTTTATTTAACTGCTTGTCTAATATCATTTAATCTCCTTTTTGCATTTACATAAAAAACTTTAGGATAACTGTCTTGTCTAATAGCAATTAAAATTCTTTTTTATTATATCTAATACTACTTTATGCTATGATTTTTTTTAATATGAGCATACAATATATTTTTATATTAATAGGTAGTATTAAATCAAACCTTAAATAATTTCTCAGTCTCAAAAAGACTAGATTTGAAATATAGTTAAAATACAATTTATAATTAAAATATTAGGAAATGATGATGAAGAAAGGACCTACATTTATACAATGCAGGTCCTTTTTATATAAATATCTAATTATTGTAAATCTTAATTAGCTTTTATTTGCTTTGCCACTTCATTTGCAGCAATCATTCCACTTTGAAGAGCTCCTTGTTGACTTACATGTTTTTGTGAAATATGCTCTCCTGCAAAAAATACCTTATTCTCCATCTCTGGCTCTGTTACAGCATATGAAAAAAGTGTCTTATCCTCTGGCTTTGATAATGTTCCTGCTGTCCATATATACTGTGCATCTGACCAAATTAATGACTTGTAATCAATTAATTTATCATCTAGATAATGTGGAGAAAGGCCATGAGCTTTTTCTATATATCTCATTACATCATCAATTTGCAATTCTGGATTTTCATTTCCCAATCTCACAGCTTCCTGACACCAACTATAACTAGCTAGTAGTACACCTGATTCTTCTGGACTTGCTCCAGCTTTTAATACCCACTTTCCATATTTATTAGTTACAGGTCTTGAATGATCTGAAGGATAATACATTGAAACCAAAGGAAGATCTGTATAGGTACTTCCTCCTATTATCTTTTTTGATGCATTTCCCATTTCCCAAAATCTTTCCTTAAAATATAAATATATCTTGTGTGCTATCTCATAGTTCATTTCATTAATAGCCTGCACCTTCTTAGTTGTAAAAAGAGGTCCTGTTTCAATTCTCCTTAGACTTGAAAATGGTATGGCACATATTACATAATTGAATTCTTCAGATGTTTCTTTATTATCTCTATAATCTTTATATTTAAGTATAACTTTATCTTTTGCAGAAGAATTATATATTCCACTAATGGGAAAACCCATTTTTATTTCTATTTTTCCTAATTCTTCTTTACTAATACCTTTATACGCATCTTCGTTTTTATCACAAAGTGCTTCATATAATGAATGAGGTAAACTAATCATACCATCGGTAATGCGATAGGTGTATTCATGATCTACTGTATAATATTGTTGAAGCATTTCAGTAAGACTTAAACCAAAAAATTGTTCTTTGCCTTCTAAATACCCTAACATTGATATAGCATCTTGACTAAGATCCACATTCTCGTATGCATTTCTATAACTTAATTTATCTATTTCTGTTATACTCTTTGAATATTCTGATTTAACTTGAATTAATTCCTTTCTTAATTCTGTTGAAAGAGATTTTAAATACTTCTCATATATTTTTTCATGAAGTTCATGCCATGCTTTCTTTCTTTCAATTTCACTTAAATTAAACTTTGGATATATATTATTTTCTACACTTTTCCCTTTAGCATCATTAATCGCCCGTTCATCTCTAATATAAAACAAATTATTATCATTATTATTTACAAAAGGGCTTGTATGAAGTTTAAATAAATTTATATAATGCCAAGTGGTATAATGAGATACTGGTATACTCATTGGTCCTAATTCACCATAGTACTTTCTATTTCTATCAAAGTAATAAGTGTATACCCTTCCCCCTATTCTATGGCTTGCTTCAAATAAAGTAACATTACATCCTATTTTTCTAAGTTCAAAGGCAGACGCTAATCCAGCCTCTCCTGCACCAATTACTGCCACTTTAATATTCTTAGCCATTCCAACTTTACAAATATTAGTTATATCTTCAGGTGGACTCATTAAATTAATTATATTATCTAAATCATCTGATCTATTTTGTAGTTTTAGTATATATTCAAGCATTGTATATCTTTCATACTCACCAGGATTATCAATTTGATAAGGAGAGTTTGAATTATTATAAGAATTCATAACTTTCACATCCTAATATTTTTATTACATATATAGTTATATATGTACTACATCCTTTGTCTTAAATTAGGCACATTCAAAAATAATAGACAGGCATACTAGTCTATTATTTTTGAATGTGCCTTATCTTACTTTATAAATCTTCATTATTGTCACTAATAGTTTATCTATATCATCTAAAGTATTAAAATATCCTGGGCTAACTCTAACTGTCCCCGCATATTCTGTATCAATCACATCATGTATTAGAGGTGCACAATGATACCCTGTTCGTACAGCTATTTCCTCTTCATTCAATTGTTCACCAACAATTGAAGCATCAACTCCCTCTACATTAAAGGAAATTACTGAGCTTCTTTGTTTTACAGAATTACTTCCATAAATTTTTATATAAGATAGCTTTTTTAATTCCTTCAATAAATATGACATTAATTCTTCTTCATGTTTTTCTATAGTTCTTATTCCAACCTTCTTAATAAATTTTACCCCTTCACATAACCCTGCAATCCCTGGGATATTTAATGTTCCACTTTCAAATTGATCTGGCATAAAATCTGGTTGAATCATAAAATGGGAGTTACTTCCTGTTCCACCTTCCCTAAAATTCTTTAATTTTATACCATTTCGTATAAATAATCCCCCTGTTCCTTGTGGCCCTAATAATCCTTTATGTCCTGAAAATGCTAATAAATCAATATTATCACGTTCCACATCAATAGGAATAACTCCAGCACTTTGAGATGCATCTACCATGAAAATAATTCCTTTTGACTTTGAAAGATTTCCAATATTTTTAATATCCTGAATACTTCCTAGTACATTAGAAGCATGATTGATAATAATCATCTTGGTGCTTTCCTTAATTTCTTCCTTAATATCCTTGATATTAACATATCCTGCTTTATCTACACTTACCAAAGTGACTTCAACTCCATCTTCACTTAATGAATGAAGTGGCCTTAAAACAGAATTATGTTCAATCATTGTACTAATAACATGATCTCCTCTTTTTAAAACACCTTTAATCCCTATATTCAAGGCTTCTGTTGCATTACATGTGAAAATCAAGTTAAATGGACTAGGAATATTAAATAATTGACATATTTCTTCTCTTGTTTCCATTATTTTTAGAGCTGCTTTTATAGATATCTCATAAGAACCTCTTCCTGGATTAGCAGCATAATTTCTCATACAATTTAGTACTTCATCATAAACTTGTGATGGTTTTGGAAAAGATGTTGCTGCATTATCTAAATAAATCATATAAAACTCCTTATTAAATTTATACGTTGTGTTAGCTAGTTTTTGCAAAAAAAACTCCAACAAAATTCAATAATCCAAGTTATAATTAAATTAAGTAAAAATCAATAATAAGGAGGATAATTAAACTGCTAGAGTTCACTTATTATACTACTGAAAAATTTAATAATTCAAAGGATTATTTTACAGTTTTCTTTGTATTAACTGATAATTTCTATAATGTAATTTCATTACCTAATATTTCTTATAAACAATGTTTAATAAAATTATCTTATTACTAATGTATTTAAAATACATTTTTAAAAACTAACACAACGCGTAAATGTAAAATTTATATTTTCACGAAATTTAGGTAATTAAAGCCTGTTATTGCTACTCATCATCTCCATCATTATTATCACAATCTACGAATAATGGATCTAAGTTTTGATCTGGATAGAACTTAGGAATTGGAGCTTTTTCAAATCTTTCGCATAGATCTTCCTCTGGCTCTTCATCACATGGTTCTTTTGGAACTGGACAGTAGTCATAAGCAGGAATTAAAAGCTGTACAATAAGCTCACATTTTACAATGATATAGTAGCCCAAAGTAATATCTAAAACATCGTTACATTCTCTATCTTGTAGTAATTCACCGCCTAGAGCATCAGCAACCATTTCAAGTTTTATTATATTAGAATCCAAATCTTCAGCATTTTGAACAGGTACAAAACTAGCAGAAATTTGAGCTATAGAATCAGGACAATAGAATTTTCCAATTACATCTCTTCTATTAATTTCAAACAATTCACTTTTGTTTGCACCATTACAGTCAATATAATCTGCATAGAAAGAAATCATGTAAGAAATAATTATTTTTTTAAAACCACGTTTTCCTTTAAGTGGAATCTTATCAATGGAGATCAACGTTATATTAAAGTCTCTACTCCTAATGTATCTCTTAGGATCTATTAATGGATTGCTTCTCAATTCACAATCTGTTGTATTTGTGTCAGGGCCTTCACCATATACAAGACATCTTTTTATTAAGCATTGATCAAAGACTTTAGGTACTTCAATACAAACTAATTCTGAAGGATCTGGTAAACGTCCTTGTTTATTTACAAGACCAGGACGTGGTGAAAATTTTTTAAAATTAATGGACATAAATTTTCCTCCTCTTGAAAGATTATAATAAATATAAATTTATTTAATATTTATATTACATCATATGTCCAAACATAAAAGTGGTGACATTAAAAATTTAGATATAAATATTTTTTAAATTTTCTAATTCTATAAGCTCCGTAGCATAACAACTTATTCCTCAATCATTTTGGAATATAAACAAGTTCCCATCTCTTAAATCTTTAACCTTTTTAGTATCTGAAGTTAAGTTTCACTTATCCATATCAATATTTTTATTTTCTATCCATCTTATATATCTATAAGATAATCTATCTAGGCTATTAAGTAAAAAACAAACTTTATGAATTTTAAGAAAATACAATTATATTCTCATCCCAATTGTAATTATGAGACATATATTGTATTGTAAGAATTTTTTATTTTATTAAATAATATTATTATAAGTTTTAATAGGAGGAATATTAAATTATGAATTCATTGAAAAATAAAGATACGAATAATAATTGTACTTCTCTAGCAAAAGACAACTTATCTGATTGCTGCTGCATATGTAATTCAAATAAAATAATTTTAAACTGTGGAGATCCCGTATCATCAATGGTGCAACTACCATTGGTACCAGGAGTTCCTGGCATACCAATTACAGTCGCTAACGTTGTTGTCAATACTTCCTGTTTGCACGATCCACAAATCAAACTCGAATTTGTAATGAATATAGATATTCCTGCAAATGTTACAATTACAAACCTCACTTTCCAAGCATTTAAATTTTGTAACAATATGTGCAAAAAAACACCTGTAGGTCCCCCATGGTCTTTTAAAAATAAATTTATGGCAGAAACTAATGCTATATTTTCTTTCTTTGTATATGATTATGACACCTTTGAAAGTAAATGTTGTACCTATATAGTAGAAGCCACTCCTTACAGCTGATAATATTTAAAATTAACATCATTATACTAGGAAATGATTTAGATTGAAATATAAGTGTGCCTTTATAAATGATTTAAAAGTAAAAGGTACCCTTAGTCAAAGATAATCTAAAAAAGCCTAGGCTAAATTAAGGAGATGATTTCTGTATTGAACAGGAATCATCCTTTTTATCTATGCTAATTTATCTATTATACATGAAAATACCCCATAGGATAAACTTTTTTAAGTGTCAACTCTATAGGGTACATTATAAAAATCCAACCAGTATTTTTTATGCTTAGCTTTTAATTATATATCTATAAATATTCATTAGTATTTTTTATTTCATCATTTATTGCAATCATGCTTATTACATTTATTATCACATTTTGTAAATACAGTAGCCGTTGCGAACCCTGTAATTTTTATTATTGATGGCAATACATCCAATAATACTTCATTTGAGTTTATTGCTTTAAAACGGTCTGGGTTTTTAGGGCTAACTGCAAAATCCCCCGATGCTAAATTTTTAATGCTACTTGAAGCATGGATTGAAATTATTACTGAAAATACAGCTGTAACCGAATCTCCTGGATTTAATTGGCTAAAGGACCAATTAACTACACCATTAGTGCTCTCACCACTGTGAATTAAAGTTCCTACTGGAACAGATACTGCAGAGACAAATGATAAGTCATTTGTTAAAATATCTGTAATGACTATATCATAAACAGGGTTAACTCCAGTATTTGTAACAGTTAGGCTATATTCTACAGTTTGATTTCTATCCCCACTTATAGGCATCTCAGTAAAGCTATTTCCTATGGATACATTTCGTTGAAGTTTAGTTATTTCAATTAAACTATCAGTAACATTTACATCCGTCATTGTACTTACAGGCTCTGCAGGAGTTTTAGGGTCTATAAACCAACTTACATTACTTTCATTAATCTGAGTTTCAATAAGTGTTACAATATTAACATTTGCAGAAACTATCTCAGCATTAAAGGTATATACAAAACTGACTGCTCCGTTAGTAGCATCTACAAAAGGTATTACAGGGAAAGTTATTAGCTGCCCGGTAACAGAATCAGGAATTACAGGTACACCATTTACTTTGGCATTATCATTATATTGCTGTCCTACATGCAGTATATCAAAAAGTTGTACATTATATGCTATACTACCATTTGGTATCGTCATCATAATGGTATAAGTCAAGACGTTTCCTACAACAGTATTGTTTATATTAGAACTTTTAATAAGCTGTATATTAGGATAATTTTCTACTACTTCATTTGTATCCGTGGGACCAAACTGAATCGGAGTTGTTGTATTACTATTATAAACGAATGAAGCAATATCTGAGTCGCTACCTCCAGCTCCAATCCCTGGAAGTATCTGTACATTAAATTCCAGTTCATATTCAAAATCAGTATTAGGAGGTATGACATCAATTATCCAGGTAACAGTATGATTAGATGGGTTGTAAGTTGCAATCCCTGCTGAAATCTCTACTATTGCCACGAATTGTTCAAAAGGTCCAAGCACATCTGTTATAACCACATTATAAGCAGGAGAAGATCCTGAACTGATTGCTTCAAGTTCATAGCTTATTATATCTAAAGCATTAACTGCAATTGGTATTGTCCTAAAACCAGTTCCTTCAGTAACATTCCGGTGAGTTTTTATTACAGATAAGGATGGGTTGTTTACTGTAATGTCCAAAGTTGCTGTCACAGGAATCGCAGGAGTCCCCTGAATGTCTATTTCATAGTTTATAGTGGCATTATCACTCTGTAACTGTGTGTATGGTGGTGACGTGTTGCCTGTTACTACCCTTGCATCAAAAGTAAACTCAAGTGTTACCTCCCCAGCAGTTGCATCAATAATTGCTTGCGTTGGGAAAGTAATAGTCTGCCCAATTTGTGTTGGCATCGCAGGATTACCTCCTATAAATGCATTTCCTACATAGTTCTGGGCACTAGGAAGGGTATCTGAAACTACCACATTATAAGCTATTGTTCCATTTGGTACAATTACTGATAACGTGTAAGTTATAATATCTCCGACCTCCACATTATTACTAGAAACGTTCTTAGTAAACTGTAGTGGAGGCAAATTAGCTAAAACTGTATTTGAAGTTTTAGGTCCATACTCAATTTCAGGTGGCGGATTTACGGCATCAAATACTGCTGTAAACAAATTTGGGATTGTACTATCTGAGCCACCTCCAGGCAAAATCAAAGCTGTCACTATAGCATTGTAAGTTATTATAGGTGGAGGTGCAGATATAGAACTAATTTTCCAGGTAACTTTATTTCCAGTTACAATTGCAGAACCTGCATCAGTACTAACTGTAATAATTTCAAGTAATGGGTTAAGAGTATCCTCAGCTATTACATCAAATACTGTGTTTGGCCCGGGGTTTGTAATTGATAGCTTATAGTATATTAAACTACCTACTGAGGTTTGGATTGGAGTTTGAACATATGGTCCTGCTATATTATTACTCTGAGTTTTTACTAGAGTAATGTCACTATTTGTAACATATACTGTAGTGTTACTGCTCTGTGGTGTTCCTGGATTTATGCCAAGAGGATCCAATGTCCAGTTAACTGTTGCAGTATCAATTTGAGCCTGCTGAGGACCTCCTGCTATACTATTAACAGTAGCGGAAAAAGTATAGAGCACTATTACCGCAGCTGCAGTAGCATCGATTATTGGTATAGAAGGTGTTACCAAAGGACTTGTTGATACTGGTGTTGTCAAAATACCATTTACTTTTAAACTTCCAATATTATAAGTCTGTTCTGGAGAGAATGTGTCTGTAATCTTAACATTATACGCTATATTCCCAAGAGGAATAGTAACTGCCACAGTATAATTCACAGTATCTCCAATAAACGCTGCATTTTTTTCTACACTTTTTATAATTTCTGGATAATTATAGTTAAATGCAACCTGGTTTGATAATGCTGGCCCTAGTGTAGTAGGATTAGTATTAAGGGTATCATATATAGTGGAGGTTTGATCAAATACATTTGCACCTGCTGGACCTGTGGTTACTGTAACCTTGAACTCAAGGATTGCAGACCCTCCTGCAGTAATTGGGCCAGGGTTAATTGTCCAATTAACTGTACCTCCAGGACCTGGTGGAGGAGGTGTCACTACTGATGCTGGAAACACTGGCGATACACTTGTTAAACTAAGATAAGTTAGAAAAGAATCTAAAATATCTGTTGTAACTACATTATATGCATCTCCTGCACCATCATTTGTAAGCGTTATTCTGTATTCTACAACATCTAAAGCAGCTATATTTAAAAGCGGAGCTGTTGTAAAGCTACCTGTTGGCACTAGTCTCTGTTCTTTTAATGCAATTATATGTGGTGACTTTATAGTTACATCCTTAAAATCAGATACTGATGCAACATGGCCACCTGGGGTAATATTCCATTGTACAGTCGCCACATTGCGTTGAGTTTGAGTATAAGGTGGTACTGTAGTACCGCTAATTACAGTGGTATTAAAGGTATAGATTAAAGTTAACGGTCCCACCCTCGATGCTAAATTATCTGTATAAATCAATTGATTTGGTGTGGCAATTAGTACTCCTAGTGCTGGTGGGATTCCCGCAAAGGTACCAGCTACATAATTTTGCCCAGCAGGTATAACATCAGTGAAAGATAAATTATTTACGGAAACTCCATTAGGAATTGTTACTACTAGAGTATAATTTATTGTGCTCCCTATGGCTGCTACGTTAGTATTTGCTGTTTTTGTAAATGCAATCAAAGGGACATTTATAATAACCTGATTTGAATCTTGGGTATAAGTTATTGGATTTACATTATTGGAATCATAGGTAGAGGTAGCAATATCAGGTATGCTGTCACCAGCGCCTACCCCGCTATTTATCCCTATTTGAAATTCATAAACCGCACTAGAACCATTATTTAATTGATCTATATGCCAAGTTAAACTTGCTCCTGGTGGTGTAACTGTCCCTGCTGTAGGCCCAGATATTGTTCCTACAAAGCTGATTTTACTGCTTAGTGTATCAGTTAAATTAATATTAAAAGCAGGAGAAGCTCCGTTGGAGGTTATTGTAAATCTGTAATAAATAACATCTCCTGGGAAACCTGAAATATTTGAAGTTGTATAAATTCCACCATTACTTACATTCCTTAGTTCCTTCAATATGGTAATATTAGGAGTACTTGCAGTAACATTAACAGTAGCTGCTCGATTTATCCGAGGACCACCTGAAGTACGTCCCCAGTTAATATTAGCTGTATCTGTTTGTGTTTCTTGAAAAGGAGTGCTGTGGGTTGCACTAGTTATTCTAGCTACAAATGCGTAGGTAAGTGTTCTAGTACCTGCAGTTGCATCTATATTAGGATTAGTTGGGAAAGTTATAATTTGCCCTACTACAGTAGGCACCACTGTGACTACTGGACCTAAACCATCTTGCCTTGTAGCTGGTCCGATATATGTTTGACCAGCAGGCAAAGTATCCGTTAATATTGGTGTATAGGCAATGGTACCATTTGGCACAGTAAGGGTTATTGTATAGGTTATATTATCTCCAATTTCTCCTTGCGTTATAGATGGCACTTTTAAAATAGCTACTGCCTGAGCTACAAGCTGTACAGTGTTGGTGTTTAGCGGCCCATAGCTTATACCAAAACCATTATCATTTGTGTTGTATATAAAAGAACCACTATCTAGAATTCGTCCATCAGAACCAACTCCTGCTAGTGTAGTTACATCAAATGTAATAGTAGCACTAGCACCTGCAGCAATAATCGGTATATTCCAGGTTAGAGTAGCCCCTATTACAGAAGCAGAACCATTAGTTGTAATAATAGAGCCTGGATTAAAGGATAAAAGCGAGTTTATTATATCAGTTATAACTGAGTTAAATGACGATTCAGCTCCAGTATTAGTTACTGTAATCCTGTACTGAATAACATCTCCTACATTATAATTCACATTTGATGTTGTAAAAATACCTCCACTTGTCTGATTCCTTTGCTCTTTTCTACCAGTAAGATTTGGGGTTCTCACTTGAAGAATGGCTGAAGTATTAAAAGGCACAGCTGGATTACCAATATCGTCAAGGTCCCAGTTTACAGTTGCATTATCAGTTTGATTTTCGATAAAAGGAGAAACGTGGGTACCATTTACAACCCTAACATCAAAGGCATAAAGTATTGTAACTGCCGCAGCTGTAGCATTAACAAAAGGTATAGTAGGAAAGGTTACAGTGCCTCCTAAAACCGATGGCGTTATTGGTGCTCCATCTTTAGTAGCACTACCTACTATAAAATTTTGGGTAGCTATAGGAAAGATATCTATTACCTGTACATTATATGCAGTAGTTCCAAGAGGAACTGTTACCTGAAGTATATAAGTCACTATATCACCTATTTTAGCTAAGATAGGTGATATCAGCTTTGTCATGGTAATACCCAAAGCCCTTAATGTGGTTGATGCCGTAAATGGTGCTCCAGGAAACTGGTAAGAGTTATTTGGCTGTGGCTGTGAGTAAGGCCTCTGTAAAATTGCATTATTTATATAGCTTTGTCCGCTGACAACAGATGTTGAAACAAGTACAGTATAGTTTAAAATTAAACTATCTCCTGGGGCAAGTTTATGAATTGTCATTGATACATTTTGTCCTGCAAATACTGGAGTTGAATAAGTGCCTGTACCTGTAACACTATAGGATCCTGTATAAATAAGTCCTGAAGGTATTACATCAGTAAAATCCATCTCAAAGGCATCTGTTACATCACCTGCCAAGTTTTGTGGATTAGAGATTGTAATGGAATAGGTATAGTTTTCACCCGCCTTTATAGCATTTACATCAGGTCCAGTTACTGTTTTAGTAAAGTCTATATTAGGCTGGCCAAAGGTAACCTCCACTTGATCTCGACTGCTATATCCAAATCCTAGTGTGTTTATACCTGCAAGTTTTGCAAGGTTATTATATACTCCTACATAATCAACATTATCTACAGGAATAATAAAATCAGCAGTCCACAAACTGTTACCAGGGACTGTACCTAAAATCCATCTTAGACCGTTTGGGGATATAGTAACAGGCGTAAATGAAGTTCCAATGGTTCCACCATAAGTCACTGGTAGTGCAGGTGTCAAAGGGCCCATATTGGGTGGTGCAAATTCATCTATTTCAATACCACGTTGTTCGGCAGCTATTCCTACAGAACTATAAGTAATTTTAAATTCTACCCCATCTCCAGGAGCAACTACATTGCTTGTTTTTAAGCTTCCATCTTTATAGAAGTAGTTGATTATTTCTTTTTTTATACTTGATATAATTATACCTATTCTCGCACTAGAACTATCAGGCGTAGGTGTAATAGTTGTCTGATTTGTTCCTGTAATAATAACATTGTTACTTAGAGTATCCCCAGTACTGACAGGACCGACGACTGCAAAGTAAGCATTACTGGTGGTAGTACTAAAAGTAATACTGCCTGTTGTACCCGTTGTCAGTAAACCTAGGTTCCAAGATAAAGTGGTGGTACCATCAATATTTCTTGGTGGATTGGGGTTTATGGGTATTAAAGATGCCGAGCCTACATTATAAGTCTGACCATCACTTAAGGTATCTGTTATAATAACATTTCCCACATTATCATATTGGTTTATTCTATAGGTCAAAGTATAATTGTTAATCTGACCAACATCTGTAGATGGAGGTGCTGCACTTTTGTTAATAGTTGTATCCATAGCATCAGTAACAGTTATTCCTTGAACCGGCCCTGATAACCCATTTAGTGTGGACACATTTTGAAGTGGTGTGAGATGCGAGATTTTATCCCCACTATTCTCAACTCCAAAAACCGTATAATTGTCCCAAATAGCTGCATTAAATACAATAGTATTTGTACTTGATGGTGATAATACAACAGTTCCCCAGTCGATAGTTACGAAATTTTGGCCTCCTGGGCCTCCGGAAGGTAAAATCACTGTAGGAGAGGAAAGTGCTAAGCTGTCCGGACCAGTTACAGAAAGTCCACCAAGATATCGTACCCCATTTGGCATATTATCAATTAAAGTAACTGTAGAAGGTTCACGGCTATTATTACTTAATGTTAAAGTATATTGATAGGGCCATATAGGTGCGATGACAGGATTTAAAAGACCGGCACCCTTTGGCATCTTCCCTGGAGCATCTTTTGTAAGTGTATATCTAAGTGGTATAAATGTAGCGGAATCAGTCTTAGTAATTTTAACATTTCCAGGATCGTCATTTCCTCTTGGAAGAGTATCCACTGTTCCTTGAATAGTAACACTTGTCAAAGGTATATCAAAAGGTACTGGTAATCCAGTAGCTCTTAAATTTTCATCTGCTTTTAGAATAACTCCAAGAATGTATCCAATTTCATTTGGTGCCAAATCTTTTAAACTTGTCCAAGTTAGTACAATAGTACCACCTGGTCCATTTATAGTTGTAGTTGGAGGAATAAGGCTACCAACATAAGAAACACCGTCTGGTAGAGTAAGAACCACTGTCAGGTTATAACCTCTATCAGTAAGACTTGTATTGGAAAAAGATAAATTCACATTGCCAGTCATTCCCACTGTCACTTGTATTGGATTTGGCGATATGCTTACATTAAAATCAGCAGGTGTTATTGCCATAAAAATCACATCCTTAGTTTTATTATAAAATAATAGTATATGGTATTCGCAGGTAGTGAAATTAGTTCCTATTTAATATTCCTAATATCCTATATAGGTTTTTTGTTGAGTTTAATATAAACTGTTATAAACCAAACATTCGAAATGATTTCATGGATTTAAATGTTGATTTCAGTATAAATATTCATTACCATATGATCATTAATAAATACATGTCCATTAGTCGTCCTATCTAGTTTTTCATAATTATATCCTTAATAAGTCCAATAGTTCCTCTCTATCTAGCTTGTTTATTAATCCTTCATCTCTTAATTCTCCAGTTATTACATCTTCTATTAATGCTTTTTTATCTTCTTGAAGCAATAGTATCTTTTCTTCTATGCTTTCTTTCGTTATTAATTTAATTACTTGAACTACATTTTTTTGTCCAATTCTATGGGCTCTATCTGTAGCTTGATCTTCTATTGCTGGATTCCACCATGGATCAAAATGTATTACCATGTTCGCTGAAGTTAAATTTAATCCAGTTCCTCCAGCTTTTAAAGAAATTAAAAATATTTTTATATCTTCATTATTATTAAATTCATGTGTAAGTCTAATTCTTTCTTTTGAAGGCGTACTTCCATCTAAATATAAATAAGAAATTTGTTCACCTTTAAGTTCATCACAAACTTTATGTAACACAGATGTAAATTGAGAAAAAAGAAGTATTTTGTGGTTATTTTTTATAGATTTTTTTATTAATTCTTTTGCTACATTGATTTTTCCACTTCCACCATCATAATCCTCAACAATTATGGATGGATCTAAACAAAGCTGTCTAAGTCTTGTTAAATAAGCAAATATAGCCATTCTATTATTTCTGCTATCAATTTGTTTTAACTTATCCTGTATATCTTTAACATACATTTTATATATTTTCTTTTGATTCTTTGTCATCTCTACAAAAAATTTATTTTCTATCTTATTAGGCAATTCTTTTATAACATCTTTTTTCAATCTTCTTAATATATATGGATTTATCATTATTCTTAATTCTTGTTTTGATTTCTCATCATTATTTGTAAATTTCTTCGAAAATTCATCTTTACTAAAAAGATATCCTGGCATTATAAAATCAAATAAAGACCATAAATCAATTAACTTATTTTCAACTGGTGTTCCTGTTAATGCAAATCTAATATTAGCCTTTATTCCCTTAACTACTTCTGTTACTTTTGCCTTAGGATTATTTATATTTTGTGCTTCATCTATTATTAAATAATCAAATTTTATATTTTCATATTTTAAATAATCATTTCTTAAAGTTCCATAAGTTGTAATTATCAAATCATATTTTTCAATATCATCTAATACTTTATTTCTAGCTTTTAAATCTCCATGTATAATTCCTACTTTTAAACTAGGTGCAAACTTTTTAAACTCTTCATCCCAATTATATATTAATGATGTTGGAGTTATAACAAATGCTTTCTTATTTGGTTCTGAAAGTAAAAATGAAATTATTTGAATAGTTTTACCAAGTCCCATTTCATCAGCAAGTATTCCTCCAAAACCTAGCTTACTTAAATTTTTAAGCCATCTATATCCTTTAACTTGATATTCTCTTAACGTAGCATTAAGATTACTTGGTATAAATATTTTCTCATCATCCAAATTCCCTAGCTTATTTAAAGCTTCCTTAAATATCTCTACTCCGTTAATATTATATTTTTTACTATTCAACTTTTCATTTAAATAATATAATTTATTATTTTCAATTATATAAGAATTGCTTTCACTCATTATAACTAAGTTTAAGTTTTCTACAATTCTAAAAAAGTTTGCCATATCCTCATCTTCTAAATTAACAAAGCTCTCATCATTTAACTTAATATAGCTTTTATTCTCTTTCCAACCTATGTATAGTTCATTCAAATCACTATTGCTAAAATCACTTAATGAAAACATAAAACTAGTATTCTCTTCATTATTGCTTTTTAAATTATAATAAATAAATGAACCATCAAACAAAGTAAATGCTTTTTCTTCTTTAAAATCATTTACTTCCCCCATTTTTTTAATCTTGTTTATTCCATTTTTTAAAAACTCATAATATTCATCATCATTTCCTTGGAATATAAAATCACCATCACTATAAAAAAATCTTAATTTATTCATTTCACTTTCAACATTTCTAACTTTTCTAGATCTTTTAATTATGTAGTTAGAATTTATATTATCATGAGTATAATCTAATTCTAAACTTTCTCTAATTATTTTAACTTTAATAATTTTATGATTCTTTATATTTATTAATTTAAATCTAAAACTTATTAATTTATCCAAATCATCAATGATATCTTGTTCAATATTTATATCATTAGAAATCTTATTTAACTCTTCTATTATTTTGTTTATATCTTTTATATAAGTATTTTTAGAAAAAGTAATCTTTCCATATTTCTTTAAATCTTCATAAAATTTAATATAACTCTGCAAGTGATTTATAGGAGATATGTATATATTTCTATCATATAAAAAAGCATTCATTTTTCTATTTAATGGTATAGGAAATACTTTTTTTGTTTTTAATATATAGTCTTCTTTTAATTTTTTTAAAGTAAAACTAATTGGTAAATCAGTGGTTTTTATATCACACAAATAATTTTGGTAATTATATTTAAACTTTATTTTCTTTTTATGTATAAAATTCAAGAATCTTCTTATATTCTGAGGAAATATTTTTATATTCCCAGTATTAAGCTCTAATCTGCAAATACTTAAATATTCTTCTAGAAATTCTATTAACTCTTCATCGTCTTCATTAAAATAATATTTCTTATTACTATATATAAATCCTTTTGCTATATAAAAGTTTTCTTTTTTTATATAGTTAGAAATAAATTCCTTTATATTAACTAAATATTTTGTTTTACTTCCTATGAAAAAATTTGCTTCAAAATAATCTCCATTTTTATCTTTTACCTCATTTAATACTACATCTATCTCTAAAGGTTCTTTATTACTCTTTTCGTCTAATATATATTTAATATTTTCTTTTTTAATATTTTCTATATTATTCTTATTACTTTGTTTTTTAACCTTATCAAAAAACGTTAATATTATAGCTACTAAATGTTCACAAATTACTATTCCATCTAAATTTTCATCATATTTTTCATCATGACATTCACATTTAGCTAAAGTAACTTTTCCACTTTTTAGATCCAATCTTAAATGTGGATTATATTCTTTAAATTTATCATCTTTTATTTTTCCATATATGTTATATGAACTTTCAATCTTTTTTCCATTAAGTCTAACTAATTTCTTATCAGTTATAATATTTTTTCCCCTTGTTAAACTTATTTTAGATATATCTCTTAATAATTTAAATTCTAAATCTAATAATTTCATTTTTTCACCACCTAAAGCAATCCTAAATAAGCTTAAATAATCCAATCTTGGTTTATTTAAGCAAATTATAAATATTAAAAGGAGCTTAGAGACCGGCGAAGGACACTCTAAGCTCCATAATTAGCACTTTCGTACCAACTGCTCATTCAGAATAACATAATTATTATTTAATAGCAAGATATTTTTTATTTAAACTGTATTTTAAATTAGCACATTCCGCCATTTCCGCCTCCACCGCCTCCTCCACAGGCATTCATATTATTATTGTTATTTGTATTTTTATTATTAGCATTTTTTCTTGCATAATTAGATGCGAATTCCATTACTTTAGCTTGCAATTTATTTAAGCTATCTAAGTATTCTATGTTGTTAGGCTCTATTTCTGTTGATGTTTTTAAATATGCTAAAGCTGTATCAAACCATCCTTTTTGTACAGCTATAAAACCTTGCAAATAGTTCCATTCTGCCGAAGTTCTATCATCTGCAACATTAAGTTTAGCCTCTGCCTCTAAAAAATTATTTTTTTCTATTAAGGACCTAACTTCCTTGTATAAATTTCCATTAACAAGTACATCATAAGCTATGTTCACATCTTTTAATATAGATTGATTATATTCATTTTGATCATTTTCATTGTAACTGCCTACTATTTCTTGATATCGTTCTTTAATATCATCTTTACTAGCACCTTCATTTAAACCTAATACTTTATATGGATCCAAATTAATAACACTCCTCTAAAATTTCTTTATTCCTTACTATTAAATATATTGTTGATATTTAATATTATTACATCCCTTATTTTTATTTATGATTTAGTTATTAATAATAAAATAACTTCATTAATACATATAAATAGTTTTTATATTAGGATATACACTTAGTAGAGTGCTAATTATATTTAAAACAGAATCCTATATTAAAAAATATTTTTTTAATATAACTGCTCGTATAGCCTCATATTTTACATATGGTGGAAGTTGTTTTTTTATTGCACTTATTTTTTCATATCCAATTTTTTCACAAACATCACCAATTATATTTTCTTCTTCTTCATTATAAAAGTCTTCTAAATTTAAATCAAAATTGCTTTCTCCAAATTCCTTTATATAGTCAGTCACATATCCCAAGATAGTTGAGATTGACACTTCTATTTCATCACATATCTCATTTAATTTTTTTCCATCCTTTAACATATCTATTGCAATTTCATTATCTTCTCTATCTTCGCCATCAATAATTACTTTTCTTTTTTTCCTATTTACCCATTTTATTTCTATATTATTTTGTGCAATATAGTCATTAACTTCTGAAATCAGCTTTTCTCCATATAATGAAATTTTCTTTGGACCAATTCCACTTATATCTTTTAATTCATCTATATTAATAGGATATCTTCCGCTTATCTCTTTAAGTGAATTTTTAGAAATTATCATTTTAGGAATTGTATTTTCCTTCTTAGCAAATTCATGTCTAATTTCATCTAATTTATTAAATAATTCTTCATTTGTATTAATATCTAAATGAATACTCTCCATTTTCACTTCTTCTTTTTCATCTATTTCATTTGATATTTCAATATTATTTTCTTTTACAAATTTCTTTATTTCATTTTCAAATATTTCCCCATATTTTTTATATTTTATTTCTCCAACACCTGATATATTTAACATTTGTTCCTTATTAACTGGATATTTCACCGTCATTTCTTTTAGTGTAGCATCTCCAAATATAACGTATGGAGGTACTCCATTTTCTGTAGAAATTTCTTTTCTTATTTCTTTAAGTATTGCATATAATTCATTGTCTTCTCTAGCTTTCTTTTCAATTTTAAATTCTTTGAATACAACTTTTTCTTCTGACTTTAATACACTCATTGATCTTTGATTTAACCCTAAAACAGGATATGTTCCATTAACAACTGATATATATCTATGTGATATTAATGTATTAATAAAATTTTTAAGTTCATCATTTGAATAATCTTTCATTATTCCATAAGTTGATAATTCATTAAAGTTAAATTGTATAACTTTTTTATTCTTAGATCCTCTAAGAACATCAACTAACATACCAGAACCAAATTTATTTTTCATTCTATATATACATGAAAGGACTTTTTGAGCATCTATAGTTTTATCTACTAATTCTCCTTCATTTAAGCAATTACTACAGTTGTTACAATTATGATCATAAACTTCTCCAAAATAGTCTAATATATATTTCCTATAACATTCATTACTGTATACAAAATCAGTCATTTCATTAAGTTTTTTATATTGATTATTTTTTCTATCAATATTTTCAATAGATTGTTCTATTAAATACTTTTGTATTTGAACATCTTGTGGTGAAAATAATAAGATACATTCACTTTTTTCTCCATCCCTTCCTGCTCTTCCTATTTCCTGATAATATCCTTCTATATTTTTAGGCATATTATAATGTACTACAAATCTTATATTAGGCTTATCTATTCCCATTCCAAAGGCATTAGTTGCCACCATAATATTACTTCTGTCATATATAAAATCCTCTTGATTTTGCTTTCTATCATTTTCAGATAATCCTGCATGATATTTAGTAATTGAGAATCCATTATGGCTTAATTCTTCATGTATCTTATCAACTTCTTTTCTAGTTGCTGCATAAATTACTCCTGAAGATTCCTTATTATTATTTATATAATTGTGCAGGTATGATTTTTTATCTCCAGATTTTATTACATTTATAAGTAAATTTTCTCTATCAAATCCTGTAATAAAAATTTTAGGTTTATTTAAGTCCAGAAGTCTTATAATATCTTCTCTTACTTCTTCTGATGCTGTCGCTGTAAATGCTGTAATTATAGGTCTTGTCTTAAGTAACTTAATAAAACCAGACACCTTTGTATAGCTTGTTCTAAAATCATGTCCCCATTGAGAAATACAATGTGCTTCATCTATAGCAATTTGAGATACACTACATTCTGAAATAACATTTAAAAAGTTAAGTGACTCTAATCTTTCTGGAGCCACATATAATATTTTGCATTGTCCATTTCTAATATTATCTATAACTCTATTTTCTTCAGCACTACTTATTGAGCTATTAATAAATTCCCCATTTATGCCCATATCTTTTAATGCATCTACTTGATCCTTCATTAAAGAAATAAGAGGTGAAATAACTATTGTAAGTCCTTCAAATATAAGTGCTGGAACTTGATAACAAATTGATTTACCACCGCCAGTTGGCATTATGGCTAATACATCATTTCCATCTATAATGTTTGAAATTATATTTTCTTGTCCTTTTCTAAAAGACTTATATCCATAATACTTTTCTAAAAGTTCTAATTCTTTGCTTTTCATTTAAATAAATCTCCTTAAAAATACTACATTTTTATTTTGCCATGTTTTATTAGAGTATTGATATATTTAAAACACAGCCTATTATTTTGATTATTATCCTAAGTTCATTATATTTAGTCATTTTATTGTTATTAACTCTTACATTGAATCTTAAAGTAATTTTTAACCATGCACCATTTCCAAACACAGTGCAAGAATAATGGTGCAGCATATGATTATTTTTAACTTACCAATATTAATTATAGCCTTTTATATTATATATTAATATCTATTACCACATTATAAAATCTATTAACATATAAATTTTATAAGGAATCAACTAAAAATCCTCTTTAGTTAATTCCTCTACTCATTTTTATCATTGCCTTATATCATAAAACCAAGACCCTAAGGTTTGTTTAAGTTCCAGGCATTTTTCCATTGTTAACATTTGAGTTTCTATCCATACGCCCTTGGAATCTCCTAATGCATAACATCTAATACCAGGCATATAGCTTAATACATAATTTAAATCGACTCCTTGAAAACTTCCATCACCATTATATCCATTAGGCAAATATTGTGTTACTACATATGCCTTATCAACTTTATTTACTAATATTCCATCATAAAAAGTATTTAAATCTACATTTCCATTTATTCCATTAACATTTCCTGTTTCTGAATATTGATGACCTACATATGAGTCTCCCCATACATCATTAGAAATAGGTGTTTGAACTCCATAATTAGCTACCCAAAGTGGATATTTAGCTAATCTACTATCTAAATTATCATTTATAAAATATGGGTATGAATAAATACATAGTGGTAAATTACTTAAAGATTCAAATTTCTTTATAAATCTTAATGCAAAATCCATAACATCAAACCCATTTTTTTCTATATCCAAACATGGTTTCAAATCATTTGTTTTTTCTTTTATATTATCATAAAAATTTTGAGCTTGAGATTCTGGAGCACTTGTTCCAACTAAAAAATGATAAAATCCAGTTTTTAATCCTTCAGAGTTTGCACCATTGTAATATTGATTTAACATTGAATCCTGATAAGTTGTTCCTTCAGTTGCCTTTATATAAACTAAATTAATTCCACTTGACTTTACTGAAGTAAAATTTATTATTCCGTTATGATTACTAATATCTATCCCTTTCATAACTTAATTTCTCCTTATTATACTACTTTTTGCTCATTAGTTTAAAATCCATTCATATTAATTACATTTTTCTATATTGTTTAATTGTGCCTTTCCTTCTTTAGAAACATAGACATATATTTTTACAAGTTCAACTTTTAATTTTGAAATATTATCTATAGAAGCACATATAAACATATAATTAATTCCATCTGCAACTTGGCTGCAAACTGTTATAGGTGTAAATGTTCTATCTACATTTTCTTTTAGTGCAGTTTTAAGCACTTCTCGGTCTTGCTTTCTTACATACCTATGAATATTCCATTCATTTAAGCACTTCTCCATCTTCACACCTCCATATAATGTTATCTTCTATTAAAAATAAATATTGTATTTTTACATATAATTATTCATTTTTATTATATTGTTTAAATAGCTGATTAGTATATACCGTAACCCCTGTAACTAAAATTCCCTGTATAGCTCCATTTATATTAAATCCTAATAAAAACATTGCTCCAATAATCCCAATAATCAATAAAATAAATGGAATGAATTTATTAGGAATACTCTCTGTACCCCTAATTATCATACCTACTATATACAATGCTGGTATTAGTATTAGTGCATTTTGTGATATATAGGTCATAAAATCCATAAGTATTCCTCCTACTTACTTTTAATTAAATTTATCTAACTTTGGTAAACATCTTTTTATTAAATTATATTAGTTTTTCATTTGATTATTTTTGTAATCTAAAATTTAGTTCTCTAATATAATATGAATTGATATTATATTTGTATACAAAAAAATGAATCAAAATTATAATTAATTTTGATTCAGCCAATAATATATAGTGTTTATAAAAAATTAATTTAGTTATCATTACATGTGCAGAAACTATGTTGTAATTCTATATATTCATCCCAACTTAAATTTTTTAGATATTTATCATAATGAACTTCATTACAAAAATAGCCCACCTTATTTTCTAAAAGTTCATTATTTAATCCTTTTTTACAATAAAAACACTGCTTTTCCATATTATCACTTCCACTTATAATATATTAATAAACATATAACATATTTATACGTTTACTCTTTAATTATATTTTAATCAATTATAGCTTATTATATAAGTATTTTTTATTAATATTTACTAAAATAAAGGTCATTAATTTAAATCTCTAAATCTTTCAATTAAAGAAAAGTAAATTAATGACCTTTATTGTATAATTATCTTAAAACACTTTGTAAGTAATAGTTTTCCAATGCAATGTATATCTATATTTTTATCTAAATAAAAATTTTAGATTAAAGAATTTAAAAACTCTCTTTTAAATTTTATTTTATTTAAAAATATATTATTAATTAATTTGAGAATGTTTGAGTTCCCATATATTTATTGTTATCTTTATCGTAAACAACACCTACTCCAACCTTAGTGTAAGAAGGATTCATCATATTTTCTCTATGACCTTGTGAATTCCACCACTGATTGAATAATCCTACTGGATCATATGTATTGTATGCAATATTTTCACCAGTTGTACTGTATTTATATCCTATTGTTTGTAGCCAATTCACCCACTTAGTTCCATCTGGATTTGTGTGGTCAAAGTAATTATATTGAATCATATGATTACTTTTATATCTAGCAACTTGTAATAAAGTATTATCCATAGTTAATGGTTTTAAGCCAGCTTGTACTCTTTTTTCATTCATTAATTGAAGAATTTTATTTTCAGCACTACTTTGTACGCTTATAGAATATTTTTCTGGTAATTTACTTAATCCATTAACATTTACAGAATCTCCACTTGCATTTGGTGAATTTTCTTCTGTATCTCCTGGTTGCTCTGGTTTAACTGTACCATTATTCCCATTGTTATCTGGCTTAGATGTATTATCTGATCCATTGTTATCTCCTGGAGTTTCTGGAACTATTGTATTATCTGATCCATTATTATCTCCTGGAACTTCTGGAACTACTGTATTATCTGATCCATTATTATTTCCTGGAACCTCTGGAACTACTGTATTATCTGATCCATTATTGTTTCCTGGAACTTCTGGAACTACTGTATTATCTGATCCATTGTTATCTCCTGGTTTATTAGGTTGTGTTGGACATGTAACCCATCCAAATTGTAAATTACATCCTGGATTATTGTTTGCTATTTGATTTTCTATTTGTATTTGTCCATTTGAACCTAAACAGAACCAAGTACCATAAACTTTACTCCAACATTGTGTTGTAGCACAGTTATTATTAGTATTATTTTTTCCTGCTGCGGATACCCCTAATGGACTTAGGCTTGTAATTGTCGCTATTGCTACAACCCCTCCTAGTATTCTTCTTAAAAAAGCTTTCTTCATTAGTTTCTCTCCCTCGCTATTTTTTTAGATATATTTATAAATTTCAATATAATCCTTTCTAATTAATTCTTTTTCATATATTCAAATTTATTACAACATCCTTGTGTTCAATACTAACATACCAATGACATTTTTCAACCAACAAAGATACGCTTTAGAATGATTTATCTCCTTTTTATTATAAAATTCTCCAAAAGAACTAGAGAATGCTCCTTTATTTTAGTTCTTTATATGAATTATACTAAATTTTATATAAAAACATTTGAAAAATTTGTATTTATATTTATGCTTTACATATAAGAAAATGGCTATATTACTTATATTATTATAGTAATATAGCCATTGTATTTTTTCATATATTTTATTTTTTAAATGCTAACTTTTTTATTCTTGAGACGCTAATTTTTTATAATTATTATATCTTTCAATAGCATCTTCTTCTGTCTTTTTAAATAATTCTTCTGATAATTCTGGAAATACTTTCACAAGTGAAGAATATCTAACTTCTCCCATTAAGAATTCTCTAAAGTTTCCTTTTGGTTCTTTTGAATCTAATGAGAATGGATTCTTACTTCCTTTTAATGTAGGATTATATCTATAAAGACTCCAATATCCACATTCAACTGCTTTCTTTTCTTCTTCTTGAGAATTTGACATTCCGATTTTTATTCCATGACTTATACATGGTGCATAGGCAATTATTAATGATGGTCCATCATAACTTTCTGCTTCACATATTGCTTTAAGTGTTTGATTTTTATCTGCTCCCATGGCTATTTGTGCAACATATACATAACCATAAGTCATAGCAATCATGCCTAAATCTTTCTTCTTAGTTCTCTTTCCTGATGCTGCAAATTTAGCTATTGCAGCTGTAGGTGTAGATTTTGATGCTTGACCTCCAGTATTTGAATATATTTCTGTATCAAATATAAATATATTTACATTTTCTCCTGATGCAATAACATGATCAAGACCACCATAGCCTATATCATAACTCCAACCGTCTCCACCAAATATCCATTGAGATCTATTAACTAAAAATTCCTTATCCTTTAATATAACTTTTGCAAGTTCATTATTTTCTTTTTTAAGAACTTCTATAACTTTATTGGATCTATCTCTAGTTCCTTCACTACAGTCTTTATGATCTAACCAGTCTTTTAATACTTTTTTTGTATTTTCAGATATGCCAGAGTTTAATGCTGCTTCAATATTATGTGCTATTCTTTCTCTTATAGCTTTAACGCCTAAGTGCATACCATAACCAAATTCAGCATTATCCTCAAATAGTGAGTTGGCCCATGCCGGACCATGTCCTTGTTGATTTTTTGTATAAGCTGTAGCGGGAGCTCCTGAAGCCCAAATTGATGAACATCCTGTAGCATTTGCTATCATCATTCTGTCTCCAAATAATTGAGTTATAAGTTTAGCATATGGTGTTTCTCCACATCCTGCACAAGCTCCTGAATATTCAAGAAGTGGTGTTTCAAATTGACTGCCTTTAACTGTATTTTTGTTCATAGGATTTTTCTTATTAACTTTTTCAACCGTATAATCCCAAACTTCTATTTGGTCATGTTGAGAAGCTTGTGGTTTCATAATTAATGCTTTTCCTGGTGCTGGACAAACTTCAACACAATTTCCACATCCAGTACAATCAAGAGGTGTTACTCCTATTGAATAATATAATTTTTCATCACTCTTTAACGCTTTAGGCTCAATAAGTTTAATAGATGATGGTGCTTTTGATTTTTCTTCTTCATTTAATAAAAATGGTCTTATTGTAGCATGTGGACATACATATGAACATTGGTTACATTGTATACATTTATCTTGTAACCATTCAGGAACATTTACAGCAATTCCTCTTTTTTCATAGGCAGTAGTTCCAGCCATAAATGTACCATCTTCAAGATTATGTTTAACAAAAGTAGATACTGGTAAAGAATCTCCTTCTAATCTGTTCATTGGATTTACTATTTCCCTTATAAATGCTGGTAAATCTTTATTACATTCTTTTTTATCATCAATAGTATTTTTCCAGCCAGCCGGTATTTCTATTTTTACTACACCTTCAACGCCAGCTTCAATGGCATCATGGTTCATTCTAACTACTTTTTCACCTTTTTTACCATATGAATTCACAACAGCTTCTTTTAAGTATTTAACTGCATCTTCAACTGGTATAATATTAGTTATCTTAAAAAATGCTGCTTGCATTATCATATTTATTCTTCCACCAAGACCAATTTCTTGAGCTATTTTAATAGCATTTATTGTATAAAATTCTATGTCATTCTCTGCAATAAATTTTTTCATGCTTGCAGGTAATTTTTCTTCTAATTCATCTTTATCCCATATAGTATTTAATAAAAATCTGGCATTCTTTTTTAATCCTTTTAATACATTATATTTGTAAACATATGATTGATTATGGCATGCAATAAAATCTGCTTTATCTATTAAATATCTTGATTTTATAAGTTCTTTTCCAAATCTTAAGTGAGAAACTGTAATCCCACCAGATTTCTTTGAATCATAATCAAAGTATCCTTGAGCATACATATCAGTATGATCTCCTATGATTTTTATAGCACTCTTATTAGCTCCAACAGTACCATCTGATCCTAATCCCCAGAACTTACAAGAAGTAGTTCCTTCTGGTGTTGCATTAATATCTTCATGCAATTTTAATGATGTATTAGTTAAATCATCAGTTATTCCTATAGTAAATTGATTCTTAGGTTCATCACTAATTAAATTATCAAAAACGGCTGCAATGTGTGAAGGTGTTGGATCTTTAGATCCTAATCCAAATCTTCCTCCAACAATAATAGGCGCATCTTTTTTGCCATATAAACATCTAACTACATCTAAATATAATGGTTCTCCTATTGCTCCTGGTTCTTTTGTTCTATCTAAGACTGCTATTTTCTTAACGCTTTCTGGTATTACTTTTAATAGTCTTTCTACTGAAAATGGTCTATATAATCTAACCTTTACTAATCCTACTTTTTGTTTATTATTATTTAAATAATCAACTGTTTCTTCAACCACATCATTAACGGATCCCATTGATATTATTATTCTATCAGCATCTTTTGCTCCATAATAATCAAAGCAATGATATTCTCTACCAGTAAGTTTAGTTATCTCACTCATATATTCTTCTACTATATATGGAATATCATCATAAGCCTTATTTATTGCTTCCCTTGTTTGAAAATATATATCTGGATTTTGAGCTGTACCTCTAGTTACTGGATGATTAGGGTTTAATGCATTTTTTCTAAATTCATCAATTGCATTATAATCAACCAATTTAGCTAACTCGTCTTGTTCAATAACTTCAATTTTTTGAATTTCATGAGATGTTCTAAATCCATCAAAAAAGTTTACAAATGGTATTTTTCCTTTTATAGCTGCTAAATGTGCAACTCCTGACAAGTCCATGACTTCTTGTACTGAAGTTTCTGCAAGCATGGCAAATCCTGTTTGTCTTACTGCCATAACATCCTGATGATCTCCAAAAATACTTAATGAAGATGTAGCAAGTGCTCTAGCAGAAACGTGCATAACACAAGGTAATTTCTCCCCAGCTATTTTATACATATTAGGTATCATAAGTAATAATCCTTGCGATGCTGTATAGGTTGTTGTTAATGCACCTGCTTGAAGTGAACCATGCATAGCACCTGCAGCACCTGCTTCTGATTGCATTTCAACCATTTTAACTGGCTCTCCAAATATGTTTTTTCTTCCTTGAGATGCCCATTCATCAACATGTTCTGCCATTGGTGATGAAGGTGTTATTGGGTAAATAGCTGCTACTTCTGTAAATCCATAAGATATATGTGCTGCTGCAGTATTTCCATCCATCGTTTTAGTTTTTCTCATCAATATCTACCTCTTTTGCTTAATTTTTAGATATGTTTTAGCTGAATGTTGATCTATGTATAATTAAAGTTTATTCATTATCAACACATATTTAAAACCGGTTTAAATATAAAAATAACTTTTCTTAAAACTTTAATTTTAATCTCTATATTCTCTAATAGTATTTGAAAAATTTTAAGTATTATGTACTTTTTATGCTTATAAAAAAATCTTAAAAGAATATATTTTTATAAAAAAATAAATAAGGCATTTCAAATAGCAAATAACTATTTGAAATGCCTTTATAATATTTGATGCAATGTTTATATATGCACTAATGTAAAATATTTAATTACTTCATCCAATTTACTTATACATATACAAACATATTGCTAAAATATAGCTAAAATTCTAGCTACATTTTCAGTGCATATTTCTAAATTTTCTTTTCCTAAAACTAGTGCTTCATCTATATCAGTAACACTCGTTAAAATACCAAATATAGCATCTATTCCCTCAGGATATAAATTTTCTACACCTTTGCCTATTCTTCCTGCAAAAGCTATAGTTTTAACATTTTCTTTTTTAGCAACTTTTGCTACACCTATAGGAGTTTTTCCAAAGATTGTTTGAGAATCAATACTTCCTTCTCCTGTAAATACAAAATTTGCACCTTTTACTTTTTCACTTAAGTCTGTATGTTTTATAACTAAATCAATTCCTCTTTTTAGTTTTCCATTTAAAAATGCTAGTAATGCTGCGCCAAGACCGCCCGCTGCACCTGCACCTTCAGTATATGCGATATCTTTTCCTAAACATCTTTTTATCACATCTGCGTAATGTGCTAAATTATCATCTAATTCCTTAACCACTTCTAAATTTGCACCTTTTTGTGGTCCAAAAATAGCTGAAGCTCCTTTTTCTCCTATTAAAGGATTAGTAACATCACAAGCAACTTCAATAGTAGTATCCTTTAATCTACCATCTAAACTTGATAAATCTATATTTTCAAGATTATTTAATGCACCACCACCAAAAGAAATCTCATTTCCATTGCTATCTAAAAGTTTTCCACCTAATGCTTGAATCATTCCTGCTCCACCATCATTAGTAGCACTTCCGCCAATTCCTATAATGATATGCTTAATTCCTTTATCTAAAGCTGCTTTTATAAGCTCACCTGTCCCATAAGTTGTTGTTATAAGTGGATTACGTTTTTCTCTTTTTATTAATTGTATACCACTAGCAGTTGCCATTTCTATTACAGCTGTAGTTTTATTTCCAAGTATTCCAAAACAAGCACTTATTTTTTCACCCAATGGATTCAATACTTCTACTTCATGTATTTCTCCATTTGTTGACTCAACTAGAGCTTCGACAGTTCCTTCTCCACCATCTGCCATAGGAACCTTTATACATTCTGCATTTGGTATAACTTTTTTTATACCTCTCTCCATAGCTTCACATGCTTCTTTAGAAGTCATGCTTTCTTTGAATGAATCTGGTGCTAATACAAATTTCATATTTAATTCCTCCATAAATCATGTTAGCTCTTACGTTTAACAATATGTACTTAAAGTATTATTCCAAATATTATAGTTGATACTACAGTCATTGTAAATCCAACTATAGCTTCATATGGGATAAGTTTTAATCTTTCATTCATATCCATATTTATACTTCCACCAGTTGAATGAAAGAAACTTCCATGAGGTAAACTATCTAAAACTGTTGCTCCTGTATGCATCATAGCTGCTGTTGCTAGACCTGATACTCCTAGTTCTAAAGCTGTTGCACCAAAAACAGAACTTGCTACTGCCGCACCAGAAGTTGTAGATGCTGTTGCTGCTGCCATAAGTATTCCTGATACTGGAGCTAATGCAAAGCTTGGTAACCCTAAAGTGTTTATTCCTTGAATAATCACATCTTTTAAACCTGAATTAGAAATTATTCCTGCTAAAGTTCCTGTTCCTATTAAAAGTATAGCAACTCCGCTCATTTTACTTATTCCAAATATAGCATATTCATTTACACTCTTAGCTTTTCCCATTGCTAAAGCTCCACATATTCCACCAACCGGAAGTGCTATTAGTGGATCTATACTTATACCTGCTATTGGTCTTAACATAAGTAATAATATAGTTACTAAAGGTCCTACTATTGCTGGTAAAAAATTAGGTTTTTCTTCTGACTCTTGTATTACTTCATCTTGTTTTACAAAACTACCTTTATTCTTTAATTTCTTGGCTATTATACATGTAATAATAACACCAAATATAGCTGGTATTATACCTGCCATCATAACATTAGTTAATGATACTCCTAAATTATCAGATACTGCTATTGTATTAGGATTTGGAGACATTATATTTCCAGCCTTTCCTCCACCTACCATAGCTAATAAAATTGATGTTTTACTTAAGTTTGCTTTTTTTGCAATAGCTAAAGCTATTGGTGCTACCGTTATAACTGCTACGTCTATAAATACACCAACCATAGTTAATACCATAGTTGCTATTGTTAAAGAAATAAGTGCTTTTGATTCTCCCATTTTTTCTACAATAGATTCTGCGATTTTAGCTGCTGCACCTGATTTTATTAATACTCCTGCTAATACCCCTGCAGTAAGTATTCTTAATATCGCTGGCATCATATTTTTAGCACCTGCCATCATTAAATTAACAGTACCTGTTAAACCAGCCCCTCCTACAAGACCACCTACTAGTGCCCCAATTATTAGTCCATATGCAGGATGTACTTTTTTTATAATTAATATAATTGCAATAATTAATGCTATTACTGCTCCCAAAGCTGTAACTGTAACTTCCATATTTATTCCCTCTTTCTGTAATGTAAATGTTTATAATCTCTATTTAATATTTTATAACATGTAATTTTTTTATCTATTGTATTGTAAACGAATTTATATTCATTATTATTATGCAAATGCACAAAAATAATACTTCATAAACTAAAATAGGATATAAATTAAACTTTACAAGTTTAATTTATATCCTACATATGCTGTTATTAGCTGAAATAAATCTAAATAATCATTAAACTTAAGTCCAGTGATTTCTTCTATTTTTTCCAACCTATAGTTAAGTGTGTTCCTATGTATATGTATTTCTTTTGCTGTTTTAGCTCTTTCACCATTATTTTTCATATAAATTAAGAATGTTTCTAATAGTTCTTTTCCCATTGATTCTTGCAATATATCATCTATAATTTCTTTCTCATATTTTCCATTTATAAGTAAACTCATTTTATGAAGAAATTTAATTTCATTATAAACATAAATATTCTTATCTTCATATAATTTATTTCCAATATTAAGAGCATTGACTCCATCTATTAATGAATTTATTATGGCATTATGAACTCTTCCAACGCCAATTTTTATTGATAATTCTTGTATTTTATCATAAAATTTCATTATCTTATTATTAGTTATTCTTTCATTTTTTAATAACAAAGCTATTTTATTTGAAGATATATTTATACTATATTCATTTTCTTTTAGATTCTTATCTATAAATTTGTTAACTTCCTTTAATTTATATTTATCATATTCAACTATTATAACAAACCGTTTTATTCTAATGTCTATTTCTAACGACATTCCTCTTTGAATAAATTCCTCAGTGTATTCTTCATTAATATTTAGCCATTCATAAATAAATTCTTCAATTAACTTTTGCTTTATTATATGCTGATTTAAAGTATATTCTTGAGCTATTAACAATTCAGCTGTTATGCTTACTATTTTTCCAAATGGACTAACTATTTTAGGTGCTCCAGTTATACCTATGACTCCCATAATTTTATTTCTAAAAAGTATCGGTATATTAACACCTGCTTTTGCGTATTCATAATCTTTAAAAATCTCAACTGTTTTTTTATTTTTTAAAGCTTCTAATGCACCTTCATGCAAACTTCCTATTCTAGATGAATCTCCACTTCCAATGATTACTCCATCTTCATCCATTATATTTACATTATAAGGAATAACCTCCATAACTTTATTAACTATACTCTGCGCTAATTCTTTACTTAACATAAACATCTCTCCAAACTAAAGTGCTTGAAATATACGCTTTTATAATTTACAGTTTATATGCACAATCTTAACTTTTATTAAACAATAAATTAATTATCTCATTATATATAATTACTCTAATAATAGCAATTAATTATTACTTGAAACGTATTTGTATTTTAAATTTGAAATATTAATTTATAGTTTATCTAATTATATTAATAAAATACAATAAACATTTATCTAATATATTAAAGTCACTATTTAATATATTATTCAATTGTACTTTATTAAATATATTTATGTTTATCTTTAAAGATATGTCTAAATAATAAAAATACAGGTATTATATAAATACCTGTATCTAAAAAGTCAATTACTTTTGTAAGTTAAACATTGAGGGATCTATATTAGCTAATAGTTTTGCCATCTCATTACCATCAGTTATTTTCCATTCCTCATCTACTTTTTCTAAATGTATATCTTGTGTTCTTTCTGTTAAAGTAACATTATCTAAACATTCACTTAAAATATTATCAAACATTTTTTTATTTTCTTCATCTGAAGCATTATTTTCTGAAAATGCACTTGAAAATGCTACTGAAATAGCTTTTGGTAAAAACTCTCCTATAACTGCTGCTAAATCCGGAGCAGTTGCTGTTACATTTACAACAGCAGAATCTCCATCTATGTTTTCAGAGTTTATTTTATAAGTTAACTTATTCATAGAATTAATCATTTTTTTCTCTGACTCATCGAACTTAGTCTTTTCTTCTTCTGCTTTCCCATCTTCTTTTTCTAAATTTTCATTTAATAACTTAGAAAAATCTGCATTTTCACCTTTTTTAACTTCTTCCAAATAATTTTTCACCATGTTAGATGGTGTTTGCTTTTCAGCACATCCACATATCCCAGATAATAGTATAAATACTAGGGTAATAGAAAGTACTTTTTTTAATTTTTTCATTATTATTTCCCCCTTAAATAACTTTATCAATATTATATTAAAATCATAATATAATATGATTTTATTCACTTTATTACCTGATTATTATACCACACAAAATATTGATTTATAATAAAAATATACAATTAAACCCATTATATTCCTGTATTTTTATATAATTAAGAAGCTATAAAAATTAATTAAATTTTTATAGCTTCTTAATTATTTTTCTTTTAACTTATATAATTATTGGAAAGTAGCTTTTAGGGATCAACTACTAAGAACCCCCTATTTTATAATAGTTATAAAATAGCTCTAATTATTTAATCACTTTATTCACCTTTTCTTAAATTGCTACATAAAAAAAGGTTATAAGAAAATCTTATAACCTTTAAAATCATAAATTATCTTCTATTATTTTGTGCTTTCTTAGCTCTTCTACAAGCTGCACATCTTACAGGTTCATTATCGAATCCTTTTTCTTTGTAGAATTCTTGTTCTCCTACTGAAAATACGAATTCTTCTCCACAATCTTTACATACTAATATCTTATCTTCCATATTAAATTCCTCCTTAATTTTAAAGACTAATATTGATTTATATAATTCTCTAAAAGGAGAAATCTACATATCTATAATAAATCTTTTTTAACAATACATTTATATTAACAGATTTTCAATTAAATTGCAAGCTTTATTTTAAATTTATTTTATTAGTACTTTATTGCAAATATACTTCTTAAAACTTTTTTATTTATCACATATTTTGCACTTTAGCATAATCTTTGTTCAAATATATTATCTAAATTAATTTTTTTAACACGATTATTTATTTCATCAATGTCAGTTGTATACAAACCTAACACTTGCATTCTCTTAAAATATCCCGCTCCTGCAAAAGTATATCTATTCTTTCTGCCTTCCCTTGTATTAGCTTTTTCATTTGCAAAACTTATAATATCACCGACTGCAATAGAAGAAGGTAATATTAGCAGTGACATACCCATAACAAGCCTTACTGCATTATGTCCAGCCAATGTTCCAGTACATATTGCCTCAGTATGTCCAACAAAAAGACCGCTCTTTTCTCCAGCGCAGAATAAATTATCTACTCCAACAACTTTTAAATCATTAGTTCTAGGTGCTACTGACAAATATCTAATTGAATTTCCCTTACTACCTGCATATGGATCAACATATTTAGCATATTCTAATCCCTTTATCTTTCTCAATTTTTCTAGTGGATAGTAAGTAGTCATAAGTTTTGCATGACCGGTATCAAGAAGAACTACATTTTCTGCAAATTCTTTTAACGCATATTGTTGACAAACTTTAGTACTAAGCTTTCCATAATTAACATCTTCTTTAGGAATTTGTAATACTACAACACCATCCTTATCTAATTTATTCTTAATATCTTCAGATAAACTTTCTTTTGCTAATTTACAAGATCCTGAAAATGCACCAAGTACATCATCATCTCTTTCTCCTTGAATATCAGCAACTCCACATCGTTCACTAATACTAATTCTAGGTCCAAATGCTGGACATCTTAAAATACACATTGAACAACCATTTCCATAACGTAAGCAGTTGCCCATAGGTCCTGTTGTTCCAGTTGTTTCTATAAATACATCACCTTCAATATACGTTCCATCGCTTAAATAAACACCATGAAGTTTATTTCCATCAAATTTAACATCAGTAACTCTACTTTCTATTAATATTTCTATTCCTAATGAAGTTAAGTATTTCCTTACTTCCCCTTCTATAAGATTTACATTATATAAAGTAGCATGCTTATGGCCTGGAAAATCTATATTTCTATGAGTTGATACCCTATCTGTAATTTTTATTAAATCTCCGCCACCTAAGGCAATAAGCTCTTCAGATGCAGTGTATCTTCCATTATTTCTCATTATTCCACCAACGTTACCTAAGCCGAGTAGAAGATCTGTTTTCTCTATTACAACAACATCAGCTCCTGCTTTTTTACTACTGATTGCTGCAGCGCATCCAGCACATCTCAAATACACATAATCCAAAAAACTATATTTAAAATAGTCTTTTTGGATTATGTGGTATATTATTTAAGATTATCTTTTTCAATATTTAATTTTAGAATTGTATCTTTAATTGCTACAAATCTAGCAAATTCAACTCTTAATTTATCAGAAATATTATTGTATAATTCTTCAAACAATTTATCCTCTTCTATTTCTAATACATCTAAAATATAATCATTATTAGTCTTATAATCTTTCATAGTATTTCAACCTCTCTTTAGTTATTTAATTTATCTGTAGGTTGATATATCAACGGTTTATGTGCGCCTCTAGATTTATTATACAACAAAAAAACTTGCCTGCCATGCAAGTTTCGACATTGAGGAAACCTATAGGAAAACCTCTTCTTGAAGTAATGTTTAAGCTTGTCTTATATACAAATATAAAGTTATAAAAACTTATTTTTTGTATTATAGAGTTTAAATTCTATTTCCTTGTAATAATTAAATTAACTTTTTATTTCCAAATTGTCGAAATCTTTTTTGTAAGTAAAAAAATAAAGACTAGATTCAACTAGTCCTTCTTTAGAAATTCTTTATACACTTCTATGCATTTATTAATATAAGCACATAATCTTTTATCTTTATAAAAATTGTATTTAATATCTGTATTGCAGCATATATAATCCAAACTCACATTATAAAACTTAGCCAGATCTATTAATATAGATACACTAGGTTCTGCATATCCGGATTCATAATTCCCATAAGTACTTCTGCTAATTTTCAAAATCTTACCTATATCTTCTTGTTTAAGTCCTTTATCTTTTCTTAGCTCTGCAAGCCTTTCTCCTAACATATTTATCCACCTCATTTTGATTTTATCAAAACTAGATTTGCAAAAAATTTATACCCAAAAGTAAAGGATTTTGCATATAAATTCTTATATTTTGGACACAATATATATTAATAATATTATAATAAAAAATATAAAATCAATTTATTACCTATTTTTAGAGGTGATATTATGCTAAAGAAAAAACGCATTCAAAAACAAATGACAGAACTAGAATTAGCTAAAAAGATACGAATAAGTGAAGGACATATGAGTAAATTAGAAAATCATCCTGAGAAGTGCAATCCTGGTGTTAAGCTAATATTGAAACTAGCTAAAGAACTTTCCTTAAATCCTGTAAAAGTATTTTTATTCTTTGTTAAACACATAAAAGACCAAGATAAGTAATCTTGGTCTTAAAATCCCTGTACCAAAAATGTACCGAAAATAAATTAGGTTTTGTTACAGCCTATAGAGTTGATTTTATCTAGCTTTAAAGCACTTCGTTTTAAATTGGAAATAAAAAACATTTACACTTTTTGTTACAAAAGACCTCTGTTTTTGGTACAAATCTATTTTTGCCTAATGGAAGATAAAAAATAAGACTAGGATATTATCTCCTAGCCTATTTTAATTCTGGTGGAAGTTTAGTTATAAAACTAGAATATCCATCACTATATTGAATTACATTTAAACTACTGAACTTTTCCATGTCTTTTAGATCCTCATACTCAAAGGTTCCATCAAGTTCATCTTTGAAATATTGAAAATCTTCCTTAATAGCTCCTTTAAGAAGCATGAATGAACACCCAGCACCTTTAAGACTTTTAATAGTTTGCTGTTCTAATTGATCTAAGTATTGTCCTGTTAAAACAAATTTTAAACCAAACTTTCTAGTTTGAGTTAATTTAGATTCCATGAACATCTCTGCTGTTTTAGTTTGACTTATTTCATCTATAAGAACATGACATCTTTTAGTTTTCTCTGATAATTCCCCTCTTAATTCTGCTGCTAGCCAACATTTGGTTAAAAGGAAAGTAGTAATAACATTTTTAACATAATCCTTAAATTTCGATTGTGGCATTCTTACTAATATTACTTTTCCCTCTTCTGTTGCTTTGGCAAAATCTATATTGTTTTCAGGTGTTTTATTAAACATCTTTTTAAGATAAAAATCTCTTTTAAGTAGTGTTACTCTATCTAATATTCCTTCTATTTTACTATCTCTTGTACCAATTTTCTCACTTGGATTATCTTTACTAGCTTTGGACCATTCATCTAATTCTAGTAAAGTGTCTATACTATCTTGTAGCTCTTCTTTTAATTCTTCTGGAATATTGCCTATTATATTTTCTCTATACTTATAATTAGTTAAACAACTAATAACATCCTTAAGAGTAGTTTTTTCGTCTAAATATACAATATCTGTACAAGCACATAAATATCTCTCCATCTTAGCGCTTAATGGATCACCATTTACATTTATAGAATTTATTAATTCCAATGTAAGTTCTGTTTTTTTATTAGCTAAAGCTTGTTTTTCAAACCAAGACATATTGTCTGTAAATTTTATTTCATTATAAGCTAACGCTTGTAATCCTTCTTCCACACTAAAATCTAATACAATTAGTCTGTCTTTAGGCACAACTTTTTCTATAGCCTTACTTGCTTCACAATTTTTTATAAAATCTATATGTACTATGCTTTCATTTCTGCTTAAACAATAATTAGCATAGTTACACATATAAGTTGTTTTTCCTCCTCCTTGCCTACCTAACAGCATTAATGGAAGTGAACCTATTTCTTTATCATCTTCTAAGTATGCTGCTAATATAGTGCCTTTATTTTTAGCATTACCTAAACATATATAACCTTTTCTTAATTTCTCAGGCACTTTAACCTCTTCTACTTTAATAAATTTAATTCCAAGACTATATAAAAGACTTCTTCCTGGTATTTGTATAAAATTAGACGCTTCTTCCGTACTTATAGTGCTTATAGTAGTTCCTAGACTTGTTTTCTCTAAATCTATAGTTCTTTTATTATTTATCTTCTTATATATAAGCTCATTATCTTCATCTAACACCCTATAGGCTTGGCATACACTTAAAGCATTATTATCTTTTCTATTTTCATTCGCGCTTTCTGATATTACCGATATTTGTGTATCTAATATCGTTTGTTCTTTTTTTCTTTTTGTAGCTGCACTTAGTTCTTTTTGTTGTTCTAAAATTCCTAATATAGAATTATATAAACTTTCCTTTTTATCCTCTCCACTTCCACCTGTAAAATCATCTAGTACTTGTAAAAATGTATTAAATAGCTTTACTATATTAACCAATGTAGATTTTATAATATATTCTGGGCTTGTTTGTTTCTTATCTATCACCTTATTATCTTTAATCTTTTCCATAGTTGTATTATATCTTTGCATCCACCCAAACTGAGAACATGGAAGGAAATTATATACTATAATAATTCTATCATCTTCTTTCATAACATCCATTACGCTCAATATACTATTTAATGGTTCATTAGATTTTTTATCTACCTGTAAAGACATTGCATCTTCTTTTTTATAACTTAATTGATACATTTCTGCATTCTCTGAAAACTCTTTAATTTTATCTTCTAATATATTAATGGTAGCTTTGGCCCATATCTCTCTAATTTTTTCTAATAACACAGTAACAAATGGATCCGGAACTAAAAAGTAAAACTTAGCATCATTGTTTTGAATATCTATAATGTAGGAAATTTTAAAATCACATTCAAAGAATAGTTTGTTTTTTTCTCTTCTAATACGTCTATCTAATGATTTATAGGTGTGTGCTATAGCTTTTGCTATATTACTAGAATTGTAATTTCTTATGCTTTTATGAGGTGTTATCTGTATATATTTATAATTTGGTTTTATTAATTTAAAATATTCGCTTAATTTCATACTCTTCATACTACAAAACCCCTTAAACTTTGTAATATAAAATATACTGCTAGTGATATAGTTACATATTTTCCAGCCTTTCTTTTTCCAGCTATATATATAATTAGTGAAATAATAGCTACAGTTAAACATATTTCATAGGAATTATCTATTACACCCCTAGCAAGCCAATTAAATAAATTATAAAACATACTACTAAATGATTCTTGAATTACTTCTGATACTGATTGTTTAATATTTTCTAACATATACCTTTCCTCCTTATTTATTTGAAAATATCAATTTTATTAAATCAAATATCCAAGGCAAGAAATATATAGCTCCAAATGCTAAAATATATTTAAAGATTATATTTGGAATAGATTCTTTTCTTCTTCCTACTATAGCCTTTCCAATTTCCATCACACAACCTAATATACATAAAGAATAGATTCCTTCTTGTAATACATCAAGTAAAGTATTTGTAGCTCTATGAATATTTGCTACAGCTATAGTTGCATCAGGTTCCTCTGCAAAAACTGGCAATGCACTATTTACTAATGCTATAAAAGTAACTGCACATCTTCTTAATCTATTATTCTTCAATATCTCTCCAGCTATAGTTTCTAAATTATTAGCTTGTACTATTTCATCTAATGATAAAATTCCTCTTTCCATTTCAAAGAATTGATTAAAAGTCATTGTAATTTCTTTGCTCATTTAATACCTCCATGTATAAAATTAATTATTTAAGTTAATACTATTAGTAATAATTAATCGGAGGTGTCTTACTATGTATACTTTTGTTTGGGGATCTATTTTTGCATATGGTTTAGCCTTAGCTATTTCAAATTTCTTATAAATTCTTAATATTTTATTAAAACTTATTATTTATGCTTAAAACTAGTCATCTTTTTAAAGATGTTTGCATATGCTATTAGCGTAAGCGAAACGCATGTAAGCAGAGCTGATAGCTACTTAGCCTAAGTCTACCTATTCATCAGGTAGGCTTTTTTATACTAAAAATCTAATATATTATTAACTTTCTCTTCTTTTTTATTAGTCGGCTTTTGTTCATTTTCTTTATTTTCAAGACTTTTTCTTCTTTCCATTTCTTTTCTTAGAACTTTTTTTATTTCAACAGATTTATCCTCCATATTATCCCAATAGCCATGTAATTCTATATCTTTTTCTGTATTCTTAAAACTTACAGTTATTCTAGCCATAAAGACTCACCAACCTTTCCAAATCCAATTGCATTATCAAAAATAGGATTATTAGAAATTATTAAATTACTTAATCTATTTTTAAATGGTAACTTAAGCAATATACTTCCTCCACCTGTTAAGTACACATATCCTTTATTAGTGTTATATTTAAGTTGTATTTCTTTAAATACACTATTAAAATTTCTTTTTAAAATAGGTTGTACAAAGTTAATGTCTCGCTGTTTACCTTTAAGGAATAAACCATCTTTTAATATGCTTTCTCCATCCTCTAACACTAAACTTTCTGTATATTTAGTATTAACTGTATCTATAATCTCCTGATATATATTCAACATACCTATAGGTATAGTTTTAACATCAATTATAATTTTATTTTGGAATACTATAATATCTGTAGTCCTACCTCCTATATCTATTATTATTAGTTGCTTATTTCCTATTTCATCTCTTAAACTACTATCTATAGAATAATAACTACTTGCCCCTTCTGGAGCTACAGTAACATCTGTAATAATTAAATTTCTATTTTCTACTTTTGCACATTTATTATTTTCTATAAGTTCTATTAAATTATTTTTGTTTTTCTTGTATTGCTGTACTGGTAATCCTAATACAATTTGATTTATATTATCTTCAGCACTCTTATAAATTGCTGAGTAGAGAAGTATTAATGTATTTCCCTTTTTGCTCTTATCCCAATCTGTACTGAATTCTCCTTCTCCTATGTTATAACTAGATCCATTTATATTAATCCTATTTATCTCAGTAAAACTTTCTTCTTGTGTAAATTTACTAAAGAATGTAACTTTATTAGAAGTTTTTACACTATAGGTACCAATATCTACACCTAAAATCATAATTTTTTCTCCTTTTCTTCGTCCTTTGTTATATATGTATGCACACTTTTTATGAAAGTTTCCACTTTAATAAAAAAAATTTCCATAAGTATAAATTTTATTCTCATATAAATAAAAAAAGAGGATATTTAGTATTACTCTTTATACCAAATATCCTCTATATTCATATTAAGTTTTTCAGCTATTGCAAATGCATTTTCTAAATTAACTACTCTCTTATTGTTTTCTATTAAGCTATACATACTTTTATTTATTTCCAAAAAGTCAGCAAAGTCTTTAGAATTTTTATATCCTAAACTCAACCTTATTTCTAATAATTTATTTTTAACACTCATAATATTCTCCTAGACAACTAATAAGATAGTTGTATCATTTCTATATTTCCATAATCATTCTTTGAATCGCTATTTGAATATAATGATACTTGTCCATCCGAATAATATTTATGATCCACATTCCAACTCATAGTTTTTAATTCTTCTACTATTTCTTTATCATTTTTTAATTGTAATAATAACTTTATATTTTTATTTCCTGTTTTTAAATCTCCTATTTCATTAAAAAATACAGAATAGTGTTCATTTTCAATTAATTTATTTTCATTTAAAAATAGTTCTGTCTTTTCTAAAAAATCTTTTTGGAACCTTGTTAACTTCATATAACCACCTCCAAGAATAATTTTACTATATTTTGTAAATAATATCCATAGAGGTGTTTATATTGCAAAAGAGTTTTATTAGAATAGATTTATGTATTTACTTATTTTTAGTAAATATTTTAATATTATATTTATCAACTTTGGTTAAATAAAAACAAAGCAGTAGGTAAGATTAATTTATCTTTACCTACTGCTTATTTTTATTATTCTTTATTAAGAATTTCATTTCCTGAATCAGCGATGCTAATTAGCACTTTAATTTTATCTATATCCATATCTTCATTTAAATTTAAAACTTTTAAATTTACGCCTTTATTTTGTATTTCTTTTAGTATTTCAATTGCTTCTTTGACATCTCTACTTAGTCTATCTACACTAGTAATGTATAGTGTGTCATTTTCTTTTAAATTAGAAAGCATCTTTTTTATTTGTATGTTTGTGCCATGATCTTCGAAATATTCATCAATTTTATGTTTTCCTAATAAAATTTGTTGACCCTCTATTGATTGTTTTGAATTACCTCTTATATATGCTATATTCATAATTTTTTTCTCTCCTTAAATTATATTTTTATTTAAATTTCCATATACTCTTTCCATAGCTTCTTTAGTGATAAGCCATACTTTCCCACTCTTTTTATAGTCTACGCCTTCTACAAGTCTATCTGTTCTTATAGTACTTCTTAATGTGCTTTCTCCTAATCCCCATTTTTCAGAAGCTTCAGCAAAAGTCATTACTTCATCTAAAGGTTTTATTTTAGTCATTTAAACCCTCCTTTCCAACGACTCCGTTGTTTATATATTACACCTCAACGTTTCAGTTGTCAATATTGTTTTTAAAACATTTCAACGTTTTCGTGATTTATTTTTCGACAAAAAAATAAGGGCAATACATAGATATTTCTCTACATACTGCCCTTAAAGTGTTTTTATTTATTAATGAAACTTTTTTAGTAATGCTTGTACTATAAAAACTAATAATTAAAATTAATGCAATAATTCTTTTATCTTCTTAGCCCTAGTATTATCTAGTGCATTTAATACAATTTCTCTATTAAGCATTCCAAATTTTTCAACATATATTTGGGTATATATTAATATAAAAATAAAATTAATTGATTTTCCTAATTCTAAAATGTCATTTGTACATTTTTTTATTTTTATGTTGTTTTTTAAGACATAGTTTTTTAATCCATCAGTTAAATTACATTTATTTTTGCACGTTGAATGAATATATTTTGAAGATTCTTTATATACTCTTGATATTGTATCAACACTTTCTTTAAACTCTTTAATTTGTGATTTATTTTTCATATCAATTATAAAATTATCAAAATCGTTGCTCATAACTCCAAATGTGTTTTTTACTAATCTTCTAAAATTATCAATAATATTTCTTGTTAAAAACATTAAAATTTTAGTATCTTTAATTGGAATAATATATAGTATTTCTATAAAATCAGAAAATATTTCATCAATTGAATAATCATTGTATTCTTCACTTATAAATATTTTCCATTTACAAATTGAATATGAAACTTTATGAATTTGTTTAATTAATAATTCTATATCATTATCTATTAAATTTTTATAAGAAACATCTTTAATAACAACACTTATTTTTTTAAAATCTTCTTTTACTTTAATTTTTGCAGCTCTCATTATTTCTCCTATTTTATTTCCATCTTGGAAATTGCATCAGCCCAATCTTCTAATTTATTTATATCATCTAAATTATTATTTTCATTTAATTTTCTAAGAATTTCATATGTTCTATTTAAATAGACTTTTATATTCTCTATATTAGATATTTTGTATACATTTTGAATTGTTCTTCCTAAAATCATCATTCTACTTTTAGTTATATAAATTGGGTATTGAAATTTATAATTTAATTCTAAAAATTCTACTAAAACCTTATTTTTTTTAAATGTTTTTTTATCTAAAATTAATTGTGATAAACATATTATAAAATAATAATAATATATAGTTTGTCTTTTATTTTCTACACTTATAACTTTGTTTTTTTCATTCAAATTAGCTAACATTTTTTGTAGATCATCAAATAATGGTTGCATATTTATATTCCCTCCGCTTCATTATATTTATCCAGAAATTCTTGTGCTAATTTAATTATATCATTTTTAAAATCGCTATTATATATACATATATGTTTTTCTGCATTATCCAATATTTTGGTTGATTGTTTCATATTGTTATCAAATGTATAAAAAGCATACTTTGCCCTAAGTTTCTCCATTTTATTATTAATATATGGATAATTTTGGACTAATGTAAATACCATTCCTAAGCACTCAATTTTATGCTCATCATCACTCATATTAGATAGTGTTCTTTGGAATAAATTAATTCCTAATACTGATAAAAAGTCAGGCTTTACCGGTAAAATATAGTATTGACTTGCATTATATGCTGCTATTGTATAAATTGAATATGTCGGAGGACAATCAATAAAAATAAAATCATACATAGTATCAATATTTTTAATCTTTATAAATTTTTTTAGTCTATTTTCTAATTTAGGCGATTTAGTATCCAAATCAATCATCCTTAAATCACCACAAAGTAAATCTAAATTTTCACTTATATGTTCTATATGTGCATCTATTTGTTCTTCCTCATCTGTAACTGTTCCTGTTAAAACATCACTATCTATTTCTTTTATTTTAAATACATTTCTAATTGTTTTATTTTGTTTAAAAATATTATTTATATAATGTTCATGTTCTACTAAATATTGAGTGGAATTAAATTGTGGATCTATATCTATTATTAAAATTTTTTTATTAAAATGTTTTGCTAAACAGTCTGCTAAATTTACACACAATGTTGTTTTTCCAACTCCGCCTTTCATATTCATAAATGCTATTACATTTTTTTTAACCTCTGGCATAAATATCCCCCTAGTATCATTTTTTTGTTTTTTATTAGTTATATTTACATAATACTACAAATTGTACAAGTTTTCCATAAAAAGAAAAGGGTAACAAATAAGATTTATCCTACTTGCTACCCTTCGTTTTCTAATTTTATGCGTGTAATTTAGTCATAGAAATTATATCACATATATAAAGTGAATTGTAATATAAATATAACTTAAGAGAATATATAATTTCCCTTAAGTTATATTTTGGAATTGTGAACTATAAAAATTCAATAAAATTGTAACATAGAAATTAATTATCTAGCATGTTATAATATATTCAATGTGTTATAAATTTATTCCTAATTACAATATTTACATTATAAATACTACAAATAAAAAAGTAAGTGTCATATAGACTTAATCTACATGTTACTTACTTTTTTGTTCAGTAATAAAATTGTTTATATCATACTATAAATTTTTGCTTTTATACTTTTAGTTAACTTATATAAATAGAATTTCATGACAACTAATACGCTCTTTAGCCAACAATCATTATACTATTAATATACTCATTATTAATAACAATGTTCCTTAAATATTATTTCTAAATTATATGTATTAAAAAAGTAGTAGTATATAAAACTTTGATACACTACTACTTTTTTATTGTTCAGGATACATTATAAAGTTCACTACATGACAAATGAAATTTATATACAATAAATATATGAATTAATCTATTTTTATATTCCTTATTTTTATACATTACCTGTATAATCTCCATATAAAAACATAGCAGCTTCTTTAGTTCTTCTTCTATAAAGTCCTTCTATTCTTTTTCCGCCCCCATTAGACCAAGCTTGAAAGTTAGAAGTAATAGTATCTTTATCTCTTATCCCAGCAACAACGTTTTTATATAATGTTGAACCTAAAAGGCCACTAGTTCCACAATTGTATGCAAAGCTTACTAATGCATCAAATTCATTTTGCTTTAAATTTATAGATTTAGAGTCTAAATCTTCTTTTATAGCTTTAGCATATTTATTATTAACTATTTTTTTTAATAATGCAGCTGCTTCAGGCTCAGAAATTTGTTCTGGAAGATTTTTAATTTCATCTCCTGTTAATCCGTAACCTTGTGTTAAAACACCAACACAATCATAATATTTTTTTCCTTCTTTTATAAAACCTTCCCAAGATTTTATAAAATTAATACACTTATCTGATACTAAACTATCTTCTATCAATGCACCAGTAGAATCAAATTTATAAGATTTTCCATCTATAAGAGCTGTACAATTTCCATACATTTCTCCTTTATAGCCTGTACTATTAGGCTCTAAGTAATACCATTTTTCCTTATCTTTAATCCAACCTGTTTTCATAGCGCCACTTTCATCTAAGTAATACCATCTACCATCTTTATCCTCAATCCAACTAGTTGCCATAGTTCCATTGTCCTTTAAGTAATACCACTTTTCATTATCTTTATACCAACCTTTAGTAATGTTTCCTGTAGAATCTTCTACACACCATTTCCATTGTGACATTTATATATTCCTCCTTCTCTTAAAAAAGCAATCTAAGTTATAGATTGCTTTTTACACCCTTCTTTTCTCCATCTTTAAGTTGTGCTAGTGCATCTAATAATTTTTCTGGAACTGGTGCACCAAGTGCTGCACAATTTTCTATTAAACTTAATCCCTCATTTGCTATATAAAAATAAGCAACGGTAGTTCTAAAAATCCACTCTCCAGTATTCATAAGTCTATCTAAACATACAGCCACAATAAGAACTATAAGTATAACTGCTTTTCTTGCGATACCACGTAATCCTATATCACTAGACAATTCTTTATTTACATACCCTCTTAGCACTCCTGTTCCATAATCAAGTACCATAAATATTATTAAAATAATTAATGCTATATCCCATGCTCCAAATAGCCAGGTAAATCCTGTTCCTATTATCGCAACTAGATAGCGTAATACATTTAAAATTTTCTCCATTATTAAACCTTCTTTCTGATTTTAAGTAATAAAAAAGACCTATTCGGTCTTGGTATATTGCTCTTTAATTTTTCATATTTACTCTTTTACATATATTTAAAGTTATATTTTTTATTTTTTCTAATTCATCTTTTGTAATTAATCCATCAGTATCAACTTCTGTATTAATTTTTACATGAACATTACAATCTTCTCCTTCTTGCTTAAAATGTACCTCAAAAATTTTTTTATTAAACATATCTATATTCCCTTCACTTATTGGCAAATAAAAAGAACCTTAATGGTCCTGATTTATTACCTTAATATTAAATTATTTTTCTACACTTAATATTCCTATTGCGAACTAAATTACTGGTCTTTGCTCTGTATATTCTACTTTAGTTATTTCAGTATATTGTTCTGTTGTTATTTTCTTATAACTTACAAAATCCCAAACGTCTGTATTATTGTAACATCCCCAACAAAAATATCTTTGTACCTTTTCAAACCAATTCATATTCTATCTACCTCCATTTGCTATTTGTTTTGTTAAATCTGCTAAATCTTTTTGTAATTGCTCTATTTGTAAATCTTTTTTAGCCATTTCCTTAGTATTTTGTGCAAGTTCTTCTTTTAGTAATTCTATTTGTGATTTAGGTATATCTACTAATATAGGTTGTTTAGTATCTATATTTATACCTTTAACAATTTTATTACTTGGTAGTTCTAATTCTATATATGGAACACCAATAGGTATTCTATAACTTCCTGTAATTTGTTGAATTATACATCCTCCATTATCATATACAATTAAAGTCTTCATTAATATCTCCTTTCTTTTATCCAAAAGCATGAAAAGTTATATCAGTATAACCAGACATGATAGGTAATACAATATATCCATAACCTTTTTTTATCTGAGAAACATCTAATCTATAACATTCTTTACTTACATTAGAAGTTCTAATAATTGTTAGTAAATTTCCACTTTCATTGTATGTGCAAGAGTATTCTCCTGAATTTGAATAGGCTGTTGCACTTTTAGGGACAAATCCTAATCCAGTAATATTTACTTCAAATACATTTGTTGTATTTGAAGAATTAAATATATAATAAGGAACAATATTTTCACTTTTGGGAATGGCACCAGTTGCATAATTTATTCCACCTAAATTATAAACATTTATATTAGCTATTTTCCCAACCAAACTAGCTAAAGCTTCATTTCCACTAGCACTTACATTTTTAGCATTTAAATTAGATGCTGCTGTATTCTTATCTGTTTGTATTCTATTTGCTATCTCTGTATGTGTATTATTTCCTGTTACGTTTCCTACCTTGCCAGCAATAGCATTTTTGCCATCACTGGCTGATTGAAAAGCCGAATTTGCTCTATCCATTGCTAATTTTACAGCATTAGCTGTAGCTGCTTGAGTAATACTTGTACTATTCGTAGTATTATTTAGTTGTACAATTCCTTTTTGAGTTGTAGTTCCATCTGCAATTTTAATATTATCTACTTTGTTCGCAATTTCTTTCATTTGTTCAGTAATAGATTCAATTTTTTGATTTATTTTAGTTTCTAGATTTTTTAAATCCTTTATACTAGCTGTAGTTACTAATGGATCTATTTTTAAATTTATTACTGATGAATTACTAACCTCAAAAATTAGTTCTACAGTTAAATCATCTGTGCTTCCATCATCCATAGTTGGTTTATAAGATTCAGGATATTTACTTATTGCAAGCAGATTATTATCATTATCAAATATACCCGCTTCACGAATGTAAAACCCACCTTCTGCTGGTGGAATCATAGTTTGTACAATAATCCAATTCGGATTATTCTCTCCACCTGTAAGTACATTATTTACATTTCCACTCCAAACAGTATGCATTAAATCTGTTTGATTTTCATTTGGCTCATAATATGCACCATTTCCATCACCAACCTTTAATTTAAAAAAATCTACTTTTGAACCAGTTACAGTTGCATTTGCTATTTTAGCCTTTCCTATGTTAGTAACTAACGTATATATATCCAAATTTATCACTCCTTTTCTTGCTTAGGATAAATAGTAATATGTTGAGAACTCCTTATAATTGGTCCAGCCATACTTATTTTACCTTTACTTGTTAATTTTTTAGTTTTCCATGGATAAATTGTTATCTTATGTCCAGTAATACATGCAGCACCTATATACAAATTGCTCTTAGTTCTAGATATTAAATTATATTTAACTCCCATATGTGAAGGTTTAATTCTTTTAACTTCTTTATACATAGAATTTAAACTATTAGGAAATCCCTTTTCGCTTGTTATATTTATTCCTAATATATATGGAGCAATACTGTCTAAAACTTCTACTTGTGCTTTAATAAAGTTTTTTATTGTAAGCTCAATCCTCTTAGGATTTACTATTTTATTTTTGGTTTGCATTCTACTAATTACTTTAGCTCTTCTAGTTTCCATAGACTCATCTAAATTTGTTTGTAATTTATATCGTTCTTCCCAAAATACAAGTCCCCAAGTAGCAGTTTGTGGATAAAGTTGTAGCATTATATCATCTAACTGTTTTTCTGTTAAATCAGCTTCGCTTCCTATCGCTTCAAAAATCGCTTGCATGACTATATTTCTATCATATATAGGAGAAACTGAACTATACATCTGCAATCCTTTTTGAGAATTAATTACTTGCATTTATCACATCTCCTATAGCTGCAATTTGATCAACTAATTGTATATTGGTAGTAGACTTATTTATTGTTAAATTAGCATAATCGTCTATTCCTTCATCTTGTAATACATAAGAACCTATAATAGTATCAATTGCTTTATATTTAACAACTCCATTTATTTTTATTTTCTTTAAATACTCACTTATTTTTGTTTTTAAAGCTGTTAATATAGTTTCTTGATTAAATCCATCTGTAAATATAAATTTAGCACTAACATTTATTTTTAATGTTGTTGCTGTTGCAATAGTAACTAGTGCTCCTGCTGGTGCTTTTCCTCCACGACTTTCACCTGATTTTTTATCTGGGTAAATATAATCTTTTACCTTAGTAATTAATTCATCATTAGCTGGTTCATTATTAGAATCAAGAATTAATACTTTTACTGTTTGTGGCCCATTCCAAAGTTCTATACAATCAGCATAACCAACTCCATCAATTTCCTTGGCCCATCTAATATAGTCAGTATCAGCACCACTTAACTTATCCTCTTGTTCAGCTTCTATAATTCTTTGTCTATAATGCTTTTCATCTTCTATCTCGGTACCACCAGTAAATTTTTTAGGATTTGTTATGCTCTGTAGTCCATTTATAGGTTTATACACTAAAGTAATTGTATTTGCTTCTACATTTCCTATTATTCCAGCTTTAGTACATTTACATTTTATAAGTGCTTTTCCACTTTCATCTATTGTTTTAGATTCTAATGTTTCAAAGCTAATGGATTCTTCTATATCTGTTGATTTTGTGCCCACTAAATAATTCAAAGGGATTATAGTTCCTTTATTAGCTGTAATCTCAACATAACCTGTTGAAACTGTTGGATTGTTCTTAAATATCCCTTGACATTCTCCTAAAAATTCTAAATATTTTCCTGTTGCTGTTTGTGAATGAGCCATTTTAAGAATATTTTGCATCTGAATTTTTTCTGTTCTTTCTTTTTCCAAAGCAGATGGTCTTGTTGCATCCCAAAATATCTCTCCTTCTATTGCAGATACTCCCGGAGGTGCTTTCTCCATCATTCTCCTATGAATTTTTTCAACATCTTCTGTTAAAAAATCAGGCATTTCCATTTTTATCACCACACTTTCTTATTACTTTTAAGCACTTTGTTTCTGTTTTTAGTAGTAGTAACTTCAAAGCTATAATAAACGTCACTACCTTTCCACTCAAAAGAAAAAGAATCAACACTTTTGGTTAATGGATGTACCATTAACGCCTCTTGTGTGATTCTTTTAAGTTCTAACTCTACAAACTTTTTATCTGTAATATCTGAGCCTATAATGTCTTTTCCATACCTATCTGAATAAGCCCCATATTTATATCGTGCTGTAAGCATTGCCTTTTCGCACCACTGTACATATGCTTCAAATTCATCTAATATTTTAATAGTTCCATCAGAGTTTTTAATGAACTCCCCTGTTCCAAAGTTTATAGCATAAGACCCTTTAAATTTTTGTTGTGTGTCTTCTTCTAAGTTTATTGTTTCTTCGTTAGCTGTTGGAAATAGATTAGGCATTAGTACTCACTCTCCCTACTATTACACATTTATTTCCTATTCTAGCCACTAATACTCTATCACCAGGTTTTATTGATTTTAAGTTTTCAGGTGTTTTAAATTCATGTGAATGTAATGATGTACAACTTGTATCTTCAGTACTGTAATTATCATTTAATTTTAAATAATCTAATACTAAATAATCAGATATTTCATGTTTAAAGTCGTCTAATTTAAGTCCTGTAGTAGTTATTGTACCTAATACTAGACTATTAGAAAACATAGCTTCATTAATACCACTTTTAAAGTTATTATCCATTACTCTTTTTATATCTTCAAAAATATTATTCTCCATAGAATTTAGTTTTCATTCCTTCCCAACTCATTACTGTCATATTCATTTTTCCGTCTGTTCCAAGTTCGTGTGTTATATCTGTAACATAGTAAAAATTATTATATAAACTAACTTTATCTCCTGCTCTAATTGTGTTTATATCTTGTACACAAGGTACAGACATGCTATCTTCACCATTGCTAAATAATGCATCAGCTTTACTTTTAGCCTTAGAATAATCGTCAATTTTTTCATCTTGAAATAGTTTTTGTATTGTTCCATATTTATCAGTATTCTTTTTAAATACACCAAGTATAGGAGATAATATTAATTCTTTTTCTTCACTACTGCCAGAAGTCTTATTTTTCTTAGTACTTTTCTTCGTTTCTTCTTTACCTAAAACTTTTACTTGAGTTACAGCTCCATTAAGACTTGATTTTGATTGAACATCTTCTACTATACTATCTAATTTATAAACCATACTATTACTTCCTAGTTCAACTAAATCTAAACTTTCTGACATTCTAAACTTATAAAGACTTCCACCTTTTTGAGCTGTTTCTTTTAAATCTTTTTTCATCGTACTAAATAAAGATTCTTTTCTTAAATCCTTTGATAAACCTATGCTTGTTTCACTAAAGTTTCCTACTGGTATGCCCCAATCATTACAAATCGTTTTGGCTCTTTGAGTAGCTGTTTGGCCATCCTTCCATAAATATTCTTCTTCACTTTCTTCTATAGAGACAGTTCTTTCTCTGCAAATGATAGATAGTTTTTTATTTTTCTTTGAACCATTTATATCTCTAATAGTACCATCAAATATCTTTTTGTATTCATTACTATTAAACATATAGTCATAAAGTTGAATACTATCACCTTTAGCTAATTCTATATTTTTTAATTCTGTAGTTTCAATTAAAGTTAAATTTAAAGTATATGCAATACTATCTATACTTTCTTTTAAAGTAGCTTCTTCAGAAAGTAATTGTATTTTATATTTATTTTTTAAAACTAGTTTTATAAAAATCACCTACTTTTTAAACTTTTACTATATAATCCATATGGACATAACCACCATGATTACCGTAATAAGTATGTAGCCATTGTCCTTCAACTCTATAAGCTGTTACTATTTGTCCTTTGTATAATGTACCGATAATATCATTTTCAGTTCCTGGACCACTTCTAACGTTTAATGCACTTGCAGTAACTTTAGCTTTATCACCGTCTTTAAATTTTGATTCTTGTGAAGGTCTATTATCTTGTAAGCCACCACTATAACTATTTGCGCTAGTACTAGTTATGGTTTCTATCTTTATTTCTCTGTTAGTTCTAAAAGTTATATTAAAATAAATATCTTCTAATTCTCCAGCAACAAATTCATAAGTAAATTTACTTATAGATACTAGTTCATTTACATCTATATCCGTTATTATTAACCTTAATGGTTGTTCTATATCTTGCCAGCCTTCTATTAACTTTTTACTATTCAAAGGTGTATCTAAATACATTTCTCTGCAATAAGATTCATCATACTCTTTTGGAAATAAAGAATTAAAACTTATTTCTCTTATTTTTTCGCCTTTTTGATTTATATCAACTTCACCAAAGTCTAATATATCTGCTGTAATGTATCTTTTTTCTTTCGATAACGATAAAGAATTTAAAGGGTTAACTGGAAAATGGAATTTATAATTTTTAGCTTCATCTATTAAATATATATCCATGTAAATCCCTCTCTTTTTTCTATTTCTGAATACATAAAAAGCACCTACAACTAGTGTAAGTGCTTTAAAAATATTTCTATAATTATTATACTATATTTTCAACTTGTATTTTATCAACTTTTTCTCATTTTCTTATCAAATTTTTTCAATATCCATACTAATTATACTTGGAAATCCAATAACCCTTTTTTCATACACTGAACCATAAATTTTAACATTGTCTCCTACTTTAAATTTTTTATTATTCTCCGGTAATATTATCATATAGGATTCTATACCTTTATCAGTTTCTTTTTTTAAAGATATAGTAGGAAATACATATAACTTGCTATCATTATCAATGCTGTCAATTATCCCCTCTACAAATACATCTTTTTCATTCCATCTATCACCATTAATTTCTACAAAGTTTGCTTCAACGCACTTATTTCTATAATCTTGTTTTGAATCCACTACTACATCATCTGCTTTATTATTTTCTTCTTTCTTACTATTCTCTGTTTTAGTATTATCCACCTCAATTATACTATGTGTTTCTTTTTCTGTACTTTTGTTTACCTTATTATTGTTTGTACATCCTACTAAAGAAAATCCCAATACACATATTAAACTAAGAATCAATAATATATGTTTTTCCATTCATTATCACCCCTTATTCAAATTATAACATATAGTTCATTATTTTTTAATATTTGTAAGAACTTCTTTAAGCTGTCTTCCTACTTCATTTGTTACCTCGCGAACTATTCCATTAACATCTGTATCATTATTATTTACTTGGACATCAATTTGAATATTATTTCCACCAGCACCAATAGTTTGAATTTGCGGATTATATATAGGTGCTTGACCTAGATTATTTAAAACAGATTTAGTTTCTGAATTATTAAGTACTTTTTCTCCACCTTTAAAGTCATATAAACTTCTTCCTAATACCAATTCCATACCACGCTCGCCTACTGAGTTAATACCTGGTATTGCATTATTCGTTCCAGTATAATTCTCCTTTCCCCATTTAATAGTTTCTCTTGATAAACTATTAGGAGCACCTACTAAATCAGTTTCTATTTCACTTGCTGGTTTTGTAATTTTGCTACTTGAATTATTTGGCTTTTGCCCAACCATTCCAACAACACCATTAGTTTCTATATTAGCAAATTTAGTACTAAAACTAGTGTTATCCCACCATTGCTTTATTCTGCCCCAAAAGTCTAATATGCGGCCTGTATTAAGTTCTACATTATGTTCTAAATCCCCATAAGCTTGTTTTAATGCATCTATCCCCTCTGATCTAGTAGCATCAGCAGCAGCTATTGTTTCATCTCTTTGTCTTTCTGCCTCTGCTATTATTTTATTTGCTGTTTCTTCTGCATATTCTCCACCCATAGATTTTATTTGTTCTGCAATATGAACTCTATCTGCATATTCCGCATTAGCAGCATCGACAGTTTCATCTCTTTGTTCATTTAACTTTTGAACTATCTCTGCAGCAGTTTCAGCAGTTATTCTTCCTGTTTGGTCTTTAATTCTCCCTAAAATTATTGCACTTTCTTTTTCAGTTTCAGAAAGAGAAGTTATTGCTGTAGTAGTCATTTGTGACCTTAGTTCATTTATTTTATTATTTTCATCTTGTGTTAAGCTTCTATTTGCTTCACTTGCATCCTTATAAATAGAACTTATTTCTTTTAAAGCATTTTCAGTTGTAGTTGTCTGTTTATTATAATGATTTTCTATTTGTGCCATAATATTATTTTGTTCTTCTGCTGTTAATTTAGTATTATTATTAAACATTGTTTGTATTTTGCTTAAATTTGATTTTAAATTTTCATCTAATTTATTAGTAATAGTTTTATTCATGTTAGTAAATTGTTCTATAACATTATGAGCAATATCACTTGTTATAGCAGCATTTTTATATCTTAAATTTAATAATGTTCTTTGTATACTATTGTCCATTTCCATATAAGCACCTACAGCTTTTTTAGTTGCATCAGATATTTTAGTAATTTCTTGACTCATTCCACCCATCCCCGAAACATTTGTAGAATCTTTTAAATATTCTATTTTATCTGCAAATAAATCCACAACTGGAACAACTTCTTTACTTAATTGTTTAGCTGCTACCACTCCAGCAATTCCTATTCCAGCTATAGCTAATCCTGTTGGAGATAATAAAGCTGGTATTATTTTAGATGCTAGTCCTAAGTCTTGCATTGCACCAGTAGTTTTCACAAGTGCATCTGCGGTTGCGGTTGTTTTAAATCCACCTAATAATTTTCCAAATGTTCCTACTGTAGTTGATATTTTATTAATTGCAGACATTCCAACAAATGCTCCTGTTAATCCTAAGAAAGCACCTCCAGCAGCTTTAATAGTTCCTACATTGTTACTTATAGTATCTACAAATTTTACAACTGAATCTGTAATATTAGGTATTTTAGCAGTAAACCATGTTACGAATTGTTTAGCATAAGGTGCAAGTCTTTCTCCTAATGTAATTTTCATTCCTTCTACAGCACTTTTTAGTATTGTCCATTGTCCACTTAAAGAATCAAGTTTTGTATTAGCCATTTGCTTAGCTGCTCCATCAGCATTATAAATTGCATTAGCCAAATTATTATAATCAGTCTCACTTGCATTTATAATACTTAACATTCCAGACATTGCTTCTTTACCAAACAATTGACTTGCTGCTGATGCTTGAGTAGCTTTATCTACTCCTTTCATTTTTTCTCTAAGCATATCCATGACACTTTTTAATGATTTCATTTTTCCACTACTATCTGTTAAAGATAAATTATATTTTTTCATAACAGTTAACATTGTATCTGTAGGGCTAGCCATATTTACTATAGCATTTTTAAGAGCTGTACCTCCCATTGAACCTTTAACACCTGCATTAGCCATTAATCCTAGTGCAAGGCTGGCATCTTCTATACTATATCCCATAGCTCCAGCAGTTGCTCCAACATACTTAAAAGATTCTCCTAATAATCCTATGCTAGTATTAGCACTTGCACTTGCCTGAGCCATAACATCAGCTAAATGTGTAGTATCACTAGCTTTCATTCCAAATGCTGTAATTGCATCTGAAATAATATCACTTGTGCTTGCTAAATCTTCCCCACTTGCTGCTGCAGCATCTAACAAACCTGGCATAGCTGATATAATATCTTGTGTTTTATATCCCGCCATAGCAAGATAGTTCATACCCTGACTTACCTCTACTGCACTAAAAGACGTTGTAGCTCCTAAATTTTTAGCTGTATCTGTTAATTTAAGTAATTCATCATTGCTTGCTTGGCTTGTTGCCTGTACAGTTTTCATTCCATATTCAAAATCACTAAATGTTTTAATGGCTGAACCTATTCCTAAGCCACCTAATGCTACAGTTCCTGCTAATCCTATAGATATTACCTTTTTAGCACCTGTTTTAATCCAACTATTTAGTTTATTTTGAACTTTATTGATAGTTTTACTTGCTTCATCTTTTGCTTTAAGCTTTGCTGTAGCTGTTTTATTATTTAGCTTTTCTGTTTTAGATTTTATTTTATCTATTGCTGTTGATGCTGTATCTTTAAGTTTTGCACTAGGACTAGCTGTTAGTTTGTCTAAATCTCTAACTTTTTTCTTAACTTTTTCAGTGCTTTTTTCTACTTCTGTTAAGACTTTTTTAGACTGTTTGTCTCCATCAACTTTTATATTTATTCCTAATCTGTAAACTTCCTTTTTGGCCAAGCTTTCACCTCCTTAAGAATAAAAAATAAAGGGGGAACTATTTTTATTTAGTTCCCCCTCTTTGATTTTTCAATTTCTTTATTCTGTTTTTCTACTTCATAATCACTAAATACCATCATTAATTTTTGTGAAATTTTATTATTAGCTATTCCGTAAAAAACGTGTGGCATTATATGATGCATAGTAAAAATATTATAAAGGCGAGTTATTATTCCTCCTCGCCTGATAAGTTTTTTATATCTTCTGCATCACTTAGTTCATCATCATATCCACTTAGCGCTAATACTTTATTAACTAAATTAGTTCTTTCTCCACCTAGTAGTTTTCTTAGTATAAATTGTTTTCCATCACTTACACCATGCTTCTCTAATAATCTAGGTTCATTCCAATTAAAGTTAGTAGTAGCTCCAAGAATTAATCCTGCATCATATTCTTCACCATTTAATTTTTCTTCCATTACACCTTTAACTTTTCTTTTTGAAGTACATTTTTTTCTTATTTGAGCTATTTCTGTACTATTAAGGCCTTTTAATTCTACTGGTATACCTATTCTTTCAAGCACTATTGTTGCTCTAGGAGCTTCTACTTCACCTAATAATTTTTTGATTATATCCTCTTCTTGCATTTCTAAAACATTATTTTCTGTATTCATAATAATTCCTCACTTTCATCTTTTAAAATTCTAATAAATAAAAATAACTGCTAATATTAATCAGCAGTTATTGGATCAAGTAAATCAAACCCACTAAATACAAAAGGCATCTCTTCTTCTATTACTTCTCCAGGTTTAAAGTTTACTAAATTTATCTTTGTAAATTGACAATTCTTTAATCTTATTCTTTCAGCTCCATAAGCTTCAGGATCATCTAATTCAGTTAATAACTCAAACCTATTAAATCCTTGTTGAGTCATTTCTGACGTAACCTTCCATCCTTTAAGTGTCCCTGAACCCTTTTTAAGTCCACCTTTATATCCTATCCATTCAGAACCTACAGTTGGAGTCTCTTTCATATCTCTTTCTACATCAGCAGTACATTCAGATACTTGCGGATATTCCTTTCCATCTTTAAAAACTCTTCCATAAGTACCTGAACAAATTCTACTTGAATCAAGTTCTTTTTTTGTAGACATTAAAACACATCCTCTCTATTCTATTTTAAATTACCTGTACTGAAAATCTTCTTTATGACATTTATATATTCAGCATCCCACTTCCAGAAGAATTCATCTGATTGAGCGTTCTTTTGTAATTCTTCATCTGTTTCTATATTAAATTTAGCTATAATACCTAACTTTTGATATGTTTCAAAGAATGTTTTTAACCCACACAGTGTTACTGTATGTCCTGTTTCATCATTTGAGATTTTACCTATATAGTCCTTTCCAGCACCTGCTGTTTGCTTGTTTACTGTATTGATAAATCTAATTGCTCTAATATTACCTAATGCTTCCTCTTTTTCATTCTTATAGTTTTTATAAGTATTTACATCATCTACAATAACTACTTCATTATCTATTACATCAAATACTATAGTTCCAGATTCTAATGCACTTTCTATTTCAGTTCTTGATAAACGAGGTTCTACACTATCAAATATGGTAATTTCATTACAGACAGATTCTTTTAAATTCTTTCCTAGTGCTAAAGCAGCAACATATACAGCTACTTCTGCTGCTGTGTAAGTAATTCCATCATAAGTAGTTGATTTTAAGTAAACATTGTGCATTAAGTAATCATTGTACTCTTTTGATTTTGAATTAGCCTGACTTAAACTTTCTGAATTACTTGCTAAAAATGCTAATATATCAAGTCCTTCTTTTTTGCATTCATTGATCCATGTTTTAACACTTGTGTGTAATCCTACATCTGTAACACCATCTAATGTAAACCCATCTATTCCATGACTTTCAAATGCTTTCATTGCTTTTAAATATTCAGTATTAGTTATATTAGATGCACCATCATTACCACCTGTAAATTTATCATTTACCATATCCGCTAATGTTCCTGTTGCATTTTCAACTTTTGAAGCAACAATATAATCGCTTAGAGCAGATTTGTTTATTTTATCTACTATTTCATCAATACTTCCAGTTAGATCACTAACTTCAACTAATTGAGTAGTATTTTCATATAAAATAATATCTTTAGCAGAATCATTAATTATGTTTGTTCTTATTGTTACATTAAATGATCTTGAGCTTGGATATATTGTTTGCAACTTAATTACATTAGTTGGAGAACTTTCAGTATTTTTAAGAATTAGCTCTCCTGGTTTAGCAGCACTATCAACAAGTCTATAAAGTAACAACTCTTTTGGTTTTCCTAGCAATGCTAATTTTCCTAGCTTATATGCTGTAAAATCTACATTGTTACCAAAAACATTTTTTAAGTGTCTTTCTTGAGAAACAGAAACTACTTTGTTTACTGGACCCCAATCACTTTTTACTGGCATAGCTAGAACTCCTTGAATATTGTTTGCTGATTCTTCTGCTGCTATCTGCATCCTGTTATAGAATCCTGGAATCTTTGGTTTATCTTTTTCGTTCCATGTACCTTTAGCCATTATTTAACCTTCTTTCCTAAAAATTTTTGAACTATTTCTTTAAATTTAGATTTAGACAATTCTTCTTTTTCGCAATTAAACAAAGCACCTGTAACTATAATCTTGTTATAGCCAAGTGCTTCTGCATTATCTATAAATGTTTGAATTGGATAAGTTGGTTCATTAGGTGTATCAACTACATTTTCTTTCTCTTTAGCCAAATTCATCACTCCTTTAATGTTCCTGATCCATAAATTTTATTTATTTTAGGAACTTCTTTTCTTTTAACCATTTTTCTCTTATATACCTTTACTGTTAATTGCCCTTTAGTGAACATATCAGCTTCTCTATCTTCTTCTATACTTTCTATAGTAAGATAACGCCTGTCTGCTAAATCAAATGGTATCTTCAAATCGGAAATCAAGCTATCTTCTATATTATCCAATAACTCATTAATCTCATTTTTATTATTACTGGCTATATGGCATATAAGAGTTTTACTTTCTTTTATAAGAGCATTTGATTCTCTTTCTTTTTCCTGATCTTGTACTCTCCATAGAATTGATGGTACTTCAAAGTTTTGTTTCCAATTATTAAGATAAATAGGTAATTTAATAATGTCTTTGGTATAATTGCTCAGAGCATCTAACCACTTATCTGTATTAACTTCATTTTCTTCATGTAAGGATATAACAGTAAACTGTAATCCTCTATATATTGCGTCCCAATCTTCATCAACACCATCTTGACCGATTATTCCATTAAATATGCATGTAAATATTTCTCCTGTTTTAGTATCCTCAATAGTCTGCATATTCAATGTTTTAATTACTTTCCCCATTAATGCATCTACATAATTAAAAGATGTTCTCTCATTGTAAATATAAATTTCAATAGTTCTCTTAAATCCTACTGTTTGATTATTTTTAGTATCATCATTTTGTAGGATAATTCCATACGGTTTAACCGTATGTTTATCTGGAATATTAGGTTCATAGCATCCTTTTAACTCTGGAATACTTTGTAATAGTCTTTCTCTTATTCCATACCGCATACTTAATCACTCCAATATTTTTCAATTGTATTTATTATTAATGATTTGTTTTCATTAAGTGTATCTTTAAGAACTGGTCTAGCTTTCATTCCTTTTACACTCTTTGCAAAATGTCTTTTTCCATTTTCATCAAGCCAGCTTAGTACTTTTTTAGATACTGGTACTATAGCTCTTTTAGTTGGTCCATAAATACCTGTGCCTTCTTCAAGAAACTCTCCATATTCAGTTCCATGTGCTAGATATAATTCATAACTTCCGTTTCCGCCTTCACTTCCACCATTTATAAGTTGCCTTGCATTACCACTTCTATCTTTCCAGTATGTTTTAGATTTAGCTTGTGAAATTAATATTGGCGAGATAACACCATTTAATAGTAATGACATTCCTGACATTTTTCTATCTATGAAATCAAATACTTCAAACCCCATATTAACACCACCTAATCTATTCGCTTCAAATCACACATATAACCGCAAATTGTATCTTCTATTACTATTGGATAAGCTGCTTGTATTTCGAAACAACCTTCTTTGCTTTCAAATGTAATTAAATTTTTAGGATCTACTTTAATATTATTTTCATTGTTCAGAAGCATTTTGTATCTATTAGTAGAATATGAAGTACCTGCTGTTTTACTATCTATATTTATTTGAGTTGAGCTATCTTCTAAATATACAATGCCTGAGTATGTTATTGTACTTTGATTATTTTCAAAAGCTCCATCTACTAATATTTTTTCAATATGTTCTACTGTAAATGTAGTTGGATTTACTGATATTCCTTTATTAATTGCATCTATAATCTTTTTAGCTTTCAATCTAGCCATTAACAGCCATCTGCCCTTCTCATAGATGTTTTATATCCTGTAGTTGCAGTTGGATTTAAAGCTGATTGTTCTTGTAAATAATCAGCTTGATATATAGATGCAAGATTGTTCCAATAGTCAGGATCAGCATTTTCTATTTCTATAGGTCCTACTTTAATCTTTTTATCTGTATTAGCTTTCATTAAGCAACCACGCCAACTAGCTTTTAAAACATTATTGTCATTTACAACTAATAGATTTTCAAGTTCTTCATCACTAAACACAGGATACTGACTTTCATTAAGATTTATTTTTAATACTTCTAAAGGTGTAAGTTCCATTCTTATTCACCTTCCTGTCCTTCTCCTTGTACCTCTGCTGCTTCAATTTCTTCTATATCTGCATATTGCTTTAATTCTTCTACATCTTTTTCAGCAATATCAAACTTTTCTCCAATAACTATATATTTTCCATCATACTTAATATGTCGTTTTGCAATCCCCTTATATTGTTTTGCTTTTTCTACTTCTGCATTTTGTCCTTTTGCCATTGTAACCTCTTCCTTTCATAATAAAATTAAAGAGTAGCCTTTTGACTACTCTTGCTTAACCTACTGTTGCAAAGAATACTTCGTCTGCTCTGTCAAAGCTTACTATAGGCATTACAGATACTTTTGTATCAACTGTAACTGGATCAGCTTTTACCATAGTAGTAATTGCTGTACCATTTACAAGACCTGCCATAGTAGTATCAAGCTTTCCGCTTCCATGAGTTTTGTCAAACTCTTCTGGAGTTGTACCATACACTGTATTTCCCAAAGTTGTACCACTTGTAAGTGTAATTTTGTTATCTTCATAATATTGAACTGGTGCTGCTCCCTCATATGGATAATATGTTGAATCATCTAAAAATACAATTGCTAACCCCATAATCTCTTTAGCAAATTGTAAGTAATCTTTTTGAGATAATATTCTGTTCTGATTCATAACATTTCCATTTAAATGAGCAGTTATTTTCTTATTTATTAGAAATGTATTATCGAATGTATTCTCTGTTAATAATAATGTAGTTGGCTTTGGATATTGATCATCTTTTATGATTTTTTGCCACTTCTTAACATCACCAACAATATCAGCATCCGCATTTGTCCATTTGTCACTTGATGTTAATACAATCTTATGAGTAGATGGAACTCCATAATCAACTATTACATCTCCATCCTCTTCATTACTTGAATAAGCAATTTGACCATTTTGAATAACTTGTGCTGCCATAGCTTTAGGCATAATTTCAGAACCTTTTATAAGATTTACTTGTCCATCAAATATTTGGTCTGAAATAGTCTTAACCAAGTTTTCATTATTACATCCAAATGCTGTTATTAATTCCCTTCTTGTTGTTTCATCAATACCAACTGATTCTTTAAAAAATGGAATTTCTGTACTTTGTACAGTTATATCCGCAGATAAGCTTCTCATTTTAGCAGCTACATCAAATGTACTTTGTCTTAATGCAATAGGCTTTTTCTTAGCTCCTTTTGCATTTTCAAGCTTTGTTCCAAGTACTTTTTTTGCTGGAAATAATGATTTTTCTAATGTTGCTTCTTGTGGCAACTGCTTCATGTATAAAGTAATGTTAGCTGAATTTATATAGTCTTCTAATTTAATCACTTTTCATTCCTCCTTATTTACCAAATATAATCATATTTAATGCTTTCTTTTCTATTGCAGCATTAGTAGTATCAAGTTTTACAGCTGATTCATAAACCGCTCCATGTACGAATACTGGTACAATTTCACAAGCATTATCGGTAATACCATCTGTAGCCATAGAATTTTTAAAACTTACATCTTGATAAACAATTCCATAAACATCTGTTGTTGTAGACGTTGTAGTAACTGGCTTGCCTTCTGATGTAATTAATGTTCCTGCTTCTAGAACTTCATCTGAGTTTAATTTTGTTTTTATATCTGCCTTTTTAACTTTTAAAGGCAAACTTATGAAGTGATCTCCTCCAATAAGTCTTAGCTTCTTATGTGAAGCTCCTATTTTATAAGAACTTTGATGCATTATACATTCCTCCTTTTATTAATTAGCTGCAAATGAGCTAATGTCTTTTACTTGTTTTAATGATTCTGCTTTTTCTTTTCCTAGCTGCTCTGCAAAGTTAGTTGAATGAGTAGGTTCTTGACCACCTGCACTTCCACCAGTACCGAATGAACTTGTACCTTTTATTTCTTTTTCAAACAAGAAATCGTGGCTTGTTTTAAGTGGCTCTATTTGGTCTTTTAATCCTGTAATAGATTCACCATCTAAATGAAGTTTGCTTTTATCGATATGAGCCATAACTGACACTTTATCTTTAACATTGAATACTCCTAATGCCTTTTCTAAAGCATTATTAAATGAAATATCATTTAATTGCTTTTCATAGCCTTCTTTTTGAGTTTTATTATCTAATTCAAGCTTTTCAACTTTTTCTTTTAAGCCATCAACATCTTTATATTCATCTTTAAGCTTAGAAATTTGAGTGTCTCTTTCTCCTACTTGCTTTTTATATTCCTTAGCTTCGCCATTTACTTGGTCAAATCTAATCTTTGGGATGAAGTTACCTGAACCTATATCTTCAAAATCTTTTTTCCCTAATTCTTTTCTTTTATCTTCTGAAAGAGCATTAAATGCTTCTTCTCCGATAATGTCTTTAATATGTGCCATGTTTTAAGTCCTCCTTAGTCTCTAATTACAGTTTTTAACGTGCTACTTAACTACTTAGTATTTGTACCTAATACATTTCTTTCAATTCTATCTTCCTTACGCATATTTAACCAAAGTAAGGCTTCTTCTATATATGTTAATGCACAGGCATTTTCTCTACAAGAATAAGGACCTCTTTGGAAGGCTTTTAATCTATCCCTTACCATTTCTAATAAATCTTCATCACAAGCACCATGTTGACTACCCTCTACATTTCTAGGACCTTTTTGAAATGTTATTACCTGTTCTTTAGGAACTTGTAAGCCAATATCTGAAACTATCACATATTCATGATTGGCACCTCCTGGACCTATTTTATCAGTAGCAAATACCTTATTTAATTTTTCTCTCTTTTGGATTGTACTTAATTCTTTCATCTTTCAATTCCTCCTAAAATAAAAATAAGCCTATTAACGTATAGACTAAACGAGATATTGGATCACCTCCTTATAGCTCTAATGCTTTTACATCTTTAAATGTTTTAGCTAATTTGTCAAATTGTTTAGCAAAGTAATCAACCATTTCTTCATTAGTTGCCCATGTACTACATTCAGCAAGTCCACTTTCATGTAGAAATGCATGAATCATCTCATGTCTTAATAATTGTTTTCTATAAACATCTAAATTTTTAAGAGTATTAGCATCTTCTTGAAATTCTTCAATTACTATTAGCTTAATGCTGTTATCACAATAAGCATCGCATTTTTCTAATCCTTCATATTCTGTTCTTTTTCTGACTTCAATAGTCCATTCAGTTCCTAATATATTTACTTTGTTTGGTATATCCATTCATATTCTCCTCCTTAAAACAAACTTAATTGTTCAAACTTCTTAATATTTAACATTCTTGATACAGTTGATATTATTTCTAATATCTTTTTATTTTGTTCAATAGATGTATCTTCCCATTTATCAATTTCTAAGACTGCGAAAATCCATTCTTTAACCATGCCATATTCTTCTTTATCACTTGTTACTGACTTTATCAATCTATCATATTGAAGTTTTCTTTTATGACTAGGTTTATACATTTCTTTGGCTTCTTCTGTAGCCCTTTTAAAATCTTCTAATGTACTTTTAAGTTCCTTTATTTCTTCTTTAGCTGAAATTAATAGTTGTCCTTCTTTTAATTTTATATTTTCATCTTCAAGTTCATTTATATATTCAATAGTTTTATATCTAACTAATACAGATTCACTATTTAGCATTTGTAACATTCCATCTTTATTTAATGAATAGCAAGGTTGTTCTTTGTTTTAAGAATTAATGTATGAGGACTGTACAAAATTTTTCTGTCCTTCCAAACTTAGTAAATCTAATGTTTCTATTTCATTTCTTATTTTTCTCATAAAAGTATTATGTTGAATTGAAACATACTCTTTTCCAGTACTTTTGCTCTCTAATATTCTAAAATCGTTTATAATACCAACTAATTCTACGCTTGTTATTCTTAATTCTTTATCACTTGTAAGGTTTAATAATTTGTTTTCCATTTTTACATCCTACCTTTCTTAATAAAATAAAAAAGATAGGTGGGGACTTCTCTAATCCCAAATCCTATCTTGGACATAATAAAAGCACCTAGGTTATCCCCAAGTGCTATCAATTCAAAATATATTTTGTTTCTGACGGTCTCCATCCATAATCATCTAATACCATTGTAAAGTTTGCTAATTCAGTTTTTCCTTTATATAAAATGTGTTTTTCCATATTACCATAATGTTGTATTCTATGTTCATATTCTTTTAATAACTCTTTATTGTTTATATCTATTTTTAAAAATTCAACTATTTCTTTCATCTTACGTTCAATAGTTTCTGTTCTCTTTTCAATAATATAATTAGCCATATTTACAGTTTTATTTTGAATATTATCAACTATTTTTCTCAACCCCTTTATATAATCTCACTATCTTTATTTTATCATATATTTTAAAATAAAATTCTCAAGTTTTTCTCAATTTCTTATCACTTTTTCTTTAACATAATTTTAAATATAAAAAAAGCATCTACTTATTTAATAAGTAAATGTTACTAATCTTTATCTTTCCATTTTTATTATCAACTCTTGCTATTGTTTTAGTAGATTTATTACTTATGTCTTTCGGGGTGTATTCTTCTTCATACCATTTATCAATTTTAGGATTACTTGCCCCATTACTCCATTCTTTCAATTCTTTAATAGCTTTTTCAATATCAACCTCTTCTGTAAAGAAACATAAGCAATTAGGATGTTGAAGTGGTGTATCATTAGGCTTATATACTTTTCCTTCTCTATCGTCGCATTCATCTTGTTTACCATGCATTCTAGAACTATGGCTAGCACTCAAATTCCATTTTAATCCTAAACTAAATGGATTCCTTTTTGCATTTTGAATTTGTGTTTCTGCAGCTGCATGAGTTATACTTGTCCTTGCTAGTCTTTGTGCATTGTAAGAAATTTTATAACTGTTTATTCCTGCTTTAAAACTCTTACTTACAAGTCTTTTTTTAGGATTAACATACTTCTCTAACTCATTTGCTAGAGTTCTTACATTTGCACCACCAGCAATATTGGTTTTTATTAGAGTATCAATATTTTTCCCATCTTCTTTTGTAATATTCCATAGTCTTTTACTAAGTGTTTTGCCATCTTCATAATATCCTCCAGCTATAAGCGTTCTTACAGCATTATCAGATATTTTTGTAATATTATTCTTTAGTCTATCACTTATATGTCTATTTGGTGCAACTTGATCTGCAAAATCTAATATTACCTTTCTTTGTATATAAGAACTTTCCCAAGTATTTTCTAAAATATTATTGTTAAGATTTTCATACAGTTCTTTAGTGTAATTATTGATTATCTTAGCACAATCTATTTTATGTGTTTTAGTTCTACTATCTAGCATATCAAGAATATCATCAATAAGTTTACTTGAAGCTTTACTATATATTTCTATTATTTGCTTTTCTTGTTCAATTGTTAATTTAAGTACTTGTTTTCTAGCTTCAAGTATTTTCTTTTTATAAGAGTTCATAGTTATTCACCACTATTCAATTCATTATCTATATCGTCTATATCGCTATTAGTTCCACCAATAAGAGTATCTTGTGCTTGATTTAATAAGGTTGTTTCTTCTAATATTTCATCAAAAGCTTTTTCCTCATCTTCTTCATCACTATATTCTTTAATATAAGATTTTCTACTCCTAACTTTGCTATCTACTTCATCCATTGCAAGCTTTTTCTTTTCGTCTAAATCATTAGGAATAGGATAATTTTGTTTTATAAGCTTAGTATATTTTAAATTAATCCATTCTTTATTAAATATACCTGGATAACATACTGAACCTACTTCTATAATAAAGTTAATTAAAGATAGTAAAGGCCTTTCCCAATCATTAAACTTTTCTTCCATTCTAGCAATTAAATCATTATAAAGATATATCATAGCTTTAGCACTTGGAATATTATTTAAATCACTTATCTTAGGCATATCTAAAGTTTCTTTCATGTCACTATCTGCTCTATCTAGATAAGAATTCATAGCTTCACTATTTCCTATATTATATTCTTGCTTTTGAATAGTTGCTTGTTTTCCTTGTGCTAATGCTTCATCTGATGTTCTTATAGCATGTAACGCTCCTGGTGCAACATTCAATTTATTTACATCCTCTTCTTTTCCATCAATAACACTTTCAGATCCAAACATTTGAAATCTCAATGCATCTGCAAAATCTGAATTTCTCCTGTTATACTGATTTTGAGCATCTCTTAAGTCAGTAACATCACTTTCACCAAAAGTATTATTAAGCTCTCCACCATTACGTATTAGCCAACATGGGATAGTAGAAAATCCTGTGTCATACTCATTTTTTTCTACTAAATCTGTATTCTTATAAGTTTCTTTTCTATACCAAGCTTGAAGTGCTTTAGTTTTCTCTTCTACTTTATAATAATAAGTATGCAAGTAATAAATCTTATCTTTATCTTCTTCTCTATACACATTCATTTCATCTTCTTCAAAGAATATAGCTTTTAGTAGCTTTCCATTCTTCTCTTTATAAAAGAAATTTTCTATACTTTCATATTTAATTACTACTGGTTGTCCTGGATTAGCTTCTACTCTAAGCAATGCTCTTTTCTTTATAGTAGTTTCTAAAAAGGCTTTTCTAGTATTATTCCAGAAGCTATTATTTTCAAATACATCTTCTATAAACTTCCTTAACTCTTCACACTTCTCTTTATCCTTCAAATCATCAGCTTTAAATATAAGTGTAGGTTTCTTTCCAAACATCCAACGTGCTTGTTTCTTAAGCAATGGCTTGACCTTATTTCTAATATCTTGTGTAGGTTCATAATCAACATTATCATCAATTGGCCAGTTTTGACCATACAATGCTGAATTTTGTTTTGCTTTATCTAAATCTATAGATTTACCTTTGTAATAATAATAGTCAGTAAAGACACGTTTTCTTTCTGCTATTTCATTATCAGGTAGCTTAAGTAATGTATCTCTTATACTTTTTGCTTGTTGTTCCATTAAAATACTGTTCCTCCTTTTCTTCCATATGGATCACTAGCATTGTTTTTAACAACGCCTTTTCCTTTTTGGTATATTGCATCGTCATATTCTTCAACTTTAAATCTTAATATTGTATATACAAAGTATCTTATTGCATCCATAGCATGGTCATTTTCTTTAATAACTTCTTCTATCCCTTTACTTCCCTTTTTAGCGTCCCAAACATAGGAACTAAATTCTTTAAGAGTATTTTGGCAACAATCATTAACGTAAAATAAGCCAATACTTAATGCACTTGCAACGGTTCTTATTCCGTCTAATACATCATTATTGGCTGGTAATATATTTTTAAATCCATCATCACGCAATTGTTTTATAAAACTCGCTGCACTTGGATCTACTATAATTTTAACTGGAATAATATCACCTAAGAATTTTTTCAAGTCCTTAGAATACTGAATATCTGCTTTTTGTATTCCTGTGTTTCGTCCACTATAGTAATATTCCTTAACTATATACCATTTATCTTGATATAGTCCCCATAGCAAAAATACAGTAGCATTTTGAGTACCATAATCTATACTCACATAATATTTTTCATACTTACGTTTTTTTGTTTTTACTTTGTGAATATCTTCATTAAACATATCATAGATAACACCTTCAGCTAAACACCATAAGCCTAAAATATATCGTTTATAGAATATACCTGAATACATTCTCTTATATCTTTCTTTTACTCTCTCAGATAAACTTAAATTATCATCCATAGTAAAATGTAAATGTACTGCGTTCTTTTCCTCTAATTTATCTAAGAATTCAGTTTTAAACCAATGGTATGGTCCATCTGGATTACAATTAAACCACATCTTAGCACCATCAACAGAACATCTTGAAGTAGCTTGATTAACAAATGATTGAGGCATTAATGCAACTTCATCAAATAACACTCCAGCTAAAGTTATCAATTATGTTATCGTAAAGGCTTTTTATCCTCTACTTCTTATAGTTTCCTATAAGTTCGGCGTACATTTTCAACCTTTATATAAGGCTGTCGGATACTCTTGGGAATATTATATTCTATACTTTTACATAAAATAAAAGCATAGGTTCAATTCCTACGCTCTACAATACTATAATCTTTTTAGTTATTATAGTTATCTCGGTATTAGCTTATCTCTTTTTGATTGGATTTAATATTTCCTCAACAGACTTCCCTTTCTTTCTTCTATTGGCTAATGTTGAATATGGAAGATTTAATTTTCTTGCCCATTCTGGCAATGTGTGAGTTTCTCCATTGTAAGTTAATTTAATATTATTTCTCTTATTGTTGGCTTGAGTTATATTATTGGCCCATCTGCAATTAGAAGGTTCATAATTCCCATTAAAATCAATTCTATCAATAGATAGTGTATCATTATATCCATTTTTTATTGACCATGTATAGAAATTCATAAAATCTTCTTTCCATTCATCACACATTTTTATTCCTCTACCACCATACAAATAATATTCAGGATATTTTTCATAATAGCACCTTTCTTTTATTTTTGAATATATTTTGTATAATCTTGTATTTGTCATTCCATGTGATTTTCTAGGATTATTAGTTTTAAAATTATGTTGCTTAAGTATTTTTTTTCTATAGCATCCACAACTTTTTATTCCTTTATCTTTTAATCCATCTGACCTTCTTATAACTTCATTACCACATTCACATCCACACCGCCAATAGTATCTATAATTACCATTGTTTCTTTTCTCTTTATGTGAAAATTCAATTACTGTTAACAAGTCAAATTTTTGTCCTGTTAAATCTTTCATATTCTCACTCCTAAAGTTTTATTCTATAATTATTATATCATAGAACCCGTCTAGTGTAATACATTTCTAAATCCAATTATAAATAAACTTAGCTTTCACCGATTTTACCCAATGTTTACTTATATATTACTATATAAGGGAGCATACCTTCTACCCTGTATTAAATCTTGAGAACCTTCATCCTTACCACCGAATAAATAAAAATCATTACTTCTTCCGTTTTTAGATATAGTAAGATAGTTTTCATTTGAACTTCTATGGTCCTTACATTTATACCCTCTTCCTTTTAACATTTTCTTAAGTGGTTTTATGACATTTCTTCTTAAAGAGCCTATGGTTTTACCACATAGGGCAAAGTTTTCATCATCAAATTCATCTGTGGCCCACATAACAAATGATAATGACATTACTACTGTTTTACCTGCTCTTACTGAACCATCTGCAATTAATATGTCTTTTTTTGCTACTGGTGATAAAGCATTCCACCATGTGAGCACTTGTACTTGTTTATCTGAAAAAGGTTGAAATTTAAAGACTTTTTCTTTCTTCTTTTTCTTACTCATTGTTCCATACCTGTGTAGTTCTTCCCTTTAATGCTTCTAAGAATCCATCATCTTCAACCTCTATTTCATCATTTTCAGTAATTCTATTAGTTTCAGCTTTAGTTTTCTCAATATCAGCTTTGAGCTTATTACCTTGTAACTTCTTATATTCCAAATCAAGCTTAATCTTTTCTTCATCAGATAGTAAATTACAATGTTTAGTTAGGAAGTCTAAAGCTTTCATCTTATCTGCTAGTTTAAATTTAATACCATCTTTTCCCTCTGCAACTTCATTAATTAATGTTGTATCTACTAAAGAGCTCTCTTTTAAATCTAAATAGTTGTATTCTTTTATCTTTTGTTCCCCAGTTTCAGGATCTATTACCGGTATATCTTTCCCGTCATTATCTTTGGTCCATACTCCTTTATATTTTTTTCCAAACTTAACATAGTCACCTATATCTGCAAAGGCTATATCTATATACTTTTGTATTACACTTCTTTTAAGTGCTTCTTTATTAAACTGTATTGCTGTTAAAGACTCTATCTGTTCTTTTACCTTAGTGTTTCTTAGTAGATTACTTCCATTAACCATTGCAGTCTCATAAGTACATTTATAAACTTTTTGGTATGCCTTAGTAGCATTAAAACACTTAGAGTATATAACACAAAAGAGCCTTTGCTTATCATTAAGTTCAGTATTTTCTAATACTTCTTTAACTTCATCAGCAATAGGCTCTTCATCCTTTTTATTATTCTCTTTATTGGTACTCTTCTTAATGGTACGTTCCACTTTCTTTTTGTTTTCTTTTAATGGAACGTTCCCTTTTAATTCTTCGTCCCATTTATCTAAGTTTTTCCACTTTCTTATCTTTACATCTGTTACCCCTAATTCTTCAGCAATATCTTTTAATACAATATCACCATTAGAACTAAGATATATTTCTTTAGCCTTTATTCTTTCAGGACTTTTTTCTCTAGCCATATCTCACTATCACCACTTCGCTCTGCTCAAATTATCACCTTTCATATGTTATAAACTGTTGCTAAATAAAAATAAGCTAAACATTCAACCACTATACTTAGAACAGTTGATGCAAAGCTTATTAATTTATTGTTATTATTTTTTATTTTCTTAGCACATTCAATTATATTTAATATATGTGTTATTGCTACTCCTATAACAAGTAGTGTCATTAGATACAATTTATAACCTTCTTTCTTTTTTAGATCTATATGTTTCTCTCTTAATAATTCTATTACATTCCTTATACGTTTCACACTTACTTTTCATTTCTTTTACTGTTTTATATTTCTTACAGCCAAAACAGCATTTCATACATGGATTTTCTAATGGAGCTATCATTTTATCTTCTCCTTTCACTATTCTTAAAACATTCTCTCCACCCTTTATATTTGTCCAACGTTACTTCTACTTTATTACAGCTTTTATATCTATCGCACGCTTCATTTCCTACTTTACATAAACATATTAAATTATTACTCTTCCATCTTGTGTAGCATTTTACTTTCATTGTTCTCACCTCTTTCTGTTTTATTACATTAAAAAAGAACCCTATTTCTAGAGTTCTAATTATATATATTTATATTAAATTTTATCGTCTAGGGTTTTCGAATGAAGGTGGTGTAGGATTAGGTGCTTCATGTGATGGACCAGGATTTGATAAATTAAAGTAAAGTTTAGAATCCTCTGTAACTCCGAAATCTTTATTTGATCCTGTTTTTTGTACTTTATTTAAAGCTTCTCTAAATAAAGCATTATGTGCTTCTTCTCTATTAAGTAAAAAATCTATTGTTGCTCTTACTTCTTTATCTTCAATTTGACGATATAAATATTCATACACAACTTTTGCTCTTTGTTCTGATGCAATGTTTGATAATAAGTCTGCAACTAAATCACCTGTGACTGTCACATAATCTGCTGTCCAAGGTGCTCCTGATGAATTAATTAATACTGGAGATAATCCACATTGTACATGTGTTTGTATTTCTCCATTTGTTACTTCATTATTATTTACATCATGACCATTTAATAAATTAATTGTTTGAGCTACCATTTCCATATGGCTAAGTTCTTCAGCACCAATATCTAAAAATAAATCTTTTATTTCAGGATCTTTTATTCTAAAACTTTGAGAAATATATTGCATTGCTGCTTTAAGCTCTCCATTACCTCCACCTAATTGTTCTTGCATTAATACTGCATATTGTGGATTAGGCTTTTCAACCTTAACTTCATGTAGTAATTGTTTTTTATGTTCAAACATTTTATTACCTCCTAAATATTATTAATTTTATTATTTATCTTTTAATTAATAATATTCATTTAATTCTCTATTAAAATGGGACTCTACTTTACATTACTCTTCCAGGCAATATTGCATCTAGAATTCCAATGACTATAGCTGCTAACAACGCTCCTATTATAGATACATTCATATTAGGAACAAAAAATTGTGCCAAATATATTATTACAGCTGCAATAAAAAAACCTTTTGCACCTTTTCCCATAGGTGATGCATCAATTCCCATAAATTTTTCTACTATATAATCTAATACAGTTATTACAACCGCAGCTATCAAAAATGACCATAATCCCTTAATAGTAAAACCTGGTGTAAAAAATGATGTTATCCCTAAAATAATTGCAACTGCTATTAACCTTCCTATCCAACCCCAAAATCTATTACCATTTAAAGACTTTTCTTCATATTCTTTATCTTCCATTACTATTCCTCCCTTATAGAAATATCTTTGATTATCATATATTTAGTATTCTCATCTAATTCAAAAATATGATAATTTATAGAAATTTTAATAAATACTATAAGGCATTTGCATAATATATAAATACTGTATAAATAAAATTATGACAAATTCATCTTAAATAATATATTTTATATTATTATGCATTATTTAGTTCAATATAAATGCACTAAGTTAATTCTTAGTGCATTTACATTTAATTATTTCTAAAGTCCTTTTTCGTAGCTTTCTACCATTCTTTTAACCATTTCTCCACCAACACTACCGTTTTGTTTTGAAGAAAGGTCACCTTTATATCCATTTTCATAATCTTGTAATCCAAATTCTGATGCAACCTCAGTTTTTAATTTGTTTAAACCTGCTTTTGCTTCTGGTACTAAAGTTCTGTTATTTGAAGTCATGTTAAATTCCTCCCTTAACGTTTTATGTTAATGATTTGCCGGCATTAATATATTAACCAAGCTATTAAATAATACTCTATAAAGATATTAACAAAACTATCATTTAAAGCTTGTGTTGTATAATTCTAGACATTTTTTATTATAATAACAATAAAAATACTCCATACAACCTACAAGACATTCAAGTATAAACTTAAATCTTCGGTTATACAGAGTATTTTTGATTTTAAAGTATAAAAGGGTATTGAGAATCTATGAGAGATTATAAAGTATCTTTTAAAACAAGGGGTGAGTTTTAAAAGATACCTCTTACTTATTATTATAAAGGTTATTTTTAATTATTTTTCTCAACTTTTTCTCAACTTCTTATCATTTATAAATCATCTTCATTAACTATATATTCTTTCCAATCACTAAAACTTAAAAACACTATTCTTTTACCATGCTTTTGCCTTTGATATTTAGCCTGTTTTTTAGTTGGTTTTTCTAAATACATCATTCCTTTAGTTCCATCATTTTTAGTTGCATAATATATTCCATCTACTTCTTTTATCCATTTTAATATATCTTCAAATTTCATCTTTTTTATTTTTGCCCAATCTTCCATGGAAAGGTAACCATTCATTTCATTGTAATAATAATTTTTAAAATTTAATGCATATTCTATTTCCTTTAATGTATATGTTTTTAATATATTTTCTATATATTTTATTGTATTTTCATCAAAATACATAAAATCACTAACTTCCATTATCCTTTTAGCTATTTCAAATTCTTCTTCTTTGAAATATTCTCTATCTTTTTTTCTAGCAAATCTGAAATCAATATAGCCATTATTTTTAAATATATAAAAGTCCCATAGATCTTTTTTATTAAATTCTATAACATCTATTAAATTCCCCTCATCATCATACTCTTCTAATTTAAGTTTTTTATTGTATGTATAATAATTATCTTCAAAATTTTTATCGCGCATAATTTTCTCCCATCATAATATAAAATTTATTAGTTTTAATAATATTATATCATGTTTACCAATTAATAAAGACAGGTACCAGCTAAATACTGGTACCTATATCCTTATTTATACATCCACATAGAATCAGCAATATTTTCAACCAATACTTGTTTTCTTCTATATACTGTAGGTGCTGATAAATTTAATTTAATTGTTAGATACGATACATTTTCCTTATCGTTTTTACTATCTTCATAGAAAAATTTAATAATTCTTTTATCCTCTTCCCTTAGTTCTTCTATATTAGTATCCATCATCCTTATAAAGTTCTTCATTTCCATTATCTTGGATTCTGTTTTAATCTTTTGCTTTATCTTTTCTACTTTCCTTTTTTCTAGCTTAGTAACCTCATTTTCCATTTCTTTTTCCATATATGAAGAACCACTTATGCTAGCTTGTACTCTTTCTGATATACCGGAGCCACTTTGATATGGATCAATATTGATATATTTATGAACATTCCTTATTTGATTATCTATATCTTTAATTTGTTCATCTAATGTTTCAACTTTTCGGTATTTCTTACCTATTTGCTTCTTATATCTGTAGTAACGATAAAGCTGTCCTTCTATTTTTTGAAATAGTTCTTTTTCCATTAATTAATCCTCCTAACTATTTTTTAATTCTGTTCTTATCCAAGTAAGTTTAGATCTTAATATTTCTATCTCAGACCTCAAATTATTTACTGCATCTAATGCTACAAAGTAAGCTGATTCTGCTATATCTCTGTTTAATCTTAATGTTGCTACTCTTTCACTACCTTTTGCCATATATATAATTAATGTTGCTGGATATTTTTCAGTTTTAAGCTTTAATATTTCTTGAGCTAATGCAACTCTGTAATTTTTCTCTGTTTCAGCCTTCTTTAATCCTAAAGTTTTAAGTTCTATGTTTCCTTTAGATAATGCTAAAATGCATCTATCTAATTTTTCCATTAATAATTGTGGATTCATACAATCTCTCCTTCTTTGAATTACTAAGGCATGTCTACTTGCAATAGAGCTTGTACCATGCCTTGTAATTCTGTTTTTATTTGCAAGTTTTAATCTTGTATACCTTCAAAAAAGCTTTTTAACTCATATCTATATCTAACCTTTTTCTTATTTCCTATAATTTCAATTCCATTTGCTTTACACCATCCTAAAAGTATTGACCTTCTATCAGCAGTATCTATATATAACTTTAATTCTTTAGCTTTTATTGCATATGTTTTTTCATAATCTCTAAAGTTAAATATAAAATATGCTTTAATCTTTGGATGCTGAATATTTGACATTTCCTCTATTTGATTACTTCTAATACAGTTGAAAGGAATACTAGCACCTGCATGAGATTTGAGTTCCAATAATACTAAATAATCATTAGTCATTATCTGGAAGTCACATATATTATGAGCTTGAAATCTTACATTTTCATTTTTAGTTCCTCCAAAATTTGCTGTACCATCTTTAAATCTATATATCCAGCAATCTTCAGGAACTGACTTTTTAAAATCTTCTTCAAATAGCTTTCCTGGATTCTTCTTTACCATTTGTACCCACCTTTCTTTACACTCCATCTACGTTTTTTCTTTTCAGTATGATATTTTTGATAAGCAAGAAATTCATTTTCTTTACGCTCTCTTCTTTTAGCAATATCTCTTACTGTTTTAACCGCTAGTTCTTTTGCAGTCATAATATCAACTCCTACATAGCTATTTGATTATTTACTAATGTTATTTCATCTTTAAGAACAAATGGTACTTCATATTTATCTACTATTTCCTTGGCTATCTCTAATTGACTCCTTTTTATTGCTTTATAGCTATTAACCTCAAATTGTCTTTTTATTTCTCTTTGTATATCTCCAAATACTCTAGCTCTTAATGATTTATCATAATAAGCTTTTCTGTTATATCCTCCTAAACATTTAACTGCCTTCTTTTTGACTGCTTTTTGAAGTTCTTCGCAGTCTATATTGAATAATGGCATATTGTCTTTTAGATTCTTTACTTCATTTTCTAGCTTTTGTTGCTTTCCATCTATCATAAAGATAGCTTGAAGTTCTTTAGACATTTTAGGAATTTCTGATCTCATGTTGAAATATCCATCAACTAATTTTTCATATTGCTCCCATGCAAGATCATCTTCTAGTATTTTTAAAAGTTTTGAATATCCTCTTTCTGATAATAGATAAATATTATTTGCATTCCCGTATTGAGCATTAGTTAATCCCATTTCTAAAACAAGTCTTTTTGAAAGACCTGTTTTTAAATCTATAATATCCACATTGTCTTTAAATCTTTTTCTATTATTATTTATTAATTCATTTACCTTTTTAACTTCTCTCCTGTGTATTTCAGCAATTTCTTTAGCTAACATTGCTTTTTTACTTTCTCCAAATCCACCTTCAATATCATGAAAAGTCATTCCTTCAACTGTTATTAATCCTTTTATCATTAAATTGTTCATTATTTAATCCTCCTCATATTATTAATTGATTATCATATGAGAATACAAAGCTAATATCGTAGCATTTTTATACTCTCATATTTAGTTTTTTACTTTTCTATATAGCTCATAACATTTTTAATTATCATATTCACGCTTCCATCACCGTTAGGAACTATATCGAATTTATCCTGGTCATTATAGGCTACGTTTGATATATATAAATCTATTTCTCTGTCTATATTAAGTCTTACTTTTTTAACTTTCTTCTCAACATAAGTCTTGTCTACTCCAAATTCTTCTTCACAACCTCCAGCCATATACACTTTAAAATTGTCTGCTGCTCCTGGTTCTTTTAATACTTCTTTTGCAACTTCTTCTATATTTATAATGTCCTCTTCTATAATTTTGTTTTTAAAAGAATCTCTTATTTTTTGTTGATCCTCTGCACTTTGCACATTTTTTCTTATCCAATTCTCAGAATTATTTATAAAACTTTTTGTATTGTCTCTCTCATTAGTGATAAGTGTTGAGTATAAATAATCTGCTACAAAATAATTAATTCCTAACTCTGTATCTTCCTTGATCCTTCTCTTTTTATCTAGTACATAAAGATTAAACAGATCATCTTCTCGGTAAGGCTTTATAAAAGCAGCCTTTTCTATTTTTTGGCCACTCCCTGGTAGACCTGCAATCTGTGGTACTATTCCTACCTCTATTTTTTCATCTATAAATTGAATTTCATGGGTAAAGTTTTTTACATAATCCAATTTTAGTATTCCTATCATAGGTCCTTTATCTGTAGTTATAGAAACTATTATTAAATCACATGAATCTATACTTTCATCTATTTTAATAATCGTAAACATTTGCTTTGCTAAGCTTTTAGATAATTCTATAAACTCATCATCTATTCCATTCAAATATCCTTGTACAGTTTCTTTTACTAAATTAGTTCCTTGATTAAATTTTGCATATTTAAGTTCATCATCTTTTAAGCACTTTTCTATATGCTTATATAAGAACTTGTACACTTCCTCAGTTAATTCTAAAGTAAATTCATTTAAAACTGGTTCTGCTGCATTTCTATCCAAAATATGAATTACAGCTTGATTTATATTAATGTCATTTATATATTCCATTCCTTTTTCCTCCTAAAAGTTAATTAAACTATTAACCTACTAATCTCCTATATTCATTTTTAAGATTTTCCTGGCTTAATTGTGCATAAACTTGGGTCGTTGTTGGAGTAGTATGTCCCAGTATGCCTTGTACTCCTTCAATTCGCATTCCTTGATTTAACAATCTAGTTGCTTGAGTCCTTCTGAATTTGTGTGCATGAACTCTTTCTACTACATCAGTTCTATCTTTTATTTTTTTAATAATTAACTGTAGAGCTCGGGTGCCTATTGGTTGGTGTGGCGCTTTTTCTGATATAAACAAAGAGTCCGAATCTCCTTTTCTTGTACTTACATACTGCTGAATATGCAATTTAGCTTTAGTAGAAAAATAAACTATTCTCTCCTTACTTCCTTTTCCAACAACCTTTATGCTTTGTTCGGACCAATTAATGTCCTCTATCTTAATGTTATCTATTTCTGAAATTCTGCAAGCTGTACTATCTAACAATTCAAATAGTGCTTTTTCTCGTTCTGTTTTACATCCTTCCCTTAGCTTTTCAAGATTCTCTGCTTTATAAGGTTGTTGAATGATTCTTGGCACCTTTGTTTGCTTTATTTTATAAGCTGGATTACTTAAGATGTATTCCTCTGATTGCAACCATCCGAAAAAGTTCTTTAAATAAGTGATATATGAATTAACAGTGCTAGCTTGCTTACCTTTACCCAAAAGTGCTAAGAACATTCGTAAATCCATTGTGTTTATAGTAGAACATGGTTTAGTGAAATATTGATCTAGCTTATTAAGAAACAATCTGTAATTATATAATGTCTTATTGCTTAAACCTTCTAGTTTCTTACAAGCAAGATATAGTTGAGCCTTTTCTTCTATATCGCTGCAAACTAAATCTGTACATTTACTTTGTACTTCATAGCTATATAAAGTCTCATCTATAACTTTCTTAACTTCTAGTTGCATATCTAATTTCTGTTCTAAAAAAGGTAATAACAATGTTAATTTTCCCACTAATTTTATCGATACTTCTTCGTTTAAGTTGCTCATTTTCTCTTCCCCCCATTTTGAAATTGATTATTTATTGAGAATAGATACTTAAGACAATAGTGTCGTAGGCATCTACTCCCTATTCATTTGTTATATTGCTTTATTCATATTTTTCTTCTGAAATTTCCGCTGCCATAAATTTATCAATATCAAAATATCTTCCTGTTGTAATAAATGGTGGTTTAATTCCTATATAATTAAATCTTCTAAATTCACATAAGCTAATAATGTCATCAATAATATATATACTTGACTTATTTTCTTTAAGATACTTGCTAAAATCATCATAATTAACTAAAATATAATCTTTGTTATATTCATTTTTATTATTAACTTTAGACATGATTACAACATATTCATTACTATCAAAGTCTACCTTTACTACTTTTCCAATAAAATCAACCATTTCTTCGTTTCCTCTATAACCAAATGTACTTATAACTTCCTTTGGTACATTTGAATTTAATTTTCTTCTAAAGTTATTAATGTTACTTTCTATTTTTTTCATTAACTCATTCCCTCTTTCACCCTGTATTAGTATTATGAACTATTGTTCATTGCTTTTAGCACCTATAGTAATTGTTTTCCCTAATGCTTTGAAGATTTTATCTGCATTTTCAAAGCTAATGCTTCTTTCTCCATTTTCCCAATAATCTATAGCTCTTGATGTACAACCAACTTTTTCAGCTAATTTAGATTTAGATATGTTGCTTTTAATTCTTTCTTTTTCAATTATTTCTCCTATTTTCATCTTATATTGACACCTCGTTTTTCCTGTATTACCATATTATTATATGAACTATCGTTCTTATATTTTAAACTGAAAGGATATGATTTTATGTCTGAAAGCTTTGACAATTTTCTTAATACAGCTGGACAAGCACTCAAAATTGCTCCTGATTTATACAATGACGGACTTAAACCAACCGTGCAAGAAACAGGGAAGTTTATAGCTCGTATTCCTAAAGCAATTAATGCCGCTTTTTCTTCTCTTGATATTTGGATAGCAAACAAAGAATACAATTCTGAAGAAACTAAATTACTTCTAGCTAAAAAGCTAGAAAATATTGATCCTGAGAAAATAGTTTCTCCTGAACCTTATGTTGCCGTTCCTGCTTTACAAGCTATTTCTTATTCAATGAATAGTGATGAATTACGTGAATTATATTCAAATTTGCTTGCTAATTCTATGAATTCTGATAAGAAAACTTTTGTTCATCCAGCCTTTGTAGAAATTATCAAACAATTATCCCCTTTAGATGCAACAAATCTTAAACTAATATTTAAAAAGAAATGCTGTCCTATTGTTAATTATTATGTGCATTCTGAGGATTCAGAAAAGCAACAATCTTATAAAAAAAATGTTTTTCTTGAAAACAGTTCGTGTACTGATATAGATTTATCTTCAGTATCAATTACTAATTTATTTAGGCTATCACTTATTGAAATAGATTTCTCAAAACATATTCATGATAGTTTCTATGATAAGTTTTTAGAGCATCCACTTTTCACCAAATTACAAAATTTGTGTACTAAGGCTAAAATAGCAAATGAACAATTATTGATTAATGGATGTTGCTCATTTGAAACTATTGATAGTCTTTCACTTGGTGAATTGCACATTCCATCTATAGAAAAAGGATTAGTTCAAATGACTCCTCTTGGTAAGTCATTTACTGAAATGTGTATTAATTAATACTTTTTAATTTCTTACTAACATACTCAGAAACTTCATCAGTACAAGCTTCAATGGTATCTTTTTGAAATTCTAGTATCTTTTTTTGTAATTCTTTAATATTTATTATTAATATTATTTGGACTGTAATAGTTGAAATAAGTGCACTTACTATTACAGTCATCCAATTTATATTTCCCATTCGTATCACCTCACTCCTTCACCCATTATTAGTATTGTGAACTAACAATTTGCCCACATAAAAGTCATACAACTCATTCCATTATCGTAACAACCTTGTAAAAAATTCAAATCTAAATAACTATCTTCATTATTTAATCTTTGCTTTAAGAATTCAAAATCTTCCTTTTCGATATCATCAATAAAATTAACCCAGTTATTTGATATGAAGTTAATAAATCCTTCATCATTACCGCGTTCTTTAAATCTTCTTATCCATTCTTCTTTCAAGCTCTTATTAGGATAAACTATAATAACTTTAATTCCATTATTATATAAAGCCTTTCTAACAACTTCATGGCTACTTACAAAAATAATATCAACTTTGCCTATATTTTCTTTGATATGTTGAATGTAATTGTTAGGAAATTCTGAATTTCTCTCTTTAGTATTATTTCCATCGGAATCCTTAACCCAACTAAATTCACTACTATCACTATCTAACATAGTGTATATATTTTGATGATTTTTATAACAATAACTCTTTCCACAAGCAGGAAAAGCACTAATTACAAATGTTTGTTTCATGAAAATACCTCCTAAAAATTAATTATTGTTGATTTATTTGTAATATATCCATAACATCTTTGAGCGTTATTTTACCCTCAATTCTTTCAATTTGCTGAAATTCTTCAAATAAGTCCTCTGCATATTCTTTTAATATTTGTTCCATTATTTCTTCTGGTATGTCCTTTATATTCATTTTTAACTCCTTTCGGTTACTACACAATATCTACATATTGTGAACTATTTATATTTCTTAGGCATATTTATTCCACGTGTCTTAAGCTCTTTAATTAATTCTTTGGTAGAATAACTTTTTAATTGTTCTTCCCTTAAATCTGAATACATCTGCATAGCTTCATCAGTGTTATTAATTTTAAAAATTCTTGATAAGTTCTTTAAAATATCACTTAACATTACTGTTTTACCTCACTTTCATATTCTTAATCTTCTAATATGTCTTGTATCTCATAATAACAAGTAGGACACATACCATCTATTAAATTGTCTTCATCTTCCCAGCTACCACACTCTGAGCATTTTTCGTAATTAGGTATTTCTATATCATCATCTTTAAAACTTTCAGCAACTTCTTCTGCTTCTTTAACCAATGACTTATATATATTTTCTTGTAGTCCCTTATTTTCTGTAGTTATTGCACAAGGACATGCATGTTCCCAACATACATTCCAATATCCACATCCATGCTCTGCTTCAATTTTATTAAACTCATCTTGACTTATCATTCTTCCTTCACCCTTATATAATATATTTAGGTTGATAAAGGTAACCTATAATCCTTTATTTACTGTATATTTATACAATATTGAATTGTATAATAACTTTATTAGATAGAGCGGTGTCGATTCGCCCTTGAGGTAATAGCCTCGTCATTGAAAGACTGACACCTCTATCTGATAAACATATTACGAATTATTTCTATCCTCAATATTTTCGCCACATTGTTGACAATCACCAGAATACTTAGCACATTCTTCACAAATTTTATATGGTGGAATATGTGGTGTAGTTATCGCTTTTCCACATCTTTCACAATTAGAATAACTAAATGCACTCATGGTTACCATTTCTTCACACTTCTTACAAGACATTTTTATTTCCTCCTTAAATCTGTTCATATTTTCAACACTATATCGTCATTTTAAATTGCTGATATAATTCTCCTCCTGGTTCCTTCATAGCCTTAACATTATTCATATAAGGAACATTTATATAATCCAAAACTTTTGCTAATCCTAGTCCACCTTTTTCCCAATCTTTCATACAGTATTGATAGAGCTGTGGATGTGTTGTTTGCATTTTTTGAAATCTATTAGGACATTTTTCTAAATGACATCCAAAAGCACAAAACATACATCCAGTTCTTTCAACTCCTGTGGTTCTATATATTCCATTTTCACAAACTATTTCACCATAAACGCTGCATATTTCAAGCTTGTTTTCATATGCATATCTTAAAACATCTTGCTTAGTCCAAAATCCCATTGGTTGGCTTTTAGGAGCATTTGCTTCATAGACATTACAACCTGTTTTCTCATATTGTCTTTGCCTTTGGAAACCTTCATCTTGAGTAATTCCTATATAAGGATATTTATTGGTCCTTTTATGATATTCTTTAAAAGGTTTCTTTTTCATAACATCACAACATTTTTCGGATGTATCAAATGGAGCATCTAAAAGTATCTTCCATTTTTCAGCAAGCTTTCCTAAACTCCCTCTTTCATCACCATTCATTAAATAATTTCTATACTTATCTGATAGTTTCCCATGTCTTAATTTTCTTATTTTAGCTGCTGTTTCCTTACTTACAATTGGATATCCATATTCTTTTATCACTTGTCTAAATGACTTTTGAGGTTTTAATATTGTTACATCATCAAATGTATTAACAAACTCTCTTAGCTCTGGGTATTCAAGTCCAGTATCAGCAAATACAGCAGGTATATCATTATATAAATGTTCTCTAACTAAATGTAAAAGAACTGTACTATCTAATCCGCCTGAAAAACTTACATATACATCACCTTGCCAATAACTATACCAATCTTCAATTCTCTTTTTAGTTAAAAGTAACTTTAATTCATATGGTAGACCTTTTCTTTGGCTAAATGCCCAATCTTTTAATTTTAGATCTATATCTTGAATATACATTTTTTTATTGCTCCTTCACCCTTTCTAGCTTAAATTTATTTATTCATTTCATCATTTAAAAATTTAACACTTTGCTCTTTATCATTTACAAATTCTTTTATATCGTCTAGTTTTATAGCTCCTATTGTAGAATCTTCATGCTGTATTATAATTAAATTTTTATCTTCAAATTTACAAAATCTAAATTCCATACTTTCTTCGTCCTTTCTGACCATCACGAATCACTACTTATCTGATTTATTTAAAAATGATTTATAACATTCATCGCAAATATCAATAGTATTTTTATTATCTTTATTTATCATTGTAATTTTATCTTTATTTATCATTGTAATTTTATCTTTATTAAATATTGATTTTCCGCATAGGTCACAATGTATTTTTATTATTCTGCCACATTTAGGACATCTTTTTATTTCCATCTTCTTCACCCTTTCTGACCTATTTATTATTTAGTATTAAAATGGCATATCTCCATCATCTACTGGAGTTATATCATCTTCAAAATTTCCGTAATCTTGATTTATATTCCCAAAATTATTACTACCATTATCTTGGTTATTAACTCCTTTGCTTAAAAACTGAACTTCTGTAGCAACTACTTCTGTAACATATCTCTTTGTTCCATCTTTTGCCTCATAATTTCTGGTTTGAATTCTACCACTTATAGCCATTTGGCTACCCTTAGTCATGTAATTTGCTGTACTTTCAGCTTGTTTACCCCATACAACCACAGGCACAAAATCCGCTTCTTTTTGACCAGACTTAGAATTATACTTATCAACTGCTAATGTTAAGGTAGTTACTGCTGTTCCAGCTCCAGGAGTAAATCTTAGTTCTGGATCTTTCGTCAATCTTCCGATAAGAACTGCTTTATTCATTTTTGTATTCCTCCAATATTATTAATTTTCCGCCCATACTAGCTCTTACAATATCTTTTCTAGCAAATAGACCTTTATATTGTTTTAACGTCTTTAATAACCTATCTGTAGACTTAGAATTAATATCTAATATAGCTTGTACTTCTTCTCTGCTAAAATAATCTTTATTAAACACAATCTCTAAATAATTTTGAAATTGTAATTTTATTGTTTCATCTAAATCATGTCCATCTTTACCATGATGTATTGAGTAATGACACTTTTCACAAAGATCTATTAAATTCATTTTGCATTTAATTAATGCAGGTTGCTGACTTCTTTTTATTTTGTGATGCTCTGTTACTATTCCATTGATTCCACATACTTCACATGATCCATACTTAGCTATTTACAACACCTTCTTTTACTAATTTTTTCTTGTATTGCTGCTATAGCAACTCCTGTTTGGGTTAACTCTGCATCATTGTAAATTAATTTGTTTTTATTCATTATTAATAACTGATGTCTAGTAACTAATATTAAATTATCTATATTTAAATTTGTTTTATCTCTATCTGAAAACACTATCGCATAACCTTTAGGAACTTTGCCATTTTTCTTTTCCCAAATTACTAAATGTTTTAATCTCCATTTGTTGGACTCTGCTATTTTTATTTCAATATAGCCATCTTTTGTTATTCTCTCACTTCCTACTGGTTTATGATTAAATGGAACTTGACCTTTTTTGAACCAAGTTTTTTCGCTTCCTTTTGCATATATTCCTTTCATTCCTTTATTATGTGGTATATTTCCTTTAGGCATATGACCTGTAAATCCTGTATTTAATTTGTATCTACTTATTGCACCTTTAATCTGATTTATAGTTAAATTTAAATCAAATTTTTTATTTATCATCTTTTGTATTTCCGCATAATGATGTCCTGAAGTTATTTTTTTAAGATATTCTTTTTCTTCATCATTCCAAATATGAAGTACTTTATTTTTACTTCCTGATGGTCTTCCCTTCATGTTTTAATCCCCTAGCATTTTAGGAATAACTACATTATCTCTTCCTAATGTCTCCACTTGTAATTTTTTTGCTTGTAATATAACATCTGCATTATTTATAATTTGTGAAGCTATGCCGGTTACCGCTTTTGCCCTTATTATTTCTTCTTTAAGTTCATCTCCTGTTATATCTTCATCATTCAATCTTTCTAATTGAGCAAACAAATGATTATTTAAATCTCCTAATGTATTTCTCATACTCTACCTCCATTACATATAAGCAAATGTTGCTTTAATTTCATCTATTTTTGCATTAAATGCTTTTAACTCTTCTTTTTTATAAGCTTCCAATGCTTCTGAGTCCTTAAAATATTCCTTACCTGCTTGTACACCATTTTTAGTTATTTTATATATTCCAAACTTACCTTCTAAAGTTATTTCTTTAGATATAATTCTAAATGTATCTTCTATAGCTTTCTTATTAGTTTCTACAGGCTTTTCTACCTCTTTATGTGTAATTACATTACTTGTTTTTTGTTTCTCTTTATAAGCCTTATTTTTAGCTTTAATCTTTTCTCTATCATCTTTTGTTAATTCAGCACATTTTTTGCACCATTCTTCTTTAGTTTCCTTGAAAATATAAACTAAATCTTTAGTAGGAACATCTTTAAATTCTTTTTTTAATAATTTGACACTATCTGCTTGGTTAAAATCCTTTTCCAATAATGATCTAGACATTTCTATAATTTTGGGTTTTAGCTCATTAATTTTCATAATCCAATCCTCTCCATATTCACTTAAAAATTTTTCTGAATCTTTCATATACTCATTTGCTCTTATTATTAATTCCGTAATCTCTGTTATACTTAAATCTTTTTTATCAATTAAGGCTGCTGCTATGCACGTATCTAATGCTTGATTAATTGACCAAACCATTTTATCTACTTTTTGATTTATATAATTATTTATTAATAGATTCTTTTCAGAAGATAAAGTTTTAATCCATTTTAAAAGTGTTATTGAATCTCTTTCTTCTCTTCTGCGTTCAACTCTATTCAAAAACTCACCTACTTTTCAAAAGTATTTTTATAACTCCTATATGATGCCATCCTCTATTAACAAGTTTCTTGTTATGTCTCCTGTTTAATTCAATTAAATTCATATTTTTCTTAGCTAATAAAACTAATACCCTTATGCATATTTGAATTAAGTCTTGCACCTCTTCAGCTATGTGACACAAATCGCTTTCTCCTATAGCTTCATCAAGTTCTTTATACTCTTCCTTAAGTTTTTTTCTTATAGAATCCCAATTATCTTTTTGATTATCCTCATTAGTTTTAATGTTTTTACCTAGCTGCATGAAATTTAGTATCATCCAAAATCCCTTCTTTCATTGCTAAAATTTTCATTTTCTCCAAAGCACTTTGTATAGTTAATCCAGCTTCTACATTCATAACTGCTAAATCAATTAGATCTTGTATTCTTCTACTTAATACTGATTTCTCATTTTGCAAATTAGATATTTGAATATCTTTAGCTTTTATAACTTTCTTAAGATAATTATTTTCTATCTTTGGATCCTGACGTAACATTTCTTCTAATTCTTCACTTTCCTTTAAGTGCAGATTAGTTTTATTCCTATCCATGTTCATTATCGTTATCCTCCCATCCTAATAATTTTTTTTCTAAAGAGTCATAATCATAATCTCTTGATTCAAAATTATTGAATCCACGAACTGAAACTGAATTATTTTGTGATTTTGATGCTTTCCAATCTTCTTTTATAGCTGTTAATAATGCTCCAACTTTATTTCTAACTGTTTTCATATGATTTATTATTTCAAGTTTTTCAACAACAACATCAACAGCAACATTATTTTCTGTACAATATTTTTTTACAGACTCTATGTCTTGATTTTTAAAATTTTTATTTAGAATTTCTTCTATATCTTGTTGTTGTTCTATTTCTATTTCTTGTTCTATTTCTATTTCTTGTTCTTGTTCTATTTCTGGTGGACACTCTTCAGACATTTGTCCACTGCTTGTACTTTTAGGCAAACATACTCCATTATTTTCTTTTTTTAACTGTCTTTGTTGTTGCTTTTTAAAAGCTCCTATAGATTTAGAACCTATCATATTTTCAATTTGAGTAAGATAAATCTCACCTGATTCGAATACCTTAACTAAACCTATTTTCTTAAGAAGTTCCATTGCAACTATAACTGTATCTAAATCTGTTTTGGTAATTTCAGAGAGTTTTTTTGCATCATATGGTATTAATACATTTCCAACTTTTCTTATTAAAATTCCATTATCTCTAAGGGACTTTAAGCAAAGCTTCAAATAAAAATGACTATATGTTATTCCATTGTCCTGCTCCTCCAACCAATCTATTGCTCCTTCTTCAAAGAAATCTTCTTTTAATTGCAACCAATAGAATTTTCTATCCTTTTCATATTTAGCCATTGTCCTGCCCTCCTTAGTTGAATATTCCTCTAACTTTTGGTTATAATAAAAATAGATTTATTAAGTATGTGTACTGCTGTTACTATACTTAATTAAATTGTTAGGATATGAAGTTTTGCGGGCTTATATCCTATGATTTTTGGTGTAGCTCCCTTAGTCGGGAGCTATTTTATTTCTAATCCTGGCATTGCTGCATAAGTTTTAATTCCTGTAAGTTCTTCTACTTCTTCTTTAAACCTATTAGGATTACCATTCTCTCCACTTATATGGATAAGCATTATGTCTTTAGTCCCTTCCAAATTCCAAGTTTTAAGAGTTTCTTTTAATGTTTCTAAACTCATATGAGATTTAATCGTCCTTGCTCTCCATGCTGGTAATGTTAGTAGTACATCTTCTGAATAATTACATTCAATTAAAATGTGATCCACATTTTGAAATTTAGATTTAAGATAATAGGTATCTGTTGCAAATAATAACTTTCCTATTTTGGGATGATATATTAAAAATCCTAAAGGTTCATTTACATCATGTTGCGTGTTAAATGGAACTACTAGGAATCCACCTATCTTATAGGATTCTGAATGTTTTAAATAATTTAATCTATAGCCATAAAATGTATCTTTTAATTCAATTCCTACTGCAGTTCCTTCACTCATATAAACATCAATTCCACTTTTCATTGCATCATTTACACCTTTACTATGGTCTTTGTGTTCATGAGTTATTAATGCACCTACAACCTTGCTTAAATCATAATTAAGAGCTTTTTTGATATTCTTAAAGTTAATTCCTAATTCAAGCAAGAGAATTTCTTCTCCAGCTTGAATTATATATGAATTTCCTGTTGATCCAGTAGCTACAACTTTAATCATTAGAATGGCTCTGTTTTCACTACAGTTTGTTTTACTGTAGGACTTTCATTTTTAGATTTTTCTTTATCGTCTTCTTTGACTTCTTCAATTTGAATATCAATTATTTGTTGATTAGCATTTTCTTTAATTTCTTGCTTTACTTCTTCATGTGTAAGCTCAATTACTGTTGCAGGTTCTAATTCTACAGCTTCATCGGCTGAATATATTCCTAACAATAATTCTGAGCAATGCAATCTTCCAAAGAAACTAGCTGCCCTATACCTAATCATTACCTCAGGCATAGTCTTCCACTTAGAACCACTCTTGTTTATCCATCCTTCCTCGTTTGCCATTTTTATAGTTATAACTGGACCTTTAATTTCATTCTCCTCATGGTCAAACGTATATGCATAACAGCTTAATTCATCTCCAGAACCATCTATCTTATATTGAAGTGGTTTAGCATATTTTTTAGATGTATTTATTAGGGCACTTATGCTTTGAGAACCCCAAGCAGGTCTCCCGTTTACTACATATAAATTTTGCATTACCATAATAGGACTTAATCCAACTCTATTAGCAACATCTAATGCAATAAGACAATTTCCTATATTATCATGATATTCTTTTGGTACTATTGTGCTGCTTGCAAGTGCTTTAGCCATTCTGCAAGTATTTTCAAAACCTTTTATGCTACCGAATGTATCTAAATCATTTGCAATGTTTGCCCCTTGTTGTTCTGTTAATTCTTTATTTTCACTCATTACTTATCTACCTCAACTTTCAATTCTTTATCTAAGCTAACAACTAACTTAATTAATTGACTATCTGTTTTATTTATTTCATTTACTGCTTCAGCATTATCTATAAATACTGGAGCTGAAATATTGTAATGCTCACAAAGTGTGTTTATAATGCTAAGTCCTGCATTTATTTGACTTGCTGTATTTGCATTACTGAAAGGAACACCATTAATCAATGCTTCACAAGTTTCACTTAATCCACCATTTACTTGTTGATTGAAAAGCTTAAATGTAACTGATCCTTTAAATTTCTTATTTATACTGCTCTCTAATAACTCAACTTTAGTTCTTATAAACTCTTCCCCTAAAAATTGTTGTCCTTCAAGTTCAGCAATTTTTATTTGAAGTTCCTTTTCTTCTTTATTAAGTTCTTCCATTCTCTTTTTAAGATCTGAATTAGTATCCTTTTTACCTAACATCTTTGTAATATCTTCTAATTCTTCTTGCAATATTATTTTCTCAGCTTTCAATTCTGAATTATCTGCTTTCTTAAATTCTTCTATTTGATTTTTTAATTGATCAATATTAGCCTTTAGTTCTTCTTCTCCTTCAAAATGTAATTCTTCTGTAAAAGTTAACGGTTCTTTCTCTTTTTCAAGTAACTCTAATTTTTCATCTAATGATAATTTTTCTAACTTCATTCCTTTTATCAAAGTTGCTGTTTCTTCAATTTCTTTTTCACAATCTTCTATTTTTATAGTAATTTTTTCAATATCAGCTGCTACGATCTTACCATCAGCTATAATTTTTGATATAAGTTTAGATTTTTCTCCATTAAATCTACTTTCAGCGTTAGTTTTAATTCCTTCAAGTTTATCTGTCTCGTATTCTCTTCCACATGTTGGACAACATGTTAATGAAGTATCAAATTCAAATTCTTTATCATCTTCGGTGTGATATTTATTAAGTAATTCTTGTTTATCAAGCTTTTGATGTTCTAAATCTTCTTTCATAGCTTCAATATATTCAAGCTTTCTTTCTTTCTCTCTTTCTGAATCTTGAATTTTATAAGCTAAATCTTGAACACTATTTCTTACTTGATTTATATTGTTTTGAATATCATCTAAAGGCTTATTTGCACTTTTTAAAACTTGTTGTTGTTTTTTAGAACGTTCCTCCTTAAGTTCATAAAGTTCATCTTGAAGCTTTAATTTTTCTTCATTAATTTTAGATGCATCCGCAATTTGTTCATCTATCAGATTAATTTTAGATTGAATATGTGCTTTTTTAAGTTCAAATTCTGAAAAATTAATTTCTACTATTGAGTTATTACATTCATCTATACGATAAGGTATTGATTTAACTTGTTCCTTAAGTTTTGAAATACTAGCCTTGGTTCTTTTATTGAAGTTATCAATACCATCTGTTAATAGCTTCTTAAGTGGTGATAAAGCTTTGTTATAGTTGATTACATTTTCTTCACTTATGTCTCCTATAATGTCTAAAAGTATTTCTCTTTGTTTGGTCCAGTTAAGTGAGCTAAAATATAACGGATTAGTAATCATCTTAAACAAATTTTCATCTACAAGCTCTGATATAGCTGCTTGATATTCTTTTTGTTTTACTGGAATATCATCTATTTCAAAATCTGTTGTACATCCCTTAAGCTCTTTTTCAGCACTTCCCCTAGTTTTTTGCCACTTTTCTTTGTAAGTTCTCTTGAATGTCTTTTCTGCCCCATTAATTTCTAAATAGCCTGTAACATAATGCTCCAAACCGTGGATTACATCATTATTGCCATCTAATGTTTGAATTTCAAAATCCTTTTTATCATGGCTATCTTTTCCGAATAGTAACCAATTAAATCCATCAAATATAGTACTTTTTCCTATTCCGTTTTTTCCTAAAATAGTAGTAACTGTTCCAAATGTAACTGTTAATTCTTTAATCCCCTTGAAATTTTTAAGTTCTAATTTTTTAAGTTTAATCAATTTAATGCCCTCCTAATTTTCTTTAAATTGTGTTATACTAAACGTGAATTATTTTCTAAGTTACTAAGATTTAAGTTTGGTCGCTTGCTTAGTAGCTTATCTCATTCTATAAAATCAGCTTGAAAATTTTTAATAGATTCTAAAATATCCATCATATCATCAGTAACTCTTGATATTGCATCTTGAGTTTCTCTTGGTAAGTTTTCTTTATTAGCATTTAAATCTACTAAATTTTGTTTAATGCTAAAATATGATATTGACATTAACTCACCTCCCTATCGGATTATTTGTAATATAGGAAATCTTTTAATTGTAGTTTTAAATTCATCTTCTGCTAAGAAATAATTTCTTGAGATTTTTATGATTTCAAATCTATTACTCTTATGTGTGAAATCTTTTCCTATTCTTAAGCAAGACACTTGTTATTCTCCCCTTTCTTAATTCTTTAGCTTTTTGTTTTTCTTTTGTTTCTTTAGCTCTACATTTAGGACAAATATATCCATTCATAGGCACTTGAGCTTTTATACTAATGTTCCAATATAAATTACATTTACAACACTTAGCATCCATAGTAGTCACCTAAATATTTATTAGGTAAACTAGTACTGGAATAACTGCTGCTACGGTAACAGATCCCTCTAAATCTTTCTTAGTACCTGCCAACTTGAATGTTTTTAACATTAAGATTGCAATAACTACTATAGAATAAAGATTTAAAAATGTTTTTCCGCTCTCCAACATTTTTACCCCACCTTATTAAATTTTTGTAATACTATCCACTTACTCGAATAGAATATATTGAGAAAGTGTTTATATTTTTTCGATAATAAAAAAAGCTGAAAATTACTGAATGTAATTGTTTTTGAGTTTTATATACGCTTGTCCTTTAGATAGTTATGTTAACCATCTTGTAAAAGGCATTTTAGCCTGTTATCTTATTGTTTATCTTTATCTTCTTTAGGAAATATTCTTTCATCATCTTTATATTCATCATATAAATCTAATAACATTTCAGTTACTAATCTTGAAACTTCTGGAGTAACTTCATATTCCCATTCAAAATACATACTTTGTCTCCTCTTTTAAAAATTCATGCATTATATAATATGCAAGCTTTTAATTTTTGTTACTTTCAAATATTTCTTCTTCTTTTATTCCAAATGCTTGTGCTATAGCTCGTCTACTATTTTTACGTGGATAAACATTTCCAGTTTCCCAATTCCAATAGCCTTTTTGTCCAGTAAAACATTTTTCGGCTGCTTCTTCTTGACTCCAACCTTTTATAGTTCTTAATACTTCCATTTTTTTATTCCATGTTAAATTATTAATTAAATCCGACATTCAATATTCACCTCTTTTACGTTTAATTACTTATTTTTTGCTTACAAATACATTTTACGTATTTATGACGTAAATAACAAATTGACAATTACGTCATTTTACGTCATAATAGAAAGTTAACTCTTTAATGCTAATATTTTCTAATTATTTCTTTGACTTATTGACATAATGACGTAAAATACGTATTATAATATTAATGACGTAAAATAAAAGGAGTAATAATGTAATGAATAAGCAATTAGGTTTAAAAATTAAAAAATTAAGAGGTGATTATGCATTTAAAACTGGGAAAAAAATGATTCAAAAAAATTTAGCTGAAAAGTTAGGCATTTCTAGATCTTATTTAGGTGATATAGAAAGTGGAAGAACTGTTGCTAGTGATGAAATTATTTATAAACTTTCTGAAATATTTAGCATTGATAGCAATGAACTTTTTAAATATAAAAATATTAATAAATATGATGATAATAATTTAGATACTTCAAGTTTTGTAAAGGAATCATCATGTACATATGATGTTATTGATAAATATGAAGTAGTTAATATTCCAATAGTTGGATTTGTGAGAGCAGGCGAACCTATATTGGCAGAAGATAATATAGACGGATACCATCCAACTTTAAAATCAAATTTATGCAAAGATAAAAATTATTTTTACTTAAGAGTTCAAGGAGATAGCATGAACCAAGAATTTGGTGAAGGTTCATTACTTCTAATTGAAAAAACTCCTTGTATAGAAAATGGTTCTATTGCTGTTGTATTAATAGATGGAACAGAAGCTACTGTTAAAAAGGTTATACAAAATGAAAACATGATTACATTAATACCTATGAGCACTAATTCAATATATGTGCCGAAGATGTATGATATACAAAAAAATAAAATTGAAATTATAGGTAAGGTTAAGGAAGCTACTAAAATTTATTAATAAGAAATGGAGACTTTCTAATGAAAAGAATTGCTATTTATTCACGTAAAAGTAAAGAAACTGATACTGGCGAATCGATAAAGAATCAAATCCAGATGTGTAAAGAATACTTTTTAAGAAAAAATGAAGATTGTATATTTGAAACTTTTATTGATGAAGGTTTTTCTGGTGGTAATACTAATAGACCCGAATTCCAAAGAATGATTTTTTTAGCTAAACATAAATCTTTTGATATAATTGCATGCTACAAAATAGATAGAATTGGTAGAAATACAAAAGAATTTTTAACTACTTTTGATGAATTAGAACAGCTTAATGTAAGTTTAGTTTCTATAACTGAGGGATTTGATCCAGATACTCCTGCTGGTAGAATGATGATGACAATGATTGCTGGCTTTGCTGAAATGGAAAGAATGAGTATCGCTCAAAGAGTTAAGGATAATATGAATAGTCTTGCAAAATTAGGACGTTGGTCTGGTGGTACTCCACCTACAGGTTATAAATCTGTAAAATTAGAAAATGGCGATAAAACTGCAATGTATTTAGAATTATTACCAGGAGATAGAGAAAGGTTAATAAAGATATTTAAATCTGCTGCTGAAGGATATAGCTGTAGATATATTGGGAAATTATTTGATATGCCTGCCAAAACCATACTTAATATAATCAATAATCCTACTTATTGTAAATCTAATATACTTAGTAAAAAATATTTAGAAAGTTTAGGTTTTGAAGTTTATGGAGAATTAAATGATTTAGGTTATCTTTCATACAATCGTAGGCCTAAAGATAAAAAAGGCAAAAAAAAATTTAATGCTAACGGAATGCTAGTTGCTGTAAGTAAACATGAGGCACCTATAAATTCAGAACTTTGGATTAAAGCAAATCAGCAAATCAAGCAACGTGGAGATGAAGCAAACCCAAGAATTTCACAATATAGTTTTTTGGCTCACAAAGTAAAATGTGCTTGTGGAAGTGGCATGTATTTAAATCCTGGTTATTTAAAGAAAAATGGAACTAGAACCTGTTACTTTTGTTGCTCGAGAAAAAAATATGATAAAACCTTATGCAATAATGGACAAATTAATGTCACTTATTTGGAAAGCGATATATTAGAAATATTATCAATTATGTCTAAAGATAAAAAAATATTAGAAAAATATATAAATTCTAAATCAAATAATACTAATTTAAATGAAGAAATCAAACTTTTAAAAAAAGAAATTAAACACTATGATGAACAACTTGATAATCTTAGTGAAAATTTAAGTAAATTAAAAGGATCTGCTGCTAATAAAATAATTGATAATATGAATTCTATATCAGAAAAAATAGATAAGTTGAATGAAGAACTATTAATATTAGAACGTAAAAATATATTTAATAGTATTGATAATATTAATATTGATATACTTCAAAAAGATATAAAAGCTTTATTAAAAAATTGGAGTGAATTATCATTAGATATAAAGCAAGTTAAAATAAATAATTTAATAAAAGAAATACAATGGGATGGAGATAAGAAATTTAAAATTATTTTTAATATATAATTTTTATATGAATTAAAGATGGGGTGCACATCCAGCACATCTCAAATACACATAATCCAAAAAACTATATTTAAAATAGTCTTTTTGGATTATGTGGTATATTATTTAAGATTATCTTTTTCAATATTTAATTTTAGAATTGTATCTTTAATTGCTACAAATCTAGCAAATTCAACTCTTAATTTATCAGAAATATTATTGTATAATTCTTCAAACAATTTATCCTCTTCTATTTCTAATACATCTAAAATATAATCATTATTAGTCTTATAATCTTTCATAGTATTTCAACCTCTCTTTAGTTATTTAATTTATCTGTAGGTTGATATATCAACGGTTTATGTGCGCCTCTAGATTTATTATACAACAAAAAAACTTGCCTGCCATGCAAGTTTCGACATTGAGGAAACCTATAGGAAAACCTCTTCTTGAAGTAATGTTTAAGCTTGTCTTATATACAAATATAAAGTTATAAAAACTTATTTTTTGTATTATAGAGTTTAAATTCTATTTCCTTGTAATAATTAAATTAACTTTTTATTTCCAAATTGTCGAAATCTTTTTTGTAAGTAAAAAAATAAAGACTAGATTCAACTAGTCCTTCTTTAGAAATTCTTTATACACTTCTATGCATTTATTAATATAAGCACATAATCTTTTATCTTTATAAAAATTGTATTTAATATCTGTATTGCAGCATATATAATCCAAACTCACATTATAAAACTTAGCCAGATCTATTAATATAGATACACTAGGTTCTGCATATCCGGATTCATAATTCCCATAAGTACTTCTGCTAATTTTCAAAATCTTACCTATATCTTCTTGTTTAAGTCCTTTATCTTTTCTTAGCTCTGCAAGCCTTTCTCCTAACATATTTATCCACCTCATTTTGATTTTATCAAAACTAGATTTGCAAAAAATTTATACCCAAAAGTAAAGGATTTTGCATATAAATTCTTATATTTTGGACACAATATATATTAATAATATTATAATAAAAAATATAAAATCAATTTATTACCTATTTTTAGAGGTGATATTATGCTAAAGAAAAAACGCATTCAAAAACAAATGACAGAACTAGAATTAGCTAAAAAGATACGAATAAGTGAAGGACATATGAGTAAATTAGAAAATCATCCTGAGAAGTGCAATCCTGGTGTTAAGCTAATATTGAAACTAGCTAAAGAACTTTCCTTAAATCCTGTAAAAGTATTTTTATTCTTTGTTAAACACATAAAAGACCAAGATAAGTAATCTTGGTCTTAAAATCCCTGTACCAAAAATGTACCGAAAATAAATTAGGTTTTGTTACAGCCTATAGAGTTGATTTTATCTAGCTTTAAAGCACTTCGTTTTAAATTGGAAATAAAAAACATTTACACTTTTTGTTACAAAAGACCTCTGTTTTTGGTACAAATCTATTTTTGCCTAATGGAAGATAAAAAATAAGACTAGGATATTATCTCCTAGCCTATTTTAATTCTGGTGGAAGTTTAGTTATAAAACTAGAATATCCATCACTATATTGAATTACATTTAAACTACTGAACTTTTCCATGTCTTTTAGATCCTCATACTCAAAGGTTCCATCAAGTTCATCTTTGAAATATTGAAAATCTTCCTTAATAGCTCCTTTAAGAAGCATGAATGAACACCCAGCACCTTTAAGACTTTTAATAGTTTGCTGTTCTAATTGATCTAAGTATTGTCCTGTTAAAACAAATTTTAAACCAAACTTTCTAGTTTGAGTTAATTTAGATTCCATGAACATCTCTGCTGTTTTAGTTTGACTTATTTCATCTATAAGAACATGACATCTTTTAGTTTTCTCTGATAATTCCCCTCTTAATTCTGCTGCTAGCCAACATTTGGTTAAAAGGAAAGTAGTAATAACATTTTTAACATAATCCTTAAATTTCGATTGTGGCATTCTTACTAATATTACTTTTCCCTCTTCTGTTGCTTTGGCAAAATCTATATTGTTTTCAGGTGTTTTATTAAACATCTTTTTAAGATAAAAATCTCTTTTAAGTAGTGTTACTCTATCTAATATTCCTTCTATTTTACTATCTCTTGTACCAATTTTCTCACTTGGATTATCTTTACTAGCTTTGGACCATTCATCTAATTCTAGTAAAGTGTCTATACTATCTTGTAGCTCTTCTTTTAATTCTTCTGGAATATTGCCTATTATATTTTCTCTATACTTATAATTAGTTAAACAACTAATAACATCCTTAAGAGTAGTTTTTTCGTCTAAATATACAATATCTGTACAAGCACATAAATATCTCTCCATCTTAGCGCTTAATGGATCACCATTTACATTTATAGAATTTATTAATTCCAATGTAAGTTCTGTTTTTTTATTAGCTAAAGCTTGTTTTTCAAACCAAGACATATTGTCTGTAAATTTTATTTCATTATAAGCTAACGCTTGTAATCCTTCTTCCACACTAAAATCTAATACAATTAGTCTGTCTTTAGGCACAACTTTTTCTATAGCCTTACTTGCTTCACAATTTTTTATAAAATCTATATGTACTATGCTTTCATTTCTGCTTAAACAATAATTAGCATAGTTACACATATAAGTTGTTTTTCCTCCTCCTTGCCTACCTAACAGCATTAATGGAAGTGAACCTATTTCTTTATCATCTTCTAAGTATGCTGCTAATATAGTGCCTTTATTTTTAGCATTACCTAAACATATATAACCTTTTCTTAATTTCTCAGGCACTTTAACCTCTTCTACTTTAATAAATTTAATTCCAAGACTATATAAAAGACTTCTTCCTGGTATTTGTATAAAATTAGACGCTTCTTCCGTACTTATAGTGCTTATAGTAGTTCCTAGACTTGTTTTCTCTAAATCTATAGTTCTTTTATTATTTATCTTCTTATATATAAGCTCATTATCTTCATCTAACACCCTATAGGCTTGGCATACACTTAAAGCATTATTATCTTTTCTATTTTCATTCGCGCTTTCTGATATTACCGATATTTGTGTATCTAATATCGTTTGTTCTTTTTTTCTTTTTGTAGCTGCACTTAGTTCTTTTTGTTGTTCTAAAATTCCTAATATAGAATTATATAAACTTTCCTTTTTATCCTCTCCACTTCCACCTGTAAAATCATCTAGTACTTGTAAAAATGTATTAAATAGCTTTACTATATTAACCAATGTAGATTTTATAATATATTCTGGGCTTGTTTGTTTCTTATCTATCACCTTATTATCTTTAATCTTTTCCATAGTTGTATTATATCTTTGCATCCACCCAAACTGAGAACATGGAAGGAAATTATATACTATAATAATTCTATCATCTTCTTTCATAACATCCATTACGCTCAATATACTATTTAATGGTTCATTAGATTTTTTATCTACCTGTAAAGACATTGCATCTTCTTTTTTATAACTTAATTGATACATTTCTGCATTCTCTGAAAACTCTTTAATTTTATCTTCTAATATATTAATGGTAGCTTTGGCCCATATCTCTCTAATTTTTTCTAATAACACAGTAACAAATGGATCCGGAACTAAAAAGTAAAACTTAGCATCATTGTTTTGAATATCTATAATGTAGGAAATTTTAAAATCACATTCAAAGAATAGTTTGTTTTTTTCTCTTCTAATACGTCTATCTAATGATTTATAGGTGTGTGCTATAGCTTTTGCTATATTACTAGAATTGTAATTTCTTATGCTTTTATGAGGTGTTATCTGTATATATTTATAATTTGGTTTTATTAATTTAAAATATTCGCTTAATTTCATACTCTTCATACTACAAAACCCCTTAAACTTTGTAATATAAAATATACTGCTAGTGATATAGTTACATATTTTCCAGCCTTTCTTTTTCCAGCTATATATATAATTAGTGAAATAATAGCTACAGTTAAACATATTTCATAGGAATTATCTATTACACCCCTAGCAAGCCAATTAAATAAATTATAAAACATACTACTAAATGATTCTTGAATTACTTCTGATACTGATTGTTTAATATTTTCTAACATATACCTTTCCTCCTTATTTATTTGAAAATATCAATTTTATTAAATCAAATATCCAAGGCAAGAAATATATAGCTCCAAATGCTAAAATATATTTAAAGATTATATTTGGAATAGATTCTTTTCTTCTTCCTACTATAGCCTTTCCAATTTCCATCACACAACCTAATATACATAAAGAATAGATTCCTTCTTGTAATACATCAAGTAAAGTATTTGTAGCTCTATGAATATTTGCTACAGCTATAGTTGCATCAGGTTCCTCTGCAAAAACTGGCAATGCACTATTTACTAATGCTATAAAAGTAACTGCACATCTTCTTAATCTATTATTCTTCAATATCTCTCCAGCTATAGTTTCTAAATTATTAGCTTGTACTATTTCATCTAATGATAAAATTCCTCTTTCCATTTCAAAGAATTGATTAAAAGTCATTGTAATTTCTTTGCTCATTTAATACCTCCATGTATAAAATTAATTATTTAAGTTAATACTATTAGTAATAATTAATCGGAGGTGTCTTACTATGTATACTTTTGTTTGGGGATCTATTTTTGCATATGGTTTAGCCTTAGCTATTTCAAATTTCTTATAAATTCTTAATATTTTATTAAAACTTATTATTTATGCTTAAAACTAGTCATCTTTTTAAAGATGTTTGCATATGCTATTAGCGTAAGCGAAACGCATGTAAGCAGAGCTGATAGCTACTTAGCCTAAGTCTACCTATTCATCAGGTAGGCTTTTTTATACTAAAAATCTAATATATTATTAACTTTCTCTTCTTTTTTATTAGTCGGCTTTTGTTCATTTTCTTTATTTTCAAGACTTTTTCTTCTTTCCATTTCTTTTCTTAGAACTTTTTTTATTTCAACAGATTTATCCTCCATATTATCCCAATAGCCATGTAATTCTATATCTTTTTCTGTATTCTTAAAACTTACAGTTATTCTAGCCATAAAGACTCACCAACCTTTCCAAATCCAATTGCATTATCAAAAATAGGATTATTAGAAATTATTAAATTACTTAATCTATTTTTAAATGGTAACTTAAGCAATATACTTCCTCCACCTGTTAAGTACACATATCCTTTATTAGTGTTATATTTAAGTTGTATTTCTTTAAATACACTATTAAAATTTCTTTTTAAAATAGGTTGTACAAAGTTAATGTCTCGCTGTTTACCTTTAAGGAATAAACCATCTTTTAATATGCTTTCTCCATCCTCTAACACTAAACTTTCTGTATATTTAGTATTAACTGTATCTATAATCTCCTGATATATATTCAACATACCTATAGGTATAGTTTTAACATCAATTATAATTTTATTTTGGAATACTATAATATCTGTAGTCCTACCTCCTATATCTATTATTATTAGTTGCTTATTTCCTATTTCATCTCTTAAACTACTATCTATAGAATAATAACTACTTGCCCCTTCTGGAGCTACAGTAACATCTGTAATAATTAAATTTCTATTTTCTACTTTTGCACATTTATTATTTTCTATAAGTTCTATTAAATTATTTTTGTTTTTCTTGTATTGCTGTACTGGTAATCCTAATACAATTTGATTTATATTATCTTCAGCACTCTTATAAATTGCTGAGTAGAGAAGTATTAATGTATTTCCCTTTTTGCTCTTATCCCAATCTGTACTGAATTCTCCTTCTCCTATGTTATAACTAGATCCATTTATATTAATCCTATTTATCTCAGTAAAACTTTCTTCTTGTGTAAATTTACTAAAGAATGTAACTTTATTAGAAGTTTTTACACTATAGGTACCAATATCTACACCTAAAATCATAATTTTTTCTCCTTTTCTTCGTCCTTTGTTATATATGTATGCACACTTTTTATGAAAGTTTCCACTTTAATAAAAAAAATTTCCATAAGTATAAATTTTATTCTCATATAAATAAAAAAAGAGGATATTTAGTATTACTCTTTATACCAAATATCCTCTATATTCATATTAAGTTTTTCAGCTATTGCAAATGCATTTTCTAAATTAACTACTCTCTTATTGTTTTCTATTAAGCTATACATACTTTTATTTATTTCCAAAAAGTCAGCAAAGTCTTTAGAATTTTTATATCCTAAACTCAACCTTATTTCTAATAATTTATTTTTAACACTCATAATATTCTCCTAGACAACTAATAAGATAGTTGTATCATTTCTATATTTCCATAATCATTCTTTGAATCGCTATTTGAATATAATGATACTTGTCCATCCGAATAATATTTATGATCCACATTCCAACTCATAGTTTTTAATTCTTCTACTATTTCTTTATCATTTTTTAATTGTAATAATAACTTTATATTTTTATTTCCTGTTTTTAAATCTCCTATTTCATTAAAAAATACAGAATAGTGTTCATTTTCAATTAATTTATTTTCATTTAAAAATAGTTCTGTCTTTTCTAAAAAATCTTTTTGGAACCTTGTTAACTTCATATAACCACCTCCAAGAATAATTTTACTATATTTTGTAAATAATATCCATAGAGGTGTTTATATTGCAAAAGAGTTTTATTAGAATAGATTTATGTATTTACTTATTTTTAGTAAATATTTTAATATTATATTTATCAACTTTGGTTAAATAAAAACAAAGCAGTAGGTAAGATTAATTTATCTTTACCTACTGCTTATTTTTATTATTCTTTATTAAGAATTTCATTTCCTGAATCAGCGATGCTAATTAGCACTTTAATTTTATCTATATCCATATCTTCATTTAAATTTAAAACTTTTAAATTTACGCCTTTATTTTGTATTTCTTTTAGTATTTCAATTGCTTCTTTGACATCTCTACTTAGTCTATCTACACTAGTAATGTATAGTGTGTCATTTTCTTTTAAATTAGAAAGCATCTTTTTTATTTGTATGTTTGTGCCATGATCTTCGAAATATTCATCAATTTTATGTTTTCCTAATAAAATTTGTTGACCCTCTATTGATTGTTTTGAATTACCTCTTATATATGCTATATTCATAATTTTTTTCTCTCCTTAAATTATATTTTTATTTAAATTTCCATATACTCTTTCCATAGCTTCTTTAGTGATAAGCCATACTTTCCCACTCTTTTTATAGTCTACGCCTTCTACAAGTCTATCTGTTCTTATAGTACTTCTTAATGTGCTTTCTCCTAATCCCCATTTTTCAGAAGCTTCAGCAAAAGTCATTACTTCATCTAAAGGATTTATTTTAGTCATTTAAACCCTCCTTTCCAACGACTCCGTTGTTTATATATTACACCTCAACGTTTCAGTTGTCAATATTGTTTTTAAAACATTTCAACGTTTTCGTGATTTATTTTTCGACAAAAAAATAAGGGCAATACATAGATATTTCTCTACATACTGCCCTTAAAGTGTTTTTATTTATTAATGAAACTTTTTTAGTAATGCTTGTACTATAAAAACTAATAATTAAAATTAATGCAATAATTCTTTTATCTTCTTAGCCCTAGTATTATCTAGTGCATTTAATACAATTTCTCTATTAAGCATTCCAAATTTTTCAACATATATTTGGGTATATATTAATATAAAAATAAAATTAATTGATTTTCCTAATTCTAAAATGTCATTTGTACATTTTTTTATTTTTATGTTGTTTTTTAAGACATAGTTTTTTAATCCATCAGTTAAATTACATTTATTTTTGCACGTTGAATGAATATATTTTGAAGATTCTTTATATACTCTTGATATTGTATCAACACTTTCTTTAAACTCTTTAATTTGTGATTTATTTTTCATATCAATTATAAAATTATCAAAATCGTTGCTCATAACTCCAAATGTGTTTTTTACTAATCTTCTAAAATTATCAATAATATTTCTTGTTAAAAACATTAAAATTTTAGTATCTTTAATTGGAATAATATATAGTATTTCTATAAAATCAGAAAATATTTCATCAATTGAATAATCATTGTATTCTTCACTTATAAATATTTTCCATTTACAAATTGAATATGAAACTTTATGAATTTGTTTAATTAATAATTCTATATCATTATCTATTAAATTTTTATAAGAAACATCTTTAATAACAACACTTATTTTTTTAAAATCTTCTTTTACTTTAATTTTTGCAGCTCTCATTATTTCTCCTATTTTATTTCCATCTTGGAAATTGCATCAGCCCAATCTTCTAATTTATTTATATCATCTAAATTATTATTTTCATTTAATTTTCTAAGAATTTCATATGTTCTATTTAAATAGACTTTTATATTCTCTATATTAGATATTTTGTATACATTTTGAATTGTTCTTCCTAAAATCATCATTCTACTTTTAGTTATATAAATTGGGTATTGAAATTTATAATTTAATTCTAAAAATTCTACTAAAACCTTATTTTTTTTAAATGTTTTTTTATCTAAAATTAATTGTGATAAACATATTATAAAATAATAATAATATATAGTTTGTCTTTTATTTTCTACACTTATAACTTTGTTTTTTTCATTCAAATTAGCTAACATTTTTTGTAGATCATCAAATAATGGTTGCATATTTATATTCCCTCCGCTTCATTATATTTATCCAGAAATTCTTGTGCTAATTTAATTATATCATTTTTAAAATCGCTATTATATATACATATATGTTTTTCTGCATTATCCAATATTTTGGTTGATTGTTTCATATTGTTATCAAATGTATAAAAAGCATACTTTGCCCTAAGTTTCTCCATTTTATTATTAATATATGGATAATTTTGGACTAATGTAAATACCATTCCTAAGCACTCAATTTTATGCTCATCATCACTCATATTAGATAGTGTTCTTTGGAATAAATTAATTCCTAATACTGATAAAAAGTCAGGCTTTACCGGTAAAATATAGTATTGACTTGCATTATATGCTGCTATTGTATAAATTGAATATGTCGGAGGACAATCAATAAAAATAAAATCATACATAGTATCAATATTTTTAATCTTTATAAATTTTTTTAGTCTATTTTCTAATTTAGGCGATTTAGTATCCAAATCAATCATCCTTAAATCACCACAAAGTAAATCTAAATTTTCACTTATATGTTCTATATGTGCATCTATTTGTTCTTCCTCATCTGTAACTGTTCCTGTTAAAACATCACTATCTATTTCTTTTATTTTAAATACATTTCTAATTGTTTTATTTTGTTTAAAAATATTATTTATATAATGTTCATGTTCTACTAAATATTGAGTGGAATTAAATTGTGGATCTATATCTATTATTAAAATTTTTTTATTAAAATGTTTTGCTAAACAGTCTGCTAAATTTACACACAATGTTGTTTTTCCAACTCCGCCTTTCATATTCATAAATGCTATTACATTTTTTTTAACCTCTGGCATAAATATCCCCCTAGTATCATTTTTTTGTTTTTTATTAGTTATATTTACATAATACTACAAATTGTACAAGTTTTCCATAAAAAGAAAAGGGTAACAAATAAGATTTATCCTACTTGCTACCCTTCGTTTTCTAATTTTATGCGTGTAATTTAGTCATAGAAATTATATCACATATATAAAGTGAATTGTAATATAAATATAACTTAAGAGAATATATAATTTCCCTTAAGTTATATTTTGGAATTGTGAACTATAAAAATTCAATAAAATTGTAACATAGAAATTAATTATCTAGCATGTTATAATATATTCAATGTATTATAAATTTATTCCTAATTACAATATTTACATTATAAATACTACAAATAAAAAAGTAAGTGTCATATAGACTTAATCTACATGTTACTTACTTTTTTGTTCAGTAATAAAATTGTTTATATCATACTATAAATTTTTGCTTTTATACTTTTAGTTAACTTATATAAATAGAATTTCATGACAACTAATACGCTCTTTAGCCAACAATCATTATACTATTAATATACTCATTATTAATAACAATGTTCCTTAAATATTATTTCTAAATTATATGTATTAAAAAAGTAGTAGTATATAAAACTTTGATACACTACTACTTTTTTATTGTTCAGGATACATTATAAAGTTCACTACATGACAAATGAAATTTATATACAATAAATATATGAATTAATCTATTTTTATATTCCTTATTTTTATACATTACCTGTATAATCTCCATATAAAAACATAGCAGCTTCTTTAGTTCTTCTTCTATAAAGTCCTTCTATTCTTTTTCCGCCCCCATTAGACCAAGCTTGAAAGTTAGAAGTAATAGTATCTTTATCTCTTATCCCAGCAACAACGTTTTTATATAATGTTGAACCTAAAAGGCCACTAGTTCCACAATTGTATGCAAAGCTTACTAATGCATCAAATTCATTTTGCTTTAAATTTATAGATTTAGAGTCTAAATCTTCTTTTATAGCTTTAGCATATTTATTATTAACTATTTTTTTTAATAATGCAGCTGCTTCAGGCTCAGAAATTTGTTCTGGAAGATTTTTAATTTCATCTCCTGTTAATCCGTAACCTTGTGTTAAAACACCAACACAATCATAATATTTTTTTCCTTCTTTTATAAAACCTTCCCAAGATTTTATAAAATTAATACACTTATCTGATACTAAACTATCTTCTATCAATGCACCAGTAGAATCAAATTTATAAGATTTTCCATCTATAAGAGCTGTACAATTTCCATACATTTCTCCTTTATAGCCTGTACTATTAGGCTCTAAGTAATACCATTTTTCCTTATCTTTAATCCAACCTGTTTTCATAGCGCCACTTTCATCTAAGTAATACCATCTACCATCTTTATCCTCAATCCAACTAGTTGCCATAGTTCCATTGTCCTTTAAGTAATACCACTTTTCATTATCTTTATACCAACCTTTAGTAATGTTTCCTGTAGAATCTTCTACACACCATTTCCATTGTGACATTTATATATTCCTCCTTCTCTTAAAAAAGCAATCTAAGTTATAGATTGCTTTTTACACCCTTCTTTTCTCCATCTTTAAGTTGTGCTAGTGCATCTAATAATTTTTCTGGAACTGGTGCACCAAGTGCTGCACAATTTTCTATTAAACTTAATCCCTCATTTGCTATATAAAAATAAGCAACGGTAGTTCTAAAAATCCACTCTCCAGTATTCATAAGTCTATCTAAACATACAGCCACAATAAGAACTATAAGTATAACTGCTTTTCTTGCGATACCACGTAATCCTATATCACTAGACAATTCTTTATTTACATACCCTCTTAGCACTCCTGTTCCATAATCAAGTACCATAAATATTATTAAAATAATTAATGCTATATCCCATGCTCCAAATAGCCAGGTAAATCCTGTTCCTATTATCGCAACTAGATAGCGTAATACATTTAAAATTTTCTCCATTATTAAACCTTCTTTCTGATTTTAAGTAATAAAAAAGACCTATTCGGTCTTGGTATATTGCTCTTTAATTTTTCATATTTACTCTTTTACATATATTTAAAGTTATATTTTTTATTTTTTCTAATTCATCTTTTGTAATTAATCCATCAGTATCAACTTCTGTATTAATTTTTACATGAACATTACAATCTTCTCCTTCTTGCTTAAAATGTACCTCAAAAATTTTTTTATTAAACATATCTATATTCCCTTCACTTATTGGCAAATAAAAAGAACCTTAATGGTCCTGATTTATTACCTTAATATTAAATTATTTTTCTACACTTAATATTCCTATTGCGAACTAAATTACTGGTCTTTGCTCTGTATATTCTACTTTAGTTATTTCAGTATATTGTTCTGTTGTTATTTTCTTATAACTTACAAAATCCCAAACGTCTGTATTATTGTAACATCCCCAACAAAAATATCTTTGTACCTTTTCAAACCAATTCATATTCTATCTACCTCCATTTGCTATTTGTTTTGTTAAATCTGCTAAATCTTTTTGTAATTGCTCTATTTGTAAATCTTTTTTAGCCATTTCCTTAGTATTTTGTGCAAGTTCTTCTTTTAGTAATTCTATTTGTGATTTAGGTATATCTACTAATATAGGTTGTTTAGTATCTATATTTATACCTTTAACAATTTTATTACTTGGTAGTTCTAATTCTATATATGGAACACCAATAGGTATTCTATAACTTCCTGTAATTTGTTGAATTATACATCCTCCATTATCATATACAATTAAAGTCTTCATTAATATCTCCTTTCTTTTATCCAAAAGCATGAAAAGTTATATCAGTATAACCAGACATGATAGGTAATACAATATATCCATAACCTTTTTTTATCTGAGAAACATCTAATCTATAACATTCTTTACTTACATTAGAAGTTCTAATAATTGTTAGTAAATTTCCACTTTCATTGTATGTGCAAGAGTATTCTCCTGAATTTGAATAGGCTGTTGCACTTTTAGGGACAAATCCTAATCCAGTAATATTTACTTCAAATACATTTGTTGTATTTGAAGAATTAAATATATAATAAGGAACAATATTTTCACTTTTGGGAATGGCACCAGTTGCATAATTTATTCCACCTAAATTATAAACATTTATATTAGCTATTTTCCCAACCAAACTAGCTAAAGCTTCATTTCCACTAGCACTTACATTTTTAGCATTTAAATTAGATGCTGCTGTATTCTTATCTGTTTGTATTCTATTTGCTATCTCTGTATGTGTATTATTTCCTGTTACGTTTCCTACCTTGCCAGCAATAGCATTTTTGCCATCACTGGCTGATTGAAAAGCCGAATTTGCTCTATCCATTGCTAATTTTACAGCATTAGCTGTAGCTGCTTGAGTAATACTTGTACTATTCGTAGTATTATTTAGTTGTACAATTCCTTTTTGAGTTGTAGTTCCATCTGCAATTTTAATATTATCTACTTTGTTCGCAATTTCTTTCATTTGTTCAGTAATAGATTCAATTTTTTGATTTATTTTAGTTTCTAGATTTTTTAAATCCTTTATACTAGCTGTAGTTACTAATGGATCTATTTTTAAATTTATTACTGATGAATTACTAACCTCAAAAATTAGTTCTACAGTTAAATCATCTGTGCTTCCATCATCCATAGTTGGTTTATAAGATTCAGGATATTTACTTATTGCAAGCAGATTATTATCATTATCAAATATACCCGCTTCACGAATGTAAAACCCACCTTCTGCTGGTGGAATCATAGTTTGTACAATAATCCAATTCGGATTATTCTCTCCACCTGTAAGTACATTATTTACATTTCCACTCCAAACAGTATGCATTAAATCTGTTTGATTTTCATTTGGCTCATAATATGCACCATTTCCATCACCAACCTTTAATTTAAAAAAATCTACTTTTGAACCAGTTACAGTTGCATTTGCTATTTTAGCCTTTCCTATGTTAGTAACTAACGTATATATATCCAAATTTATCACTCCTTTTCTTGCTTAGGATAAATAGTAATATGTTGAGAACTCCTTATAATTGGTCCAGCCATACTTATTTTACCTTTACTTGTTAATTTTTTAGTTTTCCATGGATAAATTGTTATCTTATGTCCAGTAATACATGCAGCACCTATATACAAATTGCTCTTAGTTCTAGATATTAAATTATATTTAACTCCCATATGTGAAGGTTTAATTCTTTTAACTTCTTTATACATAGAATTTAAACTATTAGGAAATCCCTTTTCGCTTGTTATATTTATTCCTAATATATATGGAGCAATACTGTCTAAAACTTCTACTTGTGCTTTAATAAAGTTTTTTATTGTAAGCTCAATCCTCTTAGGATTTACTATTTTATTTTTGGTTTGCATTCTACTAATTACTTTAGCTCTTCTAGTTTCCATAGACTCATCTAAATTTGTTTGTAATTTATATCGTTCTTCCCAAAATACAAGTCCCCAAGTAGCAGTTTGTGGATAAAGTTGTAGCATTATATCATCTAACTGTTTTTCTGTTAAATCAGCTTCGCTTCCTATCGCTTCAAAAATCGCTTGCATGACTATATTTCTATCATATATAGGAGAAACTGAACTATACATCTGCAATCCTTTTTGAGAATTAATTACTTGCATTTATCACATCTCCTATAGCTGCAATTTGATCAACTAATTGTATATTGGTAGTAGACTTATTTATTGTTAAATTAGCATAATCGTCTATTCCTTCATCTTGTAATACATAAGAACCTATAATAGTATCAATTGCTTTATATTTAACAACTCCATTTATTTTTATTTTCTTTAAATACTCACTTATTTTTGTTTTTAAAGCTGTTAATATAGTTTCTTGATTAAATCCATCTGTAAATATAAATTTAGCACTAACATTTATTTTTAATGTTGTTGCTGTTGCAATAGTAACTAGTGCTCCTGCTGGTGCTTTTCCTCCACGACTTTCACCTGATTTTTTATCTGGGTAAATATAATCTTTTACCTTAGTAATTAATTCATCATTAGCTGGTTCATTATTAGAATCAAGAATTAATACTTTTACTGTTTGTGGCCCATTCCAAAGTTCTATACAATCAGCATAACCAACTCCATCAATTTCCTTGGCCCATCTAATATAGTCAGTATCAGCACCACTTAACTTATCCTCTTGTTCAGCTTCTATAATTCTTTGTCTATAATGCTTTTCATCTTCTATCTCGGTACCACCAGTAAATTTTTTAGGATTTGTTATGCTCTGTAGTCCATTTATAGGTTTATACACTAAAGTAATTGTATTTGCTTCTACATTTCCTATTATTCCAGCTTTAGTACATTTACATTTTATAAGTGCTTTTCCACTTTCATCTATTGTTTTAGATTCTAATGTTTCAAAGCTAATGGATTCTTCTATATCTGTTGATTTTGTGCCCACTAAATAATTCAAAGGGATTATAGTTCCTTTATTAGCTGTAATCTCAACATAACCTGTTGAAACTGTTGGATTGTTCTTAAATATCCCTTGACATTCTCCTAAAAATTCTAAATATTTTCCTGTTGCTGTTTGTGAATGAGCCATTTTAAGAATATTTTGCATCTGAATTTTTTCTGTTCTTTCTTTTTCCAAAGCAGATGGTCTTGTTGCATCCCAAAATATCTCTCCTTCTATTGCAGATACTCCCGGAGGTGCTTTCTCCATCATTCTCCTATGAATTTTTTCAACATCTTCTGTTAAAAAATCAGGCATTTCCATTTTTATCACCACACTTTCTTATTACTTTTAAGCACTTTGTTTCTGTTTTTAGTAGTAGTAACTTCAAAGCTATAATAAACGTCACTACCTTTCCACTCAAAAGAAAAAGAATCAACACTTTTGGTTAATGGATGTACCATTAACGCCTCTTGTGTGATTCTTTTAAGTTCTAACTCTACAAACTTTTTATCTGTAATATCTGAGCCTATAATGTCTTTTCCATACCTATCTGAATAAGCCCCATATTTATATCGTGCTGTAAGCATTGCCTTTTCGCACCACTGTACATATGCTTCAAATTCATCTAATATTTTAATAGTTCCATCAGAGTTTTTAATGAACTCCCCTGTTCCAAAGTTTATAGCATAAGACCCTTTAAATTTTTGTTGTGTGTCTTCTTCTAAGTTTATTGTTTCTTCGTTAGCTGTTGGAAATAGATTAGGCATTAGTACTCACTCTCCCTACTATTACACATTTATTTCCTATTCTAGCCACTAATACTCTATCACCAGGTTTTATTGATTTTAAGTTTTCAGGTGTTTTAAATTCATGTGAATGTAATGATGTACAACTTGTATCTTCAGTACTGTAATTATCATTTAATTTTAAATAATCTAATACTAAATAATCAGATATTTCATGTTTAAAGTCGTCTAATTTAAGTCCTGTAGTAGTTATTGTACCTAATACTAGACTATTAGAAAACATAGCTTCATTAATACCACTTTTAAAGTTATTATCCATTACTCTTTTTATATCTTCAAAAATATTATTCTCCATAGAATTTAGTTTTCATTCCTTCCCAACTCATTACTGTCATATTCATTTTTCCGTCTGTTCCAAGTTCGTGTGTTATATCTGTAACATAGTAAAAATTATTATATAAACTAACTTTATCTCCTGCTCTAATTGTGTTTATATCTTGTACACAAGGTACAGACATGCTATCTTCACCATTGCTAAATAATGCATCAGCTTTACTTTTAGCCTTAGAATAATCGTCAATTTTTTCATCTTGAAATAGTTTTTGTATTGTTCCATATTTATCAGTATTCTTTTTAAATACACCAAGTATAGGAGATAATATTAATTCTTTTTCTTCACTACTGCCAGAAGTCTTATTTTTCTTAGTACTTTTCTTCGTTTCTTCTTTACCTAAAACTTTTACTTGAGTTACAGCTCCATTAAGACTTGATTTTGATTGAACATCTTCTACTATACTATCTAATTTATAAACCATACTATTACTTCCTAGTTCAACTAAATCTAAACTTTCTGACATTCTAAACTTATAAAGACTTCCACCTTTTTGAGCTGTTTCTTTTAAATCTTTTTTCATCGTACTAAATAAAGATTCTTTTCTTAAATCCTTTGATAAACCTATGCTTGTTTCACTAAAGTTTCCTACTGGTATGCCCCAATCATTACAAATCGTTTTGGCTCTTTGAGTAGCTGTTTGGCCATCCTTCCATAAATATTCTTCTTCACTTTCTTCTATAGAGACAGTTCTTTCTCTGCAAATGATAGATAGTTTTTTATTTTTCTTTGAACCATTTATATCTCTAATAGTACCATCAAATATCTTTTTGTATTCATTACTATTAAACATATAGTCATAAAGTTGAATACTATCACCTTTAGCTAATTCTATATTTTTTAATTCTGTAGTTTCAATTAAAGTTAAATTTAAAGTATATGCAATACTATCTATACTTTCTTTTAAAGTAGCTTCTTCAGAAAGTAATTGTATTTTATATTTATTTTTTAAAACTAGTTTTATAAAAATCACCTACTTTTTAAACTTTTACTATATAATCCATATGGACATAACCACCATGATTACCGTAATAAGTATGTAGCCATTGTCCTTCAACTCTATAAGCTGTTACTATTTGTCCTTTGTATAATGTACCGATAATATCATTTTCAGTTCCTGGACCACTTCTAACGTTTAATGCACTTGCAGTAACTTTAGCTTTATCACCGTCTTTAAATTTTGATTCTTGTGAAGGTCTATTATCTTGTAAGCCACCACTATAACTATTTGCGCTAGTACTAGTTATGGTTTCTATCTTTATTTCTCTGTTAGTTCTAAAAGTTATATTAAAATAAATATCTTCTAATTCTCCAGCAACAAATTCATAAGTAAATTTACTTATAGATACTAGTTCATTTACATCTATATCCGTTATTATTAACCTTAATGGTTGTTCTATATCTTGCCAGCCTTCTATTAACTTTTTACTATTCAAAGGTGTATCTAAATACATTTCTCTGCAATAAGATTCATCATACTCTTTTGGAAATAAAGAATTAAAACTTATTTCTCTTATTTTTTCGCCTTTTTGATTTATATCAACTTCACCAAAGTCTAATATATCTGCTGTAATGTATCTTTTTTCTTTCGATAACGATAAAGAATTTAAAGGGTTAACTGGAAAATGGAATTTATAATTTTTAGCTTCATCTATTAAATATATATCCATGTAAATCCCTCTCTTTTTTCTATTTCTGAATACATAAAAAGCACCTACAACTAGTGTAAGTGCTTTAAAAATATTTCTATAATTATTATACTATATTTTCAACTTGTATTTTATCAACTTTTTCTCATTTTCTTATCAAATTTTTTCAATATCCATACTAATTATACTTGGAAATCCAATAACCCTTTTTTCATACACTGAACCATAAATTTTAACATTGTCTCCTACTTTAAATTTTTTATTATTCTCCGGTAATATTATCATATAGGATTCTATACCTTTATCAGTTTCTTTTTTTAAAGATATAGTAGGAAATACATATAACTTGCTATCATTATCAATGCTGTCAATTATCCCCTCTACAAATACATCTTTTTCATTCCATCTATCACCATTAATTTCTACAAAGTTTGCTTCAACGCACTTATTTCTATAATCTTGTTTTGAATCCACTACTACATCATCTGCTTTATTATTTTCTTCTTTCTTACTATTCTCTGTTTTAGTATTATCCACCTCAATTATACTATGTGTTTCTTTTTCTGTACTTTTGTTTACCTTATTATTGTTTGTACATCCTACTAAAGAAAATCCCAATACACATATTAAACTAAGAATCAATAATATATGTTTTTCCATTCATTATCACCCCTTATTCAAATTATAACATATAGTTCATTATTTTTTAATATTTGTAAGAACTTCTTTAAGCTGTCTTCCTACTTCATTTGTTACCTCGCGAACTATTCCATTAACATCTGTATCATTATTATTTACTTGGACATCAATTTGAATATTATTTCCACCAGCACCAATAGTTTGAATTTGCGGATTATATATAGGTGCTTGACCTAGATTATTTAAAACAGATTTAGTTTCTGAATTATTAAGTACTTTTTCTCCACCTTTAAAGTCATATAAACTTCTTCCTAATACCAATTCCATACCACGCTCGCCTACTGAGTTAATACCTGGTATTGCATTATTCGTTCCAGTATAATTCTCCTTTCCCCATTTAATAGTTTCTCTTGATAAACTATTAGGAGCACCTACTAAATCAGTTTCTATTTCACTTGCTGGTTTTGTAATTTTGCTACTTGAATTATTTGGCTTTTGCCCAACCATTCCAACAACACCATTAGTTTCTATATTAGCAAATTTAGTACTAAAACTAGTGTTATCCCACCATTGCTTTATTCTGCCCCAAAAGTCTAATATGCGGCCTGTATTAAGTTCTACATTATGTTCTAAATCCCCATAAGCTTGTTTTAATGCATCTATCCCCTCTGATCTAGTAGCATCAGCAGCAGCTATTGTTTCATCTCTTTGTCTTTCTGCCTCTGCTATTATTTTATTTGCTGTTTCTTCTGCATATTCTCCACCCATAGATTTTATTTGTTCTGCAATATGAACTCTATCTGCATATTCCGCATTAGCAGCATCGACAGTTTCATCTCTTTGTTCATTTAACTTTTGAACTATCTCTGCAGCAGTTTCAGCAGTTATTCTTCCTGTTTGGTCTTTAATTCTCCCTAAAATTATTGCACTTTCTTTTTCAGTTTCAGAAAGAGAAGTTATTGCTGTAGTAGTCATTTGTGACCTTAGTTCATTTATTTTATTATTTTCATCTTGTGTTAAGCTTCTATTTGCTTCACTTGCATCCTTATAAATAGAACTTATTTCTTTTAAAGCATTTTCAGTTGTAGTTGTCTGTTTATTATAATGATTTTCTATTTGTGCCATAATATTATTTTGTTCTTCTGCTGTTAATTTAGTATTATTATTAAACATTGTTTGTATTTTGCTTAAATTTGATTTTAAATTTTCATCTAATTTATTAGTAATAGTTTTATTCATGTTAGTAAATTGTTCTATAACATTATGAGCAATATCACTTGTTATAGCAGCATTTTTATATCTTAAATTTAATAATGTTCTTTGTATACTATTGTCCATTTCCATATAAGCACCTACAGCTTTTTTAGTTGCATCAGATATTTTAGTAATTTCTTGACTCATTCCACCCATCCCCGAAACATTTGTAGAATCTTTTAAATATTCTATTTTATCTGCAAATAAATCCACAACTGGAACAACTTCTTTACTTAATTGTTTAGCTGCTACCACTCCAGCAATTCCTATTCCAGCTATAGCTAATCCTGTTGGAGATAATAAAGCTGGTATTATTTTAGATGCTAGTCCTAAGTCTTGCATTGCACCAGTAGTTTTCACAAGTGCATCTGCGGTTGCGGTTGTTTTAAATCCACCTAATAATTTTCCAAATGTTCCTACTGTAGTTGATATTTTATTAATTGCAGACATTCCAACAAATGCTCCTGTTAATCCTAAGAAAGCACCTCCAGCAGCTTTAATAGTTCCTACATTGTTACTTATAGTATCTACAAATTTTACAACTGAATCTGTAATATTAGGTATTTTAGCAGTAAACCATGTTACGAATTGTTTAGCATAAGGTGCAAGTCTTTCTCCTAATGTAATTTTCATTCCTTCTACAGCACTTTTTAGTATTGTCCATTGTCCACTTAAAGAATCAAGTTTTGTATTAGCCATTTGCTTAGCTGCTCCATCAGCATTATAAATTGCATTAGCCAAATTATTATAATCAGTCTCACTTGCATTTATAATACTTAACATTCCAGACATTGCTTCTTTACCAAACAATTGACTTGCTGCTGATGCTTGAGTAGCTTTATCTACTCCTTTCATTTTTTCTCTAAGCATATCCATGACACTTTTTAATGATTTCATTTTTCCACTACTATCTGTTAAAGATAAATTATATTTTTTCATAACAGTTAACATTGTATCTGTAGGGCTAGCCATATTTACTATAGCATTTTTAAGAGCTGTACCTCCCATTGAACCTTTAACACCTGCATTAGCCATTAATCCTAGTGCAAGGCTGGCATCTTCTATACTATATCCCATAGCTCCAGCAGTTGCTCCAACATACTTAAAAGATTCTCCTAATAATCCTATGCTAGTATTAGCACTTGCACTTGCCTGAGCCATAACATCAGCTAAATGTGTAGTATCACTAGCTTTCATTCCAAATGCTGTAATTGCATCTGAAATAATATCACTTGTGCTTGCTAAATCTTCCCCACTTGCTGCTGCAGCATCTAACAAACCTGGCATAGCTGATATAATATCTTGTGTTTTATATCCCGCCATAGCAAGATAGTTCATACCCTGACTTACCTCTACTGCACTAAAAGACGTTGTAGCTCCTAAATTTTTAGCTGTATCTGTTAATTTAAGTAATTCATCATTGCTTGCTTGGCTTGTTGCCTGTACAGTTTTCATTCCATATTCAAAATCACTAAATGTTTTAATGGCTGAACCTATTCCTAAGCCACCTAATGCTACAGTTCCTGCTAATCCTATAGATATTACCTTTTTAGCACCTGTTTTAATCCAACTATTTAGTTTATTTTGAACTTTATTGATAGTTTTACTTGCTTCATCTTTTGCTTTAAGCTTTGCTGTAGCTGTTTTATTATTTAGCTTTTCTGTTTTAGATTTTATTTTATCTATTGCTGTTGATGCTGTATCTTTAAGTTTTGCACTAGGACTAGCTGTTAGTTTGTCTAAATCTCTAACTTTTTTCTTAACTTTTTCAGTGCTTTTTTCTACTTCTGTTAAGACTTTTTTAGACTGTTTGTCTCCATCAACTTTTATATTTATTCCTAATCTGTAAACTTCCTTTTTGGCCAAGCTTTCACCTCCTTAAGAATAAAAAATAAAGGGGGAACTATTTTTATTTAGTTCCCCCTCTTTGATTTTTCAATTTCTTTATTCTGTTTTTCTACTTCATAATCACTAAATACCATCATTAATTTTTGTGAAATTTTATTATTAGCTATTCCGTAAAAAACGTGTGGCATTATATGATGCATAGTAAAAATATTATAAAGGCGAGTTATTATTCCTCCTCGCCTGATAAGTTTTTTATATCTTCTGCATCACTTAGTTCATCATCATATCCACTTAGCGCTAATACTTTATTAACTAAATTAGTTCTTTCTCCACCTAGTAGTTTTCTTAGTATAAATTGTTTTCCATCACTTACACCATGCTTCTCTAATAATCTAGGTTCATTCCAATTAAAGTTAGTAGTAGCTCCAAGAATTAATCCTGCATCATATTCTTCACCATTTAATTTTTCTTCCATTACACCTTTAACTTTTCTTTTTGAAGTACATTTTTTTCTTATTTGAGCTATTTCTGTACTATTAAGGCCTTTTAATTCTACTGGTATACCTATTCTTTCAAGCACTATTGTTGCTCTAGGAGCTTCTACTTCACCTAATAATTTTTTGATTATATCCTCTTCTTGCATTTCTAAAACATTATTTTCTGTATTCATAATAATTCCTCACTTTCATCTTTTAAAATTCTAATAAATAAAAATAACTGCTAATATTAATCAGCAGTTATTGGATCAAGTAAATCAAACCCACTAAATACAAAAGGCATCTCTTCTTCTATTACTTCTCCAGGTTTAAAGTTTACTAAATTTATCTTTGTAAATTGACAATTCTTTAATCTTATTCTTTCAGCTCCATAAGCTTCAGGATCATCTAATTCAGTTAATAACTCAAACCTATTAAATCCTTGTTGAGTCATTTCTGACGTAACCTTCCATCCTTTAAGTGTCCCTGAACCCTTTTTAAGTCCACCTTTATATCCTATCCATTCAGAACCTACAGTTGGAGTCTCTTTCATATCTCTTTCTACATCAGCAGTACATTCAGATACTTGCGGATATTCCTTTCCATCTTTAAAAACTCTTCCATAAGTACCTGAACAAATTCTACTTGAATCAAGTTCTTTTTTTGTAGACATTAAAACACATCCTCTCTATTCTATTTTAAATTACCTGTACTGAAAATCTTCTTTATGACATTTATATATTCAGCATCCCACTTCCAGAAGAATTCATCTGATTGAGCGTTCTTTTGTAATTCTTCATCTGTTTCTATATTAAATTTAGCTATAATACCTAACTTTTGATATGTTTCAAAGAATGTTTTTAACCCACACAGTGTTACTGTATGTCCTGTTTCATCATTTGAGATTTTACCTATATAGTCCTTTCCAGCACCTGCTGTTTGCTTGTTTACTGTATTGATAAATCTAATTGCTCTAATATTACCTAATGCTTCCTCTTTTTCATTCTTATAGTTTTTATAAGTATTTACATCATCTACAATAACTACTTCATTATCTATTACATCAAATACTATAGTTCCAGATTCTAATGCACTTTCTATTTCAGTTCTTGATAAACGAGGTTCTACACTATCAAATATGGTAATTTCATTACAGACAGATTCTTTTAAATTCTTTCCTAGTGCTAAAGCAGCAACATATACAGCTACTTCTGCTGCTGTGTAAGTAATTCCATCATAAGTAGTTGATTTTAAGTAAACATTGTGCATTAAGTAATCATTGTACTCTTTTGATTTTGAATTAGCCTGACTTAAACTTTCTGAATTACTTGCTAAAAATGCTAATATATCAAGTCCTTCTTTTTTGCATTCATTGATCCATGTTTTAACACTTGTGTGTAATCCTACATCTGTAACACCATCTAATGTAAACCCATCTATTCCATGACTTTCAAATGCTTTCATTGCTTTTAAATATTCAGTATTAGTTATATTAGATGCACCATCATTACCACCTGTAAATTTATCATTTACCATATCCGCTAATGTTCCTGTTGCATTTTCAACTTTTGAAGCAACAATATAATCGCTTAGAGCAGATTTGTTTATTTTATCTACTATTTCATCAATACTTCCAGTTAGATCACTAACTTCAACTAATTGAGTAGTATTTTCATATAAAATAATATCTTTAGCAGAATCATTAATTATGTTTGTTCTTATTGTTACATTAAATGATCTTGAGCTTGGATATATTGTTTGCAACTTAATTACATTAGTTGGAGAACTTTCAGTATTTTTAAGAATTAGCTCTCCTGGTTTAGCAGCACTATCAACAAGTCTATAAAGTAACAACTCTTTTGGTTTTCCTAGCAATGCTAATTTTCCTAGCTTATATGCTGTAAAATCTACATTGTTACCAAAAACATTTTTTAAGTGTCTTTCTTGAGAAACAGAAACTACTTTGTTTACTGGACCCCAATCACTTTTTACTGGCATAGCTAGAACTCCTTGAATATTGTTTGCTGATTCTTCTGCTGCTATCTGCATCCTGTTATAGAATCCTGGAATCTTTGGTTTATCTTTTTCGTTCCATGTACCTTTAGCCATTATTTAACCTTCTTTCCTAAAAATTTTTGAACTATTTCTTTAAATTTAGATTTAGACAATTCTTCTTTTTCGCAATTAAACAAAGCACCTGTAACTATAATCTTGTTATAGCCAAGTGCTTCTGCATTATCTATAAATGTTTGAATTGGATAAGTTGGTTCATTAGGTGTATCAACTACATTTTCTTTCTCTTTAGCCAAATTCATCACTCCTTTAATGTTCCTGATCCATAAATTTTATTTATTTTAGGAACTTCTTTTCTTTTAACCATTTTTCTCTTATATACCTTTACTGTTAATTGCCCTTTAGTGAACATATCAGCTTCTCTATCTTCTTCTATACTTTCTATAGTAAGATAACGCCTGTCTGCTAAATCAAATGGTATCTTCAAATCGGAAATCAAGCTATCTTCTATATTATCCAATAACTCATTAATCTCATTTTTATTATTACTGGCTATATGGCATATAAGAGTTTTACTTTCTTTTATAAGAGCATTTGATTCTCTTTCTTTTTCCTGATCTTGTACTCTCCATAGAATTGATGGTACTTCAAAGTTTTGTTTCCAATTATTAAGATAAATAGGTAATTTAATAATGTCTTTGGTATAATTGCTCAGAGCATCTAACCACTTATCTGTATTAACTTCATTTTCTTCATGTAAGGATATAACAGTAAACTGTAATCCTCTATATATTGCGTCCCAATCTTCATCAACACCATCTTGACCGATTATTCCATTAAATATGCATGTAAATATTTCTCCTGTTTTAGTATCCTCAATAGTCTGCATATTCAATGTTTTAATTACTTTCCCCATTAATGCATCTACATAATTAAAAGATGTTCTCTCATTGTAAATATAAATTTCAATAGTTCTCTTAAATCCTACTGTTTGATTATTTTTAGTATCATCATTTTGTAGGATAATTCCATACGGTTTAACCGTATGTTTATCTGGAATATTAGGTTCATAGCATCCTTTTAACTCTGGAATACTTTGTAATAGTCTTTCTCTTATTCCATACCGCATACTTAATCACTCCAATATTTTTCAATTGTATTTATTATTAATGATTTGTTTTCATTAAGTGTATCTTTAAGAACTGGTCTAGCTTTCATTCCTTTTACACTCTTTGCAAAATGTCTTTTTCCATTTTCATCAAGCCAGCTTAGTACTTTTTTAGATACTGGTACTATAGCTCTTTTAGTTGGTCCATAAATACCTGTGCCTTCTTCAAGAAACTCTCCATATTCAGTTCCATGTGCTAGATATAATTCATAACTTCCGTTTCCGCCTTCACTTCCACCATTTATAAGTTGCCTTGCATTACCACTTCTATCTTTCCAGTATGTTTTAGATTTAGCTTGTGAAATTAATATTGGCGAGATAACACCATTTAATAGTAATGACATTCCTGACATTTTTCTATCTATGAAATCAAATACTTCAAACCCCATATTAACACCACCTAATCTATTCGCTTCAAATCACACATATAACCGCAAATTGTATCTTCTATTACTATTGGATAAGCTGCTTGTATTTCGAAACAACCTTCTTTGCTTTCAAATGTAATTAAATTTTTAGGATCTACTTTAATATTATTTTCATTGTTCAGAAGCATTTTGTATCTATTAGTAGAATATGAAGTACCTGCTGTTTTACTATCTATATTTATTTGAGTTGAGCTATCTTCTAAATATACAATGCCTGAGTATGTTATTGTACTTTGATTATTTTCAAAAGCTCCATCTACTAATATTTTTTCAATATGTTCTACTGTAAATGTAGTTGGATTTACTGATATTCCTTTATTAATTGCATCTATAATCTTTTTAGCTTTCAATCTAGCCATTAACAGCCATCTGCCCTTCTCATAGATGTTTTATATCCTGTAGTTGCAGTTGGATTTAAAGCTGATTGTTCTTGTAAATAATCAGCTTGATATATAGATGCAAGATTGTTCCAATAGTCAGGATCAGCATTTTCTATTTCTATAGGTCCTACTTTAATCTTTTTATCTGTATTAGCTTTCATTAAGCAACCACGCCAACTAGCTTTTAAAACATTATTGTCATTTACAACTAATAGATTTTCAAGTTCTTCATCACTAAACACAGGATACTGACTTTCATTAAGATTTATTTTTAATACTTCTAAAGGTGTAAGTTCCATTCTTATTCACCTTCCTGTCCTTCTCCTTGTACCTCTGCTGCTTCAATTTCTTCTATATCTGCATATTGCTTTAATTCTTCTACATCTTTTTCAGCAATATCAAACTTTTCTCCAATAACTATATATTTTCCATCATACTTAATATGTCGTTTTGCAATCCCCTTATATTGTTTTGCTTTTTCTACTTCTGCATTTTGTCCTTTTGCCATTGTAACCTCTTCCTTTCATAATAAAATTAAAGAGTAGCCTTTTGACTACTCTTGCTTAACCTACTGTTGCAAAGAATACTTCGTCTGCTCTGTCAAAGCTTACTATAGGCATTACAGATACTTTTGTATCAACTGTAACTGGATCAGCTTTTACCATAGTAGTAATTGCTGTACCATTTACAAGACCTGCCATAGTAGTATCAAGCTTTCCGCTTCCATGAGTTTTGTCAAACTCTTCTGGAGTTGTACCATACACTGTATTTCCCAAAGTTGTACCACTTGTAAGTGTAATTTTGTTATCTTCATAATATTGAACTGGTGCTGCTCCCTCATATGGATAATATGTTGAATCATCTAAAAATACAATTGCTAACCCCATAATCTCTTTAGCAAATTGTAAGTAATCTTTTTGAGATAATATTCTGTTCTGATTCATAACATTTCCATTTAAATGAGCAGTTATTTTCTTATTTATTAGAAATGTATTATCGAATGTATTCTCTGTTAATAATAATGTAGTTGGCTTTGGATATTGATCATCTTTTATGATTTTTTGCCACTTCTTAACATCACCAACAATATCAGCATCCGCATTTGTCCATTTGTCACTTGATGTTAATACAATCTTATGAGTAGATGGAACTCCATAATCAACTATTACATCTCCATCCTCTTCATTACTTGAATAAGCAATTTGACCATTTTGAATAACTTGTGCTGCCATAGCTTTAGGCATAATTTCAGAACCTTTTATAAGATTTACTTGTCCATCAAATATTTGGTCTGAAATAGTCTTAACCAAGTTTTCATTATTACATCCAAATGCTGTTATTAATTCCCTTCTTGTTGTTTCATCAATACCAACTGATTCTTTAAAAAATGGAATTTCTGTACTTTGTACAGTTATATCCGCAGATAAGCTTCTCATTTTAGCAGCTACATCAAATGTACTTTGTCTTAATGCAATAGGCTTTTTCTTAGCTCCTTTTGCATTTTCAAGCTTTGTTCCAAGTACTTTTTTTGCTGGAAATAATGATTTTTCTAATGTTGCTTCTTGTGGCAACTGCTTCATGTATAAAGTAATGTTAGCTGAATTTATATAGTCTTCTAATTTAATCACTTTTCATTCCTCCTTATTTACCAAATATAATCATATTTAATGCTTTCTTTTCTATTGCAGCATTAGTAGTATCAAGTTTTACAGCTGATTCATAAACCGCTCCATGTACGAATACTGGTACAATTTCACAAGCATTATCGGTAATACCATCTGTAGCCATAGAATTTTTAAAACTTACATCTTGATAAACAATTCCATAAACATCTGTTGTTGTAGACGTTGTAGTAACTGGCTTGCCTTCTGATGTAATTAATGTTCCTGCTTCTAGAACTTCATCTGAGTTTAATTTTGTTTTTATATCTGCCTTTTTAACTTTTAAAGGCAAACTTATGAAGTGATCTCCTCCAATAAGTCTTAGCTTCTTATGTGAAGCTCCTATTTTATAAGAACTTTGATGCATTATACATTCCTCCTTTTATTAATTAGCTGCAAATGAGCTAATGTCTTTTACTTGTTTTAATGATTCTGCTTTTTCTTTTCCTAGCTGCTCTGCAAAGTTAGTTGAATGAGTAGGTTCTTGACCACCTGCACTTCCACCAGTACCGAATGAACTTGTACCTTTTATTTCTTTTTCAAACAAGAAATCGTGGCTTGTTTTAAGTGGCTCTATTTGGTCTTTTAATCCTGTAATAGATTCACCATCTAAATGAAGTTTGCTTTTATCGATATGAGCCATAACTGACACTTTATCTTTAACATTGAATACTCCTAATGCCTTTTCTAAAGCATTATTAAATGAAATATCATTTAATTGCTTTTCATAGCCTTCTTTTTGAGTTTTATTATCTAATTCAAGCTTTTCAACTTTTTCTTTTAAGCCATCAACATCTTTATATTCATCTTTAAGCTTAGAAATTTGAGTGTCTCTTTCTCCTACTTGCTTTTTATATTCCTTAGCTTCGCCATTTACTTGGTCAAATCTAATCTTTGGGATGAAGTTACCTGAACCTATATCTTCAAAATCTTTTTTCCCTAATTCTTTTCTTTTATCTTCTGAAAGAGCATTAAATGCTTCTTCTCCGATAATGTCTTTAATATGTGCCATGTTTTAAGTCCTCCTTAGTCTCTAATTACAGTTTTTAACGTGCTACTTAACTACTTAGTATTTGTACCTAATACATTTCTTTCAATTCTATCTTCCTTACGCATATTTAACCAAAGTAAGGCTTCTTCTATATATGTTAATGCACAGGCATTTTCTCTACAAGAATAAGGACCTCTTTGGAAGGCTTTTAATCTATCCCTTACCATTTCTAATAAATCTTCATCACAAGCACCATGTTGACTACCCTCTACATTTCTAGGACCTTTTTGAAATGTTATTACCTGTTCTTTAGGAACTTGTAAGCCAATATCTGAAACTATCACATATTCATGATTGGCACCTCCTGGACCTATTTTATCAGTAGCAAATACCTTATTTAATTTTTCTCTCTTTTGGATTGTACTTAATTCTTTCATCTTTCAATTCCTCCTAAAATAAAAATAAGCCTATTAACGTATAGACTAAACGAGATATTGGATCACCTCCTTATAGCTCTAATGCTTTTACATCTTTAAATGTTTTAGCTAATTTGTCAAATTGTTTAGCAAAGTAATCAACCATTTCTTCATTAGTTGCCCATGTACTACATTCAGCAAGTCCACTTTCATGTAGAAATGCATGAATCATCTCATGTCTTAATAATTGTTTTCTATAAACATCTAAATTTTTAAGAGTATTAGCATCTTCTTGAAATTCTTCAATTACTATTAGCTTAATGCTGTTATCACAATAAGCATCGCATTTTTCTAATCCTTCATATTCTGTTCTTTTTCTGACTTCAATAGTCCATTCAGTTCCTAATATATTTACTTTGTTTGGTATATCCATTCATATTCTCCTCCTTAAAACAAACTTAATTGTTCAAACTTCTTAATATTTAACATTCTTGATACAGTTGATATTATTTCTAATATCTTTTTATTTTGTTCAATAGATGTATCTTCCCATTTATCAATTTCTAAGACTGCGAAAATCCATTCTTTAACCATGCCATATTCTTCTTTATCACTTGTTACTGACTTTATCAATCTATCATATTGAAGTTTTCTTTTATGACTAGGTTTATACATTTCTTTGGCTTCTTCTGTAGCCCTTTTAAAATCTTCTAATGTACTTTTAAGTTCCTTTATTTCTTCTTTAGCTGAAATTAATAGTTGTCCTTCTTTTAATTTTATATTTTCATCTTCAAGTTCATTTATATATTCAATAGTTTTATATCTAACTAATACAGATTCACTATTTAGCATTTGTAACATTCCATCTTTATTTAATGAATAGCAAGGTTGTTCTTTGTTTTAAGAATTAATGTATGAGGACTGTACAAAATTTTTCTGTCCTTCCAAACTTAGTAAATCTAATGTTTCTATTTCATTTCTTATTTTTCTCATAAAAGTATTATGTTGAATTGAAACATACTCTTTTCCAGTACTTTTGCTCTCTAATATTCTAAAATCGTTTATAATACCAACTAATTCTACGCTTGTTATTCTTAATTCTTTATCACTTGTAAGGTTTAATAATTTGTTTTCCATTTTTACATCCTACCTTTCTTAATAAAATAAAAAAGATAGGTGGGGACTTCTCTAATCCCAAATCCTATCTTGGACATAATAAAAGCACCTAGGTTATCCCCAAGTGCTATCAATTCAAAATATATTTTGTTTCTGACGGTCTCCATCCATAATCATCTAATACCATTGTAAAGTTTGCTAATTCAGTTTTTCCTTTATATAAAATGTGTTTTTCCATATTACCATAATGTTGTATTCTATGTTCATATTCTTTTAATAACTCTTTATTGTTTATATCTATTTTTAAAAATTCAACTATTTCTTTCATCTTACGTTCAATAGTTTCTGTTCTCTTTTCAATAATATAATTAGCCATATTTACAGTTTTATTTTGAATATTATCAACTATTTTTCTCAACCCCTTTATATAATCTCACTATCTTTATTTTATCATATATTTTAAAATAAAATTCTCAAGTTTTTCTCAATTTCTTATCACTTTTTCTTTAACATAATTTTAAATATAAAAAAAGCATCTACTTATTTAATAAGTAAATGTTACTAATCTTTATCTTTCCATTTTTATTATCAACTCTTGCTATTGTTTTAGTAGATTTATTACTTATGTCTTTCGGGGTGTATTCTTCTTCATACCATTTATCAATTTTAGGATTACTTGCCCCATTACTCCATTCTTTCAATTCTTTAATAGCTTTTTCAATATCAACCTCTTCTGTAAAGAAACATAAGCAATTAGGATGTTGAAGTGGTGTATCATTAGGCTTATATACTTTTCCTTCTCTATCGTCGCATTCATCTTGTTTACCATGCATTCTAGAACTATGGCTAGCACTCAAATTCCATTTTAATCCTAAACTAAATGGATTCCTTTTTGCATTTTGAATTTGTGTTTCTGCAGCTGCATGAGTTATACTTGTCCTTGCTAGTCTTTGTGCATTGTAAGAAATTTTATAACTGTTTATTCCTGCTTTAAAACTCTTACTTACAAGTCTTTTTTTAGGATTAACATACTTCTCTAACTCATTTGCTAGAGTTCTTACATTTGCACCACCAGCAATATTGGTTTTTATTAGAGTATCAATATTTTTCCCATCTTCTTTTGTAATATTCCATAGTCTTTTACTAAGTGTTTTGCCATCTTCATAATATCCTCCAGCTATAAGCGTTCTTACAGCATTATCAGATATTTTTGTAATATTATTCTTTAGTCTATCACTTATATGTCTATTTGGTGCAACTTGATCTGCAAAATCTAATATTACCTTTCTTTGTATATAAGAACTTTCCCAAGTATTTTCTAAAATATTATTGTTAAGATTTTCATACAGTTCTTTAGTGTAATTATTGATTATCTTAGCACAATCTATTTTATGTGTTTTAGTTCTACTATCTAGCATATCAAGAATATCATCAATAAGTTTACTTGAAGCTTTACTATATATTTCTATTATTTGCTTTTCTTGTTCAATTGTTAATTTAAGTACTTGTTTTCTAGCTTCAAGTATTTTCTTTTTATAAGAGTTCATAGTTATTCACCACTATTCAATTCATTATCTATATCGTCTATATCGCTATTAGTTCCACCAATAAGAGTATCTTGTGCTTGATTTAATAAGGTTGTTTCTTCTAATATTTCATCAAAAGCTTTTTCCTCATCTTCTTCATCACTATATTCTTTAATATAAGATTTTCTACTCCTAACTTTGCTATCTACTTCATCCATTGCAAGCTTTTTCTTTTCGTCTAAATCATTAGGAATAGGATAATTTTGTTTTATAAGCTTAGTATATTTTAAATTAATCCATTCTTTATTAAATATACCTGGATAACATACTGAACCTACTTCTATAATAAAGTTAATTAAAGATAGTAAAGGCCTTTCCCAATCATTAAACTTTTCTTCCATTCTAGCAATTAAATCATTATAAAGATATATCATAGCTTTAGCACTTGGAATATTATTTAAATCACTTATCTTAGGCATATCTAAAGTTTCTTTCATGTCACTATCTGCTCTATCTAGATAAGAATTCATAGCTTCACTATTTCCTATATTATATTCTTGCTTTTGAATAGTTGCTTGTTTTCCTTGTGCTAATGCTTCATCTGATGTTCTTATAGCATGTAACGCTCCTGGTGCAACATTCAATTTATTTACATCCTCTTCTTTTCCATCAATAACACTTTCAGATCCAAACATTTGAAATCTCAATGCATCTGCAAAATCTGAATTTCTCCTGTTATACTGATTTTGAGCATCTCTTAAGTCAGTAACATCACTTTCACCAAAAGTATTATTAAGCTCTCCACCATTACGTATTAGCCAACATGGGATAGTAGAAAATCCTGTGTCATACTCATTTTTTTCTACTAAATCTGTATTCTTATAAGTTTCTTTTCTATACCAAGCTTGAAGTGCTTTAGTTTTCTCTTCTACTTTATAATAATAAGTATGCAAGTAATAAATCTTATCTTTATCTTCTTCTCTATACACATTCATTTCATCTTCTTCAAAGAATATAGCTTTTAGTAGCTTTCCATTCTTCTCTTTATAAAAGAAATTTTCTATACTTTCATATTTAATTACTACTGGTTGTCCTGGATTAGCTTCTACTCTAAGCAATGCTCTTTTCTTTATAGTAGTTTCTAAAAAGGCTTTTCTAGTATTATTCCAGAAGCTATTATTTTCAAATACATCTTCTATAAACTTCCTTAACTCTTCACACTTCTCTTTATCCTTCAAATCATCAGCTTTAAATATAAGTGTAGGTTTCTTTCCAAACATCCAACGTGCTTGTTTCTTAAGCAATGGCTTGACCTTATTTCTAATATCTTGTGTAGGTTCATAATCAACATTATCATCAATTGGCCAGTTTTGACCATACAATGCTGAATTTTGTTTTGCTTTATCTAAATCTATAGATTTACCTTTGTAATAATAATAGTCAGTAAAGACACGTTTTCTTTCTGCTATTTCATTATCAGGTAGCTTAAGTAATGTATCTCTTATACTTTTTGCTTGTTGTTCCATTAAAATACTGTTCCTCCTTTTCTTCCATATGGATCACTAGCATTGTTTTTAACAACGCCTTTTCCTTTTTGGTATATTGCATCGTCATATTCTTCAACTTTAAATCTTAATATTGTATATACAAAGTATCTTATTGCATCCATAGCATGGTCATTTTCTTTAATAACTTCTTCTATCCCTTTACTTCCCTTTTTAGCGTCCCAAACATAGGAACTAAATTCTTTAAGAGTATTTTGGCAACAATCATTAACGTAAAATAAGCCAATACTTAATGCACTTGCAACGGTTCTTATTCCGTCTAATACATCATTATTGGCTGGTAATATATTTTTAAATCCATCATCACGCAATTGTTTTATAAAACTCGCTGCACTTGGATCTACTATAATTTTAACTGGAATAATATCACCTAAGAATTTTTTCAAGTCCTTAGAATACTGAATATCTGCTTTTTGTATTCCTGTGTTTCGTCCACTATAGTAATATTCCTTAACTATATACCATTTATCTTGATATAGTCCCCATAGCAAAAATACAGTAGCATTTTGAGTACCATAATCTATACTCACATAATATTTTTCATACTTACGTTTTTTTGTTTTTACTTTGTGAATATCTTCATTAAACATATCATAGATAACACCTTCAGCTAAACACCATAAGCCTAAAATATATCGTTTATAGAATATACCTGAATACATTCTCTTATATCTTTCTTTTACTCTCTCAGATAAACTTAAATTATCATCCATAGTAAAATGTAAATGTACTGCGTTCTTTTCCTCTAATTTATCTAAGAATTCAGTTTTAAACCAATGGTATGGTCCATCTGGATTACAATTAAACCACATCTTAGCACCATCAACAGAACATCTTGAAGTAGCTTGATTAACAAATGATTGAGGCATTAATGCAACTTCATCAAATAACACTCCAGCTAAAGTTATCAATTATGTTATCGTAAAGGCTTTTTATCCTCTACTTCTTATAGTTTCCTATAAGTTCGGCGTACATTTTCAACCTTTATATAAGGCTGTCGGATACTCTTGGGAATATTATATTCTATACTTTTACATAAAATAAAAGCATAGGTTCAATTCCTACGCTCTACAATACTATAATCTTTTTAGTTATTATAGTTATCTCGGTATTAGCTTATCTCTTTTTGATTGGATTTAATATTTCCTCAACAGACTTCCCTTTCTTTCTTCTATTGGCTAATGTTGAATATGGAAGATTTAATTTTCTTGCCCATTCTGGCAATGTGTGAGTTTCTCCATTGTAAGTTAATTTAATATTATTTCTCTTATTGTTGGCTTGAGTTATATTATTGGCCCATCTGCAATTAGAAGGTTCATAATTCCCATTAAAATCAATTCTATCAATAGATAGTGTATCATTATATCCATTTTTTATTGACCATGTATAGAAATTCATAAAATCTTCTTTCCATTCATCACACATTTTTATTCCTCTACCACCATACAAATAATATTCAGGATATTTTTCATAATAGCACCTTTCTTTTATTTTTGAATATATTTTGTATAATCTTGTATTTGTCATTCCATGTGATTTTCTAGGATTATTAGTTTTAAAATTATGTTGCTTAAGTATTTTTTTTCTATAGCATCCACAACTTTTTATTCCTTTATCTTTTAATCCATCTGACCTTCTTATAACTTCATTACCACATTCACATCCACACCGCCAATAGTATCTATAATTACCATTGTTTCTTTTCTCTTTATGTGAAAATTCAATTACTGTTAACAAGTCAAATTTTTGTCCTGTTAAATCTTTCATATTCTCACTCCTAAAGTTTTATTCTATAATTATTATATCATAGAACCCGTCTAGTGTAATACATTTCTAAATCCAATTATAAATAAACTTAGCTTTCACCGATTTTACCCAATGTTTACTTATATATTACTATATAAGGGAGCATACCTTCTACCCTGTATTAAATCTTGAGAACCTTCATCCTTACCACCGAATAAATAAAAATCATTACTTCTTCCGTTTTTAGATATAGTAAGATAGTTTTCATTTGAACTTCTATGGTCCTTACATTTATACCCTCTTCCTTTTAACATTTTCTTAAGTGGTTTTATGACATTTCTTCTTAAAGAGCCTATGGTTTTACCACATAGGGCAAAGTTTTCATCATCAAATTCATCTGTGGCCCACATAACAAATGATAATGACATTACTACTGTTTTACCTGCTCTTACTGAACCATCTGCAATTAATATGTCTTTTTTTGCTACTGGTGATAAAGCATTCCACCATGTGAGCACTTGTACTTGTTTATCTGAAAAAGGTTGAAATTTAAAGACTTTTTCTTTCTTCTTTTTCTTACTCATTGTTCCATACCTGTGTAGTTCTTCCCTTTAATGCTTCTAAGAATCCATCATCTTCAACCTCTATTTCATCATTTTCAGTAATTCTATTAGTTTCAGCTTTAGTTTTCTCAATATCAGCTTTGAGCTTATTACCTTGTAACTTCTTATATTCCAAATCAAGCTTAATCTTTTCTTCATCAGATAGTAAATTACAATGTTTAGTTAGGAAGTCTAAAGCTTTCATCTTATCTGCTAGTTTAAATTTAATACCATCTTTTCCCTCTGCAACTTCATTAATTAATGTTGTATCTACTAAAGAGCTCTCTTTTAAATCTAAATAGTTGTATTCTTTTATCTTTTGTTCCCCAGTTTCAGGATCTATTACCGGTATATCTTTCCCGTCATTATCTTTGGTCCATACTCCTTTATATTTTTTTCCAAACTTAACATAGTCACCTATATCTGCAAAGGCTATATCTATATACTTTTGTATTACACTTCTTTTAAGTGCTTCTTTATTAAACTGTATTGCTGTTAAAGACTCTATCTGTTCTTTTACCTTAGTGTTTCTTAGTAGATTACTTCCATTAACCATTGCAGTCTCATAAGTACATTTATAAACTTTTTGGTATGCCTTAGTAGCATTAAAACACTTAGAGTATATAACACAAAAGAGCCTTTGCTTATCATTAAGTTCAGTATTTTCTAATACTTCTTTAACTTCATCAGCAATAGGCTCTTCATCCTTTTTATTATTCTCTTTATTGGTACTCTTCTTAATGGTACGTTCCACTTTCTTTTTGTTTTCTTTTAATGGAACGTTCCCTTTTAATTCTTCGTCCCATTTATCTAAGTTTTTCCACTTTCTTATCTTTACATCTGTTACCCCTAATTCTTCAGCAATATCTTTTAATACAATATCACCATTAGAACTAAGATATATTTCTTTAGCCTTTATTCTTTCAGGACTTTTTTCTCTAGCCATATCTCACTATCACCACTTCGCTCTGCTCAAATTATCACCTTTCATATGTTATAAACTGTTGCTAAATAAAAATAAGCTAAACATTCAACCACTATACTTAGAACAGTTGATGCAAAGCTTATTAATTTATTGTTATTATTTTTTATTTTCTTAGCACATTCAATTATATTTAATATATGTGTTATTGCTACTCCTATAACAAGTAGTGTCATTAGATACAATTTATAACCTTCTTTCTTTTTTAGATCTATATGTTTCTCTCTTAATAATTCTATTACATTCCTTATACGTTTCACACTTACTTTTCATTTCTTTTACTGTTTTATATTTCTTACAGCCAAAACAGCATTTCATACATGGATTTTCTAATGGAGCTATCATTTTATCTTCTCCTTTCACTATTCTTAAAACATTCTCTCCACCCTTTATATTTGTCCAACGTTACTTCTACTTTATTACAGCTTTTATATCTATCGCACGCTTCATTTCCTACTTTACATAAACATATTAAATTATTACTCTTCCATCTTGTGTAGCATTTTACTTTCATTGTTCTCACCTCTTTCTGTTTTATTACATTAAAAAAGAACCCTATTTCTAGAGTTCTAATTATATATATTTATATTAAATTTTATCGTCTAGGGTTTTCGAATGAAGGTGGTGTAGGATTAGGTGCTTCATGTGATGGACCAGGATTTGATAAATTAAAGTAAAGTTTAGAATCCTCTGTAACTCCGAAATCTTTATTTGATCCTGTTTTTTGTACTTTATTTAAAGCTTCTCTAAATAAAGCATTATGTGCTTCTTCTCTATTAAGTAAAAAATCTATTGTTGCTCTTACTTCTTTATCTTCAATTTGACGATATAAATATTCATACACAACTTTTGCTCTTTGTTCTGATGCAATGTTTGATAATAAGTCTGCAACTAAATCACCTGTGACTGTCACATAATCTGCTGTCCAAGGTGCTCCTGATGAATTAATTAATACTGGAGATAATCCACATTGTACATGTGTTTGTATTTCTCCATTTGTTACTTCATTATTATTTACATCATGACCATTTAATAAATTAATTGTTTGAGCTACCATTTCCATATGGCTAAGTTCTTCAGCACCAATATCTAAAAATAAATCTTTTATTTCAGGATCTTTTATTCTAAAACTTTGAGAAATATATTGCATTGCTGCTTTAAGCTCTCCATTACCTCCACCTAATTGTTCTTGCATTAATACTGCATATTGTGGATTAGGCTTTTCAACCTTAACTTCATGTAGTAATTGTTTTTTATGTTCAAACATTTTATTACCTCCTAAATATTATTAATTTTATTATTTATCTTTTAATTAATAATATTCATTTAATTCTCTATTAAAATGGGACTCTACTTTACATTACTCTTCCAGGCAATATTGCATCTAGAATTCCAATGACTATAGCTGCTAACAACGCTCCTATTATAGATACATTCATATTAGGAACAAAAAATTGTGCCAAATATATTATTACAGCTGCAATAAAAAAACCTTTTGCACCTTTTCCCATAGGTGATGCATCAATTCCCATAAATTTTTCTACTATATAATCTAATACAGTTATTACAACCGCAGCTATCAAAAATGACCATAATCCCTTAATAGTAAAACCTGGTGTAAAAAATGATGTTATCCCTAAAATAATTGCAACTGCTATTAACCTTCCTATCCAACCCCAAAATCTATTACCATTTAAAGACTTTTCTTCATATTCTTTATCTTCCATTACTATTCCTCCCTTATAGAAATATCTTTGATTATCATATATTTAGTATTCTCATCTAATTCAAAAATATGATAATTTATAGAAATTTTAATAAATACTATAAGGCATTTGCATAATATATAAATACTGTATAAATAAAATTATGACAAATTCATCTTAAATAATATATTTTATATTATTATGCATTATTTAGTTCAATATAAATGCACTAAGTTAATTCTTAGTGCATTTACATTTAATTATTTCTAAAGTCCTTTTTCGTAGCTTTCTACCATTCTTTTAACCATTTCTCCACCAACACTACCGTTTTGTTTTGAAGAAAGGTCACCTTTATATCCATTTTCATAATCTTGTAATCCAAATTCTGATGCAACCTCAGTTTTTAATTTGTTTAAACCTGCTTTTGCTTCTGGTACTAAAGTTCTGTTATTTGAAGTCATGTTAAATTCCTCCCTTAACGTTTTATGTTAATGATTTGCCGGCATTAATATATTAACCAAGCTATTAAATAATACTCTATAAAGATATTAACAAAACTATCATTTAAAGCTTGTGTTGTATAATTCTAGACATTTTTTATTATAATAACAATAAAAATACTCCATACAACCTACAAGACATTCAAGTATAAACTTAAATCTTCGGTTATACAGAGTATTTTTGATTTTAAAGTATAAAAGGGTATTGAGAATCTATGAGAGATTATAAAGTATCTTTTAAAACAAGGGGTGAGTTTTAAAAGATACCTCTTACTTATTATTATAAAGGTTATTTTTAATTATTTTTCTCAACTTTTTCTCAACTTCTTATCATTTATAAATCATCTTCATTAACTATATATTCTTTCCAATCACTAAAACTTAAAAACACTATTCTTTTACCATGCTTTTGCCTTTGATATTTAGCCTGTTTTTTAGTTGGTTTTTCTAAATACATCATTCCTTTAGTTCCATCATTTTTAGTTGCATAATATATTCCATCTACTTCTTTTATCCATTTTAATATATCTTCAAATTTCATCTTTTTTATTTTTGCCCAATCTTCCATGGAAAGGTAACCATTCATTTCATTGTAATAATAATTTTTAAAATTTAATGCATATTCTATTTCCTTTAATGTATATGTTTTTAATATATTTTCTATATATTTTATTGTATTTTCATCAAAATACATAAAATCACTAACTTCCATTATCCTTTTAGCTATTTCAAATTCTTCTTCTTTGAAATATTCTCTATCTTTTTTTCTAGCAAATCTGAAATCAATATAGCCATTATTTTTAAATATATAAAAGTCCCATAGATCTTTTTTATTAAATTCTATAACATCTATTAAATTCCCCTCATCATCATACTCTTCTAATTTAAGTTTTTTATTGTATGTATAATAATTATCTTCAAAATTTTTATCGCGCATAATTTTCTCCCATCATAATATAAAATTTATTAGTTTTAATAATATTATATCATGTTTACCAATTAATAAAGACAGGTACCAGCTAAATACTGGTACCTATATCCTTATTTATACATCCACATAGAATCAGCAATATTTTCAACCAATACTTGTTTTCTTCTATATACTGTAGGTGCTGATAAATTTAATTTAATTGTTAGATACGATACATTTTCCTTATCGTTTTTACTATCTTCATAGAAAAATTTAATAATTCTTTTATCCTCTTCCCTTAGTTCTTCTATATTAGTATCCATCATCCTTATAAAGTTCTTCATTTCCATTATCTTGGATTCTGTTTTAATCTTTTGCTTTATCTTTTCTACTTTCCTTTTTTCTAGCTTAGTAACCTCATTTTCCATTTCTTTTTCCATATATGAAGAACCACTTATGCTAGCTTGTACTCTTTCTGATATACCGGAGCCACTTTGATATGGATCAATATTGATATATTTATGAACATTCCTTATTTGATTATCTATATCTTTAATTTGTTCATCTAATGTTTCAACTTTTCGGTATTTCTTACCTATTTGCTTCTTATATCTGTAGTAACGATAAAGCTGTCCTTCTATTTTTTGAAATAGTTCTTTTTCCATTAATTAATCCTCCTAACTATTTTTTAATTCTGTTCTTATCCAAGTAAGTTTAGATCTTAATATTTCTATCTCAGACCTCAAATTATTTACTGCATCTAATGCTACAAAGTAAGCTGATTCTGCTATATCTCTGTTTAATCTTAATGTTGCTACTCTTTCACTACCTTTTGCCATATATATAATTAATGTTGCTGGATATTTTTCAGTTTTAAGCTTTAATATTTCTTGAGCTAATGCAACTCTGTAATTTTTCTCTGTTTCAGCCTTCTTTAATCCTAAAGTTTTAAGTTCTATGTTTCCTTTAGATAATGCTAAAATGCATCTATCTAATTTTTCCATTAATAATTGTGGATTCATACAATCTCTCCTTCTTTGAATTACTAAGGCATGTCTACTTGCAATAGAGCTTGTACCATGCCTTGTAATTCTGTTTTTATTTGCAAGTTTTAATCTTGTATACCTTCAAAAAAGCTTTTTAACTCATATCTATATCTAACCTTTTTCTTATTTCCTATAATTTCAATTCCATTTGCTTTACACCATCCTAAAAGTATTGACCTTCTATCAGCAGTATCTATATATAACTTTAATTCTTTAGCTTTTATTGCATATGTTTTTTCATAATCTCTAAAGTTAAATATAAAATATGCTTTAATCTTTGGATGCTGAATATTTGACATTTCCTCTATTTGATTACTTCTAATACAGTTGAAAGGAATACTAGCACCTGCATGAGATTTGAGTTCCAATAATACTAAATAATCATTAGTCATTATCTGGAAGTCACATATATTATGAGCTTGAAATCTTACATTTTCATTTTTAGTTCCTCCAAAATTTGCTGTACCATCTTTAAATCTATATATCCAGCAATCTTCAGGAACTGACTTTTTAAAATCTTCTTCAAATAGCTTTCCTGGATTCTTCTTTACCATTTGTACCCACCTTTCTTTACACTCCATCTACGTTTTTTCTTTTCAGTATGATATTTTTGATAAGCAAGAAATTCATTTTCTTTACGCTCTCTTCTTTTAGCAATATCTCTTACTGTTTTAACCGCTAGTTCTTTTGCAGTCATAATATCAACTCCTACATAGCTATTTGATTATTTACTAATGTTATTTCATCTTTAAGAACAAATGGTACTTCATATTTATCTACTATTTCCTTGGCTATCTCTAATTGACTCCTTTTTATTGCTTTATAGCTATTAACCTCAAATTGTCTTTTTATTTCTCTTTGTATATCTCCAAATACTCTAGCTCTTAATGATTTATCATAATAAGCTTTTCTGTTATATCCTCCTAAACATTTAACTGCCTTCTTTTTGACTGCTTTTTGAAGTTCTTCGCAGTCTATATTGAATAATGGCATATTGTCTTTTAGATTCTTTACTTCATTTTCTAGCTTTTGTTGCTTTCCATCTATCATAAAGATAGCTTGAAGTTCTTTAGACATTTTAGGAATTTCTGATCTCATGTTGAAATATCCATCAACTAATTTTTCATATTGCTCCCATGCAAGATCATCTTCTAGTATTTTTAAAAGTTTTGAATATCCTCTTTCTGATAATAGATAAATATTATTTGCATTCCCGTATTGAGCATTAGTTAATCCCATTTCTAAAACAAGTCTTTTTGAAAGACCTGTTTTTAAATCTATAATATCCACATTGTCTTTAAATCTTTTTCTATTATTATTTATTAATTCATTTACCTTTTTAACTTCTCTCCTGTGTATTTCAGCAATTTCTTTAGCTAACATTGCTTTTTTACTTTCTCCAAATCCACCTTCAATATCATGAAAAGTCATTCCTTCAACTGTTATTAATCCTTTTATCATTAAATTGTTCATTATTTAATCCTCCTCATATTATTAATTGATTATCATATGAGAATACAAAGCTAATATCGTAGCATTTTTATACTCTCATATTTAGTTTTTTACTTTTCTATATAGCTCATAACATTTTTAATTATCATATTCACGCTTCCATCACCGTTAGGAACTATATCGAATTTATCCTGGTCATTATAGGCTACGTTTGATATATATAAATCTATTTCTCTGTCTATATTAAGTCTTACTTTTTTAACTTTCTTCTCAACATAAGTCTTGTCTACTCCAAATTCTTCTTCACAACCTCCAGCCATATACACTTTAAAATTGTCTGCTGCTCCTGGTTCTTTTAATACTTCTTTTGCAACTTCTTCTATATTTATAATGTCCTCTTCTATAATTTTGTTTTTAAAAGAATCTCTTATTTTTTGTTGATCCTCTGCACTTTGCACATTTTTTCTTATCCAATTCTCAGAATTATTTATAAAACTTTTTGTATTGTCTCTCTCATTAGTGATAAGTGTTGAGTATAAATAATCTGCTACAAAATAATTAATTCCTAACTCTGTATCTTCCTTGATCCTTCTCTTTTTATCTAGTACATAAAGATTAAACAGATCATCTTCTCGGTAAGGCTTTATAAAAGCAGCCTTTTCTATTTTTTGGCCACTCCCTGGTAGACCTGCAATCTGTGGTACTATTCCTACCTCTATTTTTTCATCTATAAATTGAATTTCATGGGTAAAGTTTTTTACATAATCCAATTTTAGTATTCCTATCATAGGTCCTTTATCTGTAGTTATAGAAACTATTATTAAATCACATGAATCTATACTTTCATCTATTTTAATAATCGTAAACATTTGCTTTGCTAAGCTTTTAGATAATTCTATAAACTCATCATCTATTCCATTCAAATATCCTTGTACAGTTTCTTTTACTAAATTAGTTCCTTGATTAAATTTTGCATATTTAAGTTCATCATCTTTTAAGCACTTTTCTATATGCTTATATAAGAACTTGTACACTTCCTCAGTTAATTCTAAAGTAAATTCATTTAAAACTGGTTCTGCTGCATTTCTATCCAAAATATGAATTACAGCTTGATTTATATTAATGTCATTTATATATTCCATTCCTTTTTCCTCCTAAAAGTTAATTAAACTATTAACCTACTAATCTCCTATATTCATTTTTAAGATTTTCCTGGCTTAATTGTGCATAAACTTGGGTCGTTGTTGGAGTAGTATGTCCCAGTATGCCTTGTACTCCTTCAATTCGCATTCCTTGATTTAACAATCTAGTTGCTTGAGTCCTTCTGAATTTGTGTGCATGAACTCTTTCTACTACATCAGTTCTATCTTTTATTTTTTTAATAATTAACTGTAGAGCTCGGGTGCCTATTGGTTGGTGTGGCGCTTTTTCTGATATAAACAAAGAGTCCGAATCTCCTTTTCTTGTACTTACATACTGCTGAATATGCAATTTAGCTTTAGTAGAAAAATAAACTATTCTCTCCTTACTTCCTTTTCCAACAACCTTTATGCTTTGTTCGGACCAATTAATGTCCTCTATCTTAATGTTATCTATTTCTGAAATTCTGCAAGCTGTACTATCTAACAATTCAAATAGTGCTTTTTCTCGTTCTGTTTTACATCCTTCCCTTAGCTTTTCAAGATTCTCTGCTTTATAAGGTTGTTGAATGATTCTTGGCACCTTTGTTTGCTTTATTTTATAAGCTGGATTACTTAAGATGTATTCCTCTGATTGCAACCATCCGAAAAAGTTCTTTAAATAAGTGATATATGAATTAACAGTGCTAGCTTGCTTACCTTTACCCAAAAGTGCTAAGAACATTCGTAAATCCATTGTGTTTATAGTAGAACATGGTTTAGTGAAATATTGATCTAGCTTATTAAGAAACAATCTGTAATTATATAATGTCTTATTGCTTAAACCTTCTAGTTTCTTACAAGCAAGATATAGTTGAGCCTTTTCTTCTATATCGCTGCAAACTAAATCTGTACATTTACTTTGTACTTCATAGCTATATAAAGTCTCATCTATAACTTTCTTAACTTCTAGTTGCATATCTAATTTCTGTTCTAAAAAAGGTAATAACAATGTTAATTTTCCCACTAATTTTATCGATACTTCTTCGTTTAAGTTGCTCATTTTCTCTTCCCCCCATTTTGAAATTGATTATTTATTGAGAATAGATACTTAAGACAATAGTGTCGTAGGCATCTACTCCCTATTCATTTGTTATATTGCTTTATTCATATTTTTCTTCTGAAATTTCCGCTGCCATAAATTTATCAATATCAAAATATCTTCCTGTTGTAATAAATGGTGGTTTAATTCCTATATAATTAAATCTTCTAAATTCACATAAGCTAATAATGTCATCAATAATATATATACTTGACTTATTTTCTTTAAGATACTTGCTAAAATCATCATAATTAACTAAAATATAATCTTTGTTATATTCATTTTTATTATTAACTTTAGACATGATTACAACATATTCATTACTATCAAAGTCTACCTTTACTACTTTTCCAATAAAATCAACCATTTCTTCGTTTCCTCTATAACCAAATGTACTTATAACTTCCTTTGGTACATTTGAATTTAATTTTCTTCTAAAGTTATTAATGTTACTTTCTATTTTTTTCATTAACTCATTCCCTCTTTCACCCTGTATTAGTATTATGAACTATTGTTCATTGCTTTTAGCACCTATAGTAATTGTTTTCCCTAATGCTTTGAAGATTTTATCTGCATTTTCAAAGCTAATGCTTCTTTCTCCATTTTCCCAATAATCTATAGCTCTTGATGTACAACCAACTTTTTCAGCTAATTTAGATTTAGATATGTTGCTTTTAATTCTTTCTTTTTCAATTATTTCTCCTATTTTCATCTTATATTGACACCTCGTTTTTCCTGTATTACCATATTATTATATGAACTATCGTTCTTATATTTTAAACTGAAAGGATATGATTTTATGTCTGAAAGCTTTGACAATTTTCTTAATACAGCTGGACAAGCACTCAAAATTGCTCCTGATTTATACAATGACGGACTTAAACCAACCGTGCAAGAAACAGGGAAGTTTATAGCTCGTATTCCTAAAGCAATTAATGCCGCTTTTTCTTCTCTTGATATTTGGATAGCAAACAAAGAATACAATTCTGAAGAAACTAAATTACTTCTAGCTAAAAAGCTAGAAAATATTGATCCTGAGAAAATAGTTTCTCCTGAACCTTATGTTGCCGTTCCTGCTTTACAAGCTATTTCTTATTCAATGAATAGTGATGAATTACGTGAATTATATTCAAATTTGCTTGCTAATTCTATGAATTCTGATAAGAAAACTTTTGTTCATCCAGCCTTTGTAGAAATTATCAAACAATTATCCCCTTTAGATGCAACAAATCTTAAACTAATATTTAAAAAGAAATGCTGTCCTATTGTTAATTATTATGTGCATTCTGAGGATTCAGAAAAGCAACAATCTTATAAAAAAAATGTTTTTCTTGAAAACAGTTCGTGTACTGATATAGATTTATCTTCAGTATCAATTACTAATTTATTTAGGCTATCACTTATTGAAATAGATTTCTCAAAACATATTCATGATAGTTTCTATGATAAGTTTTTAGAGCATCCACTTTTCACCAAATTACAAAATTTGTGTACTAAGGCTAAAATAGCAAATGAACAATTATTGATTAATGGATGTTGCTCATTTGAAACTATTGATAGTCTTTCACTTGGTGAATTGCACATTCCATCTATAGAAAAAGGATTAGTTCAAATGACTCCTCTTGGTAAGTCATTTACTGAAATGTGTATTAATTAATACTTTTTAATTTCTTACTAACATACTCAGAAACTTCATCAGTACAAGCTTCAATGGTATCTTTTTGAAATTCTAGTATCTTTTTTTGTAATTCTTTAATATTTATTATTAATATTATTTGGACTGTAATAGTTGAAATAAGTGCACTTACTATTACAGTCATCCAATTTATATTTCCCATTCGTATCACCTCACTCCTTCACCCATTATTAGTATTGTGAACTAACAATTTGCCCACATAAAAGTCATACAACTCATTCCATTATCGTAACAACCTTGTAAAAAATTCAAATCTAAATAACTATCTTCATTATTTAATCTTTGCTTTAAGAATTCAAAATCTTCCTTTTCGATATCATCAATAAAATTAACCCAGTTATTTGATATGAAGTTAATAAATCCTTCATCATTACCGCGTTCTTTAAATCTTCTTATCCATTCTTCTTTCAAGCTCTTATTAGGATAAACTATAATAACTTTAATTCCATTATTATATAAAGCCTTTCTAACAACTTCATGGCTACTTACAAAAATAATATCAACTTTGCCTATATTTTCTTTGATATGTTGAATGTAATTGTTAGGAAATTCTGAATTTCTCTCTTTAGTATTATTTCCATCGGAATCCTTAACCCAACTAAATTCACTACTATCACTATCTAACATAGTGTATATATTTTGATGATTTTTATAACAATAACTCTTTCCACAAGCAGGAAAAGCACTAATTACAAATGTTTGTTTCATGAAAATACCTCCTAAAAATTAATTATTGTTGATTTATTTGTAATATATCCATAACATCTTTGAGCGTTATTTTACCCTCAATTCTTTCAATTTGCTGAAATTCTTCAAATAAGTCCTCTGCATATTCTTTTAATATTTGTTCCATTATTTCTTCTGGTATGTCCTTTATATTCATTTTTAACTCCTTTCGGTTACTACACAATATCTACATATTGTGAACTATTTATATTTCTTAGGCATATTTATTCCACGTGTCTTAAGCTCTTTAATTAATTCTTTGGTAGAATAACTTTTTAATTGTTCTTCCCTTAAATCTGAATACATCTGCATAGCTTCATCAGTGTTATTAATTTTAAAAATTCTTGATAAGTTCTTTAAAATATCACTTAACATTACTGTTTTACCTCACTTTCATATTCTTAATCTTCTAATATGTCTTGTATCTCATAATAACAAGTAGGACACATACCATCTATTAAATTGTCTTCATCTTCCCAGCTACCACACTCTGAGCATTTTTCGTAATTAGGTATTTCTATATCATCATCTTTAAAACTTTCAGCAACTTCTTCTGCTTCTTTAACCAATGACTTATATATATTTTCTTGTAGTCCCTTATTTTCTGTAGTTATTGCACAAGGACATGCATGTTCCCAACATACATTCCAATATCCACATCCATGCTCTGCTTCAATTTTATTAAACTCATCTTGACTTATCATTCTTCCTTCACCCTTATATAATATATTTAGGTTGATAAAGGTAACCTATAATCCTTTATTTACTGTATATTTATACAATATTGAATTGTATAATAACTTTATTAGATAGAGCGGTGTCGATTCGCCCTTGAGGTAATAGCCTCGTCATTGAAAGACTGACACCTCTATCTGATAAACATATTACGAATTATTTCTATCCTCAATATTTTCGCCACATTGTTGACAATCACCAGAATACTTAGCACATTCTTCACAAATTTTATATGGTGGAATATGTGGTGTAGTTATCGCTTTTCCACATCTTTCACAATTAGAATAACTAAATGCACTCATGGTTACCATTTCTTCACACTTCTTACAAGACATTTTTATTTCCTCCTTAAATCTGTTCATATTTTCAACACTATATCGTCATTTTAAATTGCTGATATAATTCTCCTCCTGGTTCCTTCATAGCCTTAACATTATTCATATAAGGAACATTTATATAATCCAAAACTTTTGCTAATCCTAGTCCACCTTTTTCCCAATCTTTCATACAGTATTGATAGAGCTGTGGATGTGTTGTTTGCATTTTTTGAAATCTATTAGGACATTTTTCTAAATGACATCCAAAAGCACAAAACATACATCCAGTTCTTTCAACTCCTGTGGTTCTATATATTCCATTTTCACAAACTATTTCACCATAAACGCTGCATATTTCAAGCTTGTTTTCATATGCATATCTTAAAACATCTTGCTTAGTCCAAAATCCCATTGGTTGGCTTTTAGGAGCATTTGCTTCATAGACATTACAACCTGTTTTCTCATATTGTCTTTGCCTTTGGAAACCTTCATCTTGAGTAATTCCTATATAAGGATATTTATTGGTCCTTTTATGATATTCTTTAAAAGGTTTCTTTTTCATAACATCACAACATTTTTCGGATGTATCAAATGGAGCATCTAAAAGTATCTTCCATTTTTCAGCAAGCTTTCCTAAACTCCCTCTTTCATCACCATTCATTAAATAATTTCTATACTTATCTGATAGTTTCCCATGTCTTAATTTTCTTATTTTAGCTGCTGTTTCCTTACTTACAATTGGATATCCATATTCTTTTATCACTTGTCTAAATGACTTTTGAGGTTTTAATATTGTTACATCATCAAATGTATTAACAAACTCTCTTAGCTCTGGGTATTCAAGTCCAGTATCAGCAAATACAGCAGGTATATCATTATATAAATGTTCTCTAACTAAATGTAAAAGAACTGTACTATCTAATCCGCCTGAAAAACTTACATATACATCACCTTGCCAATAACTATACCAATCTTCAATTCTCTTTTTAGTTAAAAGTAACTTTAATTCATATGGTAGACCTTTTCTTTGGCTAAATGCCCAATCTTTTAATTTTAGATCTATATCTTGAATATACATTTTTTTATTGCTCCTTCACCCTTTCTAGCTTAAATTTATTTATTCATTTCATCATTTAAAAATTTAACACTTTGCTCTTTATCATTTACAAATTCTTTTATATCGTCTAGTTTTATAGCTCCTATTGTAGAATCTTCATGCTGTATTATAATTAAATTTTTATCTTCAAATTTACAAAATCTAAATTCCATACTTTCTTCGTCCTTTCTGACCATCACGAATCACTACTTATCTGATTTATTTAAAAATGATTTATAACATTCATCGCAAATATCAATAGTATTTTTATTATCTTTATTTATCATTGTAATTTTATCTTTATTTATCATTGTAATTTTATCTTTATTAAATATTGATTTTCCGCATAGGTCACAATGTATTTTTATTATTCTGCCACATTTAGGACATCTTTTTATTTCCATCTTCTTCACCCTTTCTGACCTATTTATTATTTAGTATTAAAATGGCATATCTCCATCATCTACTGGAGTTATATCATCTTCAAAATTTCCGTAATCTTGATTTATATTCCCAAAATTATTACTACCATTATCTTGGTTATTAACTCCTTTGCTTAAAAACTGAACTTCTGTAGCAACTACTTCTGTAACATATCTCTTTGTTCCATCTTTTGCCTCATAATTTCTGGTTTGAATTCTACCACTTATAGCCATTTGGCTACCCTTAGTCATGTAATTTGCTGTACTTTCAGCTTGTTTACCCCATACAACCACAGGCACAAAATCCGCTTCTTTTTGACCAGACTTAGAATTATACTTATCAACTGCTAATGTTAAGGTAGTTACTGCTGTTCCAGCTCCAGGAGTAAATCTTAGTTCTGGATCTTTCGTCAATCTTCCGATAAGAACTGCTTTATTCATTTTTGTATTCCTCCAATATTATTAATTTTCCGCCCATACTAGCTCTTACAATATCTTTTCTAGCAAATAGACCTTTATATTGTTTTAACGTCTTTAATAACCTATCTGTAGACTTAGAATTAATATCTAATATAGCTTGTACTTCTTCTCTGCTAAAATAATCTTTATTAAACACAATCTCTAAATAATTTTGAAATTGTAATTTTATTGTTTCATCTAAATCATGTCCATCTTTACCATGATGTATTGAGTAATGACACTTTTCACAAAGATCTATTAAATTCATTTTGCATTTAATTAATGCAGGTTGCTGACTTCTTTTTATTTTGTGATGCTCTGTTACTATTCCATTGATTCCACATACTTCACATGATCCATACTTAGCTATTTACAACACCTTCTTTTACTAATTTTTTCTTGTATTGCTGCTATAGCAACTCCTGTTTGGGTTAACTCTGCATCATTGTAAATTAATTTGTTTTTATTCATTATTAATAACTGATGTCTAGTAACTAATATTAAATTATCTATATTTAAATTTGTTTTATCTCTATCTGAAAACACTATCGCATAACCTTTAGGAACTTTGCCATTTTTCTTTTCCCAAATTACTAAATGTTTTAATCTCCATTTGTTGGACTCTGCTATTTTTATTTCAATATAGCCATCTTTTGTTATTCTCTCACTTCCTACTGGTTTATGATTAAATGGAACTTGACCTTTTTTGAACCAAGTTTTTTCGCTTCCTTTTGCATATATTCCTTTCATTCCTTTATTATGTGGTATATTTCCTTTAGGCATATGACCTGTAAATCCTGTATTTAATTTGTATCTACTTATTGCACCTTTAATCTGATTTATAGTTAAATTTAAATCAAATTTTTTATTTATCATCTTTTGTATTTCCGCATAATGATGTCCTGAAGTTATTTTTTTAAGATATTCTTTTTCTTCATCATTCCAAATATGAAGTACTTTATTTTTACTTCCTGATGGTCTTCCCTTCATGTTTTAATCCCCTAGCATTTTAGGAATAACTACATTATCTCTTCCTAATGTCTCCACTTGTAATTTTTTTGCTTGTAATATAACATCTGCATTATTTATAATTTGTGAAGCTATGCCGGTTACCGCTTTTGCCCTTATTATTTCTTCTTTAAGTTCATCTCCTGTTATATCTTCATCATTCAATCTTTCTAATTGAGCAAACAAATGATTATTTAAATCTCCTAATGTATTTCTCATACTCTACCTCCATTACATATAAGCAAATGTTGCTTTAATTTCATCTATTTTTGCATTAAATGCTTTTAACTCTTCTTTTTTATAAGCTTCCAATGCTTCTAAGTCCTTAAAATATTCCTTACCTGCTTGTACACCATTTTTAGTTATTTTATATATTCCAAACTTACCTTCTAAAGTTATTTCTTTAGATATAATTCTAAATGTATCTTCTATAGCTTTCTTATTAGTTTCTACAGGCTTTTCTACCTCTTTATGTGTAATTACATTACTTGTTTTTTGTTTCTCTTTATAAGCCTTATTTTTAGCTTTAATCTTTTCTCTATCATCTTTTGTTAATTCAGCACATTTTTTGCACCATTCTTCTTTAGTTTCCTTGAAAATATAAACTAAATCTTTAGTAGGAACATCTTTAAATTCTTTTTTTAATAATTTGACACTATCTGCTTGGTTAAAATCCTTTTCCAATAATGATCTAGACATTTCTATAATTTTGGGTTTTAGCTCATTAATTTTCATAATCCAATCCTCTCCATATTCACTTAAAAATTTTTCTGAATCTTTCATATACTCATTTGCTCTTATTATTAATTCCGTAATCTCTGTTATACTTAAATCTTTTTTATCAATTAAGGCTGCTGCTATGCACGTATCTAATGCTTGATTAATTGACCAAACCATTTTATCTACTTTTTGATTTATATAATTATTTATTAATAGATTCTTTTCAGAAGATAAAGTTTTAATCCATTTTAAAAGTGTTATTGAATCTCTTTCTTCTCTTCTGCGTTCAACTCTATTCAAAAACTCACCTACTTTTCAAAAGTATTTTTATAACTCCTATATGATGCCATCCTCTATTAACAAGTTTCTTGTTATGTCTCCTGTTTAATTCAATTAAATTCATATTTTTCTTAGCTAATAAAACTAATACCCTTATGCATATTTGAATTAAGTCTTGCACCTCTTCAGCTATGTGACACAAATCGCTTTCTCCTATAGCTTCATCAAGTTCTTTATACTCTTCCTTAAGTTTTTTTCTTATAGAATCCCAATTATCTTTTTGATTATCCTCATTAGTTTTAATGTTTTTACCTAGCTGCATGAAATTTAGTATCATCCAAAATCCCTTCTTTCATTGCTAAAATTTTCATTTTCTCCAAAGCACTTTGTATAGTTAATCCAGCTTCTACATTCATAACTGCTAAATCAATTAGATCTTGTATTCTTCTACTTAATACTGATTTCTCATTTTGCAAATTAGATATTTGAATATCTTTAGCTTTTATAACTTTCTTAAGATAATTATTTTCTATCTTTGGATCCTGACGTAACATTTCTTCTAATTCTTCACTTTCCTTTAAGTGCAGATTAGTTTTATTCCTATCCATGTTCATTATCGTTATCCTCCCATCCTAATAATTTTTTTTCTAAAGAGTCATAATCATAATCTCTTGATTCAAAATTATTGAATCCACGAACTGAAACTGAATTATTTTGTGATTTTGATGCTTTCCAATCTTCTTTTATAGCTGTTAATAATGCTCCAACTTTATTTCTAACTGTTTTCATATGATTTATTATTTCAAGTTTTTCAACAACAACATCAACAGCAACATTATTTTCTGTACAATATTTTTTTACAGACTCTATGTCTTGATTTTTAAAATTTTTATTTAGAATTTCTTCTATATCTTGTTGTTGTTCTATTTCTATTTCTTGTTCTATTTCTATTTCTTGTTCTTGTTCTATTTCTGGTGGACACTCTTCAGACATTTGTCCACTGCTTGTACTTTTAGGCAAACATACTCCATTATTTTCTTTTTTTAACTGTCTTTGTTGTTGCTTTTTAAAAGCTCCTATAGATTTAGAACCTATCATATTTTCAATTTGAGTAAGATAAATCTCACCTGATTCGAATACCTTAACTAAACCTATTTTCTTAAGAAGTTCCATTGCAACTATAACTGTATCTAAATCTGTTTTGGTAATTTCAGAGAGTTTTTTTGCATCATATGGTATTAATACATTTCCAACTTTTCTTATTAAAATTCCATTATCTCTAAGGGACTTTAAGCAAAGCTTCAAATAAAAATGACTATATGTTATTCCATTGTCCTGCTCCTCCAACCAATCTATTGCTCCTTCTTCAAAGAAATCTTCTTTTAATTGCAACCAATAGAATTTTCTATCCTTTTCATATTTAGCCATTGTCCTGCCCTCCTTAGTTGAATATTCCTCTAACTTTTGGTTATAATAAAAATAGATTTATTAAGTATGTGTACTGCTGTTACTATACTTAATTAAATTGTTAGGATATGAAGTTTTGCGGGCTTATATCCTATGATTTTTGGTGTAGCTCCCTTAGTCGGGAGCTATTTTATTTCTAATCCTGGCATTGCTGCATAAGTTTTAATTCCTGTAAGTTCTTCTACTTCTTCTTTAAACCTATTAGGATTACCATTCTCTCCACTTATATGGATAAGCATTATGTCTTTAGTCCCTTCCAAATTCCAAGTTTTAAGAGTTTCTTTTAATGTTTCTAAACTCATATGAGATTTAATCGTCCTTGCTCTCCATGCTGGTAATGTTAGTAGTACATCTTCTGAATAATTACATTCAATTAAAATGTGATCCACATTTTGAAATTTAGATTTAAGATAATAGGTATCTGTTGCAAATAATAACTTTCCTATTTTGGGATGATATATTAAAAATCCTAAAGGTTCATTTACATCATGTTGCGTGTTAAATGGAACTACTAGGAATCCACCTATCTTATAGGATTCTGAATGTTTTAAATAATTTAATCTATAGCCATAAAATGTATCTTTTAATTCAATTCCTACTGCAGTTCCTTCACTCATATAAACATCAATTCCACTTTTCATTGCATCATTTACACCTTTACTATGGTCTTTGTGTTCATGAGTTATTAATGCACCTACAACCTTGCTTAAATCATAATTAAGAGCTTTTTTGATATTCTTAAAGTTAATTCCTAATTCAAGCAAGAGAATTTCTTCTCCAGCTTGAATTATATATGAATTTCCTGTTGATCCAGTAGCTACAACTTTAATCATTAGAATGGCTCTGTTTTCACTACAGTTTGTTTTACTGTAGGACTTTCATTTTTAGATTTTTCTTTATCGTCTTCTTTGACTTCTTCAATTTGAATATCAATTATTTGTTGATTAGCATTTTCTTTAATTTCTTGCTTTACTTCTTCATGTGTAAGCTCAATTACTGTTGCAGGTTCTAATTCTACAGCTTCATCGGCTGAATATATTCCTAACAATAATTCTGAGCAATGCAATCTTCCAAAGAAACTAGCTGCCCTATACCTAATCATTACCTCAGGCATAGTCTTCCACTTAGAACCACTCTTGTTTATCCATCCTTCCTCGTTTGCCATTTTTATAGTTATAACTGGACCTTTAATTTCATTCTCCTCATGGTCAAACGTATATGCATAACAGCTTAATTCATCTCCAGAACCATCTATCTTATATTGAAGTGGTTTAGCATATTTTTTAGATGTATTTATTAGGGCACTTATGCTTTGAGAACCCCAAGCAGGTCTCCCGTTTACTACATATAAATTTTGCATTACCATAATAGGACTTAATCCAACTCTATTAGCAACATCTAATGCAATAAGACAATTTCCTATATTATCATGATATTCTTTTGGTACTATTGTGCTGCTTGCAAGTGCTTTAGCCATTCTGCAAGTATTTTCAAAACCTTTTATGCTACCGAATGTATCTAAATCATTTGCAATGTTTGCCCCTTGTTGTTCTGTTAATTCTTTATTTTCACTCATTACTTATCTACCTCAACTTTCAATTCTTTATCTAAGCTAACAACTAACTTAATTAATTGACTATCTGTTTTATTTATTTCATTTACTGCTTCAGCATTATCTATAAATACTGGAGCTGAAATATTGTAATGCTCACAAAGTGTGTTTATAATGCTAAGTCCTGCATTTATTTGACTTGCTGTATTTGCATTACTGAAAGGAACACCATTAATCAATGCTTCACAAGTTTCACTTAATCCACCATTTACTTGTTGATTGAAAAGCTTAAATGTAACTGATCCTTTAAATTTCTTATTTATACTGCTCTCTAATAACTCAACTTTAGTTCTTATAAACTCTTCCCCTAAAAATTGTTGTCCTTCAAGTTCAGCAATTTTTATTTGAAGTTCCTTTTCTTCTTTATTAAGTTCTTCCATTCTCTTTTTAAGATCTGAATTAGTATCCTTTTTACCTAACATCTTTGTAATATCTTCTAATTCTTCTTGCAATATTATTTTCTCAGCTTTCAATTCTGAATTATCTGCTTTCTTAAATTCTTCTATTTGATTTTTTAATTGATCAATATTAGCCTTTAGTTCTTCTTCTCCTTCAAAATGTAATTCTTCTGTAAAAGTTAACGGTTCTTTCTCTTTTTCAAGTAACTCTAATTTTTCATCTAATGATAATTTTTCTAACTTCATTCCTTTTATCAAAGTTGCTGTTTCTTCAATTTCTTTTTCACAATCTTCTATTTTTATAGTAATTTTTTCAATATCAGCTGCTACGATCTTACCATCAGCTATAATTTTTGATATAAGTTTAGATTTTTCTCCATTAAATCTACTTTCAGCGTTAGTTTTAATTCCTTCAAGTTTATCTGTCTCGTATTCTCTTCCACATGTTGGACAACATGTTAATGAAGTATCAAATTCAAATTCTTTATCATCTTCGGTGTGATATTTATTAAGTAATTCTTGTTTATCAAGCTTTTGATGTTCTAAATCTTCTTTCATAGCTTCAATATATTCAAGCTTTCTTTCTTTCTCTCTTTCTGAATCTTGAATTTTATAAGCTAAATCTTGAACACTATTTCTTACTTGATTTATATTGTTTTGAATATCATCTAAAGGCTTATTTGCACTTTTTAAAACTTGTTGTTGTTTTTTAGAACGTTCCTCCTTAAGTTCATAAAGTTCATCTTGAAGCTTTAATTTTTCTTCATTAATTTTAGATGCATCCGCAATTTGTTCATCTATCAGATTAATTTTAGATTGAATATGTGCTTTTTTAAGTTCAAATTCTGAAAAATTAATTTCTACTATTGAGTTATTACATTCATCTATACGATAAGGTATTGATTTAACTTGTTCCTTAAGTTTTGAAATACTAGCCTTGGTTCTTTTATTGAAGTTATCAATACCATCTGTTAATAGCTTCTTAAGTGGTGATAAAGCTTTGTTATAGTTGATTACATTTTCTTCACTTATGTCTCCTATAATGTCTAAAAGTATTTCTCTTTGTTTGGTCCAGTTAAGTGAGCTAAAATATAACGGATTAGTAATCATCTTAAACAAATTTTCATCTACAAGCTCTGATATAGCTGCTTGATATTCTTTTTGTTTTACTGGAATATCATCTATTTCAAAATCTGTTGTACATCCCTTAAGCTCTTTTTCAGCACTTCCCCTAGTTTTTTGCCACTTTTCTTTGTAAGTTCTCTTGAATGTCTTTTCTGCCCCATTAATTTCTAAATAGCCTGTAACATAATGCTCCAAACCGTGGATTACATCATTATTGCCATCTAATGTTTGAATTTCAAAATCCTTTTTATCATGGCTATCTTTTCCGAATAGTAACCAATTAAATCCATCAAATATAGTACTTTTTCCTATTCCGTTTTTTCCTAAAATAGTAGTAACTGTTCCAAATGTAACTGTTAATTCTTTAATCCCCTTGAAATTTTTAAGTTCTAATTTTTTAAGTTTAATCAATTTAATGCCCTCCTAATTTTCTTTAAATTGTGTTATACTAAACGTGAATTATTTTCTAAGTTACTAAGATTTAAGTTTGGTCGCTTGCTTAGTAGCTTATCTCATTCTATAAAATCAGCTTGAAAATTTTTAATAGATTCTAAAATATCCATCATATCATCAGTAACTCTTGATATTGCATCTTGAGTTTCTCTTGGTAAGTTTTCTTTATTAGCATTTAAATCTACTAAATTTTGTTTAATGCTAAAATATGATATTGACATTAACTCACCTCCCTATCGGATTATTTGTAATATAGGAAATCTTTTAATTGTAGTTTTAAATTCATCTTCTGCTAAGAAATAATTTCTTGAGATTTTTATGATTTCAAATCTATTACTCTTATGTGTGAGATCTTTTCCTATTCTTAAGCAAGACACTTGTTATTCTCCCCTTTCTTAATTCTTTAGCTTTTTGTTTTTCTTTTGTTTCTTTAGCTCTACATTTAGGACAAATATATCCATTCATAGGCACTTGAGCTTTTATACTAATGTTCCAATATAAATTACATTTACAACACTTAGCATCCATAGTAGTCACCTAAATATTTATTAGGTAAACTAGTACTGGAATAACTGCTGCTACGGTAACAGATCCCTCTAAATCTTTCTTAGTACCTGCCAACTTGAATGTTTTTAACATTAAGATTGCAATAACTACTATAGAATAAAGATTTAAAAATGTTTTTCCGCTCTCCAACATTTTTACCCCACCTTATTAAATTTTTGTAATACTATCCACTTACTCGAATAGAATATATTGAGAAAGTGTTTATATTTTTTCGATAATAAAAAAAGCTGAAAATTACTGAATGTAATTGTTTTTGAGTTTTATATACGCTTGTCCTTTAGATAGTTATGTTAACCATCTTGTAAAAGGCATTTTAGCCTGTTATCTTATTGTTTATCTTTATCTTCTTTAGGAAATATTCTTTCATCATCTTTATATTCATCATATAAATCTAATAACATTTCAGTTACTAATCTTGAAACTTCTGGAGTAACTTCATATTCCCATTCAAAATACATACTTTGTCTCCTCTTTTAAAAATTCATGCATTATATAATATGCAAGCTTTTAATTTTTGTTACTTTCAAATATTTCTTCTTCTTTTATTCCAAATGCTTGTGCTATAGCTCGTCTACTATTTTTACGTGGATAAACATTTCCAGTTTCCCAATTCCAATAGCCTTTTTGTCCAGTAAAACATTTTTCGGCTGCTTCTTCTTGACTCCAACCTTTTATAGTTCTTAATACTTCCATTTTTTTATTCCATGTTAAATTATTAATTAAATCCGACATTCAATATTCACCTCTTTTACGTTTAATTACTTATTTTTTGCTTACAAATACATTTTACGTATTTATGACGTAAATAACAAATTGACAATTACGTCATTTTACGTCATAATAGAAAGTTAACTCTTTAATGCTAATATTTTCTAATTATTTCTTTGACTTATTGACATAATGACGTAAAATACGTATTATAATATTAATGACGTAAAATAAAAGGAGTAATAATGTAATGAATAAGCAATTAGGTTTAAAAATTAAAAAATTAAGAGGTGATTATGCATTTAAAACTGGGAAAAAAATGATTCAAAAAAATTTAGCTGAAAAGTTAGGCATTTCTAGATCTTATTTAGGTGATATAGAAAGTGGAAGAACTGTTGCTAGTGATGAAATTATTTATAAACTTTCTGAAATATTTAGCATTGATAGCAATGAACTTTTTAAATATAAAAATATTAATAAATATGATGATAATAATTTAGATACTTCAAGTTTTGTAAAGGAATCATCATGTACATATGATGTTATTGATAAATATGAAGTAGTTAATATTCCAATAGTTGGATTTGTGAGAGCAGGCGAACCTATATTGGCAGAAGATAATATAGACGGATACCATCCAACTTTAAAATCAAATTTATGCAAAGATAAAAATTATTTTTACTTAAGAGTTCAAGGAGATAGCATGAACCAAGAATTTGGTGAAGGTTCATTACTTCTAATTGAAAAAACTCCTTGTATAGAAAATGGTTCTATTGCTGTTGTATTAATAGATGGAACAGAAGCTACTGTTAAAAAGGTTATACAAAATGAAAACATGATTACATTAATACCTATGAGCACTAATTCAATATATGTGCCGAAGATGTATGATATACAAAAAAATAAAATTGAAATTATAGGTAAGGTTAAGGAAGCTACTAAAATTTATTAATAAGAAATGGAGACTTTCTAATGAAAAGAATTGCTATTTATTCACGTAAAAGTAAAGAAACTGATACTGGCGAATCGATAAAGAATCAAATCCAGATGTGTAAAGAATACTTTTTAAGAAAAAATGAAGATTGTATATTTGAAACTTTTATTGATGAAGGTTTTTCTGGTGGTAATACTAATAGACCCGAATTCCAAAGAATGATTTTTTTAGCTAAACATAAATCTTTTGATATAATTGCATGCTACAAAATAGATAGAATTGGTAGAAATACAAAAGAATTTTTAACTACTTTTGATGAATTAGAACAGCTTAATGTAAGTTTAGTTTCTATAACTGAGGGATTTGATCCAGATACTCCTGCTGGTAGAATGATGATGACAATGATTGCTGGCTTTGCTGAAATGGAAAGAATGAGTATCGCTCAAAGAGTTAAGGATAATATGAATAGTCTTGCAAAATTAGGACGTTGGTCTGGTGGTACTCCACCTACAGGTTATAAATCTGTAAAATTAGAAAATGGCGATAAAACTGCAATGTATTTAGAATTATTACCAGGAGATAGAGAAAGGTTAATAAAGATATTTAAATCTGCTGCTGAAGGATATAGCTGTAGATATATTGGGAAATTATTTGATATGCCTGCCAAAACCATACTTAATATAATCAATAATCCTACTTATTGTAAATCTAATATACTTAGTAAAAAATATTTAGAAAGTTTAGGTTTTGAAGTTTATGGAGAATTAAATGATTTAGGTTATCTTTCATACAATCGTAGGCCTAAAGATAAAAAAGGCAAAAAAAAATTTAATGCTAACGGAATGCTAGTTGCTGTAAGTAAACATGAGGCACCTATAAATTCAGAACTTTGGATTAAAGCAAATCAGCAAATCAAGCAACGTGGAGATGAAGCAAACCCAAGAATTTCACAATATAGTTTTTTGGCTCACAAAGTAAAATGTGCTTGTGGAAGTGGCATGTATTTAAATCCTGGTTATTTAAAGAAAAATGGAACTAGAACCTGTTACTTTTGTTGCTCGAGAAAAAAATATGATAAAACCTTATGCAATAATGGACAAATTAATGTCACTTATTTGGAAAGCGATATATTAGAAATATTATCAATTATGTCTAAAGATAAAAAAATATTAGAAAAATATATAAATTCTAAATCAAATAATACTAATTTAAATGAAGAAATCAAACTTTTAAAAAAAGAAATTAAACACTATGATGAACAACTTGATAATCTTAGTGAAAATTTAAGTAAATTAAAAGGATCTGCTGCTAATAAAATAATTGATAATATGAATTCTATATCAGAAAAAATAGATAAGTTGAATGAAGAACTATTAATATTAGAACGTAAAAATATATTTAATAGTATTGATAATATTAATATTGATATACTTCAAAAAGATATAAAAGCTTTATTAAAAAATTGGAGTGAATTATCATTAGATATAAAGCAAGTTAAAATAAATAATTTAATAAAAGAAATACAATGGGATGGAGATAAGAAATTTAAAATTATTTTTAATATATAATTTTTATATGAATTAAAGATGGGGTGCACATCCAGACCAACCTCCTCCAATAATAACAACCTTCATATAAATCTTCTCCCTTCAAATATACTTCTTGGATCAGCTTGCTCCTTACAAAATCTTCTTACTCTATGACCAGAGAATCTTGCTGTACATGCTCCACAAATTCCTTCACCACAGCACATCTTAAAATTATTACAACACGATAATAAAATATCATTTCTATCTAATTTGTCTAAATATTCAATAACCTCATAGGTAAAAATATCAGCTCCAGCTATATGAATATAATTAACCCCCTCCTTTAAAGCTTCTTTTATGATAACTTTACAATGGTCTGAAAGTTTTCCTTTATCAAGTAATTCATTTTCACTTGCTTCTAAAGAATATTTTAATAATAATTCTTTAGAAAAATCATCTTTAAAGGGTGTTTTATCTATAACAACTTTTACCTCATTGTCTTGAGAAAGTAATTTTCTTATAACTGGCATCATTGGAGCTACACCTATACCTCTTGCTAGTACTAATGATTTACTTCCTTTTTGAAAATTTATATTTTTAATACCAAAAACTCCATTCCAATAAGGCCCTCTAATAATTATGTTTTCTTCTGCTTTCAAATTTAAAATGCTCTTAGTTTTTATTCCTCTAACTTCTATTAATATTGTTATAATATTTGTTTCTATATCAGATTCCATGATAGAAATAGGTACATCAAAATATTTATTTTCATTTTGACTTACAAATATATAACTTCCTGGCTTAACTAAATCTAATGCTAATTTATGTGGTGCTTCAAATTTAATCATTACAGCTTCATCATTAAAATTGGTTACATCCTTAATTAAACAGCTGTAACTTTTTCGTCCCTCCTTTGCCTTATTCCCATTATTAAATAATTCTTGATATATACAAACTCCTTTCCAATTTAAACAATCACAAAAACATTCCCCTTGTAGCTGAGAACATATTAAACATTCACCAGTTTCTGCTAACTTGCAAGGGCAATATTCAGTACCAGCATCTATGCAATCTCTTGGTTCTTTTATCATCGTCTCTCCTTTAGCTAAAATTACTCCTCTTAATAATTTATAATTTTAATTTTAATTTGACACAAATAAATTGTGACAAAATTTTTAAATTATATTTATGATAAAGTATGTTTTTAAGTTTAAAAATGCAAAGAATAGGTATATTGCTTTATTAAGGTTGATAAATTACTGATTATGAAGTAAAGGAAATCATTATTAGTTGATAGTTAATATTAAAACATTTATAATAAAAATATATTTTAATTACAATTAATTATTTATTTGTACTTTAAATAAAAATTCTAGAACAAGTAGATTATACTTACTTATAAGGAGAGGAAACAATTATGTTAGTAGTTATTTCGCCAGCTAAAACGCTGGATTTTAATAATATAAATGAAACTTTACCAATGACAAATCCAAAATTTTTAAAAGAAGCTAAAATTCTAGTAGAAGAATTAAAAAATTATGATTCATATTCATTGGGTAAGCTAATGAATACAAGTGATAAATTATCATTGTTAAATAAAAATAGATTTGATATTTGGAATGAATCTTTTGACAACTCAAGGCAATGCCTAATAGCTTTTAAAGGAGAAGTCTTCAAAGGTATAGATGTCGGAAGCTTTAACATAGAAGATTTATTTTATACAAATGATCATTTGAGAATTTTATCAGGATTATACGGTGTTTTAAATCCATTCGATGGGGTGAATCCTTATAGATTAGAAATGGGAACAAAACTTTCTTTTAATAATTATAAAAATTTATATGATTATTGGGAAGATAAATTAAAGTATAAAATAATAGAAGATTTAAAATCTACTGGTGATAATACGTTAGTAAATCTAGCGTCTTATGAATACTTTAAATCTATAGAAGGAATAGATATACTAGATACATCAATAAATATTGTGACGCCTATATTTAAAGAGTATAGAAATGGTAAACATAAAATAGTAACTATGAAAACTAAAAAAGCTCGTGGACTTATGGTTTCATTTATAATGAAAAATAAAATTAATAATATAGAAGATTTAAAAAAATTTGATTTAGAAGGATACTTATACAATGAAGATCTTTCAAATAATAACAACTTAGTTTTCACTTTGGAAAATTAATCTTTATTAGATATTTTGAATTCTTTTTTCATATTGAATTGGAATAGTTTTAATGTTATTTTAAAAACATTGTATAGGTGCACTATTAGCACTGGTGTTAGAGGTATAATAAAAACTGTATATTATTTACGTCATTCAAAGCAAAATAAAAAAACTTGAACAAGTATTATATTAAAAATTAGCAGATAAAAATAGTCTGTTTAATTTAAGATAGGTTTTTCTTAATTAAACAGACTATTTTCTTATTTAATATTTAATTTTTATAAACTAGTTCTTTAATATTATGATTTTCAAATGCAACTGTCTCTAATATATGATTATATATTTTTTGTGTTTGTGCCCATCTATCAGGACAATTTAGAACTACTATAATTATATCTTTACCTTTATGATTTACAGATGAAACTAAGCATTTTCCTGCTCCACCTGTATAACCTGTTTTAACACCATTTGCTTCTGGAATAAGCCAAAGTATCTTGTTTATATTGTTATAGTCTCTTGTAAAATCATATTTTTCTTTACTAATTTGTTTTGAACCAACTATTTCTCTAAATAAATCATATTCCATACCTTTGGCAGTTAAAATAGCTAAATCATATGCTGAAGAATAATGTGAATTACTATCTAATCCATGAGGAGATTCAAAATGTGAATCTATTATTCCAATACCTGTTGCATAATGATTCATTATTTGTGCAAATCCCTCAACAGATCCTCCTAATGTTTCAGCTATAGCTATTGCTGCATCATTTCCTGATTTAAACATTAAACCAAAAGCAAGTTCTTTTAATCTTATCTCTTCTCCTGCTTTATATCCCACTTTTGATCCCCTTATTGAAGCAGCTTTCTTACTTATAACTACTTTTTTATCTAAATCACCTTGCTCAATGGCAATTATTGCTGTAAGTATCTTTGTTGTACTTGCCATAGGTACTATTTCATATGCATTTTGTTCAAAAAGTACTTCTTTAGATTCTCTGTCTAGTGCTATAGCACATCTTGCATTTACTCTAAAATTATCTTTTAATTTGCTATCTGCTAAAGCAGCTTTTGAGAAAATTTGAAAAAGCATAATACTCAGTAACATTGTTATTACTATGTTATTTTTAATAGTTTTTCTCATAATACTCACCTTCTTAATTACTACTTACTTAATAATTAATTACAATTATTAATTACTTGATTACTACTTACTTCTATTTTTCCTTGAAATTTTAATTTTAAACCTATACTTCAAAAAATTTCAGTTTTATTTTTGGATAATATGTCAATAATTATAATACATTTAGAAATTGGAGATATATTTATGAAATTGTTTTTACTTATATTAATGATAATTATCCTTGTACCTATTCCATTAAAAATTAGTATTTACTATTCATTTGATAATTATTATATAAAGTTATATAAATTTACTATACTATCAAAAGAAAATATTAAAAATAAAAAGCAAAGCTCAAATATAAAATCGAACTCACACAAAAGAAAGAAAGCTTCTTTAAATATTTTTGATATGATACATAAAAAATATTTAATAGAAAAATTATATAGCTCAAAATTTAAACCTAAAATTAATTTAAAAGGTGATTTGGATTATAGTCTTAACGATGCTGCACATACTGCAATATTTTATGGAATATTATCTCAGATTAACCCTATATTTTACTTTGTTTTAAGTATATTATGTAAAATAAATAAGTTTAAATTTAATATAAATCCTATATTTAAGGATAAATTTTTAGTAAAATTTGAAATTTCAAGTATAATATTCATTTCTATTGTAAATGTTATATATATATTGATTCTTATATTTAAATCAATACTTTATTCTGAGGAGGTGGACCCCTATATAGGGAATAATTATGACAAATGAACAACCCGTTGAAAAATTGATGAGAAGTACAATGGAAAATCTTAGAGATATGATTGATGTAAATACAGTAATAGGTGATGCCGTTGAAACACGTGATGGTACTTATATCATTCCTGTTTCAAAATTAAGTTTTGGTTTTGCCTCCGGAGGAGCTGAATACTCTACATTAGATAGAAGTTCTAATAATGAATCTAATTTTCCTTTCGGTGGTGGATCTGGCGCTGGTGTTTCTGTTAAACCAGTTGCATTTTTAATAGTTAAAGAAGATGGTATAAGAATGATTCCTGTGGATCAAGATTCTACCTACGATAGAATTGTTGATTCAGTCCCCCAGGTGATAGACATGGCAAAAGATTTAATAAAAGAAATGAAAAATAAGAATAAAAATGCTAAACATGGTAATAATACTAATATCGATCTTGATATCACTGAAAACTTAAATACATCTTCTAGTGATACTACAGACGATTAAAAATAACTCCTAATTTTTTTAATTTCATACACATTAATTTAAATGGGTGTATTAATAAATACTTTAATACACCCATTTTTAATAATAAATTTTATTTTATAGAAAAAATTTTAATCAATTATTTTTTCAATTTTAAATTATAATATTAAATTAAGTTTAGATAAATTATATACTACTAAAATCCTCTTTCTAAATCATAAGATTTATCTTCTTCAAAGAAATCTAGTGATGGCAGTTGATTTAAATCTTTAATTCCAAACTGTCTTAAAAACTCTTCAGTTGTTCCATATAATATTGGTCTTCCTGGTACTTCTAATCTTCCTACTTCTTTAATAAGATCTCTTTCTAATAATCTTTGAAGAGCACTTTCAGATTTTACGCCTCTTATTTCATCAATATCTATTCTAGTTATAGGTTGTTGATATGCTATTATCGATAAACTTTCTAATGAAGCTTGTGATAATGATTGTCTCTTACTTTTCTTTAATAATTTTTGTATATAAGTACTATTTTCTGATTTTGTAACTAATTGATATGACCCCTTAATAGAAATAAGTTTTATTCCTCGTTCTTGAATATCATACTCTTCTATCATTTCTTGTATAGTATTCTCAATAATTTTAAGTTCTTCTTCAAGATAAATTGATAATTCTTTTGCTGTTAGTGGCTCTCCACTTGCAAAAAGTAATGCTTCAATCCCTGATTTTAAAGATCTTTTTTGAAATTCTTCTAAGAACTGAATTTGTAGTTTATCACTCTTCTCCTTCATCTTGTCTCCTTTCAATTAATATATTATCAAAACTATCACTTTGGTATACTCTCACTTTTTTTAGCTTTACCATTTCAAGTAAAGCTAAAAAACTAACAATGCATTCTAATTTACATTCACATTTATCAATAATTTCCGAAAATTTACTTACTTCATTGTTTTCTATAAGCCCTAAAAGATATTCAAGCTTGTCCTCAATTTTATATTTATCAACATATATTCTTTTTTGAATTACATTAGCTTTATTTTGTTTATTGTTATATATCTCCAAAAGGTTATTATACATATTGTATAATTCTAAAAGCGTTAAATTTTTAAATATATCTTCATTATTATTTGGCAAATTAATTTCTTCTATTATTTCTGGCTTTTTAGTATATAATTCACCTGAATTAACGTATCTATCTTTAAAAAATTCAGCTACCCTCTTTATTTTCTTATACAAAATAAGTTTTTCAATAAGATTTTTTTCTTGATCTTCTTCATCCTCATCTTCATCTTTCTTAATTTTAGGCAATAAATGTTTAGATTTTATTTCTATTAATGTAGCTGCAACTACTATAAATTCAGATGTTATTTCTAAATCCATAAACTTCATATCATCAATATACTTTAAATATTGATTTGTTATTTTTGATATTTCTACATTATAGATATCCATTTGATTTTTCTTAATTAAATGAAGTAATAAATCAAATGGACCTTCAAAATCTTTTATCTTAATACTTGGAAAATCCATATATTCACTCACCTTTTTAGCATGGATATTAGTATTTTACTATCTTCTTTAAATAATATCAATTAAATATATTTTTAACAAGCTTGTTACCTTTATAAGAATATATTAATTTTTAAAACAAACGGTAAATCAGACCATACGAATAGTAAAAAATGTAAATTAAGGGAAGTTAAAAATAACTTCCCTTAAAATTTAATATATTATAAACACTATGCTAAAATCTATCTCTTAAAAATTCTTATTATACTCCTTTTTCAAATAAGTTTTTGATATTATATTTTATATTATCAAATAAATTACCCTTCTTTATATCTCTATCAGAGTATATTTCTACTTCTCCTACTTTTTCTTCACCTAAATAAACTTCACATTTTCCTACTATATCACCCATTTTATATTCAGGTTTCAATTCTTCAATAACTATTTTATTAGAAATTTCGCCATTGCTTCCTTTAGGTAATATTGCTGTTAAATCATCTTTTGCTTTTGCCATAAAGAATCTATCTGTTTGCTTATCCATAAGGACTTTTTCGACATCTTCGTCTTTAGATACTATTTTTTTACCTTCATATTTTGAAAAGCCATGGTTTAATAGTATTCCTGCATCTCTATTTCTTATTTTATAAGTTGGTGCTCCCATAATTACAGTAAGCATTCTTACTCCATTTCTAGTTGCTGTTGCAGAAATACAATATTTTGCTTCATTTGTGAATCCTGTTTTTAGTCCATCACAACCTTCAAAAAATCTAACTAATTTATTATGATTCACTAGTTCAATTGGTGATTTTCTTCCTTCTGAAATAGAATCCATATAAGTTCCTGTGTATTTTAATATAGTTGGATGTTTTAATAGCTCAATAGACATTAAAGAAATATCACGTGCTGTTGATAAATGTCCATCTGCTGGAAGTCCATTACAGTTTTTGAATACAGTATTTTTCATTCCTAGTTCTTGAGCTCTTTTATTCATTAATCCAACAAAATCTGATTCTGTTCCACCTAAATATTCAGCTAAAGCAACTGCTGCATCATTTCCAGATGCTATAGCTACACCTTTTAATAATTCCTCAACACTTCTTATTTCACCTGTATCTAGTAACATTGTACTTCCACCCATTTTTTTTGCATTTTCACTACAAGTTACTTTATCATCTAATTTAATTTTACCATTATCTATCGCTTCCATTGTAAGAAGCATTGTCATGATTTTAGTTACAGATGCTGGTGCAAACTTTTCATCCGGATTTTTTTCATACACAACTTTTCCTGTTGTTGGTTCAATTAACAATGCTGATTTTGCTTCTACATTCATCCCATCAGCCTTAACTTCATCCTCTAACATAGATGCATTTACAGCTCCTATTGGAATTAATATAATAGTTAAAACAAAAATCAATGTAAAAGATATTATTCTTTTTATATTATTTTTCATCAATCTTCCTCCCTTCAAAATTAGTGTTACCAAAATTATAAATAATATTATTATTAAACTATAAAATTCCTTATTATGTGACAAGATTTTTAGATTATTTTTTCTTTACTATAAACAAAAAAACTGATACCACTTTTATAAGTATCAGTTTTTTATATTCATATAAATTTTTTTATTATATGAATTCACTTTTATGTTAATTGAATCTTCAAATACAATATGTTTTCAATTTTTTCTATAATAAAAAAGCTTTCCACTTTTATAATTCATATTAAATACTCAATAATTATTTAATCAAAAATTATTTAATCAAAAATTAAACTCCCATTATTTTTCAACCAATTAAAATTTTTAGGTGGAATAATAGTGGGAGTTTATTAAATTTCTCTACATTTGATTTTGGGCTAATCTATAGAATCCAGCGTGAAATCAAGCTCTTGGATGTGTATTCATATATATAAAATTAATTTTATCATTATTAATGATCTCATAATAAGTATCCATATATGTTAATACTTGATTTCCAAGTAACTTTTGTACGGCTCTTACATTTGCACCATTTTGAAGTAAATGTACTGCAAATGAGTGTCTAAATGTATTTAAATTTACATCTTTGTCTATGTGTGCTCTTTTAGAATATTCTTTTACTATTCTCCAAATCCCTTGTCTTGTTAGTTTATTTCCATTTAAATTAACAAATAAGTTAGGCACTCCGCATTCAGCTATTTTATATCTTATGCTAAGGTATTCATTTAATGCTCTACACGCACTTCTACCTATAGGTATTAATCTTTCAAAATTTCTACTATCGGTGCATCTTACAAAATGTAATTCCAAATTAATATCATCTACATTCAAAGATATTAACTCAGATACCTTCATTCCAGTAGCATACATAAGCTCTAATAGTGCATTATCTCTAATTCCTTTTGGACAATCTTTTTCTACTGTTCTAATTATTTTATCTACTTCATCTACTGTTAAAATTTGTGGTAATTTTCTATTATTTTTAGAACTTTTATATTCTATCTTTGGTACCTCATTTATTAATGACTGACTTTTTAAATAAGAATAAAAACTCCTAAGACTTATAACTATTCTATTTATAGATCTTTCTGATTTTCCTGACTCCAGCAAATATTGAATATATGCCATAACTGTTAATTTATCGCTCTTATATACATCTATACCTTTCTTATCTAAAAACTTAAGATATAATGTCACATCTGTCACATAAGCATATATAGTATTTTCACTTTTTCCACTATCAAATAAATATTCTTTATAGTTATTTATACTATCTACCATTATTCTCTCCTATACCATTGATTATGAATTAATATTCGACAAAATTATCATTTTTCCTTTTTAATTAAAATTTATATCTTAAGTTTATAATTTTCTATATATGTTTTTTAATTATAAAACTAATAAAATTTAGTAACCACAAATTTTATAAAATTAGGTGACACATAAGTTTCTATAATTGCTGCAAATACAAAGAATCCTAAAATTACAATCAACTTATTTCCTAAAGAATTAAAAAATGGATCATTCAAATTTGCTCTTTTAAAAAACTTACTTTTAAATTTTTGAGTTGACATAGCTAATGCTATAACACTTAATGCTATAAAACAAGGAATATAAATTAAATTTTGAGGAATTACAGATACTAATGCTAATCCAATACCTTTGCCCTGAAAAGTTGTTAGTACAAACGAAAACGTATATCCTAACGTAAACCCTTTAAACATATCTAAAACTAATATGAACGGCATTCCAAAAAAAGTAAAACCAAACATGAATATAGGTATAATTAACAACATATTCTTTTTTATAACATTAATTAACAAATTTTCATAATTAATAGGCGTGTCCCCTATCGAAGATGTAAAACTTGAAAAATAACTTAACAAATCATTTCTGTTAGATTCGCTCATGTACTTTACTACATAAAGTCCAAAAGATATTCCGATACAAAACATTATTAATACCATGAAGAAATATACTTTTTTATCTTTAAAGGTTTGACCAAGCTTATTCACCATATAATTCACCACTTATTCCTCCTTGAGTTACTCTACTTTATACTATGTTTAATATTTCCATATTATTCTTAGTACTTAAGAAAATATATGTTAATTAAAATATTAAAATTTCTTTTATAAACTCTTTAAAAATGTGATAAACACTTGCTTTATAAACTTTTTAATTACATAAAAAATAGATGACTCGTATTAAGTCATCTAAAAATTTTTTTTATTATTTTTTAATCCATATTGAATATGATTTATTATTTACTTTAAAAATTCCATTACCTTCATTATCTATAAGTATTTCTTCTTGTATATTTCCTGTTATATCTATAAAAGTAGTACTTATATTTTTACTCCCCATAGACATCTTTTTACTACCACCATTACCATTGCTTATTAATACTGCAACACCTGAATTGTTGTGCACTAAATCACCTTGTCTAGTCCACCCAATTATATTTTTATCATCAAAATAATCACATTGATTACCGTAAGCATAGTCTTTTCTTACATTTAAAATCATGTCCAACTGATTCTTAAACCCCTCAAATCCCTTTTCAGGAATTCCATAATAATCTCCATAAAATATACATGGATATCCTTCTTGCCTTGTTAATATAAATGTGTATGCTATTAATTTAAACCATGGCTTAACCCAAGATTCAAGAGCCTGACCTGGTTCAGTGTCATGATTATCAACAAAAGTCACTGAGATTTTTTCATCATAATCTAATAAAGTATTTTGAGTTAATGTTCTCATATCAAAGTTTTCTTCTAAATTGCTTGCTTCAAAAAATTTATAATGAAGTGGCACATCAAATAACGACATAACATTTTGTGATTTACTAATGTAATATTTTAATTTATTTATATCTCCAGACCAATATTCACCCACTGCAAATACATTGTCACCTTTTTTACTTCTAATATCATTTAACCATTCTGTAAAAAAATCAAATTTTATATGTTTTATTGCATCTAATCTGAAACCATCTAGCTTACATTCATTTATATACCATTTTCCCCATGTTTTAAGTTCTTCTACAACATCTCTACTATCTATATCTAAATCTGCACACATTAAAAAATCAAAATTTCCATTTTCATCATCTACATCCTGTTCCCATTCTTTCCCTACAAATTTAAATATTCCATTTTGTTTTGTTAAATCATCAAAATCTACTCCATCAAAATCTTTTGCATTCCATTTATAAGAAGAATACTTGTCATTCCTTCCTGAAAAATTAAATACAGTAAATGACCTTATTTCTTTTTCTTCTCCTATAATATTATTTCTGTTATTGCTATCTACTAGTTGCGCCTTTACACATTCACTTTCATCTGCACCTGCTTTATGATTAAATACAGTATCTGCATATACTTCTATATTATTATTATGTGCTTCATTTATCGCATCCAAATATTGTTCTTTAGTACCATATTTAGTTCTTATGGTTCCTTTTTGATCAAATTCTCCTAGATCATATAAGTCATACGCTCCATACCCAACATCATTAATACCACCTACCCCTTTATAAGCAGGTGGTAGCCACAATGCAGTAATCCCTTTTTTACTTAATTTCTTAGAATGTTCTTTTACCTTATTCCAAAGAGAACCATCATTAGGGTAATACCATTCAAAATATTGCATCATAGTTTTGTTTTTGATTTTTTTATCTTCTATGTAAACTTTATCTTCATTTTTTTCTACATCCTTAGCTTTGTCTTGTTCTAAATTTAAATACATTACTCCTCCTATTATTGCAAATACGATTATTATTAAAATAATTTCTACTGTCATTATTATCCTCTCCTTAATTCACTCAAATTATGCTTTCGGTAACGATACCAATTTGTTTCTAAATATTAAGATAGGATTAATTCCTATCTTAAATCATATAAATTTTAATTTATTCCCATTCTAAAATAAAAGCTTTCTCATTAATTCTTATTGATCGTCCATTAAATTTTTCTATTAAAATTTCTTCCATATTATCTGTTTCTCTAAAAATAATTTGCTTTATTCCATCTGCTGATCCCACACGTTCAACACCTTCATACCAAATTATTTTGTTTTGATCTACAGAAAATTTACTTCTAAATTTTTCATATTTAAATATATTCACTGCGATTTTACTAAAAGATATTTCTTGTGCTATTTTAAAAATAACAATATTTATTGTATCTCTTATAGAAAGTAATTCACATTTATCCTTCATATCATATAAAGTTTTTATAGATTTAATCCCATCATCTAAAGTGAAATTTTCTTTATTTTTTAATTCATTTATTTTTTCAATAAACACATCTTGACCATATTTTTTTGAATTCATAATTTAATCCCCTCTCTTTTCCATTACTCTTCCTTACATGGTATAAATAATTTCATTTTAATAATTGACAAGTTAAATTTAAATAATTATACTTTTATAAAGCATAATTACAAGTCTTATACTCATATGGTAAAGGTTTCTATATTGCATGTCAACATTATTTTAGGTACACTAAACTAGGACTAACTTTATTGTATAAAAAATTATTATATTAAAGTAAATCTTAATTTTTAAAACTAATACATTTTTAATTTATATAAATATAATTAATGAGGTGAGAATATTGAATATTTACATTACAAATGAACATTTTTATGAAACTTGGTTTTGTTTTAATAAAGGAGACGAAAAAGAAAATCTTTTAGACCTTCAAGATAGAACTTCTGCTTCAATATATACATATTCTAATGAGGAAACAAATAATATTGAATTTGTTGCAATAAAGCCTGAAGAATTTAATTTACTTTCATATCCTTATTCTTGGTGTGAAAAGCCTATAATAAGATTTTCCACTAGAGGTATTGAATTATCTGATGAAGTAATCATCAAAGGTAATTCTAATTTTGATGGAAAAATACCACAAGGTTATCTTAATGCAGAAATTAAATTAAAAAATCTAGATGAAAATATAATAAGATGTGCATCTATATCTATAGATGAATTAATTATATACGCTAAGTATCTTTGGTGCGAGGATATGGGCCTTGATTATTTATTTACAGATGAAGCATTATATATAGAAGAAAAAATTGAACTTGGAAAAAATAAAGCTTCAAAGTTATATAATGATGAACCTTACATGAATTATTTTAATGATATTGAATAAATTTAAATTTGCTTACTAATATCTAAACAGTATACATTATAATACTCATGTTTACATTACTCTGTATTTAATCAGTATTATTTAAAATCAAAGGGGATATAAGTATATGTTTATATCTCTCTTATTTATAAGCTAAATTTTCTTTAAATACATATATAATTAAAGCAGTACAAATCTCCAATTTCTTATTATACTAAAATTAATATGTACGTATATTTTTTTATTATCATATATTATTGTGAATCTCTTTTTTGTGGAGGTATAAATGAACTATAAGAATTGTAATACTGATACTGAGTCTAAAAAAAACAATAGCAAAAACAGTACAGATAACATAGAATCTTTTCTTAAAAATCTAGATATTGCGTTACCTAACCTTGAAAAAATTGGTGCTGTCTTGCTAACTATAGGTTATTCTACTTTTTTAAGTGCAGCCAATCTAGATATTGCAGACGCCTTAGATGCAAATAATTCTGGAGTAGTTCCTTTTAGTGTTTTTGTATCAGGACAAAAATTAAATTTAATAGGATATACAATTTTATGGATAGTTTCTGCTGAAAGAGTAAAAGAAGCACAGTTTAAAATTAACAATACAGATGAAGATATTAATTTAAATGCCTTTTTAGGTATTGAATTTTCATATTTATTAAGTATTTATGCTAATTTTATTAGACTTCAATCTTTTCTTCAATTAGAAACTACTGATATAAATAAAAATTTTACTGAATAATTCAACGCTAAAATACCTCTAATGTAAAATAATCATTAGAGATATTTATTTAGATTTTTTCTTTAATTCTTCTATCTCTTTTTCCAATTCATTTACCCTTAAAGTTAATTTTTTTATCTTATCACAATTATCCTTTTTGTTTCTTTTTTGGCTTCTTCCCTCTTTTTGAAATTTCACATCATCATTTGAACAAAATGGATTAGCCACATTTTTATACATTGGATTATAATATCTTCCTGGTCCACATTCTTGATACTGTTGCTGTGCATTAAATGTTTCAATTACTTGTCCTACTAATTGTAACCAGTTTCCGTAAGCATTTAATAAACTAGACGGTAGTTTACTAGATATTGCATTTGCTATCAATTCTCCAATAACTAACATTAACATAGGATCTAAATCTTGAAATCCGTACGGCATATCTAAGTTTAAATTTTTACAATCATTTGTACTTGCTCCAGCAGTTGGATCAATTTTACACTCTATTTCTTCATCTTTTTCCTTACATTTATCATCTGAATTATCATTTTTACATCTTTTATAGCCCAGATGCTTTAATATCTCATCTAAATCATAAAAACTATTATTATCCATATCTCACCTATATCTAAATCATAAGAACTATTAACTATCCATATAGGAATCTAATATTATATTAATATATAAGTAATTTTCGCGGTTAGTCTATTTACTATTTTCTATCTTTTCTATTCTTTTTTCTAATTCATACATTTTAGTTAGAATTCTACCAAATTCACATTCTAAATTTTCTAATTTTAAATATATATCATTTACATTATTGCATTTTTGCATTGAACCTTTATCTTGATTTAAATTATCTTTTTTTAAATCATTAGTGTTATTTAAATTCTCTTCTTTCGTCATATCAAAATCGCAAAAAGGATTTTCAATATTTTTATATGAACAATTAAAATACCTTCCTGGCCCTATCTCATAATATTGTTGCTGTGTACCACAAGTTTCTATTATTTGACCAACAAGAATAATAAGATTAGATATAGTATTAGCAACATTGTAAGGTAACTGCCCAGAAATAACATTTCCTATAACTTCTCCTAAAGTTATAAATAATATTGGATTTATATCTTGAAATCCCCCCGGTATATCTAAGTTCAACTTAGCATACCAATTTGTACTTGCACCTGCAGTTGGATCTATTTTACATTTGCAATTACTTGTGTCACTTTCATTACTTGATTTATTGGATTTAGTTAATTCATCATCATCTTCTTCAGTGATTTTTTCATACCCTAAATACTTTAAAAGTTCTTCAATTCCACTAAAATTATTTAAATCCATATCTCACCTTATAATTAATAATTCTACTATTATATTACACAGAATTTAAATATCTGATACATACTATGTTTTATATTACTCATAAAGTCTTATTTTATATATAATTAACAAAAGCTTTGTACTATTTAATTTCAAAGTAATAACTTTATTTAGTAAATTTACATATAATATTTATATCAAGTTATTTATATTTTGAGATGGTGATTAAATGATTGAAATTATTACACCTAGTGATAAAAATTATGCCGAGAGTCGAAAAGAATGGAATAGAGCGATTGAAAAATATCCTAAAGCTATAGCATATTGTAAAACTTATGATGATATAAAAAAAGCTTTATATATTGCTAAAAAAAATAATTTAAATATTAGGTTACGTTCAGGTGGACACAATTATCAAGGTTTTTCTATTGCAAATAATGCTTTTGTTATTGATATTAGCAATTTAAATAAAATTGAAATAAATTATAAATTAAATACCGTTACAGTTGAAGGTGGTGCTAATAATAATCAACTCTATAACTTTATTTCATCAAAAGGATATCCATTCCCCGGTGGTACCTGTCCTACAGTTGGTCTTACTGGTTTTACCTCAGGTGGCGGAATAGGCTTTTCTACTAGATATTTAGGGCTTGGTTGTGATAGCTTAATAGAATTAAAATTAATAAATTATAGAGGATGCTTAATTACAGCTAATAAAAATGTTAATTCAGATTTATTTTGGGCATGCAAAGGAGCCGGTGGTGGAAACTTTGGAATAATAGTTTCTATGACCTATAAACTGCCTGCTAAAATAGATAAAATAACTTTCTTTGAGCTTTACTATCCTAATTCTGAAAAAAGTTCTCAAATTGAATTTCTAGATGTTTGGCAAAATTGGATTCAAACTGTTACAAAAAAAATAACTATGACTGGTGGATTGTATAATAGTTCTTCTGAAGGTTTTTATATTTATTCTCGTGGTTTCTTTTATGGTAATCCAGATGACTTAAAAACTATTCTGAGTCCATTTAGTAAAATAAAAGGGTATACTCTTAATTATAATTACACATCATTTTTACAAGGAGTAAACTCTGTTGCATCATCTTATCCGCAATATGAATATTTTAAATCTGGTGGTAGGTTTGTGCAAAACAATTATTCATATAATCAATTAAATGAACTTGTTAATATAGTTAATGAATCTAGACCTAATGGTTCATTATTAACTGCAGTAAACTTTTATGGGCTTGGTGGAAAAGTTAAAGAAATAAGTAAATATGATACAGCTTTTTATTATAGAGATAGTAACTATATATTATTAGTTCAATCAGTTTTTGAAAACAATCTATATAAGCACGAAAATTTTTCATGGGTAAATGAAAAATATAATTATCTTTATAGTATAACTAATGGTTCGTATGTAAACTTTCCTTTTTCTCCATTAGCTGACTATCTTTATGATTATTTCGGTAATAATGTACAAAAACTTAAATATGTAAAACAAAAATATGATCCTTTTAATGTTTTTAATTTTGAACAAGGAATTAAATAATCTGTATTTTAACAGAATAACAATATGCGAATAAGTAAAAACTAATAAGGACCACCCATAAAGTGGGTGGTTTGTTCTTGTCCTATAAAGCTTTATTACTGATTATGCTATTCACATATTTAATAATTTGACAACCTTAGACTTTCATCAGCTACACCTAAAATGTGCTTATTTTTTTGTTCTTGTTTACTGGTTCACTCGTAAAAGGGTCGATATATTTTTTCAAATATACCATGAATTATGAAATATTTAATTTGAGTGGTATACTTGTAAACATATCTATGTGATATTTACATGCATTTACTTTGATTATTTCAACTCCTCTATGTTCACATAACTTTCTAAGTATTATTTCAATATCTGCTACTTTTATCTTTCAAAAAAATATTACTGGAAAATAAAATTTCCAGTAACATTTAATAACAAATGTGTAAGCTATGTAAAACTATCTTGGGATTATTCTATTTTCTGCAAAATGTTAAAAATTTATTCTACAATTACTTAATTTATTGTAAAACTATTTTATCTATTATATAAACATCATAGCTATCAATATACTTTACAGCATCATTACTATTTCAAATATTGATTTTACTGCAACCAAAAAGAAGATGTCCCTTCTCTAAGGTTCATCTTCTCAAATTACTATATACACTTAAAAATATTTTTATTTAAAATAAAAAGAAAAGATTTTATCTTAATCTTTTATATAATCTTTATATTCGCATACATTAATGAATTCACAGTTATCAGTTTTACATCTTATAGAACTTGTACCGTCATTATTAACAAATGCAAATGGTAGAATTACATTTGTTTGAACGCCAAATTTTCTTATATTTACATCGTAGCCTTTTTTGCATTCTTTTATCATTTTTTTCCTCCTTGGTTTATATCTATAAATATTATAACATATTCCCAAGATATTTGTTGATAAATTTCGACATTTTATTATTTTTTATCTTTTAAAACAATATTTTTTAATATTCAACATAAGTATTATTACTAGTTTCTTTCGAATATATTTCATTTAATTCCATCACATCATTACTAACTATAGTAAAATTATCACTAATTATTTACACAAGAATTAAAGCATTTGATAAAAATATTGTCCTTTAATAAGAGATCTTCGTATATTATAATTTCAAAGTATTAAATTATAGCTATGAAAATCCAAAAGAAAGAAATCTAAAATTAGATACTTTAATAATTAATTTTTATATTGTATATTTAAATTTATTCTTACAAAAGGAGCCGTTATACAACAGCCCCTCCATATTTATTATTTTATACAGCTTCTTTTTTAGTCGTCTTCGTCACCAGGGTAAACATACTCAGAACCAATAGAAACATATTCAGAATACCCATCATTACAAGTACAGTTACAAGTTGGTAAATCTGTAGTTGCTATTAAAGTTATATCAAATTTTAAAGTGGCGTTTTGAGGATCAGCAATATATAAATTAGCTGCTGCTTCTTTGCTTAGTCCTGTAGTTACTCGTCCATTAGCTACACTTGAGAATAAAACAGGATCTTTAGCAGCAGTTCTATCTTGTTTAACATCAAAAACTACTCCTGCTGGACAAATCCAGAGAATATTAGTTCCTGCAATTCCTGAAAGATCATAATTCAAACTTGAACGATGTTTTTGCTTTGAAAGTTTACTTGATTCAGAAGTAATTGTTACTTGTTTAATTTGACCGTATTTAAAACTCATCATTATCACCTTTTTAATATAAATTTTGTTCTAATTCTATTATATGTTAAAAAGTTAAAATGGTCACATAATAAAAAAATATGTATCTATTCTCACTTCCATGTCCATCAATAGTTTTAAAGCAATATAATCCCTATATTCATCAAATGAGGTTAAATCTAGGCACTTCAATATTTTATTAAAATCTAGCTTTCTGCTATGCTTATATGCCATTATTTGTACTGTAGGATTCTTCGTAATGATTTCACTATCATATAATCATATAAAATACAATTTAATGTTCCTTAAGTAGTTATTTACAGTATACAATCGATACTTATTTTCTAAAATATCCCCTTTCATATGGATTATTAGACTTTAAAGAATTAATATCTGAAACAATGAATATTTTTCCTTTGTTTTTGTAAATTCTAAATAATCAACTACAATATTATCTATTGTTTTAGATTTTTTTGAAATTATTGACAATAAAAAAACACCTCCAATATATCAAGATAAACTCAAAATATTAAAGGTATTTCTATTAACATATTTATTGGTATGAAACCTATAATTTTAGGACTACTTTCGGTTAGTTTGTTGGCTTAAAATTTCTCTAAAACCACTCTCTCATTACAATTAGCTAACTTTATTTTTAAGTCTTAGCTTATCTGCAATAATTGCTATAAATTCGCTATTAGTAGGCTTGCCCTTATCATTGTGTATAGTATATCCAAATAGCTTGTTTATAGCTTCTATTTGGCCTCTGCCCCAAGCAACTTCTATAGCATGTCTTATTGCTCTTTCCACTCTTGAAGCTGTTGTGTTATACTTCTTAGCTATTGATGGATATAATTCCTTTGTTACAGCTGATAATAATTCTATATCATTAACAACCATAGTTATTGCTTCCCTTAAATACATATATCCCTTTATATGAGCCGGTACACCAATTTCATGTATAATATTTGTTATTTCTGTTTCTAAATCTAAACTTCCTTTATTATCTTGACATTCACTAGTATAAGAAATCATAGGTTGTGATGATGTTCTTCTTATACTTTGGTTGTCTGTTTCACTATTGAACATTTCTCTTATTCTCTTTGTAAATACTTCCATATCAAATGGCTTAACAGTATAATAGTCTGCTCCTAATGTTATTGCCTGTTGTGTAATTTTATCTTGACCTACTGCAGATAAGATTATAATCTTAGGCATTTTTTCTAAATTCATAGTATTTAATCTTTCTAAAACACCTAAACCGTCTAAATGTGGCATTATTATATCTAGAATTAATAAATCTGGTTTCTTTTCAACCACTAAATCTAAAGCTTCCCTACCATCTTTTGCTATTCCTGTTACTATTATATTTCTTTGATTTAATAAATAATCGTTTAAAATACTGCAAAATTCCTTATTATCATCAGCAATAAGTACAGATATTTTTTTATCTTCCATGCTTTTTCCTCTCCTTCATAAACCTAATTATGTTACTATTTGAATCACAATCTCTATAACATCATAAACTACTTTTAATAGCTAAACTTATCACTAAATAATTCTATATTCTTTAACGAAAATCCTCTTTTTACTTTTATTACGTTATAGCGATATGTATATTTATTACCTTATATTTAAAATTAACCATTAACAACTAAATTATAACACGAATTAATTAAATATAACATTAATTGTTATATTTAATTTATATTCCACTATTTGTAAATTATAACCTTATTTTTAATATAAGTAAATAGTTTTGTAGAAAATAGTTTGTAAAACTCATTATTTTTTTATTATAAAAGCACTAATTATAAAAATTAGTGCTTTTAATATTACTACTATTTTATTATTTCTGCATCTTTTAGCATCCATTCTATATATATTCCATAGCCTGTATCTGGCTTATTTATTAGTACATGAGTTACTGCTCCTACAATTTTATTATTTTGAATAATAGGACTTCCACTCATTCCTTGAACTATTCCTCCTGTTTTTTCTAATAATTTAGGATCTGTAACTTTTATTACCATACTTTTAGGTCCAGGAGTATTTTGTTCCAAAAGTTTAACTATTTCTATTTCATATTCCTTAGGTCCAGATTCGTCAATAGTTGTTATTATACTTGCCTTTCCTTCACATACCTCATTTCTAAAACCAACTTTCATAGGTTTAACATTACTCTTTATAATATTCATATTTTCAACTGTTCCAAAAATACCACTTTCAGTATTATTTTTTATTTTACCACTTACATTATTTTCATTTATAAATACACCTTTAAGTTCTCCTGGGGATCCTTTTTCACCTTTTCTTAAGCTTATTATTGATGATTCTAATAAATCACCTTTTTTAATTAAAAATGCTTCATTTGTATCACAGTCGGTAATAGGATGGCCTAATGCACCAAATTTTTTTGATTCACTGTCTATAAAAGTCATTGTTCCTACACCTGCGGTAGAATCTCTAATCCATAATCCTAGTTTATAATCTGAATTTTCTTCTTTTTTCAATTCTATTTCTTTATTCAGTTTTTCATTGTGTCTTAGTAAGTCAACTTTTATTTTACATTCTTTGCAATCTTTAATTATACCTACCAAGTCTTTGCAATTTTCAACTTCTTCACCATTAATTTTTAATATTATATCTCCTAATTGAACTCCACCTAATTTACCAGGACTTTCTTCAGTTACATTATTAATTACTATATCAGAATATCCTACAACTAAAACTCCTTGTGTTGATACTCTAACACCTACGCTGTTTCCACCTGGATAAATTTCTAGATTTTTTACTTTTTGAACTTCTAATGATTTTACTGGTATTAATCCTAATAACTTAACCTGATATTTGTTTCCATAATCTTCAATTTTATTTATTGTACTTCCTATAGGGATCATCGAAGATACTGGTATATCTTTATTTGTATATATTATATTTGGAATACCTTTTAAATATATACTAGTTATTAAAACCAGAATCAAGATTGGAGCTGTAATTAAACTAATAGTTTTTAATATTTTCTTCTTCATAATTTCCCTCCTCCTTTGCTTCTGATTTTAATTTCCCCATGAGACAAGCCTCTTATGCTGTATTAACATTGTTATAAAAGTCAAAAATTTTTAGTTCATGTTAAATTTTTTATAAATATATTTTTATTGTTAGTTGAAAAAATATAAAATTCATTCTTAAAATCATTGATTTTTCTAATTTTTTGCCCTTTAGAACTCGTCTGCAAGAAATTTGGAATAATATAAAAAAAAATAAAACCACGTATTACATGATTTTATTTTTACCAAAATATATTACTATATGTATTAATTTTTAAATTTCTATTTTTTTTAACTCGGCAATTTTTATCATTTCTTTCACATTATTTAATGTTGCTTCTGTAACTTCATCTCCACCAAGCATTCTACCAATTTGATACTCTTTTTCTTCTTTGGTTAACATTCTTATATTAGTAAATGTCTTATTTTCTTTTACTATCTTTGATACAAAGTAATGATAATCTGATAAAATTGCTATTTGAGGAAGATGTGTTATACATAAAACTTGGTGATTTTTAGATACTTGATACATTTTTTCCCCAACTCTTTTTGCCACAACACCACTAATACCAGTATCTATTTCATCAAAAATTAAAGTTGCTATTTCATCTTTATCTGCAAAAACGCATTTTAATGCAAGCATTATTCTTGAAAGTTCTCCACCAGATAATATTTTTTCTAATGGCATAAGTGGTTCTCCAGGATTTGTAGAAATCATAAAACATACATTATCAAAACCTCTAGAATTAAATTTTTCTTCTCTCACTATACTTATTTCCATAGTTGATTTTTCAAGTCCTACAAAACTAAGTTCATTTAAAATATTTTCTTTTAATTCAGTGCTTTTATTGACTCTTAATTCATGAAGTTTTAGTGATACTATTTCCATTTCTTTTATAATTTCTTGCTTTTTCAAGTTTAATTCTTCAATAATTTTTTCAGAATTTATAAGATCATTATATTGTATTTTTATTTTATCATAGTACTCTAAAACTTCCGTTATAGTAGCACCATATTTTTTCTTATATTGATTAATTTCATATATCCTTGCATTTATTTTTTCTAAAGCGTTATCATCATATACAACTTCTTCTGCTATATTTCTTATATCTCTAGACACTTCTTCTATTGTATAAAAAGCTTCTTCTATTAGCTGCCTATTTTTTTTAGCTTTTTCAAAATTATTTTCAATATTCGATAATTCTTGAATAACCTTTGATATTGAATTTATAACACTATTTTCTCCATCAACACCATTTAATAAAGCATATGATAAATTTAAACTAGTGCTTATTTTTTCAGCATTTGATAATAAATTAAATTCTTCTTTTAAATTTTCTTCTTCTTTTTCTTTTAATTTCCCTTTTTCTATATCCTCAATTTGAAATTTAAGATAGTCTAAAAGTTTATCTCTATCATCATTCCCACATATTTGTTGAATTTTGTTTTCGATTTGTAATAAACTATCCTTTAAAGAAGTGAATTCTTCTAAATGATTAAGAATTTCTTTTCCTATAAATTCATCTAAATATAGTATATGACTATTTCTTTGAAGAAGAGTTTGATTTTGATGTTGACCATGTATATCTAATAATCTCTCTCTTATTTTTTTTAATTGAGATGCTAAAAAAGTTTTTCCATTAACTTTAATTAAACTTCTTCCACTTTGATGAGTTTCCCTAGAGACAATTAGCATGTCATCGTCACTTTCAATATCTAATTCAATTAATACATTTTTTAACAAGCTATTTTCAATAGTAAATATAGCCTCAACATAAGTTTTATCTTCTCCAGTTCTTATTAAACTTTTTGAAAATTTTCCACCTAATACATAATCTATTGCATCAATTAAAATAGATTTACCAGCTCCTGTTTCACCTGAAAGAATATTAAATCCTTCATTGAAATTCATAGTTATTTCTTGTATCAATGCAAAATTTTTAATGTTCAATTGAATTAACATATATACCCATCCTTATATTTATAGTGATATTCTTTTTCTTATTTTAGCTACTAATTCTTCTGCTTTTTCTAAACTTCTAAGAAGTATGAATATTGTATTATCTCCTGCTACTGTTCCTGCTACATCAGATCCTTCTAAATTATCTATAGCCTCTGCTGCTGCTGATCCTGAACCACTTATAGTTTTTATTACTACCATCTTATCTACATTTTCTGCACTTATAACCGTGTTAGATAATATATTACTTAATCTATCTATTATGTTTTTTTCTTCACCTGAAGATACAACATATTTATAATTTCCAGAAGCACCTTGTATTTTAATAAGTTTTAAATTTTTGATGTCTCTTGAAACAGTTGCTTGAGTTACATCAAAACCTTGTAATTTTAATTCTTCTGCTAAGTCTTCCTGAGTTTCTATTTCTTTAGATGATATAATTTCTAATATCTTAGTATGTCTTTTTGATTTCAATTTTTTTCACCATCACATTCCTTAGAATTATTTAATACCTTATTTCTTATTACTTTAAAATAATCATAATCATTAAATAACAGTAATTTTAATGACTTTGGATTCTTTTTTACAGTTATAACAGAATTATCTTTCATTTCTATTGCTCTTTGTCCATCTATTGTCAAGTATATTTGATCTCCGCCATTTTGTGCTATTATCTTTATAGTGCTATCACCTTTCAATACAATTGGATGCATACTCTTTGTATGATCGCATATAGGCACTATACTAATAACTTCTAAGTCTGGACATATAAATGGTCCTCCTGCTGAAAAAGAATATGCTGTTGACCCCGTAGGCGTTGAAACGATAAGTCCATCACCTTTAAATATAGCATATAATTTTTCATCAACAAATATCTTAAATTTTACCATTCTTGATAATGTTCCTCTTGCTACTGCAACTTCATTTAAAGCCTTTATGTTCTTTATTGACTCATTTATATCAACTTCACAGTTTAACATCATTCTCTTGTGTACTTTACAATCTTTAGTCATTAATTTTTTTAATGCTAACTCTAAATCGGATATTTCTATACTAGATAGAACTCCTAAATTACCTATATTTATTCCTAATATAGGTGCCTTAAAATCATCATCTAATTCCCTTGCTACTCCAAGAAGAGTTCCATCTCCGCCTAAAACAATAAGTAAATCCAATGAGCTTAAATTTAAATTTTTTATATCAAAACTATTGTATACTTCAATATCAGTAATATTGCAAATGTTCTTAATTTTTTCTTTTACCATATTTAAAATTGTATTTTTATAGTCTTTTGATGGATTTATCGCAATACCTATATTTTTCATAACCCCTCCGAAAATCTCTAAAGTTCTTTATGAGATTCCTCTACAACCCTTTCTACATCATCAAGTTCAAAATTACTTTCTTTCTCAGCGTCTTTTGTAAAATAAACTAAGTATTCTCTATTTCCTTCTGGACCTTTTATTGGAGAATATCCTACCCCTAGGATATTTAATTTTTCATTTTTAAGGAATTCAATTATTCCATATACTACTTCTTTATGTGTGCTAATTTCTCTAACAACACCTTTTTTACCAACTTTTTCACGACCTGCTTCAAATTGTGGTTTTATTAAGGCCACAACTTCACCAGTATCTTTTAAAAGTCCTAACGTTGCTGGCATTATCTTTTTTAAAGATATAAAAGATACATCTATTGATGCAAAATCTAAAGGTTCACCAATATCTTCTAATGTAACATATCTGATATTAGTTCTTTCCATGCATACTACTCTTTCATCAGTTCTTAATTTCCATGCAAACTGACCATATCCTACATCTACTGAATACACTTTTTGGGCTCCATTTTGAAGCATACAGTCAGTAAATCCCCCAGTAGATGCCCCTATATCCATACATACTTTATCTTCTAAAGATATATCATATGACTTCATAGCTTTCTCTAATTTAAGTCCGCCTCTACTTACATATTTAAGTTTTGCGCCTTTATATTCAATGTTAGCAATTATGCTTACTTTTTCCCCTGCTTTATCAACTCTTTGACCGTCAACAAATACTTTACCTTCCATAATACAAGCCTTAGCTCTATCCCTAGAAGTAATTATACCCTTTTCTACTAAAAGTATATCAAGTCTTTCCTTTTTTTCTGCCATATATTATATTCTCCTTTTAATTATAAAGTTTAAGGATTGTATTACTTATACTTACAGGATCTAATCCATATGTTTTATAAAGTATTTCTACATTTCCTTGTGGGATAAATTCATCATCATATCCTAATAATTTCATATTTCCCTTATAATCTATACAATTTAAATGTTCTAGAACAGCCATTCCTAAGCCTCCGCATATAATATTATCCTCAATAGTCAAAATATCATATCCATCTTCTTTTAAATTTTCTAATAAACACTTATCTATTGGTTTTATAAATGTTGCATTTACTATCTTAGGATCTATTCCATTTTCTTTTAGTATTTCTTTTGCTAAAAATGCATGTTGAAGCATTCTTCCACTAGCAATAATACATATTCTCTTTCCTTCACTTACAACTTCCCATTTTCCATAACTTATCTCTTGTAAAGCATGTAAATTACAGACAATATCTTTACCTCTTGGGTATCTTATTGCTACAGGGGAGTTCTTTTTTATTGCCCATCTTAACATACTTGGAATTTCTTCTGTACATTTAGGAGCTACTATTGTCATATTGGGCATCATTGACAAATAGCTTACATCCATAATTCCTTGATGAGTTTCACCATCATCTCCTACTATTCCAGCTCTATCTATAGCAAATGTTACAGGTAAATCTTGAATACATACATCATGTATTACCTGATCAAACCCTCTTTGTAAAAAGGTAGAGTATACTGCAAATACTGGTTTTAAGCCATTTGCTGCCATTCCTGCTGCTAAAGTCACTGCATGCTGCTCTGCTATTCCAACATCAAAAAATCTTTCTGGATAAATAGTAGCAAAATCTTTTAGTCCAGTTCCGTCTGGCATTGCTGCAGTTATAGCAACTACTTCTTTTTCTTCTTTTGCTATATCAATTAATGCGTTACCAAAAGCTTTAGAATATGAATCTCTACAAGCTTTATTGGGTTCTTCCTTTTTATCATTACTAGGTGGAATCCCATGATACTTAGATGGACTTTTTTCTGCTAATGAATATCCTCTACCTTTTTGAGTTACTGTGTGTATTATAACAGGACCTTCTATGTCTTTAACCTTGCTAAATACTTCATTCATTGCTTTTATATCATGCCCATCAATAGGACCTATATATTTTACTCCCATATTTTCAAAAAACATTGAAGGTACAACTAATTGCTTTATACTATCTTTTACTTTTGACATTTTAGAAATAAGATCTTTTCCTAAATCAGATGAACCAAGAGAGGTATTTATATTGGTTTTTAATCTATTGTATGTTTCGCCCATTCTTAATTTATTTAAATATCTAGAAAGTCCACCAACATTAAGTGAAATAGACATTTGATTATCGTTTAAAATTATCACCATTTTAGTTTTTCTAAAACCAACATCATTTAAAGCTTCTAATGCCATTCCACCTGTTAAAGCTCCATCTCCGATTACAGAAACTACAGTGTACTTTTCTTTCTTTAAATCTCTAGCTCTTGCCATTCCAAGTCCAGCTGATATTGAAGTACTACTATGACCTGTGTCAAAATAATCATACTTGCTTTCATTTCTCTTTGGAAATCCACTTAAACCATCAAATTGTCTAAGATTTTTAAATCCATCTTTTCTACCAGTTAAAATCTTATACACATAACTTTGATGTCCCACATCCCATACTATTTTGTCTTTTTCAAAATCAAAAGATTTCATAAGACTCAAAGTAAGCTCTACAACACCTAAATTAGATGATAAGTGTCCTCCTGTTTTTGAAACACTTTCTATTAAAAATTGTCTTATTTCTTTACTTAATCTCTCTGTATCACTATCATTCAAATTATTTAAATCTTTTGGGAAATTTAAACTATCTAATAATGACTTCATAATAACCATTCCCTTTTTTAATTTAGTCTATTTAAAAGATTATGCGTTAATTCTTTTAATAGACTAGCATCTACACTTAAATTATCTAAAATTTTTGTACATTCATCAGTTAACATTTTGCAAAGTTCTTCGCATTTTTCTAATCCATAAACAGTTATAAAATTAGTTTTATTTAATTCTTTATCTCTGTTAGTTGCTTTGCCTAATGTTTCCTTAGTTCCTATTACATCTAATATATCATCTTTTATTTGAAAAGCTAAGCCTAATTTTTTACCATACTCATTTAAAGCTTCTATATCACCACTTGGAACTCTTGCTAAAATACCACCAGCTACTATTGATACTCTTATAAGTTCTCCAGTCTTTTTTTCGTGCATATATTCTAATTCTTCTTTTGATATTTCGCTTACTTCACTTAATACATCAACAACTTGACCGCCTATCATTCCTTCTGGACCTGCTGCTTTTGAAATTTCATAAGAAGCTTTTAAGGCACTTTCTCCTAATTCTAATGAACTTTTCATAAGTAAAGTCATAGCTTCATTTAACAATGCATCTCCTGCTAAAACTGCAATATTTTCTCCGAAAACCTTATGATTTGTTGGCTTACCTCTTCTTAAATCATCATCATCCATGCATGGAAGATCATCATGTATTAAAGAATAAGTGTGTATCATTTCAATTGCAGCTGCCATTGGCATTATTTTTTCTATATTGTCTTTATATAAAGAATACGTTAATATAAGTAATATTGGACGTATTCTTTTTCCACCTATATTTACACTATATCCTGCTGACTCATAAACAACCTTATTATAAGAATTTCTATTTATAAAATAATTTTTTAAATATTCATCTATTACATTTTTTAAATTATCTATCTCCATCTTGATTTTCAAACTCCACTTCTTTTTCTTCCTTAATTACAGATATTTTTCCTTCATATGAATTTAAAGTTTTATAAAGTTTATTTACTAATTTTACTCCATCTTCATAAGATTTCATACCCTCTTCAAGGTTTAAATTGTCATCTTCTAAAGTACTTAAAATATCTTGAAGCTTACCAAGCATATCTTCATAGCTTTCTTTCTTTGCCATATAATACTCTCCTTACTTAATAGGTATAAAATTCCCTTTAATATTTCCATCACTTAAAGAAACACTTATTTCTTTTTCTTCGTTTAATTGCGATATTTCTTTAATGATATTATTATTTTCATCCTCTATTATAGCATATCCTTTATTAAGTACCTTTATAGGATTATTAGCGCTTAATAAATTATTTAATGATTCTATCTTTTGCTTTTCTCTTTTTATTTTTATATCTATTGCAAAATATAATCTATCTTTTAATTTATCAATTTCTAAATATGAGTTTACTATTTTTGATATTGGAGAATGTAATTTTAAAATTCTCTCATTTGACTCTAATCTACTTTTGCAATCTTTTAATTTCTTTTGTATTTCATAATCTAATGATTTTGATATTTCATAAATTCTTGTGTTTATATCACTTAATAGCGGGACTGCTATTTCAGCTGCTTGTGATGGTGTTGCTGCTCTTACATCAGAAACAAAATCTGAAATTGTAAAATCGACTTCATGACCTACTGCTGAAATAATAGGCAACTTAGAATTAAATATAACTTTTGCAAGTTCTTCTTCATTAAAGTTCCATAATTCTTCTATAGAACCTCCACCTCTTCCAACTATTATTAGATCTATATTTTTCTTCTTATTAAAATATTCAATTCCTGCAATTATTTCTTTATATGCATCATCGCCTTGAACCTTAGCTGGATATAATATTATGTCTACTAATGAGTTTCTTCTTTTAGTTACATTTATTATATCTCTTATTACTGCACCTGTTGATGAGGTTACAATACCTATTCTTTTAGCGTACATAGGGATATTCTTTTTATACTTTTCATCAAAATATCCAGACTTTGATAATTTTTCTTTAAGAGCTTCGAATTTTATAAATAACTCTCCTTGCCCTTCTTTTTTTATCTCATCACAATAAAGTTGAAAACTCCCTGTAGCTGTGTAAATAGATGCTCTTCCCTTTACCATAACTTCCATACCATCTTCTAAAGCAATATTTAAAAGACTTGCTTTGCTTTTAAACATAACGCAATTTACTTTACTATTGTTATCTTTTAAAGAAAAATAAATATGCCCACTGCTATGAAACTTTAAATTAGAAATCTCCCCTTTTACAGAGAGATTATTTAAAATAAAGTCATTATCAATTACTTTTTTTATATAGTTTGTTAGATCTGAAACAGTTAAAGTTTTAATCTTCATATTCCTTTAAAGCCTCACATGAATTTTTTATTAAAAGAGTAGTAGTTAAAGCTCCAACTCCACCTGGTACTGGTGTTACGAAAGAAGCTTTATCTATTACCTTATCAAAATTAACATCGCCTGTTATTTTACCTTCAAAAGATGAAGTACCAACATCAATAACTATTGCATTTTCTTTTATGTATTCTTCATCTATAAACTTAGGTTTACCAATTGCTACAACTAATATGTCTGCTTTACTACATACTTCTTTTAAATCTTTTGTTTTAGAATGACATATAGTAACTGTTGCATTTTCATTTAATAAAAGTTGTGCTACTGGCTTTCCTACTATATTACTTCTTCCAAGAACAACTACTTCCTTACCAGTTATATCAATCTTAAGACTCTTAATTAAAGTTATAACTGAATTAGGTGTACATGGTAAAAATCCCTTTTCCCCCATATATAATTTACCTTGACTTTCAAATGTAAGACAATCTATATCCTTTTTAACAGATATTTCTTTTATTATCTTTTTTTCATTTAAATGCTTAGGTAATGGTAATTGAAGCATTATACCTTGAACATTAACATCATCATTTAACTTATGAATTTCATTTATAACATCGTCATCAGTAACATTCTCTTCTAATATAATCTTTAAAAAATCTACCCCTAAAGAATTAGCCACCTTTTCTTGACTTGACATATAATAAATTGATCCTCCATCATTGCCAACTAATATAGATGCAATCTTTGGAATCCTCAGTTTATTTTTTTTTCTTTCTTCAACAAAGGTCTTTATTTCTTCTTTTATCTTTAATGCTACTTCTTTTCCATTTATAATTTGCCCCATTTTTATTTTCGCCCCTTATAATTTATTTTTTTAAAATGTTATCTAAAACTCCATTTACAAATGAAACACTTTTTTCATCTGAATATTTCTTTGTTATTTCCAATGCTTCGTTTATTGCAACTCTGTTTGGAATTTCTTCATCATGTAATAATTCATATACTGCTAATCTTAATATACATAAGTTAACTTTTGATATTCTATCGATTTTCCAGTTACATAAATTATTTGATATAGATTCATCTATGTTATCTTTGTTATTTTCTACCCCTATTAATATTCTCTTTATGTATGTTATATCTAATTCTTTTATGTCACTTTCATAATTGTCTATAAAGTTTTCTAATGTTTCCTCACAATTATCAGTGTTTAATGTCATCCCAAATAATAATTCCATTGCTTTTTCTCTTGATAGTTTTCTATTCATCTGATCCTCCACGTACTTTAAATTCTTCTTAATTCTTGTCATTTTTGTTGAAAGTTATTCTCCAAATAATATCTAGCATGGAAACACCCTCTGAAATTCAGAGGGTGAAATTAGATACTACTTAGATTCACTTTCTTCTTTTTTCGGCATATAAATGTTTTGAACATAAACATTTACAGCTTCCACTATTAATCCAGTCATAGCTTCAACCGTTCTCTTTACATTATCCTGAACTTGTGAAACTACCTCCATTATTTTTACACCATACTCGACGCTTAAATTTATATCTATAGTTGCTTTATCATCAAGCAAAGTAACCTTCGTTGACTTCCCTAATGACTTTTTACCCTTTAAAATGCTTGATAAGTTATTTGAGCCCCCTATTTGGTAATCACTAACGCCGTCAATTTCTTGTGCGGCAATGCCTGCAATAACGCTTACTACTTCGTCTGATATTTTTACGATACCAACGTTATCTTCTTTATTCAAACTTTCCATGCTTTTCACCCTCCTAGGTTTTGTAATAACAAAACATGTTAATCTTACGTTTATTATAACAAATATGATTTAACATTACAATTAAACTTATATTATTTTTCAAAGCTATAATTATGTTATTTTTGTACTTGTATTACTACATCTTTTATCTTAGATACATTTTGTACTATTTCTTGAATAGAGACACTGTCTTTCTCTTCAAGAGTGTTTGCTGACTTCACTATTACAGTTGCTTTCTTGTCATCTATCATACATAATGCATCTTCATATCCTTTATTTTTTATGTTTAATTCAACTCTTCCTTCATTATCTTTTCTTAAAATTCTTTCTTGCAATTCCTTATTTGCTTCGTCCTTTCTTTCCTTAGATGTATTTTCATCTGCTACTATTGCTTTCAATGTTTGAATTGTTGCACTTTCTTGTTGTTCTCTTTCACTTCTAGATTGATAGAAGTATTCATTTTGACTCAATGTAGCTTTATCATCCTCAGCTTTAGCTATTTCTCCATTTTCTTCAGTCACCCCTATATTTTCTGGTGATAATACTGCACTTAAATCAGTTGGATCATTTAATCCTCCCTTATTCAACTTTGCTGCTAACACCCCTACACATAATATTAGTGCTAACAAAGTAAAGATTATACCTAATTGTTTCCTTTTCATAATATTTTCCTCCCATCCTTTTTATCTTTAAATTATATGCTACTTCTTCATCGGATATACATTAACCTTATCTAAAGTTAAGTTATATAATTTTGAAATTGCTTGCTCAATGTTATATTTTGTTTTACTATTTTCTGCACCTTCTGCAACAACAACAGCTCCTGTTATTTTAGGCTTATATGTTCTTAAAATAAATGGTTCATTTCCACCGTCTTTACTAGTCATAACAACTGTTGCACCATCATTTTTTTGATTATTAGTTCTCTTACCGCCTTCAGTATCTGTCTCTTCTGTAGTTGATACTTGAGCATTAGTATCATATGCTGGAATTTTTTCTTCTCCACTTTCAAATGAAATCATTACGTCAACTTCTCCTACCCCCTCCATCTTTTTTAATATATTTTTTAATTCTACTTTTTGATTTTCTTCATATGTTTTTTGATCACCTGAAATAGTCGTTGAAGTGCTTACTTCATTTTCTTTTGGACTTTCTTTTTTATCTTCTTTATAAGTAATGTCATTACTCTTATTTATATATTTATTCTTTGGTAATAATACATTCATTGTCACAAATATAAATGCTAATACTAAGCAAATAGAAATAAGATTGCTTAATTTTTTTTCGCCTAATATTTTCTTTAGATTATTAGAAAATTTTTTTTTATCCATAAACTCATCTCCTATTCCTCTATTTTATATACTTCTATTTTTTCTTTAGGAATATCTAACTGTTCGCTTATAAATGTCACTATTTCTTTATACTGACTATTTTGATTATCTTCATAAGATTTATCACTTTTATTAATTATCACCTTTTTAATTTTACTTACTGACTTTTCACTTATACCTATTTTTATTTTTTTTATATCAAAAATCATAGTATTAAAATTAACTACACATTCAACATCACTTTTAAATTTTTTATTTGGATACTGCGATTTAAGCAAGCTTTCACAATTCTTATTAAAATTTTCTTCAAAAGCTTGTTTTTTTAAGTCTCCATCCTTTAATTCATTCTCCGCACTACTTTTAACTTCATTTTTATAATTAGAAAATACTTCTTCATAATCACTTATAGAATCATATATATTGTTTTGTCCATTTGAAATAATTTTTACTATTGGATTTAATATTATGGTTATTAAAACTAATCCTAATATAAACTTCAAATATTTCTTCATACTATTATTAGGACTTATAAGTTCTATTGCTGTTATAAATATAAGTGCAGTCACTAAGGTTGTTACTAGTTCCTTTAATAAATTCATGTCTTATCCTCCTACTATAAACAGCCCTGAGGATGCAACAAGAGCTATTAAAATAAAAAACATTAAACTTACACTTAAAACACATGATATAATTAACGTCATTGAATCTCCTGCAGCTGCAACTGAATTAGTTATTCTAGGATCACTTATAGGTTCTATTAATGCTGCTGCCAATTTATATATCACTGTCATAAGTACTAATTTTATTATTGGATATAAAAGTATTAGTACTATAATTAATAATCCTACTGAACTTATTGCATTCTTAATTATCAATGAATATCCTGCAATAGAAGCAATAGCATCAGAAAATGTCTTTCCTACAATAGGTATGAAATTATCAACCGCAAATTTAGTAGTTTTTAATGTAACTGCATCTATTGTTTTTGATGTAATCCCCCTTACTGTTAAAACACCAATAAAAACAGTTATTATTATTCCTTGCATCCATAAAGTACACTGTTTAAGCAGTTTACAAAGATTTGTAATTTTATGATCATTAGATAAATTATTTGCAAATCCTAATACAAATCCCATTAATATAAGCGGAATTATAATATTAGAATAAATTCTTGGTATAAATACTACAGCAGCCAAAATAATAGGATCTAATGTTGCCGCCTGAGTTAATCCTCCTACCATCGCTATCATGGTTATAAGCACTGGTAATAATGCAGCCATAAAATCAGCAATATTTAATATAACATCCTTTGCAACCCCTATAGATATAATGAAACTCTTTGAAAGAATCATTATTATCAATGCATAACATGCATAAAAAGCTATTTCAGATACATTGTCACTTGAAAATGCATATTGTAAAATTTTAATCAGTGAACAGATTATAACTATTGTAACTATTGATATTATAAGTTTTAATACACTTCCAACTTCTTTAAATAATATACTAGTTAATGCCTTGCTCAAGGATTTTATATTAAAATCACCTTCACCATTTTTAATATATTCTTTAATATATTGAACTGGATCCAAATCATTCATGAGCTCTACATTATTTTTCATTTTATTTATATACTCATATAAATTATTTATTTGTTTTTGTGTACTATCATCTAAACTTTCTATTTTGATTTCATCCATTATAGATTCACTTTTTTTAGCATCAGAATTACTGCTTGTACTTAAGTTATTTTGTTCAACAGCATACACTGGTTTTTCTGGTATAAAAATACAATTAAACACAGAACTAACAATAATACTTATCAAAAAAAATATTGTACATCTTTTTATTATCTTCATACTTATTTCACCTACATTATCTGTAGGATAGAATTTAATACAGCCATAAGAATTGGAATTGCTAATACTAAAATCATTATTTTCCCTGAAAACTCTACCTTGGTTGCTATACTTGAAGCTCCAGCGTCTTTACATAGTTCACTTGTAAATGAAGCTAGATAAGCAATTGCTAAAATTTTTAGGATAACTCCAATATAAAATGTATCTATATTAGCTCTATCTGCTACAGTTTTTAAAAATGTAATTATTTCTTGTACTTGACCTATCATGAAAAGTAATATTAAAGTACCAACTGCTAAAGAAATAAATGTAGTCATTTCAGATTTGCTATTTTTAAAAATTAAAGTTAGAAATAAACCAACAAATGCGAGACCTACCACTTTTACTATCAACATAAAATCACCTACATTACAAACATAGTTTTTACTGTGTTAAATAAGTCTCCAATAAGAGAAACTATCATTAATAAAAGTATTACAGTACCTGCAATATTAGTTATAGCTGCAACATCACCCTTTCCACTGCTTGTTAATACCTTATCAAGTATCACAAGCAGTATTCCTGCGCCTCCAATTTTAAAAAGAATGCTTATATCATGCATAATAAATTCACCACCTAAATTAAAAATATTGTAATCATAGCACCAATGCATATTCCTAAATATCTATATACTTTTATATTTTTTTTTGATTCCTCTTCTGCCTCTTTTAAATTGCTTCTTACATTTTCTATTACTAATTCAAAAATTTTTTCTTGACCATAAAGTCCAGATTCACCTAAAGACTTTATAAAATCTATTAAAAAATTCTTATCACTATTCGATAAATAAAATTCTTCTTCTAAAAGGGCATATTCACTGCTAAAAGCACTATACACACTTTCTGCTTCACCTTCGTATAACTTTTCATTTACATTACCTATGAGAGTACTTATTGGTTTCATTGTCTTTTTCTGAATATTACTTAATGCTTCTGGTAAAGGTGTACTTCCATATAAAATTTCATTTTGCAATATTATTAAATTTTTTAAAATTTCTTTAAGCTGAATATATCTTTTTCTAAAAGTTTCACCATATAAAAAACCAATATAAGAAGCCGTTACAAATAGCATAAATATAAGTACTAATTTAAGCATATTTTTTCTTCTCCTCTTAATTTATAAACCTTTTCTATAGTGCCTACCCCTTCTCTTGAACTTAGAATAATAGCTCTTTCAAGTATTTGATTATCAATAAGCTCTTTAAATACTTTACGTTTATAAATATCATCAATTGTAAATCCATGAATACTTGTAATTATGTTTACTCCAGAATTAAATGCCATAATTAATGCTTCGATATCTCCTTTAGTACCAATTTCATCACAAATTAATACCTCAGGTGATAAACTTCTTATTGACATAATCATTCCCTCTTTTTTCAAACAATTATCTAAAATATCTGTTCTAATTCCTAAATCACTTTGAGGAACTCCAAAGTAACAAGCTCCAATTTCACTTCTTTCGTCAATTACAGAAACTTTTTTACCATTTAAGCCCAATGATTTCATTCCATTTGATATGTTCCTAGATATATCTCTTAAAATTGTTGTCTTTCCACATTTAGGTGGAGAAATAATTATTGTGTTATAAATTCTATCTCCACTAACTATATATTTCATTATTTTATTAGAACATCCTATAACTTCTCTGCAAAATCTAACATTTATAGATGATATATTTCTAATAGTTTTTACTTCACCATTGCACATAACACATTCGCCAGCAATACCTATTCTATGTCCACCTTTAATTGTTATAAAACCTTGTTTTATATCTTCTTCATAAGCATATAGTGAATAATTAGATATTTTTTGTATTATTGATTTCATCTCTTCCTTTGATGAATTATAATTTACAATCGATTCTCCTTTATTAGAATAAACTATGATAGGTTTATCTATTTTTATCCTTATTTCATAAAGTTGTTCTAGTTTACATTTATCTTTAAGTACATTGAATATATTACTTGGAAATATATTTAAAAACTCACTATCATCTTTCATCTCACTTCCTCCTCTAATGTTTTTCTTAGTTATTAATATTTATATAAAAATTAAAATATTACTGTTAAATAAAAAAAGATATGTAAAATTAAATTACATATCTTAAAAATCATATGAAAAATTGTGTTTAAAATACTATATGCACCGTATTATATATACATAAACTTTAAATATATATATATTTCTTTATAAAAAAAATCGCCAAGGCGACTTTTGAAACGCAGATTTTTTTAACCATGTACTCTTTCCAAACACAGTAGTGAAATAATGGTGCTACATAATATTATTTTTTATTCTTTAGGGGTACTCATAATATCTTTAAATTACAGTATTTTATAAGTTATCCACATATTCTTTAGTAATATAATTTCCTAAAGAATAAAAAAAGCCATAGTAAAACTATGGACATTAAATATTTATCCTTTAATATTCTTATTACAATATGGACACGGAATTTCATTATTATTTTTTAAAGTTGATTGCTCTGCAAAAACCGTATTACCACAATGGCAACAAGTAGCTTCTACATATTCATCTTCTAATTCACTTAGTTCATCTATTGATACTTCTTCAAAAAGTTCATCTTGAAGACCGCTTAAGTCATCATCCATAAATCTTATATTTTCTTCTATAGTTTCCTGATTTACAGTTAATTCTTCAATTTTACTATCCATAGTTTCTAAAATTGATACTATTGATGAAAAATAATTTTTATATTCTTCACTTTTTATCTCGGATAAATTTACCTTTAAATCATTAATTTGATTCCTTAATTTTTCCATATTTTTCACTTCCTTTTATAAATAAAGTTGCTAAGAAATAACTTAGCAACTTTATTTAGTATTAAAACTTTAAATACATAAAGAGATTAAACTCTTTCCATGTATTCTCCTGTTCTAGTATCTATTCTTATAACATCGCCATCATTAACAAACATTGGAACATTAATTATTGCTCCTGTTTCAACTGTAGCTGGCTTTAATGAGTTTGTAGCTGTATTACCTTTAACACCTGGTTCAGTATATGTTATTTGTAATTCAACAAAGTTTGGTGCTTCTACTGAGAAAGCACTTCCTTTAAAGAATTTTATAACTGCAAACATATTTTCTTTTAAATATTTTATTGCATCTTCAACCTTTTCAGCATTTAAAGGAATTTGTTCAAAAGTTTCTTGATCCATGAAGTAGTATAGTTCTCCATCTGAATAAAGATATTGCATTTCTTTTCTTTCTATTACAGCTTCTTGTAATTTTTCAGTTGGGTTGAATGTTCTATCTACAACTCCTCCTGAAATTACGTTTCTAAGTTTAGTTCTTACAAAGGCAGCTCCTTTACCTGGTTTTACATGTAAAAAATCTGTAACTGTAAACACTTGTCCATCAAACTCAAAAGTTACACCTTTTCTTAAGTCTCCTGCTGATATCATTAAATATCCCTCCAAAATTTATAAAATAATTACAATCTAAATTAATATTTAGATACTAAAGTTCAATTGTTGTAAACTTCGACATAACAATGATATTTTATCAAAAGAAAGAAATAATTGCAATTATTTATCTCTACTTTGCATAAAAAAAGTCTACAAATAGTCATAAATAGCATAAAAATATTTTAAATTACATCTTTATATTATTTTTACTTAATTCTATTGTCAATGAACCACTATCTTTATTATGCTCAATTTTATAATTCTTTATAGCATAATTTCTTAACTTAGATACACTTTCTAAAATTTCATCTTTTTCTCCTTCTATTTTTAAAGATATAATCCAACTGCCATCTTGTTGCTTTTCTCCTTCTAAAAATTCAACATTACTAAAATCTTTAAACTCAGAATTTATATTAGATATATTTTTATAGTCGTTTATAGTTACATTTTCTTTACATGGCTCTTCTTTTTTTAAATTTGAATTAAATGTATTTGCAGTATATAAAATCATACTTTGAAAACATGATGTAATAATTAAAACTATAGCTAATACCTTATTTCCTTTCATTATTCAATTCTACTCCTAATATATAATTAGTATTGTCATTATTTATATTTTTTATATTAATATCATTACTTATTTTTTCTATTGTATCTATCTTATTTATTTTAATTTCTCCACCATATTTATCTATACATGCACTTTCAACCTCTTCTAAGAATATATTGTTAATCCAAGTTACTATATCATCACCATCGATTTTGCTTTCTTCAACTTCAATTTCACTAATTTCAGAATTACTTGCTAAATTTAATTTATTTTCTTTATAAACATATATATTTTTTAATGTCATTGGTAAAAGGGCTAGATTTAATATTATAAATAAGAATTTTATTTTATTTATATGTTCTTCTTCTTTTTGAATTTTTAAATCATAAAATTTTTTCGGAATGAAGTTCTCGTTTCTTATATATTTTTTCATATAATATGACCTCGCAATTAACATTCATTATTTTTATTTCTTTATTAACATTATCCAATGTGATTATTTCTTTATTTTTTATATTCTTATCTATATAAAAAGTACTTTCTTTATTTTCAGATAAGATTTCAAAATCATTTATTCTATTAATTAAATTATCAAGTTCATTTTCAACAAATGCACGATTAAACTTACCATTAACCAATTCAACGTAATAATAAAATCCATGAAAATACACTATACAATTAGAATTCAATGCATCTTTTCCTAATGAATCTATGATTACATCTTTAATAATAAATTGAATTGGAATAACTTTTATGTTTTTTGAGCCTTTAGATAATACTTCTAATCTATTTCCACCTTTTACAGAATAAATTGATATTAATTCATTTTTCTTATCATATTCATAATGGTATAATATATCGTCATTCTTATGGAATTCCTTATTTAACTTAAACTCAATATATTCATATATATGTGATTTTCTTATATTTTCAGTAAAGTGTCTTGAGTATAATTCTTCTTCAAGTATTATAAATTCTCTATTTCTGCTCATTAATTTTTCAATTTCTTGAAACTGTTCAAATAAATATTCTTTGTCCCTATATATAAAGCCATGTTTTTTCATAATTAAAACTGATTTTTTCATATTTCACTTCCTTAATATTTTGGTTTTTTTCTTAAATCATTACTGATATTTTAGTCTATAAATAGTTATTATTAAAATTTGTTTTACATTATTGACTTTTTTAAATTTCACTATTCATATCTATATTTTTATATACTGGAATTAAAAATATTTTATTTTCCTGAAATATATATTTTAATTCTCTACATATGTTTTTTTCTGTTACTAAAAAAAATTTATCTTTTTCTATTTCATACTTTAGTTCACTAACATCATCTTTTATATTAAAATTTTCAATAAAAATTTCTTCCTTCTTCATTTTATTTAATTGTTTATTAAATTTCAGTAAAGATTTTTCTTCATCTAGTAATAAACTATAAATATCTCCATCATTATTATATAGATATGACATTTCATTATTATTTTTCATAACTATAAAACTACAGCTACTTATAATCATAACTATTGAAAATGTTAAAATTGTACTTATAATAATATTTCCTTTACTTTTTATATACATCTAATAAATGCCCTTCCATTATTATCAATTATCTTTAAATAAATTAATTTATCTTTCTGTATGACCTTAAAATCTTTAACTTCTTTAAGTAATATATTAGGGGATATTCGTCCTGGGTACTTTGCACCTAACGATTCTTTATCACTTATAATATTTTTACTTATCAAAACATTATCTTTATCCCTATAAAGGATTAAATACGTTTCACCAAATTCTATATCTCTTATTATGTCTTTTTGTAATATTGAATCTAAATTTATATAAAAGTTTTGCATTTTATTGTATGCTCTACTAATTTCTTGATTTTGTATGTATAATTTATAGCTATCAAAAATTAAGTTAGTTGATATAAGAAATATTATTGCTGTAAAGAAAATGTACACTATTGATTCTATAATGGTAAATCCATTTGATTTTCTACTTATCACTCTTCTACTACTTAAAATTCTCTTATCTCTAAACATACTCCATCCACCACATTTTTATAAAACTTTCTTCTATCTCAACTTGAATATCATCTTTATTAACAAATGCTGTAATTAGAATTTCAAGCTTATAATCATCTTCTTTAATTTTAGAAATTTTAATATCCTTCCCTTCTGTTAAGTCTAAAACTTCTTTACTAGTTAATTCCTTAAAGAAATTTTCATCAAAGCTTAAATTTAATGGTTCTTTATTTAATATGTCTTTAAGTTCATTCATTTTAGTATTGTATTTTAATTCATTGGTGATATTATATATTCCTCTATTTAAATCTTCTCTTAATATTCTTTCCTTTAATATACGATTATTATGAATATAAGTACTTATTGAAAACATTACAATTAAACTCAACATAAATAATGCTGCAATAGCTTCTATTAAAATACTGCCTTTACTTTTCAATCTTATTTCCTCTCTAAAAATTTATATACTTTTAAAAGCCACTAATATTGATAGGATCAATGCCTGTTGCTATAGTAACCTTATATATATTATTTTTATTATCTTGAAACAATATAGTTTTTCCTTGCTTTATGTGACCATTAGATCTTACTTGTATGCAATCATTTTTACTAATAATTCTTATTTTTCTTGGTAAAATAACTTTTTTTACTGTTGTTAGTCCATCTTTTTCAAATAAAATTCTATTTCTTATATTATCTATTTGAATTTCGCCACTTTTTTTATTCTTCTTACAATAAGCTTTACTATAAGATAATAAATTTTCTACATCATAAAGAGCTGATTTGCTTTCTATATCATTTGAAATGGTAGAATATATATCTTTTACTGATAAAGTTAAAGAAAATATTATTAGAATTATTGATAAACTTGCTATGACTTCTATTAAAGTAAATCCTTTTTTCTTCACTTAATTGCTCCTATTTTTAAGCTATCAAATAAAGGAAGAATAAAAATCATAAAAAATACTGTAATAACTATTGATATAAATATTATAAGAAATGGTTGCAATAAACTTAGATATTTATTAACTGTTTTAATTAAAGATTCTTCTAATATTAAACTTAGTTCTTTTAAAGCTTCTCCTATAGATCCACTTTCTTCTCTCACTCTTACTACTGCAACTGTATATTTAGAAAATATATTTATATCAGTTATTGCTTCACTTAATGTACTTCCTTTTAATATATCTTCATTAATTTTATTAAGTTTGTCACTTATATAATTAAAATGCATACTATCTGAACAATACCTAAGTCCATATGAAATATTCATTCCACTATTAACTATAATGGATAATATGAATACAATTATATACTCTAAAAACTTGTTAAAAATCTTGAAATTACTTAATAAACTTACATATTTTTTATCTATTAATCTCTTTATGCTTACAAATGGTATAAAAACTCCCCAACACACAAAAAATATAAAACTAAAAATCGGATTTTCTTTTATATAATTGCTTAATTCATATATTTTTTCACAACTAAAAGGTGGTTTTATTCCTATTGATAAATAAATGCCACGAAAATTAGGTATAACTACTAAAGTTAAAAATACCATTAGAGCTAATATACTTATCATTAATATCATTGGATATGTTAATGAACTTATAATATACTTGTTTATAAAAGATCTTTTCCCATAATAATTTTTCAATGTCTTTAAAGCTTCATATAACTTTCCTGAATTTTCTCCTATAGAGATTATTCCTATAAAAAACTTAGGATATAACTCTCTTTTTTCATCGAAAGCATTAGATAATGTCATCCCATTTTCTATGTTTTTAACAATATCACTAATACTTCTTTTGTACTCTTTAGTTAATACAACCTCTTTTATTAAATTTAAAGCTTCATTTATTTTTATTCCATCTTTATATAATTGTGCTAAGCTTCCAGAAATCAAACTTAATTCATTGTAGTTTATTTTCTTGTACCTTTTCTTAAGAAAACAATGTATTTTCTTAAAGATACTCATTTAATCCTTCTCCTTTCATAAACCGTACATAATCTTCATAGGATATTTGACCTCTTTTTAATAACTCCTCTAAATCATCTTTCATACCAATATTAGATAAGCAGTACTTATCTTTATAAATATCAATTTCATCATATTCCTTATCTAAAAAGTATACAGCACTTATAAGTTTTCTTGATTCATAACCAGAATAATTACATTTTGAACAACTAGCTCTTTTATATAATTTAATTCCCTTATAAGTATTCTTAAGATCTTCTTTTTTACAATTTTCACACAATATTTTTATTAATCTTTGGGATATTATTCCTACAATTGAATCCCTAAGTAAATATGGTTTTATTCCCATATCCTCAAGTCTGAGAAAGACTTCCCTTGGTGTTGACGTATGGATAGTTGTATATACTTTATGTCCTGTTATTGATGCTCTTACAGACATAGCTGCCGTTTCTTCATCTCTAACCTCACCAATCATAATAACGTCTGGATCTTGCCTTAATATATTTTTTAAACCATTTGAAAAATTTATATCTAATTTTTTATTTAAACTCATTTGATTGATATTTGGAATGATTGCTTCCACTGGGTCTTCTAGAGTTGTTATATTTATATCTTCTATATTGATTTCTTTCAATATAGTATACAGAGTTGTCGATTTCCCACTTCCAGTTGGTCCGCCGAGTGTTTCAGTTGTATATTTTAATTTATCTCCTTAATAATATACAAAATTATATATAAAAAATAAGAAATGAAAACTAATGCAACATCACTTTCATTTCTTACTATATAACTATTTAAAATTTCATTAATATTTATAAATCTTTTAAAATATGTTCTCTACTAACTTTAAATCCGATTTTATTTAAATTTTTAATATTATCTTCAAGAACTTTATTATACATATTTCTATTATTAACTCTATTTAAAATTAATAATCTTTCCTCTGGTCTTGATACAGCAACATAATGTAAATATTTATCATTCTCGTTAAGTAAATTATAATCCTCTGTAAGAATTATAACTTGTTTATACTCTAATCCCTTTGATGAATGAATTGTAGTTATTATATGATCATAATTTTTAGGATTATAAGTCGGTATATATCTTTCATCACTAATGACATTAAATAATTGTTTAATTTCTTTCTCAATTTTTTCAGAACTTACATATCCTAAATAAGTATATAATTTAATGCATGAATCTTCAAATAATTTATATTCTTTTTTGTTTTTCTTAACATTCTTTAAAATCCGTTTAATCTTATTATAATCAAAAGAATCTGATGATGGAATTTCAGACAACACATCATATTCTGAAAATCTATCTTGTAATAAATAAAACGCTAAAATACGTGCAATCCAAATATGTTCACTTTCTAAATTACTATTATCAAGAGGTGATGATGGCAAATATGTAAAGTCAATCCCATTGTTTATTAACAATTTATTAAAAGAACTAGCTACATCATTTTTTCTTACTAAAAAAGCACAATTTTGAGAATTTTTAATCCATGATTTAATTACACTAACAATCTCACTGATTTTATTGTACGTAAACATTTGAATTTTATCATTAACCTCAACTAATTGATAATTTTCTCTTACATCATCCATAAACAAATTAGAATAATTTTGAATGGGTTTATTTGATCTAAAGTTTTGCTTAAGTTTAAATATATTAAAATTTTTTGTATCTGCTAATACTTCTTTAAAACCATCAACATATCCCCCACGCCATCCATATATAGATTGTTTAATATCTCCTACAATAAATAAAGGAACATTTATAGTTTTACAAATGTACATAAACAAGTTATGCATATCTTTATCACTATCTTGATATTCATCAACATATATTCTATAATATTTTGAATTAATATATCTTCTAGCAGCTTTAGATTGTTTTAATATATCAAGTGCTAATTGAAAAGCAAAATTCTTATGATTATCACTATATTTACATATTAATTGGCTATCTTTTATCTTAGATATTCCATCATCAAATTCCATAAACATATTTTCATTTGAATAGTCTGGTATAATATCTTTTTTGTAATCTCTTCCATAAACATCGTACATAAATGGTTGAATAATTTCTCTTAATACAAAATTATCATTCGTTCCAACAAAACCATCATTTTTATTTACTCCTAACCTTTGTTCTATCTCTTTAGCAGCCTTCCTTGTAAATGTTATAGCTGCAAAAGTACGATAATCTTTATTTTCATTTAATTCCTTTGCTATCTTTTGAACAGTTGTATAAGTCTTTCCAGTACCAGCGCTTGCACTTATTGCAATATTGGCTTTTTCATTCAGTATTTGTTCTCTAATATCATAGTCTATTGGTTGCATTTTTCATATAGCTCCTTTATGCAAGTAAATAAATCATCTTTAAATATCTTATCTAAATCACTATTAGTTAATAAGTTACATAACTCAATCATATTAATCATTTTTGATGATTGCAAATAATCTACTGGTTCTTTACTAGAATTATTTTTTGTTACTAATTTCTCCATCTTGTCAGGAATAATATTATATAAATCATTTTCAAGATCAACTCTTGACAAATAAATATAATTTTTTCTTAATAGTTCACATTTACTTTTTTGAATTTTATCATAAATTCGTTCTTGTATTATTTTTTTATTTTCTTTAAACTCATTGCAAGAATCAATACTTACATTTTTCAATTTTTGCTTTCTAATTAAAGGTAAGCATCTATTTAAACCTAATAAATTATATTCCCTTTTCTTTTCATTTAATTTTAGGTCATTGTCAGTTTTAATTATTACATTAATCCCCAACGGCTTTAATATATTATAATATTCAACAAAATTAATACCATCCACTTCCAATATATAACCCCCTAAAGCCTCATATTCATTACACTTATATTCCAAAATTGTTTCAAATAGAATTCTTTCAGATGGACCTTCAACCAAAAGTACTGTATCAGCATAAATTGCATCAGCTAATCTTTGATTAAGCTTTTTTTTCATATTATTATATAATTTAGGAACTTTATAATAATATGATTTTCCATCAGTATTATCATATTTAAATAGTTTAATTAAGTTAACATCATCCATTTGACTTACTAATAAGGATGAATGTGTAGTTAAAAACATATATTTAAACAGTATATTACTAAATAATTGATGTGATAAACTTAATTGCATTGATCTATGAAGATGATTTTCCAATTCCTCTATTAAAAAAATATTTATTTTCTTATCCTCTAAGGATTTATTTTTTAATGATAATAAGGTATATGCTAAAATTTTTCTTCTACCATCACCAGAAGTAGGATATGTTTTTTCTGAATTATAACAAATATACGGTGTTAATTTTGAACTAATATTATCCACTTCAATTTCTGAGCGAATAGCAATTGATAATCCTTTTTCAGTCCTATAATTGTTGTATTCATTTAACATATCACTTTGAATTTTTCTAACGTTACTTAATTCTGAAATACTATTGTTTAAAGAATTAATATTTCCTATTATTTTTTCTCTTTCAACTTCAGTTAAACTATTTTCATCTCTAAATGAACCACTAATATATTTTTTGAATACATTTTCAAGTTGTATCGATGAATCTATGTAAATTACATTAAATAATCTATCTATTTCATAATAAGATTGAGTACTAGGAATATCCTCTAAATTAGAAAGATCATCTCCCCAGTATAGCATTGGTTGTCCTAATAAACTTTCTTTACTGTAACTAGCCTTAAGCTGTATATATACAACTTTTGTACTACTAGAAACAGCACCTTTCATATATGTGAATATTTTTTTATCATCATCATTTTCTTGACTTATATCTATTTCTAAAGTTATTTCAATAATTTTTGTAATATCTTTTTGAAAATAATCTGAATCAACAAATCCGTTTTTTCTAAAATCTCTATCTAATAAAAACCTAATAGCACATAAAAAATTCGTCTTCCCAATATCATTTAATCCAAAAATAACATTTTTATTTCTTAAATCTAATTCTAACTTTAAAAAATTTCTAAAGTTTTCAATATTTATTTTATTAAACCTCAAAATTTATCCCCCTAAAAATTAATACATTATAAATAAATTTATTATTGCTAATACTTATATAAGTATATAACATTTATCTACATAAATCTTCTTAAATTTGTTATATAAATAATTATTTTACACTTATTACTTATTTATCAAATATATTTAGTATTTTTTCAATTGTATTATCAACATTTAAATCTTTTCCATCTTCTAGCTGGCTAACATTATTACTTTGTTTTAATTTTTCTTTTATTTCTTCATTTTTATTTAATTTAAATTTTTCTAATTTAACTAAATCATTAATTTTCTCTCCAACTGATGAATTAATAAAATTAATTAGCTCATCCCCTTCTAATGGAATTATCAATCCTTTATTTAATAATTCAGTATACATAGCTATCTTTCTATTTACTTTTTCTTGTTTTTTTATTATAGATTTATTCAACTTTAATTCATTATTTTCTTTTTTTAATTTTATATTTATCTGGCTTAAATCATTTACTATCTTATTAATTTTTTTAATCTCTTCCTCTAATTTTTTAACTTCCTCATTACTTTTTCTTACTTGATTGAATGCTCTTTTATAATTATCATTAAATTTATGCAATATTACTCTTTGCAATTTTGAATTGTTTTTATACCTATCAACAAACTCATCTACTTCAAAACTTACAAAAGTGAGTTTTTCTGTGTTTGATGTTTTTATATCAGATATAATTTTCCTTTTCTCATTAAATTCTTTTATTACTTTTTTAATTTCCGAATTTCTCATAAAATCATTATAAGCTATATTACTATAACCATAAGTTTCTTTTGCAAACTTAGCTAAAGCTACATATGTTAATTTTGTTATATAATCTTCTGTTTCAATATAATCTTTAATCACATTAATTAATTGTTCTGTAGAAAACTTTCTCTTTCGTCCAACCATATTTCTAATTTCCATATAACATTTACCTTCCTAACATTATAATTTTGTAGTTATAATAGCTTTATCTAAAACTTTTTTGCTAATTGATTCAGTAATTATAGAGTATCTTTCTGAAAAATTAGATATACTTTTTTTATTATTAACTATATCTTTAAGAACTTCTATTTCATTTTTTAACTCTTTGTTAATTTTTTTTAAATTATTTTTTAATTCATAATTACTTTCACTTATAAAATAAGGACATTTGCTATGTTTTCCTTCAACCTTATAACATGGCTTAAAGTCTTTTAAACTATATGTACAAATGCCACCATTTACTTTATAATTATATTTTTTTAAAACCTTTTCTAAATCTGCTAAAGCCGAATAATTATTTTGAGTTTTAAATATATTGTTTTCCATTTTTTTTATTTTCTTAGCGAAAGATATTGAATATGCATCAGTGTATTCTTCTATATGATTATAATATCCTTGTGTAGTATAAATTTGTTTGTGTCCAGCTAATTTCATAACAGTTTGAGGTTCATTACCAAGCATAATAAGATTAATTATTGCAATATGTCTACTATCATATGGAGTTAATTCTTCTATATACTTATCTTGATCTAATTTAAATCTATCTATTTTATTTTCTACCTTATAAGGTATTTTATTATATATATTTTGAACTATTTTTGTGTAAAACTCACCTAATAAATAACTTAATTCACTAGAAGTTATTATATTTTTATTTATATTATCAGCATGTCCAAATCTCAACTGTAAATATAATTTTTTTGAAAATAATAATTCTATTTTACTATCATCTATTTGATCTTTTAAAAAAAATCTATAGTCATCTATGAAATTATATATATCAATAGTAATCTCAATAATATCACTATAATAATAGCTTTCTATAGTGGCACCTTCCCCTAATTCTACATCGCCTGGCTTTCCTTTACTTCGCCTTATTTTCATGTAATACTTTCCACTTTGTTTGAATAAGCAATTATATTCTGTAACTAAAAGTTCTGATGGCCTCAATGGAATAATACTAGAAATTTTCCACCATAATACTATTGGGTAATATCTCTTTAAGTCGTTGTTGTTAGCATGTATAAAAAAATGATTTATTATGTCTATAAAATCAAATATACTAAGGAAATTAGGTATTTTCTTTATTCCATATTTTTTTTTCACATCTAAATTAATCATGGTGTCAATCACAGATTCATTTATTAAATCCAACATTGTAAATTCTAAGAATTCAATTATATTAAGATAATAATTTGCTCTATTAAGATAACTTTTTTTTAATACCTTACCTGCTGATGAAGGATTAAGTAATGTTTTTTTAATTATACTACATGCATTATCTATAGTAACTGAAGCATATTTGCATATCAGTTCTAGCATATAATATCTAAATGCTAAATTTAGATTTTCAGCAGTAATATTCAATTTATTTTTTTTACAACTCCGCTCTAACTCAAATTCACTTAAAAATGTTATATTGTGTAACACACCACCTTTTCTATAAATCCACTTTTTATCATTAAAATTAGAATCTTCATGTATAAACTTTAATTCTTTTGCCTCAAAAAAACGATTAATATATTTTTCTTTATCATTAATTGAAAAAATTATATTTTCTTTGACTCCAACTCCTGTTTGTGTTAACTTTTTTTCTACTATCATTGATTCTCCCCTAATATTACTTATATTTTATAACTTCTAATTTTTTAGCTATTATAACTTCTTTAATTTTTTCAACATCCAATAATTGATTTACTTTTTCTTTTCCTATTTCAATTTGTATTTCCCTAATCATTGGAACATATAAATTATAAATTCTATCTATATTCATTTTTATATCTATAACAGTATTACTTTTTTCTAAGTCTTGTATTAATTCATTAAATCTATCCACAAATTCATATATAAAATATTTTAGAGCTATGAAATACTCACAACCTATACAACTACTTGTATTATAAGGACACCCTTTATTATCTGTAATACCAATCTTTTTAACATCCTCCGTTGCTACTCTTACAACTCTAAATAAACATTTTGTATTTCTATGTAATCCATATGACTTTTTCCCATACAATAACTCCTTAAAAAATATATCCTTTTCTATTCTTGTTGTAAGTCTTTTATTTAAGAAAGCTCTAATTTTAGTACACTTTTCTGCTATTATTTTCATAGTATTTTCTATTTCATATGGTGTCATATTTAATCCTAGTACCCTAGATTCCATTTCCTTATAATCATACCCTTCAAATTTATCGTCTATTAGAGAAAGTATATTATATTTAACACAGCTCATTGTTCCTGTTAAAAATGCATTTACAGATGCTTTGCTAGTGTCCTTATTTACATATATCTTTGTTACTTCTGAAACCAAACCAGGTTGATTTTTATGTGATCTAAGAATTTGGGCATAATAATAACCAGCTCCAAATTTAAATTCTTCACTTTTTTCACTTATATTTGTTAAAAAAGATTTTACAGCTCTTATATTGCTAAATCCATTTCCTAAAATTTCGTTAATGCTAATACCACCTACTTTTTTAAAACTTTTATCTATTATTATAGAATCTCTACTTCCATTAGATATTAACGTTGTAGTATTACAATTTCGTTTATTTTTGTTTTTTTCATAGACTCTATTAGCTTCACATATACACAAAAGCAATCCTAATGTAGCATACATAGATTCTGGAATAATACAAACTAATTCTTTATTATTCTTATCTGCTAAAATTCTGTGTCTATTTACCTGTTCCTCAATATTACAACATATAATTCTACCCATTTCTTCTGTGAACATATTGTTCTTATTTTCAATCCAATTTAAAAATGAATTTGCATTAAAATTTATTAATTCTAAATTGGGCAATGGTAACTTTTCTAATAAATCACGCATTCTCCATGCAAGTACAAAATGCAAATAAACATATAAAAGTGATGATGAAGTTGTTCTATCTCTAATTATTTTTTTTATAGTTTCTTGATTAGTTAATATATTTAATAAAACCATTAAAATTTTTATAAAACTTTTAGGTTCATATGGTTCATTTGATTTTTGTTTTATTGAATGTTTTGTAAAAATAGGAATTTCTTTTACAGTTCTATTTTCCTTTAAATATTTTAAAAATAAAATCATTCTCTTTTCTACATTGATTCCACAATTGCCAGCCACTTCAACTAATTTTAGCGTAACTATATTTAATTTATTTTTTGATAAATCTTTAAGTTCTTTTTCTAATTTTGAACATAATATTTCATATATACTAAAAAATATATTCGATAAACCATTTACATCTCGACTACGTGATTCTCCACTTTTTATTAAACAATATTGATCTAAAATATGTATTGTATTAGGAATAGTATTATTATAAATTTTTGATCTTGTTATTTTTATTTTATATTTCTCATATAAAGTTTTAGCACCTTTTAAGTCGTTCTCATATTTAATACATTCTAATAATTTTGATATATCCTTATTAAAGATATACGTGCAATTGTCTCCCAGTGATGGTGCAATAATAATTTTAATTTGACGATATTTTAAAAAATTTGGAGTAAAGTCTTTATTAATTTCTAACCCTAGCAACTTTTCTATTTTTAATTTAACTATCGTAGATTTAGTGTATGTATCATGTATCATCATCCAATAGTCAATTTCTTCTTTTCTAAAATATATCTTATTAATTGGCTGTAATAATCTAATTATATTTATTTTTAGCCTTTCTAATACTATTGAACTTTTTACATTCATAATTTTAATTTTTCGTTCAATTAGCATTTTTTTTAATTTTCCCCATTCATAATAGTCATTAAATAACATTTCTTTAGTTATACAGTTTAGTTCACAATAATAGTTAGAATTTCCTTTAAATAATCTAATTAAATTATTTATAAAATAATCTGAAAGAATATCAGCAGTTTTTTTAGATATCACTATTGAACTTGTATAATTATTTGTACTATATGGCTTTTTATATTCTAGACACAATCTACTACAAATCCTTTTTATACTTTCACTAACATTTTTTCTATTGTACACCTTATGACCATAAAATTTTTCTGAAAGTTGTTTATTAAAATCTACTATGGATATATAATCAATATTTTTTTTAGAATCTATTAACTTTCTAAATTCATTTTTATCTATAAATGTTTTCTTGTTAAAAAACGGCATATTCCTAATAACATTAAAGTTCCTATCAAAATAAGAACTATTAATCTGTTTATTAAATTCATTTTCATAAATGTGCTGTGCATCATATACAGAAATAAGATTTTTCAAATTTATAGCACATTCATCAACTTGTTCCTTTCTGAAAAAATAATGACCTTTAGATGTTTTTATAATATTTATGCCTATGTTTTTATAATTACTTGAAATATGACTTAAACTAATATTAAGTATATTTTTTACCTCTCCAAGTACATAGTAATTATTAGGTTGAAACATATATTTAAATTCTTCCTTTGTAATATTGTATTTACTATTTTTCACATTAATAATTTCTATACCTTCTTTTGATAAATTATCAAAAACTAATATTTTATTCATATAATTTTTCAACACCTTCCCATCCTAATGCTTTCATATCATCAAAAATCTTTTTTTGTATTTCTCTAATTTGTTGTGTAGCTAAATTTCTCACATATGGCTTATTACTATTAATATTTTTATCTCTTCTATAGAGAGCAAGTATAAAATCATTGCCATCTTCTTGTATTTTAATATATTGACTATAGAAATGCCTTAATGAATGGGGAGTTAGTTTTCCTTGATTTAGTATTCCTAATTCTACTTTTGCATTCATATCTCCTCTCATTGCTAATTGAATCATATTAATTTTAAGCAATTCGGTTAATTTATTAAATCTTTCTAAATATGTTTTTTCCAACATAGCAATACCGTTTTCATTTAAAAATAATGCCCCATAAAGATTATTCTCTATATTTTTATACTTTAATAAATTCAAATGCTCTTGATATTCATATCTAATTATTTCTATGAAAGCTTCATATATCATTTGTTTATCTTTTGTTTTTATATGACCTGTACATTTGCAATCAGAACGTAAAATCACATCATCTGTTAAGTTTATATAACACCCCCTACTTGTATATTCTTTTTCAAAGCCTCTCAATCTGCCTCTATGCATTTGCATAATTTCTCCTGGACGTAATCCAACAAAAGCTCCTAATGCGATTCCAAAAGAAAGCATAGGATCAGTTGTTTTTGCTAACTCCATCAATTTTACAACAGTATATAAACTTGCTGTTGTAACCTTATTACGTATATTTTTTCTTTGAGTAATCTGAAAAGTAACTATATCATCTAATATTTCAATTTCTTTTTTAGTATTTGATCCTTTTCTTAAATTTTTGATTGCTTTAGTGAAATGAAAATGACTTTGATTAATATACTTCATCTTAAAAAGTCTTTTTGTACTACCATTAACCTTTTTACACACTAGCCAATATACAAAATAACTTATTGCTCGACTAGCTTTATGAGCAGTTTTAGAATCTTTCCAACCTTTTATTCGTTCTGTTCCTAACACTCCAGTAGAATATTTTTCTAAGAACTCCTCAACCATTTCTAATTTTAAATTTTCAATTCTAATAATTTTATTATTACTTTCATTGAATATGAAATTCAGAAATCTAACAACATAACAAGCATAGAAATTTACTTTAGTATTAAATGCTTTGTTTAATAAACAAAATCCCTTAAATCTATCAAATAAGAAATCAGAATATATACTAACTCCTTGTACTCCCTCTTGAAAAATAAATACATATTGCCTCATTTCTTCATTATGCAAAATATTTATACTATCTAAAAAAAATCTTTTCTTTTCTTTAAGTTCAATTAACTTAGGTTCCATTTATTTTCACTCATTTCCTTAATTAGATTATTTCTTTATAAAAAAAACAAAATTATCATAACATAATTTTGTTTTTTTTCCAATATTGTATTTTTATTATATAAATATACATTTAAGTATTCTAAGTTTATACCATACTTTAACAGCATGTACATATTTTTTATATAATGCATATTATAATATACACACCATTAACTAAAACTAGACCTTTCTTTAATGACATAATCTTTTTTATTAATTCTATTTTTTCTTTTGAGTAGTATAAATCGTCTAATTTATAGTTGAAATTTTCGCTATATAGTATTCTTATAACTATTTTTTCACCATAAACTACAGGAATAGATGAAACCCTTAAATCATAATTATTATCATTGTAATTTATAATTATTTTTCCATCTTGTGGCTTTCTTCTTTCTGATATATCCATATTAGCTTTAAGTTTTATTTTTGAAGCTAAAGTTAAATATTCAGATAAAAGCATTTTGTGAACTAGAATTAATCCGCCATTAATTCTATATCTTATATCCACCTCTTTTTCGCAAGGTTCAAAATGTATATCACTAGCATTCCTTAAAATAGCATTATAAATTAAAGTGTTTTCTATATCTTCATCTTCTACTTTAAATATAATATCTCTTAAATAATCATAATTTTGTTTGCTTATTTCTTTTAAAATGATTTTATTATTATAAATAAATCTTAAGTATTCTTCTGCTTCATCTTTAATCTCATAACCTAATACAATAGTTGTATTTTTTTCTTGTTTTATAGGAATAACTTTATATTTATCGGATATTTTTTTACTTATCCTTCTCGAAATGCTTACATCTACATCTCTAATTTTATATTCAATTATATTTATACCTCCCTTCTTAACTATTAAGTACTCTCCCCCTTTCCTTTAAATATATTCAATAAATTATAAAAACACTGAAATAAAAGATATTACTCTTTAATTTCAGTGTTTCGCTTTATTCATTAATTAAATCTTATAAAATCGTAATCACTAGCTTTATCTGATACCAAGCTTATTGTCTTGTCTTCAGAACAACTATATACGGCTTTCTTTTTTGAGCTATCATCTTTACCTATAAATAGAATTTTTCCATTTTTATCAATACTTAGCCCCTTATCAACTTCTACTATTGAAGGAAAGTCAAATACTAACCTCTGTACCTTATCTTCATTAATTCTATAAAGAGATTCTTTGTCATTATAAGCTTTTCCAACAAAATATATTTCATCACTTTTAATTATAACATCCTGTAATAACTCAATTTCATCAGTTAATAATACCACTTCATTATTGGATTTATTAAGTATCATTAACTGTTTATTATTATCAAAATCTATTTGTAAAAAAATAATATTTTCTTTTGAACATTTTATAAATCCTAAAAAGCCTTCATCTATTTCATAAATAAGATTTTCTTTATTATTATCTAAATCATATGTGAAAATTCCATTTACACCATCATTACTAACTCCATAATAAAGAATGCTATTTTCATCATACCAATCATATAAAACACCTGATACAGATACTTTAGAATTAATTTTCACTTCTTTATTTCTATCTGTTTCAAATACTTTTAAATGTAAACCTTCATCTTCTATAAAGTATGATATATATTTTCCATTAGGGGATATTTTTATGTCTGTAAATTCTTTGTCTTTTACTTCACTTTTTTCTCCGTTATGTACAATATAATATTTTTTATCTTCACTGTATATATAATTAGAGCTTGATTCATCATAAGCTACTACTGATTTATTTGGTTCGTATAATTTATAGTCGTTTTTTTTGTAATCATATAAGTTATATTTATCTTCTTCATATTTTAATATTGCACCTTGGTTAATTTGTAATTCCTCTGCTACGCTAACATGTTCATCATTCTTAGATGAACATCCAAGCATCAGCAGAGGTAGAACAATAAATACTAGAATACTCATTTTTTTCTTTTTTAACACGCTCATTTTTTATCCCCTCAATTAATTTATAGCTATAAAATAATATTTCCTTTACAAATAAATTCTGCTGGTCCACTCATGTATACCCCATCTTCTAGAACTTCTATTATAAGATTTCCACCTGGAGCCTTTACAAATATATTTTCTCCATTTACATATCCTAGTTTCTTTGCAACTACAACTGAAGCACAGCATCCAGTCCCACAAGCAAGTGTTGCTCCTGCTCCTCTTTCCCATGTATTTACACGTATATGATTTTCATCATTAACCTTTACAAAATCAACATTTGTTCCTTCTTTAAATAAAGAAAATTTTTCTATCTTTTCGCCTTCTTGAACTTCATATTCCTTATCTCTTTCAAAAATAATAGTATGTGGTACTCCCATTAGTAAACTTGTCATATTATATTTTTCTTTATCTATAACAACTTCTTTATCAATCAATTCTTCTAAATTATTTAATGATATATCTCTTCCATTAAAAGATGGTTTTCCCATATACACTTTTATATATTCTACTTTATCGTCTCTTAGTATTAATTCTATTTCCTTAATACCATCTCCTGTTTCAACTGGAAACTTAAGTTTATTTATGATCTTATTTTCATAAACATATTTTCCAAAGCACCTTATTGCATTTCCACACATATTTGCTCTAGAGCCATCAGAATTTATAATAACCATTTTTGCTGATGAATTTTCTGATTTTCTAACAATAACTAAGCCATCAGCTCCAATTCCAAAATGTCTATCACAAACCTTTTTTGCTAAATTACATTCATCTTTAATTTCACAATTAAAGTCTTCAATAAAAATAAAATCATTTCCTGCTCCATGCATCTTATAAAATTCCATTCTAGTCTCTCCCCCAATTTATCTTATTTTTACTTAAATAATTATTATAAATTTAATTTAATGCCCCAATGACATTTGAACTTATCTTATATTAAATTATTAATAATATCCTAAAATATAACGTTAAATCTAACAAGTTTTTATAAATAAAATATAATTACTTTACCATGTATTATGAATATTTGATAATAAAGCAACTATAATGTTATACTATCTTAAAGGCATTATTTTGCCTAGTCACACTAAGAAAGGACGAATTACAATGGCACTAGACGGTATCTACTTATATAGTTTAGTTAATGATTTTAAAAATTCAATATTAGATTCTAAAATAGATAAAATAAATCAACCTGAAAAGGATGAAATAATCTTAACACTAAGAAAAGAGCGTAAAAATTTAAAGCTTTTAATATCAGCATCTCCAAGATTTGCTAGAATTCACTTAACTAATTCAACTAAAAGCAATCCTATAAAAGCACCAATGTATTTAATGGTACTACGTAAATACTTATTAGGTGGTAGAATTACTAAATTAACTCAAAAAAATAATGATAGAGTCTTAGTAATTGATATAGAAAATCGTGATGAATTAGGCTTTAATAGCATTTATTCACTTATAATCGAAATTATGGGCCGACATTCCAATATCACATTAGTTAGAAATAGGGATAATAAGGTTATGGAATCAATAAAACACATAACCCCAGATATTAATACTTTTAGAGTTCTCTATCCTGGTGTTAATTATGTCTATCCACCAGAATCTAATAAATTAAATCCGTTACTATTTGAATATGAAGATTTCAATAATTTTATATCTAATAATTCAATAATTTTTGATGAAAGTTTCTTTTCAAAAACTTTTACAGGTATTAGTAAATTATTGTCTTCAGATTTATATTATAACATTATAGAATCTAATTCATCACCTACTAGAGAAGAAATTTATGAAATTTTTAAGAATTTCATATTAAATCTTAATAAAAATCTTTCATACACTATTTATACTAATGATAGTGGCGTATATAAAGATTTTTATTTCTTAAAATTATCTTCTTTAGAAGCTAATTTTTCTACCCTAGAATATGATGATCCTAATATACTTATGGATGATTTCTTTTATAAAAAAGATAAACAAGATAGACTTCATAATAAATCTATAGATTTACAAAAATTAATTATCACAAATATAGATAGATGTAAAAAGAAATCAAAAATTCTACATGAAACATTAAAAGAATGTAATGAAAAAGAAAATTCAAGAATTAAAGGTGATTTATTAACATCATATATATATAGTATAAAAAAAGGTGATACTAAAGCTTCTCTGTTAAATTATTATAGTGAACAAGAGGAATATTTAGAAATAAGATTAGATCCATTTAAAACTCCTTCTGAAAATGTGCAAGCTTACTATAAAAAATATAATAAACTGAAAATTTCAGAGGAATATGCTAAATCTCAGCTTGATAAGAATATTAAAGAAGAAGAGTATTTAAATTCTGTTCTTACTAATATTCAAAATGTAGAAAGCTATGATGAAATAGGCGATATAAAAAATGAGCTTGTTGAAACTGGTTATATACGATTTAAAAAATCTGATAAAAGCAATAAAAAGAAAAAGACATCTAAACCACACCATTTTAAATCTAGTGATGGTATAGATATCTACGTTGGTAAGAATAACTTACAAAATGATTATTTAAGTTTAAAATTTGCTAATAAAAATTATCTTTGGTTACATACAAAAGATATTCCTGGCTCTCACGTTATTATTGCTGAATATGAAATACCAGATAAAACTTTAGAAGAAGCTGCAATAATAGCCGCTTACTATAGCAAAGGTAAGAATTCTTCAAAAGTTCCAGTTGACTATACAAAAGTTAAGGAACTTAAAAAGCCTAATGGAGCAAAACCTGGAATGGTAATATATCATACGAATAAAACATTGATAGTAGATCCAAAAGATTTTGATAACCTAAATTTAGAATTATAATTTAAGTTATTCATAGATTGAATTCTTATGATCATATAATTTTCTGAATATTATTTAAACAACAGAATGAATGTTTAATACTTTTTTAATTAAAAGTAGCTTAATTAATGTTTTGATTAAAAGTCTTCAAAAATTCTATAATTTTATAAACAGAAAAAACGATAACCAAAAATTAACTTTGAGTTATCGTTTTTTACTTATACTATGTTTTAAACATATATTAATATATTCAATAGGCAAAGTGGCATTATAATTGGACTTTGAGAATTCTTAATGAGTATTGTTATATTTACTGCTTGTAACAATTTTACATTGGTAGCAAGCTAAAATAGGACTATACTCATTTTAGTATTCCTAAGTTCAATTGCTCCGTCCACTTTGCTTATGAATATATCAATATTTTACTAAAACATAGCATTTATTTAAAGTATATGTTTAATCCATTAATTCATTTATTAATGTATCTCCTGGATTTTTAATTTTTACATTATCAAAATATTGATAATAATAACATCTAATTGTTCCATTATATAACTTTCTATTTTTAGTAGATTTTACTCCTAATAATTTTTCAAATCCTTCAATAGAAGTTAAAATATTAAAATCCCATTCATTAAGTTTTTTCTTCATTTTGCCCATGTACTTATAAAGTGGTTCTAATGTTTCTTTTTCGCCTATTCTTTCACCGTATGGTGGATTTGATATCATAAATCCATGCTTTTTAGAGCTTGAAAAATCCATAAAATCTCTCTTTTGGAATTTTATATACTTAGAAACTCCTGCTTTTTCAGCATTATCCATAGCAACTTTTAAAACCCTATAATCTATATCATATCCTATTAAATTTATTTCTTTATCTTTAACTGCTTTTTTAGCTCCATCTTTAACCATAGCAAATGTGTTTCTTATATCATCAGACCACTCTTCTGCCACGAAGTTTCTATTACATCCTGGTGCTATATTTAATGCTATCATAGCAGCTTCTATAAGTATAGTTCCTGATCCACAAAATGGATCTACAAGTTCAAAGTTATCATTCCATCTTGAAAGTAAAAGCATTGATGCTGCTAATGTTTCTTTTAATGGTGCTATTCCTGCTAGTTCTCTATATCCCCTTTTATGTAAACCAGGACCAGTAGTATCTATTGTTAATGTTACTTTATCTTTTAAAATAGCAACTTCTATTTTATATGTAGAACCACTTTCACTAAATTGGTTAATGCCATAATGTTCACTCATACTATCAATTACAGCTTTTTTTACTATAGATTGGCAATCTGGCACACTATGTAGTGTTGATTTTACAGATTTTCCTACAACATGCATAATTCCATCTTTAGGTATTATTTCATGCCATTTTACATTCTTAGTTCCTTGGAAAAGTTCTTCAAAAGATGTTGCTTCAAATTCAGCCATTTTAATTAATACTCTATCCGCAGTTCTCAAATGGACATTAGCTATAGCTATATCCATTTCATCTCCTTCAAAAGTTACTTTTCCATTTTCAATTTCTAAGTCTTCATAACCAAGCGCTCTTAGTTCTTTAGCTGTTATACTTTCTATACCAAAAGTACTTGTTGCAATTAAATTATACATATATTACTCCTTTTATAACTTTCTTATATTCTACTAATTAATAGAATCATATATCTTTACAGAATCTTCTCCATCAATTTCATTTAACATAACCTTTATAACTTCATTTTTAGATGTAGGTATATTTTTACCAACATAATCTGCTCTTATAGGTAGTTCCTTATGTCCTCTATCTATCAGAACTGCTAATTGTATACCTTCAGGTCTATCTAAGTCCATAACCGCATCAATAGCAGCTCTAACTGTTCTGCATGTATATAATACATCATCAACTAATATTACTTTTTTATCCTTTATAGTTGTTTCTATGTCTATGCTCTTAACTGTAGGGTCCTTTTCAACTATAGTAAGGTCATCTCTATACAAAGTTATATCAACATATCCAACGTCTACTTTACTACCTTCAATGCCTTCAATATGTTCTGCTATTCTCTGTGCTAATGGATATCCCCTTCTTTTTATACCAATAAGGACTATATCTTCTATTCCTTTATTTCTTTCAATTATTTCATGAGAAATTCTAATCAATGTTCTTTTTATAGCTTTATCATCTAATAAAGTTGATTTTAATTCCATAATTTTGCCTCCTATCTCCTCTTATATTTTATCTTAATTTTTCTATTATTTCTTCAAAGTATTCTGGTAAATTAGTCTCAAATTCCATGTATTCATTTTTAGTTGGATGTATAAATCCTAACTTTTTAGCATGTAACATCTGCCCCTTTAGTTTAAACTTTTGTTTTTTAAATCCGTAAAGAGGATCTCCAACTAAAGGATGACCAAGTGATGCCATATGTACTCTTATTTGATGAGTTCTTCCTGTTTCCAATTTACATTTTATAAGTGTACACCCTGTGTCATATCTTTCTAAAACTTCATAATGAGTTATTGCTCTTCTTCCATCTTCAGTTATTGCAATTTTTAGCCTATTCTTCTTATCTCTTCCTAATGGCTTATCTATAATGCCTGAATCATTCTTAAATCTACCTTCTACTAAAGCATAATATTCTCTATTCATTGAGTGATCTTTAAGTTGAGCTGCTAATTTATTATGAGATTCATCATTTTTAGCTATTACTAATACCCCTGAAGTATCTTTATCTATCCTATGTACTATTCCTGGTCTTATAACTCCATTTATACTAGACAAATCAGTACAATGGAATAATAATGCATTTACTAGCGTCCCATTATAATTACCTGGTGCTGGATGAACAACCATTCCTTGTTCTTTATTGACTACTATTACATCCTTATCCTCATATAGTATATCTAAATCTATATCTTCTGATTCAACTTTTAAAGTTTCAGCTTCTGGCATTGTTATCACTATTTCATCACAAGCTTTTAATTTATAATTGTTTTTAATTAATTTATCATTTACCTTAATGCTCTCTTTTTCAATAAGGCCTTGAATAAAAGAACGAGATTTTCCATTTAACATTTCACTTAAATATTTATCTATTCTAATTCCTTCATTCTCTTTACTTACTTTTAAAATATTTTCTTCCATAAACAATAGCCTTTCTGTAAATATTCTCTCAACATTATAATATAATCCTATATATTACTCAACAAATATATAGGTAACTTAGCAAATATACTACAATAACTGTATGCTTTTATACATCAATAGAATTTTTTACATTATAATATTTTAATCCTTATCTTTTAAATAATTTTTCCATTCTATTATTAAATTATGTTTTTATATAGCAAATAAAAATACCTTTAAACTGTAATTATGCATAACAATTTAAAGGTAAATAGACTTACATAATATAAATTTTACTCCTTAGCAAAAAAGCTTTTTATTTCGCTTAAATCCTCAGTAAGTGAATTTTTATCGTAATCAATCAAGTCCTCATCTGAAATTTCTATTGCTACTTCTTGATCAACAATGTCCTTTTCTTTCATATCACCATCATCAATAGGTTCTGAAACATTGTAATTTTTTATAAAATCTTTTTCTAAATCATCAAAAGTTTCAAGTTGAGTATTCATGAAGTTTCTATATTTTGCTCTAAATTTAATAAATTCTTGTTTAACTCTTTCATATTCATCATTAATGCCAATAACATCATTATGAGATTTATCAAGAACTTTTTGAGCAGTTTCATTGGCATTTTTAAGTACCATCTCTGCTTCTTTTTGTGCACTACTCTTAGCTTGTTCTGCTGCATTTTGTGCTAAAACTAATGTGTTTTGAATTGTTGTTTCAATTTGTGAATAATGATCAATTTTTTCTTGCATATTTGTTAACTTTTCTTTTAAATTAGAATTTTCTTTGTATAGCTCTTCATAATTTTCTACTATTTCATCTAAAAATTCATCAACTTCTTCTACGTTATATCCTCTTAATCCTTTTTTAAATTCTTTATTTGTTATATCCATTGGTGTTAATTTCATAAACTCACCTCAACTATGTATATTTTTTTATAATCAGTTTATATTTTCCGCTTTTACTGCTTCCAATAACTTCTCCTATAATGAATTTTCCAATTCCTCTTATAACAATTCTTTCATCAATTTTAACTTCATAACTTTTATCTTTAACCTTAATATAATCAATTAAAACTTGACCTTGATCTATTAACATTTGAGCTTTTGCTCTAGATAACTTAGATATTTTTGAAACAATCCCATCAATTCTTAAAGAAGAGATTAAAATGATATCCTCTTTAAACTTTATTTCAGGAAAGTCTCCCTCATTTTGTATTTCAGTAATACTGCAGGGAGTCTTTCCAATTTTATCAACATTAGATAATAGAAACTTTGCTATATCTTCATGGATAGGTAAATAACATACATTATCTTCGACTATTAAATCTCCAATTTTATTTCTTTCTATTCCTAGTGACAAGATTCCACCTAGAAAATCCTTATGCTCTAAATTAGAAAACTTAGATTTCCCCTCAACTTTAAGCAATTTTATAGGAAAAGGACTATCATAAATATTATTAAATGAAATCATCTTTCTTTCACAGTTCTTAAAAATACCCTCACAAGTAACTTTAAATTTGCTAGTTTCACAATTTTCCTTAAACCATTTCCATATTTTTGGTGAATAAAAATAATTTCCAAAAACAGATATGTCTTTATCTACTGCTAGAATATATTTTTCATATAAGTTTAATGCTTCAATCTTATCCTCTTCTGAGAAATAATTAATTATTTTTTCTTTCATAATCAATATATTACAGATAATATAATAGCCTTAATTATGTCTAATGCAAAAATTGCAAAAATAGGTGAAAAATCCACCATCATATTTGGCATAAACTTATATTGAAGCTTTCTAAATGGTTCTAACACTGGATAAGTAAAGTTACTTATTATATTAAGGAATTGATTTTGCTTTCCTGGAGAAATCCAAGAAGATATACATTCTATTAGTATGGCTAATTCTAATATCCTAAAAAGTGTACTAATAAAATTTCCAATAATAAATGCCATATTTCCTCCTATTTTGACCAGTTAAATAAAGCTTTTGAACTTAATTCGTTCTTTAGCTCATTAGTTACTTCTACATTTGATGGAGAAAGTATATAGACACCTTTTTCTATTTGTTGAAGCTCTCCTCCTAAAGCATAGCAAGAACCACTTATAAAATCTAATAATCTTTGTGCTATTTTTAATTCTAATAAAGTAGTGTTTACTAACACTATTCTTCTGTTTTTTAAAGCATCACAAATTTCAGTTGCTTCTTCATAATCAACAGGTTTTGTTATTGTTACTTTTGTTGTTGGTGATGTATGAATATTTACAACTTTGCTATTCTTTTTATTTGTAATAACAGGTTCTATCATATCTTCTGCATCTTCATCTTCTGAATCTTCATAATTTTCATCAAAGTCATCATATTCATCGTATTCATCGTCCCCTAATCCTAAAAATGACTTCATTTTTGTTAATACATTACTCATTATTTTTCTCCTCCTGTACTATAGTTTCTTTCTCCAAATATTCCCTGTCCAATTCTCACTAAAGTAGAACCTTCCTCTATTGCCTCATTAAAATCATGAGTCATTCCCATAGAAAGTACTTCCATCTTTATATTTCTATATTCCCTTACTTTTAAATAATCGAATATTTCCTTCGTTTCCTTAAAGTATTTTTTATTATTTTTTTCATCACCTTTAGGAATAATAACCATAATGCCCTTAACTAATACATGATCACATGTTTCAATAGCTTCTATCATGTCAGGTAACTCTTCTTTTAATATTCCACTTTTACTTTCTTCTCTACCAATATTTATTTGAATTAATACATTTGCTACCGTATTATTTTTTTCAAAAACTCTTTCAATTTCATTCAAAAGTTTTATACTAGACAAAGAATGTATTAAGTAAACTTTATCCACTAAATATTTAATTTTATTAGTTTGAAGTTTACCTATTAGATGCCATCTTATATCCTTTGGAAGACTTACTTCCTTACTAACAAGTTCTTGTACTTTATTTTCACCAAAATCTCTAATTCCTGCTTCATATGCTTCTTTTAAATCCTCTATAGGTTTGGTTTTAGAAACAGCCAGGAGCTCTACATTTTTAGGAATTTCTAATTTTAGCTTTTCTATATTTTCCTTAATGCTCATAGTCTACTCCTTTTACTTATTATTCTCTATAATATTATTCTCTATAAAAATTAAATTTCCTTTAATAAAGTGCATTAAAATTAAAGTTTTTTTAATTTTTTTAATTATTTTCGTATCTTTTCATAAATTCAATCTCATTAGTAGCTCTACTTGGTAGTAATGTTATCTTATCTTTTTCTTCTATTTCTACATAAAGATTTCTAATTATAAGTTCCTTCACGTGGCTTCCATCTTCTAACAATGCCGTTTTTAGCTTTTCTGGATCTCCAATTGCATATATACTAAACGGAGCTGATTCCATTGTATTATCATCGAATCCTATAAAAGCCCAGTTGCATATTACTCCTGTCCATGGACTCACCCTATGGTTATTAACACTAATAGCTTCTGCCCCTGCTTTTCTCAGCTCATTTAAAACTAATGCCATATCATTATCATGAAATATTTTATCCGCTACTTCAAACTGTGAGTCTTGTTCTAAATTAATACTTGCATCATTTATTTTTAATACTATTCCAGGCCCCTCAACTTGACTTGAACCTACAAATAATTCATAGTCTAAAATTTGTGCTTTCATATCTTCAAGAATTTTATCGTTCTTCTCGTCTTCTTTCATATAGTCATTAATTTTATCTTTAATTTCAATATTGTTTTCTTTTAAATTTCCTATTTCTTTATACAGATTAGCTCTTTCTTCTATAGCATCTTTATATTGTTTAGCATTTAGCTCTACAAATGATTGTATTTCTCCAAGATTAATATTTGTTGAAATCGAAATTCCTAAAATTAAAGTAGTAAGAAAAATAAGAAATGTCTGCTTACTTTTATTCACAATTTCACCTACTTTAGCGCGATTTTAATTTTTCCAATAGGAGTCTTCTTATTATAGCAAAATTATTAAAAATTCTGCCACCAAATACTATTACCGCAGCTATGTATATAGGAATTCCAAGTTTATCTCCAAGATATGCTAACCCTGCCGCAAGCAATGCATTACCAAAAAAACCAGATATAAATATATCTGTTTGAAAATTTTTAGATAAATTTGCTCTTACTGCACCAAATACCGAATCTAAACATGCAAGTATCGCAACTGACATATATGGTGAAAAACTTTCAGAAATATTAACATCAAATACAAAACCTAATATGACTCCTATCAATAGACCAATTATTGCAATCAACTTTCTTCCTCCTTATACTCTTATTCTTTAACTGCTTTTATAAACTCATTTTTTATAGATTGAGTTGTTTTTAAAACCAATATATCATCACTTGTTTTAACTTCACAGTTATAATTAGGAAGTGCTCCATAATCTAAAGATCCTGGAAATGATATCCCTACATTTAATCTTCCCTTATCTCCAATAACATTTAAAGTTATTTTATCATTAGGATATATTCTTCCTGATGAACCTATAGATATACCGTTACCTGCTACTTTTATACCTGTTTGTGGTGTTATTCGTATATCATTTATAGAAATTGCTTCTGCTCCTGAATACCAAAGTAAATTTACTATATGAACAAGTTCTTCTTCACCTAAACTCACTCCACTTACTCCAGTATTAGATTCAAATATTGATGTTTTGGGAGTTATTGTGATTACTACTCCTGGTCCTTTAACATCAATTATACCCAAATGCATTCTTGCAGTATCTAACTTGTTTTTAATTTCTTTTCCTAAATCACCTTCTTTAGAAGCTGATTCTTCTAGTACCTTAAGTTCTTCTGATAATTCACCATTTGACTTTTGCAATTCTTCTTTTTCTTTTCTTAAACTTTCTAACTCTGCAATAATATTGTTTTTATCATAATTACTTATTTCCGTTGGACCATTTTTATTAGATAACATCTTAAATTGGTATGCTAATAAAAAGCCTAAAAGTGCACATACCAGTGCTACAAAAATTTGTGATTTAGATATTTTCATTTTTACCTACCTTTCCTATTCATGATGATATACAGGTGACCCTTCAAAACTAACATCTATATATCCTTTATTCATTGCTACTTCTTGACTTGATACAATATGAAGTATTTTATTCATTTTATCTAATAAATTTTCATCATTTCCTAGTCTTCCTTCTACTTCGCCTATATATACTTTAATGTTAGTTAAATCATGAAGATCTATAGAACTTATATTATATTCAGTTGGGTTGTTTCGTACTATATTGTAAAAAGTGGTTAATATTTCACTAATTCTATTGTCCTCTAAAACCCGTTCTCCAACTTCTCCTTCTTTATATTCAATTCCCTTTATTTCTACTAAATTTCTTCCTCTTAAATCATCGGTTCTTTCAAGTAAAACCAATCTATTACTTAAAATCAGTTTATTTTTTCCTTCATCTAAATAGTAAATTCCTTCTTTTTCTACTATATTTATATTTATTTGTTTAGGAAATTTTTTTGTTACAGTTACAGCTTCAACATAAGGATTTTTTTTAGCTTCCTTTGTCAAATCAGACTTACTTACAAAAAAGATATTTTCTCCAAGTACTTTTTCGCATCTCTCTTTTACATCTTCACCAGTTATTATTGGATTACCTGTAACTGCTACCTTTTTTACTATAAAAACATTTGATTTAGTAACAAATATTATTACCCCCATAATTAAAAAAAGAAGCGTTATTATTATTTTTTTTATTAATCTTTTACGCTTAGACTTCATAATATATTTATTCGTTTTTTTTACCATGCCCATCCCTATTTCTCTACTTAAATATATATTTAAAATTTATCTTAAAATTAAATTTTTCTTCAATAAATTTCTTATATAATAATACCACTTTGTTTGAACATTTTCATCAACTTTTTAATAGATTTTACATAATAAGAAAAATTTAATAAAATAAGAGTCATAATTATTAAAAAATTATGACTCTTATCTTTATTTAAGAATATGTTTTTAAGAAGTATTATATATGCATAATTTTAAAACATATCCTAATTTAAATATCCTTTTTTCCTTCTGTCTGACGGGATATATTTAAGAGGACTCCCATTGCTGCCATGTTTATTACGAGGGATGTTCCTCCATAACTAATAAATGGTAGTGGTACTCCTGTAACAGGCATAGAACCAGTTACAACTGCTATATTTATCAAAGATTGTACTGCTATAACAGATGTTATTCCAATAGCTAATAAAGTTCCATAGGTGTCTTTTGCACTCATTGCGACTTTTATACCTCTCCATATGAAGACTATAAAAAGTGTTATTATGCATAAACAACCAATAAGCCCTAATTCTTCTCCTATTATTGCAAATATAAAGTCATTATGTGGTTCTGGCATGTATAATGTCTTTTGTCTTGATTGACCTAAGCCAAGTCCTGTAACTCCCCCTGCACCTAATGCATAAAAAGATTGAATTAATTGATATCCATTTCCTGTTGGATCTTTCCACGGATCTATAAAATTTAACATTCTTGCTCTTCTATAAGGTTCCCCAACAGTAAATATAACAGCTGCACTTACCATAAGTGGTGCAACTATGCCAAATAAGTGTTTTATTCTTCCTCCTGCTGAAAAAAGAACAATAAATGTAACTATCATTATTACAGACGCTATACTTAAATTTTTTTCTGCTAATACTAAAGCTGCATATATTCCAGAAACCCCTAAATACGGAACTATTCCTGTAGTAAAATTCTTTATTCCATCCCCTTTCATTTCTATGCCTTTAGCTAAAAATAAAACTACTACATATTTAGCTAATTCAGACGGTTGAAATGACATTGGACCTATTTGAATCCATCTTTGAGCTCCATTTACTCCAGGAAATAGGAACACAACTAGCAATAGTGGTACACACCCTATCATAAGCCATAATGTATATTTTTTAATTTTATGATAATCAATTGACATTGTGGTACATAAAACTATCATTCCTAAAACAGCCCAAACAAGTTGCCTTTTTAAAAAGTACATACTATCATTGTTTTTAAACATAGCATAATAAGAACTTGCAGAGTATACCATAACAACTCCAACTGCTAATAGCAAAACTACGCTATAGAATATCCCATAGTCTATTTGACCCATATTCTTTTTTTTGAGTTTACTAACTCTCATACACAAATCCTCCAAACTTAATTACTAAGTTAATTAAAATAATGTTATCGTATTACGCTTTGTTTTAAGGCAGTGTTGATATTATCCTAAATATCAACATGTATTTAAAACATAACCTTTCAATTATTTATTTTCAATTAATTAAAGTGCAATAAAGCCTATAATGCATAATATTAATGTTATTATTGAAAAGACTGTAACTAATTTAACCTCACTCCATCCACATTGTTCAAAATGATGATGGATAGGCGCCATTTTAAATACTCTTTTACCTGTTGTCTTAAAAGATGTTACTTGTATGATAACAGATAATGTTTCTACTACGTATATTCCACCAACTATTATTATGAATAATGGCATTTTTAGTATTAAAGCTATTGTTGCTATTGCACCTCCAAGAGCTAATGATCCTGTATCTCCCATAAATATTTTTGCTGGGAAAGCATTATATCGAAGAAATCCTAATAACGCGCCTGCAAGAGCAATTGAAAATACGCCAACTTGATAATGTCCTGTTTTAAAACCTACTATTGCAAAGAAAGTTAAAACTATAACTGTTACTGATGACGCAAGGCCATCTATTCCATCTGTAAGATTTACTGCATTAGTTGTTGCTGCATAATACACAACTACTAATGGTATATAAAAAATTCCTAAATTCAATTTAGAATTCATAAATGGAATTATAATATCTGTTCCTATATTAGTATATCCATAATAAGCTAAAGCAATAGAAAATAGTAATAATAAAATCATCTTTTGATAAGCTCTTAGTCCTAAATTATCTCTATGAATTATTTTTAATATATCATCTAAAAATCCGATAATACCAAACGCAATTAATGAATATAATACTATCATCCCTTCATCAGTTGGCTTATATCCAATAATAAGCATTGTTACACTTACTGAAATAAAGAATATAAGTCCTCCCATAGTTGGAGTACCTGATTTTTTCAGATGACTTTTAGGTCCATCTGTTCTTATGTTTTGACCAAATTTCAATTTATGCAGCATAGGTATAAATATTGGTCCTAAAACCATTGAAAACGCAAATCCCATTAATAATGCTGATAAAACTGTTGGATTTAATAATTCTTTTATTGTATCCCCCATCTTATACTGCCTTTTTAGGCAGTTCACCTCCTTTGTTGTACTATAAAGCTTCTATATTTTTTACTATATCTTCAAATTTTGCTGATCTTGATGCTTTAACTAAAATAACATCTCCATCTTTTATTAAATTACATAAATAATTTTTTAATTCTTCTTTGCAATTAAAAGTCACTGTATCTTTTCCAAAACCACTTTTATAATCTTCTCTAAACTCACCTGTTGTTAAAACAATATCTGCTTTTCCTATTGCATCTTGACCTACCATTTCATGAGATGATTTAGCATGTTCTCCAAGCTCTCCCATATCTCCTAATACAGCAATTTTTCTACTTCCACTATATGTCTTCAAAACACTTAAAGCAGATTTCATTGAATCTGGACTAGCATTGTAACAGTCATTTATTATTGTAAAATTATTTTTCTTTATAAATTCTAATCTCATAGAAGTCGCTTCAAAGTTATTTAGTCCTAGTTCCATTTCTTCAAATGTGATACCAAAGTTTTCTGATATTCTTATTCCTAAAAGCGCATTTAATATGTTATGTTCCCCTACCATGTTTAATTTAAATCTATGACGCTCTCCATTACTATTAACTGCATCAAAAGAAGTACTTTCTTCAGTTAATTCTATGTTTTCTGCATATAAATCATATTTTTTATCATATCCAATTTTTTCAATTTTAAATTCATTGCTTTCATTCACTTTTTGAAGCATATCATTTTCATAGTTTAATACCAAAGTATTATTTTCTTTAAAAAAGTCTGTTATGCTAAACTTTTCTTTAAGAATATTTTCTCTTGTCTTTAAATATTCTATATGAGATACTCCTACATTAGTAATTATAGCCATATCAGGTCTTGCAATATTAGCTAATCTATGAATTTCATTAAAGTTATTTGTTCCCATTTCAAGAACTGCAATATCATAACTTGAATCTAATTCAAAAATCATAAGTGGTAATCCTATTTCATTATTAAAGTTTCCTTTTGTCTTAAATACAGAATATTTTCCACTTAAAAAAGCTGCTACTAAATCTTTAGTAGATGTTTTACCTGTAGATCCTGTTATACCTACTACTTTTATTCCTAATTTTTCTCTATAGTATTTTGCTAACGCTCCTAACGCTGTTTTTGAATCATTTACTTTAATAACTGTTCCCTTACCATTTAACTCTTCTAACTTAAAATTCACTTCATCTATTATTGCAACAGTTGCTCCAGCTTTTATTGCTTCAACCACATAATTATTTCCATTAAAATTATTACCCTTTAATGCTATAAATAAACTATTTTTATCAATTTTTCTTGTATCAGTTGAAATTTTTTCAAAATTTCCTTCATTATTTTTTATTAGCAATTCACCATCAATTGCTTTTAGTACTTCATTTAGAGTTAAATCCATAATATAATCTCACCTCTTATTATTTATCATCTAATATTTGTTTAACAACTTCTCTTTCATCAAAATGTATTGTTTTGTCTTTTAAAATTTGATATGTTTCATGTCCTTTACCAGCTATAACTATTACATCATTTTCTTTGGCTATATCCATTGCTTTTTTTATAGCATCTTTTCTATTTTCTATAATTTCATAATTATCTTTTTCTATTCCTACTAGTATATCCTCTATTATTCTCATAGGCTCTTCGCTTCTTGGGTTATCTGAAGTTACTATAGCTATATCTGCTATATCAGTTCCTATTTTACCCATTTGAGGACGCTTTACCTTATCTCTATCCCCTCCACATCCAAAGATGGCAATTAATCTTCCTTGCGTAAATCCTCTTGCAGTTTCTAAGATGTTTTGTAATCCATCTGGAGTATGAGCATAATCTATTATTATGTCATAAGGTAAATTGTAATTAGTAGCTGTTCTTTCACATCTACCTGGAACTATAACTTTGTTAATTCCGTTTTTTATAGCTTCCATTGGTATATTTAACTTATAGCATGCTCCTATAGCACCTAAGGCATTATATATATTGTACTCGCCTGGTATTGATAAAATAAATTCTTCCTCTTTTTCTAAATTAACTTTAAAGCTTATGTTTTTACTTCCCATTTTTTCATCAAATGCTTTAAAATTAGAGTCTTCCTTTATAGAATATTCATATATATTTTTTGCTTTCAGTTTATTTAAATCTTTAATTACTTGCTTTCCATAATTGTCATCATTATTAATTATTCTTATATTACTTCTCTTAAATAATTTAAATTTAGAATTGTAATAATTTTCAAAAGTTTTATGGAAATCTAAATGATCTCTCGTTAAATTCGTAAAAATTCCAACCTCAAAGTCAACTCCATATACTCTATCTAATTCAAGAGAATGAGAAGATACTTCCATAACGCAGTATTCTACACCTTTATTAACCATATTATTGAACAATTCTTGTAATTCTAATGATTCAGGTGTAGTTCTTTCTGTATGAAGTTTTTCATTTCCAATATAATTAGCTATAGTTCCTATAAGTCCTACCTTTTTACCATTGGATTCTAGAATTGATTTGATCATAAATGCAGTTGTCGTTTTGCCATTAGTGCCTGTTATACCAATAATCTTCATTTTTTTACTTGGATTATCGTAATAATTTATTCCTATAAGAGCTAACGCTTTTCTAGTATCCTTTACTTTAATAACAGATATATTTTTATTTACTACTTCAATATCATCTTGCATTATAATAACAGAGGCGCCATTTTCAATTGCCTTTTGAATATATTTATGCCCATCAGTAGCATACCCTTTTATACAGATAAAAATATCTGACTTATTAACCTTTCTACTATCATAATTAATTGAAGATATTTCTTTATCTAAGCTTCCTTGTACAAGCTTATAGTCTATTCCCTTTAAAATATCTTTAAGGTTCATTTTTTAACCATCTCCTTAAATAATATGCTTATTATGTTATTTAATTACTACATAAAAGATTATTTTACAATAATTTAGCATGTGAGCAAAACCCACATGCTAAAAATTTAACTTAAGTATTCTAATTAGTCTTTATAATCTGAATTTAAAGTTAATTTAACCGATGTGCCCTTAGTTATAACCTCTCCTGGATTAACATTTTGTTCTATTACCATACCTCCACCTTGGAAGATAGGTGCTATTCCAATACTAGTTAATAATTGATTAGCATCATCTTTAGAATATCCTCTTACATCAGGCATAACAACATTTTTATTATAAGACCCACTGTTACCTGTGTAAAGATTTATTTCAGATTCTTCCTTTACTGCATATCCTGGATATGGCTTCATATCTATAACAGTATCACCTGATTCATCTATAGAAAAATTTAATTTAGATTCTTTTAGTACTTTCTTTGCTTCCTCAACCTTCATGCCTCTAACTTCTGGAATAATAACATCTCTAGATATTTGACTTAAATTTTCATCAGAAAATTTGCTGTCTAAATAATTAAATATATCAGAGAATAGCATTTTAGCTGCTGGTGTACATACTTGACCTGCATAATACGCACCATTACTTGGCTCATCTACTGTTACCATCACAGTTATCTTAGGATCATCAACTGGTGCCATACCAACAAAAGATGATATATACTGTCCAGCACCATAAGTACCATTTTCAGGATTAACTTTTTGAGCTGTTCCTGTTTTTCCTCCAATGTGATATCCTTCCATAAATGTTCCTGCTCCAGATCCTCCAGTTACAACTCTTTCAAGATAGCTTCTAAGTTCAGCTGTTTTTTCTTTAGTTGCTACATCAGTCACCTTAGAATTAAATGATTCATCAACTATTTTAACTCCATTATCACCGCTATGAGTAATTTCCTTCATAACATGTGGCTGTATCAATTGGCCACCATTTGCAACAGCATTAAAAGCTGTCATATATTGAACTGAATTTACAGTATTAGTTTGTCCAAAAGCTATAGTTGCTAAATCTGTTTCTGAAATTTTATCAACTTTTTTAACAATTCCTTTAGCTTCTCCTGGTAAATCAATTCCACTTACCTTTCCAAATCCAAACTTTTCAATATATTCACATAATTTTTCTTTTCCTATCATTTCTCCAAGCTTCATAAAACCAACATTACATGAATTTTGAATTATATCTGGGAATTTTTGCGCTCCATGTCCTTGTGTTCTCCAACACTTTATATATCTATTTCCAAAGTGTAAACCACCACCACATGTAAAATCAGTATTTGCATTTACAATATTCTCTTCTAATGCAGTAATTGCTGTTACGACCTTAAAAATAGATCCTGGTTCAAACGTATCATTTACAAGCCTATTTCTCCACATCTTTTGTAATCTTTCCGATTCATTTGCACCGTCAAAGTTATCAGTACCTTCATATGGGGCATTAGGGTTAAAGTCAGGTTTATTAACCATAGCTAAAACCTCTCCACTTTTAGGATCCATAACTAATATAGACACTGCTTTAGCTTTATTATCTTCATATGTTTGCTGTGCTGCCTTTTCAGCAAAGAACTGAATATTCTCATCAATCGTTAAAGTTATATCTTTTCCATCTACTGGAGGTGTGAATTGTGATATTGTATATGGTAGTTCTCCACTATTTCTATCTAATTCTGAAATTTTCATTCCAGGTACTCCAGACAAATAATTATTATATTGTACTTCTACTCCAGTTAACCCTTGACCATCAATATTAGTACTTCCAAGAACATGTGATAAAAAGTTATTATTTGGATAATACCTTTTAGTATCTGGCGATACCAAAACGCCACTAATATTTAAATCTCTTACTTTATCAGCAGCATCTTTTTCAATTCTTCTTACAAGTGTTGCTGAACCAGCATCTGCTCCACTTGGGAGCTTAGTTTCTAGTTTTTCTTTTACTTTTTCTGAATCTAAATCTAGAGCACTTGCAATAACAGGAGCAATATCAGCAGTTGTTAAGGCTTCCTGTCCTGGTTTAACATTAATTCCAACACTACTAAGCTTTTCACGCCTTTTTTCAGTTAAATCTTGCCTTAAAAAAGATCTTATAGAGTTTAAGTCAAAATCAACTCTATATACATTAGCAGATACAGCTAATTCTTTACCATTTCTGTCTAATATTCTTCCTCTTCTTGCATCTATTTTCACTTCGCTTGTCCACTGTTCTTCTGCTCTTGCTGCATATTCTTGTCTTTTAGCTATCATTATGTAAGATAGTCTAATACTTAACACTAAAAATACACAACTTAATCCCGCAATAATTATAGTCATTCTTTTGCGCATTTTTGCTCTATCTTTATAATTTAGTTTTTTCACTACTTATAACTCCTCCATATAATTTCTATTAGATTAGTGTCTCTTTTTTAAACTGTAATGTAATTAAAAATCCCCTTATAATTTAGTCTAAAAAATACTTATCTAAGAACATGAAGCTATTAAGTGCTTAATTTTAAATCAATCAAAAATCACTATCTGAATTTGCTCATAAACTTAGATATAAAACTTTGTTTTTGATTAACTTCAGCAGGATTATTTGTTTGTAAATTTGCAAAATAATTTTCAGAAAAGTCTACCTTTACGATATCGTCTTTTGTAGGTAAAGCCATTGATAGTTGCTTTTCTGAAGTTTCTTGTATATTTTGTAAAGATCCAAATTTTAAAAGTTTAACCCTTAATGCTTCATTTGTTTCCTCTGCATTATTAATTTCACTATTTATTTTCCCTAAATTCTTTTGCATATTATAAACCTTAGCATCTCCTGAAATAGTCATAAGTCCTAATGAAACTATCAATATAGATATTATAAGAGTACTTTTTCTTGCTTCTATTTTTTCATTTTTTATTTTAATGTTCTTGTTCTTTTTAACTTTTCGTAAATTTTGTTTACTTTTCTTTGGTCTACTTGCTATTCTTTTTCTCGATGGTTTTACTGCTGTACTACCTTTAATATAATCATATTCTTTTCCTTCCAATTTATTCACATCCCCGCTTAATTTATAACATAATAAAAATTAAATTTTATAATTTCTCAATTATTCTAAGTTTTGCACTTCTACTTCTTGGATTTTCTTCAACCTCTTCTTTAGTAGGTTCTATTCCTTTTCTAGATATTAGCCTAACGCTAGGTTTTTTGCCGCAAATACACATTGGAAATTCTCTTGGACATGTACATGGATCATTAAGTTCTCTAAATTTAAGCTTAACTATTCTATCTTCTAATGAATGAAAGGTTATTATAGCCATTCTTCCACCAGGCTTTAATCTATTTACACCATCTTCAATAGTTTGGTTAAGTATTTTTAGTTCTGAATTCACTTCTATTCTTATAGCTTGAAAAGTTCTTTTTGCTGGGTGTGGTCCCTCTCTTCTTGCTTTTGCCGGAATAGCTGCCTTAATTATGTCAACTAGTTCCATAGTAGTCTCTATAGGCTTATCACTTCTTCTATTTACTATACAGTTAGAGATTCTTTTTGCAAATCTTTCTTCACCATAATTTCTTATTATTTTATATAATTCATCCTCACTATATTCATTTACAATTTCATAAGCTGAAAAATCATTATCTCTATTCATTCTCATATCTAAAGGAGCATCTTTCATATAACTAAAGCCTCTTGCTCCTTCATCTAATTGATAAGAAGATACTCCAAGATCCATTAATATACCGTCTACTTTTGGTATATCTAAATTTTGAAGAATATTATCTATGTCATAAAAGTTACTATGAACATATTTTACATTTTCAAACCTTTTCAATCTTTCTTTTGCCGCTTTTAAGGCATCTCTATCTTGATCTATACCTATTAATAAACCTTCATTTGATAAATGCTCTAATATATGAGATGAATGTCCTGCTCCGCCTAGTGTACAGTCAACATAAATTCCATTATCCTTTATATCTAATGCGTCTAAGCACTCATTTAGTAAAACTGAAATATGTTTAAATTCCATATTAAAAACTCCTTATATTCCTAAATCATTCATTTTTTCTGCAATCAGATCATAATCTATATCTGATTCGTTGTAATTAATCCACTTTTCCCTGCTCCAAATCTCAATTCTAGATAATACCCCTATACTTACTATGTCCTTTTCTATGCCTGCATATTCTTTTAAATTTTGTGGAATTAATCCTCTTCCTTGCTTATCTAAGTATACTATACATGCACCAGAAAAAAAGAATCTTACAAATGCTCTTGCATCTTTATTAGTTAAAGGTAAGGTTTTAAGCTTATTCTCCAAAATTCTCCATTCATTAATTGTATAAGCATAAATACATCCGTCAAGACCTTTAGTTATTACAAACATCTCTCCTAAGTCTTCTCTTAGTTTTGCTGGAACAATCATTCTGTTTTTAGAATCTAGTGAATGTTGATATTCTCCAATAAACATTAATTTACCCTCACCTTAATAATTTACAGCAATTTAAGCTCTATTTCAATCCATTTTAAACCACTTTAAACCACTTTATAATATTTATTCTATATAAATATTATATTTCCTTCTATATACTTAGTTTTTTTGAAATTTAATTAAATTTTTTAAATAAATAATAAAATTTTTATCTTTTTTTTCCATTTTTGAAATCATAAAATAAATTGCCAAATATAAGAAGTATAAAAATTAATATTAACCAAATTGGACCTTCAATTGGAGATTCTAATGAATTTGTAGCAGCTTTGTATAAAAAATAAAAATATATTATATATACATTAAATAAGACTACATTAATATATTTTTCCTTTTCATTTTTTTCTATCGTAAATTTTACAATTAACTTAACTGTATATATACTTTTCCAAGCAATTATTCCTGTAATTAAAAATACTAATACTAAATTCATGAAATTTCTCCTGATTTAATTGTTCTTAATATATACTTATTTAAATTTAGTTAAAAGTATCTTAAATAAATAAAAAAATTTTAAAATAAACTCAATATTTGTTAAATCACTCTTAAATTATATTCCATAGCTATTTTCTGTGGTATGACATTTCCTAATATATTTTATAGTATAGAAAATATATTAGATTTTTAATTGTAGAAACTTTAGCGCTATGGTTTTAACGTGCTTTGAAAAAAATTTGCTTATTGTTGCAGTCTCTTCAGTTATATTATTTGTTATTTAAATGTCTTTGTATAAAAAATAAATTAGTAAATCAAATTTTTTTATTATTAGCATCGTTTCTCTTTTTTATTACCATCAAATAATAATGAAAATAAAATACTTGTAAGTAATATAATCATAATTATTAATACTGAATTTAAAACTGAGATTTCGATTCCAAAGTGAATTATTATAAGCTTTACGCCTGTAAACATTAATATAAATCCGACTCCATATTTCATAAATTTAAACATAGTATTCATTTTAGCTAACACATAGTACATACTTCTTAATCCAAGTATTGCAAATATATTAGATGTATACACTATAAATGTGTCTGTAGTTATTGAGAATATTGCTGGTATTGAATCCAAAGCAAATATCACATCTGAAAACTCTATTACTAATAAAACAACAAACAACGGGGTTGCATAAAGAATTTTATTTTTTCTTTCAAAAAATTTATTATTATTCATTGTATTGCTTACCGGCATAATTTTTCTTAATAATTTAACAGCAAAATTATCATGAAATTGTATATTATCATCTTTACAAAACAACATTTTAAAACCGCTAAATAACAAAACCACTCCAAAAACATAAAGAATCCAATGGAACTTATTTACTATAGTAACACCAAGTAAAATAAATATAAGACGTAGTGCCATAGCTCCAATAACTCCATATAATAAAACTCTTTCTTGATATTCTTCTCTTATTCCAAAGCTTGAAAATATCATTAAGAATAAGAATAAATTATCCAAACTTAAAGACATTTCTATTATGTAGCCTCCAAAATATTCAATTGCAGCACTTTCTCCCTTAAAATGAAAAATAAATAGATTAAAAATTATAGATAAAATTATCCAAAAACTTAAATTACGTAATGATTTTTTTGTTTCCATAAAATAACTCCTTATTAACATTCTTAAAGTATATATATTATTTTTCTTATAAATATATCCTTACATAACAAAAGTTTAATTTTTTTAATAATAAAAGGAACCCTCAAACAAAGGTTCCTTTTATTATTTTATTATTAAAAAAATTATGTTATACGTTAAATCTGAAGTTAACTACATCTCCGTCTTCCATTATGTAATCTTTCCCTTCAAGTCTAAACTTACCTTTTTCTTTAGCTGCTGCTTCTGATCCACATTCAACTAAATCATTATACCCAACAACTTCTGCTCTAATAAATCCTCTTTCAATATCAGTATGAATTTTACTAGCCGCTTGTGGTGCTTTAGTTCCTCTTTTTATAGTCCAAGCTCTAACTTCTTGAACTCCAGCTGTTAAGAAACTCATAAGTCCTAATAATTTATAACTTGCTTGAATTAACTTATCAAGTCCAGATTCTTCCAAACCATATTCTCTTAACATTTCATTCTTTTCATCTTCTTCTAAACCAGATACTTCTTCTTCTATCTTAGCACTTACAACTATTACTTCTGAATTTTCAGATGCTGCATATTCTTTTACTGTCTTCACATATTTATTTTCGAAGTTTCCTTCCATAACATCATCTTCAGAAATATTACAAGCATATAAAACAGGCTTTGAAGTAATTAAGAATAATCCTTTTACAAAAGCTTGCTCTTCATCTGTAAATTCTAAAGTTCTTGCTGGTTTATTAGATTCCAATTGTTCTTTAATTTTTTCCATGATTCCATATTCGAACTTAGCAGTTTTATCACCAGATCTTGCAAGTTTTATTCCTTTTTCCATTCTTCTTTCTAAAACTTCTAAATCTGAAAAAATTAATTCTAAGTTTATAGTTTCAATATCTCTTATTGGATTAACAGTACCTTCAACGTGAACAACATTTTCGTCATCAAAACATCTTACTACGTGAACTATTGATTCAACTTCTCTAATGTTAGCTAAAAATTTATTTCCTAAACCTTCACCTTTTGAAGCTCCTTTAACTAATCCTGCTATATCATAGAATTCTATTGCTGTATATATTTTTTTCTTTGTGTTATACATTTTTTCTAAGACATCTAATCTCTTATCCGGAACACTAACTACTCCCACATTTGGTTCAATCGTACAGAATGGGTAATTAGCTGATTCTGCTCCAGCTTTTGTTATCGCATTAAATAATGTACTTTTACCTACATTCGGCAATCCTACAATTCCTAACTTCATTTATGTACAGTCCTTTCTAACATTTAATACACCTTTAAAAATTATACTCTAGAACGTCTTTCATTTCAACTAAATATGTTTGATGTTATAGTATGAGGCTTGTAGGCAGAGGATTTTGCTTTAACACACCTAAAATAAATAGTTACTTAAATAAAAATCTATATTTAATAGAAATTACCATGATTAATAGTTTGATAAAATACAAACAATATTTTATATGAACATATTCTAAATCTGTAGAAATTTATTATTCTATATAATATTTAGAAACGTTATATAAAATAAGCTATATTTTAAGCCATTATTGGTATTTTAGTATACATCTAAATAAAATTGGAGTTTGTTTTATACTACAATATCAATGCTATTTTTTAATATAGATAAAATAAATAATTTTAAGATAGAAGGTGGAAATTTGAAAAAATATTATAAAAAATCAATTTTGGCTTTATTAGTTTCAGTATTAACTATAAATTCCCTTGCTACACCTATTAATGCTCTAGATAAAAATTCTAGGGAGGATGAAGTAGAAGAATTTATAGAGTTTGAAGAAAATAAGGTTAAAGATATCTTTTCGTTATTTTCAGATCAAGGTGAACTGAATTGGTATTATGTTGGTAAAGGCAAAGATAATGTAGCTGAAGGGCCAAAAGAATCCGTAGATTTCCTAAAAGAAAATGATGCTTGTTATCTAGGAGACACTTCAAAAAAAGTAATATATCTTACTTTTGATGAAGGATATGAGAATGGTAATACAGGTAAAATATTAGATACATTAAAAAAACTAAATGTACCCGCTGCCTTTTTTGTTGTTAAGCCCTATATTGATACTGAGCCAGATTTAATTAAAAGAATGGTTGATGAGGGGCATTTAGTATGTAATCATTCATCACATCATCCTTCAATGGCATCAATTCATGATAAAGCTAAATTCGAAGCTGAATTCACTGATGTAGAAGAAGCTTATAAAAAGGTTGTAGGTAAAGATATGCCAAAATATTTTAGACCACCAATGGGTAAGTATTCAAAAGAGTCTTTAAAAATGACAAAAGATTTAGGATACAAATCTGTATTTTGGAGTTTTGCTTATAAAGATTGGTTAGTAAAAAATCAACCAGCTGAAAGCTTTGCAATAGATAAGATAACTAAGGGTGCTCATCCCGGATGTATAATGCTTCTTCATGCTGTATCTGATACTAATGCTAAAATATTAGATACTGTTATAAAAAAATTACAAGATGATGGATATGAATTTAAATCCTTAAATGAACTTCCAACAGAATAAAGATATTTAGTCTATTCTTAAACAATGCTTTTAAATATATAAAAAGGAACTATGTATAATTTTTATTCATTATGCATAGTTCCTTTTCTATTTAAGACTGTAATTTTTAAAGATGTTTATATATGCATAAGCAAAGTGGACGGAGTAATTGAACTTAGGAATACTTAATAAGTATTATCAAAATCCAATTACAATGCTATTTTGCCTATTGCATATATAAACATAGATTTAATTGCAAATTATTATTCTTGAAATATAACTGAATTTACTTGTGCTACAATCTCTTCTTTTTTGTGTTTAGATTTATTAAATAAATCATCTAATTCTTCTTTTATTTCATTAAAGAATATTTTATCATCTCTTAATCCATTTAAGTTAACTTTGACATTCATTATTGCACTTTCTATAGTACAGTGTAGTAATATTGCTGACATGCCTAAGTCTGATAAAAGCATTTTGTTACCATATTGGCTCATAACATCTAAATTTTTGTAAAACTCAAAAGATTCTCTAGCTAATTTTAATGGTGGTAACATAGCTTCTTTTGTACCTTCTTTTATAGCATTATTTCTATTACATTTTTCCTCGTCTGTATCTTTAGGAAGTTTATAGCATTCCATTAACTTCAAAAATCCATTTCGATCTTCTTCCATTAATTCTAAGCTTCTATATGCAAACTCTTTAGATTGTTCTCTAAAATTATCTATCATAGCTTTAGTTTCTTCATCTAATTCTTGGTACTTTTTTTTGCCCACAGTTAAAGAATACACCATTGAGTTCAATGCCCCTGATAATGCCCCTAATAATCCTGCTACACTTCCACCACCTGGTGATGCCTTATTACTTTCTACATCCCCAATAAATTCTTTTATTGTTTGTTTATAAAATTCCATTTTAAAATCCCCCTAGTTATTATTGCTTATATTTCTATTATCTAATATAGATATTGTATACCCAAGATATATCCAAAACATAATGGATATAAAACTTATTATATAAACCAAATTACTTTCAAATACATTTACTGCTAATATTCCAAGTAGCATAGATGCTATTGTAGTCATTTGAAGTTTTTCTTTTCCCTTGAGTTTGTCTAATTTTTTTATTATAAATACCATGATGCTTATTAAAAATACCAACATCAATACTAATGAAATAATTCCATTTGTAGCTGCTATTTGAAGATAAACATTATGAAGACCACCATATTCTATTCCTGGTAAATATTCAACTACTCTAGCATTTCTTACTGCTTCTAATAAATCTGAATTTCCTACTCCAATCATAGGATTGTCTTTTATAACAAAACTAGCTGATTTCCATAAAATATTTCTTCCACTTGTAAATCCATGTAACCTATCTTCATTAAAAGTTAATAATATACTTGAACATAAAAATGGAATTATCAGTAATGCTATTCTTAAATATTTGTTTTTTAAATATATGAATAAAAATAAATATATTACAGCAATTATAAGCAAATATGAACTTCTTCCATTTGCTTTTACCATTGTAATCCCCTGTATAATAAGGTTTAATAATAGTAATGTTTTCATCTTAATATTATTATTTCTTTGCATTAAATATATACTTAATACAACTGCTAACCCAGCCGCTATAGATAAAGCATTTTGATTTACAAAAATCCCAAATGATCGGCCTGTTCCAAATACCATATCAGTTGCTTGTATAGTTATCTTCTTATAGTCTACATATAATGAAACTATTGACAATGGTAACATTAAAACAATATAAAAATATGATATAATCTTCATTTCTTTTATATTTTGTCTTTTACTTTTAAATACATCTATTGTATATAACGATGTAAATATCATTAAATTAACTATCCATATTTTAATGTTTTCCGTAGTCCTATAAGCAAATATGTTAAGTGCTAAAGTAAAAATTATAAATAAAATTATTGGAACATCAAACTTGTATATCTTTCTTGTTTTATAGTCCTTAAACATCATAATTAATATTAGTAAAATACCCCAAGCTAAAACAACAGTATTTAATTTCTTTATTGCCGGGACATATAAAAAAATAGTTGCAAATCCTAAGCTGACTAATATATATAGTAATCTAAAATACAATCTGTTATCTACAAAATTGTAAATTTTATTTAATACTTCTTTCATTTACTCTTTTATACACTCCCTTCAAATTCTCTACTAACAAATCTTCAGAATAATTTTTAATTGTTATATTTCTAATATTGTTTTCATCATAATTTTTATAATTTTCTTTCATATATTTCAATGCAGATATTAATTGCTCCTCATTGTTTTTTTCAATAATAATTCCATTTTCTTTAGTTATTATATCTTCAGCGCCACCATTTTTAGCCCCAATAACAGGTTTACCACAAGCTAAGGCCTCTATATATACAACGCCGAAGGTTTCATGTTCTGATGGTAATGCAAATATATCACAATTTTTCATTTCATTAGCTACCTCTTGCCTTGATAACGCCCCTAAAAAAAATATCTGTCTTTCCATACCTATACTTTTAACTAATTCTTCTAATGAAGATTTTAGAGATCCTTCTCCCCCTATTTTAAGTACAACATCTTCATTAATGAATGCTTCTTTAAAACACCTTATTAATAATTCCATTCCTTTGCCCTCTTCAAGAAAAGCACATGAAAAAAATGTAGTTTTGTTATTTCTTATTTCCGTATCACAATCTGATTCTGTATTAAATAAAGATAAATCAACCATATTATGAATAACCTCTATATCTTTATTTACATATGTGTTAAGTTCCTTTTTTAACTCATTACCTACTGCTATTAATGAGTCACAACTTTTATAAGCTTTGTAAATATGTTTTTTATAATTATCTTTTAAATATTTTGCATACTTCAGTGATGAATGTTCTGTTATAACTAATGGTATATTATATTTTTCACTTATATAAGCTGCCGAAATACCACCCCACATTGCAGAATGAGCATGTATTATATCAACTTTACCTTCTTTTTTAACTATTTCTTTATATAACTTATCCATTCTCTTATTAAAACTTTTAAACATTAAGGGGTTCTTAGGAAAATAATTGAAATCTTTATATCTATAGGTTCTAAGATTATCCTCTATACTAAAGTTAATTTTTCTTTTTTCTTTTGTTTTACCAATTAACGTAAGTGGCCAAATTTCATTATAAGCTACCGTAATTTTCTCACCACTATTAGATAGTGCTTTGAACTGTTCTTTAAAAAAACTTCCATGAACCTTATTTCTCGGTGATGAATACCATGATGGTATTACCATAATATGCATTATAATCACTTCTCTTCTAATATAGTATTTAGCTTTTTAACTATGCTATTCCATTCATATCTATAATCTGGTTCTGACTTTATATCATTGCTCTTATATAAGCCTATTAACTTATATATATTGTCTTTTATTTCTTTAACAGAATTATTAGTATTAATGCATTTTTTATTATTCTCAACTATATCTTTAATTGGATCATTATTATCACCATAAATAACAAAAATTCTTGAATCCGTTCCAAAATAATCATATATTTTTGCAGGTATTTGTTTGGAATTTTTATTACCAAATAAAAGTAATATTTCTGAATTTAACATATACTTAAGTGCTTCATCAAAAGGTATTCTAGGTGAAACTTTTACTATTTCTAGATTACTTAATTTTCTTTTAACTTCAATATCATCTATGTTGCCAAAAAATAAAATATTAAGCAATTCATAGTCATCTTTATTTTCATCCCTAATCTCTTCTAACGCTTCAATGAAAGGATTTATATTTCTTAATTTAGTAAATATTTCTCCTGTATAAACCATATTAATTTTATTTTTATTTATTAACTGTGGAGTACTTTCTAATGATAATTTATTATATAATTCCTTATCAAACCCTCTATTTAATATATAAGTAAACTCACTTTTAGAGTTAACTACCTTATATTGATTTAAATAATCTTTTCTATTTTCTTCTGTTACAAAAATAAATTTATCTGCTATTTGAACTACATTTTTCTCCATATTTTTTTCAACTAACCTTTTTAAAATAAAAGAATTTTGACGTGTTGAGTCTTTAAGCCATGGATCACTCCAATAAGTAATCCACGGTACATTCTTGAATTTTCTTTTTATATAATATGCACATAAATGAGAAGATGGTGGCTCATGCATTGAAAACATAACATCAAATTTTTCTTTTTGCATAAGTTCAATTCCATACTTCGCTGCTTTTTTAGCCCATCCATAATACATATCAGGTATTACAAATGCATTTTTAATCTTTCTTAAAAATTTTCTATTTTTTATAGGCTCTTTATTTACATTAGCTATACTTTGTTTTCTAGGAATAAACTTTTTAAATATTACTCCACCATCAATTAAATGATATTTTATTTTGCTATCCATCATAGAAAACAAATATTCATCATAATATATTGAATTTTTAGGAAAATTAACAGTTAATAAATGTATCTCATTTCCTGGAATTTCACTTAATTTGTTTAAATACTGCAAAGTTTCTATGGCAGCTGAATTATTTATTAATGGAGAATAACAAGCTATAAATAATATTTTCATATGTCCTCCTATTATTTCTTCTTTACTTTGTTTAAAAATAATTTTTTTATCTCCTGTACCTCTTTTATATTAAATAAATTACATAATATAAAATAACTTATAATACCAATAATAGTTCCTAAAATCATAATCATTATTTTTGGTATTTTTTCATCTATAAGATTTATAAATGTAATAATTATTAAACCCATTAAAATCGAATTAATAATTATCTTGAATATTTTAACAAATAAATCCTTATAAGTAAAATTACGTTCCAATTTTGTAATACTAATAAATAATAAAATAGAAGTTATAATCATAGCTATTGAGGATGCTAATGCTACTCCAGATATCCCCATAGTTTTTGATAATATTATGCTTAAACATATATTTATAATTACTCCCATAATTCCATTTAAAGTTGTAATCTTAGTTTTTCCCATAGAAAATAAAGTAGAGTTTAATATATCTCTCATTCCAGTAAAGAATATTCCAACTGTATATCCAAGTAAAGCTAAACTTGTTAATTTTACTGCATATTCTGTGAATTTTCCTCTTTCATATATAATACTAACAATATCTTCTTTAAATATTATAACTCCAACTGTAATAGGTATTAAAATTAAAGCTAAATATATAAGAGATTTTTTTAACAACTCTACAAACTCATCTATTTTTTTTGCATTTCTAGCATTAGCCATCATAGGATATGCCACACTTGATATAGATGTTGTTATTGTACTATTTATAAAGAATATAAGTTTTTCTGCATAACCCAATGCTGAAATAGATCCTATTTCTAATGATGATGCAATTCTTTTATCTACTATCATATTTAAAGAATTTGCGCCAGCTGCTATAACAACTGGAATTATTAATAGTAAAATAGCTTTTAACCCTTCATCTTTTAAGTTAACAAAAAATCTATATTTATACCCATGTGATACTAACGAGGGTACTTGAACTACTACTCTAAAAAAATTTCCTATAACATTGGCTATAGTTAATCCAATAATATCATAACTTCTAAAAAATAGTAAATACACAATCATAGGTAAATTAAAAAATAAACCTAGTATTGATGGTATAACAAAATCTTCATTAACTTGTAACAATGATGTAAAGCATGCGTTAATTGACATAAATAATAAATTGATCAATGTGATTCTAGTTAATCTAATTGCTAAAATCGTTGTTTCTGTATCAAACCCTTTTCCTAAAGCCATAACTATTTCTTTTGAAAAAATACTAGTTATAGCAAAAAATATAACTGAAATAATAAATAATATATTAATCACATTATTGGCGAAATAATACATTTCATTCCTGCCTTTTTTTGCTTTTATCTTACTTAGCACTGGTAAAAATGATGTAGAGATTGCAAGGCCTATAAGCATAAATATAGTTTCTGGTACAGTAACAGCAATATTATATGCATCTGTATACATACCAGCTCCAAAATTATTTGCAATAAGCATATCTCTAACAAAACCTATAATTCTACTTATACATGATACTATCATTATTATTAAAGTAGATTTTAACAAAGCATTCTTCTTCATATTTATCACCTTTTATTGTACTTTAATACTTTTATTAAAAATTTAGGTATAGAAGTAAGTCTTGTTATTCTCCAAGGTTCCTTTGTCACCCTGTAAAGCCATTCAAGCCCTAAATTTATCATCCATTTAGGTGCTCTTTTAGAAATACCTGAAAATATATCAAAACTTCCTCCAACACCCATAAATATATTGCAAGGTAATATATCCATATATTTTTCAATAAAATATTCTTGTCTCGGACACCCCATAGCAATAAAAATTGCCCAAGGCTTTTTCTCTTTTATTTCATCTATTATTTCAGCACAACTATCTAAATCAAAATATCCATTATGTAAACCGCATATATCTAAATTATTAAATTCATTTTTAATATTTTCTCCACATTTTTGAATTACTTCTTCTTTTGCTCCTAATAAATAAATAGATTTATTTTCTAAATTAGCTTTTGATAAAAGCTCTTTCATAACCTCTATTCCAGCTATTTTTTCTTTTACTGGATTTTTTAACAATTTAGAAGCAAGCACTGTCCCTACCCCATCAGGAATAATTACTGAGTTGTCTTCTTTAAAACATCTATTAAGTATTTTATTATTTAATCCATTAAATAATATCTCTGGATTTCCTGATATAATATTTATCTTTTCAAATTTCTCTATGTATTTCATAAGTTCTTTTTTGCTGCCATTAAATATTTTAAAATTAAGTATATCTGTAAACATAAAATTCACTACTTAAATTGCAAAGTTTATTACGTCACGCTTTTCAACTAAAAATTAAAAATTAAGAGTTTACATTTTTATTGAAAGTCCTTAAATACTTTCTAAAATAATATATTTTAAAATTCCTATATTAATTTTTTTATTCACTCTACACTTTCCACTTTTAGTTTTAAACTTATATTTTAAGTAGTTTCTCCTTTCATTATGTAGTATTTTTATAAATATAATACTTATTATTGATTAAACTATTATATCATATAATAAATTCCTTTTTATGTATTAAATTATTAATTTCTTAAATAAATATTTTAACATATGCATAAATAAAACAGGCTGAGTAATTAAACTTAGGAATGCTAAAAATGAGTATAGCCCCACTTCAGCTTGCTCCTAATATAAAATTAAGACAAGCAGTAAATGTGACAATACTCATTAAGTATTCTCAAAGTCCAATTACAATGTCACTTTACTTATTACATACATCAATGCATTTTTAAACATGTTCCATAAAAATAACACTATTTTTTCAAAACAAAACAGATTATTTACCTAAAAACTTTATTCTGTTTCTAGGATATATATAGTTTAATAACAACTACAACATTCTCCTAAATAGCATTTTCTTAGTTTCATTTCTTAGCAAACTCAACCTAAAACTAACAATTTGTTTAAAACCCTTTATTTAAAATTATTAACTTTCTTTTTTTTAAAACTTAGCTATTTAGTTAAAGCTTTTTCTAATTGATTAACAATTTCATCTTCAGGCTTTAATTTTTTAGCAATTTCTAAATGAAGTTTTGCTTGTTCATTATCTCCTAAATTCATATAACACATTATTATGTTAGTACAAATTTCAACATCTCTTGATGCTTCAAAAGCCTTTTTAAAGTATTTTATTGCTTCTTCATAATTACCAAGACAAGCATAATTTATACCAAGTTCATTGACTACTTCTAATATACCTGATTCAATACTTAAACTTTGATTTAAGTAGTATATAGCTTTTTCATAGTTTTCTAAATTTCTATATCCAACTGCTAAATAATAATGTAAAAGTGGATTTGTTTCAAATTGGTCAACTAATGGCAATAACATTTCTATTGCTTTTTCTGGCTTTTCATTTAAAAGCTCTATTGCTTTTTCATATTGACTTACATTGTTAATATCGTTGATTATTTGATCTATATCGTTGCTCTTTACTCCACCTTTATTTAGGTAGCTATTAATTTCTTCTTTAGCATTTATAAAGTCTCCATCATCTCTTAATATAAGTGCATTATACAAGTAAGGTTCTGACATATTTTTAAATTTTATCTTTCCTTCTTCAATATCTTGTAATAATATTGATTTGAATTTAGAATCCTTTTCTCTTAATGCTTCTCCTGTTAATAATAGATTTTTAAAAACCTCTTCTTCTCTATTATATATATATAATCCTTTTAATAATATATAAGCTTCTTCTAATCTTTCTTCTTTAATTCTATTAGCTATAAGACTTTTTATAGCTTCTTCTGCATTAGCAATATAAGTTAAAATGATTCCATAGTCATCATTAAATCTTAATTTTTCATCACATGCAAAACATATAAACATTCCTTCAATAAAATAATATATAGGTAAGTTCTTCATTTTTATTTCATCATTAACATTAGATGTTATATATTCTGAACTTATAGGCATATATAAATCTTTATTTTTAAATGTCACATATTCCGGAATATTTACAGTCTTTTTAAATCCCTCTATATCCATTTCTAAAAATAATATCTTACTTAATCTTTCTTTCAACATTGTTTTATAATCCATTACGTTACACCACCTAATTTTATCTTGATAGTATTTAAGACAAAAGCTGTCTCAAATGATTATTATATCACTTAAAACAGCTTATTTGTAGAATTAATTTAGTTTAATTTTTCATTAATTAAATTCATAACATTTTCTTTAAATTCTGATATTTGTTTTTCTGCATCAGTCACGCTATTTCCCTTAATAGATAAATAAACCTTCATCTTTGGCTCAGTTCCTGATGGTCTAACTACAAAATAAGAATCATCTTCAAGTATAAACTTTAATACATTTGATTTTGGTAAATTAATTGCTACCTTAGTACCATTTATAATATCCTCATCTGTACTTAATTTATAATCTAACTTTTTAACTACTTTTACATTGTTAATTTCAGTTATATTACTATTTCTCATAGCATCTATACAAGAAGCAATTTTTTCTTGACCTTCTTTTCCTGCTAATTCTAGAGATACAAGAGTTTCTTTAAAGTATCCATATTTTTCATATAATTCTATTAAAGCATCATATAAACTCTTACCATGTTCTTTATAATATAAGCACATTTCACATATTAACATTGAAGCTATTACTGCATCTTTATCACGAACAAAGTCTCCTGCAAGATATCCATAACTTTCTTCAAATCCAAATAAGTAAGTATATTCCCCTGATTCTTTAAATTCTCTTATCTTTTCTCCTATATATTTAAATCCAGTTAGTACATCTAATATTTCTATATTAAAATCATCAGCAATTGCTTTAGCACCTTCCGTAGTTACTATTGTCTTAATAACTACTCCATTTTCAGGTAACTTATTAGTTTCTTTTAATGAACTTAATATATAATGAGTTAATAATAATCCGGTTTGGTTACCAGTTAAAACTTTATATTCACCTTTGCTGTCTTTTACAACAACACCAATTCTATCACAATCTGGATCTGTTCCAAATATTATATCTGGATTTGTGCTTTGTGCCATATTTAAAGCTAATTTAAATACATCTGGATTTTCTGGATTAGGATAAGATGCTGTTGGAAAGTTTCCATCTGGAGCTTCTTGTTCTTTTACAACTTCTACATTTGTATATCCTAATTCTTTTAATACTCTTCTAACTGGAACATTACCTGATCCATGAATTGGAGTATATATAACATTTAAAGTATTAGCTTTTTCACTAACTAATTCTTTTCTAATAGTTAAAGATTTTACTTTTTCCATATAAGTTTTATCTAATTCTTCACCTACATATTCAAGTAAACCTTTTTCTAACGCATCTTTTTCATCTATAATTTTAATTTGTGAAAAATCTTCAATTTGGTTAACACAAGTTATTATTTTGTTAGCTTTGTCATCTGTAACTTGTCCTCCAAATTCATCATAAACCTTATATCCATTGTATTGTTTTGGATTATGTGAAGCAGTTACAACTATTCCACCACTACATTTTAGTTCTCTTGTAGCAAAAGATAAAACTGGTGTTGGTCTTAAACTTTCATATAAGTATACTTTTACATTGTTAGCGCATAATGTAAGTGCTGCTGCCTTAGCAAATTCTTTTGACATATTTCTAGAATCGTATGCAATTGCAACTGCTGGTTTATTAAAGTTTTCATTTAAGTAATTAGCAAAACCTTGAGTTGCTTTTGAAACACTATATACATTCATTCTATTGCTTCCAGCTCCAATTACACCTCTTAATCCACCTGTACCAAATTCTAAATCTTTATAAAATCTATCTTCTATTTCTTTTTCATCACATATTGCTTTTAATTCATTCTTTGTTTCTTCATTTATACTCTCAGAATTAATCCATGAGTTATATTTTTCTTTATAATCCATATATGTTCCCTCCCATTTGTATAAATCATTTGTTAAACATTTATACTAACTTAACAAAATTTTACTTAATACTCCTATTATTATACAATACTTAACCACAATAAAAAATACTTTTTTTAATATTTTATAGTATTTAGTAATAAATTTTTCCAATTACTAACAGTTACGGTTGTTCATATTCATTCTTTATACTTGTAATTTCTTCTATTGTTAACCCTGTAGCTTCTGAAATTTCATCTACTTCAGTAAATCCCATGAGATCTTCTGCTAAAGATATCATTAGCCTTTTTACATTATCCTTAACTCGACTTGGCAAATCAGAAAATTCATCTAAACATTCTGTCAAATCTAATGACTCATCATAATCAAAATCATCTTCCCCTAAGTTTAAAAATCTTTTTCTTTTTAATTTATTTTCAAAATATTCATTTAAGTATATTAATTTTTCATTATTAGGTTCTATATCTTCTTCAGAAAATACTTCTATTCCTTCTTTTTGCAATAAGTACGCAGTAAGTCCCATTCCATCTATTTTATTTCCTTGAAAGCTTCCATCATATACTTTATTAACACCACACGATGGACTTTTTTCTTTTAAAATAGCCTTTGTAACGTTCACTTCTTTAGCTATCTTTAATGTTTCATATGCACCTTTTACAAATTGATTTGTAACATCTAAACCATCTTTTGTAATTGCTATTCCATGCCCTTCTAGTATATCCTGAGCAGAATTTTTTAATTCTACTTGAGTTCTAGGAGTACTTAATCCTCCAAGTTGTTCAGGACATACCAAAATAGCCTTTCCTTTTCTAAACAATTCAGCACATTTTTCATTTAAGTTGTTTTCTCCACTATATTTACAGTTAACTCCACATAAACATGCACTTATAATATACATGAACTCACCTCAAAATTTCTTCATATTTATTTCTTATTTCTACCCTATTTTAAATATGTTGATCTTTTGTTATAAAGGCGCAGTGGCATTGAAATTTACTTTTCTAGAACTCTTACTTACTCAGTGAATGTACATGAGTTGAGTTTCCTTTTAGCCTTACAATTAATTGCTTGTCAAAAGTAAGTGTCCAAATTTTATATTTGGAAACACGAACTTTCACACAGTACACTGTTTCATTGGGAGCATGCATTAATTGGACTAATCTTTATTTTAGAGTTCTTAAAGCAAATTTCTCTGTCCACGAGCTTTATACAAAAGATTAATATTTCAAAACATCATCTTATTTTAGTTCAACTATTGTTGCACCATCTCCGCCTTCACCATATCCACCTAATCTATAGTTTTTAACATGTACATGTCTCTTAAGCATATCATTTATTGCTTTTCTAAGAATTCCAGTACCTTTTCCATGAACTATTGTCACTTCCCCAAGATTCCCCATATAAGCATCATCTAAATATTTATCTACTCTATAGCAAGCTTCTTCTGCATCTAAACCTCTTAAATCTATACGATTTTCAACTTTACTAAAATGTAATTTTAATTCTCTCTTTTTCTTTACCTTTTCAACTTTAGATTGTTTAGTTTTTCTAAGATCCTTTAACTTAACTGAAATTTTCATAATTCCAGCTTCAACTTGTACTTCCCCTCTATTATCAGGCATAGAAATTACTACAACAGTTTGATTTAAAGATGGTAAAAATGCTTCCATTCCTAAAGCTACCTTTTCAAGTACTTCACCATCATTTTCTTTCATCTTATATAGATTCTTTTCTTTTTCTTCTAAACTATCTTTAAGTTTTTTACGTTCTTCTTCTAATCTTTGTCTTCCGCCACTTCCAATACCAAGTTTTTCAAGTTCTCTCATAGCTTTTAATATTTCATCAGCTTCATCTTTTGCATTAGCTACTATCTTTTTAGCTTCTTCTCTAGCATCCATATAAGCTTTATCTTTAACTTTTTCAAGTCTTTCAAGTTTTTGTTCATATTTTTTCTTTAAGTTATCTGCCTCATCCTTAATAACTTTAGCATCTCTCGCATCTTTTTTAGCAATAATGCTTTTTTCTTGAAGATTTCTTATTAAGCCTTCAAACTCTAAATTTTCTTTAGACATATAATTTTTTGCACAATCTATAACTTCTTTTCCAAGTCCTATTCTTTTAGAAATCTCAAATGCATTAGATTTTCCTGGAACTCCAATTAATAACCTATATGTAGGTCTTAATGTATTAATATCAAACTCTACAGATGCATTTTCAACTCGATCTTTATTTAATGCATATGCTTTTAATTCACTATAGTGAGTTGTTGCTATTAGTTTTGCACCTTTACTACTTAAATTTTCTATAATAGCTATTGCAAGGGCTGCACCTTCTGCTGGGTCAGTTCCTCCACCTAATTCATCAAATAAAATAAGTGATTGTCTATTATCATATTCCATGATATTTACTATATTAGTTAAATGAGATGAAAAAGTTGATAAACTTTGTTCAATACTTTGTTCATCTCCTATATCAGCGAATACTTCCTTAAAAAATGATACCGATGAATTAGAACTTGCAGGTATAAGCAGTCCACTCAATGCCATTATATGAAGCAATCCCACTGTTTTTAATGTAACAGTTTTACCACCTGTATTAGGTCCAGTTATCATTAAAGTATCAAATTCATCACCTAAAACAACATCTAAAGGCACAACTTTATCTTTTTCAATTAAAGGATGTCTACCAGACATTATGTTAAATATTCCGTCATCTCTTACCATAGGTTTTATTGCATTTAATTCACATGCATATTTACCCTTTGAAAAAATAAAATCTAAATTAGTAAGTATTTTAAAATTACTCTCACAGTGTTCTGCATTCATTTTTACTTTTAATGACAATGCAGAAAGTACCCTATCTATTTCAGCCTTTTCTTTTAGCATAAGTTCTTTTATTTCATTATTTAAATTAACTAACCCCATAGGTTCTATAAAAAGAGTGGCTCCTGTTGAACTCTGATCATGTACAAGTCCTGGAACTGAACTCTTATATTCAGCCTTTACTGGAATTACATATCTATCTCCTCTTATTGTATATAAAGAGTCTTGTAAATACTTTGAATTACTTCTAACTATTGAATTTATTTTTTCTCTTACTGAAGAATTCTTTTCTTTTAAACTTCTTCTTATATTATATAAAGTAGTACTAGCATTATCACTAACTTCATCTTCTGATAAAATAGACCTCTCAATTTCTTTTTCTAAGTCATTAATCGGCGCTAATATATACGCTAAATCTTCTAACTTAGGAAAAGATACTTCTTGTTCTTCTCTTTTAAAAAATTCCTGCATTCTTCTAGTTGCTGTAAGCATTCCTAATACCTTTAATAGTTGTTCTGGAGTTAATGTACCTCCTTTTTTCGCTCTTTGAAGTATATCTCCTATATCACAAAGCCCTTCTATTGGAGGATTACCCTTTTTCATCAATATTTCAAGTGCCTCATTAGATTCTTCTAAGCTATTATTTATTTCATATGTATTGTCATAAGGTACAAGTTCATCTACTAATTTCTTAGCAGAACTGCTATATGCATACTTTTTAAGTATTTCCTTTACTTTATTAAATTCTAAAACTCTTAAAGATCTCTTGTTCATTTATAGTTCCCCTCTACTCTACACCACGTTTATAATGACCTTTAGTATAGATTCTATTTTCACTTTTTTTAAGTTTTTTCACTTCTTCTAATATCACTTTAACTTCATTATAAGTTTCATCTTTAAAGTCAATTCTAAATGTAGATATATTAAATGTTTTTAATTCTTCAATTTCTTCTATTAAATTTAAAGCAAGTGAATTTAATATATGGCTTCTACAACTATTATCACCTAATACTTTAAATGTTTCATTTTTTCTATCTACCAATGTAAATTCATCTCTCATGCAAGCACCATTACACTCTTTTGAATTAGATTTATTTCCAAAGGTACTTCCAATTGGGCAATATTCACTAATCATCAATTCAGTTTTTCCATAAACTCCAACGGCAACATTATAATCAACACTCTTCATTATTTCTTTAATTTCTTTTCTATTTAACTCTAAGCTTAATGAAGGAATATCGATATCTTCTCTATAAAAGTTCAATGCTTCTTTATTAAAAAGATTTAATTTGTAATCTCCTATTATAAATAATTTATCTTTATACAAATTAATCAAGCCTACATTAGATGTTATTAATCCATCTATATATGGAAGTGCTTCATCTATTTGGTTAACTACATTTTTAAATTCTTCTTTTATTATATTAGGAGTCATAAAATATAAATTTTTATTTTCTACATTCTTAAAATCGCTTATATTTAATGCACCCTTATGCTTAGTATATGATATATCTAATGCTATATTTTTAACAGAATCATCTTCTAATAAAGCTTTTAATTGTTCTTTATTTATACAGCTATAAATATAACCTAGTTTTTTACCAGTCTTTAAATTTTTCTCTATAATATCACTTTTAAATCTTCTTCGTCTATAAGAAGATATTTCTTCTTTTAATATCTTTTCAAATAACTCTCTTCTTAAATTGTTTAAGGAAGATATTCTTATAAATCCATCCTCAAAAATATTAAACAATACTTTTTCAAACTTATATGGTATTTCTCCAGATTTCATTAAACATTCTTCTACTCTTTTTATATCTAATGGTGATCTTTCCGCTACCTCAACTGTATCACCTAAAACTTCATATTCTTTTCCATTAAATTTAGTTTTAAGTTTTAAAGGAAATCCAACTTTAAATTCTAATTCACCTTGTAATAATATTTTTCTTTTATATGGCTTTACATAGTCCTTTAATTCATCATATAATTTTTTATCAGACATTCTGTATATTAAATCACCTTTTTTATAGCCACTAGGTGTTAATTTAACTTTATCACCTTTAAAAGCTTCCTTTACTTCTTTACCATTAAGTAATATTTTACCTAATACAAATCCTTCATCTCTGTATCTTATTCCATCTCCAATGCTTATATTTCCATCTAATATAATTTCATTTTTATCAACAGCTTTACCTATAGGAATACCAGTGTTTTTAGGGAAATTATAACTCATCATGTCTTTTCCTGTGTTTTTATATAAATATGCTTTGGAAAAACCTTCTCTATTAAATAATTGGGTTAACTGAATTCTTCCCTTTTTTAAATCAAATTTTTGTTTATAAATAACCTTATCAATTGCTCTTCTATAAGTATCTACAACGCCTGATACATACTCAGGTCTCTTCATTCTTCCCTCTACTTTTAAAGATGCTGTTCCACTTTTTATTATTTCTTCTACATCATCAATTAAGCACATATCTTTTGGACTAAGTAAATATGCTTTTTTAGGTGCAGTATTTTCACCTTTTATTGTATATTCCATTCTACAAGGTTGAGCGCATCTTCCTCTGTTCCCACTTCTTCCGCCTATCATAGAACTCATTAAACATTGCCCTGAATAACATACACAAAGTGCTCCATGTACAAATATTTCTGTTTCTATACCTAAATCTTTTGATATGTATTTAATTTCATTTAAAGAAAGTTCTCTAGATAAGACGATTCTAGATAATCCTTTTTCAGTAAAATACATTGCACCTTCACCATTATGTACTGTCATTTGAGTTGATGCATGTAATTCAAAGTCTAAATATGTGTTTTGTATTAAATTAATAAGTCCAGTGTCTTGAATTATTAAAGCATCTACTCCGATATCATAAAGATATCCTGCATATTTTAATGCTTCTTTTATTTCACTTTCTTTTAATAAAGTATTTATAGTTACATATACCTTAACTCCATAACTGTGTGCATAGTCTACTGCTTTCATCATCATTTCATTATCAAAATTTGATGCATATGCTCTTGCCGAAAACTTATTCCCCCCTAAATAAATAGCATCTGCCCCTCTATTTATAGCTGCTATTAAGCTTTCCATACTTCCTGCGGGTGCTAATAGTTCTATCTTTTTCATTAATTTCCTCCTGAATGTTTATACTTATCCTTATTTTAAATAAATGTTAATATTTTAGTATAATGGCGTAGTTGCATTAAAATTCGTTTATACGACAATATAAATACTATCTAAAAACAAAGCATCGTACTTTTTATTATTCTTAAAAACCTTTAAAAACTGCTATTAAAAATAGCAGTTTTTAAAATTGTTATAATTCTATTATATTATCCTACTTTTTATGTGAAAGTGGTGCTATAATTTTTTTTGTTTTACTATTTAATAATTGTTGTCTTTTTAATGCTGCTAATTCTATTTCTACATTTAATAGTTTATCCTTTAATTCCATAACTTTATACTTAGATGTTCTAAGATTATTATTTATAGTTTTGCTTCTTTCCATAAGTGTAATCTTATGCTTATTTAATTCTTCAACTTTATTTTCCAATTCTACTACAGAAGCATCCTTTTTGCTTAAAGTATTTTTTAAGGTTTCTAAGCTCTTCTCTTTTTCATCTAAGTCAACTTTTAATTTTTCTAATGTCTTTTCTTTTCCATTTAACATACTTTTTATATCTATTAATGATTTGTCTTTATTGCTTAAATCACCTTTTAATTCTTCGATTTCCTTATGTTTTATATTTATTGTCTTTTTATTATTGTCCTCGTTAAAAACCAACTTAGAATTCTTTTCTCTTAGAATTTTAAGCTCTTCACTTAATTTTGAATTTTCTTGTTTTATTTTACTTTTTTCATTATTTATTGAATTAATATTACTATTTAATTTTCGAATATTTTCCTCTAATACTCTTTTATTTTTCACTTCTATATTTATCTTAGAATTTAATTTTTCATTTTCTTTATTAATTTGTTCTATTTTTTGTTTGAAATTTATAACTTCCTTATCAGTTTCATAATAAAGATCACTTATATTTTCAAGCTCTTTTTTACACTTAATATACTCTTCTTGAAGTAATTGTTTATTACTTTTTTCATTTGATACTAGTAATGTTAATTCTTCTATATTTTTTTGTAAAGTTAAGCAATTATCTTCTAAAGATTTACTTTTTTCCATCAAAATAGAATTTTCTTCTTCTAGTTTAGTCTTAACTTTAATCATTTTTTCAAGTTCTAATGAATTATCTGTATTTAAAATATTTAACTCATTAAACTTATTATCTAAATTATTGCATTTATTTTCTAGTTCTTTAATTTTTCCACTTGACTCTTGTAGTTTACTTCTTAAATCTACTTCTTTTCCTTTAGATTCATCTACCTTTTTATTAAGAATTTTATTTCTTTCTTTTAGTTCTACGACTTCTTTATTTAATACATTTTTTAAATTATTAACTTCTCTTAAACTATTCTCTAATTTAGTATTTTTTTCTAACAGTAGATTTTTTTCTTTTTTTAGATTAGTTGCTTCTTCTCCTAAAGTAGCAAGTTGTTGTTCTATCTCTGCATATTTTTCTTTTAAAGATTGCTCTCCATTTACTAATTGTTCTTGAATCTTTGTTTTCTCTACTAGTGTTGTTTTTAAATCTTCATTTAACTTGTCTACTTTTTGAATTAATTCACTTTTTTCAGTTTCTATATTTTTCTTCTTATTAATGGCATTTCTTAAATTAAAATCACATTCGTAAAGTTCATCTGCTATATTTACTGCTGCAAGTACCGTTGCGGCACTAGTGCTTAATCTAGAGTTTTTACTCATTATCTCTTTTACTTTACTATCAACAAAATCAGCTAAATCAACTAAGTATTGTTCATTTTTATCACCTTTTAAGTTGTAATCCATACCATTTATATTAACTGTTACCTTAATCATAAATTACACCTCTTAAAATTTCTTTCTCATTATTTAATTATATTCTATATTCACTCATAACACAATTATATTGCTACATACTTATGATATAAAAATATTTACTTTTTTCTTACTTTTTTTAATTCTAAATGTCTTTTTATATCTAACATTAAAATTTGATAATTTTTACAGTCGAATTATAAATATAAAACATTAAATTTTCAATGTTTCATATTTATAATATTTATGCTATATAAAAATTATAAGAACCAAGAGATAACTTTTTTAATTTTATCTCTTGGTTCTTATACTCTTTACTAATATAAAATATTATAATTTATGTTTTAAATTATTAGCGTGCTCCTTTATAATTTCACCCTCTTCTTTCATCTTCCCTTTTATCTCTCTTGCAGTATCTTTTATTTCATTCTTCATTTTTCTTGCAGTATCTTTTATTTCTTCTCCAACATTATCCATAATATATTTCTCCTTTCGTAAAATAATTTATACATTATAAGTTTGTGCAAAGATATAAATATTATTAATAAATCTTTATGTTTTTTATCGATTCAAGCATTTTTTTCATTTAATTTATATAAATTGAAAATTTTACTATTTAGGAGTATAATTTAATAATTATTTTTATATATGACTTTGTTTTAAATATAATTAATAAACTCAACAATTAAAATCACATACACTATTACTTTTTTTACAAAACATGGACTTATACTTAACTAAGATTAATTAATCATAATTATTGATAAAAGGAGATAATAAATGAAATTAAAAAATAAATTTATACTTATGTTTTCTTCATATTTAGGTCTTCCCAAAGAAATTTATATACTTTTTCTAGGTAAAATAATAAATTGTATAGGAGCTTTTATTTATCCATTGTTATCACTAATACTTATTCAAAAAATAGGTCTATCTATAAGCCAAGCTGGTGAATTTGTAACCTTCTTAGCTATTCTTCAAGCCCCCTGTGTATTAATAGGAGGTAAACTAGTTGACTCTATAGGAAGAAAAAAAGTAATACTTATTTTTCAAGGATTGTCAGCTTGTACATTTATAATTTGTGGTTTTTTACCTTTATCTAATACATTAACTAACTTTATACTATTAGCATCTTGTTTTTCATCGGTATCTTCTCCTGCTTATGATGCACTAGTTTCAGATATTACAACTTCTGAAAATAGAAAAAATTCTTTTTCACTTATATATATAGGATTAAATTTAGGATTTGCAATAGGACCCCTATTAGGTGGCTTATTATTTAATAATTATTTAAGTTTAATATTTATAGGTGATGGTGTTACAACATTGATTTATCTTTTATTAATAGGATATTTTATAAAATATATTAAACCTAATTTATTAGAAGGTTCCATTAACGAAAATAAGAGTTCTTTCGAGAAAGCTGAAAATTGTTCAGTATTTAAAATATTTCTTAAACGTCCTATTCTAATTTATTATTCCTTACTAATGTTAACATTTCATTTTGCTTATTCTCAGTGGGGATTTGCAGTACCAATACAATTAAATGATATATTTAGCACTAATGGCGCTAGATACTTTGGGGTTTTGAGTAGTTTCAATGGATTAATAGTAATTCTATTTACTCCACTAATAACAAGTATAACAAAAAAATATAGAATGCTTTCTATTATTTCAGTAGGAGGACTTCTTTATTCATTAGCCTTTGGCCTTTGTAGTTTTGCCTCTAATCTTTTTTCATTCTTTATTATTGTTGCTATAATGACTATAGGTGAAATATCAATTGCTACAAATGCTCAAACTTTTATAGCTAATTTAAGCCCTTCTTCCCATAGAGGAAGAATAAATTCAATTTTGCCTTTACTATATGGAACTGGTAATGGTATTGGACCAATAATTATGGGTAAAATGATTTCAGGATTTGGAATGAAACAAGCCTGGTTAATTGTTAGCTTAATCGTTGGAATAGGTGGAATTCTAATGTATCTTCTTAATTATATTAATATATCTTCATATAATAAGAAGTAATAAGATTCTAAACTCTTATTACTTCTTAATTTTTTATAATGGGCTGTCTAAAAACAAATTATTATAAAATAGCTCCAAATATATTATAAACAATTAATAAATTATAAAATCAATAATTATTTTTTCGTTTTAATTGATATAGTCTTTCCATCAGATGATAAGGTTATCTCTCCTTGCAAATCTGTTCTATAAGTTTCTATTTTATTTTTAGAAATCTTCTTCATAGTTTCTTTATGAGGATGACCATAACTATTGTCTGTTCCACAGCTTATTATACCATACTGTGGTGAAACAGCTTGTATAAATTCATTGCTTGAAGATGTGCTTGAGCCATGATGACCAAACTTTAATACATCTGCTTTAAGATCTTTTGAATATTTAGATAAAACTTCTTTTTCTACAAGTGTTTCTGCATCTCCAGTAAACATTAACTTTTTATCCCCAAATGTTAACTTCATTATAGGTGAATAATCATTAAACTCCTCATAGCTTTCTTTCATTGGTGAGTATACATCTATTTTAGCATCAGAACCTAAATCAAATTTCATTCCTTCTTTTATTTGTTGCACTTTTAATCCTTGTTTTGAAACTGAAGTCAACATATTTTCAAATGTCTTTGTTGTATGAGTAACTTTTGGCATATAGAAACTTTCTACCTTATAGTTTTCAAATACTTTGCTCATTCCACCTATGTGATCTTCATGTGGGTGAGTCGCAATTACCATTTCAAAATCATCTATATTTTTTTGTTCTAATTGCTTTAATAAATGATCCGCTTCACTTCTTGGACCTGCATCTATTAATATATCAAAATCATTAACTCTTATATATACAGCATCCCCTTGTCCAACATCCAAATACGAAACTTCTAAATTTCCACTTACATTGGTTAAATTACCTACGTTATCTGCCTTGTTGGAATTAAAGTCATTTCCAAAAACAAAACTCATAAGTCCTATAAGAGCAAAAAGTACTATTGTTATAAATTGAGCTTTTTTATTCCCCTTATTTTTTTTCATACTTTTTTTAAAAGCTTTTTTTAATTCATCATTATTATTATTCAAATTATTTCCTCCATCTTAAGAATTTAAATTCTTTTCATCACTTTGTTAAACTGCCTTTAAATAAAGATATGTTACTAAATATGTACTGATATATGCAATAATTAAAGTGTCACTGCATATATCAACACATTACTAAAACATGTCCATATTTTTAGTCATTTTTAATGTGAACGTCCATTTGAGGATATGGTATACTTATTTTTTCATCCTCGAACTTAATTTTAACTCTTTCTAATAAATCATAATATACATCCCAATAATCCTCTGTTTTTGTCCATATTCTTAAAGCAAAGTTCACTGAACTATCCCCATGTTCAGATAATCCTATAAAATACTCTGGATCTTTTAATATTTTATCATTACTTAAAACAACTTCTTCTATAATGTTCTTAACCGTAATAACATCTTCATCATATCCAACAGAAAATTGTAGATCAACTCTTCTTTTGTCCTTAGCTGTATAATTTATTATACTATCATTTGCCAATTTACCATTTGGTATAAGTATCTGTTTATTATCTGTAGTAAGTATATAAGTATAAAATATCCCTATTTTTTCAACATTCCCAGAATGTCCTACTGCGTCAATAAAATCGCCTATATTAAAAGGTCTTATCAATAAAATAACAACCCCGCCAGCAAAATTAGATAAACTACCTTGAAGAGCAAGTCCCACTGCAAGACCAGCTGAACCTATTAAAGTTACAAGTCCAGTAGTTTTCATTCCAACATAATCCATTATAATCATTACAAGTAACACTTTTAATGATATATTTATAAAAGCATTTAAAAACATTGTCAATGTGACATCAAATTCTTTTCTTTTAAAAATCCTATCCATAGTTTTAATAATTTTATTTACTATTTTCCATCCTATCCATAGGACTAATAATCCAATTACTATTTTTAATCCACTTAAAGCTAGCCAACTATATACTTTATCTAATATCACTGACAATATATTCATCTTTTTTCCCCTTAATTTGTTTATTAGTTTACTTATAATTATACAAATTTATATTTTCCAATTCCATAAGTAAGTTATACCAAGGAAAATATAGTCTATTGATTTACTATTTAAATTTTTTATTCTAATATGTTTATTTCTTTACTATTTGCATTGATTTTTATTTTAGCCCCCAAAGGAAGAGTAAGTGTTGGTAAACAATGGCCACAACAAACATCATATAGTGTTGGTTTTCTTTCTGGCGCTATTAATTCTTCAAATATTTGAATTAATGATAAACTTTCTCTTCCCTTTGGTGGTAAACAATCAGTCCATTTTCCTAAAATTATTCCACTTGCATCTTTAAATTTATTAGACTGCTTTAATTGCATAATCATTCTATCAATTTTGTATGGATATTCATCAATCTCTTCTAAAAATAATATTTTTCCTTTAGTATCTATTTCATACTCAGTTCCTAATGTTGAGCAAATCACCGAAAGATTTCCACCAACTAATCTTCCTTCAGCTTTACCTTTAAATAAAGTTCTCATTTTTATATCTTCTGTATTTTTTAATTTGCCTAATGGCTCTGAATCGAATATACTCTTTTTAAAATAATATTCCGTGTACTTATCTAGTCCCTTATACATTTCTGTTGCTGGCATCGGTGCATGAAATGTTATAAAATCGCATCTTGCATTTATTACATTATGAATAGCTGTAACGTCACTATATCCTGAAAATACTTTAGGATTCTTTTTTATCATATTGTAATTGAGCTTATCTAAAATTCTTGTTGCTCCATATCCTCCTCTTATTGCAAAGATTCCAGATATTGATTTATCGCAAAACATTTTATTCATATCATCTGCTCTTATCTCGTCACTTCCAGCTAAATAACCATAATGAGATTTGCAACTCTCACCAACTACAACTTCAAATCCAAAATCATGCATTGCTTTAATAGATAATTCTAATCTTTCTTCTGTTGTAGGACTAGATAATCCTACAATAGCTATTTTATCTCCTTTTTTTAATGGCTTAGGTCTTCTCAATATACTTCCATCCTATATAATTACTTTAATATCAATATATTTAAACTTAAAGTTATTTATCCTTAAAGTATTAAAATTAATCTTATTTCACCTTTTTTCATTTTTTAAACCTCTATTTTATAGTTAACTACTTTAACATATTTAAAGGCTAAAAGCTAGATATATTCCAACTTTCAGCCTTAAAGATTTTTATACTCTCATTTACATTAAAAAAGGATGTCTTAGAATTCTAAGACATTCTTAAATTTATATTATGCTATTAACTTCCAAGAATCATCGCTACCTGGAATTGATTTAGTCCACCATTTAGCTTCATACATTTTTCCATTATAACTAACCTTATCACCTTCAACATAAATAGATCCTTCTTCATAATCTACAGATCCATCTTCATTTGGAATAACTTCCTTTTTCCAAGCCTCTGATTTGTCAGGATCTTCTCCCTTAATCCACCACTTAGCTGTGTACTTGTTACCTTTGTAGATTACAGTATCACCTTCTAAATATATTTTATTTGAATCATAAGTATCTTCAATTTCTGATACTTCTTTAACTGTAATGCAGCATTCCTTAACATCCTTAAGTCCTTCACTATCTGCAACTGTATAAGTTAAGTTATATTGACCTGCTACTTCAGTATTAACGTTACCTTCAACTTTAATCTTTGAAGTTAAGTCTCCATCTTCCTTATCTCTTGCAGTAACACCTGCCATCGGATCAAACTTATCTCCAATAGCTATTATTTGGTTCTTAACTCCAGAAATATTTGGCTTAGTGTTTGCTGGCGGATTAACTACTCCACCTTCATTATCGCTACCAAATTGCTTAAAGATATTAGTAAATTCGTATTGTGATGATACACCCTTATTGCTTTCTAGCATAGCATCCCTATTCATTGACCAGAATGAAGTCATTCCTAAGCCTTTTTCTATTGAATGATTTACTAATAACTTAGACCATTCTGTAGTAAATATTGGATGTGCTTCACCTTCAAACCCTATAGACGAAGTAGTACCTATCTTACCATAAGCTTCTTCATCGCTTAATTGAATGTTTGCATATTTCTTAAAGTAATCCTTAACTTGATCCTTAGTTGAATCAATTGCTCTAATTGATCCAGTACCATAGTTTTCACCAGGTAATAAAGTTCCACTTCCATAACACATAGTCATGATGTTTACTAATTTAACATCAACACCATTTGCTAAGTAAGCTTCTAAAACATCTAGTTGTACTGTAGTTAATCCACTTGGTAATACTGGTAGTGTTAATACAATATCTACCCCTGTTTCATCTTGAACATTCTTTATTGCTTTTGCATTTGTAATATTATAATTTTTATTTTGAGCTCCACCTTCTATATCAAGGTCAAGTCTTGTAAGTCCATAACCTTTTACAATTTCTCTATAAGTATTAGTTAATACATCAACATCTTGAGTTGCTTCCCAAAAAGCTGACCCATTTAAACCACCTAATGAAATAGTAACATCTCCGCCCATTTCGCGTAGATCTTTTATCGATTTCTTAATACCATTGGTATATTGATCGTTATCTTTATTTTCTTCATTTAATACTTGGTATCCACCCCAGCCCCATTGGACTTTACCATCTTTAATCGTATTAGATATAGGTTGAATAAAACCTAGATTAAAGAATTCAACCCCAGTATCTTCTGATATTTTAGACAAATTAGCTGCACCATTATTAGCATATCCTGGTTTAGTAACCCAAGCTACCATATCAATGAATGGTGAATTAACTTGTTTTGGCCATTGAATACCTTGTCCAACGCCAAAATCAGCATCATTTTCATCTACTGTAATTATACGTTGTTTTTCTATCTTTAATCCTTCTGAATTTTTAACTGTGTAAGTTAAGTCTGCTTCCTCATTCTCCTTTGCAAACACTGTCGCACCTGCATATATAGGTGTAAATGATATACCTAACATCATTATACATAAAACAGATGTTACAACCCTTGTCCTTAGTTCGTAATTTTTCTTTAATCTCATATATTTTCCTCCTATTAGAAATTTTATTTAAAATTTCAGTAGGCAGCTAAAGTTTTTTTAGGCACATAAAAGAAAAATAATAGACCAAAGATCCATCGTATATTTGGGTCACACAAGAATACAAGTTTGATTAATAGCAAACTTAACTATACAGTATGATGCAAAATATGCAAGCATACTAGCCTATTATTTTTTTAATGTGTCTTAGTCTTTTTAAAACAAAAAAACCTTATACAATTAATAAATTAATATCAATCGGCAACTGGCTGGCATGGAATTTCTTCTTTAGCCCCTTTAGCTTTGCGTCACTAGATTTCCCTAGCTATGCCTATTAAATTTTATTGAAAGTTGTATACATGTAATTATTGGTATTTTCCTAATCTATTTATACTTTAGTATAACCTGTAATGGCACTTTGAAGTGTATTATCCAAAAGTAACAAATATCCTCTTGAAAGTAACAATAAAATGACAATGTCTACATAATTCTTATCGTATGAAAAGAAATTAACTTTATAGAAAAAAACATAGAGATTCCTATCTCTCTATGCTTCTGCTATTATAGTTTATAATTTTTTCCATATATTAAGCCTCATAAGATTTCCACATTTTTCGTATGCCAAGCAAGGTGATTCATTTATTTTACTTTAATTCATCTTATCAAAACTTTCCTATACATAAAAAAAATGACTAGATTTAAGTTTACAAAATCTAGTCATCTGTATTTTCAATAAAATTAGTCTCTTAAAGTAGCACCTAATTTATATTCTAATGATCTTAATATCTTATCATGTACTTTATTAACTTCTTTATCAGTTAATGTTTTATCAGCTCTATAAGCAATAGCATAAGCTATGCTCTTTTTGCCATCTGGAATTTGCTTTCCTTTGTAGATATCAAATAATTGTACTTTTTCTACTAAATTTCCACCAGCTTTTCTTATACATTCTTCAATTTCTTGAACTAATATACTATCTTCTACAAGTAATGCAATATCTCTTGTAACAGCTGGGAATTTAGGTAATGCTTTATACTTTCTATCCATATCAGCACTTTCATATAATGCATCTAAATTAAGTTCTGCAATAAAGCAAGGTACATCAATTCCATAGTTTTCAGTTACATCTAAATGAACTTCACCTAAAGTACCAACTACATTTTTGCCTATAACAAGTTTTGCAGTTTTTCCTGGATGATAGCTTACATTTTCACTTTCTCTTTCATACTTAGAATTCTTTATTCCAAGACCATCAATTATGTTTTCAACTGCGCCTTTAAGATCTAAATAATCACAATCCCCATACATACCAATAGTTAATATATTTCTTTCAGTTGGAATCTTAGTTTCATCTTCATTTTTAATATATATTTTAGCCATTTCAAATAGTCTAACATAATCATTATTTCTTGAATAGTTTCTTCCTAAGCATTCCATCATTGAAGGTATAGTAGTAGTTCTCATAACACTATAATCTTCGCCTAAAGGATTTTTTATTTTAACTACATTTCTAAGTTCGCTATCTTCTGGTACATTAATTTTATCAAATACCCTTGGTGATACAAATGAATAGCTTATAGATTGATTTAATCCGCTACCTGTAGCAAGCATAACTACTTTATCATCTAATAATCTATTTCTGTATTTAGGTTCTCTTGATGTAGCAACACTAAAGATTGTAGCAGGAATAACATCATATCCATGTATTCTAGCTATTTCTTCAGCTATATCTTCTTTAATAGCAATATCTATTCTGAATGTTGGAGCTGTTACATTTAAATTATCTCCATCAATTTCTGTAAATAAATCAACGCTATCTAAACATTTTTTCATTTCTTCTTTAGAAAGATTTGTTCCAAGGAATTTATTAACCCAATTAGAATCAACAATTACTTTTCCTGCTTCTTTCTTTTTGTTATAAATATCTATTGTTCCTTCTATAACTTCACCAGCACCTAATTCACAAATCAAAGCGCATGCTCTATCTATTGCAAGTTTAGCTAAGTTAGGATCTATATCTTTTTCAAATCTTCCAGAAGCTTCACTTCTTAAGTTTAATTTTTTAGAATTAACTCTTATGTTCGTACCATCAAAATTTGCAGATTCAAAAATAACTTCAGTTGTATCTTCTTTTATTTCTGAATTTAATCCACCCATTATTCCAGCTAACCCAACAATCTTATTGTCATCCTTTATGCAAAGCATAGAGTCATCTAACTCTCTTTCAGCTTCATCTAAAGTAGTGAATTTTTCTCCACTTTCAGCTCTTTCAACAACTATCTTATTAGTAGATATTTCTCTAGCATCATAAGCATGCATTGGTTGACCTAATTCAAGCATTACAAAATTTGTAATATCAACTATATTGTCTATCGGTCTTATTCCTGCTTCAAGAAGTCTTTCTTGCATCCAGCCTGGTGATGGTTTTACTTTTACATTTTTAACTTTTCTAGCCATATATCTTAAGCATAAGTCATCTTTAACTTCAACATTTAATTCTGATTCTACATTTCCATTTCCAGAAACTTTATATTCTAAATTAGGCATCTTATAAGTAGTCCTAAGTGCAGCTGCTGTTTCTCTAGCCATACCAACTATACTTAAACAATCAGGTCTATTAGAAGTTATTTCAAAATCTAATATAGCTTTGTTTAATTTTAATAATTCTTTTATTTCTACTCCTAATTCTGTATCAGTAGGTAATATCATCAAACCATGTACTGGTTCATCTCCAGCTGTACCTAATTCCTCTTCTGAACAGAACATACCATTTGATGGTACCCCTCTAAGCTTACCTTTTTTAATCTTAGTTCCATCTGCCAATGTTGAACCATGTAAAGCTACTGGTACTACATCTTGCTCTTTCATGTTTGTTGCAGCAGTAACTATTTGAATAGTTTCAGCTCCAATATCCACTTGACAGATGCTTAGTTTATCAGCATCGGGATGTTTTTCTATTTCCGTAATTTTTCCTGTAACAACTTTATCTATAACATCACCTTGAATTATTAATTCTTCTAATTGTGATCCTGTTAAAGTTAATTTATCTCCTAATTCTTTAGGACTAACATTTATATCAACATAATCTTGTAACCAACTAAATGGTACTTTCATATTTTTTCCTCCTCATTTTTCCTTAAGTTCTCAAATTATCAATTTCTTTAGAACTTATATTTTTATGTCTTTGAAACTATATAATTAGGTAATATTCTTTAAAAAGTTTAAACTACTTTCTAAAATTGGTTTAAAAATCTCATATCACTTTCATATAATAATCTTATATCATCTATTCCGTATTTAAGCATTACCATTCTATCAACACCAAATCCAAAAGCAAATCCACTATATACTTCTGGATCTATTCCACAGTTTCTAAGTACATTTGGATGAACCATACCACAGCCTAGAAGTTCTATCCATCCACTATTCTTGCATACTCTACAACCTTCTCCTCCACAAACAAAACAAGTTGCATCCATTTCAGCAGATGGTTCTGTAAATGGGAAGTGATGTGGTCTGAACTTAGTTTCAACTTTATCTCCAAACATCTTCTTAGCAAATAACTCTAGAGTTCCTTTTAAATCGGCAAAGGTAACTCCCTTATCTATAACTAGGCCTTCCATTTGATAAAATATAGGTGAATGTGTAGCATCAACTGAATCTGATCTATAAACCTTACCTGGCGAAATCATCTTAATTGGTGGCTTTTGATTTTCCATAGTTCTAACTTGAACTGGTGAAGTTTGAGTTCTAAGAACTATATTATCATTTATATATAATGTATCTTGCTCACTTCTTGCTGGATGATTCTTAGGTATATTTAATGCTTCAAAATTATAATGATCATATTCAACTTCTGGACCTTCTTCAATCGTGAATCCCATTGATACAAATATATCTTCCATATTTTTAAGTGTTAATTCTAAAGGATGACTTTTTCCTATAACTTGCTTTTTACCAGGAAGTGAAATGTCTATTGTTTCACCTGCAAGTTTTTCAGCCTTTTCTTTATCCTTTATTTTCTTTATTGCTGACTCTAGTTTTTCTTCTACTTTAGCTTTTGCTTCATTAACTAATTTTCCTACTAAAGGTCTTTCTTCTGGAGATAATCCCCCCATACCTCTTAATATTGTAGTAAGTTCTCCTTTTTTTCCTAAGAACTTAACTCTAATTTCTTCTAATTCATTACTTTTAATTGAATTTTCAATTTGCTTTATTGCAAGCTCTTGTAATTCTTTAAGTTTTTCCTTCATGTTTTTTCTCCTTTCAGACATTTTTATGTACAAAAAAATCGTCCCCCTATAAAAGGGACGAATTATCCGCGTTACCACCCTAATTGAAACTTATAAAAATACACTATAAGAATCCAACTTAAAATTTAACGGCATTGACCGCTAGCTACTACTTAATTTCACAGCTAGAACTCCTGAGTGAACTTCAATATTATTTCATTTAAATAAGCTTACAGTCTATGGCTTATTCTCCCTGAAAATTTTCTAATATCTACTCTCTCATTCACAGTTTATAATTATTTAATTCCCTCTAATTATACAAATAAACTAATTAAAATTCAATACTCAAAATTAAATATTAACAACATTTTGTCTTACTTTTTCATAGATAATAATTGAAGTAGCTATAGCTACATTTAAAGATTCAGCCCCACCTGGCATTGGTATTTTAACTCTTCTATCCGCTAAATCTAAGACCTCATTAGATACACCATTTCCTTCATTACCAACTGTAAGTATAGTTTTTCCTTTTAAATCTTCTTTAAAAAAGTCTTTACTACTTTCTAGTGATGTAACTATTAACTTAAATCCATCTTTTTTTAATGATTTTATTAATGAAAATTCATTATCATCATAATATATAGGCATATAAAATAGTGATCCCATTGTTGATCTTATTGTTTTTTCATTATATATGTCTACAGTCCCTTTAGATAGTATTATTCCATTTACACCAGCTGCATGAGCAGTTCTTATTATAGTTCCTAGATTTCCTGGATCTTGTACTTTATCACAAAACAAATAAAAATCCCCTTGAAAATCTAAATTCTTATTATCCATTTTAACTATAGCAATTATTCCTTGAGGATTCTCTGTTGATGTTAAATCTTTAAACAAATTATCTGTAATACAATATACCTTTTGTCTTTCTATCTTATCTTTATTTATATAATTATCTAATTTTTCATATCCCACTTGAGTCAATATTAAATAATCTATATCTAAACTTGCGTTTATAGCTTCATCAACAAGTCTAAACCCCTCAATTACGTACTTATTTATTTTATTTCTATTTTTTCTCTCTTTGAGTTTTTTAGCTTCTTTATATATAGTATTTTCTTTACTTTCAATGAAAATCAAAGTCTACACCTCAATTATTTTAATCTTACTATCATACCCTCAAGTTTACTTAAATCTTCTGCTGAACCAATAGCTACTATTATATCCTTAGCATTTACAATATGATCAGCTGAAGGTGATATATTTATATCTTCACCTTCTTTAATTGCCATAACATTTATTCCATACTGACTTCTTAATTTTATCTCTCTTAAGCTTTTTCCGTCCCATTCATCTAAAGCTTCTATTTCCATTATGCTATAATCTGAAGATAATTCAATATAATCTAGTATACTAGAAGAAACTAAGTTGTGAGCAACTCTAACTCCCATATCTTGTTCTGGTAATATAACTCTATCAGCACCAATTTTATACAAAACTTTAGAATGTATCTTATTATTAGCTTTTGCAATTATGTATTTAACACCTAATTCTTTAACAAGTAAAGTTGCCATAATGCTTGCTTGTATATTAGATCCTATAGTTACAATTGCAACATCAAAGTTTCTAAGTCCTAATGTTCTTAGTGCATTTTCATCAGTAGAATCCATTTGAACTGCATGCGTTACATTATCAGAAATATCTTGAATTATATCTTCATCTTTATCTATTACTAAAACATCATTTCCTAAGTCATATAAAGTCTTAGCAACAGAAGCACCAAATCGCCCTAACCCAATTACTACAAATTGTTTATTTACCAAAACTAAGTCACTCCTATCCTATCAATATCTTACCTTCTGGATATCTATATCCCTTCTTTTTCTTCCTATTTAATAATGCTAAAATTACTGTTAATGGACCAACCCTACCACAATACATAGTGAGCATTATTACAATCTTTCCTGCAAATGATAATTGCTGCGTTACTCCAGTAGTTAACCCTACTGTACCAAAAGCTGAAGTTGCTTCATAAAGTAAATTTATAAATGATTGATTTGGTTCAACTATAGTAAGAACCATGGTCACTACAATAACAAGCATCATTGCAATAAAAAACAAAGTAAAGGCTTTATATACTAAGTCTTTTGAAAATCTTTTTTCAAACGCTTCAGTATCTTCTCTTCCTTTCAAAACAGAAATTACTGTTAAAATTAAAACACCAAATGTAGCAGTTTTTAAACCACCTGCTGTTGATCCTGATGATCCTCCTATAAACATTAATATTATAGTAATTAACTTACCAGACATAGTCATATCATCAGTAGACATACTATTGAAACCTGCTGTTCTTGGCGATACAGATGCAAAAAATGAATTTAATATTTTATCTTTAAAAGACATTCCACCTATAGTTTGAATATTATTATATTCAAATATAAATATACATATAAATCCGAAAATAATTAAAAATATAGTAATTAATAATACCACCTTACAATTAAGCGATAATCTTTTAGAACTTTTATTATAATTATATATTTCAAGCCATACTGTAAAACCTAAACCACCAATTATTATTAAAGCACTTATGCTTAATATTACTACTACATTACTAGAATAACCAGTTAAACTAGTAAAATTTCCAAATAAATCAAAACCAGCATTACAAAATGCTGAAATAGAATGAAATATACTATAAAATAATCCCTTTGAAAATCCAAACTGTGGTATAAACTGAGTTGATAATAATAGTGCTCCAAAAAACTGAACTGAAAATGTTAATGCAAAAACGTATTGAACCATTCTTACTAAACCTTCAATATTGAAAGTATTCATAGCTTCCTGCATTAATAACCTATCTCTTAAAGTTATCTTTTTTCCTAATAGTATTGCAATAAATGTAGTAAAAGACATAAATCCCATACCACCAATTTCTATTAAAATTATAATTATAACTTGACCAAAAGTACTCCAATACGTTCCTGTGTCTAATGTAATTAAACCAGTAACACAAACTGCTGATGTGGATGTAAAAATAGCGTCTATAAAATTTGTACTTTCACCACTTGCAGAAGAAATAGGTAAAGTTAATATAAGTGCTCCTATTAAAACAGCTATAGCAAAACCTATAGCTAACACTTGAACTGCATTAAGTCTTGATTTTTTTGTCAGAACTTTTCCCATATACTCACCTCAAAAGGTTAATTTAAAATCACTTCATTTTATTTTACCTATTTAATATAAATTTTATGTAAAGTAAATATATCTAAATAATTTTAATATTATAATATTTTTCAATATATAATAAAAATGCGACCTAAGTCGCATTTTATTAAGCGTTTAATTGTTTTTTAGCTACTTCTACTAAATCAGCAAATGCTTTTGCATCATTTATAGCGATTTCTGATAACATTTTTCTGTTTATATCGATACCAGCTAATTTAATTCCGTTCATGAATTTTGAATATGAAAGACCATTGATTCTTGTTGCTGCGTTTATTCTAGCAATCCATAATCTTCTATAATCTCTCTTTTTATTCTTTCTTCCAACATAAGAATTTCTTAATGCTCTAATTACTGATTCGTTAGCTGTTTTAAATAACTTACTCTTTCCACCGTAGTATCCTTTTGCAAGTTTTAAAACCTTTTTATGATTCTTACGAGCGTTTTTTGCTCTCTTTACTCTTGCCATGCTTTAAACCTCCTGTAACCTCTTCAAATTATAGATATGGTAATAATTTTTTCATTACTTTTTCTTGTGATTTTGATACGTATCCACCTTTTCTAAGATTTCTCTTAGTTTTAGGGCTCTTCTTTGTTAATATATGGCTCTTGAATGCTTTCGCTCTCTTAAGCTTTCCTGTACCTGTTTTCTTAAATCTCTTTGCTGCACCTCTGTGGCTTTTCATTTTTGGCATAAATAAAATCCTCCTCTCAAGTTATCCCTTTTTAGGGCCTAAAACCATTGTCATGTTTCTGCCTTCTTTTTTTGGATGCTTTTCTATTTGGCAGACATCTTCCAATTTCTTTGCGAAGTTATCAAGAATTCTTGCTCCAATATGAGTCAATTCCATCTCTCTACCTCTAAATCTAACAGTGATTTTAACTTTATCTCCGTCTAATAAGAATTTCCTGGCATTCTTTGCTTTTATAGAAATATCATGTTCTTCTATAGTAAGACTTACTCTTACTTCTTTAACACTTACAACCTTTTGTTTCTTCTTAGCTTCTTTTTCTTTTTTAGATTGTTCATATATGAACTTACCAAAGTCCATTATTTTACATACTGGAGGGTTTGCATTTGGTGAAATCATAACTAAGTCTAATTCTTGTTCTTCTGCCATTCTCATAGCTTCTCTTGAAGAAATTACGCCTAATTGTTCTCCATCATTTGCAACTACTCTTAATTCTTTTTGTCTTATCTCTTCATTAATAAAATAATCTTTACTAATACTTTTCACCTCCGAGGAATTTTATACATAATAAAAGACGGCCATAAGCCGTCTTACACTATCACTATTGATAAAATCTAGAGATATAACCACACTAGTACTTCACAACTGTATGGTGAGAAACGGCTATGTTTCTTCTTTACGAACTAAATTATATCAAGCATTTCATAATGTGTCAATACTTTTTATTATTATTTTTTTATTTTCACATTTCACACATCCTGTGCAATATTCGACCCTTTCTCCAAACACACTATTAATAGTCTCTAAGAACTCTCTATTGATAGAATTCTCTTTATTATGAATGATTATCTTTTTAGGAGTGTTTGTAATTAATCCACTTATCAATATATCTTCTGCACTAACATCACTCATTTTTTTGCAGTCTGAGAATTCTTCCTTAAATGTTTTTAATAAATCTTTTTCATAATTATCAGTTACTCTATAGTTACCACTTTCTTCTATAAATATATCTATAAGCTCAATCTTATAGTCTTGTATATCAACAAAATACTTTAATAATTTAACAAACTCCTTATATTCCTTTTCAACAATGTAATTTTCAACTATTTTTTGTATTATTTTTTCTATATCTCCTCTAAGTTTCTTCATTCTAAATGTTATGAATCCATTTATGTTAATTTCTTGCTTTTCTTTTATACAATCTTTTATCTCTTCAATAATTCCATTCATTTTATTTAAATAATAAATAGAGTTACCATCTTTTAATCCACTTTCACATTCTAGTACCTTTACAATATCATCTTCTATTTCTAATATTTCATCTTGCTTTAAAAAGAAATAATTTTCTGTTAAAAACTCCAACATTTCTTTTTCTCTATAATTATCAATAACAATTTTATATAAAATATTACTTACATATAAATTAATAATATCTTTTACCTTTTCATTATAGTGTTCTTCTTCACAAATGATTTTTATTATATGAGTCTTGTCTTCTATGCTTTCCACTAATCCTATTAATATATTCTTTTTCTTTAGCAATTCTCTTAAATCTTGTAATTCACTAACAAAATCTAATTCATCATTATAAGCTAATTTCAAAACAAGCATGGATTTCACTCCCTTCTTACATTAGTATGTAATAAACTTAAAGCTCTTATACTTATAAAAATACTAAATTTTAGATTTTCATATCCTATTGTTTTTTTTTTAATATTGTAGTAGTTTCTTATTATAAATTACTATATTAAAGGAGTATTTCTATGTATTGTTTTATTGACTACAGATCAACAAAAGAAGAAATTGATAATTTACAAAAACTTAATATTGAACCCATTTTAGTTCCTAAATCTAATAATGTATATGAAGCAATAAATGGTCATCCTGATATTCAAATGAATATATTAAAAAATTCTTCTGAAAATCAAATTATTATTCATAAGGATATACCTTCAGAATTTATAAACTTATTGGATAGTAAGAATATAAAGTATATTCTTTCAAAATCAGCCTTGTCTAATACATATCCTAACGATATTATTTTAAATTCCTTAATTTCAGATGATTACTTTATTCATAACTTAAAATATAGTGATGATAGTCTTTTAGATACTCAATCTTCAAAATTAAAAATCCATGTATCTCAAGGATATACTAAATGTTCTATATTACCCGTTAGAGACAAAGCACTTATAACAAGTGATGTAGGAGTTTATTCTACACTAATAAATTATGATTTTGATATCCTTTTGCTTCCTCCAGGTGACATACTTCTTCCAAATTTAAATTATGGATTTATTGGAGGTACTGGAGGATTGATTTCTGATAATAAGATAGCTTTCTTTGGTGAATTAAATCATTATAAGTGGGGAAATGAAGTGAGTAAGTTTTTAAATAAATATGATGTTTCTCCTATTTATTTAAGAAAAGGTAAATTAATAGATAGAGGTAGTTTACTTGTACTTTAAATCTAACTTGTAAATTTATCACATCCACTATTAATAATATGATTTTATTTTTTTTCTGTTCCTATATTAATATCTTTCTAAGTAAAAAATAGTTACGTACTATTATTGTTTAATTTAGATTTACTATTTAAAATCTAAAACTTTATTCCTTATAATATTAAAAATAAAAAATGTACTTTAACTCAAACGTCAAAGTACATTTTTTTAAATTTATTTAATTTTAAAACAGTTTTAATAATTCAATAATTAGAAATATTATTTGATTATTAAATCATAATATTATTTTTTAATCGAATTTTTTAATAACTTATCTATATCGTTAGTTGTAAATGTATATTTGGTATTACAGAAGTTACATACTATTTCTTCATTTTTACCATCATCATATATTTCTTGCAACTCATTCTTACCTATAGATGCCAATGCTTTTTCTACTTTATCTCTTGAACAATCACATTTATATTTAGGTTCAATAGAATCCAATATATTTAAATCCATATCTTCAAATATGAACTCTAATATTTCTTCTATACTTTTCCCTTCTGATATAAGTGTAGTTATAGGTGGTATTTCTTCTAATCTATACGTTACTAAATCTGCTAAAAGTTCATCTGCATCAGGCATCATTTGAACTATAAATCCTCCTGCTGCTTTTATAGATAGATTTTTATCTACTAGTACTCCTAAAGATACTGCTGATGGTGTTTGTTCAGATACTGTAAAATAATAAGCAAAATCTTCTGCTATTTCTCCGCTATATATTGGAACTTGGCCTACATATGGTTCTTTTAAACCTAAATCTTTAATTACATATAAAAGTCCATCCTTACCTATAGCACCACCAACATCTAGCTTTCCTTTATGATTTAATTCTCTAGTAACATATGGGTTCCCTATAAACCCCTTCACGCTTGCATCATTATGTGCAGTAACTGTTATTCCTTTTGCTTCTCCTCCACCATTTATCTTTAAAGTTAAAGCCTCTTTTTCACCTTTCAATGTAGTTCCCATTAAAGTTCCTGCAGTAAGCATTCTTCCTAATGCTGCTGCTGCCACTGGAGTACATTGGTGAATATTACTACCTTCATTAACTAAGTTTGTCGTGATTCCTCCAATTATTCTAACCATTCCATTTTTAGCTGTTGCTCTAATTATTTTATCTTTCATATAAATATCGCCCTCCATTATTTACTTACAACATAAACTATTCTTTCACTCTCTTTAAATACAGAGTTATTACTGTAACTATCGAACTTACCTACTAATCTAAAATTGCAGTCTTTTAAAGCTTTTTCTAATTCTTGCTCTTTATAAGCTCTTTCTATGTGTTGCTCTTCAAATCTCTCATATAATTCTTCTTTACTTTTAACAAAAAAAGTTAAAAACATATTAAGTACGTCTTCCTCAAATACGTTTTCCCATGTATAAAATACATCATCTGAATTATATGTATAAATATTATTACCTAATATAGTTGATAATTTGTAATAAGAATTTATATCAAAAATAAATATTCCATCATCTTTTAAATGTTCATGTACTCTATTAAAGTAACTAATCAACTCATCATATTCTGTTAAATAATTTGTTGAGTCAAGAACAGATGTTATTAAATCAAATTTATGATTTAATGATAGCTCACACATATCTTGACATATTATTTTTGCTTTGATTTTATTTTTTTTGAATTTATCAAATGCTACATTTAACATATCATCTGACAAATCAACGGCATATGTATTTTTAAAATATGTAGCTACATTTATTGATACATTACCTGTCCCACATGCTAAATCTAAGTAGTCTTCATATTTTATATTATTTTCTTTACATAGTTCTATAATTCTATTACCTACTAAGTCATAATTTATATCTTCATATATTAACTTATCATAAATATTTGCAAATTCGCCATAAGCCATAAATTTTACCCATCCTTAAAATGTCGTATATATTTCCAACAATTATATTATATCTTAATAAGTAATTCGTCAACTTTAATAGAATCTAATTATCTTATAAATATTTCTTATGAAATTCCTTTACCACATAAATAATGTAGTAGAAAATGTTCACCTAATATTAGATATAATATTTCTCACTTTACATACTGCTAATTTTAAGTTTATATTTATTACATTAGCATATTTCTATATCTAAAGATATATTACATAAAAAATTTACATTTTTTTATTATGATTTGAATTTTGTAATATTTGATTATTAGTTGGCATATTAAGTATTTTCTTTCTTTTTGTCATTAGACCACCTATGCGCCCTGTCTCTTCTGCTGAAAGTCCACCCCAACCCTCTTTATCAACTTTATCACTTAATCCAAGTTCTTCTGCAATTTCGTATTTTAACTTTTCCCTCATTTTTTCTGCTTCAGTAAGTTCTTTATTAGACTTTATTTTTGATTTTATTATTTTTTTTAATGGTGTACCACTCACAGTTATGCACTCCTTTCAAAAAACAAATTATTAAGACTATATAATCTCTAATAAAGTGTATATTATTTTGTTAATTTGTTTTATATCATTACTCACTAATAATATGTTCTGAATATACTATTAGTATGTATAAAACTTATCTATTATATGAAAATTTTTCACTTATTTTATACATTCACTTGATATTTTTATCATATTTAACTATAGTATTTGTATATTAGATAATTTTTTTTAATAATAAATTATACTTATAAAATAATTAGGAGGGATTAATGTGTATAATGTCGCAATAGTTGGGGCTACTGGAAATGTAGGAAGAAAATTTTTAGAAATTTTAGAACAAAGGGACTTTCCAGTAAAAAATTTATATCTTTTTGCATCTAAAAGATCTGAAGGAAAAACTTTAAAATTTAAAGGAAAGGATTTTTTAGTTGAGGAAACATGCGAAAAGAATATAAAAAATAAAAAAATAGACTATGCACTTTTTTCAGCAGGTGGAGATGCTAGTAAAGAATTTGCACCTATATTTGCTTCATATGGAGCTGTAGTAATTGATAATAGCAGTGCTTGGAGAATGGATCCTGATGTACCTTTAGTAGTACCTGAAGTAAATCCTGAAGATATAAAACTTCATAAAGGAATCATTGCAAATCCAAACTGCTCTACTATACAAGCTATGCCTATAGTGAAAGCATTAAATGATAAATATGGAATTAAAAGAATAGTATATTCAACTTACCAAGCCGTATCAGGTGCTGGAATTCAAGCCATAAAAGATTTAGAAGATGGCGTTAAAGGAATTGCACCAAAGAAATTTCCTTATCCTATAGCAGGTAATGTTTTACCTCATATAGACGTCTTTTTAGATAATGGATACACTAAAGAAGAGGAAAAAATGATTAATGAAACAAGAAAAATTCTTCATTGTCCTGATTTAAGAATAACAGCTACTACTGCTAGAGTTCCTGTATTAAATGGACATAGTGAAAGCATAAATGTAGAACTAAATTCTTCATTTGAAGTAGAGGATATTTTTGAATTATTTAGAAACACTAATGGTGTAACTGTATATGATGATGTAAGAGAATTAAAATACCCAACCCCTCTTATGGTATCAGGAAAAGATGATGTCTATGTTGGTAGAATCAGAAGGGACTTTAGTATTGATAATGGCTTAAACCTATGGGTTGTTGGAGATAATATAAGAAAAGGGGCAGCTCTTAATGCTATTCAAATTGCTGAAATAATGATCCAATCTAACAATTAAAAATGGAGGAATTTTAATGTCAGTATTTGAAGGTTCAGGTGTAGCTATTGTTACTCCTTTTAATGATAAAGGAGTAGATTATGATAAATTAAAGGATTTATTAGAATGGCACGTTAAAGAAGGAACAGACTCTATTGTCATTTGTGGAACTACTGGTGAGGCAACTACAATGACAGAAAACGAAAAGAAAACTGTAATAAAGTTTGCAGTTGATGTTATAAATAATAGGATACCAGTAATTGCTGGTACAGGCTCAAATAATACACTATCTGCTATTGAAATGAGTAAATATGCAGAAATTGTTGGTGTTGATGCCATACTTGTAATTACTCCTTATTATAATAAAACTTCACAAAAAGGATTATTCAAACATTTTAAAGCAGTAAATGATTCTGTAAACATTCCAATAATTCTTTATAATGTACCAAGTAGGACTGGTGTAAATATAACTCCAAAGGCTTTAGTACAAATAGCAGAATTAAATAATGTAGTTGCTATAAAAGAAGCTAGCGGAAATATAAGTCAAATCATGGAAATGAAATCATTATGCAAAGATAAAATAGACATTTATTCTGGCAATGATGATCAAATAGTTCCAATAATGTCTCTTGGAGGCAAAGGAGTTATATCAGTTTTAGCTAACGTTATACCAAATGAGGTTCATACACTTACTAAAAAATGTTTAGAAGGAAACTTTGATGAAGCTTTAGACATTCAATTAAATAGATTGAAATTAACAAATGCTTTATTTATAGAAACAAATCCTATTCCTGTAAAAACAGCTATGAATCTTATGGGATTTGAAGTTGGCTCTTTAAGACTTCCACTATGTGAAATGGAAGATAGTAATTTAGAAACATTAAAGATTATTTTAAAGGAAAATAAATTAATATAAGGTGATTAAATGATAAAAATAGTATTAAACGGTTGCTGTGGCAAAATGGGTAAAGTCATAACTGAATGTGCTAGCAAATTTAATGATTTACAAATTGTTGCTGGTATAGATAAATTCCCTCATGAAACATCTTATCCTATATTTGAAACGCCTAAAGACTTAAATCTAGATTACGATGTATTATTAGATTTCTCAAGAGCTGGTGCTTTAAAAGGCTTAATAAGTTTAACTGAAAAAACCAAAAAGCCGTTAGTTATTTGTTCAACAGGATTTTCTGATGAAGATTTAGCTTTAATAGAAGAAAAAAGCAGAACACTTCCACTATTCCGTTCTGCTAATATGTCACTTGGAATAAATTTAATAAATTCTCTATTAAGAAAAGTAACACCTCTTCTTTATGGTAATTATGATATTGAAATCATAGAAAAACATCATAATCAAAAGGTAGATTCTCCTAGTGGTACTGCAGTTTTACTTGCAGATACAATAAAGGAATCTATAAATGATGAAACAAAATTCGTTTATGGACGTTCTGGAGCATCTAAAAGAGAAGAGAATGAAATAGGAATTCATGCTATTAGAGGTGGCTCTATAGTTGGAGATCACGATGTAATATTTGCTGGAGTTGGAGAGGTAATAGAATTATCTCATAAAGCGATTTCTAGAGAGGTATTTGCTATCGGAGCTTTAAAAGCTTGTGAATACATGGGTAATATATCAATTCCAGGTTTATACACTATGGATGATGTTATAGGTATAACTAAATAATTTTTTGGATATTTAAATTCAAAAAAGAGGAGATTTTTAAAATCTCCTCTTTTTTATTTATTTATATTTTAAATATGTGTTGATTATGTAATAGATAATATAGCATTGTAATTGGACTTTGAGAATTCCTAAGTTCAATTACTCAGTCCATTTTATTTATACCTAATCAGCACTTTACTTTAAATTTTATTTTCCTTCTACATATGCCTTATCAAAGTATATGAATCCTAGTGGTGATACATTAACACCTTTTACATAGTCTTTAATACCCTTAGTTTTAACTTGATAGTTTAATGGTATTATAGGCATATCTTCCATTAATATATCTTCTGCTTGATGTAACATTTCAAATCTCTTAGTTTGATCTTGTTCAACCTTTGCAGCTCTTATTAACTTATCATATTCTGGATTGTTATATCCAGCACAGTTTTGTCCTGATGTGCTTTCCCACATATCCAAGAATGTCATTGGGTCTATATAATCACCAACCCAAGCGTGGAATGCAACTTCATATTGTTTTGCAGTTCTTGTAGTTTGGAACACTTTCCATTCTTGACTTTGAAGTTCAACATTAATTCCTAAATTGTTTTTCCACATATCTTGCATAGCTTGAGCAACATCTCCATTCGGATTAGTTGGGTTAATAAGTGCTACAAGATTAGGGAATCCTTCACCATTTGGATATCCAGCTTCTGCTAATAATTTTTTAGCTTCTTCTATATTACCTTCTGCTTTAAAATATTCTTTATCAGCAAAATCTGCGCCACTTGGATCTTTAATTCCTTGTGGGACAAATCCAGTTGCTGGTGTTTGACCGCCTTTTAATATATTTTTAACTATTGAAGGTCTATCAATTGCAAGATTTAAAGCTTTTCTAACCCTCTTATCTTGTAATACTTTTGTAGCATTCGGATCAATTGCATTTACTGAATCTGAAACATTTATTACATAAAATCCTGTTCCTAGTAGTGGAAAATTCTTTCCTGTTCCATCAGCTAATGCTCCTTCTATTTCTGATGTTGGTACAATATCTACCATATCAAAATCTCCTGTTTTAAAACTAGCCCAAGCAGATGTATCTTCAGTAACAAGTTTTACATTTAATTTATCAAGTTTTATATTATTAACATCGTAATAATTTTCATTCTTTTCTAATACTATTTCATCTTTCATACCATACTTAGTTATTTTGAAAGGTCCATTTGAAACGTAAGTTTCAGCATTAAGAGCCCAAGTATCCTTATTAGCTTCAACTGTACCCTTATTTACTGGTAAATAACAAGTGAATGCTGTTAATTCTAAAAAGTATGAACATGGAGCAGCTAATGTCACTTCTAAAGTCTTATCATCAATTGCTTTAATCCCTACATCCTCTAGGCTTCCTTTTCCTTGATTATAAGCATCTGCACCTTTAATATATGACATTTGGAATGCATATCCTGAAGCTGTTGCTGGATTTAATACTCTCTTCCATGAATATTCAAAATCATTTGCTGTAACTGGTTCTCCATTAGACCATTTAACTCCATCTCTTATATGGAAAGTATAAACTGTTCCATCTTCTGAAACATCACATTTTTCAGCAATTCCAGGAATAGCCTTATTATTCTCATCTAATTTATACAATCCTTCAAATGCATTTACTATAATAGTTGCACTATCTACTGCTTCGCTTAATGCTGGATCTAATGTTTTAGGATCTGCATTTAAGTTATAAGTTATAACTTGAGCATTTGGATCATTACTAGATCCTCCTCCACACCCTACTAAGCTTGAAAAACCTAAAGTTAATGCTAATGTTATTGCACATAACTTTTTAATTTTACTAGTTTTCATTAAAAATTTCCCCCTTAACAATTCTGACAAATTTATCTTAATAACTAACAATCATTTTTTATTCCAACAACAAGTGAAAGATAACGATTGCAAAGCCTTAGATAACAATTTTAAGTTTCAGATGAAGCTTTTTAACTTCATCTGAAAACTTATAATCCTATTTTATTATAACTATCTAATTAAAGATATTTATTAATCATATAAATGACATGCTACAAAATGTCCTGGTTTAACTTCTTTTAATTCAGGATCAATTTCACTGCAAATTGGTTTAGCATATCTACATCTACCTTGGAATCTACATCCTGGTGGTGGATCAATCGGAGATGGTATATCTCCTTCTAATATTATTCTTTGATTATTTTTAGCTTCATCAGGATCCGGTATTGGTACTGCTGAAAGAAGCGCTTGCGTATATGGATGCATTGACTCTGAGTATACCGCATTGCTTTCTCCTTTTTCAACCATTCTACCTAAATACATAACTCCAATATGAGTTGATATATGTTTAACCATTGAAAGGTCATGTGCTATAAAAAGATAAGTTAATCCTAACTCTTCTTGAAGTTCTTCAAGCATATTTATAACTTGAGCTTGAATTGAAACATCAAGAGCAGATATTGGTTCATCACATATAATTAAAGATGGTTGAACTGCTAATGCTCTAGCAATACCTATTCTTTGTCTTTGACCACCTGAAAATTCATGGGGATATCTATTAATGTGATCACTTGCAAGACCAACTTTAGTTAAAAGTGATCTTATTCTATTAGTTCTTTCTTCACCTTTATATAATCCATGAACATCAATAGCTTCACCTATAATATCTCCTACTGTCATTCTTGGATCTAATGATGCATATGGATCTTGAAATATCATTTGCATATCTTTTCTTAAAGGTACCATATCTTTTACAGAATAATCCGTTATATCTTTTCCCTTAAAAATTATCTTTCCTGCTGTTGGATTATATAATTTTAATATTGTTCTTCCTGTAGTTGTTTTACCACAACCTGATTCTCCTACTAATCCTAAAGTTTCGCCTTTATTTATTGTAAAAGAAACTCTATCAACAGCTTTAACATAACTTTTTCCTTTAAATAAACCTTTGCTTGCAGGGAAGTATTTGCATAAATCTTTTACTTCTAAAATTACATCTTTATCTTTTTCCATTATTCTTCCCTCCTCTTTATAGGTGACTCTACACTCGGTGCATCTTCATGACATAACCAACATGCTACCTTATGATTTTCTCCCATGTCAAATTGAGGAGGTTGCTTTTGCAAACAGACTCTCATTGCATATTCGCATCTGGCTGCAAATGGACATCCTACTGGAGGTTTTAATAAATCTGGTGGTTGTCCTTCAATTGGCTTAAGTTTTTCTTTAGAATTTTCCTTAGGATTTGGAACACTTCTTAATAGTCCCCAAGTATAAGGATGTTTTCCTCTATAAAATATATCTTCTGTAGTTCCTGTTTCTACTATTATTCCACCATACATTACATTAATTCTTGAACAAAGATCAGCAACAACTCCTAAATCATGAGTAATTAATATAATTGAAGTATTCAGTTTTTCTTTTAAATCCTTCATCAAATCTAAAATTTGTGCTTGAATTGTAACATCTAATGCTGTTGTTGGTTCATCAGCAATTATAAGTTTTGGTTCACAAATTAAACTCATTGCAATCATAGCTCTTTGTCTCATACCACCTGAAAATTCATGCGGATATTGTTTTATTCTTTTTTCTGGACTAGGTATTCCTACTAATTTAAGCATTTTTATAGCTTCTTTTTTAGCTTCTGATCTACTCATACCAGTATGTTTCATTAATGGTTCTGTTAATTGGTCTCCTATAGTATAAACAGGGTTTAATGATGTCATAGGATCTTGGAATATCATTCCAATATCATTTCCTCTTATACTTTCCATTTCTGATTCTTTTATATCAGATAAATCTCTACCATCAAATTTAATTTCTCCACCTGCTAACTTTCCGTTATCAGCAAGTAGTCTCATAATTGACATCATGGTAACACTTTTACCACAACCTGATTCTCCAACTATACCTAAAGCTTCCCCTTTATCTAAATAAAAAGATACACCTCTTACTGCATGCACTTCTCCTACATTAGTTTGAAAGGAAGTTTTTAAATCTTTTACTTCTAATAATTTTTCCATTATATCTTCCCCCTATCTCTTATTCTTAGGATCTAGTGCTTCACTTAATCCATCTCCAAAAAGATTAAATGCTAGTATTATTAAACAAATTGCCACTGCTGGGAATAGCAATTGATAAGGATATTGATATATTGCTTTCATAGCTTCATTAGCTAAAGTACCTAATGATGCTTTAGGAGGAACAAGTCCTAATCCTATGAAGCTTAAAAATGCCTCTGTAAATATAGCTTGTGGTATAAGTAATGTCATTGTAACCATTATTGAACCAATACAATTTGGTATTAAATGTCTTATTAAAATTCTAGTATTAGATGCTCCTAAAGCTTTTGCTGCAAGAACAAATTCTTGTTGTTTTAATTGTAAAACGTCTCCCCTTACTATTCTTGCCATTCCAATCCAATAAGATATTGAAAGTGCTAATACAATAGTTGAAAGACCACTTCCGCCACTTCCTGGCTTATTTAATATAGTCATTAAAATTATTACATATATGATTAATGGAATTGAATATAATACATCAACGATTCTCATCATTAAATTATCTATTTTTCCACCACAAAATCCTGATATACCACCATATAATACACCAATAAATAAGTTAATAAATGCTGCGGCTACACCAATTATTAATGAATATCTAGCTCCAAAGAATACTCTTACGAATATATCTCTTCCTAATTGGTCTGTTCCAAACCAATGCTCTGCTGATGGTTTTAAATTAACTTGTGATAACATATTTTGATCATAAGAATATTTTGATGTCATTGGAACAAAAATTGCGGCTAACATTATTATTATTATTGCTAATAAAGATATAATCGCCATTTTGTTTTTCTTTAATCTGTTCCATGCATCTTTCCAATACCCAACACTCGGTCTTACAATAACCTCTATCTTTTTTTCATCTTCAGTCAGAGGAGTAAATAAGTCCTTTTTTAAATTTATTTCTTGTTCCATGCTTTTTTCTCCCCTTTACTAAACTTCTGCATCCTCTAATTTTATTCTTGGATCAATTACTACATACATAATATCAACTATGAAGTTGAACATTATAAGTAAAGTACAGAAAAATACTGTAACTCCAAGTAACATAGTGTAATCTCTATTTGTAACTGATTGAACAAATTCATTACCCAATCCAGGAATTGCAAATATTTTTTCTACAACGAAACTACCAGTTAAAATACTTGCTATTAATGGTCCAACATAAGTTACTATTGGTATTAATGAATTTCTAAGTGCATGTTTTAATATAACTTTTCTTTTACTTAGTCCTTTAGCTTTTGCTGTTCTTATATAATCAGATTTTAACACATCCAATAATTTGTTTCTTGTAAGTCTTGTAATAAAAGCCATTGATCCTAGTGATAATGCTATTACTGGCATTATATAGTGCTTCCAACTACTAAATCCTGTTGCTGGTAATAATCTAAGCTCAACAGTTAAGAAATAAATTAATACAGCTCCTATTACAAAACTTGGTATAGTAATTCCTAAAGTAACTAAGAGCATAATAAGTGAATCTGCCCATGTACCTTTTTTTAATGCTGCTACTATCCCTAATCCTACTCCTACAAGAACTGATGAAGCCACACTCACTAAACCAATTTTTGCAGATGCTGGGAATGAATATGATATTGTTTCTGATACTCTTCTTCCTTTGAATACCATTGACTCACCAAGATCCCCTTTAACTAGGTTTTTCATATACAATGCATATTGCTCTCCTAATGGTTTGTCCATTCCATATTTTGCTTCCATATTAGCTTTAATTTCAGGTGTTAATTTTTCACTATCGAAAGGCCCACCTGGCATAAGTCTCATAAGGAAGAATGTTAAAGTTATGACAACCCATATTGTTAATATACTTGCTAATAATCTTTTTCCAATGTATTTTAGCATTTTTCCCTCTCCCTTTTTACAAAATTCGATATATACTAATGATATCAATTTATTTAATAATTATATAATAATATTAATTTTTGTCAATAAATTAGAACCATTTCTATTGATTAATTAATAATGTAGCAATCTTTATCCACCTATTTCATGCCCCCTCAGCCCTGTATTTCATTGAAAAACACTTGTATTTTTTAATATTGATTATATATTTTTTTGATGTTTTTTTTGTTAATACATCTTGTATACTGTTTTTATTTTATTTTTTTATCAATAAATAACGTTTTTTTTGATATTGTAGCAATAGTTTTCTTTTTTATAATTAATTTCCACAAAAATCACTTATACTCCATAAAATTAAATATCTTATAATTATGAGAAAATGACATTGTTAAATAATAAACCACTATTTTTTCAATTCTATATAAATGAATAAAATTTATGTAAATAATTATATAAAATCTAGCCTTATAATAATTAAAAATTGCTTCATATGTATATGGAGCATAATCCATATACATTTGAAGCAATACTAATGTGCTAAATTACTTTCCGTCTATATAAGCTTTATCAAAGTATATAAATCCTAGTGGTGATACTCTAACATCTTTCACATAATCTTTTACACCTTTTGCTTGAGTCTCATAATATACTGGAATTATTGGCATATCTTCCATTAATATATTTTCAGCTTGATGTAATATTTCCATTCTCTTAGCATCGTCTTTTTCTGTCTTTGATTCCTTTATTAATTCATCATATTTAGGATTATTATATCCTGCATTATTTTGTCCAGAAGTACTAATCCACATTTCTAAGAATGTCATTGGATCAACATAATCACCAACCCATCCATGTCTAGCAATTAAATAATCTTTATTATCTCTGGTTGTTTGGAATACTTTCCATTCTTGACTTTGAAGTTCTACATTTACACCTAAATTATTTTTCCACATATCTTGTACTGCTTGAGCAATAGTTCCATGTCCTTTTTCTGGATTAAAGGTTAATACTATTGCTGGGAATCCTTCACCATTCGGATATCCTGCTTCAGCTAATAATTTTTTAGCTTCTTCAATATTACCTTCTGGTTTAAAATACTCTTTACTAGCAAAATCTTTTCCTTCTTTATCTAAAATACCTTCTGGAACAAAACTATATGCTGGTATTTGTTCAGCTTTAGTAACATTTTCAACTAATGAAGGTCTATCAATAGCTAAAGCTAAAGCTTTTCTTACCTTTGCGTCTGATAATGCCTTTGCTGCTTCTGGATTTACAGTTTTAGCTTTTTCAGATACATTCACACAATAGAAATAAGTTCCTAATTGTTCAAATATTTTAGCACTACCATCTTTAACAGCAGTTTGAATCTCTGATAATGGAACAACATCTACCATATCAAATTCACCTGATTGATAACTTGCCCAGGCAGAAGTTTCTTCTGTAACTAATTTTACATTAAGTTTATCAAGTTTAACATTCTTTGTGTCATAATAATTTTCATTCTTTTCTAATACTATTTCATCTTTTATTGCATATTTAGTCATTTTAAAAGGACCATTTGATACATATGTCTCAGCAGTATTTGCCCAAGTTGGGTTTGATTCAACTAAAGCTTTGTTAACTGGGAAGTAACATGGAAATGATGTTAATTCTAAAAAGTACGGACATGCTTCATGTAAAGTTACTTCTAATGTCTTATCATCAATAGCTTTAACACCAACCTCATCTGCTGTAGCTACTTTACCATCTCCATCAACATCTTTATTTTGATTGTATTCAGTAGCATTTTTTAAATAACTCATTTGATATGCATACTCTGCTGCTGTTTTAGGATTTATTACCCTTTTCCATGCATATTCAAAGTCTTGAGCTGTAACAGTCTCTCCATTTGACCATTTAGTATCTTTTAAATGGAATGTATATACTGTTCCATCATCTGAAACATCCCATTTTTCTGCTACTCCTGGAATAGCTTTATTATTTTCATCTAATTTACATAGACCTTCAAATGTATTTACTAGCATTATTGCCCCATCAACTGCATTATTTAATGCTGGATCTAAAGTTTTAGGATCTGCATTCAAGTTATAAGTCATAACTTGACCATCTGCTTTTGTGTTGTTTGCACCTGACTTTCCACAACCTGCCAAAACTGATATCCCTAAAGTTAAAGCTAAAGTTACAGCAAGCAACTTTTTAAGTTTGTTCTTTTTCATAATTATATTATCCCCCTTATTTTTATAAACGACTTAATAGCGTCCTTATTGCAACACACTAATATCATTTTTTAATTTTTATTTATTAATATTTATTAAATTATATAATATTTTATGTTTTTGTCAAACATTTTTCTTTTTTAGCTCCTATTAATTAACACATTAATAATATTAATTTATTAATAAATCATATTATTATTTTACTTTTTCCTTATATTTGGTATTTCTTTCAGTTTATTTTGATAATTTAGTATATTTTTTAAAAAGCATTTAATATTTACAATCAATAACCGAGTATAAATATTAAATGCTTCTAATTATATTTTATATAAATATATTAACCTTAATTAAATTCTTTTAAACAACTATAAATACTTGTTTAACCTATAATAAAGTGTTTATTTAAGTAATTTATTTTATATACATAAAAACCTTATTGTTATTTAAACTTTAAATTATTTAGCAATTTTTTTAATAAATTTCTCCAATCTATTAAAAGCCTCGCATAAAACTTCTTCACTATAACAATAAGATATTCTCATATACCCTTCGCCTAAAGTTCCAAAAGCATCTCCTGGAACACAAGCTAATTTTTCTTCATTTAAAAGTCGAGTACAAAATTCTTCTGATGTCATATTAAACTTTTTAATAGAAGGGAATATATAAAAAGCACCTTTAGGATCAACTACTTCTATCCCCATATCCTTCAACCTCTTAATGCAATACTCCTTTCTCAATTTAAAAGATTTTTTCATAACTTCAACATCATCAAGTGATTTTTTTAATCCTTCTAAAGCACCCCATTGTACTATAGACGGAGCACAAGAAACAGCATATTGATGTACTTTCATTATTTCTTTCATAAACTTACTTTTACATGCAACATATCCTATTCTAAGTCCAGTCATTGAAAATATTTTTGAAAATCCACTTACGTATATAACTTTATCTAGTATTTCATCATCTTGAGCAACAGAATTATATTCATCAAATATTATGGCTGAATACATTTCATCAGTTATTACAGTAATATCATTTTCTTTTATAAGTTTTATTAATTCACTCTTATTTTTTTCAGATAATATCGCACCAGTTGGATTAGACGGAAAAGAAATCAATAAATATTTAACTTTTTTCGCTTTTATTTTTTTTCTAACCTCATCTATATTTAATGTAAAATCATCGTTTAATGAATAATTTATTACATCTGCCCCTATTATATTAGATATACTTTCATAAGCTGGATATGCAGGAGAGGGTATTAATATTTTATCCCCTTCATTAAGGATTGCAGATAATACTGAATATAAGCTTTCACTACCACCAACCGTTATACATATTTCATCCTTATTATAATTAATATTAAAATTCTTTAAATACTTGCTAATTTCCGATCTTAAAGATTCAATACCAGAATTAGAAGTGTAAGTGGTTTTATCTTGTTCTATTGCAGCTATCATTGCCTTCTTTATATCAATTGGAACGTTAAAATCTGGTTGCCCTATTGTTAGAGATATGGCCCCTTCAACTTTTTGAACTTTTTCGTAAAATCTTCTTATTCCTGAAATTTGTATTTTTTCTACTCTATTATTCATAATTAATCTTCCTTTTTATTTAAAATATATTTGTATTATTGTTTATCAAAATATTGTAATTATAATATATTGCTTTAATTATTAATATAATATGTTCAACTTTATTGCTTTATCATATCTATAATATAATGTAAAGCATACATTGTAAAAGGTATAAATAATCTACTATTTTTCAATTGTTCAGTTGCACTGTAATTATTCCTTGGAATTATATTAACATATGTAATAGTAAATACAAGTATTTATCTCTACGTCTTGATCTTTCCACTGATTTATATAATAACTGATTTTATTTATTAAAATCATAAGAATATGTAGTAATTTTTTCCAACCTTTTCTGTTTTAAATCTTTCTCTTTCATTTATATAGTTTTTTTATTATAATTAAAGTAATTGTAATAAATGAAAGGGTGATATACTTGTCTTATAATTTAACAGATCCTTATGAAATCGCTAGATTTATTAAAGAATCAAAAAAATCTACTCCTGTTAAAGTATATGTTAACGGAGATTTAAGCAAAGCTTTAATGGATGATATTGAATGGTATGGCGCAAATGGTTTTTACATATTAATTGGAGAATCTGATTTAATTGCAAAAATCATATTAGATAATAAACATCTTATAAAACATTTTAGATTAGAAAATGATAGAAGAAACTCTGCAATTCCTATGCTTGATTTACTTGAAGTAGATGCTAGAATAGAGCCAGGTGCTATCATTAGAGATAAAGTGACTATTGGGAAAAATGCTGTAGTAATGATGGGTGCAGTAATAAATATTGGTGCTGAAATAGGTGATGGTACTATGGTTGATATGAACGCTGTAATTGGTGCTCGTGGTAAGCTTGGTAAAAATGTTCATCTTGGTGCTGGTGCTGTCGTTGCTGGTGTTTTAGAACCGCCAAGTAAAGAACCTTGTACAATAGGTGATAATGTTTTAATCGGTGCTAACTCTGTTATTTTAGAGGGAGTTAGAATTGGTTCTGGTTCTGTTGTTGCAGCTGGTTCTGTTGTTGCAGAAGATGTTCCTGAAGGTGTTGTTGTTGCAGGATCTCCAGCAAAGATAATTAAATTAGTTGATGATAAAACAAAAGGCAAAACTCAATTATTAGATGATCTAAGAAAATAGTACATATGAAAAGAGGATTTCTTAATTAAGAAATCCTCTTTTCATTTATATATTAATTGTTTTAAACTGCTCCTTCTTCACTTGAAGAAGTGTCACCTTCTACTTTTTCCATTTTAGATATAGATACTTCATAAGCAATTTTCTTTATACTTTCAGTATCAGAAACTTTCTTTTGATATTCTCTACTTTGGACTCTCCCCCATACTCTTATATTATCTCCAACACTTAAACTTTGACAAAATCTTGAATTTCTTCCCCATGCAATTGTTGGAATATAATCAGATTTATTGTACGCTCTATTTACAGCAAGTAATACATCTGCAATTTCACGTCCAAAAGGTGTTGTTCTGTAAACTGGTTCTTTGCAAATATAACCATCTAAAAATATTTCATTTGGGTTTTTACTTCTTTCTAGACATGGTTCTATATTTCTTGCAAAAACAGTAAGTATAAGTTTATTAGATCCATCTATAAATTTGTTATATGATCTTAATTGACCATCAACAATAACTTCTGTTCCAATACTTAAATCAATATTTGCAATTAATCTTTCTGATATAGTTATATTTAACCTATCAACTGAATCACTTAATCTCATAACATCTAAATTAAAAGTATAAAAACCCTCTCCATACATTTCATGGCTATATTCTAATCCAGACGCTATTTTACCTTCTAGATAAATCTTGTTATTTAACATTAAATTATCCATTGTTACCCCTCTCTCTACTGTTAATAATTTGGTAAACAGTACTCCCACTAGCACTTATTACCATTATAATACAAATACTGGTTTATTTTCAATCTTTATTATTTATTTTTGTGCTGAATACCATTTTCGTCTATATAATATCCATCAGAATATATTAAATTCCCTACTGTTTTAAATTCATAACCTTGAGTTTTCAACTCTTTTATAATTCTCTCCAAATTATTTGGAGTATATTTTGCATTATTATGAAAAAGTAATATTGCCCCTGGAGCTACCCCTTTCATAACTCTATTATATTCACTTTCTTGTCCTACTTCTTTCCAATCAACAGAATCAACATTCCATTGAATCGGAATATATCCTAAACTTTTTACTTTTTGAATTGCTTGTTTATTATATGATCCACTAGGAAATCTAAAAAGTTTAGGTTTTTCTCCTATGTTATTTTCTATAGTTTCATCTGTCTTTTTAAGTTGTTCTTCTATTTTTAATTCACTTATTTTTGCAAAATCAGGATGTTTATAACTATGATTACCTATTTCATGCCCCCCTTCTTTAATTTTCTTTAATCTTTCAACATTTTCACTACTATAATCAACCCATCCCCCCATTATAAAAAATGTTCCTTTTACATTGTATTTATTTAATATTTGTAATATGCTTTGAAGATTATCCTTTTCTGCCCAATTTATATCAAAAGTTAGACTAATTGCTTTTTCTTCTATATCAACAGAATATATAGGATGTTCATATAGATTTACAGAAATAGCATTTACATTTTTATTAAGCTCTATTGACATAAAAATTACTATAATTATTAAAATTAAATCCAAAAATATCCGTGTTTTTCTCCATTTCACCCCTAAACGCTCCTTATATTTTATAATTTTTCATTCTACTTAATTATTATTAATATTAACTATATTCAATAAATCATATTTTATGATATAATATATATATTATTTAAATGATCATGGGGGTTTAGTTTATGTACGAAAGTTCAGCAGAATTAGCGGAGAATAAATTATTAATACTCTATGTATTAAAAGCAATAAAAGACCCAATATCTAATACTCAGTTAACAGAAATAGTACTTGAAAATAATTTTATTAATTACTTCACTCTTCAACAATATTTATCTGAATTAGAAAGTGCTAATTTTGTTGTTTACAAAGAAAACAATGATAAGAAATTATTATGCTTAACAAAAAAAGGAGATAGTGTTCTAACTTTATTTAAAGATAGAATATCCCCTTCAAAGATTTCAATTGTACAACAATATATAACAGAAAAATTAGAACTTATAAAAAAAGAGCTTACTATACATAGTGATTATACACTTGATAATAATGATAATTTTTTAGTACATCTAAAGGCTATAGAAAATGATGGTGTGCTTATGGAACTAAAAGTAACAGTTCCAACAAAAAAACAAGCTATTCTCCTTTGCAACAAATGGAAAGATAATCCATCAGATATTTATAATAATATAATAAATATGTTATTTAGTGAAGATTCTTAATTAAAAGCATAGCATTAGGTTCTTTTCCTATTGCTATGTTTTTTATTATCCTGCCTTTTAAATCAATAACCTTCAATTTTCCATTTAAATAATCTCCAACAAAAATTTTTTCATTAACTTTAATAATTCCTCTTGGCATACCTGAAATAAATATTTTACTTTCCTCTTTTAATTTCTTTATATTAACAACACTAATTGATCCTTCTACAAAATTAGAAACATAAATATATCCTTCTTCTTCCCAAAAATCCACTGGTCCCTTTCCTACTTTTATAGTTGCTTTTAGAGCTAAATCTTCTAAGGATATTATAGATATACTCCCGTTTACTGCATAACCCACATAACTTTCACATATATATAAATACTTCCTATCATTAGATATAACTATTTTGGTTGGATATTTATTGCATTTAATTCTTCTTATCTCTTTATTTTCAATACAATCAATTATTGATATAGTATCATCACCCATATTGCTTATAAATGCCATATTTTTTTCATGAAAAAGCACTATATTATGAGGAAATACTCCCATTGGCAATTCTAAATCAATGTCTCTTTTAAACAAATCATATATTATAAGAGAATTTGCTTCACCACATAATACATATAACTTGTTATTATATGTTATTAAATCATTAGGATGTGCTCCTATATATATATTTTCCTCTTCTTTAAATTTATCTATATCTATTAATGATATGGTATTACTGTAATTATTTGCTATTAAAATTTTTTTATCGTATAATGATAATCCATGAGGTCCTATCTCTTTCTCTTCTAGAGATAAATCTAAAGTTTCAACCTCTAAAGTTCCAACATCAATTTTACTTAGTGTACTTGACCCTGTATTACATATAACAATTGACTTTTTCATCTCTTTCTCCCCTCCCTGGATAATCATTCTTGTATTATAATATATTCTCAAAATACATTAATGGTACTACTATTTTTCTCTAATATCTTTATTTCTTGACAAAATACTACTATAATAAAAATATTAGTTTATTTTTATTAATAATAAAAGGAGTGAAAGTTAAGATGTTTTCATATAAAACTCAAGGTGTGTGTTCAAGTACTATAAATATTGAAATTGAAAATAATAAAATACAAACTGTAAATTTCATTGGTGGATGTTCCGGAAATCTTTTAGGAATTAGCGCATTAGTTAAAAATATGGATGTTGATATGGCAATTGAAAAATTAAAAGGGATTAAGTGTGGCCTTAAAGAAACTTCTTGTCCTGATCAATTAGCTAAAGCCTTAACAGAATGGAAACTTGGTTGTTAAGAAAAAATGGTGTATCGTAAAAAATTCGATACACCATTTTTTCATTGTAAATACTTCCCATTTTTATTATATAATAATGATATTGTGTTAGTTATTTCATCTATAACATCTTTATAGCTCATATAAATCATAATATCGATTCTATCAAAATTTTCACTTATCTTTTCAATTACTCCATAAAAATATTTCCCATTATCAATCATATTTTTCAATATCAAGCTATCTGCTTTAGGTACATATCCTAATACATATCCCTTTTCTGTAACTATATTTATAGCATTTTCATCATACTTACTATCTTTTTCTCTAATTAAATATAATATTTCATCCTCTACACAACTATTATCTATAACACTTAAATCTCTATATTTAGTATCTGCTATATATGTTGTCATAATATATATATCCTTAACATGAGGTATTATCTCCACTTTACTTAATTCTAAATATTCTTTCTTTTTATTAGTAAAATTGTCTACTAAAGATGTTAACGACTTTTTTAAAGTTTCTTCTGTTAATTGCTCTTCTATTATTTTTTTATCTTCATCAGAAAATTCATTTTTAATTAGCATAAGATTATTAATAGATTTATTACGAGTTTCTATTAAACTAGCTTTTAAAGCATCAAAATTTATTTTCTTATATTCCTTAGGAAATTCATCATATTTAATTCCCTTAACTAAAAAATAAAAGCAGAGGTGGTATATTGGCTTAATTATAAGATCATCTAAATCTATAATTTCTTTATCTCTATTTAAAATCTTTATAATTGGAAGTTTATCATATGCTATATTATATATATTTTCCTTCAATTCTTTATTTCCTTTTTCAAGCCCATATCTATATAATGCTGGATTCTCGTAATCTCTTTCTATAAGAGCTATAAATTCTTCATTAGAAATCTTAAACTCGGTTTTTTCCATTGCATCTATTAAAATTTCAATTTCTAAATCTATATTACTTAGTTCTTTAAAAATTACATCTTTCCAAATACCTTTTTTATATATTTCATCAGCAAAATCAGAAATTTTATGATATTGTGGTACTAAAGATGTTATTCTACTCATTCCATCAGCACCATATTCTTCAAATATAAAAGTATCTATGGAATATATCCCACTTATAACACCATATAAACTATATATATCATCTCCGTACTTATCAACTAATTTAAAATATTCAAAACATACCTTAAATCCATTATCTATATTATTAATTGTATACTCTGAAAATAGTTCACCAAATGATTTAGATAATCTTTTAATATTACCTTTGTTTATTCTTCCTGATTTTAAAAACTTAAGTAGATTTACAGATAACATTGTATACTCTAGTGAATCCAAATAACCGAAATTCTGTTCTAATCCATCTAATATTAGCCACTCAATTATCTTATCGCTTACAGGCTGTAATTCATGTATACATATTGCTTTTCCATATCCTATAGACTTAATAGCTAAATTGAATATTTTATTGTTACACCCATCCATAGTTTCATAAACTTTTATAACATAAAAAATATATTCATTATCTATAGAAAAAACTTTTAATAGTTGTTCCCTTTTATCAAGTTTTATAACACACAACATCATAATTGCCAATTTTATCTCATCATGAGTTCTTCCCTTATAAATTAATTCTTTTAAAAAATTAGTTAAACCTTCCTTATATTCTTTAAATGTCTCTACAAAAGCCTTAAAACTTTTAACAAACTCCTCATAATAATCACTTATAGGATTTAGTACCATATAACCTTTAATATTTTCAAATATTTCTTTTTTATCTTCTTTTATATAATCAAAAATTAAATTAATAAGCTCATTAGCTAGTTTTGCTTTTTGATTTATTTTTAACGGACTTATCTTATTATAAATAACCTTAAATTCTCTAATCCCACCAATTTCAAAATCTTGATAACTATAAAGACAACCTGGTTTTTCACTATAAAACTCCTTTAATTCTTCGTATATGGATTTTTTTTCATATGCACATATATCATTAGAATCAAACATTTAAATTCTCATTCCCTTCAAATACAAAAAAATAGATATGATAATGCTATATCATTATTTTTTGTGTTATTATTTTTCTCATATCTCCTATCATATATAATGAACCACTAATCAATATTAAATCTTCTGAAGTTGCTTCAGATAACACGGTTTTCATTGCGTCTTCATAACTGTCTAAAGCTATGGTATTTTTATTGTACCTTAATATATGATCTTTCAATTCTGTATTTAATTCGGCCCTATCACTATGAGGTGTTAATGCATAAACCTTATATGCCATTGGTGTTATTTCTTTGATCATTTCTTCTACTTGCTTATCTGCTAAAATTCCTAATAATAAGAAAACATTATTGTACTTAAAATATTTTTTCACATTATTTTTTAGCATCTTTATTCCTTCTATATTGTGTGCTCCATCCATTACAATTAATGGTTCTTTATTTAATACTTCCAATCGACCTTTCCACTTTACAGATTCAATTGAATTTTCAATTAACTCTTTATTAAATATTAAACCCTCTCTTTCACATAATATCTCTATTGTAGTTAAAGCTACACTTAAATTTAAAATTTGATGTTCTCCCATTAATGGTAAATTAATATTATATAATTCCTTGCCAGTATAAATTTTAACTTTTTGATAAAATTTTTCTTCGTGCTTTACCTCTATAAATGTTCCACTATTACCATCTATTTCGTATACTGTGCTCTTTGTTATTTTAGCCTTTTCTACTATAGCTCTCATGGCTTCATTAGTTTGAGGATAAACTACTACTGGAATTTCTTCTTTTATTATTCCTGCTTTTTGCATAGCAATTTCATATAAACAATTCCCCAAAATATTCATATGATCAAAGCTAATTGATGTAATAACACTAACAATTGGAGTTATTACATTTGTAGAATCTAACTCTCCACCAAGTCCAACTTCAATTATGGCATAATCAACTTTTTCATTATAATAATACAAATACATAACAGTTGTTAAAATCTCAAATTCAGTTGGGTGTTCATAGCCTTCTTTTATAACTTTATCTACAGCTTCTTTTACAATATTAATTAATTCAGTTAATTTATTTTTAGGAATATTTTTACCATTAATTTGTATTCTTTCTTCAAATTCCTCTAAATATGGGGAAGTATACATACCTACCTTGTAACCCATTCCCATTAAAATAGCTGTTATCATTGAAGTTGTAGAGCCCTTACCATTAGTTCCAGCTATATGCACTAATTTTAATTTTTTTTGAGGTTCTCCTAGTAATTCTAATAATCTATAAGTCCTTTTAAGACCATAGTTAGATCCAAATCTTCCAACACTATTTATATAATTCATTGCTTCTTCATAATTCATCTTCATTTGCTTCCCCTCTAATTATCTATTAAATCTGCTTATTTAGCTTATATAATTAACTGTATTAATACTTGTTTCACATTTTTTAATATATGCTGATATATGCAATAAATTCAACTACTTAGCCGTCCTTTACTTATAATATATGAACACTGTTTAAAACGTTTATGATCTTATTCATAATAAACAGCAGTACCCGATGCTGTTACCATAAGCATACCATTATCTGCTCCCAATACCTCATAATCAATATCTACTCCAACTACTGCATTAGCTCCTATTTGTATGGCTCTATTTTCCATCTCCTTCATAGCCTTTTCTCTTGCCTCAATTAATTCACCTTCATAAGTGTTAGAGCGTCCTCCAAAGAAATTAGATAATCCAGCTGCAAAGTCTTTTATAAAATTTACCCCTGAAATTACCTCTCCGAAAACTACTCCTTTATATTCTAAAATATTTTTACCTTCTATAGATGGTGTTGTTGTGATAATCATAAAAAATTCTCCTTTACATTAACTGTTTCATTTATATTTATTATTAACATGATTATAATATATTCTTCAATATTAGACCATCTTTTAAGATTATCTTAAGATTAAAATAAAAACTTACTATAATAAAAAAAGTTGTACGCACATTAATCATGCGTACAACACTACTTAAAATTACCTATTAATTATATAACATATTAAGTTGTTGATATTTTAGTATAATGAAAAACTAGCATTAGAATTTGCTTTTAGTATTCTTAATACAAATTAATCTATCTAATGAGCTTCATACTAAATATCATATGTGATTAATTACATAATTAATTTAAAGATTCAATTCTTACTTTAACGGCATCAAGCATTTCAACATACTTTTCTCTCTTTGCTTTTTCTCCATCTACAACAGCTGCTGGAGCTTTAGCAACGAAACCTGCATTTCCTAATTTTTTATCTATTCTTTCGATTTCGCCTTCTAGTTTCTTAAGTTCTTTATTTAATCTTTCAAGTTCTTTTTCTTTATCTACTAAATCAAGTAATGGCATGAATAATTCTCCACCCTTAACTACTAATGAAACTGCATTTTCTGGAACAATTGATTTATCAGCTATGAATTCAACTTCTGAAGCTGATGCTAATTTTTCCATGTAAGCTTTTCCTGCTGTAAATGCTACTTTTGCATCTTCTGCAATGTAACAAATAACCTTAGCTTTTCTTGATGGTGGTACATTCATTTCAGCTCTTACATTTCTTAAACCCTTAATAGCTTCAATAATATAAGCCATATCATTTTCAGATTCTGCACTTACTAGAGCTTCATCAAATACAGGCCAAACAGATGTTGTAATTGTTTCTTCATCTGTTAAGTGAGTAAAGATTTCTTCTGTTATAAATGGCATAGCTGGATGTAATAATTTTAATCCTGTAACTAATACAGTATTTAAAACATTATATGCTACTCCCTTAGCTTTTTCATCTTCACCATAGAATACTGGTTTAACAAGTTCTATATACCAATCACAGAATTCAGTCCACATAAAGTCATAAACTTTTTGCATTGCAATTCCAAGTTCATATTTATCCATGTTTTCTGTAACTTCTTTAACTAATGTATTCATTTTTGATAATATCCATTTATCAGCTAATGAATATTCCTTGCAATCTTTGTATTTATTCATGATTTCCTTATCAAGGTTCATCATAACAAATCTTGAAGCATTCCAAATCTTATTAGCAAAGTTTCTTGAAGCTTCAACTCTTTCTGGGTAATATCTCATATCATTTCCTGGTGCATTACCAGTTGCAATCATAAATCTTAATGCATCCGCACCATATTCATTTATTACATCTAATGGATTAACACCATTTCCTAAAGATTTACTCATCTTTCTACCTTGAGAATCTCTTATAAGTCCATGTATTAATACAGTATTAAATGGAGTTTCTCCCATACAATGAAGTCCTGAGAATATCATTCTAGCAACCCAAAAGAAGATTATATCATGTCCAGTAACTAAAACATTGTTTGGATAGAAATATTCTAAGTCTTCTGTTTTATTTGGCCAACCTAATGTTGAGAAAGGCCATAATGCTGAACTAAACCATGTATCAAGTACATCATTATCTTGTTCTATATTATTAGATCCACACTTACAGCATTTAGTTGGTGCTTCTTCAAGAACCATCATTTCTCCACAATCTTTACAGTAGTAAACTGGTATTCTATGTCCCCACCATAATTGTCTTGAAATACACCAATCTTGAATATTTTCCATCCAGTTGAAGTATGTTTTATCAAATCTTTCTGGAACAAATTTAGTTTTTCCATTCTTAACTACTTCTATAGCAGGTTTTGCTAAACCTTCCATTTTAACATACCATTGCTTAGATATTATTGGTTCTACTGTAGTTCCACATCTATCATGTGTACCAACATTATGAGCATGATCTTTAATTTTAACTAAAAGACCTAATTCTTCTAAATCCTTAACTATAGCTTTTCTAGCTTCATATCTATCTAAGCCTTTATATTTTCCACCTTTTTCATTTATAATACCTTTATCATCCATGATTCTTATGATTTCAAGATTGTGTCTCTTTCCTACTTCAAAGTCATTAGGGTCATGAGCTGGAGTCATCTTAACTGCACCAGTACCAAATTCTAAATCAACATAGTCATCTCCAACTATAGGAATTTCTCTATTTACAAGTGGTAATATTACAGTTTTACCAATAAGGTGTTTATATCTTTCATCATTAGGGTTAACAGCTACACCACTATCTCCAAGTAATGTTTCAGGTCTTGTTGTTGCAATTTCTAAAACTCCACTTCCATCAGCTAATGGATAGTTGATGTGCCAGAAATGACCTGCTTGTTCTTCATATTCAATTTCAGCATCAGAAAGTGCTGTTTGACAATGAGTACACCAGTTAGTTATTCTATTTCCTTGATATATTAAACCTTCATTATAAAGCTTAACAAATACATGCTTTACAGCTGCACTTAAATTTTCATCCATTGTAAATGCTTCTCTTGTAAAATCAGCAGAAACTCCAAGTTTTTTAACTTGATTTCTTATTCTTGCTCTATAATCGTCACTCCATTCCCAAACTTTTTCAAGGAAAGCTTCTCTTCCCATTTCTTTTTTATTGTAACCTTGCTTAGCAAGTTCATTAGCAACCTTAACTTCTGTTGCTATAGATGCATGGTCTTCACCTGGTAACCATAGTGCCGCATACCCTTGCATTCTTTTAAATCTTATAAGCATATCTTGAAGAGTATCATCAAATGCATGACCTAAATGTAATTCACCAGTTATATTTGGTGGTGGCATTATTATTGTAAATGGCTTCTTCTTTTTATCTACTACAGGGGTAAAGTAACCTTTTTCCTCCCATGTCTTATATATTCTGTCTTCAAATTCTTTTGGATCATATGTTGTTGCAATATTTTTTGTTTCTGACATTTGTTTTCCTCCCTATTATTTAAATTAGCTCTTGTTATTTAGGCTATGTTTTAGTAGGGTGTTGATATATACATAAGCAAAGTGGACTAAGTAATTGAACTTAGGAATGCTAAAATGAGTATAGTCCCATTTTAGCTTGCTCCCAACATAAAATTGAGACAAGCAGTAAATATGAATATAAAAAGGAAACTCGACTGCGCTGAGTAAGTTCGAGAAACAAAATATAAAATTTTGACTCTCACTTAACTATTGTCAAAGTCCAATTACAATGCCACTTTACCTATTGTATATATCAACACATATTTAAAATAAAACCATTATAAAGCTAATTAATTATTATTTTTCTAAAAAATAAAAAAAGCCCTCAATCCATAAAAGGACGAAGACTCGCGGTACCACCTTTATTTCCACATAAGCAAAATATAATGCTTTAATGGACTCTTAATTAATTAACGATTTAGAAAAACCGTCTTTAGCTACTATTATTTCACCAAAGAAGCTCAAAAGCTACCTTCAAAACCTTCCATATAAGGGCTTTCACCTATTCCCTCTCTCTTTTTTGTTCTTTCTAAACCTATAATTTAATTGAAAGAACTGTACTTCTCATCTTATACAAGTGAGTTTCCTTATAATACTTTCAGTTTTTACTCCTCTTTTTCATTGCTTTTATTATTAATTTGTATTTTCTTTATTTTATAATATATTAAATGGTCATGTTTTGTCAATAATCGTAGTTTAATAATATAAATAAAGAGTTTCCTTGAATTTCATGTGTTGTTAATATCTTTTATTTTACATTCCATACTCTACTCTAAAATTTAAAAAGCTTAACCAGTTATATTTTCCCACTATAAACCAGTTAAGCTTATTAATCTAGTACTCTTAAAATTAAGGTAATAATCTTGTTCTATCTCTAGGAATTAAACTTCCTTCTCTCACATTTTCAATTCCTAACATTCTACAAGTTATTCTTTCAAGTCCTATTGCTAATCCTCCATGGGGCATCATCCCATACTTAAAGTTTGATATATAGCTTTCATAATTTTGTGGATTAAACCCTTTATATTTCATATTTTCTATGAGCATATTATACTCATGAATTCTTTGACCTCCTGTTGTAATTTCAAGTCCTCTAAATAATAAATCAAAACTATGAGTTTCATCTTCGCCACATGGCATTGTATACATAGGTCTTTTTTTTCTTGGATAATGAGTTAAAAATACAAAATCGCTATTATATTTTTCTTTTATATATTGGCAGATTAATTTTTCGCCTTCTGGATCTATATCATCACTCTCTTCTACTTTATTATATTCATTTTTTAAAATCGCAATTGCTTCACTAAACTTCATTCTTGGTATTGTATTTTCAATTATCGGGATTTCTGCATTTAATAATTCTAAATATTTTTTGCCTTCTGTTTTTACCTTATTTAGTATAAATTTTAATAATTCTTCTTCTAAATCCATTATATCTTTTTCATCTTCAATAAATCCTATTTCTAAATCCATACTTACATACTCATTTAAATGTCTAGTGGTATTATGCTCCTCTGCTCTATACACATGACTAATTTCAAATACTCTTTCAAAACCTGCTCCAACCATCATTTGTTTATAAAATTGTGGACTTTGAGCTAAATACGCATCTTTTTCAAAGTATTTCAATTTAAAAACTTCACTTCCCCCTTCTGCACCTTCATTTACAATTTTAGGTGTTGATATTTCAGTGAATCCATTATTATTTAGAAATTTTCTAAATCCATTGGCTATAATATTCTCTATTTTAAAAATTGAACTTACCTTTTCATGTCTTAAACTAAGCATTCTATTATTAAGTTTTGTATCTAAATTAATCTCTAAATTTTCCTTATTTATTTCAATAGGAAGATCTTCTACTGGTTCATTTATTATAATTAAATTTTCTACTTGTACTTCAAAATGGCTTAAAGTATTTTTACTTTCCTTTACGCATCCTTCTATTGATACAACTGATTCTAATTTTATTTTATCTATATATAATTTTTCATTATCTACAACACATTGTATAAGTCCTGTTCTATCCCTTAATATAATAAAACTTATTTTTTTAAGTCTCCTTATACGATGAATAAATCCTTTTATTACTACATTTTTATTTTGATATTTATTTAAATTGCTTATCATTACTCTATTCATTTAATTTTCATCTCCTAATAATATTTTAATCTTATAAAACCCTAGAAATAATATAAGAAAAAAATTCGCCCCTATGCTTTTTAGCATAAGGGGCGAATTTATCGCGGTACCACCCTAAAATTAACTTTATTTATATAAATCTATGTTAAAGTATATTAATTTTAATTATAAAATAGGCCTCTTTTTATAATTATGAGAAGTGATTATAACATCAAAAAAGCTTCCACTTCTTATAGAAGTGAAAGCTATGCTTCACGGTACCATTCTACTTTAACAAAGTTAATAAACTAAGTTTTCTCAAATCCTTTAACGCAGGAATACGTTCTATCTTACTATAAAATTCAAATAAACTTCTCCAGAATGTCTTTTGGCAAAACTTTTCTCATAGAGCTCTCACCATTCTCTACTCGCTATACATACTAAGATATTGCTTACTCTTTCCTTCAAAGAATTTTTATATTAAATTGTTTATATAATACTCTTTTATTTTTTAATTGTCAAACATTTATTTTAATTCTATATTCTTCCCTATAACAATACATTTTGAGTCCGAGCCATGACCAATTTCACTTGTTTTTACTATAGGCATATTTTTATCATTTACTATTTCTTTTATCAATTCAATTATACTAGGACTATATTGATTATTTTCCATCTCTGTAAAATTGCCTAATATTATCCCTTTTATCTCTTTAAACACTCCTAATTGCTTATAATGAGTTAAATATGTAGTTATCTTTGCCACATCACCACTGAAACTCTCTAACAACAAAATTTTGTCTTTAAATTTAGGCATATATTCTGTTCCAGCAAGTTTTAAAAAACAACGTATATTTCCACCTACTACTATTCCATCAATAGATTTTCCTTGTATCCATTCATATTTAAAATCAAAAAGACTATTCTTATCTTCCATAAATGTTTCTTTAAAGTTCTTAATTTGAATTTCAGAATTATCTCCAATTAGATTTCTTATTTGATAAAGATACGTTTTTATATGACTTTTAGTATATAATGCATTTATAACTACTGATAAATCACTATAACCAAAAAATAATTTAGGATTTTTCTTTATAGTGTCAAAATCTAAATATTCTAAAATCCCATTAGCTAAATCTCCACCTGAAATATCAAAAATAGCTTTTATACTTCTATCTTCAAACAATTTCATAAGTTCATTAGCTCTTTCTTTTCCACTTCCATTAAATACAGAATATTTTTTATATATTGTATTAGAAAAAATAACATTTAAACCAATAAAATTCAAAGTTCTTTTCAGTTCATTCATCTTTAATTCCATGCTTTTATCAACCCCATTAGAACACGCTATAATTCCAACTTTATCACCTTTATTTAGTAATTTCATAAAATTCTCCTTTTGCTATTTTTAATTATGTCTCTTACTTAACCTTTATTTTTGATGTATTATTAATATTATAGTAGATAAAATCAAAGTGTAATTGTATTATACTCATTTTAATATTTATAATTACAGCTTTGCTTATGTATATAATAATTCTGTTAAGTTATAGCCTTTATCTAAAGTAATTATATTTTTTCACTTATTAATGGTCAATAATAAGTTTTTTATTAGCTCTTTCTTAAATATGTGATTATATTCATTAAATTAATCCTAATTGTGGCTTAAATTTTAAATTTCTAATAATCTTATCGAAATACTGATAAAACAACATATTGGGGTTTAAAATCATAATTATTTAAGTTTATTTCCTATATACACTTGCTTTAACTTAAAGTTTTGTTTACAATTTGAATATTATGGATTATAATGATTTTTGTATTTTTATACGTTATAAAATATTTATACATATGTTTTTAATGTATATGTTAACAATTTGGAGGTAGTATATATGAAAGGTTGCCTGTACTTGGTAATTCCTTGTTATAATGAAGAGGCTGTATTACATGAAACAGCAAAGAGATTATTAGTAAAAATGAATTCCATGATAGATAAAGATTTTATAGCACATGATAGTAAAATTTTATTTGTTAATGATGGTTCAAAAGATAAAACATGGAACATAATTGAAGAGCTTCATGCTCAAAATCCAATCTTCAGTGGAGTAAATTTATCTAGAAATAAAGGACATCAAAATGCTTTATTAGCTGGATTAATGACTGCTAAAAATTATGCTGATATAACAATATCACTAGATGCTGATCTCCAAGATGATATTGAAGTAATTGATAAGTTTGTTGAAGAATATTATTCAGGAAGTGATGTTGTTTACGGTGTTAGATCATCTAGAAAAACAGATACATTCTTTAAAAGAACAACAGCTTTAGGATTTTATAAATTTATGAATGCTCTTGGGGTAGATGTTATGTATAATCATGCTGACTATAGACTTATGAGCAAAAGAGCTTTAGAAGGATTAAATCAATTTAAAGAAGTTAATTTATTTTTAAGAGGTATTGTTCCTTTAATTGGATATAAATACTCTGTTGTAGAATATGAGCGTCATGAAAGATTTGCTGGTGAATCAAAATATCCTTTAAAAAAGATGCTTGCTTTTGCATTAGATGGTATTACATCTTTTAGTATAAAACCAATAAGAATAATTACTGGATTAGGCTTCTTTATATTTTTTGTTAGTTTTATAGCTTTAATTTATTCACTTATAGTTAAATTCTTAGGTAACACGGTTACAGGTTGGACTTCTTTAACCTTATCTATTTGGATGCTTGGTGGAATACAACTTTTATCTTTAGGAGTAATTGGAGAGTATATAGGAAAGATATATAATGAAACAAAACAAAGACCTCGTTTCATTATTGCTGATAAATTAATAAAAACTAATGAAGATGAAACTGATATGTAGGTGACTATATTGAATAAATTTATACTAAAATTTAAAGACACTTTTTTCTCAAAACAATTTTTCATTTTTGTTACTATAGGAATTATAAACACATTTATTGGAGTTGTGTTTTCATATATATTTTCAAGCTTTTTAAATGAAAACATAGCTTTTGTGGTAGGATATATTTGTGGATTATTTGTATCGTATTTATTAAATAGTTTCTTTACATTTAAAGAAACTTTAGATTTTAATAAATTTGTAAAATTTGCGATTTCGTATATACCAAATTTTATTATACAAAATATAGTTGTACTTATAGTATTTAATATGATTGGATTACACAAACTTATAGCTTATGTTTTAGCAGCTATAATTGGAGTTCCTGTAACATTTGTATTAATGAAATTTTTTGCGTTTAAACATAAAGAACAATGATATAAATAAAAAAGTTACTACATGATAAATATACTTTACATGTAGTAACTTTTATTTTTATATTAATTATATATAAACATTTTTATGAAACATAGCATTTATAATGCAGCTTTATATATTTTTACTACATCTTCTGGTGTAAGTGATTTAAATCCATATTCTAATCCTGATTTAACTGCTTTTTGTGCCATAATTTCAAAGTTTTCTTTTCCAATTCCAACTTCTCTTAACGTTGATGGAATTCCCAACTCTTTAAAGAATTCTGCTGTTTTATCTATTGCAGTATTAGCTATAGTATATTCATCTAAATTCTTATCTATATTCCATACATTTACTCCATACTCAACGAATTTATATAAAGTATCCTCATTTAACACATATCTCATCCAATGAGGTGTTAAAATCGCTAATCCAACTCCATGTGTTATATCATAGAATGCACTTAATTCATGCTCCATTGGATGCACTGACCATGCTCCAGCTGTCCCATATGATATTAAGCCATTAATAGCTAAACTAGAAGCCCACATTAAATTTGCTCTTGCTTCATAATTATTAGGCTCTTCTATCGCTATTTTTCCATACTTCATACATGCTTTAAGTAACCCTTCAGCAGTTCTTGCTTGAATAAATGCACCTTTAGTGTTATTAAAATAATTTTCAAATATATGACTCATAATATCTGCTGTTCCTGCCGCTGTTTGGTTTTTAGGAACAGAGTAAGTATATTCTGGATCTAATATTGAAACTTTAGGTTTCATTTTATCATTGCCAACACCTATTTTTTCATTTTTGCTCATATCCGATATTACTGCAAATGGATCCATTTCTGAGCCTGTTGCTGATAAAGTTAAAATAGTTATTATAGGTAATACTTTTGTCATTTTGCTTGAATCTAATACAATATCCCATGGATCTTTATCATAGTTTACTCCTGCTGCAATAACTTTAGCACAGTCTATTGTACTTCCTCCTCCAACAGCTAAAACAACCTCTACATCATTGTCTCTACAAAGTTTTACCCCATCTCTAACAGACTCTATTCTAGGATTTGGTGCTATATTAGAAAGTTCTACATGTGATATATTATTATCTTTTAATATTTTTATCATCTCATCATATAAACCTATTCTTTTAATACTTCCCCCACCATATACAACAAGAACTTTACTTCCATATTTTTTTATAGCATTGCCTAAATGTTTTATTTGTCCTTTTCCAAAATAAATTTCAGTTGGTATTGAATAATTAAAATTTTCCATATTAACCTCTCCTTATGATACATTTAATTATATTAGGTTATATTTTAAATATATACTTATATATTCAATATTTAAAGTGATATTCTAATTGTATTTTAGACTAATCTTATATTTTCATTAAATTCAATTAATACATTCACCTTGTTCATGTATATATAACCATTTTAATAAAATATAAACCTATATGTACATATAATATTCTAAAAGTCTACTTGGCAATTTTTTATTACTTTATTACTTAGAATTTTCTTAATACTGCTAACTCTTCTTCCAATAAATAACGCCATTTACCATATTCTAAATCTCCAAGTTCAATATTAACAATTCGTATTCTTTCTAATTTTTTAACAGTATAACCAAATGTTTTACTCATTCTTCTAATTTGCTTATTAAGTCCTTGCGTTAAAATAATATTAAATGTATCTTCTGAAATTCTTCTGACCGTGCATTGCCTTGTTTTTACATTACATATTTCAACACCACTTGTCATCCCTAAAATAAATTCATCATTAAATGGTTTATCTAAAGTAACTATATATTCTTTTTCATGTTTATTTTCCGACTCTAAAATTTTATTAGCTAAATCTCCATCATTAGTTAATAAAATTAACCCTTGAGATGCTTTATCTAATCTTCCAACTGGAAATATATATTCAGGATAATTCATGAAATTTATTATATTATTTTCAACCTCATCTGCTGCAGTACATGTTATTCCTATAGGCTTATTTAAAACTATATATATTTTTTTCTTTATTGGAAGAGGTTTATTGTCAAGAAGAATTTCATCCTCTAATTCAACCCACTGCCCTTGTATGCAAGGAAATCCATTAACTATTATTCTATTTTCTTCAATAAGTTTACTAGTATCTTTTCTTGAACAAATACCTAAATTACTAAAAAGTTTATTTATTCTCATATCTTGTCTCCCAACTTTAAAAGTTTAACTTTAACACCTAAAAACATACTACATTAAATTATGTATAATTTAATAACACTCCACTAATAAATTCTACTTTATATTACTTGGTAGTATTATTACAAACTCACAACCTTTTCCAATATCACTATTAACATATATTTTTCCCTTATGTAAATCTATAATATGTTTAGTTATAGTTAATCCTAATCCACTTCCACCTTTTGATTCAGAATTTGCATCTATAATTTGATTGAATCTATCAAATACTGCTTTATGATATTTAGGATCTATTCCAATACCAGTATCTTTAACTGTAATTATAACATTATTATTTAATTCTTTTAATGTTACTTTTATTTCTCCTCCTTCTGGAGTAAATTTAGCTGCATTACTTACTAAATTAACTATACATCTTTCAATTTCATAACTATCACATATTATAATTTTTTCTTCCATTTCTGGATCTATAATTAAATGTATTCCTTTATTTTCAATGTAATCTTTTAAACTTAAAGAAGTTTCTTCAACTAAGTATACTATATCATTTTCTTTTAAATTCATTTCATATCTTCCACTTTCAATTTTATTGGTATCTATTATATTGTTTATTAATTTTAATAATCTATTTGAATTTCTTTTTATTATTTTCATATAATAACTTAACTTCTCTTTATCTATTCCGTCATATTGTTTATTTAATTCTGAAATAAGTTGTTCAGTAGATGAAATAACATTTAAAGGTGTTCTAAGTTCATGTGATAAATTTACAAAGTAATTATTTTTCCTTCTTTCTAAATCTATTACTTTGTCAAATAATCTTCTGTTTTTTTCCATTTCATCTCTTAATTGTTTTGTTCTTTTCTCAACCATTCTATCTAAATTTTTCAATTTAGTAATGCTTAAATATATTATTAAAATAATCATGATAAAGTAAACAAATATAGCTCCTGAACTTTTCCATAGAGGTGGTTTTATAGTAAAAGTAATTTGATTTTCTTCACTTAGATTTCCATCTTCATTCATAACTTTAACTTTTAATGTATGTCTTCCTGGTTTTAGATTATTGTATACAAATTCATTTTCATTACTAATTGTCCAATCACTATCAACACTTGATAATTTATAATAGTATTTAACATTGTTATCATTTTTAAAATCAGAAATAAGTATTCTTGCTTTTATCATATCTTCATACCGATAAAATTCTAGTCCATTTATATCATTATATTGTTTGCCTTTTACTTCAAATTTATTAAATATAGCATGTTCACAGTAATTTTCCTCATTTATTTCTTTTGAATTAAATATATTTATTCCACAATTAGTCCCTACCCATAACTTTTCTTTCGTATCTTCTTTTATAGATATTATTATATTATTAGCTATGTTCTCTGCCGAATCATCTTTATTGAAAATTTCTCCATTATGAGTACCTGTACATATATATTCCTTACTATCTTGAAAATTTGTTTTTACAGAAGATTGTGGTAACCCATCTTCTATTGTAATATTTTTGAAATTAACTACAGATGCTTGTACCTTTTTATAGCAGTTAGTCAATAAAGTATTGCATATTAATATTATTACTAGTAATACCTCTATCTTTTTTAGTAATATATTCATTTTTTCTCCTTTTTCGACAATATTTATATACATAATTATACTACAATACTATTTTTTAATACAATATTTTCTATAATTCATTATATTTATAATTTAATATATGCTTTATTTAAAATATTCTTATAAATATATTTATAAATTTTTACATAGATTAATTATTATTCTTATATATATTTTTTAAAGCCAGAAAATTAAATTCTGGCTTACATTTAAACTTCAAAAGTACTTTTATCAATCCATTTATAATTAGGCTTAATTTCCTTTATTTCTTTTACTAATTTAAATAGCGCTAAGTCTTTCTGTTTACATTCAAGCATGACATCAAAGTCTTTATCTATTACTTTCATTTTTTCGATAAAATCAACAAAATCACTTGAATTTATAAAATCTGAATGCTTTCTATCTTTTTCATTTTCCCTAGGGCTAGAAAAATGAATTTTGGGTGGTAATGATTCTTCACTCCAAGTATTAAAAATACCTTCAATTAACTCCATTATGTTTTCTCCAGAATTATTACAATTATGATGATGAACATCTAACACCATAGGTACTCTTAATTCTTCACATACATTTAAAATTTCTCTTGCAGTATAGGTCTTATCATCATTTTCTATAATTAATCTTGAAGTTATTTCTATAGGGAATTTTTTAAAATTAGTAATAAATCTTTTAATTCCCTCTTCTTTTCCACCTGTAGCTCCACCAAGATGTATTACCATCTTTCCATCTTTATAATCAAAATCCTCAAACCATTCTGCTTGACGTATTAAATTTAATTTTGTATTTTCAACAACTTGAGGATTTATACTATTTATAACGTTAAATTCATCTGGATGAGTATCTACTCTCATATTAGATTCTTTTATAAGCTTACCTATATATTTAAAATCTTTTTTAAACAGTTCCCGATGTCCCCAATATCCGACTTTTGGATGAGTAACTAGAGGAATTAAAGCTGATGTTATTCTATAGAAATGTATATTATTTTCTATATTATATTCAAGTATTTTTATTAAGTCATTTAAGTTAGATAACGTAACTGATTTTAATTTTTCATTCTTCTTTTCTTTTTCCGTTATTTTGCTATAATTTTTAAAAGTTACTCTACTAGAACTAGTAACCTTTTTTCCTAAATTCATTGCAATTGAAACATATCCTAATCTTATTTTCATAACAGTCTCCTATATTATCAAAAGAATTAACTATCTTTTGTTTTTATACCAATTAGCTATCCATATTCCTATTAAACATACTATAATAAATATTACTATAATTATATACCAAGGCATAAATAAACACATCCTTATAAAATTTATTCTTATTTTATAAGGATGTGTTATTTTAAATATATTTATTCTTTTTTAACAATAAATTCATTTATACAAAGAATTAATCATTATAAGATCTAACAGCCTATTTTAATTAATACTTGCGAATCTATAAATAATTTTTTATTCTAAGTTCTATACTTAATTTATAGATTTAATACTATACCTATCTTTTACAGCAACAACTTTAATCTTTAAAACATTAAGAAGTTTTTCTAAACTCTTAACTTGATTTATATATTTTATATTGTTCTTTGCAATTAATTTTTCTATTATTTTAATAATATCAGATTTTTCATCTCCATTTAATCTAATATTATTCTTTAGACATTCTCTATTAATATAAGTTAATGTAGTCCAAATTTGTTCTTCTGATATTTTATTTATATCCATTAATACCCATGTAAAATCTTTTCTTCTATTCTTTTCTGGGTAAGCTTTTTTAAAGAATGTTATAAATCCATTTTCTTTTTTAGGATCTTTTATTGAAACATACTTTCCAAGTTGTGCTTTAAGTTGATTTTTTAAATACATAATAGTATTTGGTTTTATCTTATCAGCCATAGCATCTATACTATCATAAATAAAATTATAAGTATCTTGAATTTGCTTTTCATCAGCATTTGATTTTTTTATCATTCTCGTTTTTTCTATATAATCTAATACATTTTTCTTACAATCCAATTCTTTATTATATATCTTTTCCCATATTTCTTTTGCGTTTAGTCCTTCTAACACTATAATTTCTTCCATCATTACGTCATCCTCTGCATATTATTATTTACTAGTTTTACTTAAATCTAATTCAATATATATGTTCTAAGTAAGTTAATACATTTATAATCTTTTATAAACAATATCTAGTTAGAAGCATATATATCATAAATTTTCTATATAAGTTCCTCACTATACTGGTAAGTCATGTTATTCATGTGAATATTTTAAGATTTATATTAATGAACAAACTTTATTGGAACTTATATAATCATATCATATTACTCATAAACTTAAAAATTTCACTTAAAACATTGTACATTGTTTATATAAATTATCTCTTTACTATATTTGATACCTTTATTAAATTTTAAAACTATTATTTGAATTTATTATACAACTTTATGTTTAAGCCACTTTTCACCTTTAAGCCTAAAACAATACATTATTCCTCTAATCAGCCAATCTGTATACATTCCAATCCAAATCCCTAAAACACCAAGTCCAAATACTAATCCTAAAATATAGCCTGTAAATATTCTGAAAATCCACATTCCTACAAAAGCTGTTAGCATAGTATACCTTGTATCTCCAGCACCCTTTAGTCCTGATGATAATATAAAAGAAATAGGCCATACTATTAAAGCCACACTATTACTTCTAATTAATGTAGATGAAAGTTTTATTACCTCTATACTATCTGTATAAAAAGAAGATACCCATTCTGAAATAGGAATAAATATTAAACCTATTGCTACTAAACATACTGTTCCAAATTTAGTTAAATACACAAGCGTACTTTTAGCACCTTTTGTATCATCTCTTCCTACATATTGACCTACTAAAGTTGTTGCAGCTAAACATAATGCATTTCCTGGAACTGCAACAATAGTTGCTATTGATGAACCTATTGCATTTGCTGCTATTGATGCGGTTCCCATAGTTACTATAAATATTTGAACAATTAATTTTCCTGCATTAAAAAGTACTTGCTCAACACCTGCTGGTATTCCTATATTAAATATACTCTTTTGTGTTTCTAAATCAAATTTAAATGGGAAAATCTTTCTCATTCTTATAACTCTACTTCCTCTAAATAAAACAATTCCTATAAGAATTGTTCCAACCAATCTTGCAATTGCAATTGATATTGCTGCACCATCTATTCCATATGATGTTGTATTTAAAACATATCCTAATAAATTAACATCTTTTATTCCATAAATTAATATATATCCTAAAATTATATTAATAATATTCATAAACATTGTAATATACATTGGTGTTTTTGTATCTCCACATCCTCTTAATACTCCATTTGCAATTTGTTGCACTGCAATAAAAGGATAAGTAATAAGTGTAAGTTCTAAATATATTTTTGCATTTGATTTTACTAACTCTTCCGCAGTACCATACAAAGAGTTAATCATTGGAACACGCAAAATCCACATTAAAATACTTATTAAAGCAGCTAAACAGCATCCAGATACTAAAGCTTGTCTAGCTGTTTCGTTTGCTTTTTTATGATTCTCTTTTCCAATATGTTGCGCAACAACTACAGTAGCTCCAACAGATAAGGCCGCGAAAAAAGATATAAACATATTATTTATTGAATCTACCATTCCAATTGCAGAAACAGCTTCTTCTCCTATATGCCCTGCCATCATTGTATTGCATACACCCAAAAGCATAACAAATGTTTGCTCTATTATTATTGGTATTGCTAATTTCAAAACATTTTTTCTTATAAACATACTATAGCCCTCTTTCCCTTCCAATAACTATACTATTCGTCTTCAGTATAATTTACTAGTTTTTATGGTTACTTTAACACAATCATATCATATTACTCCTAAACTCAAAAATTTTCCAGTAATATATAGTATACAAAAGTTAAAATATTCCTTCAATGATGGTTTTCATATAATATCTAGTGATATTTCTAATTTACCTTATTCATTAAGCACTAGTTCTACAAATTTAGTTAAAGAACCTACAGATATTTCACAACATACATTATCAATTCAAGATGCTGCTACTTATTTAGGAATTGCTTCTGATGAATTATGGAAAGTTGTTAATGATCCTGAATCTAAAATCCCTCATTTTCAGGTTGGTAAAAGTAGATGTTTTTTTACTAAAGAAGGGTTAGATAAATGGTTAGAAGATAGTTATACTCTTAATTTTGATATAAAATAATAAAACAAACCAAAGTACTATATATATCATGTTTTTAGCTATATCCACTTTAAAATTCAGTATAGAGATCATGATAAGGCTCGTTATCATTTCTTAAATAAATATATGTATATAAAGATAAAGCATGAGTAAATAATTTACTCATGCTTTATCTTTATAGTTATTTTTCTCTATTAAATTTTAAAATCAGTTGGATCATATGGTTTCGCTTTTGGTTCACCGTACACAGCTTTAACACTTTCTGCTTGAGGATTATGTTTTAAACTTTTATGTTTGTTTGTATGTTTCTTCTTCATGCTGTTGTCCATAACTATCACCTCAACATTAGTATGTCCACTCAAGCTTGCTTTATACTTTGATTAAAGATGATCTTTTTCTTTATGTGAAGGTGCACCTACCTTTTTTCCATTAACAATACCTAAATCTGAATTTTCTATTGGATCTATTTTTCTAAGTTCTGCATTTGTTTTTGGTCTATCTTTTAATCTATTTTTATTGTTATCCATTAAAATTCACCTCACTCATTAATTATAATGTGTTTATAAAAATATTTTATTCTTTAAACTTATTAAAATTTAGATTTACTTATATTTTGTTTCATTAATATATTCTTTATATGGAAGGCGAACTGTAACTCCTGTCTCATCATACTTATATTGTGTATTTTCAATTGGATTTTTACCTGCTATTAAATTCATTCCTAAAGTATAAAGGGCATCTGCTTCTTCTTTTGGATCTTGAAAAACTGTTCCAGCCATATAACCCTCCTTTATTAATTCCTTTGCTTTAGGTGTTGCATCGATTCCTACAACAATAATTGTATTATTCAAATCTCCGTTATTATAATTTTGCTTTTGCAATGCTTCAATAGCGCCTATTGCCATAGCATCATTATTAGCAATTATAACTTCAATTTTATTACCGTATTGATATAATAATGATGCTATATTTTGCTTAGCTAATTCTCTATCCCACTTGGAATTTTTCTTTTCTAATTCTTGAATTTCTATTCCATTATCTTTTATTGTTTTAATAACATTTTTAGTTCTAGAAATTGCAGTTAAATCACTACTTTCACCAGTCAACATAACATATTGCATAATATTATCTTTGTTTTTATCTATCATTTTTTTATTATCATTCCATAAATCAGATACTATTTGCCCTTGTAATATGCCTGCCTCTGGTTTTCTTGATAAAATAACAGCTTTCTCATAAGATTTTATTGGTATTTTACTTATAGGTTCCCTATTAAAAAATATTACTGGAACATTGCTTTCTTTAATTCTATCTACTACTTTTTGTGTTGATCCCTCACTTGTATTAACTAAGTTTACTAATAAAAGATCTACTTTTTCTTTTAACAATTTATCTAGTTCCTTATTTTGTTTTTTTTCATCACCATAAGCATCTAAAAAAATAAACTCAACTTTGTTTGGATTTTCTTTTTGAATTTCTTCCAAACTATTTTTTAATAAAGAGATATACTCATCATTAAATTTATATAACAATACTCCTACTTTAGCAGCTTTTTCTGAATCAAAATTTGAACAATTAGCTACAATATTTTCATTAACACCAAAAACCATTAAAATCATTACTATAATTATCATATTAATACTTAAAAGTTTTTTTTTCATAGTAATCCTCCGTTATACTAATTTTATATTTCATAAATATTTTTACTATTAATATTATTTGGATTATGAAAATAAATTATCCATAAAAATAAAAATAAGCTTGTCATATAACAAGCTTATTTTATTAAAATTATTTTATTATTTCTTTTATTTCATCTATACTGGCTTTTATTGTAAATATCATATTTTCATCAATTCTTAATTTGCATTCATTTTTATTGATTTTTATTTCATTGGCATTTGCTTTATTTCTACTGCCTAACTCCATATATCTAGTAGAGGATATCTCTACATTAAATTTCTTTTCTTTTGCTCCAGTAAGCTTTAATGTACTTCCTTGACCATTATTATCTTTTATTTTTATATCTATAATATTATTTCCTTTGCTACTGCAACCTAAAGTTAATCCTGGAACTTTTTGTATATTAGCCATCCCTCTTAATGTCATCCAACCACCATTTAATGTTGATTTTATTAATAAATCTAGTTCATGATTTTTTTCTATTTTTTTTAAAGCTTGGCCTAATTCAAATATTGTTAATTCTAATTTCATTTAAAATTCACCTCTTTATTTTTACATAAGTATATTAAAATTATATCTTAACCTGTGCTCAATTTAAACATTTAAATAATAGGCTATGTTTTAAATATATGTTGATATATGCAATAGACAAAGAGACATTGTAATTGGACTTTGAGAATACTTAATGAGTATTGTTACATTTACTGCTTGTCTCAATTTTATATTGGGAGCAAGCTAAAATGGGACTATACTCATTTTTAGTATTCCTAAGTTCAATTACTCAGTCCACTTTGCTTATGCATATATCAACATGCTGCTAAAACATAGCCAAATAATAAAATGTTATTCTTTTTTCTCTAATGTTACACTAACTTCTTTTGTTAATACTTCTACATCAGGTTGTATATCCTTGCATAATATAATTTGCTCATCTATTTTTTTAAATGCAACTGAAAGCATTAGCTTAATTCTATTTAATTGATTTACATTTGATGCTCCTGGATCATAATCTATTGCAACTATATTAGATTCAGGATATTTTTCTTTAAGTGCTTTTATCATACCTTTTCCCGTAACATGATTTGGTAAACATGCAAAAGGTTGCATGCATACTATATTTTCAGCATCACTTTCAATTAGTTCAATCATCTCTGCTGTCAGGAACCATCCTTCTCCAGTTTGATTTCCAAGTGATACTATTGGTGAAGCTAATTTGCCTAGTTCAGTTATATGCTTTGGTGCAGTAAATCTACTACTATTATCTAAATACTTCTTCATAGATTTTCTAAAGCTCTCTATATAAGCTATAGCAAATTTACTAATAAATTTATTTTTTAAACTTCCTGCAAGATAATCATGTTTAAAAACATCATCATATGCTGAATATAAGAAAAAGTCTAACAAATCTGGTACTACAGCTTCAGCACCTTCTCTTTCTAATATCCCAACTATATCATTATTAGCAGTTGGATGGAACTTAACTAATATTTCACCAACAACTCCAACTCTTGGTTTCTTAATATCTAATAATGGTAATTTATCAAAAGCTTCTATTATTTCTTTTATATTTCTTTCAAATTCTTTTTTACTACCAGTTTTTATATTTTCTTCTGCTTTTTTATTAAATTTTTCATATAACGCATTAGCAGAACCACTCTCTTTTTCATATGGTCTGGTCCTATATAAAGTTCTCATAAATAAATCACCATATATTAAAGCCATAAGTGATTTATTTAAAAATTTAAAATTCACCTTAAATCCTGGTTGTTTTTCAAGCCCTACTGCATTTAGAGATATTACAGGTATATTTTCAAATCCTGCATGTTTTAAAGCCATCTTTAAAAATCCTATATAATTAGTTGCCCTACATCCACCGCCAGTTTGACTTATTATAACTGATGTATTATTCAAATCATATTTACCAGATTTTAATGCATTAATCATTTGACCAATAACTATTATAGATGGATAACATGCATCATTATTTACGTATTTTAACCCTTCATCAATTGCTTTTGCATCTATTGAAGGTAATACTTCAACATTATATCCACTTGATCTTGCTGCCTCTTGTATCAATTTAAAATGAATTGGTGACATTTGAGGTACAAGTATTGTATGACTTTTTCTCATTTCTTTTGTAAATACAGGATTATTGTATTCTACCTTTTCTTCTAATGGTATATAATTCTTTCTGCTTCTTTCTTCTATTGCAGCCTTTAATGATCTAATTCTTATCTTAGCCGCTCCTAAATTGTTTCCTTCATCTATCTTAAGTAAAGTGTATATCTTTCCTTTAGAACTTACAATTTCAGATACTTGGTCACTTGTTACTGCATCTAATCCACAACCAAAAGAATTTAACTGGATTATTTCAAGGTTATTATTTTCAGCTACAACTTGTGCTGCTCTATATAATCTTGAATGATAAGTCCATTGATCAACAACTCTAAGTTTATTTTTTAAATTTCCTAAATGAGATACACTGTCTTCTGTTAATACAGCCATACCATAAGAATTTATTACATCAGGTATTCCATGATTTATTTCTGGATCTATATGATAAGGCCTTCCACATAAAACTATTCCATATTTATTATTGTCTTCAAGATATCTTAAAACTTCTTCACCCTTATTTTGAATATCTTTTTTATAAGCCTCTCTCTCTTTTACGCCTAAATTAATAGCACATTCCGCTTCTTTTAATGTAACATTATACTCTTTAAATTCATGAACTATTCTTTTTGCTAATTCCTTTTCATCATCTAATGAAAAGAAGGGAGAGATATATTTTATATTTTTATTTTTTAATTCATCAACATTGTTCTTAATAACTTCAGGGTAAGATGTTACCATAGGACAATTATAATGATTATTAGCACCAACAAATTCTTTTTTTTCATATGGTATACAAGGATAAAAAATAGTTTTTACTCCTGAATTTATAAGTGACATTACATGCCCATGAACTAATTTTGCTGGATAACATGCCGATTCAGACGGTATTGTTTCTATTCCCTTTTCATATATATTTTTGCTTGATGAAGGTGATAATTTCACACTAAATCCAAGAGAAGTAAGAATTTTAAACCAAAATGGATAGTTTTCATACATATTTAACACTCTTGGAATCCCTATTACCCCTCTTTTAGCTTCATTCTCTTTAAGAGGAATATAGTTAAAAGTTCTCTTATACTTATATTTATATAAGTTAGGAATATCATTTTTAGTTTTATTTACACCAAGTGCTCTTTCGCATCTATTACCTGAAATAAACTCTTCATCAGTTGAGAATTTATTAACGGTTAAAAGACAATTATTTCCACATTTTCCACATCGCTTAAATACTGATGTCATATTAAAATTATCAATTTTATCTTTAGAAAGTATACTAGATTTTTTTCCATCTATATATCTTTCTTTTGATATTATTGCGCATCCAAAAGCACCCATAAGGCCTGCTATGTCAGGTCTAATAGCTTTTCTACCTGAAACAAGTTCAAAGCTTCTAAGTACAGCATCATTATAAAATGTTCCGCCTTGTACTATTACTTTGTCTCCAATATCTTTTTCATCTCTTAATTTAATAACTTTAAATAAAGCATTTTTTATTACAGAATATGATAACCCTGCAGATATATCAGAAATTTCAGCGCCTTCTTTTTGTGATTGTTTTACTCTCGAATTCATAAAAACAGTACACCTTGAACCTAAGTCCACTGGTGATTTCGCTTTAATAGCTTCTTCAGCAAAATCTTGAATCTTCATATTTAATGATTTCGCAAATGTTTCTATAAAAGAACCACATCCAGATGAACAAGCTTCATTTAACAATATGCTATCTATTGTTCCATTCTTTATCTTTAAGCATTTCATATCTTGTCCACCAATATCTAAAATAAAATTAACCCCCGGTAAAAAATATTCTGCTGCTTTATAATGGGCAATTGTTTCTATTTCTCCAATATCAATATGTAGTGCTGACTTAATTAAAGCTTCTCCATACCCTGTCACAGTTGTATTTACAATTTCGACTTCACTTGGTAATTTTGAATATAAGTCTTTTAACATTTGTATAACTTTTTTAAGTGGATTACCTTCATTACCTTCATATAAAGAATATATAAGCTCATCTTTATCATTTATTAATGCAACTTTGGTAGTCGTTGATCCCGCATCTATCCCTAAAAAAGCTTTACCTTTATAATTATTTAAATCTCCTCTTTTTACCTTAGCCTTTTCGTGTCTTTTTTTGAATTTTATATATTCATCTTCATTTTGAAATAAAACATCTAATCTTTCAACATCATCATCTTTTATTTCAGATAAATTTTTAACTTTTTTTACTATACTTTCAAGATCTGTAAAGTTATTTTTTATTGATAATAACGCTGCTCCTTGTGCTACAAATAATTGTGATTTTTCAGGGAAAATCACTTGTTCTTCTTCTAATTTTAATGTTTCTATAAATCTTTGCCTTAATTCTGATAGAAAGAATAATGGACCTCCTAGGAAAGCAACATTTCCTTTTATAGGTTTCCCACATGCTAGTCCACCTATTGTTTGATTAACTACCGCTTGAAAAATAGATGCTGCAATATCCTCTTTACTTGCGCCTTCATTTATAAGAGGTTGTATATCTGTTTTAGCAAAAACTCCACACCTTGAAGCTATTGGATATATAACATTAAAACTTTTAGCATAATCATTTAGACCACTGGCATCTGTATTTAATAACACAGCCATTTGATCTATAAAAGCTCCTGTTCCACCTGCACAACTTCCATTCATTCTTTGTTCAAGGCCACCTCTAAAATAAGTTATTTTAGCATCTTCTCCACCTAATTCTATTACAACATCTGTTTCCGGAATTATTGTTTCAACTGTTTTTGAACATGCAATAACTTCTTGTACAAATTCTACATTAAGCCATTTAGATACAGAAAGTCCACCAGAGCCTGTTACACTCAATGTACAACTTATGTTTCCAATATCTTTATATGCTTCTTCTATTAATTCTATAATGGTACTCTTTATATCAGAGTAATGTCTTTCATATTTACTATAAACTAATTGCTCCTTATGATTAAGAACAACTAGTTTAACCGTTGTCGAGCCAATATCTAATCCTATTTTATAGTTCTTCATCTTCAATTTCACCTACTCTAAATTAAAATACAAATTCTATATTAATATTTTTATTTGTATACAACATTATTATTTCAATTTTGTTTTATTTATGTATAGTAGTTATTTTACATGTCTATAATCTAAATGTATTTAATTAATATATTAGAGATCTTACGTCTTTTAATAACTTATAAAATTATATCTTTGGAGGTTAAAATGAACTATTTTAATGAAGGAAATAAATTATACAATACTCAAGACTATTTACGAGCTATTGATTGTTATAAAAAATCTGCTACTCAGAAACAAAATGAGGCTTGTTCATATTATAATGCCGGTGTTTGTTTTATTAAGTTAAAGGAATTTGATAAAGCAATAACTATGTTAAAAAATGCTCTTACTATTCAAAACGAAAGTAAATATTATTTTAATTTAGGTTATTGCTACACCATGAAAAACAAACTAAATAAAGCCTTGCAATTTTTTAATGTAGCATGGGCTATTAGCAATGATGATACTGATTGCGAAAAAGCAATAAACTTAATTCTCACAAAATTATCAAAAAATTAATATACTTCTTATATTTTATAAGAAGTATATTATAAATATGCTTCTTAGCCTACCATTCTCCTGCAATATTATCTTTTTTATGTATATCATCAAAATTATCACAGTCAAAGTAATTTCCTGCATTATAAAATGTTGAATCAACTTTAATCCACTTATTTTCATCACTTAAATATACTTCATTCCATGCATGACTTATATATTCTTCTCCATTATATGCCTCTCCAGTTATTAACCTTACATTTAGGTTAGTTGCTCTCGCCATAGCCACATAAAGACATGCATAATCAAAACATATACCATTTTTTTCTTCATATGCACATATAGCTCCACTATTTTTCACATTTTCTGAATTTAAAACTCTTGTTGCTTTGTCATAATCATAACTTATATTAGAGCCAATCCACGAATATAATTTTTTTGCTTTTTCTCTATCATTTTTGCTTGATGAGACTATTTTCCTTGCCTTTTCGTTAATAACATCATTAGATTTTACCCCTTCATCTAAAGTAACCCCGTTATAATAAATAATTCTATTCGATGCTATATCCTTAATCAATCCATTATTTATTATTTTAGATTTATTTTTATCTATAATATCTTCTACTTTATTAAACGCAGTAATATCGTTAAAAATATTAATCTGATAAGGATTATTAGGAATAGAATTAAACATTATTATAGGAACAAATAATATCAATATAAAAATACACGCTCTAACGATACCAAATATAGTTGAAAAAATAATTAGTAATGTTTTACTTTCATTTATAACTTTCTTTCCACCGCTAAAAATAGTTGATTGTATTATTGAAATTATAAATTTTATTATAAATTTTATAATAATAAATAAGGCTATAATCCCAATTATTTTAATTATTCCATTAGTTAAATATAAATCTCCTAAAATGTTTTTTATAAAGTATGATAATATACTATTAATATTCTCATATTTTAACAAAATCAGCATAAATGTCAATATGCTTGCTATTGTATCTATTATAGGAGCGATAACATAATCAATATTAGAACTCCTTAACACTTTCATTATACTAAGCAGTATTGACATTCCTATTATACCAAAAATTATAATTTTGTATAAAAGAATTTTTTCCATTTATATTCTCCTTTAGTCATAAAGTTCAAAATTCATAGCTTCTTTAACTACATCTTTGATAATGTCATATCCATATCCTTTAGATAATAAAAAGCGGTACAACTTATTTGATATCTTGTATGTATCATCTTCTGTTTTTCTAAGACTATTTAACTTCTTCTGAGCTAAAATAAGTGCACTTTCTTTTTCATTTTCTTTATCTATGCTACTCAGTTCCTCTTCTATAACATCTTTAGATACACCCTTTTGCATAAGTGAATATCTAATCTTATTACTTCCTTGACACTTCAATTTATCTTTAACAAATTTATTGGTATAATCCTTATCATCTAAAAAATTATACTCTTTTAAAAAATCTATTGCCTTAGTTATAGCATCTTCATCATAACCCTTTAAAGTCAATTTATCTCTTACCTGTTTTTCTGTTTTTAAATTTCTTTCTATAGTTTTTATTGCAGCTTCTCTACATTTTATAATAGCATCTTTATTTGCTAATACCTTAAGTTTTTCTGAATCTACACTATCTTTTACCTTAATTCCTTCTTTATATATCAATTCAGCACTTATAGAAAAGGCATAATCCTCATCTAAAAATACATTTACTCTTTCTTTATTTCTCTTTTGAACTTCTAATTTTGTTATTTTAGCCATTTAAATTTCTCACTTTCATCTATTGCATATATCAACACATATTTAAAATAAAGCTTAATAAAAAATCGTTAAGCGCTTGTGGAGCATATTTTTTTAGTCATGCACCCTTTCCAAACGTAGTTCAGGATTAATTAGATTTTAATATATGAATAGTTGGATTTTTAAAAACTTTTTTACTAACTTCATTTATTTTAACTTTATCAATATTATTTAATCTTTCCATATCTTTAACAAATTCAAATATATCTTCACCTTCAAGCTCTTGATGCAATATATAATTACAAAGTTCCAATGAATCCTCTAGTGTTGAAATTACTGCTGTCTTATGAACTTTTTTCATAACATCTAAATCCCTATCACAAATTTGAATTTTTCCATCAATAACATTATTTAATGTTTGCTCTATTGCACATTTAGCTTCTTCTAAATTTTCTTCAGCTACTGATGTATATATATATATAGTTTTTATATTAGTACTTATTTCTAAGTTTGTATATATATCATAAGCAAGCCCTCTATTTTCTCTTACTTCTCTAAATAAAAGTGAATTAGCACTCTCACCTAATTTATGATTTAATATTCTAAGTGGTAATTCATCTTCTTTTTCTAGCTCATTAAAAGTATATAAATAGATTATTGTACTTTGTTCTATATCTTTTTTGTACGTAATTTTTGTTATATTCTTATTCTTTTCTTTAATAACATCTATATGTTCTGGCTTTTCTCCAGTCCACATACTAAAATTATCTTCTATTAATTTTATCGCTTCATCATGACTCAATGGTGAAACCATAGTAATTAATGAATTTTTAGGTGTATAATATTTTTTATAGAATCTTTTTATTTCTTCTCTAGTAAATTTATTAACATTCTCTTCAAGACCTGCTACTTCATATTTAAAAGCGCTCTTGGTAAATGCTATATCATTTACATTTTTAAAGCTATAATCTTCTAAATCATCTTTTCCTGTCCTTATTTCAGCTAAAATTACGCCTCTTTCTTTTTCTATTTCGCTTTCTTCAAATTTAGAATTTATAATCATATCACTTAGTATAGATACTCCATTCTTAAATTCTTCCATCAAACAACTAATTGTATACACTGTAGCTTCATAATCAGTATATGCATTATACTCTCCCCCTAAAGCTTCTAAATCACTATTAAGCTCTTCATCATTTCTAGTATATGTCCCCTTAAATAAACAATGTTCAATAAAATGACTTATTCCCTTTTGTTCTAAATTTTCATTTAGTGCACCAACTTTAATTCCTATGTTTATAGATGGTATTTGTGTATTCTTATTTATAGTTATTACTTCTAATCCATTATTTAACTTATGCCTTTTTATATCGAAATTTAATTTTATCATTCACACTTCTCCTAATAAATTCTAACTACTTAAATATATAATGTATCTAAAATAAAATTATAACACATTATTTCAACTTCATTAATATATAGATACTCTTATATAGATATATTCTTAAAGTAATGCTAAAATATATAAAAAGTATATAATTCTAATTTTAAAGGAGTGAAATATAAATTATGAAAAAATCAATCTTAATTGTGGAAGATGAACTTAAAATTAGATTTTTAATTAGGGACTATCTTTTAAAAGATGGTTTTAATATTTTTGAAGCATCCGATGGAGAAGAAGGTCTATTCCAATTCAGTAAAGAAAAAATTGATTTAATAATCTTAGATATAATGATGCCAAAAATGAATGGATTGGAGATGCTTGAAAAACTTAGAGAAGTATCAAATGTTCCTGTAATTTTTCTTACTGCAAAAGGTGAAGAAGAAGATAAACTTGAAGGATATCAATTTGGTGCAGATGATTATATGACCAAACCTTTTAGTCCTAAAGTCTTAGTTGCAAAGGTTAAGGCATTACTAAAAAGAACAAGAGAAGATTTAGATTCAAGTATTCAAAATTTTAATGGGTTAAGTGTAAATCAACTTTCTCATGAAGTTAAAGTTAATGATAAAATCATACTTTTATCACCTAAAGAATATGAGCTCTTAATTTATCTAATAAATAATGAGAGCATTGCATTAAGTCGTGATAACATACTAGATAATGTGTGGGGAATTGATTATTATGGTGATATTCGTACTGTAGATACTAATATTAAAAGACTTAGAGAAAAATTATTAGATAAGTCATCTTATATAGTTACTGTTCGTGGTAGTGGCTATAAGTTCGAGGTTAAATAATGAAACATAGTTTATCAAAAAGATTATTTGTAATAACTCTTTCTCTTGTATTCGGATTACTATTATTACTTTATTTTACTCAATCATTCTTGTTCGAAAGATTTTATTTTTATAGAAAAACATCTCTTTTGGTTAAAGAAATAAGTAAAATTCAAACTTTATATTCTTATCAAAATACTGATGACTATGCTTTATATCAAGCACTAGATAAATTTGAAAATGACAATAACTCAAAAGTAGCAATATTCTCTCTTAATGGAGAGCTTATGTATCTGCCAAATAAAATTGAAAACAAAGATAATATAGCTATATTAACTAAATTTTGTGATGAACTTATTAATGATAAAACTTTAATTTTAGATGTTATAAAGTCTTCTAAAATTAAAGTAACACGGTTTTATAATCAAGGAACTGAAAATCAAAAAATTGGTATAATAGCACCTATGTCCTTAAAGTCTAACAATGATAGTGTTATAATATCAGTTTCATCCATTCAGCAAATTGAAGAAGCTTCAAAAGTAATTGATGAATTTTATATTTATGTTTTTTTAGGTTTAACAATAATAGCAGGTATTTTATCTTCTATTTACTCTAATTTAATATCTAAACCCCTTACAAATTTAAATACTGTAGCTAATAAAATGTCTAATATGGATTTTACAGTTTCTTGTGACGTCGATAGAGAAGATGAAATTGGAAATTTAGCTAGAACCTTAAATTTTCTTTCTAAAAATCTTCAAAATGCTTTAACTGATTTAAAACAAAAAAATCAAAAGTTAGAAGAGGATATTGAAAAAGAACGAAAACTTGAAAATATGAGAAAAGAGTTTGTAGATAATGTTAGTCATGAGTTAAAAACTCCTATAGGAATAATTGAAGGCTATGCTGAAGGTCTTAAAGATGGCATAGTATCTGGAGATGATGCCTTAGCTTATTTAGAAACTATAATTAGCGAATCCCAAAAAATGAATGCCTTAGTTAAAAATATGTTAGAACTATCAAAATTAGAGTCCGGAACTATAAAACCTAAATTAGAATCCTTTAACATAAATAGGCTAATTTCTAAAATTTTAAAAAATAATCATCTAAAATTTGAAGAAAATGATTTAAAGATTAACTTTAATTCTAGCAACCCTTACAGTTATGTTTATGCAGATATATTTCAAATGGATCAAGTAATAACGAATATTATAACTAATGCAATAAAATATACTCCTTCACATAATTTAATAGATGTATCTATAAATGAAGAAAATGATAAATTCAAAATTTCAATAAAAAATATGGGTGTAAACATTCCTGAATCAGAAATCAATAAAATATTTGATAAATTTTATAGAATTGATAAATCAAGACAAAGAACTAAAGACAGTACTGGTCTTGGATTATCTATAGTTAAAAATATATTAAAACTTCATAATAGTGAATTCAACCTTAAAAACATAGATAATGGCGTTGAATTTTACTTTTATCTAAGTAAAATTGTTGTTAATAATGATTGTGATTAAAGAAATAAGATAAGGTAAATACCTTATCTTATTTCTTTTATTATTCCTTTTCTATATATTAATAATAATTCCTTTAAATCTTTAATTTGAACTTGTAAATCTTTACCTATATCTGTGTCTTCTACTGTTTTTCGTTTGAGTTTTTGCTCTACTACAAGAGTTGTAGATAAAATATCTTTTTCTTTCATTATGGACTCTTCTGTAGATGAAAAGTGTTCATGGGAAACTAATTGTAATCCATAAGAATTGTATATCAATGTATATCCTGCTATGCCAGTTTGTTTTTGATATGCCTTAGAAAAACCACCATCAATAACTATCATTTTACCATTAGCCTTTATTGGACTTTCTCCATTTTTCTTTTTTACTGGTACATGTCCATTTATAATTCTAGATTCACTTGGATCTAATCCAAATTCTCTAAGAATCATATCACACATTTCTTCTCGATCTCTTAATTTATAATATCCTGTCTTCTGTTCTATATGAGCTATTTCGTCATCTATAAAATATCTTTCAAATGTAGCCATTTGTTTTTTACCAAATAACGGTGATACTGGGCCTGTCCATAAATACCACATTATATCCATTCCATAAGTCTTTTCTTCACTACCAACTTTTTCAAAGTAACCCTCTCTAGATAACGAATCAAATTTTTCTAATAATCTTTTACTTTCATATTCTTCTCCTTGTATACACATACTTTTTAAATTTCCTTCATCATCTAAAGGTATACATCCGTGAAATAATAAATTAGAATTAAACTTTAAATACATATTTCCTTTAGAAAATAAAAATCTAACATGCTTTTGTAATTTATCACTATTTACAAAAGAATAGACAAGTTTATCTATAAGGACTGATTCCTCATCTGTAAGTTTATATGGATTTTTAGGATCTATCGTTGGAAAATTATTATCATTTAATTTATATTCAATTCCATTTAATATTATAGTCCCTTTTTCATAATCTATTTTATCTAATAACAGTCTTCCTTCTAATTCAAATTCTGGCCTTCTATCTATTATTTCTTTTTCTAATTTAAACTGTAATATTGTTATAGCTTTATGCATTTTAGATACTAAATCTACTTCTTGACTTGCAGCGGGATCATCTTCCTTTACTTTTGGAATAAATGATTCACATGGATCATCTCTATAATACTTTAATGCAAAGGTTGCTAAAGGTAAAAGATTTATTCCGTAAATTTCTTCAACCAAATCTAAATTTGCATACCTTGTAGATATTCTTAAAACATTAGCAACACAAGTTCTTACTCCTGCAGCTGCTCCCATCCAAAGCATATCATGATTCCCCCATTGAATATCTACCGAATGATATTCCATAAGGGTATCTATTATAATATCTGGCCTTGGTCCTCTATCATATATATCTCCTATTATGTGAAGTCTATCTATAATCATCCTTTGAATAAGCTTTGATAAAGCAATTATAAATTCTTTTGCTCTTCCTATATCTATAATTGTAGTTATTATTCTATCGTAATACTCTTCTTTATCTATTCCATTAAACTGTTCATGTAATAGTTCTTCTATTATATAAGCAAAATCAGCTGGTAAAGCCTTTCTTACTTTAGATCTTGTATATTTGGATGAACAAAATCTACATATTTCTATAAGTCTATTTAACGTTATTTTATACCAATCATCTATATTACGTTCTTCTTTTAAAACTATATCCAATTTTTGTTCTGGATAATATATTAAAGTTGCTAAACTCTTTATATCACTTTCTAATAAAGATTTGCAAAAAAGATCTTCTATCTTTCTTTTTACAACTCCAGATCCATTTCTTAATACATGTACAAAAGGCTCATATTCACCATGTATGTCACTTAAAAAATGTTCCGTACCTTTGGGTAAATTAAGAATTGCTTCTAAATTTATAATTTCTGTAGATGCTAAAGCAATGTTAGGATATTGTTTAGCTAACAATCTAAAATACTTTAGTTTTTTACTATCTTCCTGCTCATTCTTATTCATTTTAACCTCCATAATTCACATAAAAATATATTGTTATAATTACTATATATTTAAAATCCCTTTATATAAAACATTAAACCATTTTATGCAAATTTTGTCTACGAATAAATTTCTAAATGTTTTTCATTTCTTTGCTTTATGCTATACTTTTTTGTAATAAAATAAAATTAAGTACTTATAATTATGATTTATTCAATAATTAGTATATACTAATATATTTTTATAAAAATAATTAAAAAATATCATAAATTTATTTTTATCAACTTTCTAATTCTACAAATATTTAATTCTATAAATACATAAATCTTTATATATTTATAAATCCCAATATAATTAAAAAGCATTTTAAAATGTTTTAAACACTTTAAAATGCTTCCTTTCATATAAACTCTGTATTAAATATATATTAATTTATTTTGAATCTAAATATGCAACAGAACTTAACACTGCAATATTCCCTTCTCCAGCTGCTTTAATATATTGATATGGCTTTCCAGTACAATCTCCTGCTGCAAAACATCCTTTTATATTAGTTTCCATATTTCTTTTAACCTCAACATGACCATTTATTATTTTTAAACCAGGTACTAATTCTTTAGGAGATATAGAGTTTTTAAGCAAAAAAACTCCCTCAGTTATTAAATCATTTTCTTTTAATATTAATTTTTCTACCTTTTCCTCTCCTATAATTTTTACTGGCTTATCTTCTATTATAGTAATTTTATCATTTATATCATATTCTCCTCTATACATAGGTATATAATAAACTGTTTTTGCTAACTCACTAACATAGTTAGCATCTTTTTCTCCATCCTTATTATATGATATTATAGATACTATTTTATCTTTATATAATGGTGCATCACATGTAGCACAATATCCTACACCTTTTCCTAAAAATTTTTCTTCTCCATCTAATGCCTTAGTATATTCTACTCCTGTTGCTATTATTACAGTATTAGATTCATATATTTGCTCATTCCCCATTAAAGTAAAATATTCTCCCATAGCATAAATGTTATTTATTCGTTCATTTTTTATATCTATTTCCATAGCATTTATATGATTTAAAAATTTTTCTTTTAAATCTTCACCACTTATACCATAAAAGCCTAAATAATTATTAATTTTAGGGGCTCTTTCTAACTTTGAGCTTAAATTACTAGATCCAAAAATAATAAATTTTTTATTTCTTATTTTGGCATTTAGTGCTGCTGAAAGACCTGCCGGTCCACTTCCTATTATTGCGATATCATATCGTTCTTGCATAAATTTAAACTCCTAAATTATAAATTATCTTTAATTAAGTCTGATAAAGCTTCTTTAGGTAAAAATCCTATTGATGTTTCTATTGGTTTGCCATTTTTAAATAGTTTTATAGTTGGAATACTTCTAATTTCATTAAATCTAGATGATAATGGATTTTCATCAATATCTATTTTAGTAAATTTAACATTTTTAAATTCGCCGTCTAATTCTTCCAATACTGGAGATAACATTCTACAAGGTCCACACCAAGTTGCCCAAAAATCCACCAAAACTAATTCATTACAATTTAAAACTTCATTTTCAAAATTCGAATCGTTAATGTGCTTTATCATAAATTTCCTCCTCAATTATTTCACTACTAAATTTAATACTCTCTATATCAAAATATTCAGTTACTTTAATATTGTTCATATAAAAAATGCTTACTATATTCTTTTATTAAAAATTTTTAAAATACATAATAGTTATGGCTAAAAGATACAATCTTTCTTAAATTTATAATATTAATTTACCCCTAAATACAATTTTTATAATTTTAAAACAAAAAAAGTTCGCAAAACTAACTTTAGTTTCGTGAACTTTAGATACAATTGCTAATTATCTACATTATGCTTTATATATTAGGCTATGTTTTAACAGAATTTTATATATGCAATTGACATTATAATTACTTCGTCCACTTTAATTGTGCATATATCAACACTCTGCTAAAACATAATCATACATTTAAATTGAGGTTATTTTCTGTAATTTATTATACTCACCGTTCAACTTCATTAAATCATTATGACTTCCCTTTTCTATTATCCCTTTATTTCCAATAACAACTATTTCATCTGCATTTTGAATTGTTGATAATCTATGTGCTACAACTATAGTTGTCCTTCCCTCACATAATTTCTTAAGTGATTCTTGTATTATATGCTCTGTTGTATTATCTAATGCAGATGTTGCTTCATCAAGTATCAAAATAGATGGATTCTTTAAAAATACTCTAGCAATAGAGATACGTTGCTTTTGACCACCTGATAATTTTACGCCTCTTTCTCCAATATAAGTATCGTATCCTTCTGGTAAGCTTTCAATAAATTCATGAATATTAGCCATTTTAGAAGCTTTTATAATTTCCTCTTCACTTGCGTTAGTTTTGCCATACAATATATTATCTCTTATAGTTCCAGTAAATAAAAATACTTCTTGCTGTACTATACCTATATTTTCTCTTAATGAATCTAAAGTTACATCATATATGCTTTTTCCATCTATTCGTATATCGCCATCCATAACATCATAGAATCTAGGAATCAAATTACAAATTGTTGTTTTTCCTCCACCAGAGTGTCCAACTAAAGCTAACATTTTTCCACTTTCTATATCAATAGAAAAATCATCTAATACTTTTTCTCCCTCATAGCTAAAGCCAACATTCTTAAATTCTATATTTCCTTTTACATCACGTAATTCAATGGCATTCTTTTTATTCTTTTCTTGATCTTCATTCATAATTTCCATATATCTTTGGAATCCCGTTATACCATTTTGGAATTGCTCCATAAAATTAATTAACTTCTTAATAGGATCTGTAAATAATCTTATGTACAGCATATATGCCATAAAATCACCAATATCTATTATCCCCTTAAAAGTAAATAGACCTCCCCCTATTAACCCTACATAATTTAATATATCTATTCCAAAACCTGCTCCTGAAAAATATTCAGCCATTACTTTATATGCTTTTTCCCTTGCAAGTATAAACTTCTTATTTCCTTTTTCAAACTTCTCTTGTTCTGTTTCATGACTAACAAAAGCTTTAGAAATACTTATTCCTGAAATACTATTTTCAAGACTTGCATTTATTGCACCTGTTTTTACTTTTGTATCTAGAAACGCTTTATTCATTTTCTTTCTTTGATACATAGTAAATAAAACAATAAAAGGTATAAATGCAAAAATCAATAATGTAAGTGGAATATTAATTGTACATAATATAATAAATGAACCTGTAAGCATTACTATTGATATAAATATATCTTCTGGTCCATGATGGGCAAGTTCTGAAATTTCCATCAAGTCATTTATTATTCTTGACATAATATCACCGGTCTTATTATTATCAAAATATTTATTAGGTAATTTTTGAAGATGATTAAATACATCTCTTCTCATATCACCCTGCATCCTTACTCCAACAACATGTCCCCAATATTGCATGAAATAACCGCATAATGCTTTAATTAAAAATATACTTAATAATGTTACTGCAAAAACTACTATTAACCTTATATTTTTATTAGGAATAGAATCATTAACTAGAGTTCTTGTCATCATTGGATAAACTAAATCACATAATGCTGCTATAAACGCAGCTATCAAATCCATAAAAAATAATTTCTTATATGGTTTATAAAAACTAATAAACTTTTTTAACATAAAATCCTCCGTTTGTTATTAGACTATGTCTTAAATTGATTTTGATATATGCAATAGGTGAAGTGGCATTACAATTTGACTTTTAAAATTCTAGTCAAGCTTTGCTTATGCATATATCAACACACTACTAAAACATATCCTATTACTTAATTAAATTAATAATATCACTCTTAAAATCTTGTAAATTTTCATTAAAAATGCCTTTAATCTTAACAGGTCTTTCTCCTAAAACTGTTATATTACCATTAAAATATATAGCTTCATCAACATCATGAGTAACTAATACTACTGTTCTATTCTCATTTAGCATAATATTTCTAAATTCATCAATTATTTTATACTTTAGCGTATAATCTAAAGACTTAAATGGCTCATCCATCAAAATAATTTTAGAGGGTTTTCCAAAAGCTCTTGCTATATTAACTCTCTGTTTCATTCCTCCACTTAATTCTTCTGGATATTTATTTTTTACATCTTCAAGTCCTAGTGAAGATAACATAGATTTTATTTTTTCTTTTAATTTTAACTTATCATAATATTTTTTTAATGCAAAAGTTAAATTTTCTTCAACAGTAAGCCATTCTACTAACCTATCTTCTTGAAATATGTAACTAACTTCATTTTTTGATATTCCTAAAATTTCTCCACCGTCAAATTTAAGAATTCCAGCTAACATATTAAGCAAAGTACTTTTTCCACAACCTGATTTTCCAACTATACAATTTACTTTCCTATTTTCTAAAGTTAAATTAAATCTTTCAAAAACTATTTCATTATTATAAGCTTTACTTAGATTTTTAATTTCTATTCTCATTTTTCTTCCACCTATATATTCTAGCTTTAAATAAATTATTTATAAATTCAAAAGCTAGTGATAATATTACAATAATTACTATCCATGCAAATATCCCACTAGTGTTGAAATTCACTTTTTCAAGCTGTATTGCAGATCCAATTCCATATTTAGGTTGTCCATGTACTTCTCCTGCAATAACCACTTTAAATGCTAAAGAGAATGTTGATACAAATATACTTGCTAAGTGAAACTTTATAACTGGACCGTATATTTTTTTTATTTTATCTATAAGAGATATTTCATATATGTTCATCATATCTATTAATTTTTCATCTATATTATTAAGACTTCCTACTATTCCTTCATATAATATTGGAAATGTTATAGCAAATCCTACTATAAATGGGGCGTTATCTTTATTGAACCACACCAATACTAACACCACTAATACCATTGTTGGTATGGTTTTAGCAAAAGAATTTATTGGAGCTAATAAAAATTTAAAAAAGGGATACATAAATGTAAGTACCCCTAAAACTATTGCTAAAACTATTGCTAAAATATAGCATAGCACAGATCTATATACACTACTTATTAGTATTAAATTAAAATCCTTTCTGCTTATAATTTTAATCATTTCAGTTATTACTTGTTGAATATTCGGTAAATATATATCATTATTTATAACAACTGCAAGAACCTGCCATACTATTAAAAAGAATAAACATGATGCTAGAATACATACTCTACTTTTCCATGTATATTCCTTCATCTGGTATATTTCCTCCTACTGTTATGTTGTCAAATTCATATAATTTTTTAAAATAAGTATTATATTCACTAGCAGAATCTTTTATATCAACGTATTTTATATTAGCTCTTTCCATAGCTGATACTATTATATTTTTATTGGCTGATACGCCTATTTCCTCACAATAATCACCTAAAGCTTCTTTGTCTTTATATGCCCATATTGTGCTATTTTCTATTTCTCTTAAAATCTTTTCAACTAGCTTATTATTATTTTTTATTAAATCTTTTTTTATTATTATAGTCGCTTGAGGATAACCATATTCTGAATCATTTTCTTTTTTCCATTCTTCATTTAAATCTAAAAGTATATTTAGGTTATCTTTTTTGCTTAATACAGTAGATAATGCTGGTTCTGGTAATACTGCATAATTAGCTTTTCCAGATAAAATTACTGGTGCTATTTCTGTAACTCCTCCAACATAGCTAAGGTTCACATCTTTATCTGGATCTATATTGTTATTTTTTAAAATAGCTTTTGTTATAATATCTGGAGTTAATCCCTTTCCAATATTATAAATTTCCTTACCTTTTAAGTCATCTATACTTTGAGAATTATCAGTAGAAACTATATAAAAAGATCCCCAACCTACTGTTCCTGCTATCTTGTAATCACCATTTTTATTATAAGATATAGCTGGTATATTTGATGGTACTATAGCTATATCAGCTTCACTCTTCATTATAGATGTAGCAACATTATCTGGTACTTTTTCAATGTTATAATTAACATTGTATCCTTTTTGAAATTCTGGTTTTTCTTTTATCATTTTAGCTATAGATATTGCTGGAAGTCCGTCTGGAACTACAAAATTAATTTCCTTAACTTCGTCTATAGTTACAGCTTTATTTACTCCACATCCTATAATCATAAAAATTGATATAACAGGTATTAAAAATATTGATAATTTCTTCATAAAAATTCACCATCCTTAAATTTTACTATAATTATAATAACATAATAATCATAACAAACCTCAAAATTAAGTATATCCATGATTTGATTTTAAAATGTAATTTTACTTTATATTATATATAAATATTGTTTATATATAATATAATCAAAATAGAATTATATAGTCATTTGCTCATTTCATCATCTCTAAACTTAATTATTCAACCCACTTTCATTATGTATATGTCAGTACTGTGCTAAATCATAAATGAAAAATCAAAGAAAGTTTAATACTAAATAAATATTACTTTAGCATTAAACTTTTATGTACTTTATCTATATATATCCACTATTAAACCTTGAATTTCATCTATAGTTGCTGCTAAATTCAAATTTTCCTTTTCTTCAGATAACAACATATTAGTCAGCTCTTCTAATTTTTCATCTACAGTATCTACAGTAACAAAATATTGAGTTTGCCAAAAACTAATATCTTTCTTTGTATCATACATAAACTTTAATATTGATTCTAGATATTCTTTTATCATCTTTTTATACATAACAACGTCAACATATGTTTTAGTTAATACAAGCTTATTTCCTCTTTTTTTTATGTCATCCATCAACTTACGAAGTTGTTCTTCTGACTTTCTATCCCTAGCATGATTAAAGCTTTGAGAAAAATCTTTTTTTTCTGATACAATTTTTCTTTCAGTTGATACATTTCCGCTTCGTACTCTTCCAATTTCCACTACTGATCAATCCTTTCCTTGATAATCATTATATCAAAAAAAGTCTCACTTCTCTATAAATTATAAATTTTTACTATTTTTGATTACTTTTTTCATGATTTTTTCTAGTATAAATTTTGAAAATTTTGTAATACTATTGAGTTATAACTTTAATATTAGGAGGAATTTTAATGATAGTTAAATGTATAGATAATAATTTATGTGACGATTTAACTTTAAGCAAAGATTACTTAGTTATAGAGGAAGCACCTGAGTACTTTGTTGTGATTAGTGATAAAAGTGAAGAGATAACTTGTAAAAAGTCTAGATTTAGAGTAATTCAAGATGGTGAATTAGCTAAAAAAACTAAAGCTACTATTAATGAATTATCTTATCAATTAAATAATGAGTTTTCTGATATAAAGCAATTTAATATAAGAAAAAACTCTAAAGGTGAAATTAAAGAAATTTCTATTAAATTTAAATATTAATATTAAGCCTAAATATTAATAAAAAATGATTACTAATTTATTATTTGGTAATCATTTTTTATTTTTAAATTAGACTATATTAGAGTAATATTTAAGCATATACATATTTAAAACAGAGCCTTAAATTAATATATTTATATTATATTCTTCTAACCAAGTATTTACCTGAATCAAATACGCTATTAACTGAGGACCTGTCATCAATTGACCATACCAAGGTGATTTATACGATTCCCCTCTTGTATCAACAATTTTTCTTACTGTATCTTCATCAATAATTTCATGAATAGGTGATGATTTTTTCTTCAATATATCATTCATCATATTACAAACTATATCTGTATATATAGGATTATGAGTTTTAGGATATGGACTCTTTTTTCTATAAATAATTTCATTTGGAAGAATACCTTCTAAAGCTGCTCTTAATAATCCTTTTTCTCTTCCTTTATACAATTTGATCTCTGCTGGTAAATTAAATGCATAATTTACTAATCTAATATCTGCAAAAGGAACTCTAACTTCTAAACCATTATACATACTTACTCTATCTTTTCTGTTTAGTAGATTAACCATAAACCATTTTAAATTTAAATATGATACTTCTCTCATCCTATAGTCTCTTTTACTTTCATTCTCTAAATGTGGAACCTTGCTTAATGATTTTTCATATTCATATCTTACTCTATCTTCTATTCTTATATTTTTTAACTTATTATTAATTATAGATTTTCTATCATTAATAAATCTTGACCATGGGAAAGTATCCATATAAAACATCTCTTTGTTTGTAAACCATGGATACCCTGCAAATATTTCATCTGCACATTCCCCTGAAAGACCCACCACAAAATCTTTACGAATTTCTTTACAAAACAATAATAATGATGAATCTATATCTGCCATTCCTGGTAAATCTCTAGCTATAACTGCATCTTTTAAAGCATTTGCTAAATCTTCATGGTTTAATGTAATTTTTTTATGATCGCTTCCTATCTCTTTTGCCATAATCTCTGCCCAATATTCATCAGTAGTCGGTTGAAATAAAGATGACTTAAAATATTTTGAATTATCTTCATAATCTATAGAATACGTAGTTAATGTTTTTCCTTTCTTACTATATTCTTGTGCTGCTATTGCAGAAATTGCAGAAGAATCTAGCCCTCCAGAAAGAAATGTGCATATTGGTACATCCCCTACCAATTGCCTTTTTATTGCATCCACTAACAAATATCTAGTATGCTCTATAGCTTCAGCTGATGTTTCTTTAAACTCTTTTGCCTCAGCGCTCCAATATTCCCATGTTTTTACATCTCCAGTTTTCGAAATCAATAAGCAATTAGCAGGTGCTATCTCTTTTATATCCTTAAATATAGCTTTTCCTGGCGTTACAGCTGGTCCTAATGCAAATAATTCTGTTAATCCATCTTCATTTATTTCTCTTTTTATATTTGGATTTGCTAAAATTGTTTTTATTTCTGATCTAAATATTAAAGTTTCATTATATACTGTATAAAATAATGGTTTTACTCCCATTTGGTCTCTAGCTAAAAAAACTTCATTATTTTTTTCATCAAAAATAGCAAAAGCAAATATTCCATTTAATTTATTAATACAATTTTTCCCCCAACGTATATATGATGTAATTAATACTTCTGTATCTGAATATGAATCAAAATAAAATCCTTCGTTCTTTAATTCTTTTCTTAATTCTTCCGTATTATATAACTCGCCATTATAAATTAAAACATATTTATTGCCTTCAAATATCTTAATCATCGGCTGTTTACCACCATCCGGATCTACAACTATTAATCTTCTATGACCTAACAGAACATTTTTATCAACATAATATCCTTGACTATCTGGGCCTCTTTTTTTTAATGTTTTTACCATATCCTCTAATATATTTTTATATTTTGATATGTCTTCTTTAAAATTTACTAATCCAGCAATACCACACATAATGTTCATCTCCCATTTAAATCTAATTCATACTTTATATTTTATATTTTTAACACTTTGCATTATAAAATATGATTAATATATTTTTTTGTGCAAGATTTAACATTTCCCTAATTAATTATTTGATAATTAAATTTTGTATATTATTATATAACTTATTTTTATTAGAATTACTTTGCATAATTTTCTTCGTAAATCACATAATATTTTCATGAACCTACCATTATCATAAAATACGAAAGAGGTGTAGTTTTTTGAAAATAACATCAAGTTTTGATAATAATATTGATTTAATAAAATCAAAGCTAAAAGTTAAAGAGAGCTTTGATATTATTCAAAGGAATATAATAATAGGTAATAAGAAAACAACTATGTTTTATATAGATGGATTTACCAAGGATGACGTTATGGAACGAATAATGAATGGATTTTTCACAATAAAACCTGAAGTAATGAACTCTTATAAAACACCAAGTGAATTTATAGATAATGCCATTCCTTATATAGAAGTTTCTGAAGAAGTTGATTTAGATAAAATAATTGATGCTGTGCTTTGTGGGCAAACCTCAATGTTTATTGATGGATATGATAAGTGCATAATTCTAGATATGCGTACTTATCCTGTACGTGGGCTTGCAGAACCTGAAAAAGAAAAGACTCTAAGAGGTGCACGAGATGGTTTTGTTGAAACAATAGTTTTTAATACAGCTTTAATTCGTAGAAGAATACGGGACTCTAGATTAATTTTTGATATGCATACTATAGGTAAAATTTCAAAAACCGATGTATGTATAGCTTATATGGATGGTATTGTTGATAAACGTAGCTTAGATATTGTTTTAGAAAAGATAAAAAGTATAGATGTAGATACTCTTACTTTAGGTGATCAAAGCTTAGTAGAAGCGTTAAATAATAAAAATTATCTTAATCCATTTCCTAAGGTTAGATATACAGAAAGACCTGACGTTGCATCTTCTCATCTTACTGAAGGAAGTATACTAATTCTTGTAGATAATTCTCCAACTGCTATGATTTTACCTACATCTATTTTTGATTTTTTACAAGATGTAGACGACTATTATTTTCCTTTGTTTACTGGAAATTATCTAAGACTAGTTAGAAATTTAATAACTATTTCAACAATTTTTCTAATTCCATTATATTTACTTTTTGTAAATGGAAATATAACTTTACCAACACAGTTTGACTTTTTGTTTCCTAAAGATAGTTACTCCATTCCACTAATTTGGCAATTTTTAATATTAGAAGTTGCTATTGATGGATTAAAATTGGCTTCTTTAAATACACCTAATTCCCTTGGAATGTCTTTGTCCGTTATTGGTGGACTAATACTAGGTGAGTATACAGTTACTACAGGTTGGTTTATACCACAAACAATCTTATATATGTCAGTAGTTGCTTTAGCTAGTTTTGAGCAATCTAGTATAGAATTAAGCTATGCATTAAAGTTTATGAGAATATTATTATTAATTTTAAGCGGATTATTAGGCTATTTGGGTTTTATAATAGGATTTATATTAATAGTATTTATTATGTATTCTACTAAAACAATTACAAATGATCGTTATTTTTATCCTTTAGTTCCTTTTAATTGGAGCAAATTAAAAAATCTATTATTTAGAACAAGAATTAAATAAATTCAATAATAACCTATCTAGAAATAACTATAAAAAGATATGCTATTAATTAAATGGCATATCTTTTTATATAAAATCTTATGTAATAATCATATCTTTAAAATATAATTTTAATATTTATTATAATAATCTTGTTCCTTCTTTGTCTTGAGCTATTAACTTTTGTTTCATTAATCCACCAAGTGCTATTTTAAAATAGTTCTTACTGGTATTAAATGTTCTTTTTATATCTTCTGGAGAAGATTTATCATTGAATGGCATAAATCCTCCATTTTCTCTTAAATATTGAAGTATGTCCTTTGATAATACGTCTCTTTCATTTAATCTTGTTTTTCTTGTTGTAATACCAATTACTCCATCTTCATATATTCTCTTAACTCTTGCTTTTACTGCTTGACCTGGATATAAATAGTCAAAATGTTCATTACCTAATATTATTCCTTTGTACTTCCTATTTATTGCAACTTTTAAAGTTCCATTGTAACCACTTTCATACACTATTGCTTCAATTTCTTCTGAAGTTTTAAATTCTTCAGGTGATGCAAATTCTAAATAGTTATCAACTCTAGTTGTAAGAGCTATTCTATCCGTTTTATCTAAGTACATATAAAATAAATACTTTTCTCCTGTTTTTAATTTATATATTTGCTCTTTAATTGGTACAAATGCATCTCTTTCAAGACCAAAATCTGCAAATGCCCCTATACCACTTTGACCAACTACTTCTAAGTAACCTACTTTTCCAACTGTTAAACTTGGAGTTTTTAATGTTGATATCACTCTATCTTTTGAATCTCTATAAACAAAAGCTTCTACTTTATCGCCAACTTCTATTTTCTTTTCATTTAAAGATGAATTAGGTAATAATACCTCTTCACCCATCTCATTTTCTAAATAATATCCAAAATCAACTTTTTTACTTACCTTAAAATTATTATATTCACCTATTAGTATCATATTTCCTCCAATTTATTACCTTATTAATTACTGTCTGCCATTTTCTTAGCTAAATTAACATAAGTTAAAGAACTTTCTTTGTTAGCTTGAATTTCTTCCTGTGTTAATTTTCTTATAACTTTTGCAGGATTTCCAAGTATTAATGATCCATCTTCAAATTCCTTATTTTGAGTTATTAAGCTTCCAGCAGCAACAATAGAATTTTTACTTATTTTAGCTCCATTTAATATTATAGCCCCCATACCAATGAGTACATTATCACCTATTGCACATCCATGAATGATAGCACCATGACCAATGGTAACACCATTTCCTACAGTCACATTATTATCTCCATCTCCATGAATAACAACATTTTCTTGTATATTAGTTTCGCGCCCTATAGATATTGATTGCTCATCACCTCTAAGTACAGCACCAAACCATATATTAGAATTTTCTTTAATAACGACATCTCCAATAATAACAGATGTTTCAGATATGTAAACACTTTCTGATATATTAGGACTATTATTTGAAAAATTCTTTACCATTATTTTTCCCACTTTCTTCTTTTTTATAATTAAATTTAGCTAAGACACCTAAACTTATTTTATCATTACATTTAGTTATTGTCATTATTTTACCGCAGAAGATATATTATATACTGTAAGCAATTTTATAGGTAGGATAATTTGAATAAGAAAAAAACACAAATTAATTTTAAAAACTTAAAATTTTACTATGGCATTCCTCATGCTCATTGTGGTTTTTCTACTGGAAGAGGTACTCCAACTGAAGCATTTGATTATGCTCGACATAACGGATTAGATTTTTTAATTTTGACAGATCATAATAATTATCTTATTAAATCTGTTAGAATGAATGGAAATGAATTAAGTAAATGGGAAGCTTTAAAATACTTAAGAATAAAATATAGAAGAAAACATGATAACTTCCTACCAGTAATAGGGTTTGAAAGTAAAACTAGTGGATTTGGAGACATAAATGTAGTGAATTCTAATAGATTTTTTACTGGTATAGTTAGTAATCTTAAATTATTAATATTATGGATGTTTAATAATCCACATTCTTTTATAACCCTTAATCATCCCCATAAAAACATAAATTACTTAGAATATAGCCCCTTATTAAATAAACTAATAACATCTATTGAAGTTGGTAATGGTTCTGCTCCAAATAAATATTCTAGATATGATAAGTATTATTACAATTTATTAGATAAAGGCTGGCAACTTGGTGCTATAAACTCGCAAGATAATCATAGAATGAATTTTGGTGATGATGAAAATTTAACCTGCATAATTTCTAATGAACTTACTTTAGACTCCTTAGTAACAGCATTTAGAAGTCGACATACTTATTCAACTGAATCTAAGTCTTTAGTTATGTACTTTACTATAAATAATGCCTTTATGGGTGAAACTATCCCCTTAAATGATAACGAACTGGAATTTTATATATTCATTCAAGATAACAATTATAAAATTAAGGAGATAGATATAATTTCTTTTTCAGGTACTATAATAAAAAAAATACCTGATTTAAATTTGAATCGTATAAAGTATATTTACAGGCATAAGGCTGAGAATAATGAAAAATGGTATGTTATAAAGACTATATTAGAAAATGGAAAAGTGGGAATAAGCTCACCTATTTTTCGCATTTAGTGTAAAAGTTCTTGTTAATTATAGTAGACTAGACATAAATTTAATAAAAAGGCTTAAACAAAATAAGGGATACTGTTATCTAAAGCAGTATCCCTTATGGTTGTCAGTATTAAGATTTTAGCTTCTTAATGTTTTTATGTTATAAAAAACAATTCTAAATATTAATTTCTTTATATTTTTCTATAGCTAAAACAAATGAATACTAACTTTTTTTTATTTTCCATTGTCTCTATGTTTTACTCTATTAGGTTTTGCTTTTGGTTTTATAACTATTTTCTTTTCTGACTTCTTAAGTCCGCCAGTTTGAAGTATATCCATAAACCATAAGAAAAATAGTACAGATAAAACTGATAATAACATTTGTATTGGAACTACTCTTTTTGTAGTTGTCAAAAACATTTGAACTAAAAATAATACAATTGCTATAGAAAGAGGTACCCACTTGTTTACTCTAACTTTTTTAAATATATACTTTCTGCAAAGCCAATAAAGTAAAAGTGTAAAGGCTAAAACTCCTACAAATGTAAGAATTGTCATAATAACACTACCCATATATGTCATTCCTCCTTAAATGTGTATATTAAATAGTTTATTAGATATTATATATATAATCAAGCTTTACTGGTATTTTTTTATTTTTATGAAAACTTTATTTTAATAAAAATTATTACTTTAATAAAAATTTTGAAAATAATTAATAAATTTATTGATTTTTACTTTAATAATCCTCTAATATTTGATAAAATAAAATTTAGATTTTATGATTATTAAGAGGTGATAATATGAAACTAGTTGCAAATGCACATTTAGATGAATTAGATTTACAAATTTTGGATTTATTAATAAAAGATTGTCGAACTCCATATTTAGAAATAGCAAGAATATGTCATGTTAGTGGCGGAACCATTCACGTAAGAATGAAAAAAATGGAAGATTTAGGTATAATCAGAGGTACTAGAATTCTTCTAAATCTACCTAAATTAGGTTATGATGTTTGTTGTTTTGTAGGAATATATGTAGATAAAGCATCCTGCTTTACTTCTGTATTTGAAGAAATGGCTAAAATAAAGGAAGTTGTTGAACTTCACTTGACTACTGGTAACTATTCAATGTTTGCTAAAGTAGTTTGTACTAATATTTCTGATTTACAGGATCTTTTACTTAATAAGATTAATAATATAGATGGAATTTCAAGAACTGATACATTTATATCATTATCACAACCAATAGATAGAAATATATCTTTATAATTATTGTAATTTTAAAGTAATAAAAACACACTTTTTAGTAAATACTATTATTAAAGAATTACGAGGAGTGTGATTTTATGAAAACATTAGATTACATTGCACTTATTTTAGTTATTATAGGTGCCGTTAATTGGGGTTTGATTGGATTTTTTCAAATAAATATAGTATCTATACTATTCGGATATTCTACAATTTTTAGTAGAATAATTTATTCTTTAGTTGGAATAGCTGGAGTATACTCACTTTCTTTTTTCATAAAAGAAAGATCCATAGCATAAATTGATTTTAAGCATCATTTCTTTCTTGAAATTGATGCTTAATTTTTATATTAATTTAAGAAAAATTAATGTAAAATTAATCTTTTTATAGTATATAAAATTTAAATTATATACTATAATTTAAATATTATGTTAGGAGGTATTATGCATATATTAAATAATTTTAGCTTATATGATTTAGTTTATTTTTTTATGATATATTCTTTTTTAGGATGGTGTGTCGAAGTAATCTACGCATATAAAAATAATAATTACTTTATAAATAGAGGATTTTTATATGGTCCTTTTTGTCCTATCTATGGTTTTGGAATTGTTTTTATGTTAGTTTCATTACATAAGTTCATAGATAATTTATTGTTATTATTTATTTTTGCCACATTGTTAACATCACTTATAGAGTACTTAACTGGATTTATTTTAGAAAGAGTTTTTAAATCTAAGTGGTGGGATTATACTGATGATGCCTTTAATCTTCATGGAAGAATATGTCTTGGGTTTTCATTATTATGGGGAGCAGCTTCTGTAATAGTTATTAAAGTGATTCACCCTATGATTAAATATTTAATTGATAAATTGCCTACAACTATTGAAACATATGTCTTTTACATTATAGTAATTTATTTTTTAATTGATTTTGTCCTTACAATTAACTCTTTGGTTGATTTTAAAAATCTTTTAATTAAACTTCAAACAGATAAAAGTGGTTTATTCGAAAGATGTGTTGAATTTATAGCTCTTACAAAAAAGACTGCTAGTGATAAATCAAAAGGCTTAGAAGCTAAATTTTCAAAATTTATACTAAAATTAAATCACATACGATTAATAAAATCATTTCCTAATGTTTCTTCAAAATCATTTGATTCAATTCTTAAACCACTAAAAGAAAAGATACTAAAAAAAGATTAGAAAATCTTTTTTTAGTATCTTTTTAATTTAGATCATGTTTTAAAAAATATTGATATATTTATAAGTAAAGTGGACTGAATGCCACTTCACCTATTTAAATATATCAACTCATTTTAAAAGCATATACTAATTTTAATTTCAAACTATAGTTTTTTGATCTCTTCAAATAATTCTAAAGCTGCATTTTTAGGTCCATTTTTCTCTTCTCCACATACACCTAAGCATGTTTTAATTTGACCTACTTTAGTTTGCTTTGATTTAAACATAACGTCAAAATATTCTTCTATAAGAACATTAGTATCTTCTTGTTTTTGAACTGGACCAAATGGATTTGCAAAAAATGATTCAACTAATCCCTTTTCTGTTGTAGTTCCCTTAGCCATTCTTGCACCTGATCTAAATACATTTACAGCGTCCTCAGCACAAGTAAAATATTCTAGATGTTTTTCATTTTCTTTTACATCTTCATAATTGTTTGCATAAAAGAAGAAATCGATATTATATCCTGCCATTATTTCTTTGTAAGATGAAACTGGCATAACTAGTCTAGCATTTACTTTATCTGGGTTCATAAATATACTTCTATCCATTTCTTTAAAAGCATATCCTTGATCCAAATCATCTAATCTAACAAATGCACCTATTTCTGTACCATATCCCTTTATTTCACCGTCTTCTAATTTAAAAGTTCCCATATCATCAAATATTATAGTCATATCAGATATATAATCTTCACTCAAGCTTCTAAAAGCCTCTAAACTTTCTGACTTTCCTGCTCCACTATCTCCCATAATAACTACATTAGCTGTTTTTCCATTCTTTAATACAATATTTACCATAGCCCCATGTATTGGCAAATATCCCTTTTTAATCATTCTTAAATTATGAAGAGTTAATGACATTTTTTTCATATATCCAAAATAATCAATTTTATCCGAATGATTTATATAACCAAGCATAATATCGTTCTTATCATCATTATAAAATACAGTTTTTAAATCTTTTCCATTTTCGTCATTTGCTCCAAATACAAATACTATATCAGGTCTTCTCCCTCTTATTTCTTCTGTTCTAGCCATCTCAAACAAGTTGCATAAAGTTATTCCATGTTCCATATAATCTCTATGGAAGTATATATATGCTAATGATTCTCCTATTTTAGCTGGATAACAAAACCAATGTTCTTTGTTGATATTAGTATATTTTAATGGATTCTCATTAATTTCTGAAAATACTCCATCCCTCGTATTTCTTTTGGGATAAGTTATAAATGGTGTTTCTAAAAGAATATTATCTATAAAAGGTATTTCTTCTAATTCCTCATAACCTTTAGGAATTGGCCAATCCATTTGATGAATCATAATACATGCATTCCCACCTGCTGGAATTTGTCTATAAACTTTAGGTTGATAACCCAATACATTTTTTTCAACTTTTCTATATAATTTAAGTATGATTACAGAAAACTCTGCATTTGCTTCTGTAAAACTCATTGCTGCTAAGCCTTTTCTTAATTTATATCTATGAATTATAGTATATCTTTCTAATCTTCTCCAGTAAGAATAAAACTCTTCTACGAATCTAATAAAACTATCTTTATTAGTCAATAGTATCTCAAAACCTGGACTCAATTCTACAATTTCTTCTACACTCATTATCGTTAAAAATTTTATAGCTTTTATTAATGCTTTACAAATCTTAGATGTATCGTTTGACTCTAATGAATCTGTTAAAAATCTATATGTTAATGTATTTTTTCTTTTTGATTTTTCTAAATAACTAGTTAATACCCTTCTAAAACCTTCGCTTTCTAATACTGAATCAATATTATTACAATACTTTGTAGTAAAATTAATCATTACTTTATCATTACTCATTGAAAATTCTTTTTTCATTTATTTGCCCCCTATTATGAATTTTTTAATAACCCAATATTGCATTTTTCTCTATAAAAGCTGATATTAATTTAATTATAACATAGTTTTTGCAATATTCAACCTTACAATTTTGCATTTTTTAATTTTATATACCTATTGCATCAATTGAAATCCTTATCTTTTTTAAGATTTATTTTCTATTTAATGGTAAAATATTCTAAAGGAGTGTTATTATGAGAGTTAAAAGAAGTTTGAAATTTAACTTACTACTATTATTTATAATATTTGCTATATTATTTATGATAAGATACTTAAATCTAAATGTTAATTACTATGATTGTAATAATAATATAATTATTCACTATATTGATGTAGGACAAGGTGATGCAGCTCTTATACAAGTAAATAATATAAATATGCTAATAGATTCTGGACCAAAAGAATCTAGAAATAAAATTTTAGATTACTTACAATCGCTGAATATAAAAAAAATAAATTATATTGTAGCAACCCATCCTCATGAAGATCATATAGGAAACATGGCTAAAATCATAAAGACTTATGGACTTTACAAATTTTATGCACCTAAAATAGAAAATACTACTTCTACATTTGAAAAAATGATAGATGCACTAAAAGATAAAAATCTAAAAATCAATGTAATAAAAAAAGACACTAACTCCATTGATTTAGGAAAGAATACTGATGTAACAGTATTTTCTCCAATTAAAGACTCATATGATAATATAAATAATTACTCTCCTGTTATAAAAATTCAATATGGAGACACTTCTTTCTTATTTACAGGAGATGCTGAAAAAGAAGTAGAAAATGAAATATTATTGGATTCAAACAATAATATAAGAAGTGATGTAATAAAAATAGGTCACCATGGCTCATCCACATCCTCAAGCAAATCCTTTATTGAAAAAGTAAATCCTTCAATAGCTATAATTTCTGTTGGTGCTGATAATAAATTTAATCATCCTAATAAATCCACAATAGATTGTTTAACTAAAAGTAACATAAAAATTTACCAAACAAATAAAGAAAATACAATCATATTATCTTCTGATGGACATAAAATAACAAAAAAATAATTATATATAAAGTGATTCTAAGTCCCTAAAATATTGACATAGAATGGCTGTTGATATATCATAGAATTAATATTATATATATTATGTCCCTTTCATTTAATATTCATAATGAAAGGGCTTTATTTATGAAGATTTGTATAGGAGTGAAAAAAATGGCATCAAAAAAAATCAGAACAAGATTTGCACCTAGCCCAACTGGTTATATGCATGTTGGAAATTTAAGAACTGCACTTTATGCTTATCTTATAGCTAAACATGAAGCTGGAGATTTCATATTAAGAATTGAGGACACTGATCAGGAAAGATTGGTAGACGGTGCGGTTGATATTATATATAACACGCTGAAATTAACAGGTCTTAACCACGATGAAGGTCCAGATGTTGGCGGTGAAGTTGGCCCTTATGTTCAAAGCGAAAGAAAAGCTATATACCTTGAATATGCAAAGAATTTAGTTGAAAAAGGAGAAGCTTACTACTGTTTCTGTTCTAAAGACAGATTAGATATGCTTAAAGAAAATGCTGAAGCATTAAAGAGACCATTTAAATATGATAAGCATTGCTTACACCTTACAAAAGAAGAAATAGAAGCAAATTTAGCTAAAGGATTACCTTATGTAATAAGACAAAATAATCCTACAACTGGATCTACAACTTTTGATGATGTTATATACGGTAAAATAACTGTAGATAATTCTGAACTTGAAGATATGATTTTAATTAAATCTGATGGTCTTCCAACTTATAATTTTGCAAATGTTGTAGATGATCACTTAATGGGAATTACTCACGTTGTTAGAGGTAATGAATATCTTTCATCTTCACCTAAGTATAATAGATTATACGAAGCATTTGGTTGGGATGTTCCAATATATGTTCATTGTCCACCAATTATGAAAGATACTCATCATAAGTTATCAAAAAGAAATGGTGATGCATCATTTGAAGATTTAATTCAAAAAGGTTATCTAAAGGAAGCTGTGCTTAACTACATTGCATTACTTGGATGGAATCCTGGAACAAATGAAGAAATATTTAGCCTTGAAGAATTAACTGAAAAATTTGATTTCAAGGATATAAGTAAATCACCTGCTATATTTGATGATGCTAAATTAAAATGGATGAATGGTGAATATATTAGAAAACTTTCTTTAGATGAGTTCCATGAACTTGCTGTTCCTGAATACAAGAAAGTTTTAAAGAAAGATTTTGATTTAAAATTTATTTCAGACTTATTACATACAAGATGTGAATTATTAAGCGATCTAGCAGATCAAATTGATTTCTTAGAAGAGTTACCAGAATACTCAACTGACCTTTACGTTCATAAAAAAATGAAAAGTACAGTTGAAAGTTCATTAGAAAACTTAGAAAAAGTCTTACCAATCATTGAAGAAATCGATGAAACAAATTGGAATAAGGATTATATCCACGAAAAAGTGTTCGAATTAATAAAATCATTAGAAATTAAAAATGGTCAAATGTTATGGCCTATAAGAACTGCTCTTTCTGGTAAATCATTTACTCCAGGTGGTGCTTTTGAACTTGCTATACTGCTTGGCAAAGAAGAATCAATTTCAAGATTAAAAAAAGGTATAGAATTACTTAAATAATAAAAGCCCCTCTTGCATAATTAGTTACTATGCAAGAGGGGTTTTAAGGTACCGTATTATTTAGATTTTCTTAGCTTTAAATTTAACACTCTCAATTTAAAGCTAAGAAAAAATTATTTTAAATTTAACTTAGTGATTTATTATTGATTTATTTTCATAATTAAAATTATCTATTTCATCATCTAATTCTTCTATACTCTCATCTAACTCTTCAATTTCATTATCATCATATATATATTTCTTCCACTTAACATAAATATGATATAAATTAACCACATCTTGTTCATTATAAAGAAGTATTTTTTCTATTTTTTCTTCTGGCATTCTTTTGAAGTAACTTTTGTCTTTTAATACTTTATGAAAAGTTTTAGCTAAATTCGATCCACTAATTACTTCTCCTTCTCTTATAATATCAAATAGCTTTTCTAAATTTTTAAGCCCTATAGATGTGGTTTTATTTTTTTCATATTCTTTTTGTATATCTATTGAATCAAATTCCTTGTTAAAATCATATTCTATTCCATATTGTTTGAAAAGATAATTTATAACAGTAAAATCATTATTCCCTGAAAATGTTACAATTGCTTTTTTACCTAGTTTTTTCATCTTGATAAAATAGTTCCTTGCCAAATATAATATATCAGCTACTTCATCTCTATCTTCTATCATATATTGCGTTACCAAAATTTCATTTAGTTTTTCATTAAATTCACAAGCTCCAAAAACTCCAATACACTTTGGTTTCTTATATACATAGTGTTCAAGATCAAAAAATATAAGTTCACTAGGTAAATACTCTCTCTTTTCAGGTTTTATCATAAATTCATCACTAAATTCTTCTACCTTTACGTTGTTCTCACGAATAATCACAGTACCACTCTTTCCTATACAAATTGTATATCTTCAATATTTAAGTTATATATTACATCCTTTCTTTCTACTATAACATTAACTTTATTTGTAACTTCATTGTCACTCATAACTTTTTGTAAAAGTTCTTTTGTTGGATTAATGCAAAATGGATGCCCTACATGCTTAAACATAGTGTAATCTCCAGAAGTATCTCCATAAGCATAACTTTCATTAAGGTCTATATTATATTTCTCTACAAGTTCGTTTATAGCTTTAGATTTACTATCACTATCCCACATAGGTATAACTTCACTTGTATACATATCTTTATTGTCTACCATATAAATTGTACCTTTATAATCATTAAAACCATATTTATTAGCCATTTCCCTAACAAGCTCTGAAGGTGAACCTGATATTATAATTATAATATGGCCTTGATCTTTATGCCACTTTATTCTATCTCTTGTAAAAGTGTAAACCCTATCACCTTTTTGTTCAACTACTTTTTGGGCTATATGCTCTACTTGATGTTTTTCTAGTCCTTGGATAGCTTCTAAATAAACATCTACCATTTTTAAAAGATAATTATCATAATCACCTTGTCTCTTATCCCATTTTAAAAAATGAGGCTTTACTTCATTATACCATCTCTCCGGTGCTATAATCTCATATTTAACCATTTTTTTAAATACTTCTGTAATTAAACCTTCTCTATATAATGTTCCATCTAAATCAAAAAATGCCCCTATTTTTGACATTATCTCACCTCTTATTTCATAGTGTAGTATATTTTTTATATTTTATTATACTGTATTTTTTTAATTAGTTAAAGATTGTATTCTGTTTTTCTTGTTTATCTTTAATTATTTATATTTTTTCCATTATATTATATATTATGTTTTTAACCTTCAACTATTGACTAAACTGCAAAAAAGATGCTATCATTATATTCTGAACGATAATAATTTTCAATTAGAGGTGATATTCATGTGTATTTGCGATTTAAACCCTGGTGAAAAAGGAATAATAGACTTCATTGAGGGTAATTTAAAATTAAAAAAAAGATTATCAGCCTTAGGATGTATTAAAGGTACTGAAATTGAATTTAAAAGAAGAGCTCCTTTAGGAGATCCAATAGTTATAAACTTTAGAGGATTTGATTTAGCTATTAGAAAGAATGATGCTAAAAATATATTCTTATCAGTATAGGGAGGTTTTAAATTATGACAACCATAGCTTTGCTTGGAAACCCTAATGTAGGAAAAACTACTTTATTTAATGCTTTAACTGGATCAAATCAGTATGTAGGTAATTGGCCTGGAGTAACTGTTGAAAAAAAAGAAGGATACATAAACGACGTAAAAATTGTGGACTTGCCTGGAATTTATGCAATGGATACTTTTTCTAATGAAGAAAAAGTTGCAAAAGAATTTTTGCAAAATGGACAAGTTGATTTAATACTAAACATAGTAGATGCTTCTAATTTAAATAGAAATTTATACTTAACAACTCAATTAAAAGAATTTAATAAACCAATCATATTAGCAGTAAATATGATTGACATAGCAGAATCTAAAGGCATCTTTATAGATTATGAAAAATTATCAAAATTATTTGATATTGAGATAATTCCTATATCTGCTGGTAAAAATATTGGAATTGATAAAGTTGCATCAAAATTACAAGAAAATAATTTTGAACACTCAGTAGATAATACTAATTTTAATTTTTCGTCTGAAGATGAGGCTTACTTATTTATTGAAGATACTTTAAAACAATGTATAAAATCAGAACATAGTAATGAAATAACTATGTCTGAAAAAATAGATAAAATTTTACTTAATCCCTATTTTGCTTATCCAATATTTTTAATGATAATTGCTTTAATGTTTCAAATCACATTTGCTTGGGTTGGACAGCCATTATCAGATTTATTGGATACATTTTTAAATGATGCATTTGTTCCATTTGTAAGCAATTCATTATCAAGTACTGCTCCTTGGTTCCAATCTTTAATAATTGATGGAATAATAGCAGGTGTTGGTGGAATACTAGTATTATTACCTATAATCTTAGTATTATTTATATGTATTACTCTATTAGAAGATAGTGGTTATATGTCTAGAGTAGCATTTTTAATGGATAAATTAATGAGAAAAATGGGACTATCAGGTAAAGCCTTTATACCTATGTTAATTGGTTTTGGTTGTACTGTACCTGCAATAATGACTGCAAGAACTTTAGAAAGTGAAAAAGATAGAAAACTTACTTCTCTACTTGTTCCTTTAATGTCATGTAATGCGCGTTTGCCAGTTTATGTAGTATTTGCTTCTGTATTTTTTACAGATCATAGAGGCTTAGTTGTTGCATCATTATATTTCTTAGGTGTACTTCTAGCATTCTTATTAGGTATATTATTTAAAAATACATATTTCAAAAAAGATGAGGAGCCATTTATAATTGAAATCCCTGAATATAAAATGCCAAAACTATCATCAGTTTTAAAACAAACAGGTGATAAAGGAAAAGACTTTTTAAAAAAGGCAGGAACAATAATATTTGCTATGAGTGTAGTAATATGGTTTTTATCAAACTTTAACTTTACTGGTATGGTAAGCGAAGTGAATGAAAGTATTTTAGCATCTATAGGTAATAGTATTGCTCCTATATTTTCACCTTTAGGATTTGGTAATTGGCAATCTGCTGTTTCTTTACTTTCAGGTCTACTTGCTAAAGAATCAGTTATAGCTTCTATGCAAGTAATTTTTGCAGGTAATTTAGATGTTGTTTTAGGTGCACACTTTACAGCATTATCTGCCTATTCCTTCTTAGTATTCATATTACTATATACTCCTTGTATTTCAGTAATTGGAACTATGAAAAAAGAATTCGGAGTTAAGTTCACTTTATTTTCTATATTTTATCAATTAGTTCTTGCTTGGATAGTTTCATTCTTAGTGTTTAATATAGGAAATTTAATTATATAAACTTACTACTTTTTAAGTCTTAATTTATTATTAAATAAGGGTGATGTGACTTATGTTAGAAATACTTTGTACAATACTAATTGTTTTATTTTCGATTTTTATAATTATAAAGTCAATAAAAAATTCATCTAAAGGTAAATGTAATTGTAGCAGTAGTTGTAAAAATTGTTCTAAATCATGCGGTAATATTTTAGATAAAAAATAGACTAAAATAAAGAGCTATCTCAAAATAAATTATTATACAAAAACATTTTAAAATAGCTCCAAATATATTATAAACTATTAAGTTTTTAAATAAAATTTTGCTATAAAACAGGAAAGGTGCTGTATCATAATGCATAAAAATGCAATATGATACAGCACCTTATTTTTATGTTATGCCTTAGAATTGTATTTGTATAAGCCCTAGGCTGAATAATTCAACATATGAATTCTACTTCATTTATTGCATATATAAATACATGAAAAAACATAGAATATTAATTATAAATTCTTAAATAAGCTTGGATTTTTAGACTTATAGAATTTTACCAATCTAATATAATAAATATTAATAGTTGCAATTGTAGGTGACGCTAATAGCATTCCAATAGGCCCCCAGAATGCACCACCTATTATCACGCCCATAATTATCCAAAATGGTTTTACACCTACTTTTGCTCCTATAAGCTTAGGATCAAGATACCAAGCATCAAATTGTTGAATTAGAAGTAAAAGTATAAATACTATAAGAGCCTTCATAGGTGAAACAAAAATACATACTCCCGCACCAACTACTTCTCCTATAAATGGACCAAAGTAAGGTATCATATTAGTAATAGCAACTATGATCGATAATAAAAGAGCATATGGAGCTTTAACTATTACTAAACCAATCAATGATATAAGCCCTATTATTGCTGAATCTATAGCTTTTGTTCCTATATATACACCTATCATCTTACTATAGGTATTGCAAACTTTAATTAGCTCACTTGCCTTCTTCTCTTTTAATATTATATAAGTTATAGTTTTTAAACCATGCAGTAATCCATCTTTATCACTTAATACATAAATAGCTATTAAAAATCCGAATACTATTTTAACTAAGTTTCCTGTAAGAGATAATAAATATCCTAACATTCCTTGTAATATAGTTATTGTAAAGTTTCCCATTTTAATAGATAAAAGTTCAATTTTATCAACTAACCCTGCATCAATTATCAATTCACTTAATTTAGGATTTTTAATTGCTGTATTAATCCATTCTTGAATTGTTTCCATATAATTAGGAACTTCTTTAATTATACTAGCTATGCTATCAACTAAACTAGGTATTGTAAAAAAGAAAAACATTATTATTATTCCTGTTATAATTGCATAGGTTACTAATATAGATTTTCCTCTTGAAAATTTAAATCTTTTTTCAAAAATCATCATTATAGGATTCAATATATATGCAAAAATCAAAGCATATGTAAATGGTGACATAATAGAAAAAAAATGTTTAACTATATTAAAGAAAAACTGATAATTATCTATTATTTTGTACAGAACAATTCCAATAATAGCCATTATTAATATATCCTTATATTTTACATTTTTATTTATAGTCATTTTTATCCTCCTTACTTAAAATATTCTTGCGTATTACAAAATATTATATCATATATTATTTTTATAAAGATTAATTCTTTGTTAAATTAATTATGTATAATCATCTTTAAATTAAAAGTATACATTAATTAATATTGACTAAGCTTTATTTTAATATTCTTAGCATAAGTTTTATGTAACAATACAAGAAACTTAAAATATACATAAAATAAAAACAACTAGAAACGTAAAGTTTCTAGTTGTTTCTCAATTATATATTTTTACTACATCTTTTCTACTACATCTATTCCTAATAATTCTAAACCATTCTTTATTACTTGTAAGCTACTTTTTACTAAGCTTAATCTAGTTGCTTTTAAAACTTCATCATCTAAATTTAAAACTGAATGAGCATTATAGAATTTATTAAATGATTTTGCAACTTCTATAACATATCTTGTTAAAATTGATGGTTCTAATTTATCAGTAGCAAGTTTAATTTGATTATTAAAGTTAGCTAGAACTTTAACTAATTCAAATTCTTCCTTTGAAGATAATTTGCTGTAATCAACTTTTGAAGAAATATTCTCTGCCCTACTTATTATACTATTAGCTCTAGCATATGAGTATTGAACATAAGGACCTGTTTCTCCTTCAAATGATAAAATTTCTTTCCAATCAAATACTATATCTTTTTCTCTTGAATTCTTTAAATAAGTGAAAATAATAGCTCCAACACCTATTTTCTTAGCTACTTCTTCTTTATTTTCAAGATTTGGATTCTTTTCATTTATAACTTCTAAAGTCTTTTCAATTGATTCTCTTATCAAATCATCAAGCAAAACAACTTCTCCCTTTCTTGTAGAAAGCTTTCTATCTGCAAATTTAACTAATCCAAATCCAACATGAACACAATCATTTGCCCATTCATGTCCTGCAAGTTCTAACACTTTAAATACTTGTTTAAAATGTAATGCTTGTGGACTTCCAACTACATAAATACTCTTGTAGAAATCATAAGTTTTCTTTCTGTACATAGCAGCAGCTAAGTCTCTTGTTGCATATATAGATGCTCCATCACCTTTTAATACTATACAAGGTGGCATATTGTAATCATCTAGCATTACAACTTGTGCTCCATTACTTTCTACAAGTAATCCTTTATCCTTTAATTCATTAACTACTACATCCATTTTATCATTATAGAATGCTTCTCCTGCTAATGAATCAAATTTAACCCCTAATATATCATATACTCTTTCAAATTCCTTTAAGCTTAAGTCTCTAAATCTCTTCCATAAAGCTTGTGCTTCTGGATCTCCTGTTTCTAACTTTTTAAAATACATTCTTCCTTCGTCTTCTAAGCTAGAATCTTTTTCTGCTTCATCATGGAACTTAACATAAATTCTAAGAAGTTCATCAATTGGAGCCTTTTCTAGAGCTTCTTCATCAACCCATCTATTATAAGCTGATATAAGCTTACCAAATTGAGTTCCCCAATCACCTAAATGATTTAAACCTACAACATCGTATCCTTCTTTTTTAAACATTTTGTATAAAGAATTACCAATAGCTGTTGTAAATAAATGTCCTACATGGAATGGTTTTGCTATATTAGGTGAAGAATATTCAACACAAACTGTTTTACCATCTCCTATGTTAGATTCACCATAGTTATCTCCATCTTTTAATATCTTATTGATTGTATTTTCAGCAAATACTCCTTTATCAACAAAGAAATTTAAATATGGTCCAAGATTTTCAATTCTTTCAAATCCTTCTTTATTAATAGCATCTTTTAAAGTTTCAGCTATCATATTAGGTGCTTTTCTCATTACTTTAGAAAGTTGAAAACATGGAAAAGCATAATCCCCCATTTCAGACTTAGGTGGTATTTCAATAAGTTTTTCTATAGCATTAACATCCAAATCTACATGTTCTTTAATTAGCTGTGCAATTTTATTTTTATAATCCATAAGTATCCTCCTAGAAGTTTATTATTTAATCTTTCGCTCTTTTTTAAACAGAGCCAAGTTTATAGCTATGTACGTTTCTTTTATATTTTTATAAATAAAAAAATTCCTCTCTAAAAAAATAAGAGACGAATTATCCGCGGTACCACTCTAATTGCATCTTTATAATTTAACTTAAATCATAAAGATACCACTTAACTTTTAACGCAAGTTACTACGATCATCCCTACTTAACTTCAGGTGATTTCTCCAAGACTCTCTTCCTATTAATCTATCTTATAAGGCTTACACCATCCCTTACTCGCTTTAAGAATTAATTATAGTACTCTTCTTTTCACAGAACTTATCCATATTAATCTTCATTTATTATACAAATCAGTCTTAAATTTGTCAATCTAAAAACATAAAAAAGTACACCTCCATCCTTTTTAGTTGAGATGGAAAAAATAAAAATTAAGAGTTTTAATTAAAACTCTTAAAGAATTTATAAAAATATATATTCAAAATTTCATTAAGAAATTTTTTCCCTAAAGTCTCCACTTTCTACTATCAACTTTAAACTAATATTAACATATGAATTCTCTTACAAATGATGTATAATGGTAATATTAATCTTAAGAATTAAAATTAATATTAGTACTTTAAGGAGTTATAAGATGAAAAAAATAGGTGTTATTTACATTGGTTCTAATTCAGTTAAATTTACATTAATGAATGTAATGAATAATGGATATTATAAAGTTATTGAAGAATCTAGTAATGATATTAAACTTGCTTTGGATTTATTAGATAGTAATAAACTATCTGATAGTAAGATAGATGAAACACTAGGAAATGTTCGTTCATTTAAATCACTATGTACTTTTTCGGGAGTAAAAGAAATCATAGCGGTTGCTACTTGTACATTAAAAAAAGCGCCTAATTGTAATGAATTTCTTGAAAAAATAAAAAATCAGTTTGATATAACTGTTAACTTGTTATCAGATGAGCAAGAAATATATTATAGTTACTTAGGTGTAACAAGAAGCATGTATGTAAATAATTCTCTTATTGTAGATATTTGTGGATCTTGTACCCATTTAACTTGGGTTAAAGATGGACAAATAGAGAAGAATACTACAATTCCATTAGGAGCTTTAAATTATACTTTCAAGTATAATTTACAAGATAGAGTTTGTTATGAAAATCTAGAAAAAGCAATATCATCTTTAACAGGTATAATAGATGATATTGAATGGTTAAAAAAAGAAAATTTCGAATCTATGATAGTTGTAGGTAGTACTGCTAGAACTCTTTGTAAAATTGATAAAGCTAAAAAAAGATATCCTTTTGATATTTTACACAACTATAAGTTAAATGAAAATGATGTTTATAAAATATATAACCTAATAAAATGTAAAGACTTTAAGCAAAGAACTAAAATAGATGGTTTATCAACAGAAAAAGCTGATTTAATCGTTGGCGGACTAAGTATACTAAATACTATAATTGAAAAAATAAGATGTGATGATATTATAATATCTGGTCGTGGACTAAGAGAAGGTATAATGTTTGAATATATAAATAATCATTATAAACCTATTGATGATATATTAGATTATAATTTAAATGGTATAATTGAATATTTAAATATAAATAGAGCACATGCTGAACATGTATTTAACATAACATCAACTCTATTTAATGAATTAAAGCCTCTTCATAAACTTGGAGATAAATATAATAACGTATTAAAAACTGCTACACTATTGCATGATTCTGGAGTTAGCATTGATTATTATCATCATCATAAGCATTCTTTTTATGTAATATTAAATTCTAATATTAATGGTCTTACCCATAGAGAATTGTTTATGAGTGCCGCTATTGCTGCTACTCATAACGAAAGAGATAAGGTAGCACTACCACCTTTCTTTTCAATAATAAACAAATTAGATATAAAAGCTATTAATTTTATTAATATACTACTTATGATTGCTGAGCATTTAGATTTAAGTCTTGAAAAAGCTGTAGATTACTTAAGTATTGATATAAAAGAAGATAGTGTTTTAATTAATTTATCATCACATTTAAATATTGATTTAGAAATAAAACAAGTACTTAAATTTAAAGATAGATTTAAAGATATTTATGGTAAAAATTTAGAAGTAAAACAAATATATTCATAATGTCTATAAAATACAATATTCTATAAGTTATTCATAAATTTTTAGGCACTATAATTTTCTGAAAAATAAAAAATGAGTTCGAAAATACACTGAAATTTTCGAGCTCATTTTGTTTATCTTATAAATTAATTTCTATTTTCAATTTTAACATTATTATTTTATTTAATATAACATAATAATTTATTATTTCTATTATTTTTAAAACATAGTAAATACAATTGAAGCTAATTTTATAGCCTTACCATATAAGAAATTAACTGGTACACTAATTATAAATCCACCAAAAAATATTATTCCTAATAATATTAGCATTTGATATCTATATAATTTATCACCTATCTTATTAAATTTCTTTGGCATTAAGTCTTCTAATATTTTGAATCCATCTAATCCTGGAATAGGCAACAGATTAAATACAGCAAAACTAATATTAATAGCTATAATGTTGCTAATCATAAGAGATATAACACTATAATAAGATTCTGGTAAAACATTAAATGCAAACCTAACAAATATTCCAAATAGTATTGAAAATACTATTGCTACAACTAAATTCGCACATATTCCTGCTATACTAACTTTTAAATCATCTTTATAATAGTTCTTATATGCCGATGGATTAGTTCTGACTGGTTTTGTCCATCCGAATCTAAATAATAGTATCATTAAAAATCCCATAGGATCAATATGCGCAATTGGATTTAGTGTTAATCTTCCTTCAAATTTTGGTGTATTGTCTCCTAACATATCTGCTACTTTTGCATGTGCATATTCATGAAATGTAAATGCAATTAAAATTGCAGGTATTGTTAAAAATATATTAAGTATCTTATCCATATCCACCCTCCTCATTCTTAATTTTTTTATTCTGTTAAACATATCTTAATTTTCAAGACATCTTTACTATAAATCAATAAATTAATAATAATAACATGACTTAAATAACCTAGCCTTTATATTATTTAGCTTTATTATGATTTTTTAAACAATAAAATAATGAAACTATCTCTTTAAATTAAAAATTTGTTTAAATACAGTTACAAACTTAATATCTTTAGAGATAGTTTCATATATAAAAATTCTTATTCTTCTACTAAACTAGTATATGATAATTTTCCATCTACAACTGTCGCTACAAACTTTTCTTTTATTTCAACTAGTTTCCCGTCATATGACATTTCTTTTCCTGTAGTAAGATTTTTTACTATTCCTTGAAGATTGTCATTAATTAGTATTTCACTTTTACTATTAAAATATATATCTTTAGGATTTACTACTTCAGTTAAATCAATATTTTTCCATGCAGATGTATCTTCATCTACTGTACCATATATTATCTTTGATACCTTATCTGCTGTTATTTCACCAATATATATAACACCCTCAGCATCAATTCCAAGTAATGTTAATTCTTTATCTGATTTGATTGATAATTTCTTGCTAGGACTTGTTGCATAAAACGTGTTGTTTATTTCATCTTCATAAATCAATCTATCGTAACGTGGAATAACCTCCATATTACCTAACACATCAGATTTAAGAGATACTTTTGTTAAATCATGATTTATGTCTATTCTATAAACAGTGTTCTTCATTCCACCTCTATCTATGTCAACATAATACACACCTGTAAGAACTGAAACACTTATCTTTTTTACTTCCATATTACTTTGATAGCTACATACTTCACTTACATCACTTTGAACTTTATTAGTTGGATCATATGTCACAAGTTTTATCTTGTCTTCATCATCTATATTAGTATTTTCAGCTATTACTATTCTGTCTCTATCAGATAGCCACTTGTAATACATTATTTCTCCACCATCTTCAGTTTTAATTTCATTTTTTTCATTTGTTGATGTATCTTCTATATATACTTTGTCATTATAATTGTAAGTTAAATATCTTCCATCATAAGATATTTTTACATCTTCTGCACCATTGGGAATAGTTGCATTTACATTCTTAGTATCTGCCACATCGGTTTCCACTTTTTTTATTTTAAAATCTGAAGAATGTTTAAAAACAAAACTATCTAAAATGAACAAACCAGCAAATTGTAATATTAGAGATAGCATTCCCCAAGAAATTATTCTCTTAATAACTTTCATTATTTTTGTCTCTCCTTTTTACTCAACAATAATTGCTGTTGGTATTGCTCTTTCTCCTAAGCTATCTGATGGATTATTTATTATCTTATCATTGTAATACATTGTTGTTGATTTTCCACCATCTAAGTTTATTGCATTTACTGCTCCACATTTGTAGATTACTTCTTGAGCTTCTTTTAATGTAGCACCTAAACTTGTTGCACTTCTACCGTCTATAACTAAAAGAAGAATTGCACCATCTGCTCTTTGACCTATTACAGTTCTTGGAGCTACTCCCCAACCACCATCACCTGCCATGGAAGTCATTTTACCATTTACAACTAAAGTTGGATAAAAGCTTAATGCTTCTTCTACATTTAACGCATTAAGTTCATTTACAGAATAATTTCCTACTATTAATTTACCTTCTTTTGTAATTCCTAATAAATCAGTTTTTTCATTTTCATTCTTATCATTAAAAATTACCTTTCCCTGACTCATTATGATTCCTGTTGGAAGGCCTCCATTTCCAGTCCATTGTGCTGTTGAAGAACTATCTGTAAATCCGCCTCCATTTATTGCTGCTATTGCATTATTATTTTTTGCAATTTGAGATGTAGTCTCTCCTTCTACATTCAATTTAGAAGTATATCCCACCTTTATTCTAGTTGGATCCTTTATTGTTAAAAGGTATCCATTGTATTTAGGATTTTCTATTGTATGTAATTCTATATTAGAATCTTTCACTTTAGGTATTTCTACTTGATCAACATTTGTATTTTCAGAAGTTTCATCTACTGATGAAGTTCCTAAAATTCGAGCTATTTTTTCATCTGATAAAAACCAGGTTGCTAAATATTGATGATTCATAGATGTCATTGCTGCTCCGACAAATGTCCTTTTTGCATTTTCAAAAGGTCCATACAAAAGTACAAACGGGCCTGTACAAGCTGTGAAAATAACCATAAAAATTAAAAATCCTAAAACCCCTTTAAAAGAAACCTTTTTTCTTTTTTTTCTTTTTTTAGCACTGTTGGGTCTAGCCTTTACAGCTTTTTTCTGCTTTTTTATGTTTTTATCCATGAAATTTTTCCTTTCTTTTTTCATTTCTAAAAGTATTTATGATTATATGTAAATTAAAATCAGACTATCTTTATAATTATATAATACGAAAATTTAAAATTCAATAATTATGTTAGTAATTATTTTCAATATTCATCTTTATTATATATAATTTTAATTTTTTTTTCTTATTATGATATAATTTATTCAATAATTATATGTTTTTACAAGTTAATAATTATTCTTACAAAAATAATTTAAGGGGATATTTAATTATGGAAAATAAAATTTTAAATAAATTAAAAAATTCTACTGAATATATATCTGGAGAAACCTTAAGCTTAGAATTAAATGTTTCAAGAAGTGCTATTTGGAAACATATTAAGGCATTAAAAAATAAAGGCTATTCCATAGATGGAATTTCAAATAAAGGATATAAATTAATATCCTCACCTAATACATTGTTTCCAAATGAAATAATTCCATTATTAAAAACAAAAAAACTAGCTAAAGATATACGATATTTTTCTGAAATTCCATCAACTAATAAAGCAGCAAAACAACTAGCTGACAACAGTAATATAAATGATGGAACCTTAATCGTTGCTGAAAAGCAAACATTGGGAAAAGGACGTTTTGATAGAAAATGGATGTCACCCTCAAGTGGAATTTGGATGAGTCTAATATTAAAACCTAATATTCCACCTTCAGAGGCTTCAAAAATAACTCAAATCGCTGCTGCTTCGGTCTACAAAGCACTTCTAAACCTTGGAATTAATGTGCGTATAAAATGGCCTAATGATATTTTTATTAATGATAAAAAATTATGTGGCATCTTAACAGAAATGAAATGTGATATAGATAGAATACATTACTTAGTTTTAGGTATGGGGTTAAATGTAAATTTAGATAGTGTAGATTTTGCAGATGAACTTAAAGATATAGCTACATCATTAAAATTAGAATTCAATAAAACTTTCAATAAAAGTTTAATACTTTCTGAAATTCTTAATAATTTTGAACCACTTTATGAAAAATTCATTTTAGAAAATGATATTGATGAAGTATTAGATATATGTAGAGAAAATTCTAATCTTTTAAACCAAAAAGCAAAACTTATAACTTACCATAAAGAAGAAATAGTTACCTGCATTGGTATAAATGATAGTGGTGAACTTATTGTAAAAGATGCAGATGGACATGAAAAAGCTGTGACAAGTGGCGAAATTAGCTTTAGAGTTTAAGCTAAGCTTTTTAGATTCCACTAAAGAGTTTTTTCATAAACAATCACTTTTTAATTAATATTTAACTTTAAGAATTATATAATTCCTTGTACATTAAAAATAGGCTCTGCATTAAAACAGAGCCTTAAAATATATGCTTTTATAATAATCTTATACCATAATTTTCACATGCTACAAGATTTTTTTCATCCCAAATTGAAGCTTGCACTTCACCTATATGCGCCTTTTTCAAGAAGAACATACATATTCTTGATTGTCCTATTCCTCCACCAATTGTATATGGTAATTTACCTTCTAATAACATCTTGTGAAATTCAAGATTTTTTCTATCCTCACAATTAGCATCTTTAAGTTGTCTTAACAAAGCTTTTTCATCAACTCTAATTCCCATTGATGATACTTCAAATGCTCTATCTAAAATTGGATAATAGAAAATTATATCTCCGTTCATAGTCCAATCATCATAATCTGGAGATCTCCCATCATGCTTTTCTCCTGATTTTAATATATCCCCAATTTGCATTATAAATACTGCACCCTTTTCTTTAGCTATAAGATCTTCTCTTTCTTTTGCAGTCTTTTCTGGATACATATCCTCTAACTCTTGAGTAGTTATAAAGAAAATCTCCTTTGGTAAAAACTTTTCTTCATCCATTGATTCTTTACAAGCAAAATCTTCTGCTTTTTTAAATACTGTATAGATTTTCTTTACAATGTTTTTTAACGTATCTAAATTTCTATCTTCTTTATCTATTATTTTTTCCCAATCCCATTGATCTACATAAATAGAATGAAGATTATCTAAGTCCTCATCTCTTCTTATTGCATTCATATCTGTATATAAGCCTTCACCTGCTTTAAAGCCATATCTATATAAACTATATCTTTTCCATTTAGCTAATGAATGTACTATTTGTACATCTCTTCCTGTTGCTAAAACGTCAAAACTTACAGGTCTTTCTGAACCATTTAAATTATCGTTCATTCCTGTTTGAGGTTCAACAAATAAAGGTGCTGACACTCTAGTTAAATTTAAGCTTTCTGCAAGGGCTTTTTCAAAAAAGTCTTTAATCTTCTTAATATGAACTTCTGTTTCTATCAATGAATTTTTGCTTTTATATCCTTCTGGAATAATAACATTTTCGATATTCATAAATAAATCCCCCTAAAATTATTACTGTATTACTTATACTTTTAATAAATGTTTAGTAAAAAGGAGGCCTTAGAATGCATTTGCATACTTGACCTCCTAAACATCCGTATTTCACTAACTCAGTATAATAAATTAATAATAACTTGTCAAATAAAATTTAAATTTGACATTTTGACACGTGTTCTTTTAATACATTAGCTGAATTCTGTAATTTTTCTATTTCCTCTTCAGTTATATTTGGTTCTACTATTCTTACCGCTCCATTTCTATTAATTATAGTAGGTATAGCTAAGTACATATCACTTATACCATACTCTCCTTGCATTAATGATGAAACAGTTAAAATAGCATTTTCATCTCTAAGTATTGACTCTGCTATTTTAGTTATTGCTAATCCAATTGCATAATAAGTGGCTTTTTTTCTACTTATTATTTCGTATGCTGCATTTTTGACATCACTTTCAATAACACTTCTTATTTCTTCATCCCATTCTAATGAAAACTTCTTTGTGTAATCATCAAATCCTTCTCCAGCAATACTTGCAGTACTCCAACTTACAACTTCACTATCACCATGTTCACCTAAAACATATGCATGAACATTGTTATTATTTACATTTAAATATTTGCCTATAACATATTTTAGTCTTGATGTATCTAATACAGTACCTGTTCCTATCACTCTTTCTTTAGGAAATCCTGATAATTTATATGTAATATATGCTAAGATATCCACTGGATTAGATGCAACTAATAATATAGCATCTGGGCTCACTTTTGCTATTTCAGGAATAAATCCCTTGAATATATTATAATTTTTTTCAATTAAATCTAATCTAGTTTCACCATCTTTTTGTGCAGCTCCTGCTGTAATTATAACTATATCAGAATCTTTAGTTTCTGCTATGCTTCCAGCATATATATTAACTGGTTTCACAAATGAAGTTCCATGAACTAAATCCATAACTTCTCCCATAGCTTTATCCATATTTATGTCACATATACAAATTTCTGTAGCTACGCCACTATTCATTAACGCAAATGCTGTTGTAGATCCTACAAATCCTGCACCTATAATTGATATCTTACGTTTTCTCTCTCTTGCCATATCTAGTCCTCCTAAATATTCTATTCTAATATATTATTATCAAAACGTTTATAAATTATTATTTAGCAACTTCATAAACATATTTCTAAAATCGTTCTTATTTCTTTCTAAGTCAGTATACATTAAATAATAACTAAATTCAATAGTATTTAATAATTATTATTATTTATTTGAATTAATTGAAAAACTTTAGAAATACTATATAATTAGATTTAGGCATTAATTAGAATAATGCCTTTAATTATAGTATTACATACTATAATTAAGTTTCTTATACACTAGGGGAGGTATTATATTATAATGAAATTATTATTTTTTGATACAGAAACTACCAGTATAAAACCAGGTAGTATCTGTCAATTAAGTTATATAACTGTAGATGCAAGTTCTAAGCCACAAATAACGACAGGTAAAAATTTCTTCTTTACAGTTGATGAAATGAATCCATCGGCTCAAGAAATTCATGGCTTTTCCTTAGAAAAACTATATGAATTATCAGAAGGTCAATATTTTGAAGATTTAGTTCCTGAATTCTTTAAAGATTTTATAGAAGCTGATTTTTTAATAGGACATAATGTTAATTTTGATATTAGATTTTTAAAGCATGAACTATCTTTACTTGGAGAGGATTTTCTTCCAAAACATTCATTCTGTACAATGATATATTATAAAGATATTTGTAAAATTCCTAAAGCAAATGGTGAAGTTAAAAATCCTAAGCTAGAAGAAGTTGTAAATTTTCTTGGAATAAACAAAGATCAAATCACTAAAACTTCTGATAGATTGTTTCAAGGTAGTAGTAATTATCATGATGCAAGATTTGATACTGCAGCAACTTATTTAGCTGTAACTGAAGGATTAAAAAAAGGTTATCTTCCAAGAGGATATTTTACAGATTTACTAAAAAATAAATAATATATATTTTTTTCTTAATAATATATTAATTTCTATATATTAAATATATAGTTACCGCATTTAAGCTATATTGGTTATCAATTTAATTATAATATTTAGAGAATTGCATTAATATTTGTTAACATTAATATAATCCTCTAAATATTATAATAGTATCAACAAATATTATATTGAATGAGGTGAATTCATATGAAAAAATATATTTGTGATATCTGTGGATATATATATGATCCTGAAATGGGCGATGTAGATAATAATATAAAACCTGGAATGAAATTTGAAGATTTACCTTGTAATTGGATTTGTCCTATATGTAATTTCGAAAAAGAAAATTTTTCTTTATTATTATAATTTTATTTTTAGCCCTGTAACCGTTCTAAACACAGTATAGGAATAATGGTGCGTCATATAATTATTTTTTATTCTTTAGATGTACTCATAACACTTCTAAAATATAGTATTCTATGAGTTATCTATAAATTTTAAGATTATATAATTTTCTAAAGAAAAAAATAAGGAGCTTTTTATTTTAAAAGCTCCTTATTTCTATTTATCTTCAATAATTCTTTGATACTTTTTAGTTATTTCTTTATCCATAGCAGGAACTCCTTCTAATGGATATTTAAATTTTAAAACATCATACTTGTTTTTCCCTAACAAATGATATGGCAGTAATTCTACTTTCTCAACTCCATCTATATTGGATATGTATTTTTTTAAATTTCTTATATGTTCTTCACCATCTGTTAATCCTGGAACAACAACATGTCTAATCCAAATAGGTATATTAAATTGTTGAACTGAATTTAAAAACTTTAATGATTTATTTATATCCATGTAAGTTACATTTTTATAGCCTTCTTTATTATAATGTTTTACATCAAATAAAACTAAATCTACACATTTTAATATTTCATTATAATCTCCTATACCAAATCCCGAAGTATCTAAACAAGTGTGTATTCCTTTTTCTTTACATAATTTTAATACTTCTAGAAGAAATTCTGGTTGTCTTAGAGGTTCTCCTCCTGAAAATGTAACTCCGCCATTAGAACTTTTAAAATACGTTTTATATCTCTCTATTTTTTTCACTAGTTCTTCTGGAGTATATTCATCTCCTCCATCATATGTCCACGTATCTGGATTATGACAGTACTTACATCTTAATGAACATCCTTGAAAAAATACAACCACTCTAATTCCAGGTCCATCTACTAGTCCCATTGTCTCTATTGAATGAATTCTTCCTTTAACCATATTTTTATCCTCCTAGAGAAAACTACACCCCTGTCATTTAATACAGGGGTATAATTAAGTATTTTTATGAATTTATAGTATATATACTTTTATTGATTATGTTGATATATGCAATAGGTAAAGTGGCATATATCAACAGGTATTTAAAATATAGCTTTAATTATTTAATCTTAGATACTTTCGTGGAAAGTTCTGCTTATAACTTCTAATTGTTGTTCTTTTGATAATCTGCTAAAGTTAACAGCATATCCAGAAACTCTAATTGTTAATGTTGGATATTTATCTGGATTTTCCATAGCATCTATTAGTGTTTCCCTGTTAAGAACATTAACATTTAAATGATGTGCTCCTTGAACAAAATATCCGTCTAAAATTGAAACTAAATTAGATATTCTTTGTTCTTCACTCTTTCCAAGTGCATCGGGTACAATTGAGAATGTGTTTGAAACACCATCTTGACAAACTTCATTGTAAGGTATTTTAGCAACTGAATTTAGTGATGCTAATGCTCCATTTACATCTCTTCCGTGCATTGGATTAGCTCCTGGTGCTAACGATTCACCTTTCTTTCTTCCATCTGGTGTTGTGCCAGTCTTCTTACCATACATAACATTAGATGTAATTGTAAGGGCTGATAATGTATGTTTAGCATCTCTATATAAAGGATGTCTCTTAAGTTCATTTGAGAACTTAGTTACTAATTCTACTCCTAAATCATCTGCTCTATCATCATCATTTCCGTATTTAGGAAAATCTCCTTGAACTTCAAAGTCAATAGCTAATCCTTCTTCATTTCTTATTGGTTTAACTTTTGCATATTTAATAGCTGATAATGAATCTATTGCAACTGAAAGACCTGCAATACCAAATGCCATTAATCTATCTACCATAGTATCATGTAAAGCCATTTGTCCTGCTTCATAAGCATATTTATCATGCATATGATGTATTATATTCATTGTATCCACATAAATTTTAGCAACATATTCTAAAACTTTGAAGTAATTTTCTTTTACTTTATTGAAATCTAAAACTTCATCATTCATTACTTCAATTCCTGGTATTACTTTCATACCTTTTAATTCATCACAACCACCATTTATTGCATATAAAAGTGATTTTGCAATATTACATCTTGCTCCAAAGAATTGCATTTGTTTACCAACCTTCATAGCTGATACACAACAAGCTATTGCATAATCATCACCATAAATTGGTCTCATTACTTCATCACTTTCATATTGAACTGCATCTGTCTTTATTGATATTTCTGCACAATATTTTTTAAAGTTTTCTGGTAACTTATCTGACCATAAAACTGTTAAATTCGGTTCTGCAGAAGCACCTAGATTTATCAATGTATGTAAATATCTAAATGAGTTCTTTGTTACTAATGATTTCCCATTTATGCCCATTCCACCAATTGATTCAGTTACCCATGTTGGATCTCCACCAAATAAATCGTTGTATTCTGGAGTTCTTAAATGTCTTACTAATCTTAATTTTATTATAAGTTGATCTACTAATTCTTGAGCTTCTTTTTCAGTTATTAATCCTGTTTCTAAATCTCTTTCAATATATATATCTAAGAAAGTTGAAGTTCTACCAAATGAAGTTGCTGCTCCATTATTTTCTTTAATTCCAGCTAGATATCCAAAGTATAAAGCTTGTACAGCTTCTTTAGCATTTGATGCTGGTTTAGATATATCACAGCCATATTTAGCTGCCATTTCTTTTATTTCTCCTAAAGCTCTAATTTGCATAGAAACTTCTTCTCTTTTTCTTACTAATTCATCAAGCATGTCCCCTTGAAGATTATCAAGATCATTTTTCTTTTCTTCTATTAAATAATCTATACCATAAAGAGCCACTCTTCTATAATCACCTATTATTCTTCCTCTACCATAAGCATCTGGAAGTCCTGTTAAAAGTCCTGCAGTTCTTGCAAGTCTTATTTCTTTTGTATAGCCATCAAAAACTCCTTCATTGTGAGTCTTTCTATATCTTGAAAAATGTTTTTCTATATCTTTATCTAATTCATATCCATATTCTTTTAATGAAGTTTGTACCATTCTAAATCCACCAAATGGATTTACAATTCTTTTAAGTGGAGCATCAGTTTGAAGTCCTACAATTACTTCATTATCTTTATCTATATATCCTGCTTCATAGTTATTTATTCCTGAAACTCTGTCGGTTGCAATATCTATTATTCCTTTTTTAACTTCTTCAACAATTAATTCGTATGCTTTGTCCCATACTCTTGATGTCTTTTCACTTATACCTTCTAAGAAGCTTGAATCTCCTTCATACACATTATAATTCTTTTGTATAAAGTTTCTTACATCAATTCCTTCTTGCCAAGTACCATTTTTAAAACCTTCCCATTGTTTAAACATAAATTTTGCCTCCTTTTTAATATATACCATTAGAAAGTTTGTTAAATCTTTCTCAAACTTATTATAATATATCTTATCTTAAATTTAAAGCTTTTTCTATTTTTTCTTAAAATTTTATTTTATAAAACATTATAATAACTTAATTATGTATTTTCTTTATTTTCTTTACTTATACTCTTGTTTTTTGAATTTTTCTCATATAATTCTATAAAAAGATTGTTATTTTTTTCTCAATTGATTTCACCTAATTTTAAAATTAAGATAATTCTTATATTAGTAACTTACATTTTATATCAATTGATAATAACTTTCAATATTTTTTTTAAATATTTTTTATTATTGTCTAAAATCTGACACATTTAAATGATATAATTTTCATATACATTAATATATTTACATAACTACATAATTAAAGGGGAATATCTATGACTAAAAAACCAAAAAAAACATTAATTTATTTAATTTTATCCATCATTATCGGAGTATCAGCTTATTGCTTTATTTCCCATAGTGGTATTTTTAAAAACAAATTAACTATAATAAACAATAAAGTACACTCTAATTTACTTCCAACTGACAATTTTAATAGTATATATACATCAAATCTTAAATTTGATGATATGCCTATAGAAAATGTATCAGATTTAACCTTAAACATTTTAGATAAAACAACTATAAAAAATGTGCCAACTTTATTAAAAGCTCAAAGGTATTATTTTTCTATAAAATCCATAAGTCAAATTCTTGGTTATTCTACTGATTATTCAAATAACGAACTAAAATTAGTAAAAGATAATAACATTATAGTTATTAAAGATAATACTTTTGAAAAAAATTCAACTACTTTTTCTCTTAGAGGAAATTCATTAATTCATAATAATGAAACTTACATCTCATTATCTGATATAGAAAACATATTTGATCTTATAGCAGTATTTGATTTTGATAAAAAAAGTATTAGTTTATTAGATAATGAAATAACACAACCTGAAAATTCTAACATTGTATTCAGTTCCAAAGTGGCAATGTTTAGATTTGAGGATTTCACATGTGGTGATACTAATTTTTCAGATAAAAATCAAGCTAAAGTAAAGTGTATGGCAAATCTTTTATACTCTGAAGGAGTAAAATTTCATGTTGGATGGATTCCTAGATTTAAAGCTCCTACAGATAATATAGATAATGATATGTTAACTAATAATAGTATGTATAATGTCGGCTTTATAAATTTATTAGATTATTTAATAAATAAAGGTGCTGAAATTGGCTTGCATGGTTACACTCACCAAAGTGGCAATGATAGAAGCGCTGTTGGTGAAGAACTATCCAAAGATGTAAATAACTCAATAGAAGACACCAAAAAGGTAATTGAAAATGGTATTGATGTAGCTAGTGCATTAAATATCCCTATAAGTTTTTATGAAAGTCCACATTATAGAGATACAAAACTTCAAAAAGAAGTAATTGAAGAGTACTTCCAATACATTTATGAACCTTATGATAACTCAACATCTTACTTACACAACAACAAGAAAAATAACTTATATGTACCAACTCCATTAGGATATGTTTCAGACCCTAATGATCTATCTCCTATAATAAATGGACTTAAAAAGAATGATCCAAAAGTTTTAAATAGTTTCTTTTATCATCCATCAATTGAGTTAGATTATGTAGACTTTAAAATTGATAAAGATAAACTTGATGTCACTTATGATACCAATTCACCATTACAACAAATAGTAAACGCACTTAAAGAAAATAATTATAATACTATTCACATTTCAGAATTAAAAAAATAAATAATTTAATTAAAAGTTACTTTAAACATATTAAAGTAACTTTTAATTTTCTTATTAATATTATACATAGTAACTTCTATAAAAATCAAACTTCAAATATCGAACTAAAAACCTTAAACTCACCTCAAAAATTCTAAAAATCCAATCTACTTAGCACCATATTCTTTGTAATATTCATCTATTCTAGTTTTAACCTCATCATTAATTATTACTTTTCCGTTAACTTCTTTATTATACAAATACTCTACAACTTCAGTCATTGTAACTATTGCGCAAGATTTAAAACCATACTTTTCTTCTAATTCTACTAATGCTGATTTTTCTCCTTGTCCTTTTTCCATTCTATTAACAGATATAACAAGTCCTACTACATCTACATTTCCTTGTTCTTTTATAATTGGCATTGTTTCATAAATAGATTTTCCTGATGTAGTTACATCCTCTACTATTAAAACCTTATCTCCATCATTTAATTTACTTCCAAGAAGTATTCCTGTATCTCCATGATCCTTAACTTCTTTTCTATTTGAACAATAACTTACATCTATTCCGTACTTATCACTTAAAGCCATTGTAACTGTAACACTTAATGGAATCCCCTTATATGCTGGACCAAATACTATATTATAATCATCTTTATAATTTGCCTTTATAGCTTCAGCATAGTATTCTCCTAATCTTTTTAATTGACTTCCAGTCTTATAATTTCCTGTATTAACAAAGAAAGGTGTTTTTCTACCACTCTTAGTTACAAAATCTCCAAAAGTTAAAACTCCACACTCTATCATAAATTCAATAAATTCCTTTTTATATGCTTCCATTTTCTATTCCTCCCAAATTTCATACTGTATTTTAGTATACTAACTGCTTTACTTACTTAATGAACCATTCTTAATGCTACTGGTTTTACTGTTGTTCATGAAAGTCCTGCTAATAATATGTGTTTTATTTATATGTTGATATATGCAATAGGTAAAATGGCATTGTAATTTAACTTTGAGAATACTTAATGAATATTGTCATATTTATTGCTTGTCACAATTTCATATTGGGAACAAGCTGAAATAGGACTATATTCATTTTTAGTATTCCTAAGTTTAATTACTCAGTCCATTTTGCTTATGCATATGTCAACATTTTGCTAGAACATATTTTAATATTAATAGCCATTTAAATTACACCAACAATTTCATTTATATCTTTTATGCCTTGTTCTTTGCAAAAAGATTCCATTTCTTCTATAATTTCTTTTCCTGCCATTGGATTTACAAAATTTACTGTTCCTATTTGAACCGCTCTTGCCCCTACCATCATAAACTCTATTGCATCTATTCCATTAGATATTCCACCAAGTCCTATTACTGGTATACTAACAGCTTTACTTACTTCATGAACCATTCTTAATGCTACTGGTTTTACTGCTGGTCCTGAAAGTCCTGCATATACATTATTAAATATTGGCTTTCTTTTATATGGATCTATTGCTAAACCTTTTAATGTATTTATTAAGCTTAAAGAATCTGCTCCTGCTTCTTCACATTTTGCTGCCATTTCAACTATATTTTCAGCATTTGGTGATAATTTAACCATAAGAGGTTTTTTGCAAATCTTCTTTATTTCTTTAACAAATTCATAAGCTACTTGAGACTTAATTCCATATGCCATTCCACCACACTTTACATTTGGACATGATATATTAAGTTCAATCATATTTACTTCAGTATGATTTAATTTTTCAATAGCTTCTGCATAATCTTCAAAGCATCCCCCACCAACATTAGCTAAAATGTTAGTATTTAATTCTTGCATTTTAGGTAATTCATTTTTTATAAATCCCTCTATTCCTGGATTTTGTAATCCTACAGAGTTCATCATTCCAGATGGTGTTTCAAATACTCTAATTCCTTCATTACCTTCTTTAACATTTAGTGTTAATCCCTTAGATGATATTCCACCTAACATACCTACATCATAAAAATTGTTATATTCTGCGCCAAAACCAAAAGTTCCTGAAGCCGCTATAACTGGATTTTTAAATTCTACACCATTTATATTCACCTTTAACATAACTTCATTCTCCCCTCTGATTTACAATTCCACATAATATCCATCAAATACTGGACCATCTTTACACGTTCTCTTATTTCCGCCTTTAGTTTTGCAAGTACATACCAAACAAGCTCCTACACCACATGCCATATGTTTTTCCATTGAAACGTACACTTTAACCTTCTTTTCCTTGCACATTTCAACAACCTTTTTCATCATAATTTCAGGACCACAGCATAACACAATATCATATTCTTCTGGCTTTAATATATCCGTAACAAAACCTTTATTGCCATGTTTTCCTGTATTAGTTGTTACCTCTACTTTATTTGCATATTTTGATAACTCCTCTGTTAAATATATGTCATCTCTAAATCCTGCATAAACATCTATAAGCCCATATTTATTATTTCTTCTAAGTACTTTACAAACCTCAACCATAGGCGCTGTTCCAATTCCTCCTGAAACAATTGCAACTTTTCCTAGGTATTCGTCTAAATCAAATCCATTTCCTAATGGACCTGTAAGATTTATGTAATCCCCATCTTTAAGTTTTGCAAATTCTTCTGTTCCTTTTCCTACTGCTGCATATAAAAAAGTTATTTTATTATCTTCTTTTTCGCATATGCTTATAGGTCTTGGAAGTAACGTTTGACCATCAATCTTAAGCATGTAAAATTGTCCTGCTTTTATAATATTGTCATCTTCACAAACCATCTTATATATATTATCAACCACTTTTTTATTTGAAAGCACCTTTGATTTCTTATAATTTGTACTCATTTTATCACTCCTTATAAATTCTCTACAGCTCTTTTTATTTCATCTCTCATTTTTATTGCTTCTTCTCTTGCACATAATGCAAATTCCATTTCTCTGTTTTGTTTTTTATAAGCAAGTAATATTCCTCTTGATGAATTCACAACTCCACCATTTCCGTTATTTAAGTACATTGCTACATCTTCTGCTTTTCCGCCCTGTGCTCCATATCCAGGTATTAAGAAAAACATTGAATTAAATCTTTTTCTTAATTCTTTTCCTTCCTCAACATGAGTACATCCAATTACTCCGCCTAACTGATGATACCCACATTTTGAAATCATATTTTCACCCATTTTCATAAGTTTATCACCAACTACATGATATACCTTATCACCTGCATTAGTATCTAAATACTCTATATCTTCAGCACCTTTATTTGATGTTCTAACTAACGTAAATATCCCCTTTTTTCCACTTTCTAAATATGAAAGATATGGTTCTATACTGTCCATTCCCATATAAGGATTTAGTGTTATAAAATCCGCCTCAAAATCTCCTTCAAAATGAGCCTTTGCATACATTTTTGCAGTAGCTGCTATGTCGCCTCTTTTTATATCAGCTATTATGATTTCATCTTTTTCTCTTAGATATTCTAATGTTTTCTTATAAGCTAATAATCCATCTAATCCTAAAGCTTCATAATAAGCTATTTGTACTTTAAAACATGCTGCAATATCACATGTAGAATCTATAATTTGTTTATTAAATTCAAATATAGCTTCACTTGGTGTTTTTTTATTTTTTATATGCTCTGGAACATAATCTAACGATGTATCTAATCCAACACATACAACACCTCTTTTTTCAACTCTCTCATATAGCTTATCCATTATATTAATCATCATAGCAACTCTCCTCCAAATATTTATATATTAAAAATTATTGTAGCATTCCTAAGTTCAATTACTCAGTCCACTTTGCTTATGCATATATAAACATGCTACTAAAATATATATTTTTACTTCTTATATTTAATTTTTCCGCTCTTTATTGTAGTAAGCACTTCCCCGTAATATTCCATACCTTCAAAGGGTGTATTTCTACCCTTTGATACAAATTCATTAGAATCTACTTTTATTTTTTTATCTATATCTATTAAAACTAAATCTGCATCTACTCCTATGCTGATTTTTCCTTTATTCATTCCTAGTAGCTTAGCTGAATTAAGTGACATAAGTTTGCTTAGTTCATTTAATGAAACTCCATTTTCTCTAACTAGTTTTGTATAACATATTGGAAAAGCTGTTTCCAATCCTACCATTCCTGGAGATCCCTTAGATTTTTCTTCTAATGTATGCGGTGCATGATCCGTCCCTATTGTATCAATATTTCCCATCTTAATTGCTTTTATAATTTCTTCTACATCTTCTTTTTCTCTTATAGGTGGATTAACTCTATAATCATTTATTTCTTTAGTTAAACCTATATGATGCGGTGTTACTTCTAAGGTAATATTTGCACCTTCATTCTTAGCAGCAATAATGCATTTTAATGCTTCTTTAGTACTAACATGACACATATGAACATGAGCTCCACTTAGTTTTGCTAATTCTACATCTCTGATAGTCATCATATTTTCAGCTATTCTCATATCACTTTTAGAAAACTCTGGGCTTTCAGCATGTGACATAAGCACCCAGTTATTTTCTTTTGCAATTTTCATTGCCTCAAGCATAATATTAGAATTGGATACTCCAACTCCATCATCTGAAATTGCCTTGACTTCATTATCATCTTTAAATTCATTTAAATGATCTAAAGTTTTTCCATCAAAATTCTGAGTTACTGAAATGCATTGATGTATATCAATTAAATCTAATTCTTTTGATTTATCTCTAACATACTGCACTACTTCTTTAGATGAACATATAGGTTTTGTATTTGCCATCAAGCATACACCTGTGTAACCACCCTTTAAGGCTGCTTTTGATCCACTTTCTAAATCTTCTTTCCATGTAAGCCCTGGATCTCTAAAATGAGCATGTGTATCAATAAATGCTGGCATTAATATCTTTTCTTCACAATTAAGCACTTCAACATTATCTTTTTTTATTTCCTGAGCAATTTCATTTATTACTCCATCTTTTATATAAATATCACCTTTAAAATCTTGAATCGCATCTATAATTCTTGCATTTTTAATCAAAAGTTCCACTAAGCTAACTCCCCCCTATACTTATTACACTTCAGATAATTTTGTTATTTCATCACAGTATTCACATCTATAAGTGCCTTTTTCCTTATCTAATAGTACAAAAGAGTGTGCCACATATTTTTCATCTTGAGTTATACACCTTGAATTTTTGCACTTCAATATATTAGTTACTTTCTGTGGTAATGTAGGTTTTATCTTACCTACTATTTCTTCATTTTCAACTTCATTTATAGTTATGCTTGGAGAAAGTAATCCTAATATTGTATAATCTAGTTCTCTACAATTCTCTATCTTTATTATATCTTTTTTTCCTAGCAATTCACTTTTCGCATTTATTATCAACGCTACACTACAATTACTGTTATCTAAACCTAGATAGTTAAATATTTTTATTCCCATTCCTGCTTCAATATGATCTATAACTAATCCATTTTTTAAACTTGTGATTTCTAACATCTTATAACACCCCCAAAAGTTTAGCCATTAATGCCATTCTTGCATACATTCCATATTCAGCTTGTTTAAAGTAAGCTGCTCTTTTATCATAATCAACTTCACATGCAATTTCATTTACTCTTGGCAGAGGATGCATAACTATCATATCGTCCTTTGCTAAATTCATTTTTTCCTTATTTAATATATAACTATCTCTAAGTCTTAAGTATTCTTCTTCATTGAAGAATCTTTCTTTTTGAATTCTAGTCATATATAATATATCTACTTTATCTATAACTTCTTCTAATGTTTCTACTTCTAAAAACTCAATATTGTTTTTTCTAAGTATTTCTTCTCTTATATAATCTGGTATTCTTAATTCTTTTGGAGAGATAAGTAAAAATTTATTACCTTTGTATCTAGACATTGCTTTTATTAACGAATGAACTGTTCTTCCATACTTTAAGTCACCACATATTCCGATAGTATGGTTACTTAAACCGTCCTTAAGCATTTCTATTGTTAATAAATCAGTAAGAGTTTGAGTTGGATGTTGATGTCCACCATCTCCTGCATTAATGATTGGAACACTTGAATAAAGACTTGCTACTTTAGCTGATCCCTCTTTAGGATGCCTCATCGCTATTATATCAGTATAAATTGACACCATTTTGATTGTGTCTGATAAGCTTTCACCTTTTGAAGCTGATGATGAATTTGGCTCAGAAAAGCCAAGTATTTTTCCACCAAGTCTCATCATAGCTGCTTCAAAACTAAATCTAGTTCTTGTACTTGGCTCGTAAAATAAAGTTCCTAATATTTTCCCTTCACAGACATGAGAAAATTTTTCTGGATCTAAAATTATTTCATGTGCTAATTTAAAAATTTCTTTTAATTCTTCTACTGTAAAATCCATTGGGTCTATTAAATGTTTATCTTTTATCATATTGATATCACTCCTTTTTAAGTATACAGAAAAACTTATAAAAAGTTATACCAAAGCGATCTAAAAGTCTTTTAGATAGTGCCATATTTCATAGATTTAATTAATTTTGCTAAATTTAATTTTAGTATTTTATACCCTTAATTATTTTTAATAATCAATTACATTTTCATATAATTAATTGTATAAAAAAAGCCTTCTTCACGCATGAAGGAAGGCATAATAATCCTGTAAATATGGTATTATATAACTTCCTTGCTGATCTCTCTGGATCAAATTAAAGGTTATTCTTTGTGTTAGAATAACATTATTTTTTTCTCATGTCAAGAAAAAAAATAATGTATTTTTAGTTGAAGGTTGATAACTGAGAATTTCAGTTTGAAAATGCTAAGGACTTTCTAACAAAATTATATTATACTTTAAGAACTCTGTAATTTTCTATAAAAAAAATTGCACTAATGAATATTCTAAATATACATTAGTGCAATCCTATATAACTTAATTAATTTATCAATTATTTTCTATAAATGTGGTGTTACTATTCCCATATACATAAGTATTGCAAATACTATACCTGCAATTATTCTATATATTGCAAACACTCTCATAGGTTTCTTCTTTAAATAAGCAACAAATCCTTCCATTACTACTAATGAAACTATAAACGCCACTATAAATCCTACTATTAAAGCAACCCATGTTGTTAAATTCATAAGTGCGAAATCAAATTCAAAAAGATCTTTAGCTGATGATCCAACCATAGCTGGAATAGCTAAAAAGAATGAAAATTCTGCTGCTATTGGTGTGGAAAGACCTGCTATCCAACCACCCATGATTGTAGAAGCACTTCTTGACATTCCAGGCCACATTGATAACACTTGAAATAATCCAACCTTTATAGATTGCATTGGAGTTATCCTATCAATGCTCTTAACAGAATGTCTTTTCTTTCTAAATATATTTTCTATTACTAGTAATAGAATACCACCTACTATAAATCCAACAACTACAGCTTGTGGTTTAAATAAAGTCTTTATTTTGCTATAAAATAAGATTCCTATTACCCCTGCCGGTATTGATCCTATTAAAACATTTATTCCAAATCTAAATCCAACTTCACCTTTTTTCCCACCTGTAAATATATATGCGAAAAATTCAATAACACTGTCTTTTATCTTTTTCCAATATAAAACTACAACTGCAAGTATTGCACCTAATTGTATTACAACTTCAAACATCTTAACAAATTCCCCTTGGAAATTTATTAAATCTGAAGCAAGTATCATATGTCCTGTTGATGATACTGGAACAAATTCAGTAAGTCCTTCAACTATTGCTACAATAATTGCTTTAAATATGAATAAAAAGTCTAATCCCATCTTCTTTTATCACTCTCTTTCTACTATTTTTCCACTTTAAATTATAATACTTATTATGTTATATATTATTAATTTTTCCTTAAAATTATTTTACTTATCACATTTACCCCATCTATAGATAAATTTAACTCTGTTTCGCCTTTAGGTATTTCAATCTCTTTATATTTATTGATTTTTTCATATTCAGAATTATTAGTGCTTAAATAATATTCATCCATAATTTTGCCATCTTTAAATGCACCTAATATCATAAATATACTATCTTTATTTTGATCTTTTCCTTGATTATTTTCAGTTATTTTAACCAAATCTTGCTTTTCCATTAAGATTAGATATGCTTTTTCATCTTGTCCTACTTTATTATCTTCAGGACTTTTTTCAAAAAGTTTTGTTTCCTGTGTAAAAATTGTTGGTGGCCCAAATTCATCTTTAAATTTAAGTTCTAAAGCCTTTTCATTTTTTATATATGTTATTGATGTATTACTCTTATTATTTTTTATAGTATTGTCTATTTCTATGCTATATGAGCCAAAATACTTTTTAAGGTTATTTTTATATTCTTTTTCTTTAGTTTTACCTTCATAAAATAGTGGATTAAATTCCTTAGTCATTACCTCTATTGCTGATAATAAAGTATCTCGTTCTCTAAAATAGCCTTTATCTAACGGATCTATCATTACCCACTTGTTATTTTCATTACTCCAGTATTCAACAACGTAATAATTATATTTGTCTTCAAAAGCTGCATCTTTCATTTTAAAAGCTCCTACTCTACTTTTAAAACCATATGAAGCTAATAAATCTCTTTCTATGATTGCCATATCTTTAGCAGATACTTTTCTTCTTCCACCTAATTTTTTAAAAATATCATATGCTGATTTCTGTTTTAAATCATCTATATCATCATATTGACAAATTGCATTTAAAATATCAATACTTTTTAATACTTTGTCTATTTCCTTATCCGATTCATTTAATACTTCTTTAACTTTATATGTATTGTCTAAAGATTTAATCTTTTCATTATTTTCATCATCATAAAAAAAAGCAATATTATTTTCATTATAATAATTCTCCCAAGTTAGAATTTCAATTTCTTTAACTTGATTTATTTTAGAAAAATGTATAACAAATAAAATTATACAAATTAAAAATACTAAAATTGCTTTTAGCCTATTTTTAATTTTTTTACTCACACCCTTATCCCCCTTTAAACTCGCTATTTAAAATATTATCTTAAACATGATTTAATGGACTGTCTCATAATAGCTTAGAAACTATAATATACAATGCAAATTAATACATTATATACTATAGTTAACTTTACTCTTGATACAATCCATTATTATATTAGTATTCTATTAATTTAAATTGCGAAATGGTTAATCCACCACTATTGTCTTTTTTATATGTTTTTATTCTATTATAATTTTCAGTTATTATTTCTTTTATCTTACTGTCAGTATTTTCATTTACTTCATTGTAAGCTGCTTTAAAATTAACTAATGCTCTATCCATGTCACCTTCAACACATATGTAATAATATCCTGCATTATTTAAGTTTATTATGTCCTTTTCATCAATAGCATAGGCAGATCTTATAGCATTTATAGCTTTTTCATTTTTCCCTTTATTTAGATAAACACTTCCTAAAGTTCTATAATATTTTGCATTGCTACTATCTAACTCAATACTTTTGTCTAAAAGTTTTATACCCTCATCTTCTCTTTGATTATTTATTTTAATCAAAGCTGAATTGTAATATATTTCTGCATTTTTAGAATCTATTTTAGAGGCAATTTCATAATACTCTAAAGCCTTATTTGAATCCTTAACTATATCTTGATAATATTTCGCTGTATTTACCAAAACTTCTGGATTAAATAAGTCTATTTCTAAAGCAGTTCTAAGATAAGATGTAATGTTCTCAAATTTTCCTTCTTCTGCTTTAGAGTCTTTAATTATAATGTTAGGTATTAAAGTACTATATATATTAGGATAGTTTCTATTTAATAATATAGACTTCTTAGCATTTTCAAATGCTTCTTTATATCTTCCAGATTCATAATCATATAAAGATTGTATATAAAAATCAATATATGACTCTTTATTATCATTTATCATTTCATCCAAGCAACTAATAGCCACTTTAGAATCCTCTTTATTTTTATATGCTGTATATTCTATAAATTTAGTGCTAAATATTTCTGTTTCATTAAGATCCTCATTTTTCATACTATTTATTATATCTATGGATTTTGAAACAGTGTTCTTATCTAATGAATATATTTCTGCAAGCCATATTTTATAGATGTTTTCATTTTTATATTTGCTTTGTAGCTTTGAAACTTCACTTATTAACTTTTCTTTATCATATAATGATAATTCTTTTATTCCCTCAAAAATAGCTAATGCATCTTCATTTTTATCACATGCATCTTTTAATAGCTTCAATCCAGTTTCCCAGTCTCCAAGTAAAACATTCATTCTTGAAGTAATTATAAGATCTTTTATGCTATCTGAAGTACTATAACTTACTAAAATTTCTTTTGCTTTTTCCTTATTATTATTACTAATATAAATTGTAAACATTGTATTTGCTAAATCTTTATACGTTGGATTATCTTTTAAGAATAATTCACCATATTCTAACGCCTTTTTGTTTTCACCATTCATAAAACTTGTTAATACTATTTCATTAGTAATTTTTTCATCTTTTTCTTTTAATTCTTCTCTATTATTTGTATCTATTGTTTTATTTCTTGATTCATATATTTTACTAATTAACTCATTTGATTTTACATAATCACCTTTTATAGAGTAAATCTTTGCAATCTCCATATTATACTCTGGCCAAGGTGTTTCAGCTTGTAACTTTGTATATTCTTCAATAGCTAAATTATAATTTCCATTAAAGAATGCCTCTTCGGCTGGATTCGTTGCTATTGATACTTTTTCTTCACTTGGCATTAAGCTTTTAACTGCAATTACAATCCCTAATACAGTCACTAATGTTAAAATCATTGTAACTATAGAAGTAAAATATTTATTAGACTCAGAAATCTTTTTATATGTACAAAATATCTTTTGTAGAAAAGAGTTTTTATTTGTGTTTTCCATATGTACACTCCTTACATATTTCTAGTACGTTTACACTTTCCTTATATTTTAACAAACCTTTGTACAAAAATCTACATTTATTGATATATTCAAAAATGGAAAATTATTTGGCATATAAAATTTTTGTGCTATACTTATATTTGTTTTTAGTAATTTATGATAAAATCTTATATTATTAAATAAAATAATTAGGTGGTGACTACAATAAATATTAAGTCTATTTTAAGTATAATTTCAGCTAAATGCATAGCATTTCTTTCAAAACATCTAATAAAGGGAGGGAGTACTTTCCCTGGTAAAATAGCACTGAAAATTGATAAAAATATTTTAAAAAAAGTTAGTGATGGCTATAAGGTAATACTTGTAACTGGTACTAATGGAAAAACTACTACTACAAGTATGATAACAAATATATTAAAAGAAAATGGATTTGATGTCATAACTAATAATACAGGTGCTAATTTATATCCTGGTATTACAGCTTGTTTTATATTGAATTATAAGTTTTTTAATAAACCTAAAAATAGATATGCTGTAATTGAAGTTGATGAAGCTAATGTTAAATTTATAACTGAGCATATTTCTCCTGAAATAATAACAGTAACAAACTTATTTAGAGATCAATTAGATAGATATGGTGAAGTTTACACAACACTTAACAAAATTTTAGAAGGTATAGTTAAAGTTCCTGACTCAAAATTAATTTTAAATGGTGATGAATCTTTACTTGGCAAATTAGACCTAAAGAATCCAATGATTTATTATGGTTTTAATACTCCTATAAATGAAAATCATTCTATTGATATAAATGCAGACTCAAAATTCTGTAAAGTTTGCAAGACAAGATACTCTTATAATTTTGTAACTTATAATCATCTAGGAGACTTCTATTGTACAGAATGCGGATATAAAAGACCAACGCTAAGTTATGCTGTTAATAAAATATTTGATTTAAACCCGGAAAATTCGTCTGTTCTTATTAATGATACTGATATCTTAATAAGTCAATCAGGAGCTTATAATATTTACAACGCATTATGTGCCTACTCAATATCAAAAGAGCTAGGCGTTAACGATGATGTAATAGTGAACTCTCTCCAAAATCAAGATTCAAGTTTTGGTAGACAAGAGCAAATTACTATTGGTAGTAAACATGTTGAAATAATATTAGTTAAGAATCCAGCTGGTTATAATCAAGCATTAGATACTCTATGTCTTAATAAAAATGATTTTTCAGCTACATTTTTATTAAATGATAATTATGCTGATGGAAGAGATATTTCTTGGATATGGGATGTTAATTTTGAAAAAATATCTACCCTTCCAATAAAGAATATATTTATTTCAGGAACAAGAATGTATGATATGGCCGTAAGATTAAAAATTGCTGGTCTTAATAAAGATAGCTTTATATTGGAAGAAGATTATGAAAAACTAACTGAATCTATACAAAATGATTCATCTTCTAATAAGGTATACATTTTAGCAACTTATACTGCTATGATAAATTATCGAAAATACCTTCATTCAAAAGGTTACATTAAAAAACTATGGTAATTTAAAGGAGGTCATACTTTGGAATTAAATATTTGTCACTTATATCCTGATTTATTGAATGTATATGGGGATGTAGGTAATGTGTTAATTTTAAAACATAGAGCAGAAGAAAGAGGAATAAAAGTAAACATAATTAATTCTTCTATAAATAATACTATAGACAAAGATGAAATAGATATTATATTCTTTGGTGGTGGTCAAGATTACGAACAATCAATAGTATCTCAAGATTTAAATACTATAAAAAAAGACTCTTTAATTTCTTATATTGAAGAAGGAAAAGTCCTATTAGCAATATGTGGTGGCTATCAATTATTAGGTAAATATTATACTGCTCCAACTGGTGAAAAAATCAATGGACTAGGCATATTGAATATTTATACTGAAGGTGGAGACACAAGATTTATAGGCAATACTGAAATATATAATGAGACATTTAATCAAACTTATGTTGGTTTTGAAAATCATTCTGGTAGAACCTATATAAATGATCATACTCCACTTGGAAAATGTGTTCATGGATATGGAAATAATGGTGAAGATGGAAATGAAGGTTGCATATATAAAAATACATTTTGCTCATACTTTCATGGATCATTCTTATCTAAAAATCCTGAATTTGCTGATAAACTTTTAACTTTAGCATTAAGAAATAAGTATGGAAATGAGATTGCTTTAGATATTTTGGATGATAATTTTGAAATAAACGCAAAAAAATCAATTCAGAAAAAACTAAATATAAATTCTTAATAAATTTAAAAATTAGCTAATATCAATAGAAATTTTGATATTAGCTAATTTTTAGTTATATATTTAAATTACTTATCTATTACACGTTTACCTATTAAATATTGAACTTCCCAATCTTCCATTTCATCAAAAGTTTTAAATTCATATCCTAATTTTTTATATTTATTTATAATACCTTGAAGTGCACCAGTTGTTGTAACTTTGTTTTCTAAATCATGCATTAAAACAACTTCTATATTATGAATACCAGCCTGACCTTCAACATTGCTTGTAATTTGTTCTTCTGGAACCATCGCTGCACAAGTATCTCCTGAATCTATTGTCCAATCTATATAATCCAGTCCCCTTCTTCTTAACTCACTTTTTATGTTTTGTAAAGTTTGATAATCACCTACTGTATTATCAGATCCACCAGGCATTCTTACAAATCTAATTTTTTTATTTTCTCCTATAACATTATTTATGATTTCAGTACACTTGTTAAGATCATCTATATAATACTGAGTTGATGAATACAATTCTTTATATTCATGATTGTTGCAATGAGGTATAAGCCCCATACCATATTCATTTAATTGTTTTAATGTTTCTTTGTTTCTTAAAGCATTAGAACCAACTACACAAAAAGTAGCTCTTACATTATTTTCATTTAATATTTGTAATATATTCTCCGTATTATTAGGAGATGGGCCATCATCAAATGTTAAATAGACTATTTTCCTTTGAGTTTGATCTAATGCATTAACGCTATATGTATTAAAAACCGAAAAAATTAGAATAATAGATAATATTAGAAATTTTAAATATTTTTTCATATTTTCCACCCCTTTCTTAACATACATATAGTTTGTTCTAAAAAACAAAATATATAGATGTAAGTTATAGGTAAATAAAAACTGACTTAGCTATTTTTAGTTGAAAGTGTATAATTGAAAGTCTTAAAGACTTTCTAAAATATATATTTCAACCCTCCACTATCAATTCTCAACTAATATTTATATTTCCTGTACATTTAAAGATTTTTTATGAAATAAAAAGGATTTTTTAAGAAAATTCCTTATATTATGTGTTGTATTTTATTGTTATTAAATATCATAAATGATATACTTATGTTGATTTAAATATTACTAAATAGAGATGGGGAGATTTTACTTGAAAAGAAATTTAATCTTAAAAACACTTGCATTAACCCTTACTATTTCACTATTTGCTCCTTTTTCAGTAAAAAGTTATGCAACTGAAAATACGGAACAAACCTCACCTAGTATTCAAGCTGAATCAGCTTTAACTATGGATTATGAAACAGGTGAAATAATTTATGCTAAAGATGCTGACAGTAAAAGGTATCCTGCAAGTACTACTAAATTATTAACAGGTTTATTATTAGCTGAAAAATTTGAAAAAAATTCTGAAATTTCGTTTACTCAATCAGCTAAAGAACAACCAGAATATTCATTAAACATAAATTATATGGGTAACAAAATGCAAGTTGGAGATAAAATGCTTGCTGATGATGTTATGAAGGGATTATTATTGTTCTCTGGAAATGATACTGCATATATGATTGCCGATAATGTTGCTGGTAGTGCAAATGCTTTTTCAGAATTAATGAATAAAAAAGCAAAAGAACTTGGAGCTAATAATAGTAATTTTATTACTGCTAATGGACTTCATGATCCAAACCATTATACAACTGCTTATGATTTATCTTTAATAACTAAAGCAGCTTTTGAAAATCCATGGGAAAAAGAAACTATGGAGTTAAAAGAAGCTCCTATAGATATAAATGGTTCTAGAATTATATTAGAAAATAGAAATTTAGGATTAGGTAAAAATGGTAATATAGCTGGTAAAACTGGATCAACTAATGCTGCAGGTGGTTGTTTAGCTGCTGTGTATGAAAAAGACGGTAGAAAAATAATAGGTGTTGTTTTAAAAAGTAGACAATTAGATAATGTTGATATGACTAAATTTAATGATATGGATTCTATTGTAAATTATAGTTATTCTGCTGATAAACAAGTGTATAAAAAAACTAACGAAGAAGTTGGAACTACTGATTTACAATATAAATCTTTTGGTTTATTTGGACCTACAAGAACAATTACTGTACCAATAGTTTTAAGTCAAGATGTTATGTATTATAAAAATGCTATTAATGATGCTGAGTCTTCAATAACTTACAACGCTTCAAATAATAGTGCTTGGAAGTTAGCCTTTGATAAAAATACAAACTTAACTTATTCAACTAGAAATCATACTGAAGAAGTCCAAGGTATTATAAACATATCTTTAGGTAAAATATTAAAAGATAATATTTTATTGTATTCAACAGTTTTAGTAGTTGCTATAATAATAATCACATTAATAGTTCTTATAAGAAATATGGCTAAAAACAATAAGAAAAGACGTTATAGAAGAAGATATTAATAATAACTCTTTATTACAAACAATGTTTTGAAGTTTTATTTATATAAAAGGTGAAAAAAATGAATAAATTAAATTTTAAAGGTAGTGTTATGTTAAATCCCACGCCTGTAGTTCTTGTTACATCTAAAAATAAAGAAGGTAAAGTAAATGTATTTACTGTTGGCTGGATAAGTACAGTATGTACAAAAGAACCTATACTTGCAATGGGTGTAAGACCCGAAAGATTATCTTATGATTATATAAAAGAAACACAAGAATGTGTTATTAATTTGCCTAATAAACAAATGGTAAAAATAGTAGATTATTGTGGTGTTAGATCAGGTAAAAAAGAAGATAAAATTAAAAATCTTAATTTAAAATTAAATGAAGGCGTAAAAATAGATACCCCTTCATTAGAAGATGCTCCATTTGCATTAGAATGTAAATTAAAATCTATTACACCATTAGGTACTCATGATTTATTTTTATTAGAAGTACTTAATGTTAAAGTAGATGAAAATTTATTAGATGAAAATGGTAAGATTGGCTTTAATAAAGCTAACTTAATTTGCTATAATCATGGAGAATATTTTGAAGTTAATTCAAAGCCTTTAGGCTCATTTGGATATTCTGTTATGAAGAAAAACACTAAAAAAAAGACACTAAAAAAATCTAAATAAAAGAAAATCCACATACAAAAACCTCTTATAGATTTTTGTATGTGGATTTTTATTATAGACTTTTCCCTTTACCCTAAACTATTCTATTCCCAATCATTCCATATATCCGGAGTATATCCCACTGTAGCCTGTTTACCATTTCTTACAATTGGAGTATTCATTACCTTTGGATTTTTTAATACGATTTCTTTCTTTATATCAATACTTCTAATACTATTTAAATTCAATTTATTATAATCTTTAGATTTTGAATTTATTAAATCATTAATAGATACTGAATTTAAAACACTATTAAGTTCACCCTTGCTTATTCCCTTCTCATTCAAATCAATAAATTGAAAACTAACTCTTCTTTCTTTAAAATATCTTTCTGCCTTCTTGGTATCAAAACATTTCTTAGTGCCAAATATTTGTATATTCATTATAACTCTCCTATATTTAATTAATATATTGTTTATACTAAATTTAACTCTACTTTTATTTTAAATCAAGACAAAAATTATTAAGGATACTTTGGTTATTGAACATTTTATGAATCTATCTCTTTTAAATCATAACAGAAAAATATTATCTTCATAATGTTTTTAAAAAAATCTAATCATATACTAATTTAACTAAAAACTTATTTTTAAATAAATAATTCTTTTTATTTTCTTGCTTATTGCATTGTAAAACATTGCATTATACTTCTTTATATCTTATAATATCCTATGATTAGTTGCTGAAAGGAGAGAACTATTGAAAATTACAAATAGAGACAGTTATTTTGATAATTTAAGAGGCTTCTTTTTAATTTGTGTTATAGTTGGTAACTCACTTGAATATGTAAGTCCTACATGTATAGATCCTCACTACTTTATCCTATTTCTTTATATGTTTCATATGCCAGCATTAACTTTTATATCAGGATATTTTTGTAAAAAAAGCAACAGAACAACACAACAAAAAGTGCTTGATACATTCAAAATATATTTTTATGCACAGACTTTTTATTATCTACTTAGTATAATTGTATTTCAAAATTATGGTTTAAGAATCGAATATTTACGTCCTAACTGGACTTTATGGTACTTATTTGCATTAACAGCCTTTTATATAATTTCAGATTATATAAAAAATTATAGAACTGCGTTACCTGTTAGTATAATAATTTCTTTAATTCTTGGTCTTGATGTAAGTTTTACTGCACAAGCTAGTGCTGCTAGAATCATATTCTTCTTACCATTTTTTATAGCAGGATTAGGTTTTGAAAAAAAACATCTAGAACTTATAAAAAAGCATTTGTGGAAATTTATTGTGATAAGTTTATTATCTCTAGGAATTTTATATGTGCTTAAAGATGAAACTTCTGTGGAACTGTTATTTGAATATACCAACTACACTTTTTATTATGATACTTCTACATATCCCCTATTTATAAGAGTCCTTCATTATATAGGAGCCTTTTCAATTTTAGGAGTTATTTTTAGTATATGTACATCAAAGAAAACTTCAATATCTTGGATTGGTAAAAATTCATTATATATATATGTATCCCATGCCGCTATAATACAATTAATGGTGAAGTTTAGATTATTTAAAATTGATACACCATTACAAATTATCATATCAGAATTACTTTTAATTGCAATTTTATGCTTAATTACATATTTGTATTTAAATATTAAAAATAGAATTAAATCTAAAATATAAAACTAGTGGCTATCTTAATATATTAAGATAGCCACTAGTTTATACTTTTTTAATTAGCGAGTTTTTTCGTTTTTCATTTATAAATACAATTATGGCTGGTAAAACAGATATAATTATCATTCCTATTAAAATAAGTGATAAGTTATTTCTGACAAATCTAATATTTCCAAAGAAATATCCACATATAGACAATATCATTACCCATAAATTTCCGCCAATAACATTGAATAATATAAAATCTTTATAATTCATTTTTCCAATTCCAGCTACAAATGGAGCAATTGTACGTACTATAGGAATAAATCTTGCAAACATTATAGTTTTCACGCCATGCTTTTCATAAAATTTATTGGTCTTTTCTATATGATCTTTTTTTACTATGTTGTTTTTTATTAATTTATTTCCAAATAGCCTTCCAATCTCATAATTCACTGTATCACCTAATATGGCTGCAACTATTAATAATATTACTAAAATATAAATATTTAAAGCTCCCATAGCTGCAAATGTAGCTGCTGCAAATATCAGTGAATCTCCTGGTAAAAATGGAGTTACAACCAATCCTGTTTCACAAAATACTACAATAAACAAAATTAAATAAGTTTGCATTCCATAATTATTAATTATCATTCCAATATATTTATTCATATGTATAAATATATCTACTATTTGACTTGCGTTTTCCATATTTTACTCCTTATTTGTGTAATTCAAGTATTATTTTATTAAATATGATTATATATCATATTTCTTTAACTTTTTGTTTTTTACCTACATTTAACATAAATTTAATGTAATATATTTCATACCATTTTTGCATTTTTCCATCTCTCACTCTTATATCTTGATACAGATATTGTAGATGCTAATATCCATCCTAATGGTATTGCCCACCATATTGCCTTTTGTCCAATAAGATTTGACAAAGTATATGCAGCTATTACTCTTAATGATAAATTACACAATGTGCTTATCATGAATACTTTAATATCTCCTGCTCCCCTAAGTACTCCATTTGTAGTTACCATAAGTCCCATAAGTACATAAAAAATTGAAACTACTGTTATATACTCTACTCCTATACTAATGGCTTCTTGATTTATATTTGAATCAACAAATATTCCTATTATATTTTTTGCATATACATGTAGTAAGATTGCAATTATAAAACAAAATACACCTATCATTTTTAGTGCTGCTTTATATCCATCCTTTACCCGCTCTATTAAATCAGCACCAATATTTTGAGCTGTAAATGTAGATACTGCGCTACTTATATTAACCATTGGCATAATAATTATAGAATCTATTCTGGTAGCTGATGTATATGCAGCAATAGTTACAACTCCATAAGTATTAACTAAGGCTTGAACAAACAAATTTCCTATTGATACTATTGCCTGTTGTATTATTGATGGGATAGCTATTTTACATGTTTTTTTCAATATATTAATATCAAATATTTTATATTCTTCATGAACATCTATTCTTTTAACCTTTATTAAAAGGTATATTAATGATAATACCGCAGCTACACCTTGAGAAATCAAAGTTGCATATGCTGCACCTACTACGCCTATATTAAATTTTATTACAAATAATAAATCTAACCCTACATTTAAAATAGATGAAAAAATTAAAAAATATAACGGTGTTTTAGAATTTCCTAAGGCGTTAAATGCTCCAGTATTAATATTATAAACAAATAAAAAAACTACTCCCATCATATATACTTTCATATAGCTATCAGCATCTTTTAATATATCAAGTGGAGTTTTTAAAATTCTTAATACCAAATTACTGCTAATTATTCCTATTATCATTAGTAACGTACTGAAAATTACTATAGAAATAATTGATGTATATATTGCTGTTTTCATATTGCCTATTTGTTTTGCTCCAAACATCTGTGATATTACAACAGAGCATCCAATACTAGCTCCAGTTGCAATTGCTATAAACAAAAATGTAATAGGATAAGAAGCTCCTACAGCTGCTAATGCATTAGCTCCTATAAAATTTCCTACAACTACTGAATCTATAATATTGTAAAATTGCTGAAATATATTTCCCATAACCATAGGAATAGCAAATAAAAACACTATCTTTCCAGGGTTCCCCTTAGTCATATCTTTTATCATTAAAACCCTTCTTTCATAATTTTTAGGATTATACATTTTCTTTTAATATGGTTTTCAAATCTTCAAACACATTGCAATCTACACTTTAGAATTTGTTGTATATTATTTTTCACTTTCTTAATTTATGACTTCTCCCTGTTAAAACTTGGCTCTATTTTAAATGTGTGTTGATATATACAATAAATAAAGTGACATTGTATATATCAACACTTTGCTAAAATATAGCCTAAAATTTAAAAAGCTCAAAAGATAAAATTTATTTAAAATTCATTTTATCCTTTGGGCTTTTTATTTGTATTTATAAAATATAGTATTAATTTTCTTGTTAGTTTGTTCTTATTATTTAATTTATCTTATCCAAGCTCCATTAGAACCTAGTCTATAGCCATTAACAGTTGTATTACTAACCATTGCTCCTGAATAATCTAGGTAATACCATGTACCTCTATCATCTACCCATCCAGTTAACATTTTTCCATCTTCTCTTAAGTAATACCATTTTCCATTTATATTTTGCCATCCTGTTGCCATATCACCATTATAATTTAAGTAATACCATGAACCATTTGGATTAACCCATCCTTTTTGCATCATTCCAAATGAATCCATCCAATACCATCTTCCATTAATAAAGTTCCATCCAGTAACCCTATTTCCACCTAAAACATACTGCCAATTACCACTGTTAAGTATGTTCCAACCTTCTTTAAAGCCTACTGCAGCTGAAAGTGGTGTTTCACTTAATACATAATCTGAACAATGAGTTATTGTAAATGATATATTATCATCTTTTACCTTAACATTTGATGCAACTAATTCTAATGATTTTGTGCTTTTATTATAGTAATAAACGTACATATTCTTTCCATTATATTTTGATCCTATTTTAGCTTCAATTTTTGCCTTACCAGGTAATTTACCATCATAACTAAAATATAAATTAACTACATTTGCACCATTTAAAATATTTTTTATTTCTGATTCATTAGGAGATGTTGTTTCGATAGTTGTATCTAATTTGCTATCCATTGATGAAACATTCTTAATATCATCTCCATCAAAAGTCCAACTATAATCATCACCTTCAAGCACTAATGTTTTATCATCATTATCCTTTAAACATTCAAAAACATCTTTTTCTACCTTAGGATAATTAGAAACATTGTAAGATACACTATCAGCTTTTGAATCTTCAATCTTATCATTTATTCTATCAGTATCAGCTGTACTTCCTGATCCTTTACTTGATGAACTATGAGATCTAGAAGATTTTTTTTCATCAATGCTACTAGTTCTATCTTCTGCAACTACTGTTTCTCCATCTATAGTGACTTTTGCTACTACTTTGATATATTTGTCTTCATCTCTATTAGCTAATTTATAGTCTCTACTATGCTCACCAGACAAGCTATCAAAATCTTTATCTCTATATTTAGATCTATACCATTGATACTCTACATTTCCTAGATTAGTCACTTGTACTCCATTTTTATAAGCTGTTACATTAGCTTCTAACGTCTTGCCTACCTTCTCAGTACCTGAAATTGATACTGTAGCATATTTTTCTCTTTGAACTGTTGTGTTTAATGATGTTTTAATTGCAACTCCATTTTCATTAAACCATTCATATTTATATGAGTCATTTTTATAAGTATTTACTATTGGCTCCCATTCAGCTCCATTTTTAGTTGCTATAGGTATATATTTAATATAACATCCATCTTTTACTTCATTTGAATTAGATGATAATACATATTCCTTACTTGAAGATAAATCTTTTATTTTTGACGCATTTATTCCTGATGGAGTAGTAAATTTAACTGCTATATAAGCTGTATTATCTTTTGAATCTAAGCTATCTAATGAATTAGTAAACTTGCTAGGTAAAGTAACAGTTATACTTCCTGCTGTTGTTGTATTTACATCTATCCCCATTGCCTTATAAGTATCTTTACTTTTAGTTGTTTCTATAGATTGCTTCTCTTCCTTTACAATAGTATCAGCATAAGCCTTAATATTGTTACCTTCAAAATTTGGTACAATTCCTCCTGCTTGCATTGTCGTTATAGCCGCAAGAACTAAGGCTATAGTTTTTGCATGCATATTTCTTTTCATTAATATCTCCCCTTGTCTTTTCTTACCCCTAAAGTGTAATTTTTTTGTATATGTATAAATCAAAATAATAAGTTTAATAATACTTAATAGTTTAATTCTACATACTTTATATATAATTATAGCATTAATGGAAAATATTTTCACATAACCTTCTAAAATCGTAGAAATATCATAAATTACTATTTAACTTTTTTAGTTGAAAGTGGATAATTGATAGTTGAGATTTTTGGTTGAGAGTCTTAAAGATTTTCTTAGAATATATATTTTAAAATTTAAACAAGGAATTTCTTTCTTGCCTTAACCCTCCACTTTTCACTCTCAGATCTCAACTAATAGTTATATAAAATAATTAAATATTAAATAGAGGAAAAAAAACAAAAAAATAGAATAGATATATTGTATATGGAATTTATTGTAAATAAGGAGGCTTTTATATGTTAAAGAATAAAAAGAAATTTTTAATGTCTATGGCACTAACACTTGTACTCATGTCATCATCTGTACCAGCATTAGCAACTACTATACAAGATACAAATACTAATCAAGAAGTAACTACAGAATCAAATTATAATTTAAAAGATTTAAATGAACAATTAGTAATGGGTGTAGCTTGGATGCAATCTTCTGCTGAATATAGAGCATTATGCTACCAAGCTTATAATACAGGTCAAATGATTGTAGATCAAGAATCTTCAAAATTCAAACAAGGAGATAAACCTCTAGCTATAATTACTGATTGTGATGAGGCTGTTATTGATAATAATGAATACGAAGCTGGTTTAATAGGTCAAAATGCAGCTTATAGTGAAGAAACTTGGGGACAATGGGTAAACCATGCTGATGCAAAAGCTATGCCTGGAGCAAAAGAATTCTTAAATTATGCAGCTAATAAAGGTGTCGAAATATTCTATGTAACTGGACGAAATGAAAAAACAGGACTTGATGGAACTATGAAAAATCTTGAAAAATTAGGCTATCCATGTGTAGATCAAAAACATATGCGTTTAAAAACTGATAGCAGCAACAAACAACCTAGAATGGATGAAATCGTTAAAGATTATAATGTAATAATATATATGGGAGATGATGCAGGCGACTTTCCAATTAATTCTTACGATAAAGATGTAAACGATAGAAATCAATTAGTTGATGTAAATAAAAATAATTTTGGAACTCATTTTATAATCTTACCAAATCCAGTATACGGACATTGGGAAAGTTCTCTTTCAAAAGACTACTTTAAATTAAGTCCTGCTGAAAAAGACAAATTAAGAAAATCATATTTAAAAACTTGGACACCTAGTGATAGTAACAAATAAATATAAGAAATATCTTTAATACAATTTATATATTAAATCTGTCTATCATATTATCAATTTAACTTGAATTTTTTAATATAAAAGTACAAAAAGAAACAGCAGGTAGCTTTGTGTAAAAACAAAACTACCTACTGTTTCTATGATTTTCTCACCGAATCTAAATGGTGCGTTTTAAGGGATTCGAACCCCTGGCCCACGCCTTAGAAGGGCGTTGCTCTATCCAGCTGAGCTAAAAACGCATATTTTTAATTTATATCAATGCCTTATATAAAACATTTGCAAATCACTTGCTTGTCTATTATATGTTACATATATATAAATTGTCAACACTATTTTTTGAATATATAAAAAATATTTTGGAACTGCAAAATAATATCTAATCATTAATTTTTAATTAGAATTGCCATCAAAATTGTCTAATAGTATTGACTAATAAACTGAAATTGTTTATACTATATATCATAGTAAAATGATACGAATTAAAAGCAATGATTAGAAAAGTAGATATTTATACTTTATACAGAGAGAGTCTTATTTGCTGTAATAGACTTTAAAGTAATTTATCAATGAGTGCATCTATGAGCTGTTTTTTCCAAAAGCCTAAAGCTAAGTAGAGAAAATCGGTATAACACCCGTTATAGTGTTAAGATATGTTTGTATTTATTTAAAACGAGTTGTATGTATTTCAATATACATATAAACAGAGTGGGACCGCGGAGTATATAACTTCTGCCTCTGTAATTAAGAGGTAGGAGTTTTTTTGTATACACAATTATTAAAAGGGGGATTTTACAATGAAAAAACTTTTTAACAACTTTATTTTCAAATTAATTATAGCCGTCCTAATAGGTGTGTTAATAGGAACTTATTCTAGTAATAATTTTATTCAAATTATATCTACTATTAAGTACGTGCTTGGGCAAATAATATTCTTTTCAATACCATTAATAATATTAGGTTTTATTGCACCATCTATTGCAAAACTTAAAGGAAATGCTAGTAAATTACTAAGTTATGCAGTACTAATAGCATATTCATCATCTGTATTTGCAGCATTTTTTTCTATGTTTGCAGGATATAATATAATACCTAAATTATCAATAGTTTCTAATAATACTGTAACAAAAGAATTGCCAGACTTGCTTTTCAAACTTGACATACCACCAATCATGAGTGTTATGAGTGCATTAGTTCTAGCATTGTTCTTAGGACTTGCAACAGCATGGACTAAATCTGATTTAGTTGAGAAATTATTGGAACAATTTCAAAATATAATATTAAGTATCGTTGAAAGAATCATAATTCCTATACTACCTATATTCATTGCCACAAATTTTGCATGTTTAGCTTACGAAGGTGGTATAAGTAAGCAATTACCTATTTTCTTTAAAGTTATAATTATAGTAATTATCGGACACTTTATTTGGCTTACTGTTCTATATTCAATTGCTGGAATAGTGTCAAAAGAGAATCCTTGGGAAGTTGCTAAAAATTATGGACCTGCTTATCTTACTGCTGTGGGTACAATGTCAAGTGCAGCAACATTGCCTGTTGCATTAAAATGTGCTAAGAAATCTAAAGTTTTAAGAAAAGATATTGTAGATTTTGCTATACCGTTATGTGCAAACATACATTTATGTGGATCAGTTTTAACAGAGGTATTCTTTATAATGACAGTTTCACAACTTTTATATGGAAAGTTACCTAATCTTTCAACTATGATTTTATTTATAGTGTTACTTGGAATATTTGCAATTGGAGCGCCTGGTGTTCCTGGAGGAACTGTTATGGCTTCATTAGGACTTATTACAGGTGTACTTGGATTTACTGAAGCTGGAACAGCACTTATATTAACTATATTTGCACTTCAAGACAGTTTTGGTACAGCATGTAATGTAACTGGAGATGGTGCCATTGCGTTAATGCTTACAAGAGTAAAAGATAAAAATGATTGTGAAGCATCTTAATAAAATAATAAATAACTCCCAAAGGCAAATAAACTTTTGGGGGTTATACTTCTAATTAAATATAAATAATTTTTCTATTGGAGTTTCCACTACTCTTGAAATATCTACTGCTAATTTCAAAGATGGATTATACTTACCTGCTTCTAATCTCATAATTGTTTCTCGCCTTACTCCAACTTTTTCAGCTAATTGTTCTTGTGTTAATTCTTTCATTTGGCGATATTTGTTTAAATTACAAATAAATTCAGCCATTTTTCTATCTTTCCTCCAAGATATACAATTTCATTGCATAAGCTATTATTAATGATGCTAACGATGCTGATATAAAAATTAATAAATATTCTCTAATAATAAGCAAATTCTTAAATTCTAAGATTCTTTTCTTCTTGAAAACTTTAGATTTGTTATAAATAAAATTATTGGTATATTTTGGAGGTTAATTGGCTATTATTGGTGTATAATATAGATAACAAACAGTTTTATATTGTTCATTAACAATTTAGCATAAAAAGGTTCATTAAGAATAGTTATATTATTATATACACGAGATATTAAGAGGAGGTTTTAGTATGAATCTATTGGCATTAATTTGCAATATACTTATTCCTATAATAATGATTTTCATTGGATTTCTATATAAATGTAATTTATATAAGAAGATAGATAAAATTTTAGATTTAATCGTACCTATTGCAATGATTTATTCAGGTTTTTCAGATGATAAAAAGATTAGTCTTTCTAAAAGTACAAGCACATTAGCTTTAGCTAATAAAAAATGTAGTTTAATATGGAGTATTTCAGGAGCATGTACATTACTACTAACTATAATAATGTTACTTCTAAATAAATCAGATATTTATGATACAAGCGTAATTTTATTAGAAGTTGAACTTTTCATATTAATTGCTATATTTATAACTGTAGAATATGTTTTTAAGAAAAGATTTTATAGAAAAACTTATTAATGCTTTTATAAAAAATATAAAGATGTATTGTTAAATTTGACAATACACCTTTGTGTTTTTATTGTTTTATATATTCTTTATATGGAAAACGAATTACAACACCTGTATCATCAAATTTATAATGTGTGTTTTCAAGAGGGTATTTTCCAGAAGCTAAATTCATTCCAACTTTATAAAGAGCTTCAGCCTGATTGCGTGGATCTTGAATAACAGTTCCTGTCATAAATCCCTTTTGTATTAAATCCTTAGCTGTATCTATACCGTCTATCCCAACAACCGGTATACTTGTTGATTTATTCCCTGTATTATATCCATACTTCTGTAATGCTTCAATAGCACCTATGGCCATCTCATCATTATTTGAAATTATTGCTTCAATTCTATTTCCATATATTAAAAATAAAGATTCAATCGCCCTCTTAGCTAAATCTTTATTCCATTCACCATTTACAGATGCAAGTTCCTCTATTTTTATGCCCTCTTTTTTTAGTGTTGAAATAGCATATTTTGTTCTTTCATTCACTATTGGATCACCAATTCTTCCCTTTAAAATAATATACTGTAGTATATTGTCACCATTTTTATCTATAGATTCTTTATTATTCATCCATTCATCAGCAATAATTTTCCCCTCTAAAATACCAGAATCTTTTCCATAACTTGCTATAAAAATACCATTTTCTTTAACAAAATTTATTAACTTTTCATCTGGCTCTCCAAATAAAATTAATGGCATATTATTTTTAATTATTTTAGATAGTGTGTATCCTACTTTCTTTAAATTTATAGTATGTAAATTTACAATTAAAAGATCAAAATTTTCTGTAAGAGCTTTATCAATACTCTCATTTTGTATGGACTGATTTTCTTTTGCATTAAAGAAGATAAACTGAACTTTATCTTGATTTTCACTTTGAATTGCTTCTAAATTTTGTTTTACAAGAGAAAGATATTCATCAGAACTGTGTAAGAACACCCCTATTTTAATTGGATTTGTTGGTATAACACTTGAATTAACAATTATATTATTACTAGGAATCTCTATCACTAAAATTATTATTATAATAAACATTAGTACTTTTTTTGAAATTTTCATGATGATCCTCCAAAATATTTATTTGATTATTATAATCACTTTTAGGGTGTGTTTTTAAAGAAATAAATATTCTATTACTTTTATGTTTATTAATTTTTAATATATCAATTTCTATCTAATCTTGTTCTTTTCCAATAATTTTTCATTTTATATGATTTATCATTAGTCACATCTTTTCCAAACCAAGTAGGTGGATTAAAGTTTTTTGCTTCTTCTTCACAGTCAAACTCTATTTCTCCATAGCAAAATTCATTTATACTGCCTTCATCTACTATACCTACAGTAAGCATATACTGTTCTACTAATATAGTATAATAACGCTTTTGTATAAGATTTTCTGATTTCAAATTCCCTACTTCAAGTAAATCTTCATATTCTTCTTTAGTAAGATCTTTTTGTATCTCATGCCTAGTTAGTGTTCCTTCTCCTTTTATACAAAGTCTATAAGTTTTATCTGTGGTTATATTTGTTATTAAATTTTCTACTACTTTACTTCTCACTCTAACCTCAGGATTTCTAGATAAATATCCTTGAGTATAATATGTTATAGTAGATGACAATTCTACTGGTACTTCATTTATGTTAAACAACCATTTTCTTTCTATTTCCATATAAAATCATATCCTTTCTGTAATTTAAGATTTAATTAGTATATATTGATAAATACAGTATTCTATAAGTTATCTATAAAAGTTCATCCTATTCATATTAAATATTAATATTATTAAGTAATTCCTTTAATTCATTCTAATATATTTTTTGCTTTAACAATTGCCTTTTTACATGGTCATCTTGACTAATGTTTGATTTTAGTATTGAGAACAAAATAAATATCTCATCAATAAATTGGAATTTAATACGTAACTCTATGCTACAAATTATTCTCATTTTATTCGTTTAAACATTGGATGGTTTTCTTCAAACTGAACCAAATCCCATAAATTGCCGTACAAATCTTTAAATACTGCAACAATACCATAGTCTTGTTCCTTGGGTTGTCTAACAAATTCAATACCTATATTTTTCATTTCATTGTAATCACGCCAAAAATCATCAGTACCCAAGAAAAGAAAAACTCTTCCTCCTGCTTGATTTCCTATAAATGATTCTTGTTCTGGCTTAGATGCTTTTGCAAGCAATATTGTTGTTCCTGAAGAACCAGGTGGAGATACAACAACCCATCTTTTATTCTGTTGTGATTGATATGTATCTTCTACTAATGTAAAATGAAGCTTTTTTGTATAAAACTCAATTGCTTCATCATAATCTTTTACTACTAACGCAATATGAACAAGTGATTGTATCATTTTTATTCTCCTATATTTTCATTAAAATTTATATATCTTTCATTGATAAATTATATCATATTTTGTAAATATAATAATATAGATACTATTTATTAAAAATTTAAGAACTAATAATTCTAATATCTTAATGATAGTATGTTTAAATTCAATCAACTTAATTTTAGTATTACATAACAAAAAAATATCACACTTTCATTTTTTGAAGAATGTGATATTTTAAATTATTATTTATTTTCACTTGTAAACAATATATAACAGTGAATACTATACTATATTTTTATAATCTCTATACTTATTAAATAATTCAAAATACTTTAAATCATATTTTAAAATATTATATGACTATAATATGATTTTCCTTTAATCATCAAATTTATCTTCATATTTTTTTACTTGCATTTGTTCTGATTTGTTTACTCTAAAATAGATAAACATAAATAAAATTATAAACACTAAAATGTTGCAAACTGCTTTTTTAAAATCATAATTACTATTATTAATTACTGTTTTATAAATAAATGTACTGATTATAGCAATTAATGCAGCAAACGTTATTGCTAAAACTTTGAAAGATTGTTTTGAACTATTGTTAGTATGTAGACTTATTTTCATACTACGAGCTCTAACAAACTGGTATAATGGAGTAAAAATCAATATAATATGTTCGGTCCAACATCTAGACAAATCCATATTATAAATCCATAATTTAATTACAAATGATATGACTATAATTCCATATATTAACAAAGTTAATTCGCTTCTAATTTTATTAGTTGCTTGTTCAATTCTTTCATCCTTCATTTCTATTCCTCCCAAAAAATATCATTTAATGTTTTCCCTAATGCCTTACAAATTGCAATACATAATTGCAGTGATGGATTATATTTCCCAGCTTCTATCATTCCTATAGTTTGTCTTGTTACTCCTACTATTTCAGCTAATTGCCCCTGAGACAAATCCAGCGCAGCTCTTGCTGATTTTAATTTAAGGTTTTTCATCTACCGCCCTCCTTTCATTCAAATAATACTATACCATTTCCATAATGTCAAATATATATTGCATTTAGTTTTATATATTTGATATTAAGCAATATCAAGCAATACATAAATTGATTTTATAGACCTTTGATTCTCATGCACCCCCACATTTCAATTACTAAAAATGCAGTTTCATATAAAAACAATATTATTTGACGACTTCTTGTTGGGAATTAATATTGTGTAATAAAAAATATCGTAAATTCATTTCTGATATACTCCCTTTAACCAATCTATCTTAAAGGGAGCATATGAGAAATGAATAATACGATATTTCAATCTTCTATTTAATTAAAGAATCAATATATTCTTTCGATTCTTTTAATCCAAGTCCAGTAGCATTTCTATATTTTTTTATTGCTTCAACTTTTTTACCTTCTAAAATAAGATTTTTTATTTCATCATTTATTGTATTAGGTACTCCAATTTATTTAGCAATTTTATTTAAATTTATGTTTATACGTGATATATCACTTCGCATCTGATTAATACTACCTACTATCCACATTAATAACCCTGCCCCTGAAAGTACACCAATAATTACATAATTCATAATTTTACTCCTTATAATTTATTGCTATGAACCAATTGTAATATATATTATAAATACCGATTTGCTTAGGTTTTATTAGTCCATTAGTTTTTAAATTAATTTATTATTCTTATTTTCTCCACATACATCTAATAAACTTTCTTTGCCCTATTTCATATAATTTTTTATACTCCATTTTGTAGCTATTTAAAGCTATAAATTCATCTTCATGAAATATATCAGATGCAGTGATATTAGGATTATCATTGGGAATTTCTCTAAATCCATTAACCCATAAAATTCCATTCTCGTTAATATGATTAATTAAACTACTATACATATTTAAATTTAATCTATAATGATTAATAATAACTCCATCAAATTTTTCAAGATTAATAAATGCATCATCCTTTGATAGATCTACTAATTGTGTTTTCATTTGAAGACATTCTTTTTTTATAAAATAGTTTAGTCTATTTAGTGCTTCTTCACAAAAATCTATAGCTGTCACTTCATATCCTAATCCTGCTAAATAAATTGCATTTCTTCCATCTCCACAAGCAACATCTAATATTTTCCCATTTTCAGGGAAATAAACAACATCTTCTTCTAAACTTTTTTCATGTTTCATAATATTTAATTTTCTAACTTTAAATCTTTTATTCCACCAATCTCTATCCCCCATATACCTCATTTTAAACTACCTCTCTTTACTTCTAACTGACGCATAAATTAAAAATTTCAATTAATTTAACTTATTGGAATTTATGAAATAATTCATCTATGAATTTAATTCTCATTTAAATACTCCTCAGTTTAGTTAAATTGCTATTTGTCTTTCAATAAATTATATCACATTTTGTAAATATAGTAATTTAGATACTTTTTATCAAAAATTTAATAACTAATAAAATTAATCCTCTAATTTGAGCTTTCATATTTTGAGAAAAGCCAAGTCCAGCTGAGTCATCTGCTGCCTTATTTACTCTCATACCCGAAGATAGTTTTTCCATAGACTTGAATTTATTGTTATTCATTTTTTTAATTGACTTGATGTATTTATTGAAATTAAGTTATGAGCTATTATTATAATTAGTCACCTATCATTAAATCATTTATCAATTTCATATACTTTGTATAAAACCATTTTTATTGAATCAATATAATATATTTTTCATATATATTATATCATCCAACGTTAGTTCTTAAATTTTAAAATTAACAAACAAATATTATATATAAAAGCAACTAATAACTTGGCAGGTGAATATGTTACACTATTAAATGGATTTATATTAATCGGTATTCTAATCTTTAGTATTGGATTAGTGAATTTATTAAAAAATAAAGATAATAAGTAGAAATATTATTTTACAATATGTTAATATTTTTTCTATCTATATTGAAAAGGAGATAAAGCTATGTTTAAAGATATTGAAAATAAATTTGGTGCTAAAATACAAGATATTAAAGTTTTAAAATCAGGGTGGGCAGGAGAAATCATCTCATTAGAATTTAAAGACAATACTCAAAAATATGTAATTAAAACTTATAATAGTAGTAAAAATGGACTTGAAAATATAAAGCAAGAGTGGACAGGGCTAAACTTGCTTTATAATGCAAATTATCCAGTTCCAAGGCCAATAATAAGTGACTTTGTAAATGAAAAGCCTTATATAGTTATGGAAAAAATTGAAGGCGAAAATTTATGGACCTGTTATCAGACTTTATCTAAAGAAGACAGGCAACAATTATTAGAAAAATTTGTAAAGGTTTTTTTAAAACTTCATGAATTAGACGTCTCTATAGTAGACAAGGAACTTAGAAAAGATTCTACAAGTTCTTTTATTGAAAAAGAGATTAATGAAATTAAAAAATTAGTAGAAGAAAATAAATTGGAATATTTTACTCAAATAATAGATTGGTTACAGAAAGAAAAAGCGAATATTATAGGTGAGAAATTATCTATAATTCATAGAGATTATCATCCCTGGAATGTAATAGTTGATAACAATAAAGCAATCTATGTAATTGATTTACTGTGGGGAATTGGAGACTATAGATTTGATTTAGCATGGATGTATACACTAATGGAAAGAAGCGGATTTGAAGACTTTAGTCAAAATGCGTTAAAAAAATATAAAGAGCTAAAAAATCAAAATATTAATAATTTTGAATATTTTAAAGTATTTTCAACTTTAAGATGAATAATTAATGTTATGATCTCATTAAAAACTGGTGAAAACCTTAATGAAACAAGAAATAAAGAATTTGAAAATTTTGTTTCCCCACTCATACAAAATGGAATAATGTCAATTAAAAAAATTACTGGTATACAAATAACAATTTAAATTAATTGTTAAATAAAATATATGTTTATATATTTAAAATTCTAACAATTATAAAGTTGAGATTGGAAAATTGATAATTGAGAGTTTTGGTTGAAAAGTTCAGTTTTTCTAATAAAATATATTAAAAAAATTCCTCAAAGAAATTTTCTCTAACACTTTTAATTATCAGCTCTTATCCTCCACTTTTAATTTCCAACTATCTCTAAAGGCTCATTTTATAAGCAAATTCTTAAATTCCTAAATTCTAAGATTCTTTAATTCTTTAATTTATTTATTCTTTAATTCTTTAATTCGATTATGTTAGTTTTATGTAACATATTTTAATTAAGTTCATATATTATTAATATAACAAATGATAATGATAAACAAAGGAGTAATGGATTATGAGAAATTGTTGTAACTGCTGTTGCAATTGCTGCAGATGTAGAAATCGTTGTAGATCTGGATTTAATAATGCATGGTTCTTATTACCTTTCTTATTCTTCTAAAATATTTTAACAATAATTTTATTCTAAAATTATTATTGTGCTATAAATACAATGAAGATAAATTCTTTAATAAGATTAAATTAAAATCAATTAATATGTTCTATAAAAATGGACCTAAAAGATAAATTTACTTATTCTTTTAGGTCTTAATTTTTCATTTAAATTTTCTTCTAATCCAAAAAAGTAATAGAATAAAAATCTAATATAAAAACTTTCCCTACTACATTTAATTTCTTTCTCAAATACATATATTCTATATGAAATAAAAATTAAAAACAATAATTTCGAAGTAATCTATAGTGATAACGTTTAATTTGTAAACAAATTATATCTAATTTAAGTTCTTAGAATTCATTAACTATTGTTAAAACATACTAATCGTATTATTATAAATATATATTTATATATTTAGGTGATGGAGTTCGCCTTTAACTGCGTAATGCTAATGACTCCTACAAAAAACGGGTATACTGTCTTTTGTAGGAGTCTTTTTATTCTTTAGAAATTATATTATTAAACAAGTTATAGCTAACTGCGTAAAAAATCGATGATTCCACAATTGCCTTAATGATTAATTATTAAAAATATAAAAAAGGAGAAAAGAAATTATATGAACAAAGACAATTCTAAAAAAAAGAATACAATTGTATTTCTTAAAAATCCAAACTTAAGCACACTTCTTGGAATATCATTTTTAAAGTGGATTTTTATAGGTACAATAGTTGGCTGTTTAACAGGAGTGGCTGGTGCTTTATTTTTAAACAGCTTAGAACTTGCTACAACTTTAAGAAACGATAATTCTTGGTTATTATTTCTTCTTCCAATAGGAGGTGCCTTTGTTAGTTTTCTATATTCTAAATATGGAAAATCCTCTTCAAAAGGAAATAATTTAATTATAGATAAAATCAACACTAATAATGGAAATATTCCTATGCGTATGGCCTCTTTAGTTTTTCTAGGTACTTTTGTAACCCACCTTTTTGGTGGTTCTTCTGGTAGAGAAGGTACTGGTGTGCAAATTGGTTCTAGTATATCTGAAGGCGTTGGACGTTTATTAAAATTAGACAAAGTAGATACTAAAATTATTTTGATGTGTGGAATTAGTAGTGGATTTAGTTCTGTTTTTGGTACTCCACTTGCTGGTACTATATTTGGCTTAGAAGTAGCTACACTTGGAACGATGAGTTACCAAGCGTTAATACCATGCTTTACATCAGCTTTTATAGGAAATATTGTAACTACAGCATTTGGTGTTCATCATTCACATTATAGTATATTAGAAGTTCCCACTATTACATATTTTGTAGTGTTAAAAATTATAATTGCTGCGATTTTATTTGGATTAGTTAGTAAATTATTTAGCGAATTAACACATAAATTAAAAGACATCTTCTCTTCCAGATTTGAAAATGCTGCAATTAAAAGCATGGTTGGTGGATTTATAATAATTATATTAACATATTTAATAGGAACAAGAGATTATCTTGGACTTAGTCTACCTTTAATAAATAGTTCATTTACTGAACAAGTTAGTCCTTTTGCATTTTTTAACAAACTTATATTTACTTCATTTACCCTAGGTACTGGGTTTCAAGGTGGAGAAGTTACACCTTTATTTGTAATAGGTTCAACATTTGGTAATGCTTTATCAAATATACTTCATATTTCTCCATCCTTTTTAGCAGCATTAGGTCTTATTGGAGTATTTGCTGGCGCAACAAATGCACCTATAACATCATTTATTTTAGGGTTAGAGCTATTTGGTGCTCAAGGAATTGAATTTATGTTTATGACATGTGCTATAAGTTATTTATTTTCTGGTCATTCAGGTATATATATTTCTCAAAAAATTGGTACAAGTAAAAGCACATTAATTAAGGTTCCTAAAGAATCTACATTAGCATATTATAAAAAATCTAAAAATGAACAATCTTCTTCACAAAATAATAATGAAGTAGACGACAACTATGTAGTTAATAAATAGTATTCTAAAATGGAAGTAATTTAGTTAAGATAATTACTTCCATTTTTCTAATTGTGCCTAAAGTATATAATTTTTAATAACTTCTATGTTTTGCATAGAATATAAACTTCACTTAAAACCAAAAATTTTATTTATATTCAATTTCAGAAAATTGTTTTACATAAAAAAGTTGATACTATATATAAGTGTTCATTACTTTCTTATTTCTTTAAATTAAATCTAACAATTTTAATATTTCGTTTGCTATTTTCCATTCCTCTCCAACATAAGGATAAGAATGTATATGAATTGCAGAATTGAAGTTTAGTTCTATTATTCCATAGTCAGATGTTTCATCCCTATGATCTTTAATAATCATATCAATTCCACATATATTAGCACCAATTGTTTTTAATACTCTACTGCTATATTTTTAAATCTTTCAGGAATATCATCAGTATAATCTACACTATCTCCACCTGTGCTTATGTTAAAATTCTCTCTTAAATAAACTATCTTTTCCTAAAAATAATGAATTAAATTTAAATAACAATTTAAAATTTTCCAACATATCTATACTCCTTTCGTACTTGTAATATATATAAGATATAAGAAATGATGCCTTTAAAAATACTTGATAAAGCTATACTCCACCAAATACCATTTACCCCCATAAATTTAGTAAGCACTAAAGCCATAGGAATTCGTAAAATAGTAAAACCTATACTAATATATGCTGGTATTTTAGGCTTTCCTATACCTGTAAACAATCCATTAGATACCATTTCAATAGTGCTAAATATCTGTGAAACAGCTATTATTTGTAAATACCCACTGGCTATTAAAATAGTAGATTCATCTCTAATGAATATTTTTACTAAAACACTTGGCATAAAAGCAAATGCTATTGCTGTTAATATCGAATATATAATCCCTATTTTCAATGAACTTCTATACCCTTTAATAATCCTATTAAATTTTTTAGCCCCATAATTTTGTCCTGCAAAACTTGCGATAGCACCATTCAACCCACCTATAACCATAAAAGTTATAGATTCTATTTGAAGTCCTATCTTTTGGGCTGCAATAGCATCTGATCCAAAGATAGCTATAATTCTTGCAAGTACTATATTTACTAATGTGAATAAGATTCTTTGAAAAGACATTGGAAATCCTAATCTTATTATTTCTAATACTTTTTCTTTTTCTATTCCAATATTAAAGTCAAATTTAAATATATCCCTACCATTAATTTTAAATACTATAAACATTACAAAATTTGAAACTAATGTTGCTACTGCTGCTCCTATTACACCTAGTTTAAAAACATATATAAGAATAGGATCTAATATTAAATTTATTACTATTCCTAAAGCATTTATTTTTAATGCACTTTTATTGTTTCCAAAACTATTTAGTATTCTAGTATAGAGAATATTGAAAAATGTAAAAAACATTATAGGAGCACTAATTGCAAGATACCAATATGCTTTACTCTCAACATCTGAATTGTTCAAGTGTAAAAATCCTATAAAATTTTTTCCTAAAAAAACTAAAATCAAAGCATATATAATTCCTAAAATTAAATTTATCAAAATCCCTGAATTTATATATCCTTTAATTGATTTTTCATCTTTTTCTCCTATTGCATGTGATACTTTTATTCCTGCTCCAATTACCACTAGAGCATTTATAGAATATCCTAGTCCTATAAAAAAACTTGAAGATCCTATACTTGCTACTGCATTACTTCCAAGTCCGCCAACCCATATCATATCTATTAAATTATATGCAAACTGCAATAATGAACTTCCCATTATAGGGATTGCTAATGTTAATATTACGTTTGCTACTTTTCCTTCAGTTAAATCAACTTTTTTCATATTATCTCCATATTCTTTTCTAAGTTTTATTTATAAATTCTTTAAATAAATCACTGATATTAAATTGATCTCCTCTCATTTCTTCCGGATGCCACTGTACTCCTAAAACATATGAGCCTTCCTCTTTTTCAATTGCTTCTACTACTCTATCAAATGCCCATGCAATAGATCTAAATCCATTTGCAACTTCTCTTATCATCTGATGATGAAAAGAATTTACATATATTATCCCCAAATATTTTATTTAAAAATAATTTTGGAATTATTCTCATAGTTCAATAAGTTCATCCCTTTATATAGATATTCATCTATATATAATATAGGCCATTATCTATATGAAGTCAATAATATGTTCTTAATTACAAATAACTATTGTTATCTAAATTTTTATAATCTCCCTTTTCGCTCTTATGCTTATTTAAAATTTCTAAATTGTACTCACCATTTGAAGCACATGCTGAATTGACAATTCAATTTTCTTACATATAATTGAGAGGGAAAAGTTAGAAAAACGAACGACTTAGAGTGTTCTGAATTTTGTAAAATTATAAAGTGTATGAAAAAACTTTATGGCTTTGGGAATTTGGTAGGATTCTACCCCACCCAAACTCTATAAAGAAAATATGTGCTAACTTTAATGTTAGGTTCGCTTTCATTTGCATTTACTTCTAATTCATTGATAATACACTTCTCTAAATAAGGAGTCCTCTTATGGACATAAATGTCCAAAGTCAGTTCATGTTCTAGAAGCACACTTGGACTTCCCCAGCGGTGTCCATCTTAAACAAACTATTGTTTAAGAACGTTTCTTATATTTTTAAATATTATCTTAAAACATACACATTCACCTCATAAAAAAATATTAACAATAAAAATTAATTGTTAAATAAAATATATTTTTATACATTTAAAATTCTAATTTAAATAATAAAAAATTCCTTAAAGGCGCATTTTACAAGCAAATTCTTAAGTTCTTAAGTTCTTAAATTCCTAAATTCTAAGATTCTTAAATTCTAAAATTTATTTATTCTTTTCTTCTTAAGAATTTTAGATTTTTAGAATCTACAAATATATATTTTTAAACGATTTTTATTTTATTTAATAAACTAATTAAATAAAGATTTATTGTGTTTTTCTTCTTTTAAGCTTCCATATATATAAGTAGCACCTTCATGCCAAAACTTAGTTTCTTCAACATTCTAAATTCCTCATAAGTAATACCCTCAACTTTATATTTTAATTTTATTTCTGCTGAACTTGATGCCTTTTAATTTATTTTTTTAATATATTATATATTTAAAAGCTTATTTTTATTAGAATATTAAGAACTCAAATTAATTTAATCCTGGACTATTTTTACATAATTTAATATAAATAAGGGAATTTTATATATTAGTATTAAATTACTATAAACATTTTATTTAATCTATTGTGTTTTTTTAATTTAATAGATTAATTTTCTAGATTGTGTTTTAATAAAACTAAACTTAATTTTATTAAAATATAAATTAATATTTATAGGAGGTACTAATTTTACATGTGTACAGCAATAACACTACAATCAGAACAATTAGAAAATTTTTTCGGTAGAACTATGGATTTTTCTTATGGTATTGATCCAGAACTTTTTATTATACCTAAGAATTATGAGTGGACAAATTTCCTTAGCAATAAAACTATTTGTAATAAATATAGTTTTATGGGAATTGGGCAAAAAAAAGATGGTATGCTGGCTTTTTTTGATGGTGTAAATGAAAAAGGCTTTGCTGCTGCAACATTATATTTTGCTGGATATGCAAAATATGATGATGAAGAAAATTCAATGGAAAAAGAATCAATTTCATCTTTAGATTTTCTTCATTATATTTTAGGAAAATGTGAATCAGTAAAAGATCTTAAAGAAATTTTGCTAAATATAAGTATTAAAGGACTTCCTGATCCAGTAACTAAAACTGTTGCACCTTTACATTGGATAGCTACAGATAAAAGTGGAGAATGTGTTGTTATTGAACAAACAGAGGATGGTTTAAATATATTTAAAAATGAAATTGGAGTTATGTCTAACAGTCCTAATTTCAAATGGCATATGACTAATTTAACAAATTATATTAATGTATCTCAAACTCAAATTGATAATACAAAATGGGGAAATATTCAGTTAAAGCCTTTTGGTCAAGCAAGTGGAACAATACAATTACCTGGAGGCTATACTTCACCAGAACGTTTTGTAAAAACAGCATATCAAAAAACACATATTAATATGCCTAAAAATAGTTTGGAGGCAATAAATGCATGTTTTCACATTATGGAAAGTGTTACAATACCTAAAGGAATTGTAGTCACAAATAGAGATACGGACGATTATACAAAATATACAGCTTTTGTAAACACAAATACTTGTGAATATTTCTTTAAGACTTATGACAACACTCAAATTATAAAAGCAAGTCTTTTTAATAATTATAAAGATAGTAAGGAACCAATTTCATTAGGAAAATTAGAACGTAAAGTTAAATTTGAAGAGATATAAAAATAAAATAATCCAACTATAAAATTTTAACCATACTTAATGACCTGTCCACTATCTACTTAATAATTGGCAGGTCATTTGCTAGTATCTTTTATAATTTTATCTGTTATTTAAAGTATTTTTCTATAATAAAAAATTCCTTAGATCTCATTTTATCAGCAAATTCTTAAGTTCTTAAATTCTAATATTCTTCTTAATATTATAATAATCTTAAATAATAAAATGTATAACAAATGCTATTGTAAGTATATACATAATAGGTTTTATTTCCTTTTGTTTACCTGTTAATACTTTAATTAAAGTGTAACTAATGAATCCCATTGCTAATCCTTGAGCTATACTAAAAGTAAGTGGCATAAGAAGTATAGTTATAAATGCTGGTAGTGCTTCAGTAAAATCATTAAAATTTATACTAGTAACTTCACCAAGCATAAGAACACCTACTATAATTAAAACTGGTGCTGTAGCTTGTGGAGGAACTAACATAAATAATGGTGCAAAGAATAATGCTACTAGAAATAGAATTCCTGTTGTAACAGCTGTTAAACCAGTTCTACCACCTTCTGCAACCCCTGTAGCACTTTCTACATATGATGTAACAGTGCAAGTTCCAAGTAATGCACCTGTTGCTGCTGCCACTGAACCTGTAACTAATGCTTTATCTAATCCTTCAATACTTCCATCTTCTTTAACTAAACCAGCTTTTTTTGATACTCCAATTAGTGTTCCAATATTATCAAACATATCAACAATTGTTATTGAAAATACTATTGATACAAGTCCGTATTTTACTGCTCCCATAATATCTAATTTACCAAATGTATCTACTGGAATAGGTGGAACTAAATTAAATATATCTCCTATGCTATGTGGAATTTTAGTTATTCCAATAAACATTCCCACTATTGTTGTGGTAAACATTCCAATTAATAAACTACCTTTAACCCTTCTTGAAAATAAAGCTGCTGTAAAAATCAATCCAAAAAATGTAAGAATTACTCCTGGATCTTTTATATTACCAAGTCCAACAAAAGTAGATTGATTGGCAACAATAATTTGAGAATTTTTTAGTCCTATAAACGCTATAAATAATCCTATACCAACCCCTATAGATGTTTTTAAAACATCTGGAATAGAATCTATAATACGTTGTAATACCTTAGTTACTGTTAAAATTATAAATACTACCCCTGAAATAAAAACTGCACCTAATGCTGTTTGCCATGGTAACCCCATTGCTCCACAAATAGTATATGCAAAAAAAGCACTTAATCCTAATCCTGGTGCAACTACAACTGGTAAATTTGCAAACATCCCCATAAATATTGTCGCAAATGCCGTTGTTAAAACTACCGCTGCTACTGTACTAGTTTGCGGCATTCCTGTTGTACAGAGCATACTAGGTATAACTGCTAAAATATATGCTGTTGCTATAAATGTTGTTGCTCCTGCTAATATTTCGGTCTTTACATCTGTTCCCTTTTCAGTTAGCTTAAAAAATTTTTCCAAAATACTGTTATTATTACAATCCTTTTGTTTAATTTCAATCATTTTTAATCCCCCTATGAAATTTAACTTATTTCTTTATAAGAAAATGATTAATACTTAATCAACTACTTAATCAAATGGTAGTTAAAAAGTTTTAATAAAAACTGGACTAAACTCTTTTTATATCAACTCCTATCCAATTTCCATGTAAACGTTTAGTTTTGCAATAAAAAAGACCACAACAAATAGCTAAAAGCTATTATTGTAGTCAGGTAATATCGGCACCAGGTAGAGACTTCTCACCCATAACATGAGAATATACAATATAACTCAACTTAATTGTAATTTTTTACTATTTTTATAGTATCATACTTTTATCCCAAAATCTATATGTATTTTGTTAAAATACACATTAGAAATTATTTTATTTAAAAATTACATTAAGGTGAATTAATGCAACGTTTCTATATCCCTAAAATTCCAAAAATCTCATAATCTTCTTTGTTGTTTCTTTCAACTTTTAATTTATAATTGTCATCTTTATTTTAATTTCTTTAACTGTAATTCTTACTTTGGCTACTTCAACAATAATTATTCTTATTGTAAATGTGCTTTAAAACTAAATATATATGTGAGTACTTTATCACACTTTGTACATAAACTAACCCTAAAAGTATATTTTACCTTTAGGGTTTATCAATTTTAAATTTACTCTTTTAATGACAATCAATAGTTTTATTATAAATTACATAAACAATTCTTTTTCATTTTCCAACAAATCTTCAACTAAATATTTATAATCTAAATACTTTTTTCAAAATGCAGTATTAGGTTTTTCAATTATATCAATACCGCCATGATAAACTATCATAATTTTATTCCTCTTTCTTTTATTAGTTCTGTAATATCTTCCATTAAATATTCATTTCCAAGAGTATGCAAAACATCATAACACTTTATAATATAATCATCTAATATGTTTGTTTCACTCAAAATTTTATATATTTCAGATGCTGGCTTTTTAAGATAATCAGAAAGTTTATTAATAATAAATACTGAGAATTCCAATTCCCTTTTATCACAACTCACCATTTAAATTCACACCTTCCTTTTTATTAGACTCTACCTTCTTTGGTACACTCTCTTTTATTTTATAAACTAATTAAATCAAGATTTATTGTGTTTTTCTTCTTTTAAGCTTTCATATATATAAGTAGCACCTTCATGCCAAAGCTTAGTTTCTTCATTCTCTAAGTCAGAATAAACTTTAGAATTATATATTTCAATTAAAGCATCTTCTAAGCTATTATGTTCTGTTTCAATAATCATACCTGTAACTTTTGCAACCTTAAAAGGGATAAATACATGTACATTTTCTTGAGTAATTTCAGGTAAAGCCATACTATACCCCCTCTTTTCCAATAAACTTTAATGAATTAATTGCTTCTTCTGTATGAAAAGATATTTGATCTGCTAACTTATAAGTTCTAAGTTCTCTTATTGCAGATTCCATATCCATAAATCTATTTTCAAAAGCATTTAAACAAGCATAAACTCTATCATCTGCTACTGGTCCTTCTACTATATCAAATTCATGTCTATATTTTAAATTCAATCTATTATCAATAACAAAATTTAACCATTCCTCACAAGCTTCATTAAATCTCTTAATTTTTAAAATTTTACTTTCTAATACTTTATTGTCAATCTCATAAATATTTAATATACCATATTCTGAGTTTTCTCTATTTTTCTTAATACTTGCCCATTTACATGCCTGTTCTTTACTAGTTGTAGTATAAAATCCATTTCCAAAATCTAAAGTCCTATTAGCTTTTATTATTTTAGGATCAGTAACAACTACATTACTTCCATGATATAAAATCACAGTTCATACCCCCTATTTCTTAAAAATATCTCTATCTCTTCTAATATATATTCTTTTCCTTGAGTATGAAGCATATCATATCCATTTATTATAAATCCAAGTGCACCACTTGCCTTAAATAAATTAGCAACATCTTTTCCAGACATAGAATGTTTAATCTTAAAATTTTCTATACAAAATGATACAAACTCGCTTATTCTTTCTTTATTATTTAATTTCACCATCTTAAAAAACCTCACATTCATAATATAATTATTCGTTGCAAAAAATTCTTTTTATACAAATATTATACTACCCTATAACACTTTTTAATAAATTCGTTGTTACTTCAATTATAACCTATATTATTTATTTTATAAACTTAATAAAAAACATACTATGCTCTATTTTTAGTGAAAAATCTAGTGATGAAAATTAAAAGTTATAGTTAAAAAGCTCAGCCTTTCTAATAAAATATATTTTTAAAAATTCCATCAAAAGAAATTTATCTAATGCTATCCACGTTATATATACTAGGACTCAATTATTAAACGCCTAATTGTTTTGTGCACAGTTGCATATCCTATACAAAATAACAGAAAGCAAAAATTTTCTCTAAGCACTATCCACTCTAAATTATCAACCTTATAGTTTAAAAAATATACTTTCCTAAAGAATTTTAGATTCTTCAAAGCCTCATTTTATAAGCAAATTCTAAGATTATAAAATTACCATAAGCACATGTTAAATGATGATGGTTTGCAATAATTTTTTATATAATAATATTAGTTTTAGTTTTATTATTAAAATTAAAGCTATGTTAATGAATAGTGTTGATAATATGGGATATAATAATGGAACTCTTGAAAAGGAGTTCCATTATTACACAATTTAAGAATAAGGCAACTTATTTTAATTTTCTATTATTCCACAAATTTATAGCATCTCTAATAAGATTTAAAATCCCTGAAATAATTAATAAAACAATTCCAATTACATGAGTATTATCATCCCATATAATAAATATTGCAATCACTAACAAAAAATTGAAATTATTGAAATGAATTTTATTTTCATAATGTTCCCCTTTCATTGAACTTCTATGTCTATATGTAATTGGTACATTATAATTTATAATTTACAATTGTCCATTTGTTTAATTATATACTACATAACCACAAATATTAAAATATTTAGCACTATCAACCTTTGTAAAATCATCTATAAATATATCTTTATCAACTTTTTCATTTTCATCTCTGTTATAAATCTTAATTTCACACATAGATGAAATATTATCTCTAAATCCATATATTTCTTATGTAGGAGGTGATTTTTTATGGAGATTAATGAATTAGTAAGCCTTATAGGTAATGTTGGCTTTCCAGTTGCAGTAAGTGCATATCTACTTATACGATTAGAAAAGCAACTAAACTCTTTAAGTGCTTCAATTAATAAAATAAGTGCTAAACTAGGAGTTGCTATTGATGCTAATAAATCCAATGATGATTCCAATAATGTTGCATAAAAATAAGGCAATAAACATATTTTAAATGTTTATTGCCTTTTAACATTGTGTTTTTGCACCAATATTATATCATCTAAAAATAAGAAATATTCAAGAGGTCAAATTGCTCTTAAGCAGTTTAAATATTTTTATTTTAGATTATGCACAAGTGGTTGCCAAAATCACGTTTATAGCTGGTCCTTATATTTAGTTATTTTATTTATAATTTGTTAGTATTGTGCATTAAAAAATCGCAAATTCAATCTCTTGAATAATGCGATTTTTTAATACGTTATTTATTTTATTGGTTGATGATAAAATAAGTTTACATATTAATAAAATTTTGCTTATGAGAAGACCATTGTTTAATTAAATAGTGGTCCACAATGTGGTGCAATTTTTTTACAGAATCGAATTTTTTCTTCAGCTTTTTCTTTCATATTCATTTTAATATATACTTTTGAAAGACAATGCCCAATTAAAAGTTTAACAAGCACTGGAGATTCATTGTACTTACCTTCCAAAGATACGATTATATTACTTTCTATATTTCCATTTAATAATTCACCTACTAATATATATGATTCGTAAAAGCTTTGAGTTTTTTTATTGCCAGAAATATTATTAGATGCATGTCCTAACTGTTGTGACAACATTGATAATCTTAAACCTTCCTTATAGTCTTTAGACTGCAGATAACACATTAAAGCTTTTATTGATAGCTCCAGTGATTGAATATATGGGCTTCTGCTACTCCAGTTTATCCCATTTAGTATTTGCATAGCTTTGTCAAATTCTCCATAATAGCAACATACTAAACATTTGGAATATGTTAACCAAGCATCTTGATCACTTAGATTTGTAATATGTTTACTAAAAACATTATCATAATACTTTAATAATTCTTTAGAAGTTTCATATTGAAATCCTCTATTTATGTATTCGTTACTTTTATTCCTTTTAAAATAAAAAAATCCGATTGCAAATACTATAGAAATAATTATAAAAATACCTTCTTGGATATTTCCCTCTACAATATTTTTATAGATGCCAAATGTAAGTACACATAGAATAGGTATTACTATAATTAAATTCTTCAACCCTATTCTTAAAAAGTACAAATTATTCTTTTCCATTCTATATCCCCCATTTAAAATCATATTTAAGATTAATTCCTATTGATATTAAGTTTAACTATTAACTTTATATATTATGTAACTATTCACCATTATAAATAAATTGTAACATAAATTGTAAATATAGTATTATTTAATTTTCAGCATAATACTCTAGATTACCACCATCTATTAGAACTATCCCTGATACTTCATTTTTGTACACTTGTGCAAATCTTATTACTGGTAATGATGTATATGAATGTCCAACTAATATATAAGGAGCCTTTTGTCCTGACTCTTCAAGTGTTTCATGCATTTCTTTCATTATATTATCTATATCTCTTGGTACATCTGTAACTTCACTCCACCCATGACCAGATCTATCGTAAGTTACTACCTTACCATACTTTGAAATTTCATTATAAAGAGTTTGATATTTCGTACTTCATTATTTTAATTACTTCTCACTATATTAAACACTTTTATTTAACCTCTATTATCATAAACTTCTAAATTTAATTCATTGTTAATTCTTCCAACTGTAGCCAATAACAAATAACCATTACATTCATCACTGTTTATTTCAAATTCCAAACCATATTATGACAATTTAATAAATGAAGGAATAATCGTACTTAAAAGCTTTTCTACATCAATCATTGGTAAATATTTATTAAAAACCTCTATTCCAGATACGGTATTTACCGGTTTGTTAAAAACTTCATTACAAACCTCTTCATAATTTTCACCACTAATTTTAGCATAAATTGTTTCCTCATTTATTATTTCAGGAATCTTATCTTTAATAATAAATGAAGGAAATTGAGCATTTGAACATTGCCAAAATTCAAAATAAGTATCCGTTAAATCTTCAAAAAGCCATATTATAAATTAATTTTTTATCTTAGCAATATTTTCATTAACATTAGAAATAAATGTATTATATTTTTTTGCTAAAATTCTTACTTCTTCTTCTCTTTCTGCCACTGTCTTTTCTATTTTAGAAAAACTTACTTCTTCTTCAATACTAATCATATCTGAATTATAAGTACCTAAAAAACCTAAATCGATACTATTATTACAATATAATTTATTATTATCACCTATCTTAATTTGAAACATAATCATACCTACCTTCGTTTTATAATACCATTTTATATAAACTATATCATATTTTTACAAAAGAACATTATTTCAACTATAAAAAACATTTTCATATTTTATTTCGTCCAATCTGCATATTATGAACCATTAAAGGAGTATTTCATGAGATTGTTAAGGATAGTTTTTTTTATTATTCTTTTATTGTTATATGAAAAAATATGGAGACCTATAATCTGTAAAAAAAAGATACATATGTATATAAATAATTTGGGTGGACAAGTAGATACTATAGAACGATTAACTCAAAGAGATGAAATTTATAATGTTTATTATACTGTAAATGGTAAATTAAATAACTCAATTGTGAAATTTAATCTTTTTTATAAATCTAAATGGAACTAAGTTCTTCAAACTTATATAATACTTAATCATTAAAAAATTAACAATCCAGCTCTAGGACAAGCCATAAACATTGTTTTGCCTAAAGAAAAAACCTTATAAAAAATTGATAATGTCAATCTGCTTAAAAATCTCTGCTCCTTGACATTATTAACTTTTTTTATGATATAATCTTGATTTGCAAAACAAAGAACATGATAAAAAAAATATAATTTAAGGGTGGGGGTCGGGGTAGTATTAGTACATGAAAGCACTCGTTAAAATACGTTAAATTTAGTGCTATCAATTTATCGGATTTTATCGAATGCGACTTTTAAAGAAATACGTTTAAATTTAGATTATGAAAATTTACACTTCATTTAGCGATGGTGATGGTTCTAACACAAAATTCGGTAAAGGTTGGTTAATGTTGTGCGCAAGATTAATCAAGCTTTATAGAATCGTTAGAAGATTATGTTTAATGGTATATGTGCTGCACTCCTTACTCCTTCTTCTTTAGCTACAGCACTTATACCTGGAATAAAAAGAAGATATATGACCTTTCTTAATTTTCTGCTTACAGAGCAAAAGGTCTTTTATCTTCTGCACCCAATCGGGTACCCTAAATATAGGACTAGATTAATCCTATTTATTTTCTTAGTATATATGAGGTTGGAGCTTGCCGGAAAACTCATATATGCTTAGAAATAACAGGTAATATCCGGTACTATTTTGGGTGATTGAATAGGTTCCCAAAATATTAAATGACCTATACCGTATACCTATATTAATAGTAGCAATAACACTACTCTTAAATACTTAACTTTAAACTTATACTTAAAATATCTTATAAACTCTAAATAAAATCTTATAAACAAAATTATTAATATATACACTCTACAATCCCTAAAAAATGTTAATAACTAAACACTTAAATAACCTAATAATAAACTAAATAAAAATAAGCATAAATTAATAACTGGACCAGCATTTGCTTGTCCAGTTTTAACTTATGCCAAAAAGGTAAAGTTTGAAGCAACCTTGATTCATTATATTTTTTAGGTTGGACTAGCTTAATTAAAAGCAACTTAAACTACAAAATTACTTCTATATTTAATACTTTTAATTAAGATTGTCCATACCTTTCCTTGACCCTAAAGGAATACCAAAGCAGTATATGAGCTGTTTTACTCTGCCCTTCTTCTTTAGCACAGCTCTTATACTTTGCATGTTTAAAGATAGTAGAAAGGAATATAACAATTAAATATAAATATGCCATAAACGAAGTATTAGTGGCTTGAAATCTTTATATTTAGGTTGTTTTATTCCCTGAAGAATAGTATGTTTAAAGACAACTAAGTTTACAATTAAAGATTTTTTTATTTTTAGTAAATGTATCTTAAAAGAATAAAAAGGCATGTACATTTAGGTAAACAAAGTTTCCCGAAGTGTACATGCTCTACAGGAGCTTGTATCATTTGCGGGACAACGTCTTGTTTACCGAAGTGGACTTGCCTTTAATATTTGATTTTGTTTAGTTGAGATTTATTGAAAAAAATCTTCCTTTGCTGCACTTAAAATAAGAATCTTGTGAACTATGCTTAAATACAGATTATGTTTATAACAAAAAGTTTATAAAGAGAATTCCAATTGAAAATCTCTTGTGTTACTTTCGTATAGTTCTTTGTTTATTTCTTCCGCCTCTGTACATCCTATTGCAAAGTAAAATGCAATTGTTTCCTCAGCTGAACCAGCACAAATATAAATTTTATCTGAATTCCATTCTCTTGCTACATTTGCAGAAAGCATAAATAATTTTTTACCTATTCCTTTATTTCTACATTCTAATGTTATAAACAATTGGTCTAATAAAACATAATTATGCCTTTCACCGAAGAACTGACTATTAATTGTTGCAAATCCTAATAATTTATTATTGCTATTAAAAGCACCAATTGCACTTCCCTTATTTAAAATAGTTTCTTTTAAATGGCTGATGTGATATTCATAGCCATTCGGCCAATTGCAATCTTGGTAATTTATTTCTACTAACTGACGTTTTCCATCTACTTTTCTCCACGCTTTTCCTATATATTGAGATGGGTTCATTTCATTTATACACTGGCACTCTTCTAATGTTACTTTTCTATATATAACATTACTCATAAATTCACCTCCACATATACATAATATACATAATCTCTATCTTAATTTTATGTTATTATTATACTAAAATTTTATATATTTATATAATTAAATATATAATACAAATATCTATATTCACATTCTTATCTAACAACGCCTTTAATTAAAGTCTATTTTTAAATTTAGATGTTATCGTTCCTTGATGAATTAATTACTTCTATTTATAATACTCAATTTCAGCACCTACAGACTTCCATCCATCCATTTCAGCTATTTTAGTAATTTTTTGTTGTGCATTTGGTAATATTTTAGAACTATCGTTTGTCCAATCTGATTAAAATTAATTTTTATAAAATTATCTTAATTTATGTAATTCCTTTCCCTAATACATATATCCTATATGAAATCAAATTAAAGGAGGTAAACATCATGGCTATTACAAGAATTCAAACCGGCTGTACTCTTGCTATTGAAGTACAAAAAGGAGAAGACAAACTTGGAGATCCTATTTACACTAAGAAAAATTTCTCATCTGTAAATCCAAAAAGAACACCAGAAGAAGTATTTGAAGTTGCACAAGCATTTGAAAAAGTTTTTGCAAATGACTGCAAAAATTATTTCATAACTGATATTTCTAAACTAATGCAAGAAGAAGATTAATTTAAAAGTATCAATTTACAAATTAAAAAGAAGGTAAAGCAAAATGGAATATAGTTTATCATTAGTATTTTTAAATACTATTGGCTCAAAATCAGCACTTACCATAACAGATGTTAAACAAAGTATATCTGCTGATGAAGTAAAAGCTTTAATGAATCTTATAATTGAGAAAGACTTTTTCTTAACAAGCAAAGGTTCATTTGTAAAACCTTATTCAGCTCAATTAGTCCAAAGAGAAGTTACAAAATTTGAAGTAAAATAATGTACTCTTAATTTAACATTTTCTTTCTTTCATAAAAAACTCCTATGTATAAGTCAGGCTTGTACATAGGAGTTTTATTATTTTTTTAATATTTTTAGCTATGAAGTGAATTAACTTAAATTATCTTATGCATAAAACCTTATATTTATAAATTAAATGTACTATATAACAAAATTAAACTTCACATTTTATGAATAATGGGAAGTTATAAATATAATTCTATGTTTTACCACTAACATTAATATTGCATCAATCAAATGTAATTCACTAATCCCATCTATCAAGCTTATATGTTGCTGTTCCTGTATTTGTTGTAACTTTAAATACAGCATCCCAGCTTCCATTGCACTCTAATTTAATACCACAAGCAGAAGCCTCATTATAACCTTCAATATCTTCATTTTTTGAATAGGCTTCAATTGTTGAACGGATTTGACGCAACTCTGATTTTAACATTTCAGGGAAAAGACAATTTCCTGAATTTTTTCCCCTATTATCCTTTGCTCCTTCTAATATAAAGAATACACTTTTACCTTGATGAGAGTTATCATCATACCACATAGAAGGCTGCATACAAATTCCAGTCACTTTGCAATATCCTGTAGGAAGGTTCCATCTGCTATAATCTGAACCATTAACATAAACATACCATGAGAAAGGGTTTCGCTTTTCTTCTCTATCCCATTGAAAAATAGGTGGTGCATCCTCATGCACTGCAGTAAGTATAGCCGAAAAATTATACTTTCCCTCTTTCACAAGATATTCAATCTCTTGAGCAAAAGGCAGAATCGTTTCAGAAAATTTCCTCCAAGTCATTGTGATTGTTGGTATATCAATCTTAGGTTGTACTTTTTTCTTTTTAGTTATAATATGTGAAAAAATCCCCTTATTCTTTAGTGATTCTTGTTTCTCTTTTGGTGTCCATATTTTATTAAGCTCTTCCAATATAGCAAATCTGCGATTAAATGATTTTTGAATTCCAAGCTTTTTAACAATTTTTTCAGCTTCTGATACATTTCCTGCTGTTGGTGGAACTTGTGGACGCTGATATTGTAATGGATGCATTTTTTCAGCAAATCTGCGACTAACTGAATCAAAAGATAGCCCTGCAACAATATCATCTAGTAAAGTTCCTATCATTGTACTCTTAATGTGGCAAAATCCTGAAGGTGCTGTTGCAACTGCCAGCCATATAATATTATTTTTATTTTCGTTATTCTTCATATTAATGTATTTTATATGTAAATCTTTTAGCCATTCTGCAACTCCTAAACACTTTTCAGACCTATATAACGATTCTGTCTTTAAAATGATTACTGCTTGATCAACAGCCTCAATTGGATATTCTAACAATCCATCTGTTAATATTCTAAAGTCCTCAAGTTTTTCAGCCATTGCTTGTCCAGCACTTGTTAATCTTGACTTATAAACCATCTGAGAAGGTAATGTTACTGAAAGATGATTCCAACCTCCTGCAATTGACTGTCCTAAAGTTTGATTTTTTGATAAAAAAACTCCATTTACTTTTGACTTTAAAACCATATTTTTCATTGCCTTAACAGATGAAACAAAGAACTCTGGAACATCACTATCATTCCATATTGCTGATTCTATTTCTCCCATATCAGAAATAGTAACTAATCCTCCATATTTGTTTATAAATTTCCTACAAGTACTGCAATTATAATGTTGACGAGCTTCCTGTGGTAAATTTTCTAGATATGTATCAAATAATCCTTCACATTTGGTTGTAAATAATTTGTTTCTTTTGTTAATCATTAAATTGAAATATTCATTTACTAATTTTTCAAAGTCAGGATACTGGTCATTGTTGTTAATATACACTCCATTACCTGCACCATCGCTACTTGTTAACTGTTCTTTATTCATTTATAATCCCACCTATCTTAAGAATATCATATAATTTTGATTAGAAATTAAAAACTAACTTAATATATAAATATATCTAAAATTATTTTTATAACCATCTGTACCATCCCTCCAAGTTAATTCTCCAAAACTTTGATAATCCCTAAATACCTTTATATAATAATTGGAAATTGAAATTTTAATATAATTTTTATATTACCAAAATCTGAATATATGTTTAAAGATAAGAAATTTAAACACAGTAATAAGTTTTAAATTGCCCTTAGATGGCTCAAATTTTTCTACATGTTTCATACACAGCAAAGTAATCATCAACTATCTTCTTTACTTCTGGGTGCTGATAATTATAGTCATAATTAACAAGATAATCTATAAAAAAATCTTCAATTTCTTTATCATTTACTTTTGTAAGTAAAGTAAATATTTCAACCCAAACATCTGCCCAAACATCACTTCTGCAAAAGTAAAAAGCAAGTTGTTTAAATCGAGGATTTTTTGAACTAAATAATGCAAAAGATATATTTAATGTATCTTCAGAAGATAAGGCTTCTTCATTATTAATTATATTATCAAGTCTTTTATCTGAAATATCACCAGCCCATTCAACTCTTGCAAGTGTTAATGGATTCGGGAAATAATCTTCAGTTGATAAGATATCTTTATCCCATTTATATGCTTGAAACTCATTATTGATTTTCGATAAATACTCCCCTGTTTTGTTACTAGAAATTCTGTTTAGTTTAAATAAATCCATAATTCCCTGCAAAGGTGTAATCATTTCATCTTCAGTTAAATAAACGCCATTTAAAGATATACCACCTTTATGTCCCTCAACGTTTTTATTGGGATATGTAGCACTTGTAGTTGGTATTATTACTAATGATTTTAATGGACGTTTTTCAATTGCACTAGCAACTGCTTTATGATGACCATCAATTAATCCACACAGATATCCATCAAGATAATATGAAATAGCTCTATAATTATCATTATTTCGGTAAAATTCCATTTGATTTCTATTAAACTGAGTTGGTGGTTGTGTAGGTATTATATATTTTGGAGATGCTTCACTCCATAGGCCATCACACCCGTATATTTGACATGATGCTTTATTAGGTAATGGTGAATTTAATGTTCTCCAGAAAAACTCTCCATTACCATTTGAAGGATAAAGTTCTGTATCTACAAGAGCATAGTATCCTGTCTGGAGTAATCCCAAGATCGGTTTTATATTGTCAAAAGATTCTTCTAATGAAATAAATGGTGCATTTAGAGTCTTATGCATCTTTTCAATAATATTATTTTGTACCATATTTAACCCATATCCTGCAGAAACCAACTTTTCACATGTAGGGCAAAAATATTCATCACCATGAAATTTAACTAAAGGTATATCATCATATACCAAAGCAGCTAAAGATTGCTTTTCATAAGTACCATATTTCTCTGTTAAAAGTCCTTTCCCATTTTTTACATAAAAAATTATTCCTTTGCCTCCCCAAGAATACGGTTTATCGATAATAGTTTTAACATATATTATTTCTATGTTCTCACTCTTAAATATATTTTTAAACATAAACTTCTCCTTTTAAATATTTATATCCATCTTTTCTAGCGCAATCTTTTCATTAAGCTTTAATTTCACTATAATTAATATACGAATAATAAGAAATAGTAATATACTTCCTTAATTAAAACTTATGTTTCTATCGTTATCTTAATTATTTAATTCATAGCATAAAAAGTTCAAATATAGCAAAGACGCTTAAACCTATTCTGGTAATGTATATATTACATTAAATGGATCCTTTCCCCGAAAAAATTCATCATAAAGTTCTCTAATTTCAATTGAGTTTGAACTCTCTTCATGTAATAATAAATTTCCTAGATTCTCAAAAATCTTTGCCTCTCTTACTGATAATATCTTATCTTCAATTAATTTATTCGCACTTCTTGATGAATTCCATGCCCAATAATTACAAGCTCCAGCATATGAAAAATATGAAAATTGCAAAGTACTTTTATTAATATTATATCCGCATAATGGATGAACAACTAATATAAACTGACAAATAACATTTGATCGATTAAGCATTCTAGATGCTTTTTTTACCTCTATGAAAAGTTCAGAAAATCTATTGGAAATTTCACCCCACTCATGAATGTTAATTCGAGATAGAATAGCTACTGTTTGTTCTTTATTCTCTAAATTCTCAGCTAATTTTGTAAATACAATGGTAGGACTTATTCCAAGCAATATGAAATTATTCAAACAATGTACAGCCTTTTCATACATATTATCATTACATAATACTACATAATCATCAAAAAGCTTATTTAGATTATAGTTACCAATCCAGTATTTTTTGTTAAGAGCCTCTGGTTCATCTATAGAATTTACAATAGTTTCAATTAATAGACTTCTATCCATATTATTTCTTTGAATTATTGCTTGTCTATCAAACTCATCAGCTTTATCTAATTTCTTTTTATATTCATCACTGTTAATCATGTTATTATTCTTAATAAGAAGCTCCATTAATATCTTAATAAACTCTTGGCCATAGTAATCAAATAACTCCCAGTTATCTTTCAAACCTGGTAATAAAGCCATAAACGTATCATATTCCTTAGTCCCAATTTCTTTTGTGAAATATGAAAATATTCTATTAATAATTCTAACTCCATCTTTAGATCTTTTATACATGTCAGGAAGATATTCTGTTTCTTTCACTAATGGCGCTTTATCTATATATAATATCCTTTCAATGGTTTTTTCAATATCCTCATTACATTGTTTATACACCTGAAACGCTTCATCTATACTAACACCAGTCTTTTGAACTATGGATTTCATCTTATACTGCTTCAATAAATCAAAAGCTTTTTCAACATCATTATCAGCTTCCTTCAAAGCATTTTTGCAATCTTTAATTGAAACTGTAATTAATTTTCTTAACTGCTGAGTATTTTGAATTTCCATATTAACCCTCCTCCCCTATATCTATAAATATAACTACATTTCTGAAGCCTATGCCAGAAAATACTACTGATATACTGATTATTAAAAATATTTCAACTACACATTATTAGCCTAATGTATATTACGATTATTGAAGAATACCATCTCAGATGTAAATATGAAAATCAAATCCATCTTCAGGCTCCCCTACCTCAAATCCTAATACTTCTGAAGCTCTATTTTTAAACAATTCAAACCATGCATCCCATTCTTCTTGAAATAATTCAGCATAAAATTGTAAACCACTAGGTTCAACAAAAGCAATAATTATTCTTTCATCATTCTTTTGTCCATACCATTGAGGATTTCCATCAATAAAGCCACTCCAAAATGGCATCTCGGAATATAGTTGATCTACCTTATCCCATATATCTTGTGATAATGAGTAATGAATATTCAAATTATGATTATGTATTTTCATAAAAATTCCGCCTTTACTTTTCACTAACATTTCCGCATTCAAGACATCCTTGAAACTAGTCAAACCTAGCTTGATGAAAGGGTGTGCTTCGACACTCTTTTCAAATCAAAGCAAACTTGAATGTTTTGTTATGCGAAATCCTCTATAATATCCGTTTCATCTCAATATAAAAATTATGTGACTCAAATATATTCTTCAGATGGTTCATTTCAGCTAGAGTTCCAACAAACGAAATAGTATCTTCATTCTTAAGTTCTGCCAACTGTTTTATAGAATAATTAAATATTTTCTTTATAAGTTTTAACAATTCATTACTTTTTTCTAAACAAACAATTTTCCAAGTTCCTTGCTTTTCCAAAATGAGCATTCTACTATTAAATGGAGTTTCATAGCCATCTATTTCAAGTGCATATCCACAATCTATGCAAAAATGTTCCTCATAGTAATTAACCTTGCCATTATAAATAGTTTGGCCGAGATTTATTCTTAATTTTCCGTAGCACATTGGACACTGACTAATTATTTGATCCAAAACATCCCCTCCAAAATACAAGTATATTAATATCTTTAATCATTTTTTTAATTATCTTATTCTTGGTGAACCTTCTCGATAATCTTTTGAGCATTCTCTTTCCAAACTATTTCAAATTCTTCATTGGATATTGGAATTGCAAAAAATTCTTCGAATTCATTTATTTGTTCTATACTTGGCATTGGTTCTAATCTAGAAATGTATGGTGCTTCATTCTATCAGTAGCACACCCGGTCTTCCCATTTTTATAAAATTCAACTTTTTTAGTTTCATTTCGTTCCTTATCCAATTCTGAATATATAAGTATAGGCTCATCCTCAAAATTGTGAATCCATATATATTTTACGTATTCCATAATATTTTGCCTCCCTAGATAAATATCCTATAATACTGTGAACTAGATTTCGCATAACTACGGTATTTGTGAAGCTCTTAAACCAAGTATTCATATTCACTTTTTCAACTGCACATTATAGACATTATCCGTAACATAATCCAACTTCTACTTTTACATTTTCACCCTTATTATACTATATTTCTCAAATTAACCAATTATACACCCTAAACATTTCCATGTGCAACACACCAAATTTCCTAAAAAAAACAAACCCCATCATATACAGCTTCCCCAAGTCATACACAGCAGGCTTTAAATACATTATCCCCTATTAACCAATTCTCCTTTAAATCTTAACTTTCTCTCACCCAAGTCTATAATTATTCTCCTGACTTTTCTCTATCTCCAAAATATAATACTTACACAATTTATACATCCTAGAGCTCATCCCTTATTAAGGTAACACAATCCCTATCAGCAGTAATGCCAGTACTTATTATTAGCATCTTCTAACTTCTCCCTAAAGCTAATCTAATAGAAGTTAACGGCATACAAAAAATTGTAGACAACATTTCATCAGTATAATTAACAATTCCTAAGGTGCTAAAATGCCCCCTTAGAAATTGCACATAATAAATTAATTTTCTCTTACATATAATTCATCAATTTAACACTCTTTTCTATAAAATTTCATAATATACAACAGAAAGACTTTAGGCTTAATAAAAAATGACTTAGTTTAAATAGTTAAGTCATTTTTAGCCTAATCATTACTTTATAGGAGATGCAATTTAATGAAAAAAGGTTTAAAGCTTTTACTTTCTTTAACTGTAATTCTTACTTTGGCTACTTCTTTAATTGCTTGTAATTCTAAGAGTTCTTCTAAAACTGCTGGTGAAGATGCAAAAGTTACTGTTCGTTTAAATGAAGTTACTCGTTCTGTTTTCTATGGACCTATGTATGTTGCAATTAGTCAGGGTTTCTTTGATAAAGAAGGAATTACCATAGATTTAGCAACTGGACAAGGTGCTGACAAAGTTATGCAAGCTGTTTTAAGTAATAATGCTGATATTGGCTTCTGTGGTCCTGAGCAAGTAATTTACATTAACAATCAAGGAAGAGAAGATTACCCCGTAGTATTTGCTGGTCTTACCCAAAAAGATGGTTCTTTCTTAGTAGGAAGAAATAAAGAAACAAAATTTGATTGGAATACATTAAGAGGAAAAGAAGTTATCGGTGGAAGACCTGGTGGCGTTCCTGCTATGGCTTTAGAGTATGCTATGAAAAATAACAATATAAATCCAAAAACTGATGTTAATATGGTAACAAATATAGACTTTGCTGCTACTTCTGGTGCATTCAAAGGTGGTACTGGTGATTATGTAGCTTTATTTGAACCTACTGCTTCAATGCTTGAAAAAGAAGGTAGTGGATGTATATTAGCATCTGTTGGAGAAAATTCTGGTGTTATCCCTTATACTTGTTTCTTCTCAACTAAGTCTTACTTAGATAACAATAAAGAAACAATAGAGAAATTCACAAGAGCTATATATAAAGGACAACAATGGTATTTTTCTCATACGCCTGAAGAAATAGCTGACTCAATAATTCAATTTTTCCCTGGAACTGACAGAGATATAATTATAAGAGTTATTAATAATTACAATAAAATAGATGCTTTAGCTCATGATCCTTCAATTAAAGAAGAAAATTTAGATAGATTGATAGATATAATTCAAGAGTATGATAAATCATTAATTCCATCAAAGCCTGATTTCAACAAAATAGTAGACAATAGTTTTGCTGAAAAAGCAACTAAATAAAGTAGATTGGTGATTTGCTTTGAGCTTGCTTAAAATCTCTGATTTATCTATGAACTATCACTCATTAAAGGGTGAAACTAAAGCATTAAATAACATTAGTTTTGAAGTAAATGATGGTGAATTTATATCAATATTAGGTCCATCTGGTTGTGGTAAATCTACTCTTCTTAATATAATAAGCGGATTATTAAAAGCCTCTAGTGGATCTATACTATATAAAGATGAAGATATAAAAAACAATTTAAACAAAATAGGATATATGTTTCAAAAAGACCATTTATTTGAGTGGTTAAATGTATGGGACAATGTCCTAATTGGATTAAAAATAAAAAAACAAATTACTAAAGAAGCTGTTGAAAGAGTTAATGGATTAGTTGAGACTTATGGATTATCAAAATTTAAAGAACATTACCCAAATGAATTATCAGGGGGAATGAGACAAAGAGTAGCTTTAATAAGAACCTTAGCCCTTAATCCTGAAGTACTATTTTTAGATGAACCTTTTTCAGCTTTAGATTATCAATCAAGACTTTTAGTATGTGATGATGTATTTAAAATAATAAAAAAAGAAAAGAAAACTGCAATAATGGTAACACATGATATATCAGAAGCTATTTCTACTTCTAGCAGGATACTTGTATTATCTCAAAGACCTGCTGAAGTGAAAAAAGATGTGAATATAATATTCTCTAAAAAAGATATTACTCCTTTTGAAAGAAGAAAAGAACCAGAATTTAGAGGTTACTTCAATGATTTATGGAAGGAGCTTGATCAATGCAATGAGTAAAGAGCATGATATATATTTAAAAAAATTAAAACACAATAAAATAAAACTTGTAGTAACTAGAATGTTAATACTAGTTATTTTCATAGCACTTTGGGAAATTGCAGGTGACTTAAAATGGATTGATCCATTCCTAACTTCTACTCCTTCTAGAATGTATAAATCTCTTGTATCTTTTTATGCAGATGGCACTTTAATGCGCCATATCTGGGTAACCTGCTATGAAACAATACTTGGTTTTACCTTAGGAACTGTTCTTGGAACAGCAATTGCTGTAATTCTATGGTGGTGTCCTTTTGCATCTAAAGTATTAGACCCTTATTTGGTAGTATTAAATGCTCTTCCAAAAGTTGCATTAGCTCCAATAATTATATTCTGGGTTGGAAATGGTACTACTGCAATAATTGTAATAGCTTTATTGATTTCTATTGTTACTACAATTATAAGTGTGTTAAGTGGATTTAATGAAATAGACAGTGATAAAATCATGCTTATGAAAACTTTTAGGGCATCTAAACTTCAAATTCTAAGACATTTAATTTTTCCCTATTCAATTCCTGTTTTTATATCAGCATTAAAAATCAATGTTGGATTATCATGGGTTGGAGTAATAATGGGAGAATTCTTAGTTGCAAGGGAAGGTTTAGGTTTCTTAATAGTATATGGTGGACAAATTGCTCAATTAGATATGGTTATGATGAGTATAATAATACTTTCTGTTATAGCTTTTATAATGTATGAAATCGTAGCCTTTTTAGAAAAACGTTTAATTAAAAATAAATCTTTAGAAAAATAATTAAATTTTATGTCTAAATATTCAAATTAACTAATAATATCGAGTTTTTTGTAGAAAAATTCACTATACTCACTCTAATAAAAGATTTTTAGAATTATTTCTGAAAATCTTTTATTATTTTGGCGTTATATACCTTTTACTTATTGCTCAACAAGTGATAAATTATATAAGTGAACTTAATGTTTAAAGATTATATTTTTTTAAATTTAAAATTTTAATACATATTTTTAGGGAGGAAAAGATGAAATTATTTAAAGAAGCTTTAATTATCTTAATTATTTATCTACTAGGGGAATTCTTATCATCTTTCTTTAACTTACCTGTACCAGGTAATATTTTAGGAATGATTATATTATTTTTATTATTATGCTTTAATGTAATCAAAGTTGATAATATCTCAAATGTATCAGATTTTTTACTAGATCACTTAGCATTCTTCTTTATTCCTGCTGGAGTAGGACTTATGACATCATTAAGCATAATAAAATCTAATTGGCTGCAATTACTTATAGTTTGTTTGTGTACAACGACAATAATTATAGCCTCTACTGGTTTAATAGTTCAATTTATATCAAAAAAATCAAAGGACAAGAAAAGGGGAAGTGAAATAATTGGACATAATAATTAATAACATCTTATTTGGTTTAGTACTTTCTTTAATCGCATTTGAAATAGGCATATTTATAAATAAAAAAACAGGTGTTGCTTTATTAAATCCATTACTTATAGCAATTGCATTTATAATATGTTTCTTATTTGCATTTAATATAGATTTTAGTACTTATAATGAAGGTGGACAATTTATAAATATGTTTTTAGGACCTTCAACAGTTGTACTAGCTGTACCGCTTTATAACCAAATAGAGTTACTTAAGAAAAATGCTGTAGCTATTTTTTCTGGAGTATTTTTGGGAAGTATTATTGGAATGTTCTCTGTAATGGGAATATCTTATTTCGTAGGATTAGATTCTACTATAATAAAATCTTTAATTCCAAAATCTGTAACAACACCAATAGGTATTGAAATAAGTAGTAATTTAGGTGGACTAGTTCCTATTACTGTACTTGCAATTATAATTACTGGAATTATGGGGGCTATATTAGGACCTGCTATATGTAAAATATTCAAAATTAAAGACAAGGTAGCAATTGGAATATCAATTGGTACAGCTGCTCATGCTGTAGGTACTACAAAAGCTTTAGAACTTGGAGACACTGAAGGTGCTATGAGTAGCCTTTCAATTGGTGTTGCAGGTCTTATGACTGTATTTATGGCTCCAATATCTTATCATTTAGCAATATTTATGTATCATTTTATAAGATAGTTAATATAACTTATTCTTGTAAAGTAACATTTTATAAAAAATAGTATCCATCTAACAAAAATAGATGTTGTAAAATAAACTTAAAGTTAATTTTACAGCGTCTATTTTTAAATGGCTATGTTTTAGTAGCGTGTTGATATATACATATTTAAAACAGAGCCTTTTATATAAATTCAATATTCCAATTAAAATATCCTGTTTTCTCATTTTTTTCATATCTAAAATATGCTGAAAATGTATTTCCTTTTTTACTCTTTAAATTTCTAAATCCTACTTTTCCATTCTTAAGTAATAAAACAACCATTTCTTTAGAAACTTTTTTACCAAAGGATGATATATATTTATCGTCTTTCCATATGGTATACTTACATCCATTTTTCCAATTTGTACATCCAAAGTTCTTTTCATTTTCAATGACTGAATTTCCACATACAGGACATTTTCCAATTTCCTCTGCACCTTCTGGAAGTTCCACTTTAAATTTAGATAAAGCTGATGTATCCTTTTTTATTTTATCAACAGCATTATTCGTAAAATCATATATCAAACTCATAAAATCAGACTTTTTAAATTTACCTTTTTCTATATCAGATAATGTGCTTTCAAGTCTACCTGTATACTCGAGGTCCAAAAGTTCTTGAACTGGAAATATTTCAACTATATTTATGCCTAATTGCGTACATATAAGACTTTTTCCTTTAGTTCCTATGTATCCGATATCTTTAAGTTTTTTGATAGTTTCTGCTCTAGTTGCTGGAGTTCCTATACTAAATCCATTTAATATAGATTGCATCATCTCTTCAGAATCTTCTTTTCCTTCTATCCCCTTACCGCAAGTTTCCATAACTCTAAGTAATGTTTTTTCTGTATGATGCTTTGGTGGTTTTTTAGTTACCTTATTTACTTTATTTGATACTATATCTACTTTTTCGTCTACATTAACCATAGGCAGTATTGTATCTTTAGTATCTATTTTTTCAACTACTCTCCATCCCTCTACAAGTTGAACTTTTCCTTTTGATATAAACTCTCCTTGTATTTCCTCATTAGATGGTTTTAATCTTATCTTTGTTTCTTCAAACTCTGCAATAGGCATAAACTGCATTATAAATCTATTTTTAATAGCATTATAAACAATTTCTTCATCTTTACTAAGTCCATTTGGCTTAATATATGTTGGTGTTATTGCACTATGGCTTTCAACCTTTGAATTATCAAATACTCTTTTAGTTTTTATAAACTTAATATCTTTTTCGTAAGGTAATCCTATCTTTAATGTATTTAAAACTTTCCTTGCTCTGTCCTCTAAGCTCTCTTCTAAGACCACGCTTGCAGTTCTAGGATAAGTTGTATATTTCTTTTCATAAAGGCTTTGTGCAACCTTTAATACTTTATCTGATGTCCATCCTTTATACTTACTTGTTATATATCCTTGTAAATTAGATAAGTTGAAAAGATATGGTGGATAATCTTTCTTTTTTTCAGTTTGTTTGTCTATTATAGTTGCATTAGTTCCATCTAGTAATTTTACTAAATTATCTAAAACACTTTTATCTTCAAACTTTTCTGATTCCTTTTCATAATATAACCCGTCAAATTCTTCATTACTTGAATTTTTAAATGTAGAAGTTAATTTATAGTAAGTAGTAGCTTCAAAATTCTCTATTTCTTTATCTCTGTCATATATTATCTTTAACGTTGGTAATAATACTCTACCTATGTTAATAGTTTTGTTTTCTTCAAATTTATACTTCAATGTACTAACAGAAGTTAAATTTATTCCAATAATCCAATCTGTCCATTGCCTGCCTATTCCTGCATCTTGCAAAAATTGCATTTCTTTATTTTCTTTTAAACTTCCCATCCCTTTTTTTACTTCATCTGGAGTCCATTCATTTAACAATAATCTGTATATTGGCTTTTGAATATTTAAATAATTAAACAATTCATCTGCAATTACTTGCCCTTCTCTATCAAAATCCGTAGCAGATATAACTCCATCTACATCTTCTTGCTCTATTAAGGACTTTATTATGTTAATTTGTTTTGCAGCGCCTTTATCTTCAACTGTTCTATCAATATTATCACACTTTACTTTATACTGAAAAGATTCAGGAATAAATGGAAACTTCTCCATTCTCCACCCCTTCATATTTTCATCATAATCTTTTGCATCATATAATTGTAAAAGATGACCAAAGGCCCAAGTGATATAGTACTCTTCACCTTTAAAATAACCATCTTTTCTAGTTTTTATATTTAACGCATCTGCAATATTTTTTGCAACAGAAGGTTTTTCTGCAATAATTACCTTTGCCATGCCTTACCTCCTTAAAATCACTACTCTATTTATTATCTTTTACCAACATATATATTAACATTAAAACAAAAATAAGGCTAGCTTACTGCATTCCCGTCTGCAGCAACTAACCTTATTTTTTAGCATCTTTCTAATCCTATTAGAAAAATCTACATTTCATTTAACATCCATACATAAAAATTTAATACTCCAGCATAGGTGAGCCAAAGTAAATATGGAATAAATAACAATCCTGCAATTTTATCTTTATTATAAAATTTAATAAATGTTATAACTGCAAAGAATAATAATACTAACAATTCTATAAAAGCTATTCCATATAATCTTAATCCAAAGAATATAAAGGTCCATAAAAAATTTAATAATAACTGTATACAATAAGTAAATATTGCTGAGCTTGTATCTATACCTCTATATTTAAGTATATATACTCTATAACAAGCTATTCCCATTAATATATATAAAATGGTCCAAACAATAGGAAATACACTTGCTGGCGGCGCAAAAAAAGGCTTATTTAAACTTTTATATAAGTCACCTATATAAGGCATTGTAGAATTTATAAGCCAAGCTATAAGTAATGGTAATCCTACTGATATTATAAGTGGTATAAAAAATATTTTTTTAGTTCTCTTTTTTTCTTCTCTCATATCAACACTCCATAAATTCAAAAAATAATACTTATGTTTTATTTAATTTATATGTTGATTTTCTTAAAATTATGTTTAATTGATGCTACATCACTCTTAATTCTTAACTATTATCTTATCCACTTTTCTTATACATATATCACAATACTTTTTATTAGCACATTGTGTAGGGTCTAGGAAAACATACTTTTATTACACAGATATCACAATACTTTGCTAAAATATAACCACAATTAGAAACACTCTTCACTAGTCCATATATATATCTGAAAATTCTATATCTACTTTTTCTTCTATATTATTAATTTCTAAATCACAATTTACATCTGAAGAATTAACATCACAAGCAATAGGAAAGTTTATTACAAATAAGTTTTCTTTTTCATCTAACTCTAAAGCAAGCTCTCCCCCTTGTAATTCTGTCAATGATTTACTTAAGAATAATCCTAAGCCACTTCCCTCTTTAGGTCTATTGAGAGATTTATTTATTCTTGTAAATTTATCAAATATATGAGGTATTGTGTCTTCATCAATTCTATTTCCGTTGTTCTCAATTTTTATTGTAACTAAATTGCCTTCTTCTATGCCTATAGTCACATTTATATGGCTACCTTTTTGTCCATATTTAACAGAGTTTGACATAATATTTAATATAATTCTTTCAATCATATCTTTATCACATCTTACAAATAATTCTTCTTTTTCTGAATCAAATGTTAAACCTATTTCAGCTCTATCTACATATTTATTACATGCAATAGTTATATTTTCAACCACTTCAACAATATTGTAAATTTTGAAATCTGGTTTAAGATATCCCTCAGATACCCTATTTGTGTCTATAAAATTATTTATAGTCCTTATGAGTCTTAAAGAATTTTGCCTTATTATATCATTATTTTTACTTATATTATTAACTTTTTTTTGCTTTAAATAAATTTCATTAAGTTGTATAGCTGAATATATTAAATTTATTGGAGTACGTAATTCATGAGAAATATTGGAGAAAAATTGATTTTTTAATTCCTCTTCTTTTAAATACTTCTCTAATTTGTTTTTCATATCTTTAGTTTTATTTAATTCAGTTACATCATGCGCATATAATAACTTATTATTTTCATCTATATCTATTATAAATAAAGTTACCATTATATCTGCATTATTTAGTTTAAGATCACTTATGCACATTTCTTTTTCAGTGCCAGGCTGTAAAGTAAAATTGAAATTATCTAAAATAAATTTTTCTAAACTAATTCCTATAATATTTTCTTTATTTACATCATTTAATAATTTTAATCCTGCTTTATTTATATATTGTAATTTATTTTTTGAAAATAAAAGTACACCATCATATACAGAATCTATCAATTTATTATAATTACTTTCACTTTTTTCTATCATTATATTAGTATCATTTAATATACGATTACGCTTCTTTAATGTTCTATGTAATTCCAGATTCACCTTATGAGTTCTTTCTAAATTTACTTTCATATTTTTCATTGGATCATTAATCATATAATTTACCATCCCTTTAAATAATACATAAAAGGCTAATAATTTCAATGCTCCAGCTATTATAATTAACTTATTACTACTAATTAAGATTGTACTAACTATATACGTTACGTATCTTAGAATTACATATAACTTTAAATTTTCTATGAAATTTTTACTTGTCAAACTTTTGTAATTTCCTAAAGTTTTTATCATGTATAAAATTACATAACTAACTACAATTATACTTACTATAGAAATCATAGTTAATATTTTTGTATTTATATATATAAACTTACGCATATTACAATTCATTATTATAAACGTTATAATAAAAATAGCTAAAAAAACTAGTTTAGTTTTTCTTATTTCTTCTTTTTTATTAGTAAAGTAAAAACCTAAACATTGTAATATTATTTCAAAATAATATATTATAACGCCTAAACATATATACTGTTCATTTGAAGCAACATCAAAATTTAAAATTAATTCTGATAATTTTAATGATAAGATTAATGCTACTAAAAAAAGTTCAAATGATATATACTCAATAAATAAATTTTTTATTGTATTTTCTTTAATGAAACATATATAACAAATAGCTAATACAATGGATAAATATATTAGTGTGTTAACTAAAAGATATAATTTGTATTGTTTACTAAGATAGAAATACAAATTATAAATTAAGTACATTATAAACTCAATAGATAAAAATTTAATTTTTGTATCTAATTTTAAACTACTTAGATTTAAATCTTGTTGCATCTTCCTCATCTAAATTCTCCTTCGGAAATATTATTGTTATCTTTGTTCCCTCGCCAAGTTTACTTTTTATTTCAATCTTCCCTGACTGTAGTTCAACTAATTTTTTAACAACAAATAATCCTATGCCTGTCCCCTTTTTAGATTTTTTTGAATATTTATCCATTGAATACTTACAGAAAGCTTCTTTTATAAACTCTTCATTCATTCCCGCTCCATTATCCATTATGCTTATTTTTACACTTTCTTCTTCATCTAATATATCTATTATTATTTTTCCATCGATCGGAGTAAATTTTATTGAATTAGATATTAAATTTAAAATTATTCTTTGTAAAAATTCATAATCTAAATTTAAATAGCTTTCTTCAGTGTTAGTATTAAATATTATTTCTATACTATTACTTTGTGCATAATCTACAAGAGATGTAACTATATCTTCTGTTGTTTCAACAACATTAATCATTTCTAAATTTGGCATTAAAAAATTCGAATTTATTTTTGACATATCAATTAAGTTATTAGTTAACTTAATAAGTGAGATACAATTCATTTTAGATATAGAATTATATTTTTCTAATGATTTGATATCATTTTTATTAGTATATATTCGTTGAACTTGTATAGATGAATATATAACATTTATAGGCGTCTTTAAATCATGACTTATACTAGATAAAAATTCCGTTCTTATTCTTTCTTCAACCATTCTACTCTCAACTTCTTTTTTTATCTCTTCTGTCAATACTTTAGATGTGTTATCTTCTATTAAAATTAAATCTTCCATTTTATCTTTATACATTGATAAAAATTTAGCATTAACAAATCTTTCCTCAGTTTTAGAACTTAAAATAGCATTGAAAATAAGATCTGTATCATTGCTAGATGTAACAAAATGTATATACTTGTTTATTTTTTTATTTATTACATCTCTAACATTTTTTACATCAACTAAATTTAAAAAAGCTTTATTTGCAAATAATATTCTATTGTTTTCTAAACTAATCAATATTATTGGATGAGGCATAAATCTAAAAAATGTTTCATATAAATATTCTTTATTCTTTAAATTTAATATAGATGTTTCTAACTCTTTATTTTTTATAAATATATCTTCTGATAATTCATCTAATATTTTATTTTTTTTGTTTAATGATTCTGCTAATTCCTTATACGGATTTCTCATAAAGTTTTTAAAAAACATACTAAAAAATATATTAAATACACTTAAAAGTAGTATTTCTCTAAATCTAAGTAAAATTTCATTTAATGGATACATAAATAAACTAAAGAAACTTGCTATTGGAATTAATGCTACTAATACTAGATAAGTATTTATATTGAATTGATTGTATGATTTTGAATCATTATTAATAAAAATTTTATATATTAAAAAGCATTCAATACAACTTAAAAATACTACTATTGATATTATGTCAAATATTTTATAATATAAAACTAAAGTTAAAATACAAAAAATTTTCAAAACAATATATATAATATAGCTCTTTTCTCCTGTTTTATGATTATATTCTATAGTTTTAAATCCAAAATACAATTCAAATAATATAATGAAATTAGTAAGTATTTCAGCACTATAATTACTATCTGAAGTAAGCTGAATACTATGTCCAAATAAAATTACATAAGCAAGACAGTATATGTACATATAAATATAATTGTATTTATTATATTTATATAAGTGAAATACTTGTTTTGATAAAATACTAAATATAACCATACCAACTAAATAATAAATTCTAAGAGCTACACTCACTTGATTAAACTTCCACTTAAAAATCAAGTTAACTAAAAAGTAAATTGCTAATGTAGCAAAACAAATTTTTAATGTATTTTTTCCATCTATCGATATAATGTTTATCTTTTTTCTATAATTGTCCATAAAAATCACCTTTAATATCAATTTTACTGTATTATACTATAAATGTACATAATTATTTGTTATTTTTTACATATATAACTTTTTTTGTTGATACCTAAATAATCATCACATTTTTACTATTCTTAAATACATATTTATTAAATTTAAAATTTTCCTCAATAAATACAAACGTTTTCCTTTGCGCTGTATTTAATTTTATATTATTTTTTGTCTTTTTCCAACTGTAGTTATTTATAATTTAGCATATAAATAAGAGATAAAAAACTAATAATTAGTTTTTCATCTCTTATTAATTTATTCTAATGTCTTAATATATCACTTTCAGCCAACTTACCCATAAGCTTAGTTGTTGTTTTATTTAATAGTCCCTTTAGTGATAAGCCACAAATTAATGCTCCTACCATATATACACTTAATATTATAGTATCTTTAATTAATATAGGATATACTATCCCAGCCATTATTTGCCTCATACCATTTATAGCATATGTAAATGGCAAATATGGATATATTTTTTGAAATAATACTGGTGCAACTTCTATTGGGAAGTTTCCACTAGTTCCTGCAATTTGTAATACTAGTATTACTACTATAATAGCTTTTCCTACATCATCTAGTAAGCTTCCAGCAGTATATATCACAGTCATGAATACTAAACTTACAAATATGGAATAAAAAACATACATTACTGGATGTAATGAATAACTTCCTAAAATCAAAAGTGCACCTACACTCGCAACTAGTGCTTGACATACTGCAAGTGATAAAAACATCAATAATTTTCCTAAATAAATTTGATATGGTTTAATCACAGTTCCATCATCAAATTCATGTACTTCTAATGATAATAATGCTGAAGATAATAAACCTCCAACCCATAAGCATAAAACAGTATAAAAAGGTGTCGCTGTTGATCCATAATTTGGCCATGGAAATAATCTATTGTCTTCTATATCAACTGGACTAGTCATAAACATACTTTGAGAATCCCACTCATTAGTTATCATATCTAATAATTCATCTATTTGATCTTTTTCATCTACAGCCTTAAGCTTATGTGCTAATTTATGAACTTGATCTTGTATCTTAGGAAAATCATCTTGTAATTTAACTAATTGTTCATTTGATAAATTAGTTATTTTAGTAAAGTCTCCTAATAAATTCTCTACATCAGGTAATATACTTATTCCTTGTTCTAATAATACTAGTCCACTATCTGATATTTCTCTTATAGATTTAAATCCATATTCAATAGTTGGAACTAGTTCTGAATCATAATTATCAACTAAAGTAGCTACTAATGAATGAACATCATCTAATATTTTTCTTGTATCAGTTAATGCTTGAATGTCTACACCATCAGTATCTATTTTTTCTACTTCTTCTTTTGATCTTTCAATCACTACATCAAGTCTGTCATAAATCAAATCTAACTTATCAATAGTTTCTGAAATTTTTCTGCTTATATCCTTCAAATCCTTTTGAACACTTTTTAAGTATTTTAATTCTTTATTATCTTGCTTGATTTCCTTTGTATCTTTTGCTTCCCCTTCTTCAATTGGCTTTAAATTTATTTCAATATTACTTATTTTATCTATATGAGATTTTATTGTCTTTAAATCATATTTTGCAGTCTTAACTATCTTTTGTAACTTTTCTGAAGAATCAGTTAAAGCTATAAAAGTCTTTCTTGCAACATCCGGTAATACTTTTTCATCAAGATTAGCTAAAGTTACACCTAAAGCATCTAATGAACTTTCACCATTTACAAGTTCTTCTTCTATTAATGGAGATAAATCTGAAAGATTGCCTTCTATTTCTTCTAAGTAGTAATGACTATTATTTATGAGTTCTTTACTTGCATCTATACTATCATATACTACAGGTATAACTTCCTCTGACTTCTTTATTAATTCTGAAGCATTGACAGTTCCTTCTATTGAATCATCTAATAGCTCCTTTATATCTGGCATATTTTCATCTAATTCATATATTCCATCAATTATTCTTCTAAGATGTTCTCTATTATTTTGAATATCTATTCCTACTTCATTACAAGCTCTAAACATTGCTCCTGTTACAGTTCTCGTTATATTATCATCAAGTTGACCTTTTAATGTTTTTACACCTGCATCAGTCATTTTAGGAGCTATTGTATTTTTCTTTTCATTTACTGTATATATTAATTTAGGCTTTTCAACATCTTTTTCAACTAATGTAGTAAGGTCTTTAGAAAAGTTTTCCGGAATTTCAATTGTGGCATAATATTTTTCTTCTATTAACCCCTTCTTTCCAGTTTCTTTATCAACAAATGACCAACCCATTTTATCATTTTCTTCTAACTTCTCTATTAACTCTTCACCTAAATTTATATCTTTCTCTTTAAATACAGTTCCCTTATCTTCATTGATTATAGCTATTTTAATTCCATTTGTAGCCCCATACGGATCCCATGATGCTTTTATATTTATTAATGAATATAAAGATGGTACTATTATAAGCACTATAATCATGATTAACGCTGCCCAATTAGTTGCTATTGTAACTATATCTCTTTTGTAAATTCTAAATATATTTCTCATATTTAATTACCTCAACCGTTCATTATTGTGCTTTCTTTTAATTTTTCAACAAACTTTTCATTCTTTTTATTCATTGTTTTTCTAAGTGTTAATCCTATAATAATGGATACAACCATAAATATAGTTAATATAATCATATCTCTAAATAATATTGAATATACTATTCCTGCCATTATTTGTCTCATACCACTTATTGCATATGTAAATGGTAAAAGTCCAAACATTTTTTGGAACATCTCTGGATTAACTTCTATTGGGAAATTTCCACTTGCCCCTGCAACTTGAATTACTAATAAAACAACACCAAATATTATTCCAGCATTTCCAAAAACACTTACAGCAGTATATATTATAACCATAAATACAATACTAACAAAAACCGTATATAGTACAAACATTAGAGGATGCAAACAGTAAGACCCTAAAATAAATAGTGCCCCAGTACTAGCAATAGTTGCTTGTCCTACGCCAATGAATAAAAATAATAGTAATTTCCCAAAATATACTTCATAAGACTTTAGCTCATTTCCATCTTCTAAGGAATGTGCATCTGTTCCAAGTAGGATAGATAACATATATCCACCTATCCATAAACACAAAACAGTATAAAATGGAGTAGATGCTGAACCGTAGTTTGGCCATGAAAATAATCTATTATCTTCAATTTCAACTGGACTTGCTAAAAAGTCACTTTGAACTTGCCAATCATTAGTTATCATATCAAAAATTTCATTAAATTTATCTTCTTCATCAAATTCTCTAAGTTTATCAGCCAATTCATGAACTTTATCCTTCATTTCTGGAAATTTATCTTTTAAATTTAGTAATTCTTCATTTGATAAGTCTGATAATTCTGATGATACACTTAAAATATCTTCAATTTGTGGCAATGTGTTTCTTCCCTCTTGTAAAACACTAGATGTATTATCTAATATTACTTTCATAGAGCTGAAGCCATCTTCAATTGCAGGTACAATTTCTGAATCATAACTATCAGTAATTTCTGTAACTTGCTTATGAATATCATCAATTATATTTTTCATATCAGTAATAGCTTGGGTATCTAATTCTTTTCCATTATTTAAATCATCTATTTCTTCATCAACCCTACCTTTTACCGTCTCTAATCTATCACTTAACAAATCTAATTTATCTATAGCTTTTGATATTTTTCTGCTAATATCTTTTAAATTTCCTTTTATATCATCTATTGATTGTGCTCTTTTTTCCAATTCATTTAGATAATTTTCATCTGTACTATTAATTGCAAATTTTGAAAGATCTATTTTGCTAAACTTATCTAAAAATTTCTTTACATTTTTAAGTTGTGATTCTATTCCCTCAACTAACACATTTGCTGAATTTATAGTATCAGAAGCAGATATCAATGTTTTCTTTGCAACTTCTGGTATTATATTTTCTTGAATATTTTGAAGTTCTACACTTGTAGTATCAAGTGCATTTTCAGCAAGCAATAAATCGTCCTTTATAACTGGAGATATATCAGATAATCCCCCTTCTGTTTTATCAAAAAAACCTTGAACATCTTGTAAAAAGTCATCTGTTATGTCAACAGTATTAGATATATTAGGTAGTATTTCATTTACTTTTACAATTAAAGCTGAAAGATCTACAGTTCCTTCTATAGCACTATCTAGTAAATTTTCAAGTTCTGGCATATTTTCATCCAGTTCATATATTTCATCTATTACTTCTCTATATTCTGATCTATGCTCGTCTACCTCTATTCCAATTTCATCACAAGCCCTAAATATAACTCCTGTAACTGTTTTTACTATGTTATCATCAAGCTGACTTTTTACACTTTTAACCCCAGCATCTGTCATTTTAGGAGCTATCGCATTTTTCTTTTCATTTACTGTATAAATAAGTTTTGGTCTTTTAACCTTTTTTTCTACTAATGTAGTAGCATCTTCCGAAAAGCTTTCTGGTATTTCAATAGTTGCATAATATTTTTCATTTACAAGACCATCTTTTGCGGTTTCTTTATCAACAAAAGTCCAACCCATTTTATCATTGTCTTCTAATTTTTCAACTAATTCATTTCCTAAGTTTATATCCTCATCTCTAAAAGTTGTCCCCTTATCTTCATTAACAACTGCAATCAAAATTCCACTAGTACTTGAATATGGATCCCACGATGCTTTTATATTAATTAATGAGTATAGTGATGGAATAACCATAAGTGCTAATACTACCACTACTGCTACCCAATTTGTAAATATGTTTTTAATATCCCGTTTAAAAATTTTCATTATATTTTTCATAATTAATTTATTATTAGTATTTATAATATAATACTATTATTTATTACATTATAAATACCAACTAAATCCTCCTATCATTATTATATAAATAATAAATTCCTTATCTTAATGTTAAACTTTCCTTAAATCATTACTACATAATCATAAAATATACTTTTCACCATTATCTTAATTTATATTTACGAACATTTTCCTTGTATTAGAATATAGAATTAACCTAGCGCTAAGAACTATGATTATATTATAATTGAAAGTTTTACGCTTTTAAATACTTTTTAATATCTTCACTATTATCATATTAAAATGACTATAAGTCATTTTAACAAAAATTGCAACCCCTGAAAACATTTACTGAAATATTTTTTTATTTTAATATTCAATCTTCAAATATTTCTCATTAAAAATAACATACGTATAATTATCTACTAATAACTAAACGTATGTTATATATTAATTTAATATTAAATGGTCTATTGATATTTAAAATATCTATGAGCAAATAACGCATTCAAATTGTCATAAGAATACACTTGTAATCCATCTTCCATACCATAACCACCATATATTATACTTTCTTTGTTATTTACTTGAAAAGCTTTTACTTTATTCATTGCAAGTCTTGCTAATTCTTTATCATCTGCCTTAGATGCCATTTGTATTATAAATGAGTATATAGATGTTGATTCTATATTAGTTAAACTTTCTCCACTAGTTGAATATAAAGTAGAAATAAAACCATCATTTATAAATTTTTGTTTTATCCAAGCTATGCTTTTACCTATATCTTCACCATATTCTTGTTTATTTAACAATACAATCATAGATAATAACGTATCTATATTTTCATCATCATATGTTTCACTTGCTCTATAGAATTCTTTTTTATAAAGAGGTACTTCATCACTTACATATCCATTATTCAAAATTTGCAACGATGTTTTTAATACTTTTTCCCATGAAGAATTAAGATTTGAAAGCATTTTTATTGTTTGTAAATCTAAATAACATAGTGTTGTAGTTTTACTCTTTGAAATTCCATCATTAAAATCCGCAAGAATATCATTTTCTATTAATTCTTTAGATATTCCTTTAGATATTCTAAGTGCTATACCTCGATAACTCTTATCGTTCCATTTTTCTTCTGCTAAAAGAAGCGCCTTTATTATTCTTAAATCATCTATAGTTGCAGATATTTCTGATTTAGATTTATCTTCAATTCTCCAACTTATAAGATTATTTTTTAATACCATATAATTTCTTATATAATCTAAAGTTCTATCAAATGTTATTCTATCATTTTTCTCTAGACTATATAATAACATTATTCCTTGTGATTCTGATAATACAGCGTGCCCTTTTGTTATATCACCTTGTGAATCAGAGTTTATATAATTAGTATATACTCCCCCTTCTTCATCCATTAATTTATTATTTATAAAGTCTAGTAATAATTTTTCTTCATCACATGTATCTAATTGCAACCAAACTTTATCGGTTTCTACATTTCTAAAGTATGGTGCTGCATTATAATAAATTATAATGCCTACTACTAATATTGCTAAAATTAAAGTAATTTTCTTCTTCATTTTACCCTCATCTTTTTAGCTATATCCTAATATTTTTGTTCTCACTTTTTTGAATTAGAATATAGATATTTATAAACGTTATAATAAGTAGTTACTTTGTCTAAATACTTCTTAGTTTCATTAAATGGTATATAACTTAAATCCTTGCCGTTCTCTGAAAGCTTTGAATCATTAAGCCATTTATTAACATTACCTGGACCTGCATTATATCCTGCTATTATTGATGCTAAATTTCCATCAAACATTTCTCTAAGCTCATTTAAATACCAACAGCCCATCCTTATATTATATTCTTCATCAAGTAATTTTTCCTTAGAAAACTCTTCGAGCTCCATTTTTTCTGCTGCCCATTCTCCAGTTTCTAAAGTAATTTGCATTAGGCCAATTGCATTTTTACTAGATGCAGCTTTCCTATCAAAATTACTTTCTGTTTTCATAACTGACAATACAAAAAATGGATCTAAATTGTATTCTTCACTATATTTATTTACATACTCTTTATATTTATAAGGAAAAAAGACTTCTTTTATTAAATATTTAGATCCAATAGCCATAGCTACTATTATTATTACCCCTAATATAAGAAATTTATTTTTCTTAGATTTCATTACTTTCTCCTTACTTAATATTATTTATCTCATAGCCAGCTCCTATAATAATTTATACTATAACAGTTGCTTGCTCTTAAAGTAACGATTTCTAAATTTTAAATAGAACCTAAAAACTCTATCTATACCTTAGAACTCTGTTTATAAAATTATTATCCCATATTGTTTTAATATTCTATAAAATCAACTTAATTCGACTATGTTTCAAACCATTTTTTCCTTTAAAACATAGTCATTTTTTACTACAGTGAATTGATATAGTCAATCAAATCATATACTTGCTTTTGTGTTTCTATTAAATCACCATTATTATCAATAATTACATTTGCAAAATTCTTCTTTTCATTTAAAGACATTTGTGCATTTATGCGACTTACTACTTCTATTTTACTTAAATTATCTCTGTCTCTTACCCTCTTTATTTGAGCAGAGTTTTCAGCACAAACAAGAACAACATAATCCATTTCTTCGTGCATATTATTTTCAATTAACGTAGGTGCATCTATTATTACTACTTTATCACCTTTTTTCTCATATGAGTTTATTGCATTGTTTATTGCTTCTTTTATATAAGGCATAATTATAGATTCATATTTTACTCTTTGTTTTGGAAATTTAAATATATGGTTTCCAAATTCTCTTCTTCTGAATTCACCTCTCCAATCAAAAAATCCTGTTCCAAATTCATTTCTAATTACATCTAAAATTTGAGGATTTTTTTGCAGAACCTCTCTTGCAATTACATCTGCATCAATAATATTAAAGTTTTCACTTCTAAATATATCTGATATAGTACTTTTTCCAGTACCTATACCCCCTGTTAACCCTATCTTTATCATTTAAAAAGTTCATCTCCCATTTTTATTTTGCATCATACCATGTATAACCGTATTTTAAATCTACATCAAGTGCTACATTTAATTTAATAGCCTTTTCCATTTCTTCAATAACCAATTGTTTAACTATATCAAACTCATCTTTTTTAACATTTAATATAAGTTCATCGTGTACTTGAAGAATTAATTCACTATTTAAATTCTTCTCTCTTAACTTATTATAAACATTAACCATAGCAAGTTTAATAATATCAGCTGCACTTCCTTGTATTGGCGCATTCATAGCTAATCTTTCACCTAATGCTTTTACAATTTTATTTGAAGATTTTATTTCTGGTATGAATCTTCTTCTGTTTAATATAGTTAATACATAACCTTTTTCTTTAGCGTATTCACTTACATAATTTAAATATTCCTTTATCTTAGGATATCTTTCAAAATAAATAGCCATATACTCTGCTGCTTCTTTTTTAGTAATTTTTAAATCTTGTGCTAAACTAAAGTCACTTATTCCATAAACTATACCAAAATTTACTGCTTTTGCATTACTTCTCATTGTAGATGTAACTTCATCTACAGGAACTTTAAAAACTTCTGAAGCTGTTTTGGTATGTATATCACTATGATGTTCAAATGCATCTATCATATTTTTATCATCTGCTACATGTGCAAGTACTCTTAATTCTATTTGAGAATAATCGCAAGATATTAATATATCATCACTATCCTGTGGTATAAACACTTTTCTTATTTCTTTTCCCATTTCATATTTTATTGGTATATTTTGAAGGTTAGGTTCAGTACTTGATAATCTTCCTGTAGTTGTGACAGTTTGATTGAAATTTGAATGTATGCATCCATCTATATCTATTACATTCTTAAGTCCTTCTACATAAGTAGAATTAATTTTAGTAATTTGTCTATAATACATAACTTTAGTTATTATAGGATGTTTGTCTATTAATTTTTCTAAAACTTCTTGATTTGTTGAATACCCTGTTTTAGTTTTCTTAATTACTGGCAAATCAAGTTTTTCAAATAGTATTTTTCCAAGTTGCTTTGGTGAGCTTACATTGAATTCTTCGTCTGCTAATTCATAGATTTCTTTTTCTGTCTTTTCTATTTGTTCTTTGAATTTTATTCTAAGTTCTTCTAACTTATCTTTATTTATCTTGAATCCAATGCTTTCCATTGAAGAAAGTACATATATTAATGGATGTTCTACTTTATAATACAATTCATCCATATCTTCTTTATGAAGCCTTTCTTTTAACTTTTCATATAATTTTGTTAAGTAACTGCTACATATTGCTTTTAGATCATCACAATCAGACTTTATATCTTTTTCTAAAAATCTATTAATTAAATCAAAAACTTCATAATTGGCTTTTGAAGAGTCTATTAAATAAGCTGCTATGGCTGTATCAAAATCAAAACCTTGAATATCTATATTATACTTGTTTAAAAATGTAATTAAATTTTTGCTATCATGTATTACTTTTTTAACAGTTTCGTCTTCCATAAAGGTTCTTAATAGATTTAAAGCTTTTTCTCTATTTGACATACTTACTAACTTAAAATCTATAACATGTGATTTGCCTTCTTCGCCTAATATTAAATATTCTAATTCTATTGTAGAGTATTTAGATGCATCATTTAATGTAAATAAAATATAACTTCTATCTTTAATACTTAATAATACCTCTTCCATCTCTTCAATTGTTTCTATTTTACTTATTTCTATATTAGCTATCTCTTGTAACTCTGCTTCATTATTATCTAAATCATACTTTGATAGTACTGATTTTAATTTAAGATTTTTAGATAATTTTTTAAGTTCTACTAAATTTACTTCATCAGCATTTTCTATATCTGATAAATTAATGTCTAATGGTACTTCCCTCATTATTGTAGCTAATTTCTTAGAAAATATTGCTTGTTCCATATTATTTTCTAAGTTTTCTTTTAACTTCTTACCACTTATCTCTGGTATATGCTTTAAAACATCTTCAAGTGTTCCATATTCTTTAATAAGTTTAAATGCTGTCTTCTCTCCAACGCCTGGTACCCCTGGTATATTATCAGATTTATCTCCCATAAGCCCTTTTACGTCTATAAATTGAGTTGGTGTTATTTCAAATTCATCCATAAATGCTTTATAATCATAAATTGCGGTTTCAGTAACACCTTTCTTAGTTATAACTACTTTTGTTTTTTCTGATGCTAATTGAAGAGCATCCTTATCTCCTGTAACTATATAAACTTCCATATCATTTTCTTCACCAAATTTTGATATAGTTCCTATTATGTCATCTGCTTCAAAACCATCTATTTCAAAAGTCTTTATTCCCATATATTTAAGTAAATCTTTTATAATTGGAAATTGTTCACCAAGTTCTGGTGGCATTTTCTTTCTTCCAGCTTTATACTCTGAGTATTCTTTATGTCTAAATGTTGGCGACTTCTTATCAAATGTTGCAATTATATTATCTGGATTTATTTCATCTTTCATTTTAAATAACATATTTGTAAAGCCATAAATAGCATTAGTATTTACACCGTCATCATTAGTAAGAGGAGGTAAAGCATAAAATGCCCTATTCATAAGCGAATTTGAATCTAAAATTAATAATCTTTTCATTGATATAATCCTCCTGAATATCTTTAAGATACTTTTATTGTATATAAAATTAGTTATACATTAATATTATACTATCTTTATCAAGTAAAATCATTATTCTTTATAAAGGTAACCATATTTTCTTATATTAATTCATATATTAGCAAAAACATCTTTGTAACTTATATCTATATATTTTGTAAATTAAATCCACACTTACACTTTAGAAACTACAAGGTAATTTTATCATTATTAATATATACTATAAAAATCAACTTTCTTATAATATCCTTGAAATTAAAATACAAGTATAATTGTTATTTGATTTTTAAATAATAACTTAGATAAGCTTAGACAAATAATAAAAATAGTGACATAATTATTATAAAAAACATGGAGAAAGGAAAAGTATAGTAAATTTACATTAATTTATTATACAAGGTGATTAAATGAATAAAGATTTATTAAGAAAATACGCTAAACTTACTGTAAACAAAGGTGTTAATCTTCAAAAAGACGGAATTTTAGTTATCAATTCACCAATAGAATGTTATGAATTTGCAAGATTAATGGCTGAAGAAGGTTATAATTCTGGTGCAAAAGATGTGTATATAAATTATTCTGATGCTAGCTTTAATAAAATAAAATTAGTAAATTCATCTAAAGAAATTCTTAGTGAAGTTTATGGTTTTGAACGTGATAAATATGATTACTTTGTAGAAAATCAAGCTTCTTTTATAAGCATTTCAGCTTCTGATCCGGATCTTTTAAAAGATGTTGATTCTTCAAAAATTTCTGCATATCAAAAAAGTAGAAATATTGCATTAAAAAACTACCGTAATAAATGTTCATCAAATAAAAATGCTTGGTGTATAGTTTCTATACCAACAGAGGGTTGGGCAAAAAAGGTATTTCCTGATGTTTCTGCACAAGAAGCTACTGAAAAACTATGGGATGTAATATTTAGCATTATGAGACTTAAAGAAAATGATCCAATTGAAGCTTGGAACAAACATACAGAAACACTTAGTAATAAAGTTCAAAAGTTAAATAATGATAGATTTAAATATCTTAAATTTAAAAATTCTTTAGGTACTGATTTAACGATAGAATTAGTTAACAATCATCTTTGGTGTGGCGGTGCTGATAAATGTGAAAATGGTGGATTTGATTTTATTGCAAATATGCCTACTGAAGAAGTATTTTCAACACCTAAATACGATGGAGTTAACGGAGTAGTATTTAGTTCTAAACCTCTAAGTTACTGTGGAAATATAATAAATGATTTTTCTTTAACATTTAAAGATGGTAAAGTTATTGATTGCTCTGCAAAAGAAGGTCTTGATGTATTAAAAGAGCTACTAAATACTGATGAAGGATCTAAGCACTTAGGAGAAGTTGCATTAGTTCCTTATGACTCTCCAATTTCTAATTCTAATATTATTTTTTACAATACTCTTTATGATGAAAATGCTTCATGCCATTTAGCACTTGGAAGTTCATATTCTTCTTGCATTAAAAATGGAGAAAACATGTCTGAAGATGAGTTATTTAAATTAGGTTGTAATCAATCTTTAAATCATGAAGATTTCATGATTGGTACTAAAGACACAAATATCATAGGAATTAAAGAAGATGGTACAGAAGTTCAAATATTTAAAGATGGTAATTGGGCTTAATATACTTTTGTTATTTTAGACTTTATTTTAAATATGCTTTAATATACACAATATTTAAATTGCATTGTAATTGGACATTGAAAATCGTTAAGTGAGAGTCAAAATTTTATATTTTGTTTCTCGAACTTACTCAGCATCAAGTTTCCTTTTAATAACCATATTTATTACTTGTCAAAAGTGAATGTCCAAATTTAATAATATTATTTTGGCTATGTTTTAAGTAAATGTTGATATTATAGTATAAGAGCGAACTGGCATTGAAATTTGCTTTTTAGAACTCTTAAGTGAGAATCTAAATTTTGTATTTAGCTTTTCAAACTTACTCAGCGAAGTCGAGTTTCCTTTTAATATTCACATTAATTGCTTGTCAACAATCTTTGATTGGGAACATGCATTAATTGGACTAAGCTTTATTTTAGAGTTCTTAAAGTAAATTCCTCTGTCCATGAGCTTTATACTACAATATCAACACTATTTTAAAACATAGCCATTACTTTTAATTAACCTTATTCTATTGGTTCACCATTAAAATTCTCATAGTATGATGGTTTTTTAGGATCACCAACATTGTTTTGATCTTCATGTAATTTTTGTCTTCTTGTTCCCTTTTGTATTGGATTAATTGCGCCTTCTTTATTTGCCATATGAAACACATCCTTTCCTAAATATTTTGTGTCTATAGAGAAATTTAATCCCCATCAAATTTAGTTAAGAATGTAAATTTTTAAAATGAATTTTATTTTTCAAAATCCTTGTACATAAGACTTGGTTGTATACCATTATTGTTTTGATATTTCCCACTATTATATAAATCATATTCACCATCAATATTATGATAATAAATTTGACATATTTCTGTATTAGGATATATTTTTATAGGCTGAACACAGAATATTTCTAATGTCCAATAACCTGCAAAACCAATATCTCCAAATCCTGCTGTTACATGTATAAATAATCCTAGTCTTCCTGTTGATGATCTACCTTCTAGCATTGGAACATATTTATTAGTTTGAGTAAATTCATTTGTCCTACCTAAATATAACTTTCCTGGTTCTAATAATAATCCTTCTTCAGGTATTATAAGTTTCTCAGTTTCATTTGGAATTTTCATGTCTAGTGTATCATTTTTATATACTAATAATTCATTAAATAAGGTTAAATTATAACTATTGGGATTTATTCTCTCTTCGCTAAATGGTTCTATAACTATATCTTTACCTATGTGTTTTAATATCTCTTTTCCTGATAATATCATTTATAAGTATCCTCTCTTTCATAACTAATTTTTTAAAATCAATTTGCTCATTAATAATTTTTTATACAATGATTATCTTTATGTACTAATTTCTAAGTTAAATTTTATTTCTGGTTTATTATAATATAATAAACCAAATTTGAAAAATCAAATTTGATCTTTATAAAAATCTAAGGTGCTGTTTTACCACCTTAGATTTTAGGAACTATTTTATCAATTGATTGCATATATTATCTACAAAAAAATAATGTATGTAGGATATGCCTTTCCTAAAATAAATTCATCATCATCTGTAAATGGTTCATATGTTTCTCTACAGCTTCCATTTTCATATACTGCATTACTTTGATTATAGCATTCTCCTTCAAGTGAAATATAGCTTGATTTGTTTTTTTGAACTAATACTTTATTACTTCCACTTATGGATACACTTCTTCCACTTAAGCTTATTCCACCGATGCTCTTAAGATTAAATTTCCTGAACTACTTATATTATTTTCATCATTTATTTTACTTTATCAATCGCAGATATTTCTTTAATTGCTAAAAAAATAATGAACCAACCTACTTAATTTTCAGCTGATTCATTTCATCTTCTCAATACATTATTACAATTATACAGTAAGTTCATTTAACCCCTATATTGATTTTTAAATTATCTAGAAATACCTTCTATTATACAGTTAAATATTCATAAGTTTTGCAGTTAAATTGTTTCTAAATTAATACATATTATCATTATATCTTACCATGAATGATCTAGATACAAATCTGGTGCTGACATTGACGGAATGCCCATATTTGATAATTCCTTTGCGAATTTATCAATAAAGGTATTAGTGCATCTTGATGTCTTTTCTAAAAATTTAATTGAATATCCACTTCTCGTTCTAACAAAGCTAGAAATATTTAGTTCAGTTAATATTTCTGATAGATATTCTCCTCTGTTAGTAAAAACAAATAATTTATTAGTCTCATTACTATATTCTACTTTATCAGGCTTCAAATTATTATATAAATTATTTATTTTACTTTTAAATTCTTCTAACTTAAACTTATCAACTTGAATATTATTATTTGTAATCATAGTATCAAGTTCTATTGTTTTAATATTTCGTTGTAACTCACTAGTTGTACTCATATACTCCTCTAACTTGCATCTGACAAACTTAGTTATTATAAATATTTCATTTAGTATAATTTCCATAGCATCATCATCTACATCTGTATTTTTACAAATATTCTCAGCTAATAAATCAATAGTTATGTTATTATCATTTTCTTGTATGAATATTCTAACTCCAAAATTATACATATTATAATTTGCTTTTAAATTTAGGCACTTGTAATTTTCTGGATTTAAAAAATTACACTCACTAATACATTTAACATATTGAGTCTGTATGTTGTTGATTTCATTTACTAATGTAATATTATCAAAATCTATTTTTTTCATTTTCATCTCTGCTTTCTCTTAAATTTATTTTAATGTATCAACATGAACTGGATATGCAGTAATAATATCCGAAGTATTACATTTTTCAGCATTCCTATATAAATACATTTCAATTGTCATTCCATTATCAGCCACCCCTATATAACGCCCTTTTGAACCTGGAACGGATTTCTTATTCATATGTGCTTGCATAATCATATCAACTACTTCATTTTGCGTATACTTATTGTTGAAAAATGTCGAAATACCATCTTTTGCAACTCCTCCAATTTCAACTTCTGCTTCAATTGTACCGAATTTATCTGCCGCTCTAGTAACTTCTATAATTTTATTTCCTTTCGGAATATCACTTCCAATATAATGCCACCCACCTGCACATGCATTTGCAGTTCCGGCATTCTTTGTAACACCTTTAAATATATGGTCAACTGTATCATTCATGAATTCATACGGTATTTTAGTTGGCAATGATTTATTAGCTCCAGCTGACCCCTTATTAACTCCCAAGATCTCTTTATTTAATTCATTAAGTATGTTTTCAGCCTTTTTAGAATTAGCTACTTTTTCTGCTGCATTTAATTTTTTAATTCTTGAAAGTTTTCCACAATAGCTTGCTGCTCCAATACCACTGTCTAATAATGTTAACATATCTAATCCTATTTTAGTAGCTTCAAACGTTTCTTTATGTGGTGATTCATTTTTAAAATGTTCATGCAATAAATCTGAAGGTTTTCCTTTTTGTTCTTTTAGCCAATCAAAAGAATTACCTATTTTATTATTTGTAGATTCATCAATAATTCCTATTGTCATTACATATTTGCATGCATCAAATGCTGAATCTAATGATGTATTGACAAAATCTAAAGCACCATATCCCATACTTTTTATTGCATCTTTAGGTGAATTATGCCCTTTATAGCTACTTTTATCATATGCTTTAAATTCACTTACACCACCAGCACATGGTGCTGATTTGCCTGCTTCTCCTAGAATATATTCACCATCTAATGATTTAAATTTTACCATTGTGCCTTCTTTATATTTCTTCGTTGCATCAAAAGTTGCTATATCCATTCTTTTTTCCAAGTCCTGAGCTCCTAATTCCAATTCCCATTATTTATATGTTTCATATTTTTGAGTGTTATTATTTCACCTCTACATATTATATGTTCTTAATTCCATTAACTTTTAAACAGAATTATTGAGCCTAGGATTTACTTGCTCCTAAAAGGACTAGTGTTGATTACCTAGGAACTCCCTTGCCAATTACCTACATATATTATCTATTAAAAAAATGAACCAGCGTACTTAATTTCAGCTGATTCATTTCATCTTCTCAATACATTATTACAATTATGTAGTAAACTTTATTTATATATTTGCAGTTAGTTACCAATATTTAGTTCAACTTTCTCCTTTTCTAGGAATTGAAGAATTATATCTTTCATACCTTTCAAAATATTATCTCGCTTTTCAATAGAATAAAAATGTTTATCAGAAATATTTCTAAAAAACTCATACATATCAGATGGGCAATTAAATTTTGAAAATACTTTCTCAAATTCCTCGTATAGAGCCTGCTCATCATTTATTGTTATAAGAAGTTCACTTAGAATACAACATCTCCACTTTCTCGCCTCGATATTCCATATAGTACTACCTTCTCTTAGATCTGAATCATTAATTTGGCTTATGAGTACTTTCAGCTCCTTGTCGGTTTCATCCTCTTCTAAAGTCCACGCCAATTCTAATATTTGAGCATTATCAATATCTTCATTATCTTCAAGAAGTTCTAATGCATATTCATTTACTACTGAGTGTGAAATTATTCTTAATCTTCTTCCTACATATATTGTATTCCAATCATATCCTACATTATTGTCCTTAAATAATTGCAAAGTATAGATAATAATTCATTTTTATATTCAAGTTCTGCTAATGCTTCTTGCACTCCATTTTGCGGATCATCATCTGTAAATAGTTCATATGTTTCTCTACAACTTCCGTTTTCATATACTGCATTACTTTGATTATAGCATTCTACTTCAAGTGAAATATAGCTTGATTTATTTTTTTGAACTACTACTTTATTACTTCCACTAATTGATACACTTCCACCGCTTAAACTTACTCCACCTGATGCTCCTAAACTTAAATCACCAGAACTACTTATATTAATTCCATTTTCATCATTTAAGTTTACATTCATTCCACCTCTATAAAAATTAATAGACCCTGGTAATATGTCTAAATTATTTCTAGTTTTATCGCTTTCTTTAACTTTGAATATTTTCTTATTTTTAAATTTCTATTATTTTATACTTTTTTCATAATCATCTAGATGCATTTTGAACTTCTGTACTAGTTCATTTATCATTCTTATTTACTCCTTTCAATATTTTAAACATAGAAAAAAGGCTAACGTCTTTTTTATCAGCGTTAACCTTCATTATTACTATGATATATATTTGATTTTTATTTTTGTTACATCTTACTGCATTATGATAATTATGCAATATACACTTTTTCATTTTTTCTTAATTTTTATATACTTCTCTCGTATTTAGTCTTATGTAACTAGTTAAATTATTTTATTGCGGTTAAAATTTTTACTATTGTATCATTCAGCTATTAAACTCTACAAAACACTAGAAATACTTCTTCCATCAAACTTATTTCCCCACCCTTTATTTTCCTCTATAGAAAACCTTTCAAAAGGCTTACTATCTGGTAATAGTATATTGTTTTCAGTCATATAATTGAGAAGTATCTCTAATTCATCTAAACTCCTTTGCCCATATCCTTCTATTATGCTATATGCATGACTATTACCAATATTATATATTGCTGTCATCACATAATCTATTTTTTCATCAATATTTTGATATAAATTATATAGATATTTAAAGTTCTTTTCATCTAAATATTCGAAATCATGTTCTTTATATGTTTTAAATTCCAGTAAATTATCTGGAATTATTTCAGCTACTATGCCACTCCAATCATCTAGGTACTGTATACTTGTAAATTCCCATAAATATTCTAAAACTATTCTCCATTCATTAACATTATAATTTAAAGATAATAATGTGTTTTCAAAACAATTAATTCCAAATGATACTCTACCTCTTAGTGAAATATTTTTAAAATCATTTTTGTTCATTATGTCATCCTCCTTTTACTTATCACTTATTATATGACTAACTTTTCCTTTAAATGTATATGTGCAATTTTCACAAGATGGCTTTGGAGTTCCAAAATTATTTGTAGTTGTATCTATTGTATAGATATATAAATCTTCTAAATTAGCATTATTATTTAATGCTTGATTTACTCCATCTACTTCTGCACAATTACCTAGTTGATAATCATTTAATGATTCTTCTATTTTCTCTTCATTTATAATTTTTATTGTATTAATTATTTGAAATACAACATATATTCATTCCTTATACAAACCCCTAAATTTTTTCATTTATCTTTTAATCATAGAAAAAGGCTAACGCAATTTTTTCAGCGCTAACCTTCATTAACTTTTAAGTTAAATTGTTGAGCCTAAGTCTTCCCAGCTTATCAAGATACACATCCCATTTATCCTTGTTTTACTGAGTTCTAAAGGTATTTTTAATTGTCCAGAAACTCCATCACCAATTACATGTATTGGTTTATCTTTTGGAAAATCTTTAAATTCTTTTATACCTTCTATTAAAAGAAAATATCCACACTATTGAATTATCAACATTTCAGATATTTCAGTCAAAACTATATTTTCTTTTAATTTGAGCAAAAAGGGTAATAAGGTAGTAGAGTTTTTTTAGTTTCATCAACTTAAAATTATTTTTTTAATTTATCTGCCACCCTTCCTCCTTTGCCCCTAACTCACTGAATTATTAATATTATGCAGTGAAGTCTAATCTTAAAATTATTAATTACTACTTAATTTTACGCTTATATAATTCTCTTATTTTGTGTGTTTCTATATCTGCCAATCTTGTAGGCATAGGAATATGACTTTCTTTAGTCACTAAACCACTTATAATTTGTGTTGAAGTCTCTAAATCTATATAGTTACCTACTGATATAAAAATAGGTTTTACATTTTTATGTGTTCTTAATGCACGTCCATAAATATTACCATGTATTACTATATCTGTATATGCACCTTCTATATTTTCAGGCATTATAAAATTAGTATTATCTATTTTATAGTAACTTTTTGCCACACCAATTGTAGGTTTATTTAAATATATTCCTGCGTGGGTAGCTATCCCCATATGATGTGGATGTAAATACCCATTTCCATCAAATATATACAACTCAGGAGTATTTTTTAACTTTTTCACAGTTTCCAATATTAGCGGAAGTTCTCTAAAAGCAAGACATCCTGGAATATATGGAAAATCAATCTCTCCCATTGAACTAACATTTTCCACTATATTTTGAGAACTATAATCAATTACACTGATACAACATACAGCATACTCCACTTCATTATACTTCCAATAAGCTAAATCAACACCAGCAACATTTTTTATATCATTCAATGATAATTTTGTATTAAAAGATATAAATTTATTTAATTCTTGCTGTATATCAATAGCTTCTTTTTCACTTTTTATATTTGAAAACATATTATAATTTACTACGTCTTCTTGCTTCAAGCTTCTCATATTTATCAAATATCTTTTTCTCTCCTTCTGTTAGATTCTTTTTTTTATTTATTAAATTTCCTTCCTCATCCCATTCATAACATTCAATAACCAATCCGTATTTACAATTCTTTTTTGATTTAATTTTGCCATTTTCATACCACGCAATTTTCTCCCCATCAATAGTCCCTCTATCCATTATGCATTTACTTCTCAAACGTCCAGATGCATAAAATTCAACTGATTCGCCATTTGGAATTCCATTTTTATAATTTTTATAATACCCTACATGACCATCTTCATTTTTCTCATATATAATTCCGTCAATTGGTTTCCCACCATCTTCCATTGGTTTATCAAAAACTTGTTGCCCATATTCTCCAGAATAGCATACGTCACCTGAAAATTCTATCCCAATTTGTAATATCATTTCTTCTGTTAAAACACTTTTTTCCATTTTAGTCTCCTATCTCTAATTATTCGAAAGTATATGAAATCCATCCAATATATACTCACAATGAGGACAAGTCTTAAAAGGAATTTCTGTTACTGGTTTTGAAGTACCCAATGTACGATTTACATACACTAACAAATCATCTAAAGTAGCATTTGGGTCATCTAATAATGCTTTATTTGCTGCATAAACTTCTGCATGAGAACCCGCACCTTTTGTATGTTCGATATATAAATCAAGTACATCATCTGGCATATTTTCAATTCTTTTTCCTATAGTTTTACTTAATTCCGCAGGAATCTCCCCATCCATATCATTTATTGCTGTATAAATTCTACCATTCCTTTTTTTAAATTTTCTATCATTTTTATTTCTCCTATTCTTTTATGCTCTTGATATTATTTTTAGCATAAGTATAACTTATTAAAGTTCTTTCATTAAAAAAGTCCAACAGACATTTTAATATCCATTGGACTTTTATTATTAACATAATAATTATCAAAAGAAATTATTATGTTATAATCTATAAATTCTTTAATTTTCCCCTCATAATATGTGTTTCTAAATCAGCTAATCTAACTGGAATTGGAATTCTACTGTCTTTATCTAATAAATTCATTATTATCTCCGTGCTTGTTTCTAAGTCAATATAGTTTCCACATGAAATAAATATTGGTTTAACATTACGTCTACTTCTTAATACTCTTCCATAAACTTCATTATCTATAATTATATCATTATATGATCCTATTTCCTCTTTAGGCATTTCAAAATCTATTCCTTTTATTTTAAGATAACTTTTTGCTACACCTATTGTTGGTTTGTTTAAGAAAAATGAAGCATGTGTTGCACTTCCCATATGATTAAAATGTAAATATCCATTCCCATCAAATATAAATATATCAGGCTCTATCTTTAATTTTTCAACAGCTTTAATAATCAAAGGTAACTCTCTAAATGCTAAGTATCCTGGTATATATGGTTCATTTATCTTCCCATAACTATATACTTTTTCTAATACTTCTTTTGTTTTATAATTAATAACTACTATACAACATACAGCATATTCTTCTTCATCCTTCATCCAATATGCAAGATCTACTCCTGAACAAATTTTTATATTTTTAATATCAAATCTGTTTTCTAATACAATTTTATGAGCAAAATCAAGTTGGATTTTAGAAAACGTTTCTTCAGTTTTAATATTAAAATCGTGAACAAATTTTATTTTCATTTTATTTATTCCTACCTTATATTCTTACTCTTTAATAAAATATATCAAAGCAATCTTCAGATGATAGTATACCTAACTTCTAAATAAAAAGCACCACATCTATACTTTTACTTTTCACATTTTATTTTCTTTATTTTTTCTAATTCTTCTATTGTAGGTTCCTTTTTTTCATCTTCTAACTGTCCTTGATCATTCCATTCTTTAAAGGCTTTTAATACACTAACTTCACATTCTGCCCAATAAGTCATTATGCCTTCCTCGTTCCATTCAATAATTTCACCATCAACTAACCCTTTTTTCATATCATAATATTTCTTTAGTTTTCCATTAAAATAAAATTCTATAGTTTGGATATCTTCTATACCATCAACGTAGAATGAATACGACTCAACTTCCCAGTTATCAAATAATGTATAACCTATTCCATTGTATGGTATTTCAGTATCCATTTCTACATTAAGGCCTGTCAAAGGATCATATCCTACTTCGGTAGATAACTCCTTGCCTTTACTTAAAATTTCTTTCTTTGATAATATATTCAATAATTTCACCTCTATTTATCAAATTTTAAATTTGGATACTTTTTACTGTACATCTCTACTTCCATTTATAAAATCGTTTATTCGAAGTTAGTTAATTTATAATTTTGCAGTAAGATTCTAATCAAAATTTTATTAATATATTATAAAGCCTTTTCAAGCATATCCACAAGTTCTTGGTCTTGTTTTTCTAATCTACTATATATATCTTGATATTCTTTCTTGTAGCCTAATTTTTTTAATGAATAAATTGCTAAGTGACCAATCTTACAAAGTCCTAAAATTTTAAATCTTATATCCATAAAATCACTATATTGAATAAGTTTTTGACATACAAAATCACTTGTTATATTATGTTTTATAAGTTTCAACATTACATGCTGTAAAACTAAAACATTAGGAATTTCAAGATTTTTTATTAATTCTTCATCCGAAAGTTCATCATTTATTATTCTTTTTGCTAAACTTAAATAACTCATCTTTATTCACCTCCTGGTATTATATATTTATTAACTATCCATTCACGTTCGCCTCTATAATTTTCAAACAATTGTTCAACAGCCTCTTTTGACCCTATTTTCTCAACCTCTTTTATCTCCACCATATATGCTCTAAGTTCTTTAATTACTCTACTCTTAGGATCTTCAAACATTTGTTCTCCAAATGATGGAAAACCTTCTGCTTGTGAATGCAAGAAATGTTGATATTCATGTTTTAATGCACTCAAAGATGCATCTTTACATATTTTTACTTGGCCTGGATCTCCTCTTTGTAATCCCGGCGCATATGCCATGTCTTTTTCAGTATATTTAATTTCAACACCACAATCCTGAAGTTTCTTAATCATGGAATTCCACTCTTTCGGATTAGATTCTTGACTCGGTCCTAGTATATCTCGCATTGGGTCATGAATATTTTTCATGTATCCTACATCATTAGCTTTACCTATACCTTATTAACTCCCAATATCTCTTTATTTAATTCATTAAGTATATTTTCAGCCTTTTTAGAATTAGCTACTTTTTCTGCTGTATTTAATTTTTTAATTTTTGAAAGTTTAAATAGTCAATTTAGAAAAATGGCAAAAACTAAACTAATATTTTCTAATGGTGATAGCTTATTAATATGTTATACCAATCCATTGAGTGTGCAGCAAATAAATGTACCATAATTTATACATATTGAAATTTAGTTGTTAATCAACTTAAAATTGTATTTAGTGATATTCTAGATAAAACATCTTAAGAAAAAGAACTTTAAGTTAGGATATTCCTAAAATTAAAGTTCCTTAAAAATTATTTCTAAGAAGAAAATTAGAATACACAAAAATATTTACAGCCTCTTCTTATTTTCCATAAATCAAATTTTATTCTTAATACCTAATTAAATAATTAGGTATTTCTAACTTCTAATTATATTGCATGTAAAATTTATTATCATTTTCAAAAATAATATAATATTTAATACTTAATAAAGTCACTAATTTTTTATATTTACTCTATACCATATGCCTCTTCTATTAGTAAAAGTTTTTCTTGCACTATTTCTTTTTCATCCTCATGCTTTTCAATATAAAACTCACATGTAAAATATAAATATAAATATAAATCCTCATAATCTATAATATCATCATAATCACCTGCATAAAATAAAATTTTATTTTCTCCAAAATACCCATCATCATCTTTCTCAAAGTCTTCTGAATAAACCACTCCATAAAACTGTTCTCTTTCACCTTCCTTGTTTATAAATTTATCTAGGTGTTGCAAAAACTTACTTCCATATACATATATATTTAGTACATTAATAACTTGACCTTTATCTAAATAATTCTTTTCCATCATATCAATAAACTCTTGGTTTTGATACATAAATAATCCCTCCATAAGTATTTAAGATTACATTTATATGTATTCTAAATTATCCTAAATATAATTTTTTATTTTCCTAATTCTTTTAAAGTAGTACTATTGTATAGCAATTACAGCAAAAATCATTTAATTGCTTCTTAACTTTAAATTCACAACACTTTTTTTCTAAAATAATACTTTTAGTATAGATGTTTTGAATCAATTATACTTACTTAATTCACTATAAATCCTTATAATAATCTTCATCCAATAACTACCAATAAAAAATTAATCTGTTGCCCATTCCAATACTGGGTAAGCATTTTCTACAATGCCAGTATTTATATCTTGACATGCTTCAAATTTTAACATTTTTCCGTTGTAGCTTACTTGCCCTTTAATTTTTATTTTGTATCTCATAAATTTTTGCCTTGTTCTTTTAAATACTCTTCTAAAAATACTTTCTCGTATTCATCTTCTGGTACTATTCCCAATTTATCATATGCCCATCTTATCTCTCTTTCCAGTCTTCCAATTTCACTATTTATCTTTCCTTTTTGCTATTACACTATCTAGATTCTTAATTGTTTCTATTAAATCATCATCAACCTCACTATTTCTTAATCCTGCATTTAATCTCTCATAAATATCATTTAACTCCAGTAATTATCTATAGTATTTAGTATCTCTTTACTACAAGATCCACTCATATATATTTCCATTAATAAATTTTCAACTTCTGGTTCTTTATACAACTTTATATTGTCAACTATTACCTCTAATAAGTACTTATTAACATCCATTACTTTATTGTACATGTTATTTGAAAATTTGATAATATCTTGTTTTGAAGCTTCTTTAAAAAACGCTTTTAATTGCATCTCGATATTTTCATTATTAAGTCCTAATTCATTAATATTAATCATAATATCTTTTATTGATAATTCATCCGAAATAATATCTATAATTACTTTTTCTAACTGAACTAGAGCAATCCTTGAATCCTCATTTTCAAGATAAAATTGATAAAAAAATTCTTTATCTAAATCATTATACGTATAATGTATAGTATCTACATCAATATCTTTACTGTAATTTTCCAACAAAACACTCTCAATAGAAAAGTTATCAATTGTTTTCCAGGATAAACTTCTACAATCATCATAAATTCTAAACTTCTTTATTCCAGTTTGAATATTCTCTTTGCATTCAATAACCGGATATAACTGATTAACGCTTATACCTTCTTTTTCTATATTTCTTTTAGATTTTAAAATCATTATCTCACTCCTATCGGAATCAAATTTTCGTCCAAATTTATAAGCCAAAAACCATCCTTATCTGTTACGGTATTCTTTAAACTATCTCTCATTGATTTTGGTGCAGATATTTTCATCTTAGCATCATAATAACTAATCTTTCCATTTGTAACATTCTTGTAATAATGTATCTTTCCTGTTCCATACTCATTTGTATATGAATAAATTGACGACATTTTAGACCACTCTTCAATATTGCTCCCATCCTTAGTTAATTCAGCAATTAATTTTTTATCTCCAAAATTTTTGCCTTCTATAATTACTTCAGAATTATTCAATACATCACCTTTCACCAATGACTCTTTATATCTTTCAAACAAATATGAGTCAGATGCAGAACCTCCTTTAGCTTCAGCTGCCCCCCCAGTATTCTTTAATCTATTTAATTCCTCTATTGTATTTACTGTATTTTTAGTTTTATTGGCAATTTTATCACCAAATTTTAATATATTCTGTGCTTTGCTTGAGCATTTAGCTAATGACATTCCAGATTTAGCAATATTTATTAAACCATGTCCTGCTATTGCAGTATCAATCAAAATTAAGCTTCCACTAGTAGCTTTACTTACACTATCAAATACGTCTTTGTTAGGTGCTTTTTCTCTTAATTTATCATAGTCTTCAGCATCTCTTCTATCATCTTCTGCATACATATCCCTTAATTTTCTGTTAGATTTAGAATCAACTGCACATTGATCATAGTTTAATCCTAAGACTTTTTCTCCAAACTCTAAACTAGCATCTCTTGCGAATGTACTGAATTTTGATATTCCCCCACCTAGTGCATAAAAAGCACTTTTTAACGTTGATTTACCGTCACTTCCAGAGTTTCCCGACTTATCTATTGTAGAATTATTATTCTCTGATTTATTAATATCATTAATTTTGTCATTTTGCATAACAACATTTAGCATTACATTACTACCAAGAATACTTAGCGATAATAATTCATTTTTGTATTCAAGTTCTGCTAATGCTTCAGCTACTCCATTTTGTGGATCATCATCTGTAAATGGTTCATATGTTTCTCTACAGCTTCCATTTTCGTATACTGCATTACTTTGATTATAGCATTCTCCTTCAAGTGAAATATAGCTTGATTTGTTTTTTTGAACTACTACTTTATTGTTTCCACTTATGGATACACTTCCACCACTTAAACTTACTTCACCTGATGCTCCTAAACTTAAATCACCTGAACTGCTTATATTAATTCCATTTTCATCATTTAAGTTTACACTCATTCCGCCTCTATAGAAGTTAATAGCTCCTGGTAATATGTCTAAATTATTTCCACTTTCAGTTGAAAAGTATCTATTGTTTGTATTTGATATTTTAGAGCAGCTACTTCCATTTTTTCTTACACATCCAGTTACAATAGGTTCATCATATCTATTAGGAAAATAAAGCATTACGCTTTCTCCTATGTTTGGCATTGCATACATTATATTTCCAGTTGGCGGGGCATACTTAAACCATGATGCCTTGCTTATATCTTGGGTTTCATCTATATTTAAATGAAGCTTTACCCTTTCTCCATCTACTGCAAGTACTTTTCCTTCTATAGATATACCATTTAGTTTTTCATTATATATTTTTTCTTGCCAAATTCCATTTTTTCTACAAAGCCTATATTTATATATTAATTCTCTATTATGCATTTGTCCATAATATCGATTTACATAGAAATCTCTTTCTTTAAATTTTATTAAATCTCCAATATTCATTTTTTCTCTAAGCATTACTTCATAATAAAAGAAATCTGTATCATGGAAATCAATTCCTAAAATTAAGACTTTATAATATTTTTCTAAATCTTTACTTGCCTTATAATTAATTTCATTATTTAAAGCATAAAATTTTAAGCTAGGTTTTCCAAAATAAATTATATTATTTAAATTTACTACATCACAGATTAGTTCTAAACCTAGATAACTTCCTATTCTTTTTAAAAATTCATAATCTGTTTCTTTATATTGAAAGAGTGGTTTTTCAATACTCATAGGACTGCTCATGCATTGAGTAAATCCATATCCTTCATAATTTTTTAGGATTTCATTTATTAATTCATCATAACTCATATTAATATCTTGAAAAGATCTTGTCCTTTTTTCAATATCAAGTAATGAACTAGTAGATGTACCTTCTAATTCTAAATAATATATTCCATTAATATTAGTTGTTTTAACATTTTCTATTATTCCATTAAATATTATTGTTCTTTTTTCTTCATTTTCCGTATTTTCATTATTATTTAAGTCTGTGTTTTCTTCTATTTCTTCATAAACACATATTTTATCATTTGTGGAAGCTTCTATAGAATACTTAAAATTTACGCTATCATCTATTAAGCATTTTAAATATAATTTTCCATGTTCATTAGGTTTGCATAAAATTTTAATATCTTCTATTTTAAGTATTTCATATGGACATTCTACTTTTAGTTTTTTTGTTGCTTCCATAATAAATCAAGTCACCTCCTCACTAATTAGTCATCTTGTCCACTAGTTACAAAAGTTATATTGCCACCACGGCAACAATATATTACTGAATCTGTTGTAAGTGCTGGTTCACCTTCCACTATAGTGTCCCCTTTAGTTTTTATCCAATCATGAACTATTTGTGGTACACATTTTATGCCAGTTTTTAAATTTCCCTTATCGTCTATTACTGTTATTTCAGTCTTTTCTACAAAACAACCTTTTTCTTCGCATACTCCAAAATAACTTATGTTTTGTTCTGTATTGTCCTTTTTATTTAATATTGGATTACCATTTGCATAACTTCCATGACTTACAGGAATGTTTATCTTTCTTTCATTACTTCCTTTATTGCACTTCATTTTTGCTCCTCTTACTACATAGTAAACCGCCATGCTCTCCCCTCCATCAATTATTTATTTTTCACTTCTAATTTTTCTAATAAAATTCCATTAAAATTACGTCTTAATATACTCTCTGCTACATCTAATCTAACAACGATTAAAGTTTGCTCACTTTCTTTAACTTTAAATATTTTCTTATTTTTAATTTTATTTTCATCTAACACTATTTTTTTAACTACACTTTTATTTAAATTGAATTCTGATTCTTCGCTCAAAGCTTGTACTTCTTCAAATATTGGTAAATAATAAATATGTTGCTCTAAATTTTTATAATCAGTTAATGCAATCATTTTAAAAATTATATTAGAATTATATTTTGATAATATCTTTTGCAAATCTTCTGAAACTAAAAACATTGGGGTATAAAGAATATCTAAATACTCAATTCCTTGTGCTGATTTAACATAAAGAAGGTTATTATCTTCAATATTATCTGCTCTTACTAAATTCAAATCTTTAGTATTAAAATTCTTAAATAAATCTAAAATTTGTGGAGTATTAGAGTATCTTTTATCTTGTTTTAATAAAAAATAATCCATATATATTTCCTTTCTTAATCCTCTTTTGATGGTGAATTTTCATATATAATCTTGACTTCATCTCTATATTCACCAATAAATATCATTATTTCTTCACTCTTTTTCATTTCTTTATATGATTCACAATTCAAAAAATCACATACAATACTTTCTAAAATATCAATGGCTATACCATTATATTTATTTCCTTCACTAACTTTTATCTTTTCAATATCCATTTCTGCTATGGTACGTCCATATTCTTTTCTTTTTTCTAATAATTCATTGCTATGGTTAAAAAGTGGCTCATATATAAAAGATAAATCAAGATTTCCACTACATTCTTCTTTGTCTAAAAACCATTTATCATCATACATATCAATTCTATAAATTCCACTATTTTGCATTAGATTTGTTCTTAGATATGATATATAAATATATTGTATTTTTCCTTTTAAATTTTTATTTTGTAGATTATTTGCAATTTTACAAACATGATCAAAATTATTGATAAGGTCTTTTTTTATAGATTCTTTGTTATTATTAAATTTTTCATATATCTTTGAGTGTTCTTCACTAAATCTTTCTTTAACATATTTTTCATTAAACCCTTGTAATATTTTTTCTTTATCTACTGGAATTATCATTAATTTTTTCTCTCCTATGCAGTAAGATTTTATTGTGTGTTAATCTTACCTCCACTCATAACTATGTCATCTTTTATTTTTAGTTTTGCTCCATTTTGAGATATTGTGACACCACCGCCACCAGATATAGATACATAACCACCACTTATGTTTACACTAGATCCAGACATTGATATAGATTTGTTACTATTTATAGATATTCCACCATTATCACTTAAGCACATTGAATTGTTTCCTGAAATAACGTCTATAGCTCCTGGTCTCATTATTATTTCTTTTCCATATTTTGTTCCAATACTTTTTACAGATGGATCACTACGTTTAGATGAATTATTTGATTGTAGATTAACTGAACTTATAGCATAGGCATTGCTTTCAATATTATCTGGGAAATATAATCTTATTGCATCTCCAATTTCAGGCATGCAGTACCATCCTGTTCCATCTGGTGATGAAAATACTGTTGAGTATGGTAACCAAATTGTTGTTTCTTTTGTATTTGAATAAGCATCAATTTTAAGTGAAACTTTAACCAAATCTTTAGTAACATCAAGTATATAGCCTTCTAAAGATACGCCTGATATATTTTCATTAAATAATTTTTTAACCTTTGACCCATCTTTATCTTTTAGTATATATTTATTGAATAGTAATCCCTTAACTAAGGTAAATTCACTTTTACATATCAATAACTTTCTTCCTTTAAAAGCAACAGACGTAAGTGAATTTAAAATTCTATTAGTAACTACTTCATAACTAACAAAATTCATATCATTTAATTCATAACTACCTTCTCTTGATTTTAGCTTGTACTCTTTTATGCCTTTATTTACAGAATAATTAAATTCATCTAACTCATATACTGTGCTTGGTCCATCATCTCCTATGTAATATTTAGTTCCATCTAATCTGCATTCTGGTATTAACACAGTATTGAAATGAGATGCTAACCTCTTTAAAAACTCCCAGTCTGTTTCATTGTATTGAACAATCATATTATCAATGGTTTTGCTATTTGTTACATAATCTATCATTTGAGCATTATGGATTTTGTTTATATCATTAAAAATTTCTGCATATGTTAAACATTCACCTTGAAAACTTCTACTTTTCTTTTCTAAATCCATTAGAAATGTTTGGCTTTGTGCTTCTATTTCTAAAATTCTTACATTATTAAAAGTGTCTATTGATATATTTGTAACTATTCCTTTAAAAATTTCTGTTATATTTTCTTTATCATCTTTTAATGATGCCTTTATTATGTTATAACTTCCTGTTTTCTCTACATAATCATCAGATATTTCCTCTGATATAATTCCTTTTATATAAAATTTTCCATGATCATTTATTTCTTTAACTACTTTTAACTCTAGAATTTTTAAAAATGCATAGGGCTCTATTAATATATCTCCCTGTGTATATACATATTCCATACTCATTTATTCTCACTTCCTTTTAATTGTTTTCTGAGCATATTTCTTTATTTATTTTTATTGTTTTAAGTATTTGAAATACAACATTATCCTTCCACTGTTCATGTTCACTATAACTGCAACTAAATGTACCCATTAAGGTTTTCCCTTGGAGTTCTAAAAAGAACATAAGATTATATAGGAAATCATCTATGGCAGAACTTTTGTAATCAAAATATCCAATTTTCTTTTTATCTACATCTATAATATCTTCATCAAAATATATGTTTGCTGGATTTAATCTTTGAGTTATTAATTTCATGATTTTATTTAATTCCTCTATATGCTCATCATCTAAAGGACTATCTATAAAATTTAATGTTATTGCAATACTTCCATCTTCATTGCATTTAATTATTTTTGGTCTACTTTCTGAAGGATATTTAAGCTTCCTTGCTTCCATAGGCATGTCTTCAAATGTATTTGGTATATACATTTTTAAAGCTCCATCCAAAAATTCTGTTTCTTCAAATTCATAAAATTTATTATTTATCTTAACTAATCCTTCTGTGATATCTTTTCTAAGTTCCTTTTCCTCTGCTGCATTTATAAAATCTAATATCTTTTCATCTACTCTTTCATCCATATTTTTTATCCCCCAATCTCTGTTATGTATAATGAAAAAGAATTCTTTATCATTTTCGTATTTTTATTCCATAACTTTATTTTTTTGTAATATTCCTATAATTTTATTAACTGAAAATACTATTTATCTTTAAAATATGATTTAAATAAAGTGTATTAAAAGAATAAAAAAAATAATATCTAAGGTGCTGTTTTACCACCTTAGATATTATTTTTATTTTTTAGGAAATTATATTTTTTTATTTATAACCACAAAGGGATACATTCTCCTTTATAGAGTATGTATCCCAAAACTTATTATAAACTTACTTCTAAGTTCTTTCTTATTTCTTTTATGAATTCAAAGGTACTAACCTTTTTTATATTATCATGAATTGCAATTGCTGCTAAATCACCTGTCATTATTCCGTTTTCTATTGTTTTTAAAGATGCAATTTCAAGGTTATTTGCAAAATCAATTAACTCTTTATTATTATCTAGCTCTCCTCTTTTTCTAAGTGCGCCACTCCATGCAAATATTGTTGCTATAGAATTAGTTGAAGTTTCTTTACCCTTCAAGTGATCATAATATTGATCTTGAACTGTTCCATGAGCCGCTTCATATTCATAATTTCCATCTGGTGAAACTAAAACTGATGTCATCATAGCTATTGAGCCAAATGCTGCTGCAATCATATCACTCATAACATCACCATCATAATTTTTGCAAGCCCAAATCATTCCACCATGTGATTTTATTACATTTGCTACTGCTGAATCTATAAGCATATAAGTATATTTTATACCTAATGCTTCAAACTTTTCTTTATATTCATTTTCATAAATCTCTTCAAATATATCTTTAAAAGTATGGTCATATTTTTTTGAGATTGTATCTTTAGCTCCAAACCATAAATCTTGTTTTAAATCTATTGAATAATTAAAACAGCTTCTTGCAAAGCTTTCAATTGATTTATTTATATTATGCATGCCCATAACAACACCATCATCATTAAAGTTATGTATTAGTTCTCTCTTTTCCTCACCATTTTCTGCCGTAAATACAAGTTCGCATTTACCTTTACCTTCTGTTTTCATTTCAGATGCTTTGTATATATCACCATAAGCATGTCTAGCTATTGTTATTGGTTTGCTCCAAGTTCTAACGTAAGGTTTAACTACATCAACTATAATTGGTGCTCTAAATACTGTTCCATCTAAAATAGCTCTAATAGTTCCATTTGGACTTTTCCACATTTTTTTAAGATTATATTCTTTTACTCTTGCGCTATTCGGAGTTATTGTTGCACATTTAACCCCTACTTTGTGTTTTTTTATTGCTTCTGCTGCTTGTACAGTAACATTATCATCTGTTGCATTTCTATTTTCTAAACCTAGATCATAATATTCTGTATTTAATTCGATAAATGGATTTAATAATTCGTCCTTTATCATTCCCCAAACTATTCTTGTCATTTCATCTCCATCAATTTCAACTAATGGATTAGACATTTTTATTTTTTCCATTTTATTGCCCCCTTGTTTTAGATTAAAAACACTATGATTTTTCATAGTATTTTTAACTGTTTTCTCTAAAGAAATTTTATACATATTATACATTATTGACATTATATATACAACTTTATAATGGGGACTGATATTATTAAAGGATAAATTTTATTAATGTAAGAGCAAATATTATTTGGAAACTTCCAACGATTAATCCATACATCATTGATTTTGGTCCTTCTTTTATTAAATCTTCAAACTTAACTCTCATACCAATTGCAGCTAATGCAATGATTTCAAAATTACTGCTTATTAATTTAAATAATTTTTGAATTGAAGTTGGTACAAATCCTAAACTATTTATTATACAAAAGATGAAGAATCCTATTATGTACCAAGGCACACTAACTTTAGCTTTCTTTTCTCTTTCAATTATAGCCTTTTCTGACATATCCTCATTTTCATCAACTTTAAATCTTGAAAAAATTATAACAACTACTACTAAAAATATTATTCTTATTATCTTAAATATAGTAGCTAATGTAACAACATCTTCATTTATAAACTTAGCTGATGCTATTACTTGACCTACTGATTGTAAAGTTCCACCAATCATAGCTGATGTTTCTGTTAAACTATTTTTGTATACTGCCATTGTAATTAATGGAATTACAAACATTAATATTGTACCAGTTAAATTTACAATAGTTACTGAAATAGCTTTATCTTTAGAATCTGCATTTATTGTTGGTGCTACTGCTGCTATTGCTGATGATCCACAAACTGCATTTCCTGATGCCATAAGTAATGAGTATTTTTTAGAAAAACCTAATTTTTTTCCAACAAAATATGTAAGTAATATTGTTAAAGTCATTTGGATTGCTATAAATAAAACGCCATTAAATCCAAGTGATTTTATTTCCATAAAACTTATAGTTGATCCCATAAGTACTATTGAATATGATAAAAGATCTTTTTCTGAAAACTGAGATCCTTTGTCATATTTAGATTTATTAAATACTGTATTTCCTAAAATGATTCCTAATATAATTGCAAAACTTGCTCCACCAATTGAAGGAAAAAAGCTACCTAATATTTTTCCGAGTATTGCTATAACTATACATATTAAAAGTCCTGGGATAATATCTATTATTTTTTGTTTCATTAACAATCACCTCTAAATCGCTGTTTTTTAACAGTTTTCTTTTTCTTGAGTTAATTATATTAAATTTGATATTGAAAATGAAATACTTATTATAATATGATATTAATAGGTTTTTATTTATATATTATTTTAGTGAATAACTTATAAATTTCTTCATATTTTTATTTAAAAATTTATCACGATGATGTATAAGTCTTAAATCTCTAGTTATTTTTCCTTCTTTTAATCTATATCCTTTTAAACATCCACTTTTTATTTTTTCATCTACACTTCTAGAAGATAAACAACTAACACCCAAGTTAGCTTCTACACTTTTTTTAATAGCTTCTGTATTTCCAAGTTCCATAAATATTTTATAATCTATATTATTATTTTTTAAATAAGCTTCTATTATTTCCCTAGTACCACTCCCCTGTTCTCTCATTATAAGTTTCTCTTTTATTATATCTTTTGTACTTACCCTTTCTTTTTTACTCCAAGAATGATTTAAGCTCGATATAAATATAAGTTCATCTTCCCATACCTTTGCTTGAACTATTTCATCCAAATTAGTTGTTCCCTCAATATAAGCAAAGTCAATTTTATTTTCTAATATCATTTTTTCTATATTTGAAGTATTATCTATGGCTAGAGAAATTTCTATTCCACTATGCTCTTTTAAAAATCCTTTTATTATATCAGGTAATATGTATATTCCAATAGTTGTACTAGCGCCTATTTTTATTTTCCCTTTTTCATTTGTATTTATGTCATTAATAGTTCTTATAGATTCATCATATAAATTAAGTATTCTTCTTGTATAATTTAAATAAATTTCACCTTCATGTGTTAAATAAAGTTTTTTACCTATTCTATCAAATAGTCTGACTTCTAATTCTTCTTCTATCTCATGTATTGCTTGACTTATTGAAGGTTGACTTATATATAATTTTTTAGCTACACTAGTCATATTTAATTCAGTTGCTGTTTCATAAAATATCTTTAACTTTCTAAAATTCACGACTGTCACCTCATTTAAATTTTTGTAATATTTATATGTACTCTCCTTATTATACCCTTATATAATTATAAAAAAAAAGAATATCATGTTAATCCGATATTCTTTATCTTTATATTAATTTAATACAAATATTTAGTATATTAACTTAGTAGTTATAAAATTTTCTTCTTAAAATTCTAAAAAATTACTTCATCCATTAGTTTTACACTATAAAATCAGCTTTGTTTTTTAACAAACTTATATTTAAACCATAAAATTTTTAATAAGATCATCAATTTTCAATGCTATAGTAGCTTGTTCCTCTGCTGCCATTAAAACTTGCTTCATTGAAAGTGATGTATCATGTAAACTATTTTGAATATCATTAATACTCTTAGAAGATTTATTGCTATCTATTCCAATATTATATATAGACTTACCAACTGATTCCATATTATTATCTACTTCTTTTGATAAAACTGCTAACTCTTTTGACATATTACTTACAAAGTCACCGTCATCAATATATTTACTACTTATATTAGAATAATCCTTTAAATTCTTGTTTATATCTTCTCCTATAAACTTTAGAATATCATTACTACTTACTAATAAATTTTCTACTGAACTTTCAACCTTACTGATTGTATTTTTTATAGTACCTACAGCATTTGATGATTCTTCTGCAAGTCTTTTTACCTCATTTGCAACTACACTAAATCCTTTTCCAGCCTCTCCAGCTCTAGCTGCTTCAATAGAGGCGTTTAATGCTAAAAGATTTGTTTGCTTTGAAATATTATCTATTATATCTGCCATTTTTTTAATTTCACTTACAACTTTAACATCTTCCATAGCTTTTAAAATCTCATTTTCTTTATTTGAATATATCTCTGATATATTATTTATTGCTTTTTCACTATCATTTTTAATTATTATAGCCCTACTTTTAATTTTATTTGCATTAATATTTCCCTCTTCTGCTTTGTATGATAGTTTTTCCATATTATTATTAACACTGCTAATAGAATCATTTATTACATTATAAGTTTTATTAGTTTGCTTCATTACATTACTTATCTCATCTGTTGATGTATCTATCATATCTACTTTTGAATTTACTTCTTGAACAGTAGCTGATAATTCTTCACTTAATGAACTTAACTCATAAGATTCTTGAATTATCAATGATATAAGGCCTTTAATGTTTTCCTGCGATCTATTTAATAACTCTCCTGTTCTTCCAAATTCATCTTTGCTATTTAGTTCTATGTTTTTTGAAACATCATATTTAGACATTCTTTCAGCTAAATTTTCTATTTCCTTCAATGGCTTTATTATAAGTTTACCTATTAAAAATATTAATATAAATGAAATTATTAAACCTATAGAAGCTATTGTTATAGTGCTTATTAAAACGGATTTAAATATTTTAGTATTCTCTATACTACTTTTATTCGCATTACTTTCAGACAAGTTAATAAGAGTTTTTAATAAATCATAAACATTATTTTTTATTCTAAGCATATCTTTGTTATATATTTCATTTGCTTCACTTAAATTTCCGGAATCTATTAATTGAAGAATATCTAAAGAACACTTTTCTAAGCTATTTGCATACTCCTTTAATTGGATAAACTTATTTGTCTCAATTTCTGTTGTATTAATGGTTTCATAATTTTCTAGAAATGCATTAGTTTGATGTAATAGTATTTTAATTTTATTTGAATATTTGTAGCTCTCATTGACATCAGAACTCATAAATATATTCATAAAATATGAATCAAGTTCTTTTATATTTGAATTAATATTATCTATAGTTTGTATAGATTTAAAATTTATATTATAAATTTTATTAGAATTTTTACTTACTGTATCTATACTTTTAATAGAAATCAACGCTATTAAAAGTATCAACATAGATAATATAATATATGAAGATCTTAATTTAACTTTTACACTTAAATTTTTTAAAAATATAATATCTTTTTTATAATTCTCTCTTTTACTCTTTGTATAAAATATATTTTTTTTCATATGATATTCCCTTCTAATTATTTAAATATAATTTATTAAATTTAAAATTTATAATAATTAGAATCGTTTCCAATTATTATATTATCATTATAAATCAACTTTTTCAATGTGCATTTTTCAATATTTTCTAAATAAGTAATTTAAAATTAATTATTTAAATTATTTTACAATGAAGTTAATTTTTTCTTTAATATTACTTGAAAATTAAAATATGTGATGCTATACTTAATTTAAGAAAACGATTTACAATATCTTTTCGGTACAAGCTTATATCGTTTTCAGGAATCGTTTCCGATATATTTTATTAATATTTCTATTTTTTAATCATAGTAAACGAATTCAAACATTAAATATAAAATAAAAAGAAGGTATATATTTAATGTTATTCGTATATAATTTACTAACATATGTTTCGGAATCGTTTCCACGTATAGTTATTATTAAACTATTTTATAGGAGGGGTACAAAATGAAATTAAGAATGAAAAAAACATTATCAACAGTATTAGCTGCTTCACTTCTATTAGGTACAGTAGCTGGTTGTTCATCTAATGCTGGAAATAGTGCTAAAAAAGATGGAGAGGGAAAAACAGTTAAGGTATTTCAATTAAAAGTTGAAATTAATGACCAACTAAACGAACTTGCAAAAAAATATGAAGATGAAACAGGTGTTAAAGTTGATATAACTTCCGTTGGTGGTGGTGCTGACTATGGTGCTTCACTAAAAGCTGAATTCGCAAAAGGTACTGAACCTGATATATTCATGATTCAAGGTGCTGGAGATTACGGGGTTTGGCAACATAAAATTGATGAATTAACTGCTGAACCTTGGGTAAAAGATGCAGTTAATGGTACATTAGATACAGTTACAGTAGATGGTAAGGTTTATGGTATGCCTGCTGCAACTGAAGGTTATGGATTAATGTATAATAAAGATATTTTAGATAAAGCTCAAATTGATCCTGATTCTATAGATACTTTTGATAAATTAAAAGCTGCATTTGAAAAATTAGATTCCATGAAAGCTGAATTAGGAATAGACAATGTAGTATCTTATACAACTAAAGAAACTTGGGTTACAGGTAACCATACTTTTAATATTCCTTTAGCTGTACAAGAAAATCCCACTCAATTTGTTAAAGATTATGTGGCTGGAAAAGCTGATTTTGTTAATAATCAATATTTTAAAGATTGGATGAACTTAGTTGATTTACTTTGCAAATACGGTGGTGGTGCTACTCTAGATACAATAGATTATAGTGCACAAGTTGGTAACTTTGGAGCATCACGTAAAACTGCTTTCTTACACCAAGGTAACTGGACTAGTAAAGATTTAGCTGACTTAAATGCAGACTTCCCTAAAGGTTTTGTTCCATTAGCAATTAACAATGATCCAAAAATAAGCGGAAGTATTCCTGTTGGAGTACCTATGTACTGGGTTGTTAATAAAGATTCAGCTGTTAATAAAGAAGCTAAAGACTTCTTAAATTGGATGGTAACTAGCGAAGCTGGACAAGCTTCTATAGTAAAAGATATGAAGATGATCCCTGCATTCACAAACTTCACAGTTGAACCTGAAGATGAACTTGCTAAATCTATTGTTAAGTTTAACAAAGCTGGTAAAACTATTCCTTGGGCATTCACAAATCTTCCAGATGGATTCACAATGAATAATATTGGACCTATATTCTCTAAATTTGCTAGAGGAGAAATTGATAAAACTCAAATGATCCAACAATTACAAGATGCTTCTAAATAATATTTAAAATGCTACTAAAATAATGTTTTATGAAGTTTAAATCCATAAGGGGTAATTCCCTTATGGATGTTTATTATCACTATTACATATGGCATTAATTACACATAAGTTGCATTTGTATATATACTAATTTTTATTACAAGGGAGTGAAAATATGAAAAAAAATCATAAAGAACAAAGAGATTTTTGGCTTTTTATAGGTCCATGTCTTTTTTCTCTTATAATGGTAGTAATAATCCCTTTCTTTATGGGTATTTATTACACATTTACAAACTGGAATGGTGCTAATCCAAAATATAGTTTCGTCGGATTTGAAAATTATTTAAGTATTTGGAAAGATACTCAATTTCTTTATTCATTTAAAATAACAATTTTATATACTATTGCAAGCGTAATTACTATTAATTTAATTGGGTTTGGACTAGCATATATAGTTACTAGAAATTTGAAGACAAAAAATATTTTAAGAACTGGTTTCTTTATGCCAAACTTAATAGGTGGATTAATTTTAGGATTTATATGGCAATTTTTGTTTAACTCTGTATTCACTTCAATTGGCCAAAATATGGGTTCATCATTCTTAGGAACTTCATTACTACAAAATCCTGGTACGGCAATGTTTGCAATGTTGATAGTTGCTTCATGGCAATATGCTGGATATATAATGGTTATTTATGTTGCTTCTCTTGAAAATGTACCTACTGATTTATTAGAAGCTAGTCATATTGATGGAGCTAATGGATTTCAAACTTTCAAACATATTACAATTCCAATGGTAAGACCTGCAATTACAGTATGTTTATTCTTAACATTAGCTAACTCATTTAAAATGTTCGATTTAAACTTCTCTTTAACATCTGCAAAGACAACTGAAATGTTATCTTTAAATATATATAGAGAAGCTTTCTTAGTAAATAATATGGGCGTAGGACAAGCAAAAGCTATTGTTTTCTTTATATTTGTAACTGCTGTTTCATTAACACAAGTATACTTTAATAAAAAGAAGGAGGTAGAGGCATAATGAAAACAAATGTTGTAGAAAACACTAATAGTTCACCTAAAAAGATAAAAAAATTATCAACATTAAATGGTTATAACCATAAATTAGGTATATTAGAAATTTTAACATGGATTGCTTTAATACTTTATCTAACTCCTTTTTATTTGATGTTTATAAACTCTTTTAAGAATAGAAGAGAAATTTTTGTAAATACAACTGGTTTACCATCTGTATGGAACTTTAGCAATTATTTAGATGCAATTGATAGAATGCATATGGGTAGTGCTTTTATTAATTCAATTGTAATTACTGTTATAAGTGTTGCTTTAATAATATTATTTTCTTCAATGGCATCTTGGGTTTTAGTTCGTAATGAGTCTAGAGCTAGTAAGATTATATTCTATTTATTTATTGCTGCTATGGTAGTTCCTTTTCAAGCTATAATGATACCACTTGTTAAATGGATGGGTATTTTAGGTATCGATTCCATCAATTTTAGTTTGTTAGGTACACATTATGGATTAATCTTTATGTATATTGGATTTGGATCTAGTATGAGCATATTCTTATACCACGGTGTAATAAAAGGAATTCCTAAAGAAATTGAAGAAGCTGCTATTATAGATGGTTGTAGTAAATGGAAAGTTTACACTAAAGTAATTCTTCCCCTTTTAAAACCTACTACTGTAACTGTAGCTGTATTAAATGGAATATGGATATGGAACGACTTCCTACTACCATTCTTAACTATAAACGGTAAGATTAACACTATTCCGCTTGCTATGAATACTTTCTTTGGTGCTTTCTCAAAACAATGGGAACTTGCAATGGCGGCTTTAGTATTAGCTATCATCCCAATAGTTATCTTTTACTTCTTTGTACAAAGACAAATTATTCAAGGAATTGTACAAGGTTCTATCAAATAAAATTATGTGTAAAAAAGATGTTCTTAAAGAAAAGAACATCTTTTTTATTTGGATATTTTTTTATCTCACTTTATTTTCTTTTCATATTTCTAATTATATTTTTTTCATCTTTATCAACCCTATATGACTCTATAATTTTTTGTAGAGTTTTATTATAAGTAAAATCATCTAATTTATTACTCTTTAAATATTTCATCGTTTTTTCTGGGTATTTAATATAACATATTGAAATAGCCCAAGCTGCTGCCATTTTTACATAATATCCATCATGATGTATATTATCTAAAATCTCTAACACTCTATCTACATACTCATCTACAATATAAAAATCAAGCAAAAGAACAATTGCAAATCTAAGCTCAAATTCTTTTTGTGAATCTAAATATGTGTTTAAAAGGTCAAATCCCTTTTCTTTATTAGATTTAAAACATTTTAATCCTGCACAAAAAGTATCACATATTCCCCAATTATAAATCTTAGGCACAAATTCTCCAATATATTTAACTCGCTCTTCTATATCCATTTTAACTAATCCAATAACCATTCCTTGAAGCATTATTTCTTCATAATATTCATTTTCAGCTTGAGATAAATAATTTCTCCACTCCCCATTAGAAATTTCTTTTGCCAATTTTCTAAGAAGAGGAACCCTTACCCCCACAATATTATTAGTATTTGGACATAACTTACTATGAAATTCTTTATACTTAACATCTGATAGCTCAAATATTTTTTCTCTTATATATTCATTGTTCAAATTTGCAATCCCCTTCCTTTATGTACCCTCAATTTCATCTATACTATATTATACAGAAAAACACTTCTTTAATTTATATTATTATAATATTACTTTTAAAATAAGAAGTTATAATGAAAAACAGTAGATTATTTTATTTTTACATAAAATAACCTACTATAACTTATTCATAAAAATTATACTAATGTTTAATACTATTCATTACTCTTTTTATCTAATTTAAATCTTTCTACTGTATTATTAAGATTATTAACTAAATCTTCTAACTTATATGTTGAATCTACAATTTCATGCATAAATGCAATTTGTTCTTCATTTGATGCAGTAACTTGTTCTGTTGCAGCTGAATTTTCCTCAGTTATTGCTGCAACATTATTTATAATATCTGATGTTGTACTAGCTTTCTTTTCCATTCTATTTGTAGCTTTTGACACTTCATCTGCAACATTAATTACTGTAGTAAAAACTCTTTCTATTTCTTTGAAATTCTCACCTACTAATGTTGCCTTTTCAACACCAGATACAACTTCGCATGTTCCAGTTTCCATCTTATTTGATATAATTTCAATTTGATTTTGAATCATACTAATAAGATTAGCTATTTTTTTTGAAGAATTAGCTGATTGCTCTGCTAATCGTCTTACTTCATCTGCAACTATAGCAAATCCTTTTCCTTGTTCACCAGCTCTAGCAGCTTCAATTGCTGCATTAAGTGATAAAAGATTAGTTTGTTCTGATATTTCACTTATTACATCTACGATTTGTCCTATTTCCTTAGATTGTTCTAATAAAATTTCAGTCTCTTGAACATTTAATTTATTAGTTTCAGCTATATTTTGTATACTATCTATTGCATCTTTAACACCTTTTGATACTGAATTGCTAATATCACTTGATTTTTCAACTATATTAATCATATGATTGCACTTTTTAAATACTTCATTTATCTCTTCAATTAATTCTCCTGTAACAATAGATGCTTCACTAGCTCCTTGTGCTTGAGTTACAGCACCTGCTGCTATCTCTTGCATACTTTTAGACACCTCTTCATTTCCTTTTAAAGATTCACTTGTAGCTAGTGATAAACTATTTGATACTACCATAACTTCATCAGCAGAAGTACTTATATCACTTATCATTTCTTTAAGTTTAAATACTGTATTATTTAGTCCATTAGCTACTTTAGCAACTTCATCTTCGCCATCAATTTCTAACTTATTAGTAAGATTACCTAAAGATATTTCTTCTGAAAAATCTGATAAACTAGCTAATGGTGAAGTCATTTGTTTTGCCACAAAAACAATTATAATTGCACTAACTAAAACAATAGCTGCTGTTATTAAAAGTGACATAATCATCAATTTATCAACTGAAGCAAATAATTCTTTTTCTGATAAGACACTAGCTACACTCCAATCTGATAAAGGTACTTTATCATAAAATACAATGAATTTATTATCTCCAGTTCCAAATCTAAAGATTCCCTCCTCATTTCCTTGCATTTTTTGACCTAATAATTTTATGTTCTCATCTTCAATCTCTGATATATTCTTTTTCATTATTAATTCTTCATCTGGATGTTCAAGAATAGTTCCATCTTTTCCAACTAATAAACTATAACCATTTTTCCCAAATTTAAAGTCTTTAACTTTTTCTTGTATGTAAGAAAGATTTACTGCTGATATCATTGTTCCTATTGATTGATCAGTTTCACCTTTAATAGGAACTCCAATTACAACTAATGTTTTTCCTGTTCCTTTTGATATTACTGGATTAGAAATATTATAAGGTACACCACTCATTAAATCCTTATACCAAAGTTTTTCTGAGACATCACCATTTACGAAAGTACCATTTGAATATTGAGCTCTTGATTTACCATCGTTGTTAAATAATGTTGCTGCTGCATTATCATATTCTCCTGGATAATTTTCTTCTAGAAATTTAATCCTTTCTGCGTTAAAATTATCTACTGCTTGTATATCTTTATCTATTAATTTTGCTGTAGGAGTATTTGCAGAAGACTTTACTTCTAATAACTTACCATCCATCCAAGTATTTATATTCTCTGTTAACTTATTTATCTCTTCTGATTTATTGTTGATAAGTTCATTTTCGATATTTTTTCTAAATTGATAGAATGTTGTAAAACTTAAAATCAACATTCCAATTATTATAACTGGTAAAATCGTAATTAATAATTTCGTCCTAAAAGAAAACTTTTTCAACATATTATCACTCCTATAAATTAGTTTATATGCTAATTATATCGAATGTTATCATCAATACTTTAAATATAAAAAATCCCATAAATAGCTTTATAAAAATAAAACTATTTATGAGATTATATTATTTATTTGATATTATATTAAAGTTTTCATCAATTGCCTCAGCAATTGCCTTTGCAACTTTTTCTTGATAATATGAATCTGCACATCTTTCAGCTTCTTCTGGATTTGTTATAAATCCAACTTCAACTAAAACTGCTGGCATATTAGTATTTCTAAGTACAAATAAAGTACGTTCAGCATCATTTTTTACGCCACGATCTTTAGTATCAATAACTTTTACAATGCTATCATTTATAACTTTAGCCATTTTTTTACTCTTCTCAAGTCTATTGTAATCTAAATTCCCACCATACTTATCATCTTTAGGTGCTGTACTATAATAACTTTCAACACCCTTAGCAGTTTCTACTGCTGAATTATGATGGATGCTTATAAAGAAATCGGCATTTTCATCATTAGCTGTATCTGTTTTATGAGAAAGACTTGCTGTTAAAGATCCATAAGATGGTTTTTCTTTAGCTTTTCTTGTCATTATTACATTAAAGTCTCTATTCTCTAATTCATTCTTAAGTTTAGATGCAACTTGTATATTTAAATCTGTTTCACTATAAGTTGTCCCATCAATTTTGTTTTCAGATCCATAATCTTTGCCATAATCATGACCCGGATCTATTACAATAGTTTTTTTATTTGAAGTTTTATTATTGTTTTTATCTTTATTGGAATCTTTCTCAGAAGATGAATTCATTCTTTTTCCATCAAGTCCAATAGTATATCCATTAATTACAGTATTAACTAGCATCTTTCCTGTGCTTACATCTAAATAATAATTATCTCCATTGCTTGACTTCCAACCTGTTGCAATAGATCCATTATCATTTAAGAAATACCAGGTATTATCTATATTAATCCATCCCTTTGCCATTGCCCCTGTATCATATAAATAATATCTTGTTCCATTCTCTGTGATCCATCCACTTTGCATATCACCATTTAAACTAAAGTAGTACCAATAATTATCAATATTTTTCCAACCGACTTTCATTGCACCATCATTTTCAAAATAATACATTTTATTATTTATATTATTAAGTCCATTTATCATAGCACCACTATCTTTTAAATAATACCACGTTCCATTAATATTAAGCCATCCTTTTGCCATTGCTCCTGAGCTTTTTAAATAATACCATGTGTTATTTATATTTAACCATCCAGTGGCCATACTCCCATTATCTTTTAGATAATACCAATTACCATCTGGGTTTATCCAACCAGTAGCTTTTGTATTATCTGATCTATAGTAACTCCAAGATCCATTTTCGTATCTCCAACCAATAGTAGATGAAATATTAACATTGCCACTATTCTCATTACTAATTGTATTAATAATTTCTTTTACATTTGGTAAATTAGGTTTATTTTCTTGCACACCTGGATTGGGTGATAATTTAGATGAGTTATCTTTATCATCACCATCTTCTACGTCAGCTCCAGAATACTTTAATAAATCAGTATAAAGTGCATTTACTTCCTCACCATATGTAGCACTTGGAGCCCAAACTCCACCTAATTCTTTTATTGTTTTAGCTTTTCCCTTAATAGTTCTAAAATGTCTTGGATCATAACTATCACTTTTAGGATATCCTTTAGCACCTGCATATAATGCTAAATGGTCCATATGAGCTTGTACTCCTTCATCCCAATTATCAAATTTTTCATGAGCATTCTTGTCATTGTCATCCCCACCTGTTGCTGTCTTAAGCCCACAAGGATTATTATAACTTTCATTTAAAACACCAGTAAACTTACCATATCCAGTTTCTTTGGCAGCTTGTACATATGCTACTGCAGGGTTTACATCACCACAATCAGATGAATATTTCCAATATAAATCTGCTAAACCAATAAAGTTTTTAGTTGCGCCTTTAGATTTAGCCCAATTTTTAGCTTCTTTTACTGTTATATCATTATCTGATATTATTTTATTATCGCTAATTGCAGCTTGTACATTCATTGTTGGAATTGCCATTAACATAATTGCAACAGCAAACATTGAAATAATAAATTTCTTCTTAATGTTCAATATTTCTCAACCCCTTTTATGTTATATTTTAACACTAAATACACGTTTTAACTACATAATATTCCATTTTAATATATTAATTTTTTATTAAGAGTATGCTCTAAATATATGTAGATATATATACTATGTAAAGCATTATTATAATTCAACTTTCATAGTTCTTAACTTGAAATTTATTTACTTATACAAAAAATTTATACCAATAGAAAAAGACCATAAATACTTAATTTATCGTCCTAAATTTCATAGTAAATTATTATTTTACTTGTATATATTTTAAATTATTTTGGGTAATATTTAAAAAACTTGGCATTATAATTTTTAAGTATAAAATTTTCTAAAAGATTATTTTGTTCTGAATCTTTTAATATGAATTCACAGCCATAATAATATAAATTATCCTTTTCATACTTTCTTTTAGTAATAGTTTCTATATGTATTTTTTTATTTTCTATAGGTAACTCAATAAAAAAATTAACACCTTTAGGAATATCTAAAACGCATTCTAACAATATTCCTCTAATGCTTAAATTTTTACTTGTCATAAAAATAGGTTTAGATAATTCTATTACTTTTTCAGATACATTCCTTATCTCCGCTACCTTTAAATGCATATTTACAATAATTCTATTGTTATTTCGCCTTTCTTTATCAAGTAGAAATAATATATTTTTAACTACTATAGTATTTTCTAATATATTATTTATAATACCACTATATATAGATATTCCCTGATTATTATTAAAAATATTTATAAAGACTTCCTCATGAATTTTCAATTCAGTTTTTTCATTAGCACATATAATTAAAGTATCTTTTTGAAATTTTTCAACTATTCCCATAGTTATTATTTTATTGTCAATGGAAGTCAATTTTATCGATGAATATTCAAGTCTATTTCTCATTAGCAAATTTGTAAACTTCCTCCTAACATTATATTTTTATTAATCTTAATTAATATAATTTTCTATATAAGATTAATATTTCCATTATATATTCGTGTTAAAATTTACTAATATTAATGGTAAATTATAATAATTGTAAAATTAATAAAAATACAATGATAAAATATCAAATATTATGTTAAACACCTACTTTTAAAATAATATTATTAAAAAATTTTCACATTAAACTTAAATATCTCTTTTTCTCTTCACTCCATATTTTAACAATAGGTTGAAAATAATATATATCAAACTTAATATTTTTTTCAACCAAAATTTTATCCAAATCTTTTCGTATTATATTTTTTCAACTTCAGATATATTTTTCCCTTTGTATACATTGATTATAATTCCAACTATAAACATGTTTATAATAGTACTTGTTCCTCCATAACTTATAAAAGGTAGTGGCATAGGTGAATGCACACTTATAGTAATTCCAAAAGTCATTAATACATTGCAAATAAATTGAATTGTTATTATGGATACAACTCCTAAAACCAAAGATTTAGCATAAGTATTTTTTACACATATTGCCACTTTAATCATTCTTATTATTAGTACTCCAATTAAAGTAATAATTATAATCCCAACTATCCAACCAAAATTATATATTATATATGAAAGAATATAATCAATATAAAACTCTGGAATAATATTTTTATCAAAGTTAGTAGCTCTTCCAATTAATACTGACGAATCTCTAATTATTTTAAGTTGATTATAAATATATCCATATCCACCAATATTATTACTTCTATTAACGAAATTTGAAATAGTATCAAAACCTATTTTGCTTAAAATCATAATTAATGTTTCAATACTAATAAATAATCCTAATATCCTTTTGCTCGGTTTTGATAAATATACTAATATAATCAATGAAATTCCATAAATAATAAAACTAAATAGTGAATTTGTTCTGACAAGTAATCCCAATGGTAATAAACCTAAAAATAAAGCTATTATGATTTTTCTTTTATTAGTCCAATCATACTTATCATATATTCCTGCTAAAGCAATTACTATTATTATTGGTGCAAAATATCCAATATTTATAGTTAATCCACCTATTGGTAACCATTGTTTTACTCCATTAACACCTTGAATTCCTGAAAATACAGTATAAGCTAAAGAGAATAAACCAATAGTATAAATATATTTTGAATACTTTTTAATTTCTCTATAATCAATGAAGCATGACATTATAAATACAAATATGGCCAATATGTTAAATATAATATTATTCTTTGATATATGATTATTTTCAAGTTCTACATTCCACTCAAAAAATCTTATTATTACAGCACTAAACAATACCAATCCAATACTTAAGGCTATTATGCTCCATTCTGGCTTAGACTTATGTAGCATATTAAGTTCACTTCCCACATGTTTAGAAGAGCCCATTTCGTTAATTGCTTTCTTTAAAGCCTTCTCTTTTTTTTCTCCTGATTTTATATATTCATTTGCCTTTTCTTCTAAATGTACACTTAGTTCATCTCTTATTTCATTATGCATTCTTTTATTCTTTACTTGTGAACACACATCATTAATATATTTTTTTATATCATCACTATCTTTTATATTCATCTTTCCATCACCTCACCAAATTATCATTAATTTTTAACTTATTAAACATTAACACTTTAACTACATTTTATTGTTTAAGTATCTTATTTTAAAATATACCTATGTTATCTTTTGTAATTTCCCTATATTTTCTAACATTTTAATGTTTTTAGTATCCTCAGCCCTAAATTTTAAATATTCTCTTCCTCTTCTAGTTAATCTATAATATTTTTTATCTATATTATCACTTTCACGAATCCAGTATGATTCTAATAAAGCCTTTCCTTCTAAGCAATGTAAAATTGGATATATTTCACCTTCTTGCATTAGAAATGTGCCCTTAGACTTAATTCCTAATTCTTTAATTATTGCATATCCATACATATCTTTTCTTTGAATTAATTCTAGTATTAATATTTCTAAGTCAATTTTTTTATTTTCTATTTTTTCCTCTTCTCTTACTACATTTAAAATATTCTGTAATATTTCTTCTTTAGATTCTAATCCTTTTCTAATTGATTTTTTAACTATATCCTCTTTATTCAAAATACGCCCTCCTATATTTCAAATTCTTCATTTATTTTATTCATTGTCCGATACAGTCTATTTTTAACAGTGGACTCACTTACATTAAGGCTCTTACTTATGTCTTTTATTTTCAAATCACTTTGAAAATATAAAACAAATATCTTAAATGTAAGTATATCCTTTTTCTTTATATACCCCCATATCTCCTCACATAATGCTTCTTCTTCATAGTTATATTCAATATTTAAATCCTCTTGAATATTTTTAAATTGTTTCTCATCATTTAGTGAAAATATTGGAATATGATTTTGTAACATTTTTAATAATCCATAATGCTTATATACTTCATTTCTTGCAATTCTTATTAAATACTTTTTATATTCTTTTATTTCTCTTTTATTTTTTAAAGCTTTATAAAAATTCAAATATATATTTTGCATTATATCTGCTATCTCATCACTACTTCTACATTTTGATACTACATATCTTAATACATCATCATAAGTATTGTTATATATATCAGTAATTAATTTTTCAATATTTGTTTCTTGCACATCTCACACTCCTTACACTAATAATGATACTTATATATTAAATTTTGTTTCAATAAAAATAAATTTAATTGAAATTTATTTTAGATATGTTTTAAAACAGTTTTAATCATTGGAAATAAAACTCTACTTAAAACGTAAAACTTCAGTTTTGCTACCTATAGGTGAAATTATAATTTTATGTATAAAAGAATACTTGCATCTTATAGATTTTAAAATCTATAAGATGCAAGTATTTATATTAGCTAAATAATCATTAATTTCTTTACTTAAAGCTTTTTTCCTTATTTATTTCTTTAAAATACCAACAAGTCATATTAACTGTTATAGTTTATAATATAATAAAATTATTATATTATAAACTATAACAAACATTAAAGGAGAATAAAATGGATAAAAAAATTATATTTTTTGATATTGATGGAACATTAATTGATGAAAAAACTGACACTATTCCAGAAAGCACTAAAGAAGCTCTAAAAAAAGCTAAAAAAAATGGTCATTTTATATTTATAAATACAGGTAGACCAATTTCAGAAATTAACACTCGTATAAAAGAGCTACAATTTGATGGATATGTATGTGGTTGCGGTACTTACATTGAATTACATAACAAAGAATTAATGTTTAAGTCTTTAGGTACAAGCCTTTCAAAAAAAATAGTGAGCAAACTACGTAAATGCAATATTGATGGAATTTTAGAAGGAAAAAAAGATATATACTATAATGAAAATAGTTTATCTGAAGAAGTAGTAAGAATAAAAAAATTTCATATGAAAGAGGGTTTTTACTCAGGTACAACATGGGATGACCCATATATTGATTTTGATAAATTAGTTATATGGATTACCGAAAACAGTGATTTTGATTCTTTCCATGAAGAATTTAAAGATGTATTTGATTTTATAAAACGAGATATTGATTTTTATGAATTAGCTCCTATAGGATTTTCAAAAGCATCTGGCATAAAATTCTTAATGGATTATCTAGATATACCCTTGGAAAATACATACGCAATTGGTGATAGTACAAACGATTTATCAATGCTTGAATATGTTAAAAATAGCATAGCTATGGGAAATAGTAATCCAATCTTATTTGATTTAGTTTCTTTCGTTACAAAAAATGTTGATGACAATGGAATATATCACGCCTTAAAGCATTATAAAATTATATAATTAGGAACAATAAATAATTTTGTGTAAATTCAAATTACTCTTTGTTTTCTAATAAATTATATTATATATTATAATTTTAGAAATTAACTTTCTGTATAAAAAAGAACCTATAGGAATAGACACTTTTTATGTGTGTCTATCGTATAGGTTCCTTTTCAATCTTATTTTCAATCTATTTTTTTATCAAATTCCATTAAGTTTTTCTCCTAACTCCATACCTTTCATAAAAACCCTTAATAAATCTAGCTAAATAATATTTTTCATATATATATTTTGAGACTTTATTCCATGAAGTCTCAAACTTTATAATACTCTTCTACTATTACGTGTTTAGTTATCATTAAAAATTTCCCTTCAAAATTAGAATTTATCGTTATGATGAATAGATGGAGTTTGCTTCACGGATGAAAGAACTATACTCTTTCTTTAATTCAATAAATGCATTCATAACCTCAATTGGTATTTCTATATGTTCAATATAATTTCTACCATTGGGTCCATATCCTTCAGCATCATCTGAAAGTCGTGGAATCTCTCCCATCAATAGTGTAATATATCTTTCTATGTTCCACATTCCCCAAATACCCTCTTTAAACTCTAATTCATTGTCTCGTACAACAACTTCTGCATCATAAACTGCATAATTGATTATTATATTATCTTTAGAAATATATTTTCGAAGTCCTGCCTCCATACGATTTTGCATAGTTGCATCCTGAGAAATAATGATACTTTTAAAAGATACATTATTCTCTTTCAACAGGTCTAATAAGTATGTTATATTGTTGCCACAATTTGTAGATTTACATTCCAATAAATCTGGTTCAAGATTATATTTGTACTTTAAATATGCTGCAAATATCTTTGCTTCTGGCAATCCATCAGTTTCAATTTCTGAAAATTCATTATGCATTTTCATTCGCAAAGTTTCTGTGGTATGTCCTGCACCACCAACAATAACATATTTCTTAGCAATTTTATTTTTCATTGCTTCAGCTAAAATATCTCCACCTAGCAAAATACTTCCACCAAAAAGAACCATAACATCAGCTTGCTCTAAACCATATTTTAATTTTAACTCACTTGAAGTCAGTGCTGATATGTCTCTTTTCCCACAGAATTTACCCAATATATTAATATTTTTTGCTATTTTATCTTTCATATTCTCCTCCATTTTATGTCTGCTGATATCCAGTAGCTGCAATTTTACACTCATTACATATAAATCCATAGTAAATGCCTTCGCCATACGCTTCTAAGTCTTCCATAGATACTTGTCCAATAAACATCATTTTTTCTCCACACTTTGGACATTGTGGATATTCTGCATCTTGTATCCATGTTGGCATTCTACCTATTTTGGTAAATTTTACATCTAAGAATTGATTAGCAGCATAATTTTCAGTTTTTACATTGTTATCTATATATATTTCTTTATCGTAATTAAATTCTTCAACTTCATCATCAGGAACATATAAATATTCTGGCTTAATATTATATTCACTCCAAATAGCATTGCCCTCTGCATCTATATTGGTATAAATAAATCCATAACATGTACAGTTTTCACAAGTAGATATGCTTATTTCATAGACTCTATAATTTTTGAAACTTCTTTCATATCCATAGAAGGTGTTTTTCCATCATTACTATTTTCAAAATTCCAATATAATTGATAGCTTACATCATTTGATTCCCAAAAAGCACAATTTGTTGATAAAGTTACTTTTTTTCCATCAATAGATGTTTCACTTACACTATCAGTAGTTGCTACACCATTAGTTGCTTCTTTTGTGGTAGATGCTAATATGACAATTGTTCCTTCTGATTTCTTCTCATACACTGCATTAACACCTGCTCCTTCAAATGAAGTTATTCCCTCTTTAAAACTATATCCTTGTGGTAAATAATTAGGAAGCTTAATATCCTTATTAGCAATTTTCTTAATTTCTTTTAATGTAAGCATTTTTTCATCAGCTGTGTCAGTAGAAGCAATGAACTCATGCTTTCCATTTGGTAAATCTTTTACCCCCATACCTGTAATCAGTTTACCTTCTGCATTATAATATTCTTGATGTTCCCCATATAGAGCTTCATTTCCGTTCTTATCAAACAGTTTTCCTTTAAATCCTTCTTGCATAAATTCAAGTGACATTTCATCAGTTGAAGAGTCAGTTGAGTTAGCTTCATCATTAGCTTCATACTGTGTTATTTCAGTATTTCCTACTTGAAAACGTGCCTTGATAGAAGCTAAAATTTCGCTACCATAAGTAACTGATGCACTGCACATTAATATTGCTAATGTTAATATTGCAACTCTAGAAGTTTTAAATTTTTTATTTTTCATATATATATCATCCTTTTCTTTATCATCTGATTTTATTGTTCCTGTTTCTATCTTATACTTTAAGCGATTAAAAATAATTTCTTCACACTTATTACTGTCAACATCTGTATTCATAAGTAAATTTTCTATCTGCTTTAATTCATTTCTATCTGATTTTCTATTCATATTTAAATCCCTCACTAACTAAAATTTTTTTAAGTTTTTTCAAACTACGGCAAAGAATAACACTAACATTTGATTCACTTAATTCCATTATTTTTGCAATTTCTGTATTCTTAAGTACTGCTCCATATTTAAGCGAAACCACTGAACGCTCCCTTTCATTTAACTTTCCTAAGGCTTGAAATAAATAGGAGTTATTCTCTTTAGTTAAAATAAGTTCATCCAAAGATGGTTTTGGAGATATCATATCAATTATATAGTCCAATGAAAAATGAAATCTTTTAGTTTTGCTTCTATAATGATCTGTGATGGTATTTCTTGCTATAGTAAAAATCCAGCTATCCAAACTATCCTCATTTCCACCAAAACTGCTATATTTTATTATAATTCTTTCAAAGATCTTGCTACATAATTCTTCCGCCTCATGCTGGTCATTAATTCGATAACAGACATACTTAAATACACGTTTATAATATGTATCATAGATCTGTGTAAACTTATCAACAGTAACCTCTTTAAATGGTATTTTAATTTCATCTTCATCTCTTTTACAATTTACAGTTCCCATTACTATCTCTCTTTCATGAATTTATTTTGCAGACTGTTCATTTTTTAAACCCTTAAGTCTTATATTAACCTGTACAGCTTATCTTATAATGTAATTACAATAGTTAAGACGCAAAAAATTTAAATCCACTACATATTTTTTGAAATTTTTTTTAAAATTCAAGTTATTCCAAAATAATCGTCCATAACAAAAGCCTTACCGTTCTTGAAAATCAATTTGCTGTAAGGCTTCATTTGCCACATCTAATAGTCTAACGTGTTTCATTTAGTCAATATTTATAGTGTTTATAAATAAAATATAAAAAATAGTAACCCAACGTGCAATTGAGAATCTACTATTTTTTCTCACTCATTCTTTTAAGTGTATCTTCCAATATAATGTATTCTGCATATCTTCCATTTCATATAAATTCATTATAGTATTCATAACTTTTCTTAACTGACATAAATTTATTATCAATAGTTGTATTTGCATATGCTTGAACTATAATGTTAAAGCCATGTTCAAAACCGCATTTCACAGTAACATCAATACAATAATCTGTTTGAATCCCTGTAACAATTATGTCTTTTTCACCTTTATCTATTAAATATTCTAACAAGACTGTCTCTTACCTTCTTTTTTAAAAACTAAATTTACTATGTTTCATTCCAACTACTATACCATTCGGTATTACACCTAATATAAAAACACAGTTACATTTATATTTAGTATCCATCTAATTATAATTGCACACCAAAAACAAATTTAATAATTTCTAAGGTGGTGTTTTGCCACCTTAGAAATTATTAATTCGCTCTTTTCCAATTTTAGGATTTCACATACTTTTAAATTAATATTTATATATCATTACTTATAAAATGAATTACTTCATTTTTATCTTCTAAGATATGTGAAATCAGTTCTTTGGGATACACTTTTATTTCTTTCAATTTTTCTAATGGAATCCAACAAAAATCCATATCTATTCTTTTATTTCCTACTTCATCATATCCTTGAAAATTCCTGTCAATAGGTATAGAATCTAAATTACTTAACTGAATTTTATAATATAAACTAATCTGATGGCATGGTTTTTTACCCCATGTAAAAAATATCTCCCCAATTGCAAACAAGCTAACTATATTTATATCTGCATGTATTTCTTCTTTAAATTCTCTTATTAAAGTTTCCTCTGTTGTTTCTTGTATAGCCACATGTCCACCAATCAATGAGTATCCTTCATCTTTTAATGGCTTTTGAAGTAATATTTTATCATTATATATTAGTATTCCAGCTACACGATATGAAAATATAAAGTCATCTGTTTTAAATAAAATATCTTTTTTCATAATACTCCTATCTAAACTGTTGAAGTCATCTTCTTTGTACAAATAATTCTTAATTTCCTATTTACATTTATGCACATTATAAAAGTCCTTTAGTGATTCTTTTCGTTCTTGTGGTAATGCTGTTTTCTTGATGCCTTGAATTGCACCTTCTAGCGCTAGCAATCTATGAATACATGCTGAAACATCATTTTTTTGTATTTTTAGCCAAGCCTGCTCTGCTCCAATATTTTTTAATTCGTCATATGTAAATATCCCCACTTTATTCAATTGACTTTCAACTTCTTTACCGATATTAGGTAGTTTTGATAATTCTCCCATAAAAATCTCTCCTTCAAATTACCATTTTTACTATTTGTTTTACGTGTTTTATTATACCATATTCTGTAATTATGAAATTAATTTTCTATAAAAAAAACCTATAGACATAGACACTTTTTGTATGTCCATACTATAGATTCAATTACAAGTAGTAGTAAGAGGACTAACCATATCAAATAAAAAATCATAGACTTTCCATAGCAAAAATATGTAATATATGATATAGATTCATAACTATCAACATAAAAAACAGGTGACTCTTCTTCTATAGAAACTATCTTGCCATTAACTATAAATTGAAGTTCTGTTGTTAATGCATCAATATCTATATTATCTAATGGAGTATCTCCTATTAATGTTACCCTATTTGTATTTACATGTTTATCATTATGAAAATACTCTTCTACATCCTCATTTCCTTTTATAATTGAATATAGTGCACCAGTACAAGGCATGTCACCACCTAATCCAACTATTAATCTATTTTTATTGAAATTTCCCTTTGGTGATACAGGTATTTTCATTGGACAAAAAGTTAAAAATAAAAATGCTATAAATATAAAAAACATAATTATTCTTTTTTTATTTCTCATTTAATCTCCTTATATATCTCTTATATTTTAATTAATCACAATCTGCACACAAACAATACTTTCCACATTTTAAACATCTAAATAAATAACCACACAGAGAACCATTTGGTGATAAGTATTCCTTCAGTTCTTCAATATCCCATCCGGTAAAATTTTCAAGGTTATTCTCCATGTCAATTTTTTCAAGGCCTTTCCATTCTGCATCACCTAAAAATTCACAATAATCATCACAATGTGCAGGCCAATTACTTCCTTGCCAACTCATATAGCTAGGTGTTCTATGTAAGATTTCATCATCATATTCTTCATTTACCACATTTTCATTATTAAATAGATCTTGTTGAAATTCACCATTAAATTTTTTAGCAGCCATACCATTAGAAATACATTCTGGACATAAATAGTCAACATCTTCAATACAATAAAGAGAACCCTCATAATAAATATCAACAGTTTCACCGCAGCAATCACATACCTCTGCACCTCCAACTGTTAATATATTGGTGTTTATTGTATCTGGACAATACTTAAATTTAGGAATTTTACCTATAAAAGATTTTGTTATTTCATTTCTTCTTCTTATTGCTAAACGATCTTTATACAAGTCAGATTTTTTTCTTAATTCTGATAATCTCTTTCTATCCTTCTTGTTATTTTTGTCAGCCACTTTCGCATAACACCTATAAGCCTTTTCATGGTATTGCAATAATGAATATGTATTGACTAAAATTTTCTCTATATCAATACTCTTATTTGATTTACTTTCTAATTCATACATAAAATCATATAATTTATCAACTTCTTCTATTGTTGCTTTTTCTTTTAAAAAATCTTCTTCTAATTTCAAATATATTTCATTATAATTATTATTCATACTATACCCAACTTCCTTAAAAATTTATATATACCATAAGATTTATATCTTTTAAGTATCTGTTCCAACTTTATCCCATTCTGCGTTTTCATTATATCCAACTAACCAATTTAATGATTTATGTCGTTCCAATACAACACCCTTGTCCATTTTAGCTGGTGCAGGCAGATTATAGATTCTTGTATCTACACAAGCCCAATCTAAGCAAAAAATCAAATCACATTCATCTAATAACGATTCCTTTGATTTAGGTTTTGAGTTCTCTAAAATTTCTTCAACAGAATAATAATCTTTTAATAGGCGAACTGTTAGTGGTACATCACATATATGATCTGGAAAATCTAATTCATCTACCAATCCTAAAGCCCATTCCATGACAAATAAATTTTCATACTGCCATGAATATGCAATCTGTTCTTCTTTTGTAGGATTTGGATTTTGTAAATATTCCTTTTCTCTTGGTGAAAAGAATTCTTTTGCATCAAATCTTTCTATAATTTCATTTACAAATTCATACGCTTCACTGACTTTCATGTCTTCACTAATTAAACATTCTGAATATAATGAAACAATCATAAGTGCAATTGCTCTTTTGGCAATATCTTCTTTCGATCTACATTTAGAGTTTTCCGCTGTTTCAATTACTGGATACCATGCAGGAACATAAATAAATTTATCTTCTATAATTTTACGACTTTTTAATCTACGACTAATTTGTTCTTCTGTTACTTGTCCATCTTCTGGCGTAATAGTGAATTCTTGTTTAGGCAAATAATTAAACAAATTGCTTTTTCCACCCTCAGATAAAATAAGCTCAATACCCCTATCACTTTCACAGTACAACCCATCTTCTTCATCACATAATAGTAAAATCCCTTTAAGTTCAGGTAATGTTTTTGAAAATCTCTCCATAATCATTGCTTTTTTATAATCTTCATCCTCAGTATTAAAAGAATAATCAATAATAATAAATCCATGACTTAAATCAATCTTATATAAAACATTTATCTTATTATCTACGTATTCTGTATCAACATGATAATAATGTCCATAAGTACTATTAATTTGATTCTTAATAAATGTTTTTGCATCATCCCCCATCTCTTCTGTTACTGTAGTAACAAAAATATCTATATCTTCATTATGTAGTTCAATGGTATTACCATTTCCATCTGTGTTAATGTTAAAAGCATGACAAAGAGCATTCATTATTTTGTTTAGCTCTCTTTCTTCACAAAAAATAAATGCTTTACCAGAATGTTTTTCCTCATTGCTTGTTTTTTCTTCCGTTAATATTACTTTACTTTGTCTTTTCTTTTTTAATTTATCAAATAACCTCATTATTATCGTCCTCTCAAATTGCTACTTAGTAAGTCTTTTTTATTAATTTACTTTTAGTTGTTCATTGTTGTATTAAAAATACTTACATAATATTCTTCTTTTTAAATCTCCAAATCATTATAAATTAAAAAGTTTATTTACATATAATTTTCCATAAAGCTATTAATTATTTTATAGTTAACATCTTAATTTAAGTAATTAAAATAAACTTTCACGTTTATAATCTGTATATTCTGAATTAAGTTTTTCAAACAACTCTTTTGCATTTAATTTCTTATCAATAATTGCCTTTAATTCTGCATCTGTTGCTCCAATAAGTTCTACAAACTGTACCTTTCCATTTGGTGTTTTAATCTCTCCAAGTTTATCTAATTGTGTGATAAATCCTGTTATTAATGAATCTCCATTAGGATCAATACCAGTAGTTTGTCCTGTATATATGTATTCATTTGGCTGAAAAATTTCACCTTCATTGTAAGTTAGTCTAGCTATTGCTTGTAATATTCCACACATTCCCCTAATTCCAGCTTCTTCATCTTCTAATCCATCTTTTTTCAACTTTACAGTTAATTCAAATCCATATCCACTATATTCTTTATTTTCAAATTCTTTTTCATAAAGTTCTGATAAACCATAAGTAATAAAATGATAATATTCTCCACCATCATAAACACTTATACCATCTAAAGGATCATTTCCCCCTAAGTTCCATGAGATAAGTGTTCCATAATGTTTAGGATCAATCTGTCCTGGATACATGATTAAAGCTGCATCTTCAATAGCCTTCCACCCCTCCATTACAACATCATAATTAGCATTTTTATTTTCTGTGTCTTTCTTAAATTTATCAAGTAATGTCATTCTTATCTTCCTTTCTTTTATATCTCGTGTGCTTGCTTGTACACTAGTTGATTTTATTTATTTTTAGTTATATGTTTTTAATTTCGTCTATTATTTATAAAAATTTCCCTTTTTGTATAATTTTTTCTTAAAATATTATAATAATTATTTTTAATTCTAAATAAAACTAATTAAAAAATTTGAAGTAAAGTCCTATTCCCTTATCTAAAAATAAAAGATTTAAAATAATAAATTTTCTTAATAATTCTTAATAAGTTTACACATTAAATCTTAGAACTATTAATCTAAAATGTGCTTATAAAGATTAAAGGAGAGATTATTTTGAATAGAAAAAATAAATTGCTTTTACTTGGAATTTCATGGTTTATTATCGTTGCAATTTTATATACTACAGGTACATTAACAACAGATTTAAATAAAATCAGTCATATTATTAAGGGTAATCCCATAGTAATGCAATTAATATTTGTATTATTATCTACTATTAGAATTGTATTTTTTATACCTCAAACAATTTTTATACTTATAGGAAGCGTTATTTTCGGACCATATATAGGTTTTTTCCTATCACTTTTATCACTAGCTTTATCACAAAGTCTTGTGTATTTTATTGGCAGATATTTAAACACACAAATATTAGGAGAAGACTTTATAGACAATAATAGCAATACTATTAACATTATAAAAAAATATGGTTACAAAATTTTAGTGTTAGGTATAGTTTGTCCCATAGCACCTTCTGACTTAATAACAGCATCTGCTGCTTGCATTAAGCTAAATTATAAAAAATGTATTTCCCTTATTGTAATGGCAGATGCCCCAATGATATTTTTATATGGATTTTTAGGTGCTAGAATCGAAGGAACTTATTTATTTAAGATTTTAGCGGTCTTAGCTATAACTTTTATATCTTATTATTCCTTCGTTATTTGGAATAAAATCACTAAATGTGCATAGTAATTAGAATATAAAAATACCTATAGAATTTAGCTTCAAAAATTCTATAGGTATTTCTTTTACTCTAAGGGTAATGATATTTTAAATTCTATAATGTCTTCATTTAAATTCACATCTATTTCTCCATTATGAAGTTCAACTATTCTTTTAACAATAGATAGTCCAAGTCCTGTACTATCTTGTTCTTTTCTTGATTTATCAACTTTATAAAATCTCTCAAATATATTTTTCAAATCATCTTCTGTAATGTCTTTAGCTTTGTTTGATACAGAAACTACCACATAATTATTTTCTTCAAACAGCTTTATTAATACTTTAGAGTTTTTTACACTATATTTTATAGCATTAGTTAAAAGATTTTCTAAACCCCTTACAATCTTCTCTATATCAGCATTAATAAATATATCTTTATCCGTTATATCTTTTACTACTTCTAAGTTCTCCTTATTAAATATAGGAGTATATTCCCCAACCATTTGTTCTATTAATGATACTATTTCTAATCTACTATAATTTAATTTAATATCATGACTAGTTAGTTTTGTATATTCAAAAAGTTCATTGATTAATCTATTAAGGCTTTTAGTTCTTTCATCTATAACCTCTATATAGTTATCAAACTTTTCTTTATCATTAAATTCATTTTTCTTAAGCAAATCTACATATCCTATGATAGATGTAAGTGGTGTTCTTAAGTCATGAGATACACTTGTTATAAGTTCATTTTTATTTTTTTCAATAATTTTTTCATTATCTATTTTTTTACGCAATTCTAATGACATATCATTTATGCTTTGGCAAAGCTCTGATAATTCATCTTTCCCTTTAACTTTAATAGTTTTTCCAAATCCTTCATCTTTAATAACCTTTACTTCCTTAGTTAAAAACTTAATGTATTTTACTTTCCTATTTACAAGGCTTACAAATGTTATTAAAAATACAGCAATACCTAAAAAACTGATAATATAAAATATATTTACTGATACAAAATAATCTTTTGCAACATATTCTTGTATATTAGGATGCCTCTTAAAAATAATTGAAATTATAATTAGTACAGCCTCAATAGCTACTACAACTGCTATTATAACTACTAATATTAAGTAAATACTAATCTTATTTAAATTAATTTTTCTGAATTTTTTCGTGTTAAATATTGCTATAGTAGCTATAAACACAATAAAAGCTAAAATTCTAAATCCAGTAATTCCTTCAAATGGTAAGGCAACATCTCCACTACCATTTTGTTGTCTAAACACTAATATTGCATACCCTTCTGCAACAATAACTTGAGATAAAAAAAATCCAATAATAATTCCCCAGATTAAATTTATTCTAACTTTTTTAAAGTCAATCATATCTTATAACCTACTCCCCATATTGTTTTTATATATACAGGAGCTTTAGGATCTGCTTCAATTTTTTCTCTTAAATTCGTTATATGGACTGTAACAGTATTATCTGATTTGAAAAATTCTTCTTTCCAAACCTCTTCATATATTTTTCTTATACTTAAAACAATTCCTTTATTTCTTGCTAGTAATTCTAAAATATCAAATTCCTTTGGAGTTAATCTTATTTCGTTCTCTCCAACCCAAATTTGTCTAGTATCAGTATTAATAGTCAAGTCTCCAATTTCAATTATAACTTTTTGATTATTTGAACCAGTATTGTATTTTTGATACCTTCTAAGCTGAGATTTTACCCTAGCTATAAGTTCTAATGGATTAAATGGCTTTGTTATATAATCATCTGCACCAGCAGTTAATCCATGAATTTTATCCATATCTTCTGATTTTGCAGATATCATAATTATTGGCATATTCTTGTCTTTTCTTATTCTCATACATGCCTCAATTCCATCTATTTGTGGCATCATTATATCTAAAAGAACTAGTTCTATTTCTTTCTCATCTATGATTTTAATTGCTTCTTTAGCATTCTCTGCCTTGATAGTTTTAAAATTTTCATTTTCTAAATAGATACTCAATAAATTTCTTATATTTTCATCATCATCAACTATAAGAATATATCCCTTCATCCTTATCTTCTCCTTATAATTTATTTGTGCAGCTAAGAACGTATGCTGGTGGAATATTTAAAAATTCCTTCTTGGCCTTAATGTTTTTAAAATAATTATTTATTAATGACACTTTTAATTTTGTATACTGAAATGTAATAAAATTTCCATCATCACCTAATACTATTTTGCTTTTTTCTAATATTTTATCACTCATCTCTTGTGGTAAACTTGCAAAAGGTAAACCTGACACAATGTAATCTACATTAGTTATATCATATTTATTTATATAATAATCAATATTTTCTGCTGAATCATTTATTATATATACATTTTCAATATTACCATATTTGCTTTTTAATATTTTATAAAATTCTTCATTATACTCAATTAACATAATTATTGTGTTACTATTTCTTCTCTTTAATATTTCTTCTGTAAAGACTCCTGTTCCTGGACCAAATTCAACTATGCAATTGCATTTATTAAAATTAATATTCTCAATCATTTTATATGATAGTTTTTTTGAGCTTGGTATAATTGCTCCAGTAGTTCTAGGGTGTGTAAAATATTGCATTAAAAATCTTGCATTCATAATAAAAGCCTCCATAATTAGATTGATATTTTAAACTAATTATAGAAACAACATATTAAAAAACAGCCTTGATAATTATTAAGGATTATTAAGATTTATTCATTAATGAATTTTAAAGATTAGGTTTTTTAGAAATAACATCTTTTCATTTTATTCTTATGTATATATTCTACATAAAGGAAACTCACTACTCACATGTGTTCATAGGTAAAAGTTCTGATAAAAAACCTAGTTTTTATGCATCACTTTTGGTATAATTTAAAAGTATAATTTTATAGCTAAAAGTGGGCTACTGGTATCACTTACCTCTTATATGAAGGGAGGTGATACTTAATGAGTAATGACGTTTTAATGTTACTATTTACTGGTGGATTATTTTTATTGGCACTATTAACATTCATAGTGTTACTTATAGATAAAATATCAAAAAAATAGTAGCCCCACGCGCAATTTGGAAGCTACTGTTTTTTTGTTAAAAACTTTAGTGATACCAGTTGCCTATGCAACTAGAATTGTATATTATAAGGTATAAAACATATTCCAGTATATTTTATACCTTATTTTTATTTTGTTATAATTTATTTTTATTTTATCATTACTTACTTATATTATATCAATTTTTAATAAAAAATAAACAATTATTTTTTTAATTTAAATATCTAATTTATATGCAATTTACTTATTCTTCTTTTCTGCTTCTCTAATATTTAAAATACATCTTTTACCTGGTGTGTTATAACATTGATTACATGATACACATTTAGGATTCTTTAAATTGCCAGTTGCCCATTTATTTATTAAATCTGGTTCAGCAGTTAGAGGTCTTGACAATGTAAAATATTCTATATTTTCATTATTTAACAAATCTTCCATAACATCTAAATGTCTGTTACCACCTATTAAAATAACTGGTATATCTATATTAGCTGCAAGCTCTGTAGCATAATCTTTAAAGTATGATTCTCTTTCCTTAGATATTACTACTTTAGTACGAGCTGCTCCCATATTATTATCTAATACTTCTTGTATTGATTCATTTCCACCAGTTACCTCAATAGCATCTATTCCTAAGTCAACAAGTTTTTTAGCTACATATAAGCTTTCCTCTTTATTTAATCCACCTTCTTTAATATAGTCAGAAGAATTAAGTTTTATTAAAATTGGGAAATCGTTACCTACTTTTTCTCTCATAGCTTGGAAGATTTCAAATATTATTCTTCCTCTATTTTCTATGTTACCCCCATATTCATCAGTTCTTTTATTGTAATATGGTGATAAAAATTGACTAAGTAAATATCCATGTCCACCATGTATCTCAACTCCATCAAAACCTGATTCCTTAACTCTTCTTGCTGCTTCTGAATATGCATTAACTAAATATTTTATTTCATCTTTAGTCATTTCCTTTGCCCAAGTCTTAGTAACTTCATTCTGCATAGTTGATGGACCCCAGATAGTTCTTTCCCCTACATTAAAAGTAGTCATAAATCCACCATAAACTATTTGCATTATTATATTTGCACCTAAATCATGTATTTTATTTGTAAATTCTTTATATTCTTTTATAAATGAATCATTATATATTCCCATCATTCTTGGATTAGGTTGTTCATCTTCTGTTACAAAGGCATAGCCTGTTATTATTGTACCTACTCCACCCTTTGCCAGTTCTTCATAGATTGAACTTAATTCATGTGTTAAATGCCCTTTTTCATCTGCTAACTCTTCCCAAAGTGCACCTCTAAAAAATCTATTTTTTAATTTCATTTTACCTATATTTGTTTTATCCCAAAGACTTTTCATTAAAATCTCTCCTTTGAATTAAGTTATCCGCGGCTTATAAATACTATAACGCCATATTAAAAGTCTAACAAGTATGCACCTTTTAGTAACTTGATATTACTTAAGCATTAAAATCAAATTTATTGACTAAATAAGATTTCTTTATTATTATCTTAAATAATTAATCTATTACTTAAGGAGATGTTGATTTGATCAAATATAATAATAAAAAATATGTTTGTTTGCTTGATTTAGCAATGGATTTTATCCGTGGTAAATGGAAGGCTGTTATACTTTGCCACCTTCTTAATGAACCTAAAAGATTTTTAGAACTACAAAGAATTACTAATGGAGTGAGTCATAAAGTTCTTACTGAAAAATTAAAAGAGTTAGAAGAAGATAATTTAATTCAAAAGATTGTTTATGATGAAAATCCTCCTAAGGTAGAATACAAATTAACTCCTATGGGAAAAGATTTATCTATCGCTATTAAGGAAATAGAAAAATGGTCTTTAAAGTATTACAGTAATATTGTTAAAGAAGTATAATTAAACCATTTCAAAAAGATTTAATAAGTCTATGGTTTTGTGTTGCAAGTGGAAATTTAGACAAAGATGAAATTAAATCATTTATATTAAAGAATAAAAGGTAGTAAAATATTTCTTTACTGCCTCTTTTAGTGTTTTGTATTTAATTCGTTATAATTTCCACTATAACTTCTTATTTATCTATCACTCAAACATTAGCTTTCTCTTTTATCATTTTATTTTTTTGTTAATTCGCCATTTATTATAATACATTATTTTTACGTGCAAACTGTCCTATCCAAATAATTTAAATAATCTAAACTATAAACCTCACTTATTTATGATATGATTCTCCGTTATACCTCCAACGGAGCGTACTCTAATCAAATTCTACTATATTCTACTCCTTGAAAAAATCAGTTACCCTAATTGACCGTGTCTAATTTGTGTATTTATAGCAGCATACTTACAATTTATCACTTATATAACACAATTTAAGTTTATATATCCATCTGAATTAAAATTAACTTTTACTAAAAAAACTCTTTAATAATGGCCTTTTGATTTTAGTATTATCATTGCCATTTTTATAAAACACGTGTGCTTCTGGTAAAAGTTTATTTTTCATCCAATCTAACGTGTAATCTGCTTTCCACTTCACTACATTATCAAATCCTTCCATACTAAGCTTACCAAATTTAAATCCCGGTTCCCAGAATACATCTAGCATACTTATATTTTCTCTAGAACGCTCTACTCTTATTTTAGCAAAGATATCTCCTCTAATTTCACCATGTACATTAGGAGATAAAACCAAACTATCATTGCTCCAATTATTGTTAAAAATATTCCATTCTCCATTGTCATTAAAGTAGTCATGCCTTCTAGCAAAAAATAAGATTTCATTCCACTGCTGTTTACTTATGGTCATCAGGCAATATTCATCCTCAATCCTTCTAATAGATTCCCCACCAAGCTTCTTATCGATTAGTTTTTTAGATTTAAAATACTGATCTTTTAATTCACAAAATAATTGAAAAATATGATATCCAGTATGTGCATTAATATTAAATCGTATATTTTCTATCTGCATATATAACATTTCTTCATCTACATATCTACCTACATTATGTTTTCTTTTAAATTCATCTTCTTCAATAAAGTAGTCTTGCAGTAACATGTCTTGATTAAGTGTAATATATGCATCAGAAATATCATGTTTCCTAAATTGTAATAAACAGCTAATCTTTTTTTCATAAGTTAATGGAATAAATGCAGTAAGCTGAATATCTCCATACCCATGCTTCCACATAGCAGTTTCATATACTTCATGATAACAATCACTTGTAAGTAGTTCAGTACTTTTTATAATACTAAAATATTTTATTCTTCCTGAATCGAATACCATATTTATGTCATCATAAATTTTTATGATAAATCCAATTTCTATTTTATTTTGTTCTATAATTAAATCAGTAATTTTTTCAAAATTATAAATATTATCTTTAAATGAAAATTCCTTATTATTAGCTAATGTAATTTTTTCTGGCTTATTATATCTATGTTCTTCGTCATCTAAAATTAGAATATTTAGACTCTCAATTTGTTTTGATATATCCGATTTATTAAATTTCTCAATAGTATTTTCTATTTTCTTTCTGTCACTTCTTGATGTCACTTGAAAAGCAACCTTCTTGTCATAGTCAATTAGATCAACTGCAATAAAATTTCCCGATACTTCTGCTGACATAGATACCAAATTTATGCCAAATATCTCATTTAGTATTTTCCCAAATATCTCTTCACAAATTACGTTAATGTCGGTCAGATTTATTTTATTATTTTCCTTAATACCACGGGCAACTTCATATAGTCTTCGTTTAATACTATCAATAGTAATGTCTTTATCCTTAATATACTCTATAGTAATTTCTCGCATTATTTTCCTCTTATTTATAAAACCTAATAGTAACTTACAATTCTATTAAGTCCATTTTTAAATTTTGTTTAAACAATTTTAAAAATGAATTATTTCATTTTTATCTTTCTAGATCAATATATGATTCAATTTTTATCCTACTTATATTCAGCCAACCTATGTCATCTTTATATTTGATATTATAATTTTATTTCTTCAGTAGCAATCTTTATTACTATCCTCTAAATATCTATTTTATATTAATTTATAATTAATTAAAATAATATTGTTTAACTAAAAAAATCGTATGAATTATATTAATACGACTTTTTTACCAAAAACTCTGCTCTCTTACTTGTGATACAGTTCACCGTGACTGCTGTGAACCAATACTTTTTCTACATATATAGCTATGAATTTCTTTATTAATTGTATATACCTTTGAGCTAAAGATTTCTTATGTTCCTTAAATATCTTTTTCAGATTGGATTCCGTTATTGGTTCATCTGCTGGATATTTTAACTTAGTTTCTTCTATTAAAATTTCTAATGCTTCTTTGTCTGATTTTAATTTAGAAAGCCTGTGCATTAAACCTAGCATGTCTATTTCCTTATGCTACTACTAAAACTATATCTTCTATATCTTTTTCTAATTTTATTAGTTTTGTTTTACTAAATTTCAACTCATCTTCTAGTTGCTTTTGCTTAACATTTGAAAACTTATTTAATTCCTTTACCAAGTGATTTATTGCTTCTTTATTAAAAATAACTCTTTCCATTTCAGTTAAGATATACTCTTCTATTATATCTCTTTTTATACTCTTAATGTGGTACTTTGAAGAAGTCTCTCTACCAATACAACGATACATAACATATCTTAATTTTTCTCCCTCCTTCTTATAATAAGATATAAAAGAGTTCTCCTTATGAGTATTTACAAGAAAAGTAATAAATTCTTTAAATGCTACTTTTTCATTCATAGTTTGATCCTGTAACAAGTTCTTTCTAAACTCTGGAAGAAAAATTTTCCTAGCTTTTGATTCTGCTCTAAGTTCATATATGTAAATGTTTTGTACACTTGAAAAATATTTAATTTTATTCGGAATCTAATAAAAAAGACAGTAAAACTTTTAAATTTTACCATCTTTTTTTAATTATTGCATATCTATTTTTTCATACTTATCTTGAATTTCCATAAATATTCTGCACAACCACTAGTTAAGTGATTTTTTCGTTTTTTTATCTATCTAACATCTTAGATGTTAATATTCTCGCAGCTCCTATTCTCTTTTCAAACATTAAATCCCAAATGCATAGACATTCGTTAGCTATAGCATTCATCTCTTCACCTTTTTCTTGTGATGCTTCATCATATAACCCTATTATAAGTTTAGATATTTCTTCATTTAACCCATAAATATAATCTTCCGAATCAGTATTATTCTCAATTATGTTATAACTCATAGCAAAAATAACATCTTTATATGAAATAATAGGTTGATCACTCTTTTCTAAATAACATACAAAAGCACTTACTATTTTCTTGCTGCTTTTAAAAGATACTAGATTCTTTAAAAATTCTTCATCTCGTTCTATATCTATTAGATTATCATAAAAAATTCTGCAAATTGGAAATTCTAAATCCAATTCTAGTGATATACACTTCGTAATTAAAGTCTTAGCTAATTCATTGTAATGTTCCTTATTAAAATAAATTATAACCATTTCAAGTATATACTTAACTTGCTCTTGATTTAAACCTTCCACATTCTCTACTACTTCTGTAAATCTATTTTTAACAATGTACATTTCAGCTAAAGTATGTGCCCCCATTTTCATTAAGTCCTTATCTTCTTCATAGAAACATTTTAGTATAATATTTTCTATCTCCTCTTGTTTTTCATTGTGAATTAAAAAAAACATTTGCTTCATACCTCTATACCCTGCAAGTCTATAGTCACTTTTTAATATATTTATTATTTTTTCTATGGCCCATCCTCTATTGATGTTATATACAGGAAATAAAATATCTAATGTTGCTAACCTTACTGCAGGATTCTCATCTTGGCATAGCTGTATAATGCTATCCTTAAAATACTCAAATAATGTTTTGTCATCCCATAAAAGCTTTCCTATAGCTGATGCTGCACTTCCTCTAACACAATTTAATGCGTTGCTAATTAGCATATTAAACGATCTCATTTCCTTATCATCTGGTGATGTCACATTAGGTTCATCAATTTTAGGATCAATATGATTTAAAGCAATATCCTTAATTATATCTAATAATGAGTATGACCATTCTCCATTATTCTTCTTACTTACCATATCACAAATATACCTTGCCCTATATCCCTCATAATCATATTTATATGTTAATATCAATGCTTCTAACATTTTATTATTAACTTCTTTCAACTTTTCACTATAAGTGACTCCACTAAAAAACGCATCTAAATAAACATCATTTATATTTAAACTGTTGTCTGATATCAAGTTTATAAACCTTTGTGGTTCTTTACTAACAACCTCTCTTAATTCGCTTGCAAACTCGTCTATTGAACTTTCAACAAATCCTCCTTTTATTTCTACCCATCGTGAACTTCTATCTCTAAGCCCCAGTTTGGGATTAGTTAGAATTTGTACCCACTGCTTATTGCTCAATCTTTTACCTGCTATAGGAGAATAGACACTACCAGAATGGCAACTATTTTTATCATACACATTACTTTCTTCTAAATTATTATTACGTCGTTCAAGGACTGCTAATATATTTTTTGCTTCTAGTGACATTCTATTTTTAGGTAGTACACTAAGAAGTCTTATCTGTAAATCTCCCCAAAAATTCCAATATACCTTTCTATTATTGCTTTTATTTCTATTAAACTCTATACGCCTTTTATACCAATCCTTTGCACGAGGATCTATATAGTTTATAATTTTTTCTTCCAGTTTTAAGTATATTTCCTTATTACAATATCTAGAATGTACCTCTATAACATCCTTAACCATTCCTAATTCATTATTTGCAGAACTGCTTTTATCAAAAATAAGACTATTAAAATTATCATATAAATAGTTTAATACTAAATTACTTGAATCTGTAGGAAATTTCTTTAATCCTTCTAATATAATTTCATTGTACACATTATATCCTTTATTAAAATATAGCTTATATCTATTAATGAACTCTTTTGGATTTCTTTTTATTAAAACCATATTTACCCTTTTTATTATTTCAACACAAGCTCGTTCCATTCCTTGGTTATAAAATTCTCTAGCATTCCATTTAGAATACCATCCTTCTTCCTCCTGTGGAATATATACTAATAATGTATCCAATATCAACTCTACATTCTCTATTAATACCTCATTATCCTTATCTAAAAAATTTTCATTCTCCTGATATATCCCACGCCCTTTCAATTCATTCTTCAATACGAATTCAAATATTCTCAAAGCTCTTACTTCGCATCTAATAAATAATTCTTTAAAATCGATATACCTATCAATAAAACTAGGATACCTCTCATAGAATGCTAATCTCAACTCAAACATTTCATCTATATCATCATAAATTCTAAAGGAAAAACATCTACTAAACTTTTCATCATACTCAATTGATTTAAATAAATATCTTTTTATAAAATTTATATCTTCACTCCTATACTGAGGACGTATACTTTGAAATAACTTTATAGCCATATCCTTTTTGTCATCTAAAGACATCCATTTATCTAAAATCCCACTATCAAGTAATAGTTGCACAAACACTGCATGTCCTGAAATTATTCCATCTATAATATGATTTCCATACTCATAATCATCATAATATTTTAAAATAAAATTTTTAATAGAATCACTTATAGTAGTAGCTTGTCCAACGACTTCAAAAAATACATATTTAACATAAAACCTAATCTTGTTTGATTTCATCATTTGTATTCCAACTTTAATAAATTCTTCTTCGTCCATTGTCAGTATATCCTGTAATAGCATTTGAATTTGATACCTTTTTTGAGGGGTTTGTTTATACTTATCGCCTATCACCTCTATAATACTTTCTCCTTCAAAATATCTCTTCAACATTTCTTGTGCCAAAAAATAATCAGAAATGCTCTGATGTGTAAATGAAATTCTATTATTGTTTTTAACTACAAATCCATTTGAGCTTAAATACGTTAAACTTCTTTCAGTTACTTTTAACGAGCTTAAAAGTTTAACACTTATATGTAATTTCCCTAAAGTATTAATCTTATTTATAAGTACAGATTTAGCATCCTCAACTTCTACTTCATCAATTAGATTTTCTATGCAATTTTTCTTTATTTGTTCCCACCATTTCTGAATTAATTGATTAGCAGTTGAATAGTCATCGTACATGCTATCTTGCTCTAAATGTTCCCATATATAAAGATTACTGGCAATACTAATTACTTTTTTCATTTTATAAGATAATTTATCATATCTAACTCCAACAACCTCCCTAACAACATCTTCTGATAATCCTTCAACTATAATTTTTTTCCATTCTATGCCTGTTTTTTCTTTGTTCTGTTGATTATTATTACTATTAAATAAAGCCTTAATATTAGGATCATTCTCATAATCATAAGTTCTACATACAAAAATAATAGATATCTTATTATCTCTATTTAAATTGATTTCTTCTACTCTCTTTATTACTTCTGTACATGTAATTAAAGCTTGCCTTGAATGCACATTCGTCCAACGTAATGCATCTAATTGATCTAATATAATAACTCCTCTTTTATTTTCGCAAAGCATATTCAAAGCCATAGGGATTGATGTTGTTAAACCTAGCTCTTTCCCCCACTTATCTGCATTTTGTTCTGGCATTCTATCATCTAATTTAATTGCAACATACTGAATATCTTCTGATTCACAATACTCTACAATTCCCTGAGTACACCCACTCTTTCCCTGTCCAGCCTTACCATGTATAATAATTGATTTATTTTGTTTGATATCCTCAATACATTTATCTATTTCTGATCTATTTATAAGAATTCCTTTTATTCCTCTAAAATTATTCTTGTACTGCTCATTTAACTCACTTACTCTAGGTATAATTTTCTTATTTATTCTATCTATAATACTTTCATCTAATGTAAAAAAATGCTTTGCTAATTCTTTATTACCTTCAACGACAAATGGCGACTCAAAAAAGCTAGCTGTATACCACAGTAAATCAATTTCTAACTCTTTAGCCTTATCTTCTACTTCTTTCTTAGCTTTAGTATCATTCTCTTTAGGGTCATTCTTATTATGACATTGTCCCCACTCTTGATTAGTATAAAAGATTAACTTATTTATACCTTTATAATTCCCCTTTGCAGATTCCAATGTTTCTATTAACTTATTCTTATTACTTGATAAAGTAGTATCATAAAATTTTGCTTGCCACCCTATAATTTCATTTCCTACAGATATAGTGTTTGTTTCAATAGCAGACTGATTTTTATATCTAAATATTCCTTTTTCCTGCTTATATTCTTTACAGAAAAGTAAATAACAAAACCACTCAAAGTTGTTCTGTGGATTCTCACTAAACTTTGTTCTAAAAACATTCCAATTCGGTTTAATAATCAAATCCATACTCATTCCTCCTCGAATCCTAGTTTACTTGTACTTTCCAATAACTTACTAAAATAATTATAACACAAGCCAATGAGGCTTTTTGTATCATTGGCTTAATTTGTTTTACTTAAATAATAATTTTATTTTTGCTTATTATTCTAAAAACTTCTATATAAAAAGTTGAAAATATATTTTTTGTATATATAATAAAAACAACTGAAATTAATTCAGCTGTTCTTTTAAAATTAATATACTTAATTCCTAATTATTTTTCTAACAATTAATGAAGATAATTCAAATCCCGTACTCTCTTATTTTTAATTTACAAGTTTTATAAAATCTCTTAAATTTTATTAGCAGCATTGCCAATCATATTTTACATTTGAAAAATCTCTATTTTTTAAATCCTCTTCACTAATAAAAAAATTACAATTTCCAGAATCACCAAACATAATTCCACATTCATCTTCTATATCTAGTTGTAATAACAAAATATTATGTTCTTTATAATGCTCTGATTCTGATTGAACAAAATAAGGATAACCTCCTATTCTACTGCCTGCACCATCAAACTCATCCCACTTTTTATTTTCTTGTTCTTCATTAAGTCCATCAAATAATTTATTAAAATCTTCACAAGGACAAGTCATTGGCATTTCATTTATTTGAAAGTTCATTTTTCCTTCTTTATAAAATGGTAAAAAGTCCTCATAATCCTTCTCATATGGATTTTCACTAATTAATTTACTCTCATCTGTTATATATTCTTCAATATATCTAACTTTACATGGATACTCATAACCATAACAGTCATCATTATGAACAAAAAATTGAAGCAATCCACTTTCTGGCATATTTTTTAATTCTACTAAATCAGATAAGTTAATTTGAGCAATAAACATCATTGGATTATTTTCTTCATCTAAAGGATAATCATTAATATTTTCAAGATAAGGACATCCCCCTAATTTACTTTCCCATGGCTTTGTTTTCTCTGCTTTAAAAGTAATTTCGTTACTTTTACGAATAGTTGTTTTTATAATCTCTTCATATTCCTTAAATAATTCTGGTACTTCATACTTCATTATTTTAATCACCTCTCTGTATATTAAACACTTTTATTTGAATTGTAAGTACCCAAAAGCCCTAAATCGATACTATTATTACAATATAAGTCATTATTATCATCTATCTTAATTTGAAACATAATCATACCTACTTTCATTTTACAATTCCATTTTATAAAAACTATAGCATATTTTTCACAAAAGCACATTAGGCAATTATCATAAAAATAACCCTGCTAGAAAAATCATTTTCCAACAGGGTTATTTTATTTATAAATTTCATTAATTTTACTAACAACATAGTAAATCTTATATTTAATTACTATCCCCCCCATATATTTTCTCAATAATTTATATTATTTAAAATATAAATAAGTTTGCTATTATAACACCATATATGATAGATGTATATGGATTAGAAGTTATTGGACATGATCCACTAGCACATCCAATTTTTTTATAATATAAATAACCTAATACACCACCAATAATTGAAGCAATTATATGTTTTATCATAATTAAATTCTCCTATCTACATCTCATGTACATATATATTAAATTAAAAATAAAACTCATTGTGTAACTTAATTACAAATCTATTTACTAAACTAATTTATTATAAATTACATATTAACTTAAAATTATTTCACACTTTTTATTTAATCTTCAGTAGTTTTTTTATTCTCAGTGGTAATACTAAATTGTAGGAAGGTGATTATAATGGTAAATAATAATATAGAAGAAAACTTACTAAAAATAGATACATACTTTAATAATTATGTCATCGGGAAAAAAAATCATATACCTAAATTAATAAATTATTTTAAAGAGCAACTAAATAATAATAGCAAAGGTATACTTTTGATAGTAGAAAATAGATTAAGTTTAATACATAATGAATTAAAAATATTATTCACTGAATTACATAAAGCTGATTTAATATCTAATTCTAATATATCTGAAATAGATTTATCAGAATATAATTTTAAGTCAGGTTATAATATCTTCTTGTCTGATTTCAATAAAGCTTTAAAAGATGATAGTGAAGCAATTATATTTGATAATTTAGAAAAATCTAGCGATGAAGTAATGACAATACTTTCAACTATTAGTCCCAATCAATGTATCAACTTAAATGATCAGTATGCTATTAAAAATTCACTTTTAGTTGATCCTACAAAAAGTGAAAAAGATATAATTAACAGTATAGTTTGTAATGATAAGTATTTTATTTTTATATATAACAACAATAATAAAAATAAAGAATTTTTTTCTGAAAATATTTTACCTAATAAAGATTGTTTAATTATTACTGATACATTGAATAATAAAGAAAAGAAAAACATAATAAAAAGAAAACTTACTGAAAAGATAGATTCAATAAAAGAATCCTATAATGTGAATGTATTATTAGGTTTTAATGCTAGCAATATACAAGACGATAATTTTGGAATATGTAAATATTTATTAGATGATTTTAAAATTGGAGAAGGTTTAGATTTAGAAGAATATATTTCATATAAAATTATAAAACCTATTACAAGCATTATTACTAGTGGACTAATTGATAATAGTAATAAAGGTTTGCTTTATATCGAAAAAAACGAGCCTTATATTAAATTTGATAAAAATATTTACAAATTATCTGACTACTCAGTACCTACTTTAGATGAAATAAAGTATAAATTTCAATCTATAATAGGTATGAATGAACTAAAAGAATTTTTAAATACAATAGAAAATAATTATAAGGTTCAAAAAATAAGAAATGTTTTAGGACTTAAATCACCTGGTATTTCGTTAAATATGATTTTTGCAGGTAATGCAGGAACTGGAAAAACTAATGCTGCTAGACTGACTTATCAATATTTAAATGCATTAGACATATTAAAAAAGCCCATATTTTTAGAAGTAAGTAAAGTTGACTTTATTGGGGCAGATAGACTTGAAACTATACAAAAAACAAATACTATCATAGAGTCAGCAATTGGTGGACTTCTATTTATTGATGAAGCATATTCTCTTTGCAAAGATAAAGATGATAAGATAGGAAAAGAAATTGTAGATACTTTGTTAAAGGGGATTGAAGATAATCGAGATAATCTTGTTGTAATATTAGCTGGATATGAAAAGGATATGGAAAAATTCTTAAGTTTCAATCAAGGTTTAAAATCAAGATTTTCTAATGTTATTCACTTTAATGATTATACTCCTATAGAAATGTATGAAATTGCTGTTAATATTGCAAAATCAAAAGGATATAAAATAGCTGAAAATGTTAAAGATGAATTAATAGAATTATTTAGTAGAAACCAATTGGTAGGAAAAAATGATTTAGGTAATGCTCGTTTTGTTAGAAATGTTATTGAAAATGCAATTATGGACTCTGCAAATAAATATTTAAGTGATCACGAACGAGAAATTGATTTATTATTAAAAGATAATTTTAATTTTAAGGTAACTTCCACTTTTGACTTAGAAGATAAATTAAAATCCATAATAGGATTAAATGAAGTAAAGGATTTTTTAAGAAATCAATATAAATTAATATTGGCTCAGGAAAAAAGAAAGTCTGTTGGTGTAACAACAAAAATCGAGCAAAATTTAAACATGGTTTTCATAGGAAATCCTGGAACAGGAAAAACAAGTATTGCACGTTTAGTAGCTGATATGTTAAATAGTATTGGTGTATTAAAAGTAGGTCAATTAATTGAAACTGATAGATCAAGTTTTGTATCAAAAATCCCTGGTGAAACACCTAATAAAACTGAGAAAAAATTTAAAGAAGCTATTGGCGGAATATTATTTATTGATGAAGCTTATACACTTGCAAAAGATTCTCTAGGACGAGAAGCCATTGAGACATTGCTAAAGCTTATAGAAGATTATTCTAAAGAAGTAATAGTTATTCTTGCTGGTTATGAAAAAGAAATGGAAGACTTTTTCGATGTTAATATTGGACTAAAATCTAGATTCCCTTTGTGGACTAAATTTGAAGATTATAATGCAAATGAGCTATTTGCAATGTCTTTAAAATTAATTGAATCAAATGGATTTAAGCTTTCTAAAAATGCACATACTTCTTTAAGAAAGAGCTTGGTAGATATATATGAAAATTCCGATTCATCTTCTGGTAATGGAAGAATGATTAGAAATTATGTAGAACAATTAATAAGAAATCAAAGCATTAGAATTGTTGAAAATGATATTAGTATCTATGAAATGAATTTAATTACTACTGTTGATATTGATAAAATGAAGGAAATAAAGTACTTAGGTGAATTTGATTTGGAACATAAACTTGAAAGCCTTGTAGAAAATGACTATATAAAAGAATTTTTGAGAAATCAATATAAAGTACTAAAAATTCAAGAAAAAAGAAAGCGTATGGGGTTTCAAAGTGATATAAATAAATATACAAATATGATTATTACAGGTGAATGTGGTACTGGCAAAAAGACTTTATTAACTATATTATCTGAAATGTATTATGTAATGGGAATTACTAAATCTAAAAATTTTATAGAAATTAATAGTTATGAATTGATAGAAATGTTTAATCAGAATTTTAAAATTGAAGATATTTTAAATAAGTATTTAGATAAGGTTGTATATATAAGTCGTTGGGATAAAGTCTTTAAATATAATAATTATAGCGAAATAGTCTCTCAATTAATTAAATTCATAGACAATAATACTAATCGTTCTATCATAGTTTTAGGTGGAAGCAAAAGTAAAATGAAAGAGATAATTTTAACTGATGAAGTGCTAAATTATCGATTCACATTATGGGTTAATTTTGATAGTTATAATGAAAGTGAATTATTTAATATTACCTTAACTTCAATAAATAAAAATGGATTTATAATCAAGGAAGATGCCATTATAGAATTAGAAAAGATAATAGGTGCGATACAAAAAGTAAGTAATGAAGTTGCTTTAAAAAATGGATTGATGGTTAAGCAATATTTAGATATATTAATAAGAACTCAAAGTATTAGAGTTTTTAATGAAAAGTGTAAAGATAAAGAAATATATACTATAAACTCAACAGATATTATTAAGAGTAAAAAAGATTTTTTAAGAAAGAACATGTGCACTAAATAGTAATAAATAATTTTTTAAGTTACTTTTAAAATTTTTTCACACATAGTTCTATGGTGATAATATAAAAAATAATTTAGATACCCACTTAAAAAGATAAATTCTTAAGTTCTTAAATTTATTTATCATAAATTTTTTTAATTACAAATGGGGCTATTTCACAGTGTATATAATAAATTGTGAGATAGTCCCTTTCATGTTTCACATTAAAGCTTAACTTAAAAACCTATTTATTTGTATTAAATTTAAATATATAAAAATAGTATTGTATAATAATATGAGTGTCTACTATATATAGTTTATTTTATACAAAAATGCTCTTTTCTTAATAATACTATACTTATCTTTACTGTTTTTCCGTTTGCTAAATTTAATTTTTATTTATAATTACCAAACTATAATTTTCATAATTTATTTTAACTAACTAAAAATAAATTAAATCTTATTTTAATATTTACAATTATATTATGATTCCTTCAAAATGATCCATTTCATGCTGAATAATTTGTGCTACAAATCCAGTAAAGACCTGCTTCTTTTTCTTGAAATTTTTATCAAGATACTGAACTTCTATTATTTCATATCTTTTTGTTTTTCTAAATCCCGTTAAAGATAAACAGCTCTCTTCTATTTCATAACTCTTTTCTTTTTTTAATATAACTGGATTCACCATAGGTATAATAACTTTTCCTGCTACAAATACCAATATACGCTTTTTAACTCCAATCATATTTCCAGCCAAACCAACACAATGTTCTATGTTTGCTTTTAAAGTATCTATTAAATCATCAATAACTGCCTTATCTTTTTTTGTTGCCTCTTCTGATTTCTCACCTAAAAATAATACATCTTTTACAATTGGTTTTATCATACTTTTATCTACCTCTTTTTTCATTATATATTCATCAAAACCAGACTCTTCATTTTGTTGTTCTTTAATTATTTTAAAACTTTTTTTCTATAAAACTCAACAGTATCCTTATTTTCTTTACGAACTACTAATTCTAGTTTTTTATACTTATAAATTACATACTCAATTAACTTACTGCCTAAAGTAACATTCTGATTTATGAACTTATTATACACCACTATCAAAACTTTAGTTAACACAAAACAGCTATAAAATTTTATTTAAATACATATTCAATATACTAAACCATTTAGGAACATATATTTTTAATAACTTTTGTAAACAATACCCCATTATTGTTCCTAAGATAGTAACTACAAATTTTAGACCTAAACTATTTTGAATAACTGTGACTGCTATATCTCGAAAAACTATATCACATATCAAAAAAACTGGTAGTGATAAAAGTAATAAATCTACTAAACATATTGATAAAACTAGTAGGGTTAAAGCAAACGCTAATGGTATTCCTACTAAAACATTTAATATTTTAATTATCATATATTTTATTATTTTCAGTACACTTTCCATCTTTTCATCCCTCTCTTTAAAACTTAATTTATTCCTCAACAATAATTTTAAATTGTTCTACTTCTGATTTTTCAAAAGCTTTTAATTTACTAAAAACTTTTTTTGATATAAATATAATTATTCCACCAAATATGAATGCACCAAAAATTATTAATGAAGTATTATCTTTTAAAATTTCAAAAATATATCCATATATTAATTGTCCTATTGGTTGTGCACACATTCCTATAGCTAAACAAATTGAAATTACTTTTCCTATTAAATATCCTGGTGTTTCCCCTTGTATAAAAGTTATCATTTGAATACTAAATATAGTAGATACAGTCATAATAAAAAAGCAACAAACAGTTATGATAATGTATGATATTGTAGCTGGTACTTTAAACATAAGAGTTAATCCAATAGGAATTAATGCTAATATATCAAAAAGTAGTATCAAATAACTATTAGACATTTTCAACTTTTTAACTACTACTCCTATTAAAGCGCCTCCAAATAATCCTCCTAATGCTATACTTCCTTGTGTTATTCCATAAGCTTTGCTAGACATATTCAAAGTAATTGTAATAATTACTGGTATTCCTATTATTATCATTGAAGTTAAAACTAAATTAAAAAGTGAAATTATAATAATAGTTTTAAATATCACTGGCTTTTCTTTAACAATAAAGTTTATACTGGATTTTATATCATCCTTTACTATTGAAACTATACTATCTTTGGTTTCATTTTTTGTATAAGGTATTTTCATAATCATTTCCATAACTATAGCTAAAATAAAACAAACGATACTTGCTATTAATATTGGTGTTAATCCATATACTCCATATAGAAAACCACCTATTATTGGTCCAATTAAATTAGCTAAAGCATTAACTTGATTAATAATTGCATTTCCCTTTAATAAATCTTGTCTATCTACTAAAAAAGGTAAACTAGCTTGTACTGATGGTTGATATGCTCCCTGTATCCCATATAAAATCATTAAAGTTATAATTATCAAAAATACCAAATTTGTATTTCCAATAAAAATTGTAAAAGCAATAATTATTAATGCTGTAATTAAATCTAACACAACCATTACATATTTTTTATTTACCCTATCTGCTATAATTCCACCAAATGGAGTCATTAAAATCATAGGAATAAATGCACATGCTGATACTAATCCAAACACTGTAGCTGACCCTGTTTTCTCTAGAAGATATAGTGGTAAAGCAAACCTTAAAATTGCATTCCCAAAAAGAGATATTATTTGTCCTATTACCATTAAGATAAAATTTTTGTTTAAAAGTTTTATTTTATTTTCCATATTGTCCTCCTAACAAATAAATTACATACATTCATGCGGTATGTAATTTTCTAAAATTAAACTGCCATGTAGGCAGTTACTTTTTACTATCTTCAATTATACTACGATACTGCTCCATTACTTCAATGAATTCTTCATCTAATATTGGCATTCCTAAACCTACTAATAGCTCTTTTAAAAATTCAAATTTTTGTCTAAATTCTTCTTTACTCACAAAAAATACAGATGGATTCATCCATACATTCATCAATATAATGAAACTTTCTGCAAGTTCTTTTGGATTATTAGTATTTATAGATCCATCATTCATACCTTCTCTAATAATAGGCTCTACTATAGTTGGTACTATTTTTCCTACAACATCAAAAAGCTGTTGTGTTAAAATTCTTGGATTTTTCATTAAATTAGGTGCAGCTTTAATAATTCTTTCTTGAGCTGGATTTTTTAACGATTTAAGTAATGTTTTTTTTAGCTTATCTAACCCATTTTTACAAGTAATTTTTTCCGATTCCAAAACATCTTCGTCAGAACCTCTATAAATTCTAGGTATTACAGCCTCCATTATTTCTTCTTTTGATTTGAAATGATGATAAATTGCTCCCTTGCTTAAATCTCCTAACTCATTTACGATATCTTGAATAGTTGTATTATCATAGCCTTTTTTTAAAAATAAGTCCATCGAAGTATCTAATATACGATTTATTGTAATCTCTGGATTTTTATTTCTTGCCATCCCAGTCTCCTTTACATACTTTCGTTCGGTATGTATTATGCTACTATCTTTTATTATTAATGTCAATACTTTCTATAAAAAAAGTAGGAGCTTTTGCCCCTACCATTGAAATCCTTAAGATATTAAAAATGCTTATTTAATACACTCAATAAATTCTATGAACCTCATTTACTTATGATATGGTTATACGTATCAAATATAAGAAATAGTACTTTTAATAATAGCCTTTTTCACATAATAGTTCATAGCAAGTATTTACTTCTTCATCAGTAAATAATTTTGCATATTGAGGCTCTGCAATAGTCGCCTCCATTGTTAATTCAATACGTCCCTCTTCTACTAATTTATTAAAACAATCAGATGTTCTTCCTTTTCTGAAAATTTCCTGCGCAGTTCTAATTATTCCAAATTTTTCTATTGTTCCTAAAAATCTTGTCATTTTACAACCACATTCTTTTTCTGCTGTTTCGCAATTTTTTATAACTTTCTGTTGTAGTTCTTTCTCTATCGTGTCCATTTTTCCACTCCAATATTAATTATTTTTTATACTACTATTCTATAGTATAATTTAAAATTTTCAATTTTATTTAGTACTCTTAATTTATAAAACTAAAAATCACCTAATTTCTTATTTTTTACTTTATTTTGATAATTATAGTATATGCATTAAATGTTTGAACTAAACAACACATTAATTCCCCTTATTTGTAAAAATGAAATATATTACTCTAAATATTGAAAAATGTGTTTTTACATCATATTAAATCATCATAGTTTCTCTCTCTCTTTTTTGGATTATCTTAATCTAATTTCGTACATTTATTGACCCAACTCCAACAGCCAAATCAAAAATATAAGTTTCCTCACCTGATGTTTTAGCATTAATACTGCAATGTGCAACTCCTTTTTCTGTTAAAAACTTAACTGGAGAATTTTTAGGTATTGTAATATCAATATCACCTACTCCCCCTTCATATTTAAGATTTCCACCAACTTCTGACATTTTAATATTTAGTTTTCCAACACCTCCATTAACTTCAATATCTCCACACTTTTCATTTAAATTTAAAGCAAAAATTCCTGCTCCTAAATCTAAATTTAATTTATCAAATTTAATATTATTACATTTTGATTTTACTGAACCACAACTAATTTGAAGATTTTTAACTTTTATTTCTTCTATGTCTGCTGTTCCTGCTCCCTGTTCAAATATAAGATTACCTTCAAATTTTGAAGGAACTAAAATATCCAATTTAGATATATTCTCTTCCACATCCATATTGAATACTTTTGATTTATCTCTGTTTTCAATTATTTTAATTTCATCTCCATTCTTATTTATATCCAAGCTCTTACTTTTTTCAGAAAGTTCACCTGTCACCTTAATTTCTTCTCCATCATAGCTCTTAATAGATACTTTACCCGCACAAATCTCTACATCAATATCAGTTGCGTTATCAAGATTTATTTTTTCATCCACAAGTTTATTTTCATTTAACACTTCACTTTCCTGATTAGACATAGTAGTTTGGGTTGTAGAATTAGTATTGCATCCTGCAAATGAGATTAATACCATTCCTACAATAGCTAAAATTAATAGTTTTTTCATTCTTTTTACCTCTTAAATATAAAAAATTTATTTGTTATTTAATTATATAATATAAACTTTTCCATAAGTATTAACTTTTACTTAATTTAATTGTGTACTCTACTCAATGTTTAATAACTATATATTCTAGTTTTAGAGCATAAAAAATATTACTGAAATTTTTCTTTCCAGCAATATTTAAAATAAATATATAAATCACACAAGATTATTTACGTGTTCATGCCTTTTCTTATCTCTTCTACATCATCAATAGATAAATTATACAATATAATAATCAGAACTGACTTTATTCTACAAAAAATACTTATATTCTTCAACAGTGCATTGTGGTACTTCTCTAGTATCTTTGCATAACATTATCACCTTAATTTATTGCATTAAAAAAGGACCCTATTTCTAGAGTTCCAGTTATATATTCATATTAAACTTTATTGTCTAGGGTTTTCGAATGAAGGTGGTGTAGTGCTTCTTCTCTACTAAATAAAAAATCTATTGTAGCTCTTACTTCTTTATCTTCCATTTGTTACTTTACTATTATTTATCTTTTAATTAATAATAGTAATTTAATTTTCTATTAAAATGGGGCTCTACTTTACATTATTCTTCCAGGCAATATTGCATCTAGAATTCCAATGACTATAGCTGCTAACAATGCTCCTATTATAGATACATTCATATTAGGAACAAAAAATTGTGCCAAATATATTATTACAGCTGCAATAAAAAAACCTTTTGCACCTTTACCAATAGGTGATGCATCAATTCCCATAAATTTTTCTACTATATAATCTAATACAGTTATTACAACTGCAGCTATCAAAAATGACCATAATCCATTAATAGTAAAACCTGGTGTAAAAAATGATGTTATCCCCAGAATAATTGCAACTGCTATTAACCTTCCTATCCACCCCAAAAAGCCACTACCATTTAAAGATTTTTCTTCATGTTCTTTGTATTCCATTAATATTCCTCTCCTTAATATAAATAAATTTTATTAATATATAAATACTGTATAAAATAAAATTATGCAAATTTATTTAAGTAATATAACATTTTATATTATTATGCGCTATTTAGTTCAATATAAATGCACTAAGCATTAACTTAGTGCATTTACTTTTATTTATTTCTAGATTCCTTTTTCGTAGCTTTCTACCATTCTTTTAACCATTTCTCCACCAACACTACCGTTTTGTTTTGAAGAAAGGTCACCTTTATATCCATTTTCATAATCTTGTAATCCAAATCCTGATGCAACCTCAGTTTTTAATTTGTTTAAACCTGCTTTTGCTTCTGGTACTAAAGTTCTGTTATTTGAAGTCATGTTAAATTCCTCCCTTAACGTTTTATGTTAATAATTTGCCGGCATTAATATATTAACCAAGCTAGTAAATAATAATCTATAAAGATATTAACAAAATTATCATTTAAAACTTGTATTGTATAATTTTAGACATTTTTTAATTTATAGTGCTTGTCTTTAAATGCACTATAATACACTTTAATACCTTGTGATTGCTGGTTTTTTATAGGTTTACTGGAAAATTTTCTATAAAATGTATTTCTTTATTCTTTAATTGTTTAATTCTAGAGTAGCTTAAATGTAGTTTTTCTTGTATATATGAATATCATTTTCCATTTTAAACCTTAATTTTTCTAATTTATCCCTCTTTAAGTTGTTATCATCTACTTCTCATAATCTTATATCTATATCAACTTTAAGTTATTTATATTTGTTAATTTTATTTCTTAAATTATTCATATATCTTCTTAAAATATATTTACCATCTATATCCACCATATCTTACATTGGAAGATTTTTTTCTCCTTACTCCACTTTCTTTCTGATAAGCATAAAATTCTCTATCAGCCTTTGCTCTCCTAGCCGCTATATCTTTTATTGTTAATTCTGTAAACTCTTTTGGTGTCATAAACTAACTCTCCTTTTCTCGATTTCCTCTATACGTGATGCTTTGCATTTTAAATCTTTATACACTGTAGATTTTGAATGCATGGATGTTTTTGTAAGAATTTATAATAGATTTAGTTTCTACTGTAAATTCTGCTACTTCCTTTACCCTATTTTTTGCATAATCCTTCATTTTTATTACTCCATCTCTTTAAATTAATAATTATTTGATAATAAGAGTTTAAAACTACATTGCTATTTGCTCTTATTCTCTATTTGTTAATTGTTAATTAATACAAAACCGTACTTCCTATATACCCATTTTAATGGTCTATAAAATACTCCTTTATGAGAATTTATTTATATAACTGTTGCTTAAATTAAACCTACACACAATAATCTTTGAGTACGCATACTTAATTCTTATTAAATTACTAATTTTTCTTTTAAATTCATAATTTATTTTCTTTAACGCATATTTTAGTTAAATGTAAACAAAATATAATCAAGTGAGGTGTTTATTATGAAAATGAAAACTTTTCTTATAGCTTTTTTAATATCTACAATTGCTTTCACACAAATTCCCAAAGCAATTTTTACATCAAATATTTATAAACAAGGTATATATGACATTTCTGAAGTATTGGAATTTAATGCTACAGCTAAGCTTTTGACTCCACGTAATGTTACAAGCTTATCCATAACTGATTCTAATGGAAATCAAAAATTCTATAAACGATTTGATACAATAGACGAAATTATAAACTTAGGCACCATTAAAGAAGGTGATGTTATTTCTATCATTGGTAAGGGAGAAATAGCTATTACTCGTACTGAATAATTATTTAGCATTAATTTAGTGAGTTTATTACATAATACTAAATTAACATTTTAAGAACATCATTTATGAATACATCAAATGATTTACATTAAATTCAAAGATATTGGATAAAATATCTTTGAGGTGATTTAAGTGAAATGTAATATTGGCAGAACCGAACAAATTATTAGAATTGTAGTCGGCATATCAATTGTTCTTATAGGTTTATATTTCAGAAACTGGTGGGGTATTATTGGCCTCGTACCAATAATAACAGGTTCGATTCGTTATTGCCCTATTAGCGACATCTTAGGGATTTCAACTTGCGATATTAAAGAAAAGCAATAGTTCTCGCACCTATGGCCTTACAATCTAAGGCCATTTTGTAGTTTGCTCATTAAAAAAGTCGCAAATTCAATCTTGAACAATGCAATTTTACAATTTGCTATTTATTTTTATTGATTCATAGCTTAAGAATATTCAGAACTGGAACTAATTTAAAAATCTAAAACCTTTGTTATTTTCACTGCATCATTCATTAATAATTTCACCTCTTTCAAACCTAATATAATCAAGAACTTTTAAAGCATGAAAACTTATTTGATGAGTAGGATATTTTAATTTTGCTAGTTCCCAAAATACTCATTATTAAACTTTAAATTCTTTATCATAACACTAATTGCTTCCAAACATAAATGAGCTTAATCATAAATTTATATTGCTAATTGCTTAGCTTTAAATGAACAGTCAAAAGACTACTTGTTCATTCCTTCTTCAACAGCAACAGCTACTGCAACAGTACATCCTACCATTGGGTTGTTACCCATTCCGATAAGACCCATCATTTCAACGTGAGCTGGAACTGATGATGATCCAGCTAAAGTTGTGCATCTGAGTGCATTCTTCCAATAGTATCAGTCATACCGTAAGAAGCTGGACCTACAGCCATTAATTTTAGATGAAGAACTCTCACTGTAACACCACCTGATGCTACTGAGAAGTATTAAGATAATCTCTATACAACTTATGATATACAAAACTTTTTTCACCATAATAATTTTCACTTTCATCTTGTATTTTTATTTCTTTCCCTCTATATCTAACTAACTTATTATCAATATCTATTTTTCTATCCAGTAAAAATTTTCTCATTGGAGTATTTTTAAGTATAACATTGTGTAAATTGAATAATCCTTTTTTTTAATTGATTCACCATTATCATTGCCTGTAGTAACATGTATTGATTTTATTCCTATATCATCAAGTTTCAAATTTTCAACATCAATATCAAATATATTTACTATATCAAAATACATATTAGTAAAGTCAACTTCATCTCTAATATTTTGCCTAATATACAGTTCTAATTCTCTTGTACTGATATTTGTAAATCTACTTAATGAATTTAAGGCTCTCTCGCTATTTGTTAAGTCATATAATAATTTATCACTCATTATATTTCCCCCCATTATTTTATCACCATATAATAAAATTCTAATTTTATTTCTAAATACTCTTCTTATACTCATTATTAATAAGAAACTATATCTTCACCTGTAATTAAATATTCTGGAATTTCAATATCCTTAGCCAAAGGATGATTACTAAAAAATAATCTAATATCTCTTACAGCTGTATATGCCTCATTGACTAAATCAATTTGTTTTTGATACAACGAAATATCATATTCATTGGATGTTAATTCATGTGCTGGTTTTTGTCTTATTTTTCGTATATTTCTTAGTGGTTTAATGATTATTTCTGATGTATTTTCATTTGTAGCTATATTTTTATCAAGCCATTCATCAAACATAACTAAACTCCCCTTATCTTTTCCATCTTTATCCTTACGTTCAACACTAGATATATATGGTGCTTTTTTTTGAAATGTTTTATAGGATATATTATGAACTACCATTTTTTCTAAGACTAAAACGAAATCATAATAATTTTTTAATGATGGCAAGAAAATATTTCTATATCCCTCTGGCATTTCTGTATAATGAGTTCCGAATGTCTTATTAAAGAGTTTAGGGATTTGCATTGCTTCACATTGATTATTAATTACTTTCATTTCCTCTATTAAGGCATGAAAAATCCAAACTTTTGTAACCCATTTTCCCTCTATTAAATTTTCAACAAATCCTGAATTTATCTTACATTGATCTTGATTTAAAAGTTCAAATCCTTTCCACAACATTTGCTTACGCGATGATAAACTTGACAAATCACATATAAATACACCTATTGCACGATTTATTTTTTCGCCATCAATATATGCCATTCCATAATCTTTGATATATTCATTATTAATTGTATCATCTTGACAATACTCGTCCTTAGGATATATTTTCCCCCTATATCCGTTATCCATAACAATAAACTTAGGATTGTTTATATATCTTTCAAGTATTTCTATATCAAAATATACTATTTTAAATTGCTTTTCACCTTTTTTCATTATTTTAGTATATGGTGATGTATATTCTATATTAGTATTTTTTAATGCCTCTTTAGTTGGATACAACACAGTATGATTTTCTTTATTCCTTATATTAGCCTTTTGCTTTTCTTTTGGAATATCTAATTCCATTGCCTTTATATGAGGATTAATAACTTCTTTATCAGATAATACCTCAATACTATTTTCATCTATTAAATTACATAAAATATTATAATCATAGTTCTTCATTATATAAATTGGTAACCCATTAAAATCTTTTGAATTTAGATAGTATTCAGTTACTTCATTTAATACTATATTTTTATCCATCATAAGCAACCCCCTTCAATTTCTTACATTAAAAGTAAATATTTTTCTTTTATTATAACATATAAACAATACATGATATATATCTCCCTAAAATTGCAACATTCACTTACTTTTTACTGTGTATTCTCCTAATTAATAAAAAAATCATTTGGGATATTCAATAAAAAAACTTGTAGTGCTAGTTTGTGGTACACTCCCTCATTTTTTATGTTCTTCTCCCGTGGCAATGTCAATAAGCTAAGTTTCAAAAAATTACAAGATGATATATTTTCAAAAAAAGTCTGTGTTTTAATGGACTTTTCTTAAATAAATTATCAGTGATATATGTATACTTTTTGGCTAGGGAGACCATATTTGCTAAGTATATTGTTGCATAAAAGTCTTGCTCTACAGCCATTTGAGTTTTACCAGTAAAATTTTCAATTTGTAGTTTATTTTTAAGTTCATTATATTTAACTTCAATTGCCCATCTTTTAAAATAAAGCTCTTTAAAATCCGCAACTGAAAAGCCTTCATCAAATATATTTGTTATTAATATTTCTGTAATTCCAGAATCTAATTTTAAATTTATAACTCTTATTTTTAAAGTAACTTGATTATGTTTAACTTCTATAATTTGATCTTCCTTCGGGGAGTTAACAACAACCTTTAAAAATCCAATACCTTACCCTCATTAAATATTTTTAATTTTTAGTTTCAATAAAGTCTATAAAATCTTTTGAAGGATATCCTCTATCAAACAATATCAAATCGTTATATTTTATCTAATTCACAAAGTTTATTAAGTAGCTTTTCAGCAGTCTCTCTTTCACCTATTCTATAATGTTCTAATTTTGAGGCTACTATCATGTCATTTTCTATATCATATAATGCCGAAGCTCGTGCACGAGCCACTTTAGCATTTTGATTTTCTATATATCCATATGTATTCTTAAGTTCTTCGCTATTATGTAACTGCAGGACTATACCATCAATGGCTAATAATCTATATCCACGATATTTTTTAAATGGTACACTATAGAATCCTTCATTTATTTTATCTAAAAAGTATATAAAAGCCTCAGGTAAAACCTTTCGGCGGGCTTGCGAGAAAGTTTGTTTGGTAATAGTTATATCATTTTCATGTACTTTTAAAAAAAATCATCTAATTCAATTTGTAATGTTTTTTTAACAAAATTTAGTATAAATAATATTATGTCATTAAAGTTCATTTTGCTTCTTCCCATCCTTGTGAAATAAGTTTTTTTACTCCTAAAATCATATAAAAACATTATATCATTTATAATTTTATTTGTTGTTTTTATTCCTTCTTTTAAATTATAAATTTTAAACATAAAAAAATTCCTCCATCAATACTAATAATGCAGTATTGATTATAGAGGAATTTCCTTCAAAATATTATTTTCTGAATATTTATTTTTCTATTTTCCAATTTATCCAAGCTTAGCTTTATGACATTGCCTCGCAGAGCAACTATTAAATTGATTTTTCTTTCTTGAAGCTTTAATCCTTTCTTTTTTATTATTTCATTTACAGTTAATTTTTTCATAAGTTAATTCTCCTTAAATTCATTTATTGCTAGTTAAAATCAAACTAACTTTCAGATCTACTCTAGGAGAAAAGAGTATACCAAAAATCGTTACACCTCCATTCTTTAATTTTATTTGTATTACATATTTCTTTTTACTTTTACTTCACTCATCTAAAATAAAATATTATTAATAAAAAGCACCCACCAACTAGATGTCTTAATTTTAATCTATATTTTCTTAAAAAACCCACATGCTTTCGTACTTGTAAACAAAACATATACATCAATATTATTATAAAATGTTAATAATAAACTTCTACTTCCCAACCCATCTTCACAGCTTAATCTATATTTAAATATTTCAGAATTACTTCCTTTTTCAGTCCATTTATATTTTTCATGTTCTATTTCACGTTTTACAATATCAAACCAAGCTTTGCCTTCTTTATTCATTGAACTTCTAAACATTGATGCCATAACTGTGCATTGACCTTGAAATTGTTCTTTGCATTCAAAATAATATATTGCCCGTCCAATAGCCTCAAATGAATGCATTAATCTAAAATTATCAACATTTACTGTTTCTACAGGATAATTACTACCTTTTATGTTTAAAACCCCTTCTGACACAACATTCATTATTTCAGGATTTCTCTTAACGCTCCTCGCAACCTTAGTTTTAGTATGAACATATGCTATCCCGTTATTACCTACTGTTGAAGCTAAATGTGCCATTAAATATTCATCATCATTTGATTTCTCTAAATTATGTTTATCACACGATGGAACAGTAATTAAATCTTTTCTGAAATTCTTATTGTATATTTCATTTACATCTTTCCCCTCTGGGAATAAACATTTAGGAGGAACATGTTCCCTTGACGTTGCTTGCTTTCCACACCAATAACATCTATCTTCTTTTTTACTCACCTTGTACACCTTCCTATAAATACTCTATACTATATAATTTATTTTCCTGTCTTCTGAATATTATTTCTATCCATATATGTACCTTATTAATTACTTTTTACTTCACTATAAATTAAATTGCATATCATAACTCCAAATTCAACCATAAATTGCTTTTGATTCTCAGTATACCCTTGTCTTTCTAAAATACTCTCCCTTGATGAATGCCTAAAACATTGAACTTTCTTTCTTAAATTCTTAATATCATCTTCTTTAATAAATCCTAAAGAAATTTTATCATAATCTAATCTAATAAACTTTTTGCCATTTTTCAATAAATACTCAATTAAATTACCTATTTCTTTTAATTTCTCATCAATAGCCATTTCATTAAATTGCGCATTTCTAGTTGATATCTTTTGTATTAATTCATCAACACCTATATCTATATTGATTGAACCATCATTTTCAAACTTTAGATGTTCCATTTCCTTCTTGATTTCACTAATCTTCTTTTTATCATATTCTGTTAAGTCGTTATTTTTGAATTTATAATCTTCATAATGATCTAATAATTCAGATACTAATTTTGCTACTTTAATATTACTTTCATTTTTTAAAATTTGACGTAATTTATTAGCCTTTGAACAATATTCTTCATACCCTTTATCATTATAAACACTTAGGTTTATAACGTCTTTTACAAACCTTTCAAATGATGCATTAGAAAAGTCCATTACATATCCTGTTGTCATATCAAATAACTCTTCTAATATCTCTTTTGTATTATATTTTAAATTTGCCATATATCCTCCTAAAAAATAAGTTTATATTCTTGCTACCTTGTTAATTGTTTATTTAATTCATATATAGCATATTATAACATTTATTATTTATCTAATAAATTCTAAGATATTATTATATCACATTGTAACACTTCTTAAATCAGGTTATTCCCATCCTAAAAGCATATTTTCAAGCCTATCATAATCGTACTTTCTCCCCTCAAAGTTATTAAAACCAGTATATTTAACTTCACTTATTGCATATGAACTTCTTTTGGTTCTTCCTTTAGCATATTTAATAGCATTAATTAAAAATTTACTATTAATTTTATTAGTCTTTTCTTTTGCATTACTACAAGCATCTTTAACTATTTCAATATCATTTTTTAATGCCTCTGTAATTAATTTTTGAGAAGCTTGACCATCATTTACTGTATCTTTTATAACTTCAATTCTTTCATCTTCAATATTTAAAAATTCTTCTGCTGATATTTGATTTTCCGCCGGAACATTCCCATTACTATCAACATTTACTTTCTTTTCTTTACTTTCTACCATTTTAGCTGCTTTAACATTTATAAAGTTATTTACATCAACTATAAAGTACCTGTTATTTTTATAATCTCTATCAACTATTAATAGCCCATTTTCTTCAAGGCTCTTTATAGTTGTTGAGACTCTATTTTTAGAAGTTGTATTAAATGCTTTTAAAATATCACTAAACTTAAAAAAACAGTATCCGTATTTATGATTATGAAACTCAAAGAAAAGTTCTAACAAATATTGTTTATTTATAGATAGCTTTAAAGTCCTGATATGTTGTCTAAATTTAATAAAGTCTTTTGATATTTTATCCACTTATTACACCTCCTCCTATGGTTGCGTTTGATTACGTAACCATTTTATGTTCTTATTATACATACGGTTACGTAACTTTGTGTATCATAACATATTACTATGATATAATTCTGTATATAGAATAAATTCAACTCTTACTGCTGAAAATTATGATTTTGCAACTAAATTAGCAAAAGATACTGGATTAAATCAAAGTAAAATATTTGATCTATCAATAGAAATTTTAAGAGATGAATTAAATACAAAAAATGTTTTAGATTTGATAAATAAATTTAATAAAGATAGTGAAGAGTAGATTAAAAATATCTGCTCTATTTTTTTGCCTTTCATAAAAAAATATAAGATTTAAGAGTAATTAATATAAAAGAATAAAGTACTTAATATAGCGTATCAAATTGATACCATAGTATTTTTATCTAGTATTATTATAATACCTTTAAATTTCTCATAAATATACATATTTATATATTATATGTTAAAATATATGTATAAAATAAAAATTGAGGTGATTTTATGGCAGGTCAAAAGATTGTAAGTGCTCGTTACATTGTTAATAATGAACTTATTGATATAAAAGAACCATATGATATAGACAAAATAGAATACGATGAAAAATATAAAGGCCATTTAATGTGTATAAACGGTTGTCAAGCTAGAGTTAAATTTACTCAAAGAAATAATAAAAAGCATACTAAGTTCTTCAGTAATTGGAATGGTGATGGAAAAAAGCATGATAAATATTGTCCTTATAATGTTGAATATAAAGGAAAGGAAGGCAGAAAAAAATTAGAAGCCTTGTATGATAGCCTTGAAGTAAATGATGATAAAATTGAACAAAGTATTCAATCTAGAGCATCACGATTAAGAAAAAAATATAAAGGTATACCTATTAATAATGGTGAAAAACATACTACTAAAAAAATAGATAATGATGGTGACGGTTATGTTGATGTCAGTTCAGATAAAGTTGATGTAAATAATACTGCTATTGCAAAAAGAGGTTATATTCAAGGAATGGATGCCAATTACTTATCTACTATAGATATAGGAAGAACTCTGTGCGTTTATGGCATTATAGACAATGTTCAGTTTGAACAAGATGAAAAAAGCTTAGATTATTATGGATACTTAAACTTAAAAAATCGAAATTATACTGTTAGTATTCTTTTTTCTAAATCATTTTATACAGATACAAATATAACAGAAGAAGAATTTAAAATATTAATGGAAATTCTGAAAAACGAAATAAACGGAAATTCTGAAAATAAAAATTTCGTTGTTTTTGCTTATGGAAAAATCACTCGTAAAAGCAAAAAAGGATTAAATATTAATGTAAATAACCCTAGACATTTACTAATTAATGATATGAAAATGAAAGATATTTTATATACAAAAAAAATCAACAACATTGATTATACTATAAAATAAAATTATTTACAGGACCAAAAGATAGTAAGAATGACCTTGCTATCTTTTCCATTATATATTCTACTAAACTAATTAACTAATCTAAAGTTATTAACTCTATATACTTCTGAACCTCATTTTTACCATATTCATCAAAACTCACTTCTATTTTTTATATACTAAAAGTAATAATGCTTCCGAAATCTCTCTTAAACCAAATATCAAGTTATCAAGAACTGTAATATCTAAATCTATTCTATCTTCCTCTTGAAAAGTCTTTATATTAAGTTCTCTTAGCTTTAAAAGTACTAACTTTTGTTGATCTACAAAATAATCAACTGCAATTCCGCCATTATGCACCAAACAATTTCTTAAGAAGAATATATACTTTAGAAAGTCTTTTTTTGATTGCAAATCCGGAATTAATTCACTCTCTACATAATCGTAAATTGTATCTATTGCATCATATTTTTTCTAAATTGATTTTTGGTTCTAATTACAATATCTTTTTCATACTCCTCTTTTTCACTTTCTATGAATCTATTTTTATTTTTGTAATAGTTAACTATAACACCTATTTTATACAATGTATATTCTATAAGTGAACAAGTATCTATCAACAATTCTTCTGATAGCTTTTTTCTAAAATATATTGGATTTATAAGTGTATTAGACTTTAAAAACTCCATTTTTTGCTTATCACTTTTTAATTTATCTAAATATTGACTAACATCTTTAATCATTTTATTTTGTAAAAGTTCTATATTCTTTTTATTAGTGCTTATAATATCATATGAACTTCTAATAGTATTATAATATCGGTTTCGCTAACTCTTTTCAATCTCATATTCATAAATTAATTCTATAAACTTTCCTTGTATTAATTTATTAAACTCCATAATTAGCCTCAATTATCCTCCTAATATTCCATATTAATATTATACCAAAATAATACTTATATTCAAATTGTAGTTTTGTTGTAAAAATCAGCTGTATTTATATTTATATTTCTTTTGGTTTTACATATCAGCATTAAAATATACTGATATATTGGTTTGAAAATTTCATCAAAATATTACTATTATTCACATCTTCTTCAAGATCAGTAAGCATAATATTAACATAATGTTGTGTTATCGCTAAAGATGAATGCCCTAATATCTTCTGTAATTCCACAATGCTATTACCACTTAAAATCCATTGCTTAGCAAATGTATGTCTTAATCTATGAATACCAGTAGTATCAATACCACGCTTTTTATTAAATACATTCAAAGCCTGTATAATTGTTGTTTTAGTTAATTGCTTTCCAAATACATTGCAAAATACATATTCTTCATTAGAAGTATGTTATCTTACTTTAAGCCCTTCCTTTAATATCGTATTTATTTCTTTATTTAACTGGATTATTGAAGGCTTTCTATTCTTTGTATGATGTACATATACAAGACTTTGATTCAAATCTATATCTTTAATCTTAATATTAGTTACACTTTGATAACCTTAATCCAGTAGATAATATAAAACAGGTAATACACCAGTTTCTATATTGAGTAAAAGTACATTTCTTATTAGTTTTGGATACAAGCTTTTGAATTTCTTCGTCTGTATATGGCTCTACATGATTACTATCAACTTTAGGTAATTCAATTTTAAAAGGTGTGATATAGCCTTGATCCATAAAGAAATGAGAGATTATTTTTTAATCTCTTGAGTAGGTATAAAGAGTCTGGCTCCCTATATTAGATTGCTTCATTCTGATTATTACATCATTTATTTTTTTCTTATTTATATAGCTTACCTTCATTGTAACCTCAAGGTACTTACTTATTTGTTTCCAACTTTCTCTATAATGTTTTATTGTTGCCAGTCTAAGATTTTTATAATTACATCTATAAATGAACTCCTCAAATGCTTCTGATATAGTTTTTTCTTCATTAATTTATAGTCTTAATTTCTTCATTCTACACTCCTCAATAGCAAAATCGAATATTTTTATTGCCATTATTTGTATTACTAATTTTAATAATATATAATATTATTAAGGACCTGTACAAATTATATGAGGTGATAACAATGGGAAGAAAAAGAGTTTCTGTAACTCACGAATCAAATACAGGTAGGAACACTAACTTTCATGACAATTATACAAAGCAAGATATGACTAGAGCTCAATTTGTAAAGGAAATTAATAATGGTATTTATTCAAATTATCATACAAGGACTATAAACGGTGTAGTAACACCAGTATCTAATCCTGATAGTACTCGAAATAATAATCTAGGATAAAATATATTGTACAGGTTCTTACTAAAGATATAAACATTATTCTTTCTGTAATTTCTATTATTCTATAGCTACTCTCTTTACAACTCTCCCTAATTTTTTAGCTAAGTTTATTTAATTTATTATCATCTTTCTTATATAGTTTTCATACTATCCATCATATAACTATTTTCATTCATCTATATTCCTTATTCCATGTATATTTGTATACTATCCCAATATTTTTACTCCTTAATAGCAAAAAAAGACTATACCCGTCTTTTTAAATTTTGCTTAACACAAATTTATGACGTGTATAGTCTCTATTCAATTTTATTTTAGAATGTAAACTTCCGTAAACCTAGTAAAATAGACTATTTGTTCATTCCTTCTTCAACAGCAATAGCTACTGCAACAGTACATCCTACCATCTAAGTTGTTACCCATTCCGATAAGACCCATCATTTGCTAATATCATATTTTTTCTCCCATTCTCTAAATAATTCATCAACAATATATTGAGAACTTTCAGCCCATAAAACAGATTCTGTGTTTTGAAGTGCTTTATATGTGTTAGATTCATAAAATTTTTTAAGGACTTCTTCAAATGTTTCCCCCGTTTTTTCACATATAATGCTAATAATCTTTTCAATCTTCATTATAATATCTAAAGTTATATCTTGTCCTTTATATGAATATTTGTCCGTCATATTCATCTCTCCCCAAAAATTCTAATTTACTTAATGCTCTAATTGTATGAAGCGATACTTGATTATTTGATTTTGAAAATTTCAATTGTTCTATAGCCATACTTTCATTATAAATTCCGTCAACATACAATGCTACTGTTCTCATTGTATTGTCGTCAGCTACCGGTCCAATAACAACATCATAATCGTGCTGAATTCCTCCATTAAGTCTATTGTTTTTTATCATATTAAGCCATTCCTCATCTAAACCTTTGAACTCTTTTACTTTTAAATCAGATATGTCTTTAAGCTTAAATTTCATTACATAAATTCCACTTCCACCATACCTAATAAACATATTTTGTGCCCAACTTTTAGATTGTGATTCTAATGTAGTAGTATAAAAACCCTTTCCAAAATCTCGTTTATCTTTAGAGCTTTTTAAATCTATTTCATCAAATACTGTATTAGTTCCATGAAATAATACTAATTCATTATTAGTTAGCATATCCTTTTCTCCTAACTACATCTTCAACAAAATTTATACTTTCCTCTAAACTTTGAGTATGCAAAACCTCATATTGAGAGCGTATTAACTTAATAATATCATATTTATTAAATACATCTAAAGCCTTACTACTACTTATATTATGATTATATGCAAAACCTTCAATGGCTTCTATTACCAATAAATTTTTATCATGTTCTATACTATTCATACTAAGCCTCCAGTTCTTATTTATTACACATATATTAACATTAAAATTATAAATCTTCAAATATATTAAATCCTATTTTCCCAAAGATTCATTATTAAACTCTAAATTCTTTATCATAACACTAATGGCTTCCAAACATAAATGAGCCTAATCATAAATTTATATAAAAAAATACCCACATCCACAGATCCTAAAATCTATAAATGTGAGTATTTATATAAGCTAATTGCTTAGCTTCAAATGAACAGTCAAAAGACTATTTGTTCATTCCTTCTTCAACAGCAACAGCTACTGCAACAGTACATCCTACCATTGGATTATTACCCATTCCGATAAGACCCATCATTTCAACGTGAGCTGGAACTGATGATGATCCTGCGAATTGTGCATCTGAATGCATTCTTCCCATAGTATCAGTCATACCATAAGAAGCAGGACCTGCTCCCATGTTATCTGGGTGAAGAGTTCTTCCAGTACCACCACCTGATGCTACTGAGAAGTATTTCTTACCTTGTTCCATACATTCTTTTTTGTATGTTCCTGCAACTGGATGTTGGAATCTTGTTGGGTTAGTTGAGTTACCAGTGATTGATACGTCAACGCCTTCCATATGCATGATAGCAACACCTTCTCTAACATCGTCAGAACCGTAACATCTTACTTTAGCTCTTTCTCCGTTTGAGTATGCTTTTTCTTTAACTACTTTAACTTCTCCAGTGTAGTAGTCAAATTTAGTTTGAACGTAAGTGAATCCATTAATTCTTGAGATTATGAATGCAGCATCTTTTCCAAGACCGTTTAATATAACTCTTAATGGTTCTTTTCTTACTCTGTTAGCTTTTTCAGCTATTTTGATAGCACCTTCAGCAGCAGCGAAACTTTCGTGTCCTGCTAAGAATGCGAAACATTTAGTTTCTTCTCTTAAAAGCATAGCTCCTAAGTTTCCGTGTCCTAAACCAACTTTTCTATCATCAGCAACTGATCCAGGGATACAGAATGCTTGTAATCCTTCTCCGATTGCTTCAGCAGCTTCAGCAGCTTTGTTGCAACCTTTCTTTATAGCTATAGCAGCACCTAAAGTATAAGCCCATCCAGCATTTTCAAACGCTATTGGTTGAGTTTCTTTAGCTATTGTACATGGATCAATTCCTATTGATTCACAAACTGCTTGCGCATCTTCTAGAGTTTTCATTCCGTACTTTTCTAGTACTGGAGTGATTTGATTAATTCTTCTTTCATAACTTTCAAATATTGCCATAATAAAAATCCTCCTTTACAAATAATTATTTATGTCTTGGGTCCATTAATTCAGCAGCATCAGCAACTCTTCCGTATTGTCCTCTAGCTTCTTCTAATGCTTTATTAGCATCCATACCCTTGCCTATGTTCTCCATCATTTTTCCTAAATTAACGAATTTGTATCCGATAATTTCTTTGTCTTCGTCTAAAGCTACGTCTGTAACGTATCCTTCAGCCATTTCTAAGTATCTAGGTCCTTTAGCAAGAGTTCCGTACATAGTACCAACTTGAGATCTTAGACCTTTTCCTAAATCTTCAAGACCTGCTCCTACTGGTAGTCCACCTTCTGAGAATGCAGTTTGAGTTCTTCCATAAACTATTTGTAAGAATAATTCTCTCATAGCTGTGTTTATAGCGTCACAAACTAAATCTGTGTTTAATGCTTCTAATATAGTCTTTCCTGGTAATATTTCTGAAGCCATTGCAGCTGAATGAGTCATTCCTGAACATCCAATTGTTTCTACTAAAGCTTCTTCGATTATACCGTCCTTAACATTTAGAGTTAATTTACAAGCTCCTTGTTGTGGTGCACACCAACCTATTCCATGAGTTAATCCTGATATATCAGTTACTTCTTTAGATTGTACCCATTTTCCTTCTGCAGGAATTGGTGCTGGTCCGTGATTAGGACCCTTAGCAACTACACACATTTCTTCAACTTCTTTTGAATACATCATATAAATTTGCTCCTCTCCCTAATTAATAGATGATTACTATAATAAAAACTTAAATTTCTCTTTTAATATAGTACCGGGCTTAAATTCATCCCACTGGGATATCATTGCCCTATTCCTATTCTAGCAAATGATTTATTATGTAACAACCTTTATTTTTAAATTTTGATAAAAAAGTAATAAAAATTTCACTTGAATTATGTTTTATAATATGGTAAAATATCACTTGTTCGGTAATATGCCGCTATGATGGAATTGGCAGACGTGGTGGACTCAAAATCCTCTGGTAGTGATATCGTGCCGGTTCGAATCCGGCTAGCGGCACCATTTATTTATAAGAATGGCTGTATTACTTGGTTTAAATACCTTGTAATACAGCCTTTTTTGTATGTTTGCAACAACTTTTGCAACAACTAGACTTTATTTTATTATATTTTTTAGTAGCTTGTTGATATATACATAATAAAAGTTGACATTTCATATTTACTCATTTTCCCATTCCCTAAATAATCCATAATTAACATTTCCACATTGTTAAGTTATAATTTCTTTTAAATTCTATTGATTGAATTTCCATAACTTTATTTATTGTGATTTTTTTAAATTACATATGTAATAATTTTTTAATTTACTCTGCCATAATCATAAATTAAAAATGGACTTTTCTTAACTTCTATTTTACAACTTTTCATAATTAGCTTCAATTGCCCCTTAAAAATTTTGAACAATGTTACATTTACAAAATATGCTATAATTAATTATAGTAATATATTACTATATAATAAAAATATTCCTTTACATATAAATATATAATATGAATAAATTAATAAATAAATAATACCTAATCTACCGTTGCTAACCCCAAATCTATGAGCAGAAATTTTAGGAGGATATTATGTATTACAAAGAAATAAAAGATTTATTAAATAAATTAAACAGTGAAAATATTGATGATTTAAAGCCAACTTTGACAAGAAAAGTTAATGAACTCATTTTAAACATAAATGATAATAATATGTCTAATTGCGAATTAGAAGATCTATGTAATTTCTTTATAATGAGAGAAACATTTAGAGAAGATGCAAGACAAGAAAATTCATTAATTGAAGGATTACTTATAGAGAATTTCATTAAAGCATTTGATGAGTTTATAAATGAAATTAATACTAAAGAATATATTTCAGATGCTATTGACTTAACCAATATTGCTATAAGAAGCATTGGAGGAATTGCAAGAGGATTTAGGTTGGTGAAAAAATATGCTCCTAAGGAAGGCGTTATTAATAATGTTCAGTATTTAATAGAGTTAAAAGATGAATTTTATAAACAGTTAAGATGCTATCGCACTAAAGGAATTTATGAAGAACAATTCGTAATATGTGGGCTTATTAATACTATAAAATTTGAATTAGAAGAACAAGTACAAGAACATGGACGATATGTTATTTCCATACTTACAGATTATGAAACAAAAGAATTAAAAAGCCTTAAAGAATTAAAAAAAGAGCATAGTGATGAGCATAGTTTAGATAATATAAAAATTAAAATGAAAAGTGAGTTTGGAATAGAACTTCAAAGAAGAGTGTATTCATGGGATAACTTAACAAGAAAGCTAACAGATCATTACTATTTAGAAAATCTATATAAAGAAGATTATGATAATTAAATGCGCATTTCACAAGCAAATTCTTAAATTCTTAAATTCTTAAGTTTATTTATTCTAAAAATCTAAACTTCTTTTCTTCTTAATAATTTTAGATTTTTAGAATTCAAATTACACATATTTCAAAATTTAATAAATTAAAATGAAGTATCTAATAAAAATAAAAGACTGTAATAAGATTTATTTTTATACAAATCTCATTACAGTCTTTTGGTATTTTAATTTTAACTAAAATTACTTTAAATAAATAATTTAGTTATTATAATAAAGACTTTCTGAAGGATAATTAGGATCACATGTTACATCTATTCCTAATTTTCCTAAAGTTGTATCATCTGCTCTTGATAATATAGTTGTAGCGTGAGCTTGACAACCTCTTAATAAAGGTAATTTTTCCATAGCAACTTGTGCTGTTGGATTTGTTGCTGCTGAAATACTTAATGCTGTAAGAACCTCTTCGCAATTTAATGATATATTCTTTTCATTAAAAGTTTTAGATTTCAAATTCATTATTGGCTCTAATATAACAGGTGAAATTAAATATATATCATCTGAAATATTAGCTAAATATTTTATAGCATTTATTATTACAGCTGCAGCCCCATCCATTAAATCTGAACTCTTTCCTGTTAAAATTTTTCCGTCACTTAATTCTAATGCTACTACTGGACAAATTTCATTTTCATCTGTAGCCATTTTTAACTTTGCAGATTTTTCTCTAGCTGGAAGAACAACTTTTCTATCAGTTTCCTTTAAGTCTACTTCTTCCATTATTAATTTAGATCTGTCAAAAGTTTCTTTATCTGCATATCCTTTTTTATAATCGCAACCAGTTTTAAAGTATCTTCTTATTATTTCTTGCTTTGATGCTTCTTTAACTGCATCATCATCAACTATTCCAAACCCAACTCTGTTAACTCCCATATCAGTTGGTGATTTATAAATAGATTCTTTACATGTAATCTTTTCTATTATTCTCTTTAATACTGGAAAACTTTCAATATCTCTGTTGTAATTTACAGTAACCTTATTATATGCATCCATATGGAATGAATCTAGCATATTAACATCCTTTAAATCAACTGTTGCTGCTTCATATGCAATATTTAATGGATGTTTTAATGGAACATTCCATACTGGGAATGTTTCAAACTTAGAGTATCCTGCTGCATTTCCTCTTTTTGATTCATGGTATAATTGACTAAGACAAGTAGCAAGTTTTCCACTACCAGGACCTGGTGCTGTTACAACTACTATTGGTTTTGTAGTTTCGATATATGGATTTTGTCCGTAACCTTCTTCACTAACTATTGTATCAACATCTGTTGGATATCCTTTTGTTGATTTATGCTTATAAACCTTGATTCCTCTTCTTTCAAGTTTATTTATGAATACTGTAGTCGCGGGTTGACCATTATATCTTGTAATAACTACACTATTAACTTCTAATTCATAAGTTCTTAAATCATCAATAAGTCTTAAGACATCCATATCATATGTAATACCAAAATCGCCTCTTATTTTATTTCTTTCTATATCGCCTGCATAAACGCATATTACTACTTCAACTTTTTCTTTTAACTTGTGTAGTAATTTAATCTTTGCATTTTCATCAAATCCTGGAAGAACTCTCATTGCATGTCTATCATTAAAAAGTTTACCACCAAATTCTAAATATAGCTTATCATAGCTATCAACTCTCTCTAAGATATACTTTGATTGTTCCTCTAAATATTTTTCATGATCAAATCCTATTTTCATTATGTTACCTCACTCACTTCTTGCTTACTAAAAATTCATTATTACATTATTTCATAAAATAAGGCCCTTGTAAATTTAATTTTTTCCACTTTATGAAATTTTAAATTAGCATAATCTTGCTTGTATCACATTACCATAAATGCCCATCAACGCTAAAGTCGTACTACATCAAACAAAAGTAATAAATCTTTTAATTTAATTCTTGATAAATTATTTTTTATATACAGATTTTAAATTTTTTATATTCATAATTTTATATTTCCCTGTAATTGTTCACATAATTTATAAAAACAAAAAATATATTTAATATTAAAAAGAACATATAATTGGTTTAATAAATATAAGTACATTGATTATGTTGATATGTATAAGTAAATTATATTAAATATAATAATATGTGTTAAATATTGCAATTCTCCAAAACCTTAATAAAACTATATTAAGTTTGTATTTTTTTATTTGGAGAACTTATTTTTTAAAAGTATATGAATTTTTAAATATTCACTATTAAGTTAAGAGAAAAGGTTCATCTTTTCTTTTATTTGTTCCCAAGAAATAGGAGTATAATTTATACGTTCTACACATGCACAAAATGATTGTTTTGAATAATCAACATACATTTCATTTCCATGTACATGACCATAAATATTAGCATAAGGCATATTTTTATTTAAATATAATGGTTTATGTGAAATCATCCAAAATTCATCTAAAATTATTGGATATTTATATACATTATTAAATCCACACTCATAATAATATTCTTCTAAATTACTGTCGTGATTTCCAGAAATTAATATTTTTTCCCCTTTTAATTTATTGCATATCTCTTTAGTCTTTTCCTTAGAATAAAGAGAAAAATCACCTATCATGAAAACAGTATCATCAGCTGTTACAACAGAGTTCCATCTATTAATTAATTCTCTATCCATTTCTTCTACATTTTCAAATGGTCTTTGTTCATAATCAATAATATGGCTATCCCCAAAATGAGTGTCTCCTATAAAAAATATATTTTTCATTGTATCTCCTTATAAAATAAAACTAGTCATTATAATTTTATTATAGCATTTCTATAAAATGAATTATATTATTTACATATTTAATGATTAATTAAAAATAAAAAAATCGTCAACTGATTTTGAATCTTATATTGCTCCTCATTATTTACATAGATCATTTTTAATTTAAAATAAATCTAAGCTTTTGACAGTAACAAAATCACATAAATTTCTTATATAATATAGCTTGCTCTTTACTATTTAATTTATTAAAAAAGAATATTATTTTTTAATAAATATCTAAAATAGAAAATGATACAGAAGATGATAATAGAAATATCTATAAACTATAAAATAATTTTCTAAAAAATAAAGAAATATCTAAGGTGCTGTTTTAGCCTCTTAGATATTCAAACTCATAATCGCAATATTAAGTATTTTCTTACAAATCTTGTACATTTAATCTATTATATTTCCTACAAAACACTAAAACATGTTTATAACATCAATTCAAACAAACATGATATAGGAAATATAATTAACAATGCTGGAAGTAAATTAACTACTTTTATTTTTTTAATCTCTGCAATAGATAAACCAATGACAAAAGTTAATATTCCTCCAATGGCTGTAAAATCTGCTAACATATTCGCACTTATTAATGGCATAATACACTTTGCAAGATAAAAAAATGTACCTAAAATTAAAACTTGAGGAACAATAATTAAATTCATTGCATATCCAAGTGTACATGCAAAAATAGCTCCAGCAAAAATGTCCATAATAGCCTTTGATAATAATATTGTAATATCTCCTGTCATAGCTTCATTCATTGCACCAAAAATATTTGTTCCACTTAAACAAAAAGTAGCAGCCACAATCACATAAAAGCTCATATACGCTTCTTGATCTCCATCAATCTTAAAATTAAATTTATAAATAACTTTCTTAAATAGATTTTTTACTTTTGTATCCAAATCCATTAATTCTCCAATTAAAGTTCCCAAAATCAATGACAATATAACTGCTGGCAAAGACTTTAATTTAATACATGATACTATTCCAATTATAATAGCCGAAATCCCAAAAATAATTGTTAGTGGATAGTTAATGCTTTGTGGTATTTTATGTTTAAATTTAGCCCCACAAAGTCCCCCTATTAAAACTGCTAAAGAATCTAAAAAAACACCAATAGGCATGATAATTACCTTCTTTCTATTAAGTTTCTTTTGCAAAAGATATGAAATATTAACATAGCAAACCCATAAAGTCAATAATTTCATATATTTTTCTTTATCAGTTTTATAAAAAAATATATCTTTCCATAGGAGCTGAAAATAAATCATTTAATATAGCAGCTCCTAATAAATTTAATATATTTTATTATTTGAAATATCAAGATTATTTAAATCAAATATATATTTTATAAATTTTTCAAAATTTTCTTTTTGACTATGCGTATTTCCTTTATAAATTTCTTTTGAAGTTAATAAACTATTAAATTTTTTAGAATCTAATGACCCTACTAATTTAAATTTATCTTTTTCATATAAATCTCTTAATGTTTTTCCAATTTTTAAAAGACTCCCATGATATATTCCATTAGAAAATCCTTTTATTGTATATTCCTCATTATATAAATGATAAAAAAATAAAGATTTAGCAAGCCATCCCTCTCTAGCTCTTCCATTCTTAGTTGAATTTTCTAAAACAAAATTTAAATACTCAGTAAATTCAGTAAATTTGCCAGTATGGGTTTTTATTCCAACAACAGGATACCATAGCCCTTTAATTTTGCCACTATTTGTACCTGATGATCTAAAAAATCCTAAAGAAACTCTTTCAATTCCGTAATTAAATTTTATGCTTGTATCTATAATTCCAATCATTCTAAATGGAGACGTAGAATATATATTTGCTTTAAAACTTTCAGGATATATATTTAATATTGTATCCGAGTTAATCAAATGTTTCTCCTCCTTTGTTTAATCTCTTTTTCATTTAAAATTAACCATGCAATATTAATTTTTTTAAAATTGCATGGTCACTATATTAATCAAACTGTATCTTTAATTTTTTTAGTTGATTTCTTATTTCTGTAATATTTTTATATTCACTATCAAGTCCCATAAGTTTTTTCAAAAATATTTTTTCTTCTAAATTTAAATCTAATTCTTCATACCAAGGTCTTTCTGGTAATTCGTTTTCTACATAAGATGAATAATGCAAATGAATTAAAAAGTCTGCTAAAAACCAATAATCCATAGCTTCAACATACCTTTTATTATCAATAATCCTTGCTAATCCAAAATCTATTAAAACCAACTCTTTATTTTCTCTTATTATAACATTAGGAAGTCTAATATCTCTGTGAACTATTTTATTATTTTGCAATAATTCTATTAAATTTAATAATTTAGTGCAAACTTCATAAATTTCATTCTTTTTAAACTCATACCCATCTCTAGTTAATAAATCTTCAAAAACTTTACCTTCAATATATTCTAGTATATACCCTTCTCTATCCTCATCTTTAAATGTGGATATAAATTTAGGAAAACTAGCATAATTTAATGACTTTAATATCTTTTCTTCATAAAATAATTTTTCTCTAGTTTCTTCAAGAGAGTCTTTTTTTAATTGTTTTATTACACATTTTTGATTTTTATTATTTATAGCAAAATAAGCAATGCCATATCTACCTTCACCAATTATTTCTTTTATATAATATCCATTTACAATTTCATCTGTTTTGTAATACCTATCCATTTTCTAAATCTCAATTGTTATAAAATATTATTATCTGCTATATGATTGACTTGAATTACTTCTTGACCTACTATATGATTGACTTGAATTACTTCTTGATCTACTGTATGATTGACTTGAATTACTTTCTGATCTGCTATTACTAGCCTTATTAACTTTATAATAGTTGTGACCTCTACATGATTCATCTGTATAACAATTCATAAAAAACACCTCTATTTATATTTTTATCTAAAAGTTATTTTGTATTTACTTCATTATATGAAAAGTTTAATCATATTGATACATATGTTTTTTAATTGTCTAACCATTTTATTCTAGAATAATTTTTCTTATAGTGTAGATGTTTCCGGTGATATATACTAATAAATCATGTACTCTAATTAAAAATTATTTTACTTAAATCACTTGAAGTTTAATTACATAACTGACAAAATGAATTGAATCTGATGTTGAATCCCAAGTCACCTTTATTGAATAAATGTATTCACCCTTTTCTTCTGGAGCGTGTACAAAATTATCTACACACTCTATTGGTATTTCCTTTCTATGTCCTTCTATCATCTCTACCCTAATTACTTTTATTTTTGAAATATCACTATCATATTCTATTTTTAAAGCTAATTTATCATTTGGATTCACAATAGTTGGTTCCATATGATTTGTTATATCAAATTCTGGGACACTTATAAGACTATTCCCTCCATTTTGAGTCCATGTTACTTCATTCACTTCTGTCTTTAAATTCACCCCATTACATTCAATGATCAAGGGAGGATAATTGCTAGGATATTTTTTAGAATAACAGGCTGTAATAGTTAAACTTAATACTATAATTAACATATATTTAAAAATGTTCAAAATAATATGAATTTTTTCCACATTTTTTAACCTTATATAAAGCATCATCAGCTACCTTATAATAATTTACACATCTAGCATCAGTTCTATTACTTATAGCAATGCCAACGCTTACAGATATATCAAAGTCAAATTTTTTATTTTCCTCTAGCAATTCAAATATCTTATTGCAGGCATTTTCCATTTCAAATTCATTTATAAATTTTTTCATAAAAACTACAAATTCATCCCCACCAAGCCTTAAAACAATATCATCATCATGAAAAGTATTTTTTAAAACCTTAGCAAATTCCTTTAAAACCAAATCCCCAGTATAATGCCCCTTTTCATCATTTATTGCCTTAAAATTATCAATATCAAAAATAAACATAGCATTTTTAACTGATGAATCATTAAATTTCCTCAGATATACTTCTATAAGTTGTCTACCAGCTATTGCATTGTATATTTCAGTTAATCTATCCATATCTGCCTTAAATTTTAATTCATTCCTATATAATATTTCATCATTGACATTTTTAATAAAACCAACAGCACATAATTCACGTGTATATGCCTCATAATAAGAAGATAACGTCATTCTAAACCATTTAAATTCTTCTTCTTTTTTAAGTCGTGCTTTAATCTCAAATGATACTGTTTTCTCCTCATTCTTTATTTCATTAATCATTTCTTCTACTATTTTAGCACTTTCACTTTCTAATAAGCCCGTATCTACCATTCCTTTGGGTATGTTAGTTACCTCTGGTAAAGCATTGTATTTACTTATGCCCACTGATTCATTCAAAATAGTATTTGTTTTTAAATCTAAATCAAATATAGCATCAATAGAATTCTTTAAAATTATATCAATTCTTTTTTGTTTTTTAGTGTTCTCTGCCTCTAATATCATTTTATCGGACATATCCTTTAATACACATCCACAATAGCCATAACTTGGTTGATAACAGGAAATAGATAAGAACTTATTAAGCTCCTTGCTATACTCATATATTTCTTTGTTTGTTCCATTATGTGCTGTTTCCCAATATTCATACAACCACTTTTTCTCACCATTTTTAAAAACTTCATAAAAAGAAGAACCTAGCAACTTTTCTTTTGAAAGATTTTCAATTTTTGTTAATTCCTCATTTACATAAACAAATATAAAGTCACTGGGTTCACCAATTTCATTTACTTCTACTTTTATAATAGCAACTGCTACTGGCATCTTGTCTAGATATCCTATTTGCTGTTTATAACTACCTATAAAATTTGAAATAGGCTCTGTATTTTTTTTGCTCATTGCTCTCCCCTTAAAATCAACTTTATAAATTTAATATAAAGCACATATCATAATAATCTTGTGTAATTTATTTCACTATTTTAAGCGATACTTCTTTTTTCGTAAAGTATTTAATTAAATTAATATACATATTTAATATTTTTTGTAAAAAAAATTAAATATAATATAAAAAAGTTTTGGTGAAATTCTTTCACCAAAACTTTTTTATAAGATGATTTTAATTATTTACAATTTACTTTTCAATATTTACACAATAATTATTAATAGCATTTTTTAATGCTGCGACTCCAAGATTAGAACAATGCCTTTTATTTTCTGGTAATCCGCCTAAAGCATCTATTATATCAATTTCAGTAATCTTTAATGCTTCTTCTAAAGTCTTTTTCTTTGCTAATTCAGTTGTCATACTACTTGTAGCTACTGATGTAGGGTAACCAAAAACTAGCTAATTATTGTATTACCCTTTATCCTTATTATTGTCAAATGCCAATAACAAATTTTAAGAAAATTTTTCAAATAATATTTTTATAAACTCAATTAAAAATGCTCCCTCTATAGTTACAGTTTTATTATTTTAACTGTCTACTATAAAGGGAGCATATCAATCTCAAGTGATTTTTTTTAATTTTTATTTTCTATTTTTCTTTAGTTTCATTTATTATACTTTTCATTTGATCCTTGCTTAAAGCACCACTTACATATCCATAAATATTTCCATCTTTATCTATCATAAATGTAGTTGGCATAGACATTATTCTGTAATTATTAAATACCTCGCCGCGCTCATCAAAAACTACTGGGAATGTAAATCCTTGATTATTTAAAAACTGTTTTATTCCATCTTTATCTTTTTCTTCTCCACCAGGTTGTGCTACTCCTAAAATTATAATATCATCTTTATTATAATTAAATTCTTTATATAACTCTTCTATATGAGGCATCTCCATACGACATGGTGGACACCATGTCGCCCAGAAATTTAAAAATACAGTTTTACCTTTATAATCAGATAATTTATGAACATTTCCATACTGATCCTTTAACGTAAAATCAAATGATGGTTGCAAAGGTTCCTTTTCTATATTTTCATTACTTGAATTTGTACTATTAGAATTATTTCTTTCTTCTGACTCTTTAATATATTGTTCTTCTCTTTTAATTTCCTCTTTTTCTTCTGAGGTTAATTTAGTATTTTCATTACTTCCTACTTGATTTAAATAACCTGTAACATTATTTAACCATCCTGTAAAAGTCATTACTCCCATAATTATCATTAGGACTCCACCTATTTTTATTGTATACTTCATAACATTTTTATTATTTTTTATAAAATTTAAAGCTTGAGTTGTAAAAAGACCTAATATTAAAAATGGTATTACAAAGCCTAAGCAATATATTAAAACCAATAAATTTCCAATAGCTGCATCTTTAGCACTTGATGCAAGAATTAAAACTGATGATAATGCTGGACCAACACAAGGTGTCCATGCAAAGCTAAATGTAAATCCCATTATATAAGCTATTAAAGGATTTACCTTTTTTCCATTTAAGTTTATTTTTAGTTTACGTTCTCTTTGCAAAAATTTAAATTCAAAAATTCCCATTTGGAATAAACCTAAAATAATTATAATAATTCCACTAATTTTAGTGAAAATCGTTTTATTATTATTAAGAAATGTTCCTATTGTGGTAAATGAAATTCCTAGTATGAAAAAAGCTGTTGAAATTCCTAGTACAAAAAATATAGTGTGAAATAATACTTTTTTTCTTTCATAAGTATATGTACCATCATTATTTTGTTTTTTAGCATTTCCCGCTAAATATCCAATGTAAAGTGGTATTAAAGGTAATACACAAGGGGATAGAAATGAAACTATCCCCTCAAAAAATACTAATAAATAACTTACATTACTTACAGAGGTTATTCCTTCAAACACTTTATAAATGAGCCTTTAATTTATTTGTTATATTTTCTTTTGGCATAAATCCAGTTAAATTTTCTACTGCTTTTCCATCTTTGAATATTATCATTGTAGGAATAGAAAATACACCATATTTTTGTGCTATTTCTCCACTTTGATCTACATTTAATTTAAATAATTTAGCTTTATCATTAAATTCATTACTAAGGTCTTCAAATATTGGAGCTAACATCTTACATGGACCACACCAATCTGCAAAAAAATCAACCATAACTACACCTTTAGTATTTTCTACCTTTTCCATAAACTCTCTACTATTTATAATTTTAGCCATAATAAAGCCTCCTATCATATTTAAAACATATTATAATTGTATTTGTTAATTTTATTATACCTGTATTCATGTAATATTTAAGTGACTTAATCACATTAAATTACTATAAAACACTATATTTATTATTTTTTTAATACTTAATAGTAATATTTAAAAATATATCGTCATATAAAGCCTATACAACATATTAATCGGTATTTTCCTCTTTTTTCTAAAGTTTCTTGATTTTTGTTCGTATAAATAACCAATACCAAATATTATAGCTATATAAAAAAGGGGGAAAATTAAATGAAAACTACTAAAAAACTTCTCAAATCATTTGCTCAAGGATTATTAGCGGTTATGCTTATCAATGGATTTTCATATATTAGTGATTTTAAAACTAATAATAATGTTTTTCTATCAAACATAACAGAAAATAATTCCGAAAAAGAAATTATGGATAAAAATATAGTTGCTGAAAATATTAGTGATGAAACAAAAAATGTTGCATCAGATAATAAAACAGATAATATTTTATCTGAAAAAAATGTATTAGATGAGGAAACACAAACAGATGATGACTTATTAAATACAGATTCTGTACAAACTATTAATCCCATTACTATTAACCCTATAGTTGATCCTATCAAATCTATTGAAGAACCAATTATAGAAGATATACCTCTTATAAGAGATACTTTAAAAAATGAGATTAATGATATTGATAAAAATATCTATGGCTTATCATATAACCCTGATAAGATACTATCTTCAAAAGGTGAAAGCATTGATAGCTTTGTACCTGCTGAAGGTTTTGATGCTCCAAATAAATATATTGTAGTAAAAAGAGAAAAGAAAAGTATATCTGACTCTACTGCAGATATTTCAATAATAGATTCAATAAATGATAGAACTTACCCTGGTGCTATTCAACTTGCAAATAGAAATCTTGTTGAAAATAAACCTGATATAATTTCTTGTAAAAGAAAACCAATTACTATAAGTGTTGATTTACCTGGTATGAGTGATGATGGCAGTAAAGTTGTTAATTCACCAACATATTCTACTATTAACGCTTCAATAAATTCCTTACTAGATACGTGGAATACTAAATATTCATCTAAATATACTATTCCTACAAGAATGAGTTACACTGATGCTATGGTCTATAGTAAATCTCAACTTTCTACAATGTTTGGTTGCAATTTAAAAATTTTAGATAAAGCATTGAATATAGATTTTAATTCTATATTTAAAGGCGAAAAACAAACTATGGTTGTTGCATATAAACAAATCTTCTATACAGTAAGTGTAGATGCACCTGAAAAACCTTCAGATGTATTTGGTGATAATGTAAGCTTTGAGGAATTAGCTTTAAAAGGTGTAAATAATGAAAACCCACCTGCTTATGTTTCAAACGTTGCATATGGTAGAACAATTTATGTAAAACTTGAAACAACTTCTAAGAGTGCAAATGTTAAAGCAGCATTTAAAGCCTTAATATCTAACCAAGATATTAGTGGTAATACAGAATATGAAGATATTCTAGATCAAAGTTCATTTACAGCTACAGTTCTTGGTGGTGGTGCTGAGGAGCATAACAAAGTAATTACTAAGGATTTTAATGAAATAAGAAATATTATACAAAATAACTCAGTATATAGCCCTAAAAATCCTGGGTATCCTATTTCATATACAAGTACATTTTTAAAAGATAATAGAATTGCCACTGTAAATAATAAAACAGACTATATAGAAACAACTGCAACAGAATATACAAATGGTAAAATAGTACTTGATCATAGTGGTGCTTATGTTGCTCAATTTGAAGTGACTTGGGATGAAGTTAGTTATGATAAAGACGGTAATGAAATAATAGAACATAAAGCTTGGTCTGGAAATGATCGAGATAAAACTGCTCATTTTAACACAGAAATATATCTAAAAGGAAATACTAGAAATATATGTGTTAAGGCATGGGAATGTACAGGCCTTGCATGGGAATGGTGGAGACAGGTTATAGATGCTCAGAATATACCACTAGTAAAAGAGAGAACATTTTCAATATGGGGTACAACATTGTATCCTAAAAAATCTGTTGAACCAGAAATTTAAATTTTAAAATTGGTGATATATATATAAACAAAATATTCTCAATGATTGTATATATCAACTCCCATTTTAAAACAAACTAAAATCTGACAAAAATAAAATAATAATATTTTTTATTAAACACTCAAAAATAAGGTTAAAATAAACTTAACTTACGTATAGTTTATTTTAACCTTTTATTTTAATTATATTTTTCTATTTTAATGTGATTTTATCATATCCAACTGCATTTTTAGGACATACTGATACACATTGTCCACATTGTATACAATCAGGATGACTTAAGATATCCCCCTTATATTCATAAGGAACTATTCCTAAAGGACATTTTTTTTCACACATTTTACATGATACACATGAAGATGATACTTGTAGTACCTTTTTACTCTTTTTAAATTTCGATATTATTGATGCTACACTTCCCATTGGACAGAAATTACACCAAGTTCTATGATTATAAAATAAAGATAATACTATTCCAATTACAGTAGTTACTACAATCATTCTATAAAATACCATGCCAATGCCATATAAATTTCCTAAGTTTTGCTTTATTCCTAAACCAAACATAGTCATCATACCTGCAAAAACTATAGCTCTAAAATAATAAGATTTTAAAAATTTAGGTACTTTTCTTTTATTACTAAATTTAGATACTACATTATCATAAAAACTTCCTCTTGGACATAAATTCCCACACCAAAATCTCCCTTTAAATAAAGAAACAATTATAGGTGCAACCATACATATAATGGCTAATAATGCTATTCTTGCATCAAATAATCCTAGTAAAATAAACATCATTAATGCTACAAATGAATACTTTTTCCATAATACTAAAAACTTATTCATCAAACCACACTCCAAACTAAATATTTTTACTTTGTAAATTACAATGTTTATATTACTATATAGACTCATATACTTTTGTGACTTTGTTACTTTGAAAAATGAATATTAAGTTTTATCTATTTAAATTTTTTCTATAAATTAAATGTTCATCCTTACTTTTTAGTAAGATTGTCCACTATCATTCTTGTGAAACAATGTCCATTAAAAGATACAGTTTATCTTCATCAACAGTTCTCCTTATAAAAGAAAGAGGATATCTATAATACATTGTATTCTCATGGCACACAAATATTAAAAAATCATCATCTTTCCTAATAAATTCAATTGTATGCTTAAGCTTTTCAGCACAAAAAAATGCTGTGTCTTCCAAAAAAGTAAATGTATCATCAGGAAGCTCTCCTTTATCCAATATTCCATTTTGCATGGGTATACCAAATTCTTCATAATATCCCTTTGGTATAGGAGTGCTATCGTCATACATATAATAAAGTATTGATCCCCAAAAGTCTCTTGTATGATTATTGGTTAAAAAAAATATATTCTCAGCTTCATTTAAATATTCAAATTCTTGCACATCATATTTGTGAACTTCCAGCTCTTTTTTAAGTTGAATATTAAAATCATCTTTAGTCTGATATCTGACTTTTATGCCATATTCTTCTCCATAAAATATTTCTAATGCTATTGCATATATACTTTTTTCATAATTAGTAAAATGATTTCTTAATAAATTTAATATCTCTAAATATACTTTTTCTTTAAAACCCTCAAACTTTCCCAAAACACCACTCCTTTGTTTTAAAGTTCTCCAGCAGGAATCCTTCTATTTTTATATTCTTTAATCAATTTATTTAGCCATTCATCTTTATAATTTACTATTAAACTATCATAAATCAGTCCAAAGTCATCAGAAACATAATCTGAAAGTTCACTCTCAGTATTTTTTTTAATTATCATAAATACTTTTTCTCTTATTTTACCTTGCACTTCTTTATTAAGATTGGTATAGTTTTTGTCATTTTTCAATGAATTAATTTTTTTATTAACTCGACACCATTCAGCATCAAATGGATCACTATCTCTACTATCAAGTAACTCATCTATGTACTCTTCATCAAATTCACTATAGTCAATACTGTTAAGGCAATTTATAAGTTCATCTATAAAATCCATATCATTTATGTAGCATGCATACAACAAAGAGTTATCCTTTTCCATAATTAAACTCCTTTCTTAAACAAGACATCAAGATTTTTGTCTATTTCCTCTCTAGTCATTAAAGATACATATATTCCATTTTCATCGAGAGTAAAAAATCCTTTACACTCATCAAGCATGTCATTATACTGTTTTTCTAATTGCTCAAGCGCTTCTTTAAATCAATTATATTTGTACTTTTCAATAAATTAAATATTTTTTCATCAATAAGTTTTAAATCTGCTATATTTCCATCTGTTAATAATTCTATTATTTCTATTGCTGTTATTTCTTTGCAGTTTTCATTCTTTAATACGCTTATTATAGGTAGCCACTCATCATCATAATTAAATTCTAATATAAATGCATGTAATATCTCTGACGAATCTAAATTTTCTATTTTTGAACATATATAATCTATATCTTCATTATATAAAAGTTCTTCTAATGTATTTTCTTCATCCCTACTTAATGTTAATCTTATAGCTCCTTTTGTATCTAATAATATATCTGCTATTTTTTTATTTTTTCTAGTAAAAAACCATGGAGAATTTTCTATATTTTCGCTTTGAATATTAACTCCATGTTTAATTAGTAATTCTACTACATCTATTCTTTTGAATTTTATGGCTTTTTTCAATGCAGTATCTCCTAATTTATCTATTAACTCTAAATTAGCTCCAACCATTATTATAGACTCTATAACATCTATTGCCTTTCTTTGAACTATTGAATTTATAAGTGGAGTTCTTCCTCTACTATCTTTTTTATCTATATCTTCCAAATTAGATTTTATATTTTCTCCCATAAATTTAATCTCCTATTATTTCAATGTTTGTCATATAAACTTCTCCTGTGTAAACTGCAAATAGTCAATCTCATATATCTACAAGTTTGAATTTGTTAAGAAATTCTTGAGTATTATCAGCCACGATACCATATGGATTGTCCGAATATGTATCAAAATTCCCATACCCAAAATCTACCCATTCAAATTCCCCTGTATCATTATTGAAAAGAAGTGATACTTGTCCCATGTTAATAAGAATTTCGCCCACATATGCTCTATGCCCAAAATCATTTCCCCCTGTCCATTCTCCCCAAAATGCCTCTTCAATAAAGTCCGAAATATATTTGTCATTTGTCTGCTCTAACAGACAAAGCGTAAACTCGGCATAACTGTTATTGCTATTTGCATCATTAAGCCAGTTGTCTTTGTTTATATATCGGTTTACAAATTCAATAGAATTAAATTTTATTATCCCCGAAATGATACCTGACTTATTTTTGCTGCCTAGTATTCTATTTTTGCTACCTAATATTCGTGAATAAAAGTCTTTTAGATTATCATGTAATTTAAAGCCAATCTCTTCTTCAACTGAGTTCCAATCAAGCTTTATTTTTCCACTGGCTGTTTTTTGAAATTCCTTCATTTTTGACATTGTTATACTCCTCAAATATAAATTTCATTTACATCCCCAAAACCTCACCAGTTCTAGGCAATCATTATTAGTCTACATAAAATAGTAGTCTATCTTTCATACTGTTATCTGATCATAATTCTGCTTTCTTTTTTATCCAATCTCTCATCGGGCGAGAGATAATACAATTAGATTTTATTTTTATCCCATCATTTTCTTTAAAAATGTACTTATATTGAGGTTCTCTGGTTGCTGTATTATAAAACTTTTTTAGTGTATTATAATATATAAAATTATCAACCCTAAGACCTAACTCTTTTGAAATTCCCTCTTTTACAATATCCCAATCATATATGCCAATGGAATTAAAATCCTCTTTATATTCAGATTCAATAGCTTCAGCATACTTTCTAAGCAAAATATCATCTTTATAAATGTCATCAACCAAAAAATCCATAAAACACGGACAATTAATTAATAGCTCAAATAACTCTGTCATATTTTCTGCTATACGACCTGTCTCGCCCTCTGAACTGTTGAATCCAATAGTTCCGTCTGATAACAAAACAAATTCCCCACCAGAGGCATCAGCTCCAAATGCCATTCCATCAATATTCCAAGTAATATGTCCATCAGCATCTTCCTGCTTTCGCATTTCAGGGTAAATTATAATATCACATTTATAATTTATTTTATCTGCTAATTCTTTATTTTCTAAAATAGTTTTTAATATATTCATATCGCTAAACCTTTCGTCAAATGATCATAATCTCACCTTCTAATGGGTATTTACGAGTTTACCTTTCGAGATTAATTATATTGCTCACCCATTTTTGCCCACCTTTTATTTCGTAAGTCAAATAAAATATTACTATCATGTGGCATTATATATGTAGATAATATTACAGAACTTTTAATTTTATCCCAACAGTCACTAAACCATTCAATAAGAACTATCATATTTGTTATAAAATCGGATAATACTTCAAGTGCATCGGCTTTTTATCAATATCTGACATCATATTATAAGAAAGAAGTACTGTATTTTCTTTTTTTACATCTGATCCATAATTACTTCCTATTAGAATACTATAGATATAATTAAAAGAAGGATTGCAAAAATTTTTCTCTGGAGAAACTACTCCACACATAGATTCTTCCTCGGTTTCCCCAAATATTTCCCAACTCCATCCATAACTAATATTAAGTGAATGACCATATAAAGCACCTAATGCTATACATACATCATCAAGACTTTCATATTCTTCTGGGAAAGTCCCTGTTTCCAAAATTCTATCTATCCAACTCCTTACTTCACTTGCAATGGTTTCACCATCATTTAGGTTGTTAATGCAAAAAGCTTTACTTGCAGTTAATATCGTTTCTTTTAATACCTTTTGCGTATTATCATCTAAGTCTGATATATAATCATAATATCTTTCATTTAAATCTAATCTATTCATAATATTCCTCCTAGTATTTTATTTAACATGCCCTAAGCTATTCATAATCTAAAATTATAAATAATCACAAATGTACAAGTGATTTTCTTCTATATTATCTAAGTTATAACCTTTGTATTTTAAATTGGACCATTCCTTGGCTTTAGATGTGAACCCAGAGATTTCAAGAGATTTAAATCCAGAAATATATTCGTATTGTTCATTAGAAATTTTTGTGATATTTATTAATTCATCATTTGTAAAACTCGAAACAAATCCATAATTAAAGCTGCCACTATCATCTCTCATAAAGCCAAGAATAAATAAATTGTTTTTTTCAACATCAAATTCAAGATGAGACAATACCATAGAGTAATCTTCTTCAAAAAGATATTTAACCACTTCAAAATTGCTTGTATCATATATTGCCAAACGTGTTTTACAACTATCTATATGACGTTCTATATTATAAAAAAATTTACCATCTTTCGAAAAACAAAATCCATCATCTTGTGAGTTATTTACCTTTGAAAAGCGAAATTTACGGAGTAATTTTAATTCATCTAATGAATATATTGCAAGCATACCACTAGTTGATTTAACAACCACTATATTCTTATTAGGACAAAACATAGGGTTATAACCATATTTAATATCTTTAAATTTCGCTACCTCTAAGTTATTTTCATAAATATATACCGTTTGCCCCGTACACCCAACCATAATATTTGTTTTTTTTGCAATCCCCCAAAACTTTGGCATTCTACCAATTACCTCCTTATTCTATCTTTTTAAGTCTCGTCCATAAAAACATCTACTTTATCAATTTGTTTATCTTTCAAAAACAAATATGCATCAGAATTTTTTATAAATTCAAAAAAGTTTCCATCAACCTCTTCACTCCATATAGTTTCTGAAAACAACTTATTTTGTGTATTGGTTTTATATAGAATATCTAAATGTAATTGAATATATTCTTCCTCTTCATTCGGAAACTGTCTAACTAATGAAAAATGAGATTTTGATTGCCCTGAAAATGTTCCTACTTCAAATAAGAGCATATCATCCTCTTCATTAACTCCATTAATTGTAATTTTACACATTTCTTCAAATGCATTTACTAATTCAGAAAGCCTCATCTCTTTGTCTGTTGTATCTTTTAGTAATTCTAAAATTTTCATAGTAACCTCATCCTTTCTTAACTAAATATTATTTTATTTAGTTCGACTTAACGTGTCTACTACTTATACTAACATCAAATAGTGTATTATCAAATTCCTAAAGAATAAAAAATATAACCTGTGATACTAAATATGTTTTTGTATCACAGGTTATATTTTTGTAAACTTAAATTCATGTTATATTTTAGAAATTATTTATTTGTTTTTAATGTTTATTATTTATTTTAGAAATTTTTTATTTATTTTAGAAATTTTTTTGTTTTTTAATATTTATTTTGGAAATTGTAATCTTATTATACTAAATTTTTTATATACTGAATTTTTTATATACTTATTTTTATATAACCTGTGTTTTAACTACTCGTCCAAATTGCTTATGCATATATGAACACAATACTAAAACACATCCTTACTAAACTATTCTACTACTACCTTAGCATTTTCAGCTAAGTTAAATAATTCTGAGCTTACAAATATAGTATTATTTTTTACCATTGTTTTATTTCTTAAATAATGCCCAGTATCTTCTGTTTTTAACATCTCGCTATCAATAGCTACAGTATAAGTTTTAGAACCTTCTTTTGTAATGTTAAGCATAGTTGTTTTATTAAAAGGCTTAACTTCATATCCAAGTTTTTCTGAAACTAAATTTAACGGAAGCATTAATGTTTCACCTTCCATAAATGGAGCTTCGCTATATTTAAAACTAATATCTTCTCCATTAATATTTAATTTATCTGCAGAAGCTTTTATTACTCCACTATATTCATAAGGCATTATCATGCATTTTTCTACATTAACCTTTTCTGGAAGTTGTAGAGTTTGTACTCCATTTACATCATACTTTGTCCATAAAACTAATTTTGATCCTACTTCTATATTATCAGTAGTTACAATATTTCTTGTTAAATATGGTGACATATTAGTATCTTTATCTAAAGTTGCTTGTAATAAACCATCATCACTTGTAACAGTTACACTTCCATCATCATTTTTAACTATATTTTGAACTTCAATATAATTAGGTACTTTAAAATCTTGTGGAATGTTAACAATAACAAGTTCTGCATTTGTAATTGGTGGTAAGCTCATTGTCATTATTCGGCTAGTATATGCATAAATATCATCATTTATATCTATATCATTAATGGCAACTGGTAATCCACTAACTGCATCTATTATCTTAGTTTCATCAGATATATTTAATATCATATCATTATTTATGTTACTTGAATTTTTAATATGAATTTGCTTATCACCTTTCTCCTTTACGCTTCCCCATGCTGTTGAGAATTTTGGCATATTAAATACGTCTTGATTTGTTGTTGTTACCACATTGTTTGCTGTTGTTAGTACATTGGCAGATACATATTGTGGCACTCCCATAATTACTGTCAATGCTATAGCACTTCCTAAGACTCTTTTCGTTATTTTCATTCAAATCAACTCCTTCACTTATAAAACAATCCTTCTAAGTAAAATGTTGCATTTATTAGAAATTTATTTTTAAAATATTATTTTATATTAAATATATCTAAATTTACATATAATTTTTTAGTATAAATATTGATTTATACTAAAGGAGGAATATACATTCCTCCTCGTTTTTTAACTACTTGTTTAGCTCTTTGAGTAATTTGTTATACTCATTTAGGGCTTCATCAAGCTCTTGACTAGCTACAATAACTTTTGGATCTAGTAAATTGTTTTTTTTAGTGATTAGTTCTTGCAATGCTTGTCTTAACTTTAAAATCTTGTTATTCATTTCTTTAAGCATTATATCATTACACCTCCTTTCGCGTTTTTATTACCTGCGTATAGAAGGTTCTATTATATTTTCTTCAAAATAAAAAGAACCCTATTAAATCAATAGAGTTCTTTTATATAGTCTTTAACTATTTAAGTTTTATTAAATATCGCTTTTTATATTTCACTTTAGCAATTTTACTTATTTCTTTTATTGTTTTATAATTAGTAACACTGCCCATAACTCCAATTATAGGTAATCCCTGTATAAATTTACTTGTTAACATTGAAATTGCCATTTTGTTAGATGTTTCCTTAATTAATTCATCTACATTGCGTTCTACCTTAATTCCCTTATCTATTTGTTCTGCTATTTTATCAATCTCATTGAGATAAATTCTTTTTTCTTCTCCTGTAGTCATAGCACTACAAATGATATTTAAAATATATATTTTTTCATCATCATTATCGTAAGAAAAGCCATATCCCAAACTTATTTCATAAATAGTTTTAAGTATAACGCCTATAAATATTGGAATATCAGGTAACCCTATCCCCAAAATTCCCAATATTCCTCCTTCCAACACGCTTATTGATTTATTTAATAATACTTTGGTATTTGTTTTTTTATCAATATTTTTTATATTTTTCTTATTGGTTTGAATATTAACTGCATAGTCATTTATATTAAAATCTTCATTTATTTTTTCTTTATCAAAACTCTTTTCAATTATCTTAATACCTTTTTTAAAAACAACATTAAAACCTTTTTCAAATGCTGCTTGCAATGTATTTTGAAGCTTATCCGGTATTTTTTCTTCTAATTTATTTTTATATGGTGATATTTTTTTATTCAAAAAGCTTTCTTTCCGATCTATCAATAGCTTATCTTCTTTTTTATCAATTAATTTTAATTGCTTTATTAAAACTTTTTCTTTTTTAGATACAAGTTTTCTCATAATTTTAATGCTCCCAATCAATACTAAATTTTATTTTGTATAAACTTTTACTTATATAATACTATAATAGTTGCCCATATTATAGTAATTTTATATAAATAAAAAGAATGATTTTTACATGCCTATCATTCTTTTTCTAAATTTCTATATTATTTTTTCAAAAGCTATTCTTTTACTGTTATCTTCTAAATATATTGTACCGCAATAGTGAAAATTATTTTTTTTAAGTAAATTTTGCATAGCCTTATTTTCTACATGTGTATCTATTTTTATACTATGTACACCTTTTTCTAAACAAATTATTTCTGTATTTTTAAAAATCTTAGAGGCTATTCCATTGCCTTTATGACTGTTATTTACAGCCATTCTATGAATGACTGCATATTTATTATTGCTTATCCATTTACCATCATAAATTATATCATATGTTTTTTCTCCATCGAAAGAAAGTGCTACTGTTGCAACAATTTGTTTATCCATTAAAAATACATATGAATAATCATTTTTAATGTCTTCTTTTATCGTCTCTATATTAGGATAATCATTTTGCCATTGATTTATTTTTTGTTCTTTAAAATATGTTTGTGCCTCATTAATAATTCTCATTATATTACTTATATCTTCTTCTGTTGATTTTTTAAATTCCATATATACCCTTCTTTCATAAATAAAAATACATTTAAGTGACTTTAATTACTTAAATGTATTTTAACTTTCAATTATAAAATTATGTGATTATATTATAATATTTTTATTCTAAAAGTTCCAAAACTTTTTTACCATTAACATTGTGTTTGCTGCAAAATTTCATAAATTCTTCATTATATTTTTCATCTGTCATATTAGCAGTCCTTGTAAATTTATCTATTTCTCCACTTTCTGATTTGAAAATACAATCTCCATAAGATGTTTTTCTAAATAATCCGTTTTTCAAAATTACATCCACACATCCTAATTGTTTATTAACCATGTACTCCATTCTTCTTCCCCCTATTTTTGTAGCAAATTTATCTTTCATCTAACATTTACTCATATCTTTTTGCAAAGTAGATACTAGTTCTAAAATCTTATTTACTAATAACTTATAATTGTTTTTAATGCATGCTTATAATCTCTCTTTTAATTTCAAACTTATTTATTTTTCCCATTTTTTGGTTATAATAAAAATATTTTAACATAACCAAGTATTTTTACAAGTATAATAATTCGTCAAAACTATAAACATTGTTCTTTCATATATAGTATCATAGAAATCTTTTCTATATTTCTATTCTACACCATATAACCTAACAACAATATAGATTAATAAAATCTATGGATTTTTAAGGTAATTTATGTAATATAATCTAAAGTTTTCTTAAATAAATTCGATAATTTAAATATAATAAAAAGGTACTCTTATGTTGTCTTCTAAGGCATAGTCAATATAAAAACTATTTATAGAAAGAAAGTGTTTGTATGGAATTTATAAATATGAAAACCACCAATTCTAATATTGATACTCCTTTAAATGTTAATACAAAATTGAATACGCATAAAGATTCCAATTTTGTTGACTTTCTAAATAAATCAGACAAAATATTAAAGCAATTAAAAACTCAAGATAATGTATCTACATCTACTGAAGCAAGAATTGCTCTATCTACTATAGAGAAAACTTTAAGTATGAATATAAGTAGCTGTGATTATAAAGATAATGGTAAATTAGACATTATGGGTATTATAAGAAAACATGGTGATAAACTTTCTACTAGAGATACTAAAGACTTCAGAGATAGTTTAACCACTTTATTAAATCAAGGTTTAATTGAAAGTCATGATTATTTTGAAGCTATAAAATGGCTTTCCTTAAGATCAAACTTCAAAAAAACAAATGATAAATGTGAAGATGATTTAATTAAAAGTATTAGGGAAATAGATAAAAAATCTGAATATAAATAATCATTAACTAACTTATTTATAAAAAATAGTAGTTTCTAGCTATTAGAAACTACTATTTTTATTTAATTTAAAATTATGTTTTAACAGAGCCTAATTTTAAATTGGTATTATATTTTATGATAAGTTGGTATCAGGTTCTTTGTAAAATTTTATTGAATTGTTGTTTTTTAGATTTATTAACTGTGGTAATGCAACCCCCATTAAAATTATTATAACTCCTACCCACTTTGTCATAGAAACCTCTTCTTTTAGAATAACAATAGACGCTATAATAGCTACTGGTAATTCTCCTGCTCCAAGAATAGTTGATAGGCCTGTACTTAATTTAGGTGTTCCTATAGCAAAGAATAATACTGGTAATACAGCACCAAATATGCCTAATATAATTCCATATTTCCATATTCCTTGTGATAAGCATCCATTAGAGAAATAGTTTGGACAAATAGCAAAGGCAACTAATAATGCTCCTGTTGTTACACAAAAGCTTCTATTAACTGACGGTATTTGAGTTTCCACTCTTCCACTAAAAAATACAAATAGCGAATATGAAAGCGCTGCCATAAGTCCAAATAATATTCCACTAAAGCTCCACTTAAAGTTATTACTATTAATTACTCCACTAGCTAATATAGTTCCAATAAATAATATTATAATAGATAATATTTTTATTTTTGATGGAAATTTCTTATCTACTATGGATTCAATCAATACTCCAATCCATGTAAATTGAAATAATAGTACAACAGCAAATGATGCTGGAATACTTTCAAGAGATAAGTAATAAAAAACAGTTGTTGCACATGTACTTATTCCGATTAATGCTAGTGAAACGAACTGTTTTATCGTAATAGTTTTTCTAGATGAGATTAACATTATGATTAACATAATTAACCATCCAAATAAAAATTGACTCATAACAACATCTTTAAATACAAACCCATCATTATATGCTAATTTTACTAGCGTTGATAGCACTCCATAACAACAAGCTCCTAAGAATACAAATAAAGAACTTTTTAATAAATTCATAATAAACTCCTTCTAATTTCAGTAATATAAAATAATTACTTTAAATTTTTATCATTAACGTATAACTAATTATGTAAATATTTATTATTCATCTCCTTTCATAAATAAGAATACAATTGCTAAGTTACTGTGGATCATCATTTTTTTAACTCTGCACTCTTTCCAAACATAATACAATCAAACATGATTATTTTTTACTCTTTTCGACACCTAATCGTACTTTTTAAATACAATAGTTTAAAAGTTATCCACAGATTATTTAGTATGCAAATTCCTAAACAATAAAAAAAGCCCTATATTCTCCCGTTTTGAAACCAAAAAACTGAAAAATATATGGCC